>JAEXOO010000001.1 GCA_023439305.1 Pseudomonadota bacterium
CGCCTGGGGGGCGAGCGACCCGCCGGAGTTCACGACACGCCCGTCAACGTGGCCCGACAAGGGAACCGGCGCGCAGCGCCGGCAAGTGGTCAGCCTGCGCCGTACAGACAGAGCCTTGACCGGCGTCTATAGAAACCTGTTCTGCATTGAACATCTGCAAATAATCTGAAAGCGCAAAAAATGCCAGTCAGCACCTAACTCACTGGCATTACTCTTGCAGGTTTTTTTCGTCTGACGGAGTCAAGACTTTTCGATTTTGGTCACGACGTAGTCGCCGCCGTCGCGCTGCGCGGTGAACTTCACTTTGTCGCCCGGCTTGATGCTGGCCAGCAAAGCGGGATCAATTTTGTAGACCAAAGTCATGGCGGGCAGCTGCAAGGCGTCGATAGCGCCGTGCTTGAGCGTGATTTTTCCGGCAGCGGCATCCACCCGCCGCACCTCTCCCGATGCGCTGGCCTCTTGCGCCTGCGCCACCACCACATACGCCGACACTGCGGCCAGACCCAGGGCCCCCGCCAGCATTGCGCCGCGTTGAGTAGTCCAAGTCATAGCAAACTCCTGCAAATTGGGCAGGGCCGGACAAATGGCCCATAATGCCTGTTACCAGGCGGCGACACCGCCTGTTTCCAATCAAGCATAACGCCAAACTATTGCAAAAGCATGAGTGAATTTATCAAAGGGTACACCTTGCGTCCCGCCCGTCCCGCCGACATCCCCGGCATTCTGGGCCTGATGCGCGACCTGGCCGCCTTCGAGAAACTGGAACACATTTTCAGCGCCACCCCCGAATCGCTGCGCAACAGCTTCTTTGCCGACGAACCCAGCGCCTACTGCCTGGTCATCACACCACAAGACCAGCCGGATACGCCGATCTCCTACATCATGTGGTTCTATAACTACTCCAGTTTTCTGGATCGCCGCGGCATCTACCTGGAAGACCTGTACATAGACCCCGCGCACCGCAAGCAAGGCCTGGGCGCCGCCGTGCTGCGCCACCTGGCCCAACTGGCCGTGGAACAAGGCTGCGGCCGCTTCGAGTGGGTAGTGCTGGACTGGAACAAGAACGCCATCGACTTCTACGAGCACCAGGGCGCGCAGATTCTGCATGACTGGCGAGTGGCGCGCGTGACAGGCGAGGCCCTGCAGCGTCTGGCCCAAGGCCGTCCCTCCTCTGTTGACGCGTAGTCCGCCACCATGTCCATCCGACTTTCCATCATCAGTACTCGCACCGGCGACGACGGCACCACCGGCCTGGGCGACGGCAGCCGCCTGCCCAAGAGCGCCCCCCTGATCCATGCACTGGGCGACGTGGACGAGCTCAACAGCCAGATCGGCGTGCTGCGCACGCTGGAGCTGCCAGCCGACATCGACTCGCTGCTGTCCGACATCCAGCACGATCTGTTCGACATGGGCGCCGAGCTGTGCATTCCCGGCCATCAGGTCATTGCCGCCGCCCATGTAGAGCGTCTGGACCAGGCCCTGCGCCACTACAACGAACCGCTGGGCCAATTGCAGGAATTCATCCTGCCCGGCGGCAGCCCCGCCGCCGCCTGCGCCCACATTGTGCGCTGCGTTGCCCGCCGGGCCGAACGCAGCGTGGTGGCCGTGCCGTCGGAAACCCTGCCGCAAGACGGTCCGCGCCTGTACCTGAACCGCCTGTCCGACCTAATGTTCGTACTGGCACGCAGCCTGAATCGTCACGCCGGCCGCTCAGACGTGCTCTGGCAGCCCAAGCGGGAACAACAGAAATGAAAAAAAGCGGCCTTCAGAACGTGAAGGCCGCTTCAACAGTCAGATCTGATCGATGCGGGTGATGTCCGCGAAGCGGAAGGTCGGCTCGCCTGTAGGCTCTTCGTAAACCTGCCACTTCAGCGATTGACTGCCGATCTGGATATCGGCTGTGGCCAGAGTGTTTTCGGCGTCACTGTCATCGGGCGCGCAACGCCAGATCGGAAATTGCGCATGATGCTGATCGGACAGCACCGCCAGCGGATCCAGATCCGGGCCGGCTTGCTGCAGCAACTGCTCGCCCCGTTCCTGGCGCAATTCGGACGAACGCGTGATGCGCTGCTCGAAACCTCGCATGGACTCGTGCACCGCATGGTTGGCATGCAAGCTGTTGTGCGTGATCGTAGCGACCGACACGGCCTGAGAGCTGAACTCCACACTGAGCAGACGCGCGTCCCCGCGCTGGGCCAGACTGAGATGAAAGCCGCCGGCGCGCGGATGATCGCGCAGCACCGCCACCGCCTGGTCGAGGTCGGGCTGATCCAGCATGGCGCGGGTCAGGACCATACGCGGAACGCCGGCCTGCACCTGACGGGCGCGCACATTGTTGACAGTCATGGCCAGCCCCGCCTGCGTCACAGCGAAGGTATGTCCCGGCAGCGAAGCCGGGTAGACAAAAGAAACGAAGGACATGCCACTGTCGGGAATGAACTTGGCCACGCCGCACGACCCAGCAAAACCTGGATCGCCGTCTTCGTTGTGGACAATGCGCGGCTGGCCTTGGCTTGGCATCTGCACCGTTGTACAGCCGTCAGGCGCCATGGCCCACAGGTCGCCCCGACAATTCCAGAGCAGCACGTCTTCAAAGGGCAGCTCCAACCCCAGCGCCAACCCTTGCAGCTCGGTCCAGATGCGGGGGAAATAGCGTTCGGTGTGCTCGGCCATCTGGCGCGCCTGCTCACTGCCCTTCCATTGCATGACCCCGTCCCAGAATGACGAATGGATCAGATAGGCATGGGCGGCCGGTGCTCCGAAACGTCCCAGGGAGTGGCCGATTTCTTTGGGGCCACCGCTCAATTCCAGGAAAGACAACTTAGCCATCGTTTCTATTTCCAGTAGGCACCGGATTGGTGCAATTGATTTTCGGCCAGCTCAACGCCGCTGACGGCCTTGCGCCCGGCCTTGGCCAGCACGTGTTCCACCAGCACTTCCACCAGAGCCTGAGCAGCCACGCCCGAGGGAAAGAAGGAGGGCACGTCGGTCCCAAACAATAATGTGCTGTCGGCCTCCAGCGCAATAGGGGCAAGCAGACTGTCGCAGATGGCCAGCAGGCGCGCACCGGCGGATCGTGCCGCACTATGCGCCAGCACGCCTTCCTGAGAATAAGGGGCAAAGCCGAACAAGACCAGCACGTCGTCTTTTTCCAGGGCGCGCAGTTCCATTTCCAGCGTACCGGCATCGCCGCGCAGCAAGACTACCGAAGGCCGGAACAGACGGTATTGGTAATGAAAAGCGAAGGCCGGCGCGAACGATGCCCGGAAACCCGCCACATACACCCGCCGGGCGCGGCTGAGCAACTCCACCGCCGCCGGCAGCCGTTCCTGATTCTGGTCCCGCAAGGCGGCCAGATTATCCATCTGCGCCGACACGGTCTGGTCGAAACGATCCGGATTATGCCGGTTACGTACCACCGCCCTGGCCTGCTCGGCATAGCGGCGGCTGCCCTGACCGTGAATTGCCTGGGTGAACACGGCCTTGAAATCTCCCCATCCGTCATAGCCCAGGGACTGCGCCAAGCGCAACAAGGTCGCCGGCTGCACGCCCGCCTGAAGCGCGATCTGGCGCATGGACAGCAAAGGCACTTGCTCGGCGTGGTCCAGCACGTAGCGCGCCCCCACCTGGAACTGGGGCGACATGGCCGCGAATTCGGCCTGGATGCGTTGCGTCAGGGTGCTCAGGGTAGTCATGGACAGACGGGGCAGAAAGCGATTCATAAAGTATATCGTGCGCAAAAGCGGCAAAAGGGCAACAGCACAGGGCTTTATCCAGCCATTTTTCATCCCTGATGATGATTTATTCGTTGAAAGTATTATTATTTAATCAACACTTGTTGAAAACAAGTTTCCGTCGCACCACTCTTTCACGGATCCGCGCCATGACTCACGTGTTTCATCGCAACCCCAAACAGACGCTTCCCTATGCTGTCAAAGGCGATGGCATCGCCATCATCGATCGTGAGGGCAAGCGCTACATCGACGCCAGCGGCGGCGCGGCTGTCTCCTGCCTGGGGCACAGCCACCCAGCCGTCATCCAGGCCATCAAGCAGCAACTGGACGAGATTGCATACGCCCACACGTCGTTCTTCACCAGCCAGGCCGCCGAAGAGCTGGCTGACTTTCTGGCCGAGCGCGCTCCTGGCGACCTGAATCACGTCTACTTCCTGTCCGGCGGCTCGGAAGCCGTGGAAGCCAGCTTGAAACTGGCGCGCCAGTATTTTGTCGAAACCGGCCAGCCCGAGCGCCGCATCTTCATCGCCCGGCGCCAGAGCTATCACGGCAACACGTTGGGCGCGCTGGCCATCGGCGGCAATGAATGGCGCCGCAAGCCCTTCCTGCCCCTGCTGGCGCAGGCGCACCATGTCTCGCCCTGCTATCCCTATCGTGATCAAGGCGCCGACGAAAGCGCCGAGCAGTATGCCGACCGCCTGGCCCAGGAGCTGGAAGACACCCTCCAGAAACTGGGCCCGCAAAATGTCGCCGCCTTTGTCGCCGAAACCGTGGTGGGCGCCACCGCCGGCGCGCTGGCGCCAGTCGGCGGCTATCTGCGCAAGATCCGCGAAGTCTGCGATCGCCACGGCGTGCTGCTGATCCTGGATGAAGTGATGTCCGGCATGGGTCGCACCGGCTACCTGTTTGCCTGCGAAGAGGATGGCGTCACCCCCGACATTCTGGCCGTGGCCAAGGGCTTGGGCGCCGGGTACCAGCCCATCGGTGCCATGATCGCCAGTGACCGGATCTATCAGGCCATTGTGAACGGTTCGGGCTTCTTCCAGCATGGTCATACCTATATGGGCCACGCCACCGCCTGCGCGGGCGCCTTGGCGGTGCAACGTGCCATCGAACAGGACGGACTGCTGGCAAACGTGCGCGACCGCGGCGAGCAGTTGCGCGCAGAGCTGCATGCCGCGCTCGACAGCCACCCCAATGTGGGCGACATCCGCGGACGCGGCCTGTTCGTGGGCGTGGAACTGGTTCAGGATAAGACCAGCAAGCAGGTGCTGGACCCCGGCCTGAAAACACATGCCAAACTGAAAAAACGAGCTTTCGACAACGGCCTGATGATCTATCCCATGGGGGGCACCATCGACGGAGTACGAGGCGACCATATCCTGCTCGCCCCGCCTTTCATCTGCACGCCCGAGGACATCAGCCGCATTGTGCAGCTTCTGGTGCAGACCATAGACGCCGTCCTGCCCCGCTAAGCCATCCGCCGGCCCTGCCGGCTTCATACCGAGGAGAATCATGGCCCGCTTGCCTTATGCCGACCTAGCCGCCCCCGATGCCGCCGCCCTGGTGGAAAAAATTATCGCCGAGCGCGGCAGCGTCCTGCACCTGTACCAGATGCTGCTGCACAGCCCGCCCATTGCCAGCGGCTGGCTCAATCACCTGACCGGCATACGCCACCACAACACCCTGCCCGGGGACCTGCGCGAACTGGTCATCATGCGCGTCGCTATCCTGAACCGCGCGCCCTACGAAGCGGATCAGCACGCCCCCATCGCCCTCAAGGAAGGCATGAGCCAGGCTCAGCTGGACGCCCTGCCCGACTGGCAGCAGTCTGATCGATTCAGCCCGACACAGCGCGCCGTACTGGCCTACACCGATGCCATGACTCAAGACGTGCAAGTCGCAGACGAGGTATTTCAGGAAGTGCGCCGCCATTTCGATGAACGGCTCACGGTGGAACTGACAGCGACTATCGCCACCTACAATATGGTGTCGCGCTTTCTGGAAGCCTTGCAGATTCACTCTCACGACGCGCGCTGACTTTTCCTTGCCGGGTACGCGCCGGGCGGTGCAGGAGCGCGCCCGGCTAGCGCGTCAGGCCGGCGGCATCGTCGGCCAGACGCCGCGCCAGAAACTCCACGAACAGCCGCAACTTGGGCGGAAGATGCCGGGTCGGCGGATACAGCGCCCAGGCCGCACCGCAATAATGCGTGCGAAATTCCCAGTCCGCCAGCACCTGTACGATACGCCCCTCCTTCAGGGCTGACGCCGCCACAAAGCCAGGCAGGCTGCCTATGCCCAGCCCCCGCTCGACAGCATCCAGCCGTACCCCCGTATGATTGGCGGCATACCGCCCGCGCACCGCCACACTGACACTACGCCCCGCCCGACTGAAACGCCAGCGTGCGTCACTGGGATCTTCACCCAGATAAATACAGCTATGCTCGCTCAGTTGATGGGGGTGCGAAGGCGCCGCCCTGCGCGCCAGGTAGTCCGGGCTGGCAAACACGCCATGCCGTATGTTCATCAAGCTGCGTCCCATCAGGCCTGGCGGCGGACGATCCGTGATCCGGATCGCCAGATCCTGATGATCATCGATCAGATCCACATAGCGATCATCCAGACGCATGATGACATCGACCTTGGGATATGCAGCCAGAAAGTCCGGAAGGTGGGGATGGATCAGGAAGCGCCCCACCGCCTTGGGCACGCTCAAACGTATCTGCCCTTGCGGCTCGTCATGAAACCGGCCTGACACGGCCAGCGCCGCCTGAGCGCAGTTCAGCATCTCGCAAGCGTGGCCATACACCGCCTGCCCGCTGTCGCTCAAGCGCAGCTTGCGCGTCGTGCGCTGAAGCACCCGGGTGCCCAATCCCTTTTCCAGCCTGGCCACGGCCCGGCTGACCGCCGAGGGCGTGGAGCCCATCTGGCGGGCCGCCTCTGAAAAGCTACCGGTCTCCACCACCTTGACGAACACGGCCATATCGCTCATCAAGGCATTCAGTTTATTTGTGCTCATGAGGAATAAATCATTGTCGTTCACTGGCGATTATCAAGGGAAACCAGCGCTTCTACAATGAAACGTCATTCTTCTCCCGATCCTCCCGCAACCATGACACACAAACTCTATCTGGACTCTTCCGACCTGCACGGCCAAACCGAGGTCATGGAGTGCCGCGCTGCCGGCCCCGGGCGCTACGCGGTGCGCTTGAGCCAGACCTTGTTCCATCCTCAAGGCGGCGGCCAGCCCAGCGATACTGGCACCATCGCCGGCGTACCGGTGCTGCACGTGACACAGGACTCAAGCGGTCAGGTACAACACTGGGTCAGCGCAGCCATCGAACCGGGCCAGGCGGCCCTGCACATCGATGCCTGTCGGCGGGAGCACCATACGCGCCTGCATACCGCAGGCCACCTGATCGGGCATATCCTGGCTCATGTCGGATGGCAGCCCATAAAGGCGCATCATTGGCCCGGTGAATGCAAAGTCGTCTTTACAGGCCATGACGAAGACAATCTGCCCCATCCGGACTGGCTGCAAGGCGCCTGCGCCGCCGCTATCTTCCGCAACTTGCCGGTTCTGGCAGTGACACAGGAAAACGGCTGGCGCACGATTCACATCCAGAGCATGGGCGCCTACCCGTGCGCCGGCACCCACGTAAAAGCCACTGGCGAGCTGGATGGTTTGCGTATAACGGATGTCCAGTTCAAAAAAGGCCAGTTGTCCATCCGTTACGATTTCGATCCGTTGCCCGGCTGAGCCCGGGCAGCCGGGCGTCAGATCATGGATTTGCCGCTTTTTCGAGCATTAATCAGATCTCGGGCCAGGTTACCCACCAGAAGCAGCAGGATGAAAGCCGAGATGACCGGCCAGACCAGGACATAAAACGTCAACCACATAAAATTCTCCTTATCGATCAGACTCAGGCGCGGGCCGAGGCCGGCTCGCCGCCATGTTCGGGCATTTTCTTGCCGCTCAGGCGGGCCTCTTCGTAATGGAACGATGTGACCCGTTCGGCCAGGACAGAAAAGTCAAACCGTTCCTGACTGCGCAGGCTCAGCAGCGTGCACACCACGGCGCTGACGCCGTAAGCCGTCAAGGAGCCGGTCAGCACGATATAGTCGCGCAACGCCCCCACAAAGAACGGCAGCATGATGGCCGTGGCGATCAGGCCCAGCGTAATGGCCACCTTGCTGCGGAAAAAAGCGAAAGCCATCAAGCCCACAACAACGCCGCCGCCAATGGCCGCGCAGATCTCGAAGAACACGGCAATGGCGCCTTCAATCGGAATAAGCTCGAAACGCACGATAGTGAACAGCACGACGGCGCTCAGCACCGACCAGGTAAAGGCCTTGTTGGTGACGCGGTTCCAGTAAAAACTGACGATGACCGGAAAGACGATGGCCCCCCAGAGCGCGCCCACGAAGACTAGCATCACCAGGATGTCCAGGCGCAGGCTGGCGAAGATCACGCCTATCATGGTCGCCACGACCATGGTGGCGCGCCCCCACCACAGCATGCGCTGAGGATTGGGCCGGCCGCGCGCCAGGTTCTTGGCATAGACGTCGGTCATCATGATGGCCGACAGGGCCGCCAGATCTGAATCCGCCGTCGACGACAACGAGCCCACCACCAGGATGAAGAACAGCGCAATGCCGAAAGGAGGCAGATACGTCGAGGCCATCTGCGGGATGATGTTGTTCATATTGCCGTCGGCAGGCTGCAAGCCGGTGAACAGGGCCAGCAGACCCAGCATGCCAAGCCCGATAACCACGGCGCCATAGCCCACGGTCGCCGTCAGGAAGGTGGACTTGATCAGGTCTTCACGCACGGCAAACAGGCGCTGGGCAATGGTCTGATTGCCGATGGCATACGCCAGCACAGCCACGAAGTACGGCGCACCCTGCTCCAAAATGGCCTTGGTGGAATAGAAATTGGCCTGCTCTGCGTCCAGGCGCCACATATTGGCCTGCAACATCTCGGTGCCGCCGGCGTTGTAGAAGATCAAGGGAATAATGACCACGGCGGACAGAATCATGGCAACCAGCTGTGCAAAGTCCGTCATGACCGAGGCGCGAAAGCCCGACCACAGCGTGTAGGACAGCACGCCCAGCCCGGCGATCAGCACGCCTTGAATGAAAGACAGGGGGCTGAGCACGGACACCAAGGCGCCGGCGGCCGTGAAGTTAACCATCAGGCTGATGCAGCTGCCCACGATATTGGACACGGCCATGATCATCTGGCTGGATGCGCCATGCCGGGCATGGACCACTTCAGCCAGCGTATGTGCCTGGGGCGCGAGCTTGCGAAAGCGCCGTCCAAAGGGATAAATGAACAGAATCATCAAGGCGCCCCAAAAGCCGTAATGCAGGGGGCCGGACAAGCCATACTTGTAGCCCGAGGTGGCGCTGGCGTAGAACGACGCCGCCCAGATCCAGGTGGCGATCATGCTCGCCGCCGACAGGCCGAAACCGACGGCGCTGTTGGAGACCATGTAGCCATCCACGTTTTCTTTCTTTTGGCCTATAAGCAACGACATCAGGAACGTCGCGCCGTAGAAACCCACCAGCAGCAGCAAGGCTGTGCTCGTCGAGAGTTGAAAAAACTCCGCCTCTTGCATGTCTTTTTTCCTTCCTCTTCTGCGCGCCGTCCGCCGGAGAGGCGGCCGGATCGCGCATGCGTGCCGATTCCGCCTGAGCGCGCTGGGCGGCACTGATCCCATCTGGACCGACACCCCCGAAGCCGACAAGGAAAACGCGCACGCAGCAAGACACCGCTTTTCTTGTGGAAAAGCAAGGCATGAGGCAAGACACACCGCTAGGTGCCTTACATCGCGGCAGGTCTGCAAGCCCTAAGGATTGGAAAGGACCAGAGTCAAGCCGCTCTGTTGCTGGCCGGCGCCTAGAGGCGACCGGCTGAGTGTTCCGCGACCAGGAAGGTCGGGTGGGGTGTTTCGGCCTGGTGAAGCCGGGCTGCTGTGCAGCAGCCTGTTGATGAACGGGCCGCAACCATGCCTGAAACGGGTGACATGGAGAAGGCCTGCTCGAGATGCTGGTCTGACGACCAGAGACCTGAAGTATACAGTTTTAAATTTTAATGGTCTACACCATGCTTATTCAGCATTAATACAAAGCCAAATCATTGCCGATGAATTCATTCGTATGACGCATCATCATGCAGACTGAGACGCGCCAGCTCCTGGCTGCCGGCCTGTATCTTGCCCACGAAGGCGTAGCCTTCGCCCCGCACCGAGCGTATCGGCAGATCCTCTGAAAACGAGGCCAGTTTGCGTTTGAGCCGGCTTATCAGCACATCGACCGACCGGGCCGCCGCCTCTCGCCCACTGTCCGAAGGAAACAGGCGATCCCGCTCCACCGTGGCCGGGCAGGCCGCGAACAGCACCTGCATAATGCGCCGCTCTCCCCGGGTCAACATGATGGAATGCCCCATGGGAGTAGCCAGACGCCAGCCATTCTCCAGCAAATCCCAATCGCGCAACGGGGTGGAGGCCGGACTCGACTTCATTGCGGCCGATTCGCCCCCTGCAGGACTCTGCGCCACGGCGGCCTGCACGCTCTGGCGCAATGCTCGACCGCGCCGGCGCAAGGCCTGGATGGATGCCACGACCTCCACCGGCAAGGAGGTGTCGTCAAAACAGGCGTCCGCCCCCACCAGCAGCAGATGACCGCGCTCCAGACCGGCCACGCTGTCCTTGCGCATAATCATGACGCCTGCCGCCGGAAAGTCGGCACGCAGGCGATTGACGTACAGGAATACATTGTCGGCCTGGAAGCGCAACGCAAATACCTTCTGGTCCGATTCAGCGTAGGCGCCGGCCAGACACGCGTCCATGGTGTCTACAGCCTCGATGCGCACCCCCCATTGCTCGGACTCAGAAGTGATCTTGTGCAGCATCTCCTGATCGTCATACAACAGAAAAACCCGCTCCACCGTCATAATCTCCATCCTTGCTGATCCGGCACGGCGCTTTATGTTTTTTTCAACCTTGAATCCGCCTCAAGAGCTGCTGGGCGGATGCGTCATCCGGTACGGCCAAATAAATGCTGCCCTGATTCATGGGCGCCCCGATGCGTGCGACCTGCTCCACCTTGTCGCCCATGACCAGAACCAGCAACGCCCCCACACTGCCCGAGCTGACCTCGGCCAGCTTGCGCGCTCCCAGCGCATTGAGCTGGAAATGCACAAGATGTCGGCCTTCCTGGGTTCGCAGCGTCGCCACCCGCGTCAGATCCGTGCGCTGCACGATGACCTGCGGATAGAGCCACAAGGGCCCGGCGGGGCCTTCCACCTGCACCAGGCCTGGCATGGCCTGGGGCATGCCCACATAAAAATCAACCGACGGCGCCGGAGCCGGCATGAGCGTCTGCGACGCCAGAAAACTGCGCGTACCATCCTGAGCCTCGACCTCAAAGCCGGCCGGCATGGCGGGCGGAGTCAAATCCGCCCCCCCCGCTGCTGCCCGGTTACCGCCTCCGACAGACTGGCAAGCGGCAAGCAGCCCCAGCATCAGGATGCCCAGCAAACGCGTCCACGCGAACCCGGCGCTCATGATCAGCTCCGCGCCGAAATATCAACGCGTCGATTCGGCTTCAGGCAGGCCACCAATTCGCTGCGCTGCGATTGTGAGCAGCTGACCAAAGGCTGGGACTCACCCGCCCCGACCACGGCCAGCCGGTCGCCCTCGATACCTTGCATCCGCAATTCGTTCGCGACAGCCTGGGCGCGCTGTTCGGACAGGCGCTGGTTATAAGCCTCTGCACCCAGCCGGTCGGTATGCCCCGTCACCTGAACGCGGCCATAGGGCTGCGTCTTGAGTTCACCAGCGATACGTGCCACTTCCTGACGCCCGGCGGGCGAGAGCTGTGCACTGTCAAAGCCGAACAGCACATCCGCTCCCAGGCTGAAATCGCGCTGAGCCGCCACGGCCGGCGCGGCCTGACCTGTCTTAAGCAAATCCGCGCAGGCCGGCTCTTTCCACAGGAAGCTCTGGGCGCGCTTGTCCGAGTCGAACAGGATCTTGTACTGGCAGCTCACATCGCCCTGGGGAGTGCGGAAATGGAACCAGTAGTCCCATTCGCGCACGCCCACCAGGCCCTCATTGAAATGGGGCCGGCCCAACAGGTTGTACAACTGGTCCTTGCTCATGCCCTGGCCCACCATGCGCAGATTGTCCACGTTGGGATAGGAACCATTCTTGAACGTCACATTTTGAGGATCCGGCCAGACCGGCTCCTGCGTCGTGCCCTTGTCATCCACTTTGCTCAGATTGCCGCATGCGGCCAGCATCATCGAGGCAGCCAGCACCAGCACGCCTTTGCCTGCGTTTTTCAGCGTCTTGTTCATTTTTTGCTCTCCGTTCCGGACGGACCTCCAGGCCCTTGCGCCGGAATTGCGAAACCGGGCCAGGCCCGGCAAACGGGCCGCGGGCGTTCCCCCCCCCGCCCCGCCACAACCGCCATAA
>JAEXOO010000014.1 GCA_023439305.1 Pseudomonadota bacterium
CCCGCCACCGGGGCGGGGGGCTTCCGCCGCGGGGCCCCGCCACTACCGACTTACCACTGGAAGCCCACGCCCACCGAGCCGCCGTAATCGCCGCGGGACGATCCGGCTACGGTGCCCTTGACGACCCAGCTGCCGCTGTCCGATACCGTGGACAGGCCCATGGCATAACCACTCTCGCCATTCCAGGCGCCGCCCGCCATGGAGAACATGCTCTTACCGGGCATGTAGGCCTGGGGCAGGCCGGCGGACGCCAGAGCGGCCGCGACACCCGCATTGGCGCGGTTTTCCACCTTATCGACGCGACGATCCAGATGGTTGATCTGGTTGTTGATATTGGCCGTGGCCTGACCCAGCTGGCGCACGTTGACCGCATCCTGGGGCGCCTTGCCATCCGCCACATTGCTGATGATCTTGTCGTGCATGTCGATGCCGTTCTGGTTGATGACCGGACCGTTCTCGATCTTCAGCTCATTGGTCGTCACGGACTTGGCGACCACGCTGTTAACCTTGATGTCCTGTGCCATCGCCACCTTCACGTCCATGCCCGAGCGGGTGATCTCGATGTTGTCGCCGTTCAGGAACTGCACGGTGTTGCCGGGGGCGACCTTGTCAGCCACATCGCCGTTGGTCTGGATATTCCAGCCTGCGCTGGCTACCTGACCGATGTTGTCGATCTTGGTATCCAGGCCGCCCAGCGCATCATTGACGTTGTTGTAGGTGTTGCCGCCTACGTTCAGTTCCGTCACCAGCTTGCCGTCCACGAAAGTGGAACCGCCGCCCATGCCCTGAGCGATGCTGTCGCCCATATCGGAAATCTGGCTGCCATTGACCGCGTCGGTGCTGTTGGCCGAGATATCGCCGCGCGCCACATTGGTGATGCCGGTACCGCCGGTGCGTCCCCCGTCCGTGGAGGTATTTCCTTCCATGGTGACCTGACCCTTGTTGACCGTGCCATCACCATTCAAGTCGTACTTGACGGTGCGGTCCGCCAGTTCCTGGGTCTCGCCGCGCACCTTCTGCAGCTGCTCTTCGGTCGCTGCACGGCCCCGGGTGCCGAAGTCCGCTGCGGTCAGATCCAGATTGCTCAGGCCGGTGATATCGTTGGTGTCGGAAGACACGATTACTGTGCCGGCGCGCAGGCCCGCATTGGTCAGGGCGATGTTGCTGCCGATGGCAAAGCCCATGTTGTTCATGACCACATCCGGCTGGCCGGTCGCGCCCTTCACCGTCACACCCGTGTTGCTCATGCTGGTGTTGCCGGTCGTGACGCTGGTCAGATTCAGATCGTCGTTCAGCGCGATGGTCAGCGTGTCCGCGCCGTTGGCCGAGGTCGACAGATTGCCGTTGCTGCCTACGACGTTCAGGGTCTGACCCAGGTCGCGATGGACATCCGTACCGCTTTGACCGGCAAAGTTCATGCCTTTGGTGGTCAGGCCTGTTTCACTGGTCGTCAGCTGGCTGACGTTGACCCCATCGGTCGGATCGGTGCCTGCGGCAACGTTGGTGATCTTCTGACCGCCTGCATTAATGCCCTGGTCGTTGATCACCACATTGAAGGCCTTGAAGCCCGTATTGGTCACACTGACCTGGCCTATGGTCAGGCCCGTATTGCCCAGGACCACGTCCGGCTGGCCGGTCGCGCCCTTGACCTTCACGCCGCTGGTGTCCATGACCGTATCGCCGGTGGTGATGCTGGTCAGGCTCAGATTCTCGCTCAAGGCGATCTTCAGCGTATCGGCGCCCTCGGTTGCGGTGGTGATGTTGGCGTTACTGCCTTCGACCTTCAGCGTCTGGCCCAGATCACGGTGCACGGCCGTACCGCTCTGGCCCGCGAAGTTCATGCCCTTGGCGGTCAGGCCGGTCTCACTGGTCGTGAGCTGGCTGACATTCACGGCATCAGTCGGATCCGTGCCCGCAGCCACGTTGGTGATCTTGTTGCCGCCCATATTGACCGTCGTACCGTTCTTTACGGTCAGGCCGCCGTCGTTGACCACCAGCGTGCCATTGCCCACGTTCACGTTTTTCAGCGTGGTGTCGCCGGTCACCGTCACGTTGTTCAAGGTCAGGTCATCCGCCAGTTTCAGGTCGACGTCCGTGCCGGTCTGCGTCAGAACGATATTGCTATCCGAATTGGAGAAGTCCACCGTGCCGCCGGGAATGACCTTGGTCGCAGGATCCCCGTTGGTACCCAGGCTCCAGCCGGCATTGGCAACCGCTTCCACATCTTTCAATTGGCCCAGATTGACCGCATCACTGTCCAGCGTGCCGTCGGCCAGATTGGTGATCTGCTTGCCGCCCATATTGATGCCGCCGGCATTGATCACCGGACCACCGTTATTGATCGTCAGGCTGTCGGCCGTCAGGTTGTTGGCCAGCAGAATCTCCAGTTCCCCGGTCGCATTCACATTGGTGCGGATATTGCTGGTATTGGCCGCCGCCGTACTGGCCAGCGAACCCTTGATCACCTGCGTTTCGCCCAGCTTGCGGGGCGTGGTGCCGGTATTGCCCTGGAAGGTGATGGGCTTGTTTTCCACCTGGTAAAGCTGGGAACCGTTGACAGCATCCATGCTGCTCGAGGACACCGTGCCCGCCGCCACGTTGGTGATCTTCTGGCCGCCCATATCGGCACCCTTGAAGTACGGCGTTTCGGCGAGCTGGATCTGCAATTGACCGTTCAGCACCTGCGTGCGCACGTTGGCGCCGCTGTATGTGCCCGCCGTGGTTGCGCCGCCCAGGATTTCCACGCGCTCGCCCAGGTTCTTGTGAATGGCAGTGGCGTTATTGCCGGAATTGAAGTTATTACCGGAATAGTTTGTGCCGCGCGTCGTCAGCACATCGTCCAGCTTCTTCAACTGGGCGACGTTGACCGCGTCCGTATCCGCCTGACCGCCGGCCAGGTTGGTGATGCGGCGATTCTGCGTGCCGTTGCCCACCGACACCACGCCCTGCGTGCTTTCCTGGTTAGTGATATTGGTATAGGCCGACAAGGAGCTGGTATAGGACGCCGCCGTGCTCGAGCCCGAGCCCAGGGCTACCGCTCCTGCTGCCGATACAGTGCTGCCTGCGCCCAGAGCCAGGCCGTTGGCAGCCGTCGCTCCGGTTGTTGCACCATTGCCCACCGCAATCGAGTTCTGCCCGGAAGCCCGTGCGTCCTTGCCCCAGGCTTGTGCTGCCACGGCCAGCGCCTGAGCATTGGAACCCAGCGCCGAGGCGTCGACCTGCATGGCCTTGGCACCTGCGCCGACCGCCAGGGCGCGGTCTTCGTGCGCATCCGCATCCGCGCCTACGCCAATCGCTTGGGCTCCATGATAGACATACTGTTTGCCGCCATTGCCCAGATCGACCTCTTCGACCCAGCCGGTATTCGCCTTGTCACCCACCGCCACCGAACGGTGGCCCTGAGCGGTCGAGGCCGAACCAGCGCCCACCGCGTTATTGCCGGCGGTAATGCTGCCGGCGCCCAAGGCCAGCGAACCGCTGCCTGCTACGTTCGCATTCACGCCCAGTGCGGTCGACGAGCTGCCCGAGGCTGTAGCGCGCGTGCCCAACGCCTGGCTGTCTACACCGGACGCCGTCACATGCGCGCCCAGGCCGATGGCCGTACCGCGCAAGGCCTCGTCATAGGCGTTTCGACCCAGCGCAATCCCTTCCTCGCGGATGACTCGCGCCGTATCGCCAATAGCCACACCGCCATGCGCAACCTCATTGGCATCGCCCATGACCTCGGAATTGCGTCCGATCGCCACCGAGAAATTGGCATTGTCTGCTGCACGTGCCTGCTGCCCCATCGCAACCGACCCTTCGGACTCAGCAGTGGCGCCCGCGCCCACAGCGGTAGCGCCCAAGGCCACCGCAGCGGTATGTGCGCCCAGCGCGGTCGTCAAGTTGGCGTCGGTTAGACCGCCGGCGGTCGAATTCAGACCGATGGCCGTGCTGCCGTCACCGCCTGCGCGAGCGATCGGGCCGATAGCGATCGCATCGGACCCCGTGGCGCCATCATTGTCGATGTTGGGATTGGAGTTAGGGGAATTCACGCTGACATAGCGCAGGCGCTTGTCCATCAGCGACGCTTCCAGGCTGTCGAGCTGCCCCTTGTTGACAGCATCGGCCGCTGCCGTGCCCGCCGCCACATTAGTTACGCGTACAGGCGCGCCGGTGACGCTGTCCAAGTCAATCAGGGAGCGATCTGCATTGGAATACGTAACGGCATTCAGGCCATTGATCGAGCCGGCAACGCCGACCTCGATCGCATGCAACGCGGCTCCAACCGAATCATAGGTGTGTGCAACCCCTGCCGTATCGGTCAGGGTAAAGGAGGCCTTGGTCATGGCGCCCGTTGCAGGATCGAAGAGCAAGCCGCCGCCAATAATGGTTTCCAGATTGCCGTGCAGCTGCTTGAGCTGGCTGACGTTGACGGCATCCGTATCCATACGGCCGGCCGCCACATTGCTGAGTCGACGCTCACCGTCCACCGTGCCGAAGGACACGCTGGAGGACGGCAGGAAAGCGCCCGACGGAGCACCATAGCCGATGCCGGTCGTGGCCGCCGATTGCGAATTGGCGCCGATGGCCACGCTGTTGGAGTGCGTCACACGCGCCTTGTCGCCCAGCGCCACGCCGCCAGCTGCAGCGTTGGTCGCGGTGCCCGCGTACACCAGAGCCTGATTGCCGATGGCGATGCCGCCGATGTCGAAGTCGGCCACTGTGGCCTTGGAACCCAGCGCCACCGAGCTGTTCGCTCCCGAGCGCGAACGCTCGCCGATAGCCACGGCATGTTCGGCCGTGACAGGCGGCACAATAGCGCCGCCGCCGCCGGTCTGCCCGGGCAAGAAGTTGGCACCATAGCCGATGCTGATGGTGCGCTCGCCGGTCAGGCTCTGGCCTGCCTCGCGGCCAATAGACACCGTGTCGTCGCCGGTCACGCTGTTGCCGGCCTTGTAACCCATGGCCACGTTGTAGCCGCCGGACACATTCTGTCCCGACAGCCCCCCTACGGCCACATGGCCAAAGCGATTGCCTACAACCGGCGAATTGGAACCGGAGCCCGCGCCTTCGCCAATGGCCACGCCGCCTTGTGTATTGCTGACTGCACCCGAACCCAGAGCAACCGAGTTGGCGCCGACGGCACGCGCGCCGCTGCCGCCGGCCAGAGACGAACCGCCGCTTGCCCGGGCATCTGTGCCGAAGGCCGCCGCGCCATTGCCCGAGGCGGCAGCACCCGTACCCACCGCCGTGCCAGCGACTGAGCTCACCACCGCGCCGGAGCCCAATGCCGTTCCGCCAACACCAGCCTGCGTGATCACGGCTGCATTACCCAGGGCAATGCCATTGTTGGCCAGCAGCGCCACATCGGCGCTGTTGCCGATCGCGATCGCGTTATTCGCCTTGGCCATGGCCTTGTTGCCGATGGCCACCGTATTGTCCACAACGAGCGCACTGGTAGCCTTGCCGGCTTCGTTGCCGATTGCCACGTTGTTGTTGCCCTCGATCTGCTGCCCAGCCTGATTGCCGACCGCTACCAGGCCAGCGCCCGTGCTGGACGTGCCCGCATCACTGCCCACCGCCACGCCGTTGGTCACGCTGTTTCCCGTTCCGGCGCGCGCGCCCAGCGCAAGGGATTCCTTGCCGGCTGCCTGCGCCTGCAGGCCTGCGGCCAAGGCTGCTTCACCTGCCGCAGCTGCTTGAGGGCCGATGGCGACGGCATCTGCACCGCCCGCCGTCGAATCCGCCTTGGTGGAATTGGCATGGAAATACTTCATGCCGTTGCCCGAGTTCAGAGCGTTATACAGGACCTTGCCGGACACGGCTTCTGTACTGGCCGCGCTGACCGTGGCATCCGCCAGGCCGGAAATCTTGCTGTTGTTCACATTGACCGCGTGCAGGCTGCTGGCGCCTGTGGCAGTGAGCGTCCCTGTCGAGACGCTGCCGGAACTGACAGCGCCAGTCACGGTAGCTGTGTTCGCGCTCAGCGCGCCACTAAAAGCCCCCGAGCCCGCAGATACGCTGCCGGCAGTCAACTGATTGACCACTGTTGCCGAATTAGCCGTCAAGGCGCCGCTGATGGCGGCTGAGCCGGCGCTGAGCTGGCCGGTGAATTCGCCGGTCGCGCCCTTGATAGCGCCAGTCGCGGTAAGCGAATCGACCGCCAAGTTCGGATTGAGCGCAACGGTGACTTCGCCGTTATTCTGGGTCAGCGCAATATTGCTGCCGGACGTCAGGGCGAATGCGCCCCCCGGAGCCACATGAAAGGCCGTGCCGCCATCGACGCTCAGATCCCAGCCGTCCACGGCTTGAGCAGCGGCTGGCCGCGCCAGCAGGCCTGCGCTGAGCAAAGCGAGCAACACGGCGCCCAGCTTCCAGCTCATGCCTTGCAAGCTGCTGAATGCAGCCTCGCCCCCCGCCGTTGCGGCAGCTCGCTTGCCCCGGGCTTTGGTGTTTTCAGCCACAGCCACGAAGGTGCCGGTCTGCTCACTCCAAATCGACTTATAGATTCTGTTCATGATCTCTGCGCTTGTAAATAAAAATTAGCGATGCGCCCTCCCTCCTCGCCCCTTCCGCTGCGCCGCTGCGCACCGGCCTTTTTCGGGCGCAACAAATCCCCTCGCCCCATGTTGGCGATAATTTGAATTTGTCGAGCTGGAAAGCCTTACCGAATCACTCTTTCTGATTCAGCTAGTTTTATTCTCTTACCTTTTTACAAATTGAACTTTTGAATTTCATCAAAATTCATTTGAATTTCATCTAGGAATTATCAACAACCGTTAATTTTTAAATTTAATAACGATTTAATTATTAGCACGGTAGTGCCGTCGGTAGTGAGAAGGAGAGAAACCGCAGTACTGTCGGAACGAGGTGGCGAAGTTGGCCGGATTGATGTAGCCGGCCTCTGCAGCCACGCTCGTGACAGCCAGATCTGTTTGACTGAGCAACGTCATGGCATGGGCCATGCGAGTCGCGCGCACGAAGTCATGAACCGTCAAGCCGCATGCCTGTTTGAATTCCTCATTGATGCGGCGCTCGGTCGTGCCGAACAGATCGGCCAGGCTCTCGGCGGTCAGGGTGTCGGACAGATTGTCGCGGATGTATTGCTGCGCCGCGTCGACCAGATGATTGGGAGAAAGATTCTCTTCAAAGGCTTGCGAAGCAGGCCCTTGCATCAGTAATTGTTTATTTTGCTCAACTTCGCGCAGGCCCAGATGCAGCCGAATGCGCTCCAGCACCAGCAGCACATGGGTCTTGTGGGAAATAAAATCCCGCGCGCCGCTGCGCAAAGCCTGGAGGTGGCTTTCTGCGCAGGCCATCGTCGACAGGAACATCACCGGAATGGCCGCAGTCTGCGGATTGGCGCGCAACATGCGCATAAAGGAGTCCCCGCGCAAGCGCGGCAGGTCGTACTCGCTGAGCACTAAATCAGGCTGCAAAGATTCGCAGCGCGCCAGCCCTTGCTGCGCGTCCAAGGCAAAGCTGATGCGCGCAAAGCTTGTGCGCAGCGCCGCCAACAGATCCGCCACCCCTGCCGGCTCGGGAGCGATAACCAGAATATGAGCTTCGGATGAGAAACACATGGCAATCCACCAAAGGAGACACACAATTTCGTTTTGTTCTCAGTTGGATACCATTCTAATAATTATTAATCTCGATTCATTATTTTTTACTTTAATTGACTTTTTCACATTTCAATTTATTTCCATAAAAAATTACATTGTTTCATTGCGTTACCCATATCACTCAACGATTCGAATCAAATGCAATAAAATAATTCCTGACGATCTTTAATCAGTTCGAATCCTGCTCTTTGTTTATTTTTATGTAAAAATTGATTCAAAATATTTCAATCGACGAGCAATAAGAAGCCCCGCCGAAGCGGGGCTGTTGTTTGTAGCAAGAGCGATACTACTCATGAATGCAGGCGTACGCGGCTTGCGCCAGAATCGCCAAGGGTCCCCATTTGCGCACAATCTCGATCTGTTCAGGGGTGCGCACATAGATGCACCCCGCATACGACAAGGCATTGATGGAAATCCCTTCCACCAGCTCAGCAGAACGCGGCACCACGAGCATCCAGCCTTGGCCGACCAGCATATTGTGAGCCGGCAACAACCCCTCCTGATCCTGCACCAGCCCCAACTGCCCACAAGCCTGGCGATGCGCCTGCATCAAGTTGTCGGCCAGACCGGCCGCATCCTGCGTATCCGTCAAACGGATGAAGCAATGCTCGAAGGCCAAGGCCGCATGGCGGTGACTACTGCCCGGCGCAGCCTGCGCAGGCAGGCCATCCAGATAAAGCCCCAGCGAACCGTTGCCGGCGGCCGGCGGCACCCATTGCGTGTGTTTGTGACGCTGGCTGGCGCCTGCTGGACCGCCGCCGTTATAGAAGCCCAGTCCACCGTGAGCCAGCAAAAAATCCGCCAGAATCCGCAAGTCGCTTTGCCGCAAGGGGCTGAGCTGCTCGGAAAACTCTTTGTCCGCCAGCACCAGATGCAATGGGCAGACCGCGAATTTGTTCAACACGATATTGTGGGTCGTGCTGGCATCGCCAATCGTCAGGGCTGGATCGGGCGGCAGGAAGGGATTGAAATTGGGATCGCGCGGACCGCCCGGGATGGACACCTTAGCCGCATCCTTGGCTGCCAATGTAGACACCCAGCGCACAAAAAACGTCAGGCCGCGCTCTTCGATGACAACCTCCTGGGCCTGTACAGGCAACAGTGCGCCCTGCGTCAGCGCCGCCTGGCTCAAGCGTTCCAGCCGCGGCAACAACTCCTCGTTCATGACGTCTCCTTATCCATTCAAGTTGTATAGTGACGTCTTATTGTAGGCAAGTCGTGCGCCTCGTCACCTGCCCTTGCCTGCTCCCGGATTCTTTCTTTGTTATTGCTTTCTTTCAGGAGAACACCATGTCCGGCATCCGCCGCATCGCCAGCCCCTTGCCCTTGCCCTTTTCGCGCGCCACGATCGCAGGCGGCTTTCTGTTTCTGTCCGGCCAGATCCCTTACGACGCCCAAGGACAGGTCGTGCGGGGCCCCATCCAGGATCAGACGCATGCAGTGTTCGATCGCCTGATCGAAGGCCTGGCACTGGCCGACGCCACCCTGGCCGACGTGGTCAAGGCCACCGTATGGCTGTCGGACATGGCCTTGTTTGAAGACTTCAACAAAGCCTATGCAGAGCGTTTTGGCGACACGCTGCCCACCCGCTCCCTGGTTCAGGCCAAACTGGCCAAGAACGTGGATGTGGAGATTGAGGTCCAGGCCTGGATCGGTGATCGCGCCTGATCGTCCTACACCGACAAAAAGTAACGCGGGCTATCCAAGTGCTATGGCAAACTGACCGTTCCATTCATAGCCAGGACACCAAGGAGAACTCCATGCGTTTCTTTGCCTTGACCCGCAGCGGCCTGATGGCCGCTGCCTTGCTGGGGGCCGGCCTGGGCCTTGCACAGGCCGCCGAAAACACCGCCATCAAACGCTATTCCAGCGATTCCCCCATGCCGTTCTCCCGCGCCGTCCAGGCGGGCGGATTTCTATTTCTGTCGGGCCAGATCCCCATCAACGAAAAAGGGGAGATCGTGCGCGGCAGCATCCAGGACCAGACCAACGCCGCCCTGGATCGCATCGAGGAAACTCTGGCGCTGGCCGGCGCCGATCTGAGCCAGGTCGTCAAAGCCAATGTCTGGCTTTCCGACATGGCGCTGTTCGACGAATTCAACAAGACCTATAAAGAACGCCTGGGCAGCAATTTCCCCACCCGTTCGCTGGTGCAGTCCAAGTTGGCCGCTGGCGTGGACGTGGAGATCGAATTCCAGGCCTGGATCGGCGACAAGACGGCGCCCGCCAAGAAATGACATCACTATAGGCCTTGCCATATGAGCGACCCTGCCCCTGAGCGGGTGCCTTGTATGGCACACTAGGCGCTCATTCAAGAATGAAGCATCCCGCGCCAGGCTCCCAAGCCTGGCGTTTTCATGCCTTTTCGGAATTTCCATGATCTACGCGATAACCGCTCTGTTCGTCTTCCAGCTGCTGGGCGAAATCCTGGTGCAAGCCCTGTCCTTACCCTTGCCGGGTCCTCTGGCGGGCATGCTGCTGCTGGCCGTGGCGTTTTTTGTGCGCGGCGGCGTGCCAGCCGCCATGGAGCAGACGGCCGGCTCCATGCTGCAGCACCTGATGCTGCTGTTCATCCCCGCTGTCACCGGCGTCATGATGTATTTCGACCATGTCGCCAAGGAATGGCAACCCTTTCTGGTCGCCACCCTGGGCGGCACGCTGATCACCTTGGTAGTGACGGCCGTCGTGCTGAACCGCCTGCTGAAAAACCACAAGGAAGACCAAAAATGAAAGACGGTCTTTTCCAGATCTGGGTTTTCCTGTCCAGCTCGCCGCTGTTGTGGCTGGCGCTGACTTTCTCGGTTTATGCAGGCTCTGTATGGGTCTACCGCCAGGCCGGCAGCACCCCGTTTCTACTCCCCATCCTGACTTCGGTCGTGGTGATCGTCACCTTGCTGCTGCTGACGAACACCCCCTATCCGGTCTATTTCGAAGGGGCGAAATTCATCCACTTTCTGATCGGTCCCGCCACAGTGGCCTTGGCCGTGCCGCTCTACAGCCAGCTGCGCCAATTACGCAAAATATGGAAACCCGTCTGTATTGCGCTGCTGATCGGTTCAGTCACCGCCATCGTCAGCACGGTGATGATTGCCTGGGCGCTGGGCGCTTCGCTGGAAACCATTATTTCGCTGGCGCCTCGTTCAGCCACCATGCCCATTGCCATGGCGCTGGCCGATCACTTCGGCGGCCAGGCCTCCCTGGCGGCCGTGGCGGTCGCCATCACAGGGATCGTAGGCACCATTGTGGCCCGGCCGCTGCTTAACGTGCTGGGCATTGATCGCCCCGAGGCACGCGGCTTTGCCGTGGGCGTCACCGCGCACGCCATCGGCACGGCGCGCGCCCTGCAGGTTCACGAAACCATCGGCGCCTTTTCGGCGCTGGGCATGAGCCTGAACGGCATTCTGACCGCCATTCTGATGCCGCTATTGCCCTTGCTGCTGCGCTGGCTGGGATTGATGTAAGTCGCGCCCGATCAGCCCCAGGTGTGTGAAACGAAAGCCGCGCTGGTACTTCAGGCCATAACCCAACATACGGTCAAACCCGATATGGGCGGTCCAGATCAGCCCTGCCGCCAGTATCCCCGGGGCCGACGCCAGAACGCCGGCGGCCAGGCACAACAAAGCGCCCACATAAGAGTGGGCGCTATTGTAGAGTGCTGCGCCCAACCGGGGACCGGCCAAGTAACCCAGCAGCGCAAGATCCGGCACTAGAAAACACAAGGCGAACACGCCCCAACCCGCACCCCAATCTGAGTACGCCGCCACGCTCAGGGCCAGCACGCATGCCGCCTCCAGCCGCATCACCCCCAGCACCCCACCTTTGACTGAATCGCCCACCTGACCCTCCACTGCGGAAAATAAAACAGGCCTTATTATGACCTGCGCCATATTTCCCCGAAGCATCAAAAAGCAATAACAGCCGTCTTTCTTCGTTTTTTTCGGTCAAAAATCACCATCAACGCCATTCGTCGCGATAGACAAAACGCGGCATCTGCCAGTTTCGATGCAATGCCAGCATGCGAAAGCCCAGACCGATGAGCATGGGCGCCAGCAAAGTCACGTAAGGATTCAGGTCCAGATGCATGGCGCCCAGGTACAAGGCGCCGGTCACCATGGACACGCTGGCGTACATTTCCTTGCGCAGCAACAGGGGAATGTCATTGCAAAGAATATCGCGCAGCACACCGCCGGCGCAGCCGGTGATCATACCGCTCAGCAGCACCACCGTGATCGGCAGATCCATCTCCAGGGCGATCTGGCAGCCGATGACGGTAAACACTACCAGCCCCATGGCGTCCAGCAGCAGGAACAAGCTGTGCAGGCGGCGCATGATGGGCGCGATCAAGGCAGTCAGTATGGCCGCGCCGGCTGTGATCCACAGGTATTCCGGGTGCTTCACCCAGGTCAGCGGATAATGACCAAGCAGCACATCCCGCACGGAGCCGCCGCCCAAAGCGGTGATGCAGGCGATGGTACAAACGCCCACCCAGTCCATGTCCCGGCGGCCTGCGGCCAGAGCAGCCGTCATGGCTTCGGCCGTGATGGCAATGATATAGAGCACTAATAAAAGCATGGTGTCAGGCGTCCAGCTGGTTGATAAGGCGCCGGTAGCTGCGCAGCATCAGCAATCCCGGCAAGGCGATCAGCACCGTGCAGATGAAAAAACCAGGCCAACCCAGCGATTGAACCAACACCGGCGTCAACGGCCCTGCCAGGTAGGTTCGGCCGACCGCCGACAAGGCCGATAGAAGGGCGAACTGAGTGGCTGAATAACCGCGATTGCACAGTGCCATGATCAAGGCAACGAACGCTGCCGTGCCCAATCCGCCGCACAGATTCTCCAGTGCGACCACCACGCCCATCAAAACCATGGACGGCGTTTGCTGAATGGCTATCAGCCAGTAGCCCAGATTGGACACCGCCTGCAACAGGCCGAACAGCATCAGAGCGCGATACAGGCCCAGACGCGCCATGATGGCCCCGCCCATCAACGCTCCTATCACCGTGGCAGCCAGGCCGAACACCTTGTTGATGGTTCCCACCTCGGACAGAGTGAAACCCGCCGCACGGATCAAGAAGGTCGTGGAGAGGGCGCCGGCAAAGGCATCACCCAGCTTGTAGAGTACGATCAGCAGCAGTATGCCCCAGGCGCCCGGCCGGGAGAAGAACTCGGCCAAAGGCGCGACGACGGCTTCGGACAGACTGCGCGGCGGCCGGCTGTTCAGTTCAGGCTCAGGGGCGACCAAGGTGACCAGCGCGCACAGCGCCATGAACAGGCCCATCAGAAAATACGTATTGGACCAGCCCAGCCAGCGGTCGGCCAGGATCAGCGCCAGACCGCCCGAGGCGATCATGGCCAGCCGGTAGCCCATGACCTTGATCGCTGCGCCGGCCGCGCGCTCGGGCGCGCGCAAGACATCGGTACTGTAGGCATCGAAGGCGATATCCTGCGTGGCCGACAAAAAAGCCACCCACACCGCCAGCAAGGCCAACCCGGTCAAATTGGTGGCGGGCGAAAACAGACCCATGGCGGCAATTGAGCCCGCCAGCAGCAGTTGCGTGACCAGGATCCAACCGCGGCGTCGCCCCAGAAAGGGCGGCGCATATCGGTCGACCAGGGGCGCCCAAAGGAACTTCAGGGTATACGCGGAGCCGACCAGCGTCAGAAAGCCGATCTCGGTCAGAGACACATTTTCAACGGTCGCCCAGGCCTGCAGGGTGCCCGATACCAGCGCCAGAGGCAGACCGCTGGCGAACCCCAGAATCAGCAGAGGCAGGACTCGGGGACTGGTATAGACACGGGACACGGACAGCCTCAGCGCTGAGTGGAAAGAAAATGCGGGGATTCGAAACGGTAAACAGCCAGGGTGCTGCGCCACCCCGGCAGCACGCGCACTTCGGCCTTGTCGTTGAAGGCCGCGCGATGGGTGATGCGCAGCCCCAGTGAATGAGCCAGATCCTGGAAGTCATTCATGGTACACAGATGAATGTTGGGCGTGTCATACCATTGGTAAGGCATTTCGCCGGTGACCGGCATGCGCCCACGCAAAATCGCCCAACCATGCGGCCAATAGCCGAAATTGGGGAACGACACGATGCCGTAGCGTGCCACGCGGGCCATTTCGCGCAGGATGTGCTCGGTACGGTGCATAGATTGCAGCGTCTTGGAGAGCACGACCGTGTCGAACTGCAGATCGCTGAACAGCGCCAGCCCCTCTTCCAGGTTCTGCTGGATGACGGGCACGCCGCGGCGTACCGAAGCAATGACGGAGTTGTCATCCAGTTCCACGCCTGTGCCCGCCACCTGGCGCGAATCGCGCAGATGCGCGAGCAAAGTGCCATCGTTGCAGCCCAGATCCAGGACCTGCGAGCCGGGCTCGATCCACTGGGCGATGCGCAGCAGATCCTGGCGCAGAACAGGGTTAGCGTGCGGATTAGCAGCGGACATCAGGCCAGCACTCCCGTGGTACGTTGACGCGCCGGCAAACCCAGCGAAGACGCAATCTGATCATAGTAGCCCTGCACGATGGCGTGATAGCGGACGTCCTCCAGCAGGAAGGCATCGTGCCCATGCGGAGCGTCGATCTCGGCATAAGTGACCTGGCGTCGGTTCTTGAGCAGCGCCTGCACGATCTCGCGCGAACGCTCGGGCGAAAAGCGCCAGTCCGTACTGAACGACACCACCAGGAATTTGGCCTGGACCTGCTCCAGCGCCTTGGCCAGATCGCCCTGGTGATGGCGCGAGGGATCGAAATAATCCAAGGCCCGCGTAATGATCAGATAAGTGTTGGCGTCGAAATAGCGCGAGAACTTCTCGCCCTGGTAGCGCAAATAGGATTCGACTTCGAACTCCACGCCATAGTTGTAGTGGAATTCGCCGCCCTCGGCCGGCGCACGCTGCGTGCGGCCGAATTTTTCGGCCATGACGGTATCGGACAGATACGTAATGTGGCCGACCATGCGCGCCACGGCCAGGCCCGCCTTGGGCACGACGCCATGCTCGTAGTAGTCGCCGCCATGGAACTGAGGGTCGGACAAGATAGCGCTGCGCGCGACCTCGTTGAAAGCGATATTCTGCGCAGACAGACGCGGCGAGCTGGCAATGACCACGCAGTTTTCGACTCGGTCTGGGCAACTGATGGCCCAACTGAGCGCCTGCATGCCCCCCAGCGAGCCACCCATGACGGCAGCAAACTTGCGAATGCCGAAGTAATCGGCCAGACGAGCCTGGGCGCGCACCCAGTCCTCGACCGTGAGGACCGGAAACTCGGCGCCCCAAGGCTGGCCGGTAGCCGGATTGATACTGGACGGGCCGGTAGAGCCAAAGCAGGAGCCGATATTGTTCACGCCGATGACAAAGAAGCGGTCGGTGTCCACGGCCTTGCCGGGACCCACCATATTGTCCCACCAGCCGGTGCTCTTGGGATCACCTTCGTAATAGCCCGCCACATGGTGCGAAGCGTTCAAGGCATGGCAGACCAGCACCGCGTTGCTGCGTTCGTCGTTCAGCGTGCCATAGGTTTCCACGGCCAATTCATAGCCGGGCAGCACCTGACCGCTGCTCAAGCGCAGTGGTTCGTCGAATGCAATGAGTTCGGATTGGACGGGGCCCACAGAGCCGGCGGGGATCAGACCGCAGGATGGGCGAGACGCGCCGGTATCGGCGCCGGAAACGGATTCAGTGGCCATCAGGACCTCTTTAGCTGGATTTATGGAGCGCCCGCAAGCGGATCAGGCAAATCGGCGCAAAACGTATGACCAGAAAGTTTAGCACCGTGCCCCTCCGACGTCCAAACCCAAGAGCGCGACACCACCAAGAACAGCCCGCAGCAATCACAAAAAACAGCCAATGCTTTGATTCAAATCATTATTTTCATTCTCATCTGCCTGCCGCCCAAGGTAGAAATTCGTTACATTGCCTCGGTATCCACCACGACCTGACAAGGAATGGCTTTATCGTGACGCAATTAACTTCACGCGAGCAGTCCTGCCTGAACTGGGCCGCTCACGGCAAGACGAGCTGGGAAATCAGCATCATCCTGGGCATTACTGAGCGCACCATCAATTTCCATTTTCAGAACGCCTACGCCAAGCTGGGCGTCTACAGCCGGCAGGCGGCCATTACCCTGGCCCTGGAGCGGCGCCTGATCAGCGGGGATCCGACGAGCGAGCCAAGCCATCAAAAAAAGTCTTTGCCTGCTCGGGTTCAGGCGCGTTCCCGGAGTCCGTCATGACGAACCCTTCCACCAGCCAGCGCGGCTCGACGCGCACGACCCCTTGCATGCGCAAGGACGTGCCGCCCACATCACGCGCCATGGAAAAGACCTCGCCCGGTGCAGGCACAGGCGGCTCTGCCTGGCCAGGCTGCTGTTCCAAGGGCAGGAATTTCTGACGCAAGGACTTCTGCACAGCCTGGTACAGACGCATACGCGCAGCTTCGTCCTGCTGCAGCTCAGGCGGCAGCAAAGCGTGTCCCACGGTATAGATCTGATCGCCGGCCGTCGCCGTGGTCAGATAAAAATCCAGGACGTGCTGCTCGAAGTCCAAAGAGCGATGACTGGTGACGGGTTTGCCGGGCAGCAAGGCGGGCAAACCGGTATGTTCGAGCTGAACCTGACGCCAATTGAACTCCGGACTGCAGGCGGCCAGCGCCAGGACCGTTGCCAGGATGGTCAGTGTGCGCCCAATAATGGTCATGATATTTCCGTATCCTGTCTCGTGCTTTTGCCGCCGGACCAAGGCGCCGGCCTTATACTCGCCCTCCAGAGCCTGCCGACGGTATGCTCCTAAACTAAAGCAGGCGGGCCCGGACTACTCTTTATAATCGGGCACATGCCTATTGAACAGCCCCGGACCACGCGCCCGACCCTGAAAACGGGAAACACCACCATGACGACCAGCCACGACCGCCAGCTTGCCCTGCACCAGAATCCCGACATTTTGCGAGGCATCTTGCGCGGTATTGAAAAAGAGGGCCTGCGTGTGGATGCGCAAGGCCGGCTGGCCAGCACGCCACACCCGCAGGCCGTGGGCTCGGCCCTGACCAATGAACACATCACCACGGACTATGCCGAAGGGCTGCTGGAACTGATCACCCGCCCCCACACCCGGATCGAGGACCTGCTGCAGGAACTGCAGGACATCCACACGTTCGTCGCCGGCAAACTGGACCAGGAAATGGTCTGGAATCAGTCCATGCCCGCCATCCTCCCGGATGAAAAAGACATTGCCATTGCCTGGTACGGCACGTCCAATACCGGCATGCTCAAGCATGTATACCGGCGCGGCCTGGCCGAGCGCTATGGCAAGACCATGCAGTGCATTGCGGGGGTGCACTACAACTTTTCTCTGCCGGACTCGATCTGGCCATTGCTGGGCACTGCCGGCGACTCCCTGCAAGACCAGCGCTCCAATGGCTATTTATCCCTGATCCGTAACTTCACGCGCCACTCCTGGCTGCTGATGTACCTGTTCGGTGCCTCTCCCGCGCTGGCCACGAACTTTCTGCATGGCCGCCCCAGCACGCTGGACCGCCTGGACGCCGATACCCTAACCATGCCCTGGGCGACCAGTCTGCGCATGAGCGACCTGGGCTATCACAACAAAGAAGCCCAGGCTGAATTACAGCTCTGCTATAACGACCTGGATACCTTCGTGCTGCGCATGTATCACGCTGCCGTCACCCCCTGGCCCGATTACGAAAAACTGGGCACGCACCGCGACGGCGAATGGATACAGCTGAACACGCACATTCTGCAGATCGAGAACGAATACTATTCCAGCATCCGCCCCAAGCGCACCACGGCCCGCTGCGAACGGCCCGCTACGGCCCTGGCCCAGCGCGGCGTGGAATATATCGAAGTACGCTGCATGGACATCGACCCCGAATCGCCAGTGGGCATCTCGGAAGAGACCTGTCGCTTTCTGGATACGTTCCTGCTGTATTGCGCCGCCGAGGACAGCCCCTTCTTTCCAGACGGCGGCTACTGCCAGGACAGCAAGAACAACTTCGCCACCGTCGTACGGGAAGGCCGCCGTCCAGGACTGACCCTGGTCAACCAGCAAAAACAAGACGTCACCCTGCAGGACTGGGGCCGCGACGTACTGCACGACCTGCTGCCCTATGCCGCCTTGCTCGATCAAGCTCTGGACACGCAGGCCCACACGCAAGCCGTGCAGGCGCAGTTGGGCAAGCTGATCGATCCCGAGCAGACTCCGTCGGCGCAGTTGCTGGCCCGCCTGCGCGCCAGCGGCTTGAGCTTTCATGACTACTCTTTGCAGCGCAGCCGCGACCATCATGCCGCCCTGCTCGCACATGCGCTGGATCCCGCCAAACAGGCCGCTTACGAGCAGCAAGCCGCCCTGTCGCTGCAAGAGCAGGCGCGAATCGAAGCCCAGGACGACGTTTCCTTCGAAGAATACGTGCACCGCTACGAGCGCGCCCTGGTTCCCCCGGAACTGCAGCAGGACTGATACCCCGCCCCAACCGCCCGCTCCATCGGGCGGTTTTTTTTGCCCTGTGGATACTCGGGATGCCTGATCTGCGAATATGAAATGTTATGTTATAACATCACATTTTAACAATCTCGCTCAGGAATCTCATGCAGCCCGTTCCCCGTCCTTTGTCCTTGGCCCTGGCTCTGGTGCTCACCCCCCTGGCCCAGGCCGCCGACCAGCCCCCCATCACGCAGCTCGACGCCATTCGAATTTCTGCCAGTCCCTTGTCCCTGAGCCCACAGGAACTGCTGGCCCCCTCCACGGTGCTGCAAGGCCCCCAACTGGATCTGCGCCGCAGCGCCACACTGGGAGAACTGCTGAACGGCGAATCCGGCATCCATTCGGACACCTTCGGCGCCGGCGCCAGCCGCCCGGTAATCCGCGGCCAGACGGCGCCGCGCATCAAAGTATTGAGCGACGGCTCGGACGTGATGGACGCCTCGGCCATCTCGCCCGACCACGCCGTGACCGTGGATCCCTGGCTGGCCGAGCGCGTGGAAGTACTGCGCGGTCCTTCAGCGCTTCTGTACGGCGGCGGCGCCATCGGCGGTGTGGTCAATGTGCTGGACCGCAAGATTCCCCAGACCATCCCGGACAACGGCGTCGAAGGCTCCGTCCAAGCGCAAGGCTCCACGGCCGACCGAGGCCGGGCCGGTGCCGTCGAGCTGACCGCTGGCGAAGGCAATGTCGCCGTGCATGTGGAAGGATCATCACGCCGCAGCCGCGACTATCGCGTTCCCGACTGGACCGACAGCCGCGTCAAGGACTCGAATGCCCGCAGCGATTCGGCCAGCGTGGGCCTGTCCTTCATCGGCGAGCGCGGCTACATCGGCGCCGCGTATTCCTATCGCGAAGATACGTACGGCCTGCCTGGCCACAGCCACGAATACGAAGACTGCCACCCGCACGGCGCCACCCTGCATTGCGGCGGGCACGGGCACGATCACGATCACGATCACGATCACGGGCACGATCACGATCACGGGCACGACCATGACCATGGTCATGAGCATTCCGCCACCGCGCACCTGCGCAGCGAGCGCATCGACCTGCGTGGCGAGCTGCGCGACCCGCTGCCCGGCTTCCAGCGCGCCCGGCTGCGCGCCGGTATCACCGATTACCGTCATGTCGAAAAGGACGGCGATATCGACGGCACTCGCTTCAGCAACCGCGGCTACGACGGTCGGCTGGAACTGGAGCACCGCCCCCTGGGTCCTTTCCAGGGCGTGATCGGCATGCAGACCGCCTTGTCCGATTTCGAGTCGCGCGGCGGCAGCGAAGACTTTATCCCCAAGACCCGCAGCCGCAGTCATGGCTTGTTCATACTGGAAAACCTGCACTGGCAAGACTGGCGCTTCGAGTTCGGTGCGCGCCAGGAATGGCAGAACATCACCCCCGACTCCCAACGCCTGGAGCGGCGCAAGGGCACGGCCGGCTCATTCTCGGCCGGCGCCGTCTGGGATTTTGCGCCGCAGTATGCCGCCAGCCTGTCCGTGTCGCGTTCCCAGCGCTTGCCCAATGCGCAGGAGCTCTATGCCCGCGGCGTGCACTTCGCCACGCTGAGCTACGAGCGCGGCGATCCGGACCTGGGCCGCGAAACCAGCCGCAATGTGGATCTGGGCCTGCAAAAGCACGCCGGCGAGCTGCGCTTTGATCTACGCGCGTTCTACTCCCGCAGCAAAGGCTATATCTACGGCCGCACGCTGGACCGGCACGAAGACTTCAGCCTGATCCAGTACAGCCAAGACGATGCCCAGTTCTGGGGGCTGGAAGGCACGGTGTCCTACCCGGTTCGCCGCTGGGCCAGCGTGAGCGTGTACGGTGATGTCGTGCGCGGTAAACTGCTTCATCCAGATCGTAACCTGCCGCGCATGCCGGCCGCGCGCGTCGGCGTGCGTGCTGACCTGGATTGGCGTGACTGGTCGGGCTTCGTGGATTACACCCATACTTTCGCCCAAAGCAGGCTGGCCGAGTTCGAACAGCGCTCGCCTTCGTATGGTCTGCTGGGCGCCGGCGTCAGCTACCGCGGGCGGCTGGAGCAGACCTCCTACACCCTGTACCTGAAAGGAAGCAACTTGCTCGACAAACTGGCCTACAACCACACCTCCTTCATTGCCCGCCAAGCGCCCTTGATGGGCCGCAACATCATGGCCGGCGTCAAGGTGGAGTTTTGAACACACTGCCCGCTCACACAGGCAGCCGCCTGTTCCAGGTCGTGGCCGACATGCAGGGCGGCCACCCCTGGGGCCGCGTCCTGGACGCCGGCACGGGTCGCGGTTCCATGAACTGGCTGCTGACCCTTCCCACCGACAGTTGGACGGCCATTACCGGCGCCCAGGGCATGGCTGAACAGGTCCGGCAGGAACTGGGCGAACGCCAGCGTTCACAGGACCGGCTGGTGGTCGGCAACTGGACCGACCCCGAGCTGCTGCGCGGCGAGTGCTACGACACCGTACTGGCCGACTATCTGCTGGGGGCCATGGACGGCTTTGCGCCCTATGCCCAGGACCTGCTCTTCCCCCGCTTGCGCCCCTTGACCGGAAGGCGCTTGTACATCATCGGCCTGGAGCCCTACGTGCCCTATTCCGCAGATGAGCCGGCCGGCCAGTTGGTGGTGGAAATCGGCCGCCTGCGTGATGCCTGCCTGCTGCTGGCGGGCGACCGGCCTTACCGTGAATATCCCATGGACTGGGTGCTGCGCCACCTGCGTCTGGCGGGGTTCCGCTGCGTGGACGCGCAGCGTTTCGGCATACGCTACGGTGAGCGCTTCGTACACGGACAGCTGGATATGTGCGCCCAGCGACTGCGCCGTCTGCGCGACCGCCCCCTGGCCCTGGCCTTGTCCGAACACGTGGAGGCGCTGCGCCGCCGCGCCCTGGCTCTGTGCCAGGCCGAAGGCGGACTGCGCCACGGCCACGACTACGTGATCTGTGCCGAACCGGACTGACAAGCCGGTTCGGCTTCCGGCCGTACCTTTATATCGCTCATAAACAGTCATCATTTTGTTATGAGCACTATCCATGTGACTGTCTATAGGCGGGCGGCCATGGGCCGTAATTGAAAGGGCGTGCCCGCATCCTGCGCAGCATGCCCTTCATCACCAAGCCCACGATGCAGACACACTCCTCCACTTCCTCCGGCTCCTGGCTGGCCCGCCAGCCCCTGAACAAACAGCTCTTCCTGGCATGTACGCTGGTCACCGCTCTGATCATGGCGCTGATCGGCGCCTTCATGGCCTGGCAAGGCCAACAGGTCGCCATCGCCAATGTGCGTGCCGCCAATCTGGACTCCCTGGAGGCATTCAATCGCCCTCTGCAACTGACCTACAACATGGCCATGGAGCGCAACCAGTCCCTGTACCCGGTACTGCTGCGCTATATCGGCGGCACGCCCGAACCCATGGATACCCATGCCATCGAGCAGGACGCAGGCGTCGCCCCCGAGCTGAACCTGCGCGGCATGATCGTCAATGGTCGCAACGATTTGATGGCCAGCGTGACCGGCCTGCAGGCCGAAATCCTGGCCCGCAGCGGACGCAACTGGTATCGCATCGCCTCGGCCCTGCATCCGCAGGACCTGGGCAAATTGCCTGAGCACTACCCCATACTGGCCGAGCTGAGCCGGGGTGAGCCGGCCGCCAGCATCGAAAACGAGGCCGGCAAATGGTTTGCAACCTATGCCCACCCCCTGCGCGACGAGTCCGGCCTGTTATATGGCGGCATCCTGACCCGCATCGATGTCACCGCCCAGGTAGCCCCTCTGCTGGAGGAAATCAAGACCTTCAAACTGGCGACCTACGGCACCATCAGCATCGTCAAGGCGACGTCAGGCGGTCAGGACTGGACCCGTATCGGCGGCGCCTGGGGCACGCCTGGCCGCTTGCTCAGCCAGGACAATCCGCCCCAGGACTTCGAGGTTTTCAAAAGCGCCTTCCAGCAAAGCCAGGGCGTGGAGCGCCTGACCATAGAAGGAAAATCCATTTTCCTGGCCTGGCGCACCATCGAGAATTGGGACTGGGTCGTCTACGGCTTTGGCACTGCCGACGACTTCCTGGCGCAGAATCGCGAACAAACCTGGATCCAGCTGGGCATGATGCTGACCGGCACCCTGATCATCGCGCTGCTGGTGGGTGTGACGGCCGCGCGCACGCTGCGTCCCGTGCGCCATGTCGTTGAGGGCATGGGCCAACTGGGCCAGGGCGTGCTCAACTCCCCCATGCCAGGCTTCCCACAGAACAGCCGCAACGAAGTCCACATCCTGCTCGACAGCCTGCACAAGTCCAAAGCCGCCTTGCGCCAGGCTTTCGGCCAGGTGCGCGACAGCGTGGGGGAAATCCACGTCGGCATCAACGAGATCGCCGCCGGCAACACCGATCTGTCTTCCCGAACAGAACAGCAGGCCGCCTCCTTGCAGGAAACCGCCTCCAGCATGGAACAGCTGGCATCGACCGTGCGTCAGAATGCCGACCACGCCCGCCAGGCCAGCTCCCTGGCTGAAGAAGCATCGGCCATCGCCCAGCAAGGCGGCTCGGCCGTCTCAAATGTGGTGCATACCATGGAGCGCATTTCCACCAGCTCCGGCCGTATCGGGGAGATCGTCAACGTCATCGACGGCATCGCCTTCCAGACCAATATCCTGGCCCTGAATGCCGCCGTAGAAGCCGCCCGCGCCGGCGAGCAGGGCAAGGGATTCGCCGTGGTAGCCAACGAAGTACGCTCGCTGGCCCAGCGCAGCGCCGAAGCCGCGCGCGAGATCAAGGACCTGATCGAAAACTCCAGCGCCGAGGTCAGCAGCGGCAGCCGCCAGGTCGCTGAAGCAGGCTCCACCATGAATCAACTGCTGGACGCGGTCGAGTCCGTGACAGTGCTGATGAAGGAAATCGCCTCGGCCTCGCAAGAACAATCCAGCGGCATTGACCAGGTCAATATCGCAGTCACGCAGATGGACTCGGGCACGCAACAAAATGCAGCCCTGGTCGAAGAAGCCGCCACTGCCGCGCAGTCATTGCAGAACGAAGCGCATCGGCTGGCCCAGATCGTCCATCGTTTCAAGACCGACGAATCGGATACCGGGCCCCATCTGCTGAACTGATGTCCATGGCCGGGCTGCTGTCCCCCATGCCCGCAAGCGGGGACAGCTGCGCGCGGCGCTCATAGGGCGAGTCGGCGAACTGCGCCGCCCAATGCGCCGCGATCTGGTCGCGGCGGGCAAACCAGGCGCCGCCGCGCCGAACCATGTGCTCCAACATGCGCTCCAGAGCGGCGATGCGCCCGGGACGCCCCAACATGCGCAGATGCAGCCCAATGGACATCATCTTGGGCTGGCTACGCCCTTCCTCCCATAACCAATCGAACGCATCCGTCACATAGCCCGCAAAGTCAGCTGCGCGCACGAAGCGGTTCGTATGCTGGAACTGCATGTCGTTGGTATCAAAGGCGTAGGGCACCAGCACATAGGGCGCCGGGCCGTTGCGCAGCAGCACAGGCAAATCATCTCCATAAAAATCACTATCATACAGAAAGCCCCCCTCTTCCATTAACAGGCGCCGGGTATTGGGCGAAGAGGCTGAACGGGTGTGCCAGCCCACAGGACGCCGCCCCGTGGCCTGCGTAATGGCCTGCACGGTGCGGGCGATGGAACGACGCTCCGTTGCCTCGTCCATGGCCACATGGCTTTCCCAGCGCCAGCCATGGGCCGAGAGCTCATGGCCGCGCGCGACAGCATCACGGGCGAGCCCAGGTAGACGTTCCACCGCCTGACCGCAGGCGCTGACCGTGGCCGGCACCTGATAGCGCTCCAGCACCGCCATGATGCGGTGCCAGCCAGCCCGTATGCCGTAATCGAAATGACTCTGCAGGCAAGGATCGGGAAAGCGCTCGATCCGGTCAATAACTTCGTACACCGCTTCGTTGCAGTGATCTCCCTCACCCAGCGCGAACTCCGCCCCCTCTTCCAGATTGACCACGAACGACACCGCCACCCGGGCCTGATCGGGCCAGTGTGGATGCGGCGGATTGTCGCCATAGCCCAGCAAGTCTCGCTCCATCTGCATGACATCTCCTTATTGTTCAATGAATCATGATCGCCCCATGCTCTCACAAAATAGTCGACCAAACAATAAAATTATGGTCGACCAAAAATGCATGCCATGGCTGATCAGTACAGATAGAACGGACGACAAAGCCCATGAACTTCCCTACAATACAGCTCCATTCCTCAGAACCTGTTCAGACTGTCGTGAACACATCTTCCAGCCCCGCCCGCGCCAAGAAACCCACTCGCACCGCCAGTCAGGAGACGGCCGATACCCTGCCGGAGAACGAAGCGCGCATGTACCGCTCTATTTCGGGAGCGCTGCTGGACGGCAAGCTGCGGCCCGGCACTCCGCTGCGCGAACGCAGCCTGGCGGATATGTTCGATGCCACGCGCACAGCCGTGCGCAAAGTGCTGGCCCGTCTGGAACGAGAGGGGAAAGTCGAGCTGCGCCAGAATCGCGGCGCCTTCGTGCCTGAGCCGTCGCTGGAAGACATACACTCGGTCTACGATGCTCGCCGCGCCCTGGAAAGCGGCATCCTCATGCTGCTGGCCCGGCGTCTGAGCACCGAGGAAATAGCCCGCTTGCAAGAGCACGTAAGCCAGGAAGAGCGCGCAAATCAGCGCAACGAACGCGAAGAGTCCATCCGCCTGGCAGGCGCCTTCCACGTGCTGCTGGCGCGCATGCTAGGCAATGAGGAACTGGAAGCCTTTCTGCAGCGCCTGCTGGCGCGCACCCAGTTGTTCGTCGCCTTGTACGAGCCTCATGCCCAATCCAGTTGCGCCTGCGGCGAGCATCGCGCCATCGTCAATGCCTTGGGCCAGGGCGAAGCCCGCTCGGCCATCGACACCATGCTGCACCATCTGGACGAGATCGAGGCGCGCCTGACACGACGCATCACCCAGGCCGACCAGCCCGATCTAAATGCCATCCTGAGCGGCTACTAGCCGCGCCGCGCGCATCCGCGCGCCATCCCCTACACCTTGTTTTCACGAAGGCCCCGTCTGGACAGACGGGGCCTTCGTGCGTCCGGCCATCCCCGCCCGCCCCGATTCAAAAATCTTCCAACGTCGTTTTTTCATCTAATGGTTTACCATAATCATTAATTTGGTCGACCAAATTTATATTGACTTAGCAACCAAGAAAATCATAATGGTCGACATACGGATGAAAACAAACCACCAGGCCCATCCCTAGCGCCGCCTGGAAGCAACCTTGGAGACTTTCTATGTCCACCCCTCAGTTCGACATCGCGTTCACCAACGCCACCTTGCTGACCGCCAATCCCGATCAGCCCGAACTGCGTCAGGCCACTATTGCCATTCGAGACGGACGCATTGCGTGGATAGGACAGGCCCTGCCTGACGGCGCCCGCTGCACACGCGAGATCGACGCCACGGGCAAGGTGATCACCCCCGGTTTCGTCAATGTGCACACCCACTCCATTCTCACCATGGTGCGCGGCGTAGCCGCCGATCTGGGCTTCGCCCCGTCCTACACGCCCGGCATTCCCAAAGGCACGCAGGTGACGCCCGATCAGGCTCGTGTGCTGGCCCGCCTGGGTGCACTGGAAGCGCTGATGTTCGGCTCCACGCTGATCGGCGACAACTTCGTCTGCGCGGACGCCACTACCGACGCCATGGCCGAGCTGGGCATGCGCCTGACGCCAAGCTGGCGTATCCATGACGTCGATTTCGCCAAAGTGGCCGAAGGCCGTTGGGAATACAGCCCCCGGATCGGTTCGCGCCTGCTTCAAGACGGCCTGGACCTGGCCGAGCGCTGGCAGTCCAATCCCTTGGTCAAGGTGCAGCTGGCCGCCCATGCCGTGGATACCTGCTCGGACGACTTCCTGCGTGAACTGGGCGAGGTATCGCGCCAGCGCGGACTGCGGGTCAACACCCATCTGGGCCAAAGCAAGGTAGAGGTCGAGCGCGTGCACGCCCGCACCGGGAAGACATCTGCCGAAGTGCTGGACTCCGCCGGACTGCTCAATGAAAGGCTGATGGGCGGACATTGCATCTATGTCACGGACAGCGACATCGCACGCATGGCCAAGGCCGGCGCGCACGCCGTCCACATCCCCAAGTGCAACGCCACATCCGGTCGGCTGGCCCCCATCCACAAGATCAAGGCGGCAGGCATCAACATCGCCTTGGCCACAGACACCCAGCATGGCGACATGGTGGAGCTGATGCGCTGGGCGCTGATGACTGCCCGCGTCCAGGAAGGCGGGGTCAATGCCGACTGGCAGCCCAGCCATGCCTTCCACATGGCGACACTGGGCGGCGCTCGAGCCGTAGGCCAGGACCAGGACATCGGCAGCCTGGAGACCGGCAAGGCGGCGGATCTGGTGATGTTCGATTTTCGCAAACCTCACCTGACGCCCCACACCAACCCCCTGGGCAATCTGGTTCATACCGGCCAAGGGCGCGACGTGGAACTGGTCATGGTCAACGGCGACATCCTGGTGGAAGACGGACGCCCCACTCGCGTGGACATGGATCGCATCTGCGCCGAAGCCGAGCAAGTCTGCCGCGCGCTGTGGAGCCAGGTCTGAGGCCGGAGAACACTATGACCGAACGCATCGACATTCCCGAGCTGGTGCAGTTGGGCGCCGCCGAACTGCATGCCGGCCTGATGGCCGGCAACTACAGCCGCGCTGACATCGCCGGGCAATACCTGCAACACCTGGATCGGGTCAACCCCCTGCTCAATGCGCTGATCCATGTGGATCGCCAGGCCTGGGAGCAACCGCAGACCCGGGAGCTGTCCGCCATGGCGGCCGTGCCCGTATCCATCAAGGACAATCTTTGGGTGCAGGACTGGCCCGTCAGCAACGGCTCACGCCTGTTCGAATCGTTCCGCGCCCCCCAGGACGCCCTGGCAGTTGCCCGCCTGCGAGCCGCCGGCGCCGCCCTGATCGGAGTGAGCAACTGCTCCGAATTCGCCTGCAAGGGCAACACGAGCAATCTGCTTCATGGCGCAACCCGCAATCCCCGTGATCTGTCCTGCACGCCTGGCGGATCCTCAGGCGGCGCGGCCGCGGCCGTGGCGGCCGGTCTGTGCGCCGTGGCGATAGGTACCGACGCCGGCGGCTCGGTGCGCCGCCCTGCCGCGCACGCCGGGGTCGTGGGCTTCAAGCCCAGCGCCGGCCTGATCGCCCATGGCCCGGGCTTTGCCGAGCCTGTCTACGGCAACAGCGTGATAGGACTGATGGCGCGCAGCGCGCGTGACATCGCCTGGACCTTCGACCATTTGCTGGGCTATGACGCCCGCGATCCGGACAGCGTGAGCCCGCAGCATCTACGCCCCCATTCACCTGCACGCCGCCTGAAGCTGGCCCTGAGCCCCCGGCTGGGACTGGGCTTCGCCGTGGATCCCTTGGTCGCCCGACGCGTAGAACAAGCGGCCGCCGTGCTGGCGGAAGCGGGACACCAGGTAGAGCTGATCGACCCGCCCTGGCACGGTCCGGTGCAGGAGTCCGACCTGATGCCGCTGCAACTGGCCGGGCTGGCCACGCTGTATGGCGAGCAGTTCCGCCGGGATCGCACGCAGTTCGATCCCGACATCGCCGCCCAGATCGAGGCTGGACTGTCCTTGCCGGCCATCCAGGTCACTGCCGCGCTGGAGTTGCGCAAGCATCTGTACACCACCTTGAATACGCTGTTTGCCGGCGTAGACGCGTTGTTAACGCCCACGACGCCCTGCGTGGCCTGGCCGGTGGAACGCAACAGCCCCGAGCAGATCGAAGGACGTCCGGCCGATCCGCGCGGGCACGCGGTGTTCACCCCTTTGTTCAATCACGCCTATCTGCCAGCCTGCTCCGTACCCTGCGGCCTGGCCGAGCGCGGTCTGCCTGCGGGCCTACAGATCATCGGTCCGCTGTATGCCGATCACATCGTGCTGGATCTGGCGGCCGAAGTGGAAGACCTGTTGGGCCGTCCGTTCCGCTCGCCGTCCATCGTGCTGGACGGCCCATCGCTTTCGGAGACTCCTGCATCATGAGCCTTGACCTCTCTTTTGATCTGGTCATACGTCATGCCGATGTGGCCACCGCCAACGATCGCTTTACCTGCGACATCGGCATACGTGACGGTCGCATCGAAGCCCTGGCCCTGAACCTGCCCGCGGGACGCGACGAAATCGACGCGACCGGCCTGCTGACGCTGCCGGGCGGAATCGACGCCCACTGTCATCTGGACCAACCTATGCCTGAAGGCATGAGCATGGCCGATGACTTCTACACCGGCACCCGCTCGGCCGCCTGCGGCGGCACTACCACCGTCATCCCCTTTGCCGCCCAGCAGAAAGGCCAGTCGCTGCTGGCGGCCGTACAGGACTATCACCAGCGGGCCGACGGTAAAGCCGTGGTGGATTATGGCTTTCACCTGATCGTGAGCGATCCGTCCCCGCAGGTGCTGCAGCAAGAGCTGCCCGCCCTGATCCGCGCCGGTCATACGTCCTTCAAAGTCTATATGACCTACGACGACCTGAAGCTGAATGATCACCAGATGCTGGACGTGCTGAGCGTGGCGCGCGGCAATGGCGCGCTGGTCATGATTCACGCCGAAAATGCCGACTGCATCGCCTGGCTCACTGAACGGCTGGAGCAGGCCGGCCGTACCGAGCCTTACTACCACGCCGTCTCGCGCCCGCCGCTGGTCGAACGCGAGGCCGCCCACCGGGCTATCTCGCTGGCCGAGCTGGTAGACACGCCCATTTTGCTGGTACATGTTTCCGGTCCGGAAGCCATCGAGCAGATTCGCTGGGCCCGGCAGCGCGGCCTGGACGTACACGGGGAAACCTGCCCCCAATATCTGTATCTGACAGCCGACGACTTGCGCCAGGACGGCTACCTGGGCGCCAAATGCGTCTGTAGTCCGCCGCCTCGCGATGCCGGCAGCCAGCAGGAAGTCTGGCGCGCCCTGGCCGACGGGCTGTTCTCGGTCTTCTCGTCCGACCACGCCCCTTTCCGCTACGACGACCCCCGCGGCAAGTACCTGGGCGGCCGCGCCCAGCCCTTTCGTCACATTCCCAACGGCATACCCGGCCTGGAAACCCGCCTGCCCTTGCTGTTTTCGGGCGCTGTCGCGGGCGGCCGCTTCGACATCCACCGTTTCGTGGCGCTGACCGCCACCAACCCCGCCCGACTGTACGGCCTGTACCCGCGCAAAGGAACGATCGCCGTCGGGGCAGATGCGGACATCGCGCTGTGGGATCCGAAACGCCGCGTGGTCATCCGCAACGAAAACCTGCATCACGACGTGGACTACACCCCCTACGAAGGGCTGGAGGTGACCGGCTGGCCGGTCACCACGCTGGTCCGAGGGCAGGTGGTGTGCCGCGACGGGCAGTTCTTGGGGCAGGCCGGCCAAGGCCGTTTCCTGCCGCGTCATCAACCCAACACACGGATGGCCGCAGGCTGAGACCCATCCCGAACACGACCGGCGCCGCCAACAGCAGATCTAAAAAGGCGCCACCACCCCGGAGGAGTACGACATGCAGCACGAGACATCCAAAAAGCGCAGCAGCCGCCTACGCGTGGCCATCGCCGGACTGGTAGGCACCAGCCTGGAGTTCTACGACCACTTTATCTACGGCGCGGCTGCCGCGCTGGTTTTCCCCAGTATTTTCTTTCCCCAGGAAGACCCCAAGATCGCCCTGATCCTGTCCCTGCTCACCTATGCCCTGGCCTTTCTCGCCCGCCCGCTGGGAGCGGCTATCTTTGGGCACTTCGGCGACCGCATCGGCCGGCGGGCCATCCTGATGGTCACCCTGGTGCTGATGGGCAGCGCCACCTTTCTGATCGGCCTGCTGCCAACCTATCAGACTCTGGGTCTGGGCGCGCCCGTGCTGCTGTGCCTGCTACGCCTGTTGCAAGGCATTGCACTGGGTGGGGAATGGGGCGGGGCCGCGCTGATGGTCAGCGAGACGGCCGGCCAGAACCACAAGCGTAAAGGTTTTCTGGGCAGCCTGATCCAGGTTGCCGCGCCGATCGGCTTTCTGCTGGCCAACGGCATGTTCGCTCTGGTCACCAACGTGGTGACTGACGAGGACTTCCTGGCCTGGGGCTGGCGCATCCCCTTTCTGGCCAGCGCCCTGCTGGTCGTGGTGGGCATCTATATCCGCCGCTCGCTGGATGAATCGCCCGAATTCCTGGAAAACCAGAAAAAGCAGCAGGCCCAGCCAGTCGCGCACGAGCATGCTCCACTGAGCGAAGTCTTGCGCCATCACTGGGGCAAGCTGCTGGTGGCCATCGGCTCGCGCGCCGGCAGCGACATCGCTTTCTATATTTTCGGCTTGTTCCTGCAGGTCTACCTGATCCGGCGCGGACTGCCCAAGTCGCTGGCGCTGGAAGCCGCCATGATGGCCGCCTTCTCGCAGATCGTGGGCATACCGCTCTTTGGCTGGCTGACCGATAAAATCGGCGCCCGCCGGCTGTTGATAGGCGGGGCCATCGCCGGCGCGATCTGGTCTTTCGTATTTTTCCGCATGGTCGACACCAACGAGCCTTACCTGATCATCCTGGCATCCATGATCGGGCTGTTCATCCACGCCGCCCTCTGGGCGCCACTGGCGACCTTTCTGCCGTCCATGTTTCCGGTCCAGGTGCGTTACACCGGCGCCGGGCTTGGCTTCCAGGCCGCCGGCATCGTGGGCGGCGCCCTGGCTCCCGTCATCGCAACGTCACTGCTCAATGAATACGATACGAGTCTGGCCGTCGCCGTCTATGTCGCCGTGGGGCTGATCTTTACCGTAGTGGCCGTCGGCGCCTACCGCGATCACGACACTCAGCCGGCCGCGCAAGCCTCCCCTCAACCGGGCGCCAGCGCCTGACCCCCTGCCCCACACGCCGCCGCTCCATCTTGCCTGGAAGCGGCGGCTAGGTAATCGCTCATGCACATACTGATACTGAACCCCAACACATCTCATAGTGTCTCCGACCTGATCCAGGCCGAAGCCCTGCGCAGCGCCGGCCCCGACACGACCCTGGAGGTACGCACCGCTCCTTTCGGGGTGGCCTACATCGAAACCCGGCTGGAAGCCGTGATCGGCGCCTACGCCGCTGTCTGCATGGCCACGGACCATCCCTCTGCCTACGATGCCGTCGTGGTGGGCGCATTCGGCGATCCGGGTCTGCAGGGACTGAAAGAGCTGCTGGACACGCCCGTAGTCGGCATGACAGAAGCAGCGCTCATGAGCGCCGCCCTGCTGGGCCAGCGCTTTTCCATTATTGCCATCTCCAACCGCATCCAGGCGTGGTACGCGGAGTGCGTGGCCTACAACGGAATGACATCGCGCTTGGCCAGCATACGCAGCCTGGACCAACCCCTGGCCGATGTGGGCAGCATCCAGCAGGATCATGGCCAGACGCTGCAGCGTCTGTGCCTGCAGGCCGTGAAAGAAGACGGTGCCGATGTGATCATCCTGGCCGGCGCGCCGCTGGCTGGATTGGCGCGCAGCCTGCAAGGCACCCTGCCTGTACCCGTGGTCGATGGCGTCTCCAGCGCTGTCCGGCATTGCCAGACCCTGTACGCCCTGCAGGCGGGCACAGCCTGCGCCGGCAGTTTCGCGCGCCCGCCGCTCAAGCCCAACACCGGCCTGCCCGCCGGACTGGCGGCGCAGCTGAGCGGCCGATAAGCCCGCATCCATCACTAGCGACAGCGCACAGTTTCTGCTCAGCGCCGCTGCTGGCTCTCCAGCGTCACTTCTTTCTGCGCCTGGCGCTCCTGCTCGGGCCAGACGCTCTTGATGTAGGCCAGTACAGCCACGATGTCCTGATCGGGCAGGACACCGGCATAGGCCGGCATGTCGCTGCGATAGCCCTGGGGCGCAGTGCGTCCCGGAACCAGACCGTTACGGGTGATGTCCAGCAGTACGGCGTCGGCATGATGCCAGGTGTGTCCACTGGCGTCGTGTGGGGGGGCCGGCAGACGGCCGTCAGGAAGGCGGCGGCGCCAATCGGGCTGGCCTTCCAATTGCGCCCCGTGACAGGAGGCGCAATTCTGCGCATAAACAAGTTTGCCGCGCAGCACCAGCGCCTGGTCATCCGGAGATATATAAGAAGCGGACGGTCCTGACAAGGCCGCGTAAGCAAGCGCTGCCAAGGCCGTCGCTCCGCCCAGCCACAGGTATTTTTTATGCATGGCAGAGATGATGCTGATCAATGATTAGTGGGCTCTCCGAACCTTACCATGCTCATCAAGCTTGCATGCGGGCAATAAAAAAGCAGCCTTAAAGGCTGCTTTTTTATTGCATTCTGGCGCGACCGACAGGAATCGAACCTGTATCGAGAGCTTCGGAAACTCTAATTCTATCCATTGAACTACGGTCGCCAAGTTCGCTATTGTAGCCCGAGATCGGATTTTTTTTCAGCAACTATCCGCTGTACGCATAAGCGGCTTTGCAAGATGCGAATACAAGAGCGGCACACTTCGTTATAATCGGTGGTTGCGCGACCCGGGTACGTGTGAAGACACGCGCCCGCACGCTCGAATATTCGCAGGCGCAAGCCTTCGCTGGCGGCCATTATTGGCCCTCCCGTCTTTTCTTGTACGAACTCGCAGGATCCGATAATGAGCAACACGGAACAAAAACCCGAAGAACACAACGAGGGTCACCAAGCCATGATCAAAACCCCTAAACAATTGCTCGTGACCGTGGCTCTGGCATTTCTGGTGCCCATCGCGATCATTGTCATGCTGGTCAATCTGGTCACGGCCACCATGGGCAGCGGTGCCGGCTCCAACGCCTTGTCGCCCGAAGCCATCGCCGAACGCATTCAGCCTGTCGCCGGCTTCAAGCTGGTGGACGCCAACGCCGTCAAGGAACTGAAAACCGGCCAGCAAGTGTATGAAACAACCTGTACGGCATGTCACGGCGCCGGCATTGCCGGTGCGCCCAAATTCGGCGACAAAGGTGCCTGGGCCGGCCTGATCAAGCAAGGCCAGCCCGCCTTGGTGGACGCCGCCATTCACGGTATCCGCGCCATGCCCCCCAAGGGCGGCAACCCCTCGCTGGACGACGTGGAAGTGGCCCGTGCCGTGGTCTACATGGCCAATGCCGCCGGCGCTGACTTCAAGGAACCCGAAGCGCCCGGCGCTGCAGGAGCCGACGCCAAAGCCGAGGACAAGCCTGCCGACGTAAATACCGCCGCCAAGGCCAGCGAAGCCCCCAAGGCTGCCGAACCCGCCACCGAAAAACCAGCGGCTGCCGCGGCAGCCGACACCGCCAAGGTCGATCCCGCCGGCATCAAGCTGTACGACACCGTCTGCTTCGCCTGCCACGCTGCCGGCATCGCCGGTGCGCCCAAGTTCGGCGATCAAGCCGCCTGGAAGCCCTACATCGAATCCGGCATGGACACCATGGTTCAGAAGGCCATCCACGGCGTAGGCGCCATGCCTCCCCGAGGCGGGTCGCAAGCGTCGGACGACGAAATTCGCGCTGCTGTCCAGCACATGGTCAACGCGGCCAAGTAATATCGGCTGCGCCCACGAAAAAGCCCGCTTCACTGAAGCGGGCTTTTTTTATATCAGCAGGCCAACATCATGGCCTGCAAGCCGTTGCTTTACTGCGCCCGGCATTGCGGCAAGGCCGTCAGGGACAAGCCCAATTGCACTCGGCGCTGCAGCCAAGGGCTGGCACGATAGCGCATGTCACCCGTCACGACCTGCAAAGTATGCAAAACATCCAGCAAGTCGCGCGAGCCGACCGCGTCGCCCATGGACAGAGGGCCATTATGCGGATAGCCCAGGCCCAGGCGCACAGCGGCGTCAATGTCCGAGGGCGTGGCGATCTGCTGCTGCGCGATGTCGCTGGCGATGTTCACGATGGTGGCCACCAGGCGCTGCGCCACAAAGCCGGCAGAATCTTCGATCACGCTGACGGCCGTGCCGTCCCGTGCCAACAAGGCCCAGGCTTGATCCCGCCATTGAGGCGTCGTGGCGGCCGAACACATCAGCACGCGGCGGCGCCCCTGTTCCAGCCCGAACAACGTATCCAGGGCCACGGCGCGGGCCGGATCCAATCCATGTCGGGCCACCAAGGTAGCGACATCCTCGCCGTAAGGCGTCAACAGTATCAAGGCGTCGGCAGGCGGCTGCTCGCCCTGCACTACCGTCGCCCCCAACTGAGCAAGCAGATGCTGCGCCCGCTCGCGACCCTGCGCGTGATAAGGCGCTACCCAGACAGCGGCCGTTTGCTCGAGCACCGGCGCGGCAGGCTCGTCAGGTAACTGCTTCTTGCCATCCACATAGGTATAGAAGCCTTCGCCGCTCTTGCGTCCGAACAGCTTGCCAGCGTGGCGCACCGCCGTGATCGGCGAAGGGCGGAAGCGGGGCTCGTCATAGAATTGCCGATAAATGGACTCCATCACCGGATGGGACACATCCAGGGCGGTCAGATCCAGCAACTCGAACGGCCCCATGCGAAAACCGGCCTGTTCTCGCATGATGGCGTCGATCTGGTAGAACGGCGCCACGCATTCCTGAGCGATCTTCAGTCCTTCGATATTCATGCCGCGTCCAGCATGGTTCACGATGAAGCCGGGCATGTCCTTCGCGCGTACCGGGGTATGGCCCATATCGCGCGAGACCTGCATCAACGCATCACCTACCTCGGACCGGGTGCGCAGGCCGTCAATGACCTCCACAACCTTCATCAAGGGGACGGGATTGAAGAAGTGATAGCCCGCCACGCGTTCGGGGTGGCGGCATGCCTGAGCAATCGCGGTGATCGACAGGGACGAGGTATTGGAGGCCAGCACGCAGTCGGGCGACACGATATCTTCCAGCTGCTGCAGCAGGCCTTGCTTGACATCCAGCCGCTCCACAATGGCTTCAACTACCAGGTCGGCGCCGGCCAAGTCCTGCAGATCCGACGCCACCTGCAGGCCGGCCTGCGCGGTTTGGATCTGCTCGGCGCTGAGCTTGCCCTTTTCCTGCAGACGACGCCAGACCGAGCGCAAGTCCGCCAGGGCAGCCTGCACGGAATCGGGATTCACGTCGTACAACCAGACCTGCTTGCCTGCCTGGGCGGCAATCTGGGCGATGCCGCGCCCCATGGCGCCGGCGCCGACAATGCCGATGGTGTGTATCTGTTTCATGTTTATCAACCTGATCAATAAGCAAATAAAATACGAAAGTCGCCGCTAGTACGACAAGGCGGACATGTCATCGGGGTCCAGATCCAGAACCCGCGCCAGCACCTGGCGGGTATGCTCGCCCAGCCTGGGCGGCGCACTGCGGTACTGAACCGGCGTGTCCGACAGGCGCAAGGGGCTGGCTACCGAAGGCACGGCGGCGCCATCGTCGCGAGGCAACTCCAGGCGCAGTCCGCGCGCCAGCACCTGCGGATCTTCATAGACCTGGGCCAGGGTATTGATGGGGCCGGCCGGAATGCCGGCGGCCTCCAGCGTCTGCAGCCAGGCATCGCGAGGGCGGCTGCGCATGACCTGCGCCAGCAAGGGAACCAGAACCTCGCGATGCACCACTCGGCCGGCATTGCGCTCAAAACGAGGGTCCCGGGCCCATTCGGGGTGTCCCAGCGCCAGCGCAAAGCCGCGGAACTGGGCATCGTTGCCCACCGCCACGATCAGGTGGCCGTCGGCAGCCTCGAATACCTGGTAAGGCACCAGATTCTGATGCGCGTTGCCGGGCCGCTGCGGCGCCTGCCCCGTGGCCAGAAAGTTCATGTTCTGATTGGCCATCATGGCGACCTGACAATCCAGCAAAGCGATGTCCAGATGTTGTCCCAGGCCGCTGCGCTGGCGCTCCAGAACGGCGGCCAGAACGGCGACCGTGGCATACATGCCAGTCATGACATCCGCTACCGCCACGCCGGCCTTCTGCGGCTCGCCGCCCGGTTCACCGGTCAGGGACATCAGTCCGCCCAGGCCCTGAATCATGAAATCGTAGCCGGGCCTCGATGCATAAGGGCCGGTCTGCCCGAACCCGGTAATGGAGCAATAGATCAAGGCAGGGTTGATGGCCTTGAGGGACTCGTAGTCCAGGCCGTATTTTTTCAGGCCGCCGACCTTGAAGTTCTCTACCAGGATGTCGCTGCGCGCGGCCAGCCGGCGCACCAGGTCGGCGCCGGCTGGAGTAGCAATATCCAGGGCTACCGACTCCTTGTTGCGGTTGGCCGCGCCGAAATAAGCCGCGTCCGCCGTGTCCGCTGCGTGGGCGTCTTTCAGATAGGGCGGCCCCCAGCCGCGGGTATCGTCCCCCACGCCGGGGCGTTCTATCTTGATGACTTCGGCGCCCAGATCAGCCAGATTCTGGGTGCACCAGGGCCCTGCCAGTACGCGTGTCAAATCCAGCACGCGCAATCCAGCCAGGGGAGCAGTTCGTACAGTCGTGGTCATAAACAGCAACGATCCAGAGAAGCTTTTGATTCTGCACCATTGCAGACAGTCCGGCGTGCGGACAGAGCAAAGTGCTCATGCAATGGTCAGTTCGGCGGCGCGCCGTTTTGTCCGCGCCATGCGCCCAGCACCTGAAAACCATCCTAGAATAGCCAGAATAGACCACCAGCGGCAGATGTTCCTTGCAGGACCCCGCTCAGGCTTGCCGGCGGGGCGCACCCCACTCTCAGGAGGCCCGGCCCATGCCCTCGACCTTGACCCAGCAGCTCTACCAATCCTTGTCCCTGCCCGTCATGGCGGCGCCCATGTTCATCGTGTCCTGCCCGGCGCTGGTCATCGCCCAGTGCGCCAGCGGCATCATAGGTTCGGTGCCCGCCCTGAACGCCCGCCCCCAGGAACGGCTCAAAGACTGGCTGGACGAGATCGACGCCGCACTGGACGAACTGCGCCACCTCCATCCGGAACGCCGTATCGCCCCCTACGCCATCAACCACATCATCCACCAGTCCAACGACAGGCTGGAACTGGACATGTCGGTCTGCGCCGACCACAAAGTGCCACTGGTCATCACCAGCCTGCGCGCCCCCCAGGACATCGTCCCTCACGTGCATGCCTGGGGCGGCAAGGTCTTTCATGACGTCACTACCTTGCGCCACGCGGAAAAAGCGCTGGAGGCCGGCGTGGACGGCCTGATCGTCGTGGCCGCCGGCGCAGGCGGACACGCGGGCACGCTCAGTCCCTTCGTGCTGGTCAACGAAATCCGCCGCATCTTCGACGGCCCCATCGCCCTGTCCGGCGCCATGACACGCGGCCAGGACATCCTGGCTGCCCAGGCCATGGGCGCTGATCTGGCCTACATAGGCACGCGCTTTATCGCCAGCACCGAGGCCAATGCCTCGGACGACTACAAGAACATGATTGTGCGCGGCCGCGCCGCCGACATCGTCTACACCCCCTTCTTCACAGGCATCCCCGGCAACTACCTGAAAGACAGCATACGCGCCGCCGGCCTGGATCCGGAACGCCTTGATCCCGAACACGCCACCAATACGCATTTCGGCTCGGGCAGCAGCAAAGCCTGGCGCGATATCTGGGGCGCCGGCCAGGGCATAGGCGGCATCGATGCCGTGCAGCCCACCGCACAGATCGTGGCCCAACTGCAATCCGAATACCGCCAGGCGCGGCAGGCCTTGCTGGACTCGCCTTTCCCCTGATACGCCGGAGGCCGACATGATACGTACTCATGCCACCGAACACTGGCTGGAAATCACCCTGGACCGGCCCGAACGACGCAATGCCCTGACCAACGCCATGTACCAGGAACTGGCCGATGTCATTCAACAAGCCGACCGGCACCTTGCCTGGCGCGCCCTGATCCTGAACGGCGCCGGCGAGCATTTCTGTGCCGGCAATGACCTGTCCGAACTGTCCGAGGCGCGGACAGACGACGAGCCTCCTGCTATCCGATTCCTGAAAGCGCTGGTGCAGGCCGACATCCCCATCATTGTCGCGCTCGAGGGTCACGCCGTCGGCATAGGCGTCACACTGCTGCTGCATGCAGACTTCGTCTTTGCGGCCAGCGACGCCCGTCTGCGCATGCCCTTCACAGCCCTGGGATTATGCCCGGAAGGCGCATCCAGCCATCTTCTGGCCCAGATCGTCGGCCCGCGGCGCGCCAATCAATGGCTGCTGCAATCGCAGAGCTTCACCGCCGCGCAAGCCCTGCAGGACGGCCTGCTGACCGACCTGACCGACCCGGGCAACAGCCTGGAAGCCGCACGCGCCTGCGCGCGTTCACTGGCTGAACAGCCGCCGCTGGCCCTGCGCGCCAGCAAGCGGCTGCTGCGCGCGCCTCAGCGCCAGACCCTGCTGGACGTGCTCGAGCGCGAGCGTCGGCTCTTTCTGCAATTGCTGCAAAGCGACGAGGCACGCCACATCCTGACGCAGCTCGCGCCCCGCCGCACAAGCGGCTGATGGCCTGAATTTTTAGTTAAATCATCAAACACTCGTCCGGCACTGCTGCAGCATCACCACACTCAAACCCTTGCCGGGCATGGCTTACAGGTAAAACAGGGTATGCCGGAATTTTTTTTGCCCAAACGAAAAAAAATTCTTGCGCAAGAAAAAAAAAACGCTGTATTTTATTTTTTGCGCTGCAACAAATGCAACGCCTCACACTGTTCTTTGCGGATGCCCCCCATGACAAAGTCCTGTCCCCCCCAAGCCCAAGGCTTGTACCACCCCGCCAATGAACACGACGCCTGCGGCGTCGGCTTTATTGCACACATCAAAGGCCAGGCTAGCCACGCCATCATCACCCAAGGCCTGAAGATTCTCGAAAACCTGGACCATCGCGGCGCGGTGGGAGCCGACCCGCTGATGGGCGACGGCGCAGGCATTCTCATCCAGATTCCCGATCAGCTTTACCGCGAAGAAATGGCGAGCCAGGGCGTCACCTTGCCGCCCCCGGGGGAATATGGCGTGGCCATGGTGTTCCTGCCCAAGGAAACCGCCTCGCGCCTGGCTTGCGAGCAAGAGCTGGAGCGCGCCGTGCGCGCCGAAGGGCAAGTATTGCTGGGCTGGCGCGACGTGCCGGTGGACACCGCCATGCCCATGTCGCCCACCGTGAAGGCCAACGAACCCGTCATTCGCCAGCTCTTCATCGGCCGCGGCCCGGACGTGATGGTGCCCGACGCGCTGGAACGCAAGCTGTATGTCATCCGCAAGACAGCCAGCCACGCCATCTACCGCATGCAGCTCGCCCACGGACAGGAATATTTCGTACCCTCGGCCTCGGTGCGCACCGTGGTCTACAAAGGATTGCTGCTGGCGGACCAGGTCGGGCGTTACTACCGCGATCTGGCCGATTCGCGTGCCTGCTCCGCACTGGCCTTGGTGCACCAGCGTTTTTCCACCAATACCTTCCCCGCGTGGCCCCTGGCCCACCCCTATCGCCTGATCGCCCACAACGGCGAAATCAATACCGTGCAGGGCAACTTCAACTGGCTGCGCGCCCGCGAAGGCACCATGGAATCGGCCGTGCTGGGGGCTGATCTGCAAAAGCTCTACCCCATTGTCTACGAAGGCCAGTCCGACACCGCCACCTTCGACAACTGTCTGGAACTGCTGGTCATGTCCGGCTATTCCCTGCCCCACGCCATGATGATCATGATGCCCGAGGCCTGGGAGCAGCACGCTGAAATGGACGAAAGCCGGCGCGCCTTCTACGAATACTATGCCGCCCAGATGGAACCCTGGGACGGCCCGGCCGCCATGGCTTTCACTGACGGCCTGCAGATCGGCGCCCTGCTCGATCGCAACGGCCTGCGCCCGGCCCGCTATGTCATCACGGACGACGACATGATCGTGCTGGCCTCGGAAGCCGGCACCCTGCCCATTCCCGAGCATCGCATCGTCAAGAAATGGCGCCTGCAGCCCGGCAAGATGCTGTTGATCGACCTGGAACAGGGCCGCATCATAGCCGATGCGGAGATCAAGTCCCAGCTGGCCAACGCCCACCCCTACAAGCAATGGATCGACCGCCTGCGCCTGCGCCTGGATTCACTGCCGGGCGTGCCGGGTGTGCGCAGCCAGCTCCTGGCCCGCGACCTGCTCGATCAGCAACAAGCCTTTGGCTGGACCCAGGAAGACCTGAAAATCGTGCTGCAGCCCATGGCCAGCAAAGGCGAAGAGGCGACCGGATCCATGGGCAACGATGCGCCCCTGGCCGTGCTGTCCAACAAGCCCAAGACCTTCTACCACTATTTCCGCCAGCTGTTCGCCCAGGTCACCAATCCGCCCATCGACCCGATCCGCGAACAAATGGTGATGTCGCTGGTGTCCTTCATCGGCCCCAAGCCCAATCTGCTGGACATCAACAACGTTAACCCGCCGCTGCGTCTGGAAGTGCCGCAGCCCATCCTCAGCCCGGCCGAGATGAATCAGATCCGGCGCGTGGAACAGGCCAGCAACGGCAAGTTCCGCAGCTTCGAGCTGGACATCACCTATCCTCGCGCCTGGGGCCCCGAGGGCATAGAAGCCAGCGTCGCGGCGCTGTGCGCCCGGGCCGCCGACGCGGTGCGCAGCGGCTACAACATCCTGATCGTCACCGACCGGCAAATCAATGCCGAGCAAGTAGCCATTCCCGCGCTGCTGGCCACCTCGGCCATTCATCAGCACCTGATCCGCGCCGGCTTGCGCACCCGCACCGGCCTGGTCGTGGAGACAGGATCGGCCCGCGAAGTGCACCACTTCGCCCTGCTGGGCGGCTACGGTGCCGAAGCCATGCATCCCTGGCTGGCCTTCGAGACGCTTCAGCAGATGGCCCAGGACCCGGCCAGCGGCCTGGATGCGGCTCATGCCGAAAGCTACTACATTAAAGCCATCAACAAAGGGCTGTACAAGGTCATGTCCAAGATGGGCATCTCGACCTATATGTCCTATACCGGTGCGCAGATTTTTGAGGCTATCGGTCTGTCGCGCTCACTGATCGACAAATATTTCGTGGGCACCTCCTGTCCCATCGAAGGCATCGATATCTTCACCGTCGCCGAAGAGGCCCTGCGCCAGCACCAGGCTGCCTATGGCAACGACCCCGTGCTGCAGAACCAGCTGGATGCGGGCGGCGAATACGCCGTGCGCGTGCGCGGCGAAGAGCACATGTGGACGCCGGACTCCATCGCCAAGCTGCAACACTCCACACGAGCCAACAACTACGGCACCTATAAGGAATACGCGCGCCTGATCAACGATCAAAGCCGGCGCCACATGACGCTGCGCGGCTTGTTCGAGTTCCGCCTGGACCCAACCCACGCCATTGCCCTGGACGAGGTCGAGCCCGCCAGCGAGATCGTCAAGCGTTTTGCCACCGGCGCCATGTCGCTAGGCTCAATCTCCACCGAGGCCCACGCGGTTCTGGCTGTGGCCATGAACCGCATCGGCGGCAAATCCAATACCGGTGAAGGCGGCGAGGACGAACGCCGCTACGAACACGAGCTGCAACATGGCACCAGCGGCATCCGCCAGGGCGATACGCTGGCCGGCATTCTGGGCGAAGACCGCGTCGTCGCCCATGTCGAATTGCAGGAAAACGACTCGCTGCGCTCGCGCATCAAGCAGGTGGCCTCGGGGCGCTTCGGCGTCTCAGCAGAGTACCTGTGCAGCGCCGACCAGATCCAGATCAAGATGGCACAAGGGGCCAAGCCCGGCGAAGGCGGCCAACTGCCCGGCCACAAAGTGTCCGAATATATCGCCAAGCTGCGCTACTCCGTGCCCGGCGTGGGCTTGATATCGCCCCCGCCGCATCACGACATCTATTCCATCGAAGACCTGGCGCAGTTGATCCACGACCTTAAAAACGTCAATTCCAGCGCCGACATCTCCGTCAAGCTGGTCTCCAAGGTCGGGGTAGGCACCGTGGCGGCCGGCGTAGCCAAGGCCAAGGCCGACCACGTCGTCATCGCCGGCCACGACGGCGGCACCGGCGCTTCGCCCATCTCGTCCATCAAGCATGCCGGCACGCCCTGGGAGCTGGGTTTGGCCGAAACCCAGCAGACCCTGCTGTTGAATCGTCTGCGCAGCCGTATCCGCGTACAGGCCGACGGCCAGATGAAGACCGGCCGAGATGTGGTCATCGGCGCCTTGCTGGGCGCCGACGAGTTCGGTTTCGCCACCGCCCCGCTGGTCGTCGAAGGCTGCATCATGATGCGCAAATGCCACCTGAACACCTGTCCGGTAGGCGTAGCCACGCAAGACCCCGTTCTACGCCGCAAGTTCCAGGGCAAGCCTGAGCACGTGGTCAACTACTTCTTTTTCGTGGCTGAGGAAGTCCGCGAACTGATGGCCCAACTTGGCGTGCGCCGCTTCGACGAACTGATCGGACGCAGCGACTTGCTGGACATGCGCGCCGGCGTAGAGCACTGGAAAGCTCGCGGTCTGGACTTCTCGCGCCTGCTGCACCGTGTCGACAACGACGAGTCCCCGCGCCAGATCGGCGTTCAGGAACATGGTCTGGACCAGGCTCTGGATCTGCAACTGATCGAACGCAGCGCCGTCACCCTGAACAAAGGCGCGCCGCTGTCCTTCATCACCCCGGTTCGCAACCGCAACCGCAGCGTAGGCGCCATGCTGTCGGGCGTCTTCACCAAGAAATACGGGCATCGCGGCCTGCCGGACGACACCTTGCACATCCAGTGCAACGGCACTGCCGGCCAGAGCTTCGGCGCTTTCCTGGCGCGCGGCATCACCCTGGACCTGGTGGGCGAGGCCAACGACTACGTGGGCAAAGGCCTGTCAGGCGGCCGCATCATCGTGCGCTCGCCCAACGACTTCCGCGGCTACGGCCCCGAGCACATCATCGTCGGCAATACCGTCCTGTATGGCGCTCTGGCGGGCTCGGCGTATTTCAATGGCGTAGCCGGCGAGCGTTTCGCCGTGCGCAACTCCGGTGCCAGCGCAGTGGTCGAGGGCGTGGGCGACCATGGCTGCGAATACATGACCGGCGGCACGGTCGTCGTTCTGGGCCAGGTGGGCCGCAACTTCGCCGCCGGCATGTCCGGCGGGGTGGCTTATGTATGGGATCCGGAACGCCGCCTGCAGTTACGCTGCAATCCCGGCATGGTCGATCTGGAGCCCGTGCTCAGCAAAGCCGACCAGGAAATGCAGGGCGACGTGTCCGGCTGGCACAGTCGCAGTGCCGAATCAGGCCGGCAAACCGACGAAGCCATTCTGCGCGGCCTGGTCGAAGACCACTTCCGTGCTACCGGCAGCTTCCAGGCACGCGATGTGCTCAGCAACTGGGACGGCGCCCGCCAGCAATTCGTGAAAGTCATTCCACGCGAATACCGTCGCGCACTGACCGAACTATGGCAAGCCCCCCAAGAGCAACAAGCCGTCGCCGCGCCGGACAAGCCCGCCCGAAAAAGCAGTAAAACCCGCAGTTCGGCTTCGGCCTGAACCCTTCCCATCACCATCAGGAAACGGAAACATCATGGGAAAGACCACTGGATTTCTTGAATACCAACGTTTGCAGGAAGCGGTCGAAGCGCCACTGACGCGGGTCAAACACTGGAAGGAGTTCGTCCAGGCCCTGGACGACCAGCAGGCCGGCGTTCAGGCTGCGCGCTGCATGGACTGCGGCATCCCCTTCTGTCATAACGGCTGCCCGGTGAACAACATCATTCCGGACTGGAACGACCTGGTCTACCGGCAGCAGTGGAAAGAAGCGCTGGATGTGCTGCACTCCACCAACAACTTCCCCGAAGTCACCGGCCGCATCTGCCCGGCGCCCTGCGAAGCGGCCTGTACGCTGAACATCGACCGCATGCCGGTGGGCATCAAGTCCATCGAACACGCCATCATCGACAAGGGTTGGGAAAACGGCTGGGTCGTGCCCCAGCCCCCCAGCCAGAAAACCGGCAAACGAGTGGCCGTCATCGGCTCGGGCCCGGCCGGCCTGGCCTGCGCGCAGCAGTTGGCGCGCGTCGGTCATCATGTCATTGTCTTTGAGAAAAGCGATCGCATCGGCGGACTGATGCGCTACGGCATCCCCGACTTCAAGCTGGACAAGCACCTGCTGGACCGCCGTATCGCCCAAATGGAAGCCGAAGGCGTCGAGTTCCGCCCCTCGACCTATATCGGCCATGCCGATGACAGCGCCGCCCGTGAACCGGGCTTGACGGTGCTGTCTCCTGCCGACCTGGACCAGCAGTTCGACGCCGTGGTGCTGGCCGGCGGCTCCGAAACCCCCCGCATGCTGGATGTGCCCGGCAGCGAGCTGGGCGGCATCCATCCCGCCATGGATTTCCTGCGCATCCAGAACAAGCAGGTGGCCGGCGACCGCGGCAAGCCCGCCATCAGCGCCAAGGACAAGCACGTCATCGTCATCGGCGGCGGCGACACGGGTTCGGATTGCGTGGGCACCAGCAATCGCCAAGGCGCCAGATCGGTGACCCAGTTTGAGCTGATGCCCCGCCCTCCCGAGCAGGAAAACACCGCCCTGGTCTGGCCCTATTGGCCTGCCAAGCTGCGTACATCGTCATCGCACGAAGAAGGTTGCGAACGCGACTGGGCCATCAGTACGCAAGGACTGGACGGCAAGGATGGCCAGGTCCGTCAGTTGCACGCCGTACGCGTGCAATGGCAAACGGATGCCGATACCGGACGGATGAGCATGGCGCCCGTCGAGGGCACCGAAATGACCTTTCCCGCCGACCTGGTGCTGTTGGCCATGGGATTTGTATCGCCCGTGCGCCAGATGCTGGACGCGTTCGAACTGCAGCCTGACAACCGTGGCAACGTGGCCGCCAACACCGAGGACTACCAGACCGCCCGCGCCAAGGTCTTTGCGGCCGGCGACATGCGCCGCGGTCAATCCCTGATCGTCTGGGCCATTCGCGAAGGCCGCCAGTGCGCCCGCGCCGTGGATGAGTTCCTGATGGGCAGTTCCACCCTGCCGCGCTGATCCAAACTGCCCGCCAGGCACGGCCTCCCGATAATCGGACACCGATCCGGATATCGAGAGGCCGTGCGGATCAAGGGCGTTTTTACCTTCAGACCCGTATTTCTACGCAGGACATTCACGTTCCGCAGCCATAGCCTGAATCACCTAAAACCCGCATTCTGGAGACTGCGCTTTGCGGGGCCGCCATGAATGTTCAAGACAGTTGCTATCGTCAACTTTTCTCTCACCACATCCTGTTTCAGGCCTTGACTGGCGCCTTGCTGTCCAACAGGCTCTCTCATCGCTGGCGGCTGGATCAGGCGCAATCCGTGTCGTCGGTCTACGTGGGCCCCGATCTGCAAAATCGTCAGGCCGACCTGATATGGAACATTCCGGCGCGCCATCCTGAACATAAGCCCATTGTCTTGCTGGTCGAACATCAATCCCGACCGGACCCCGACATGCCGCTGCGCCTGCTTACGTATACCGTACTGCACTACCAGGCGCTGCAACGCGCCAGCCCCAAATGCACAACAGCCTTGCCTTGGCTATTGCCCGTCATCCTGTACAGCGGCGAGCGCCCCTGGCCTTTGCCGGTTCGTATTCAGAACCTGATAGACAAAGCCCCGGCCCCGTGGCTGGAACGCCACACCCCAAGGCAGGATGTTTTGCTGTTTGATCTTAAAAAACAAGTTCTGGCCAACTTGCTGCCGACAGAGAGCCCGCTGATGCTGATTTGCCAGATGGAGCACAACCAGGGCCTGATCCATCTGGCAGACTTACTGCAAACCGTGCATCGCATCCTGCCGGATGCAAACCTGCAACGTGATCTGGCAAGCTGGATCAACCGTGTGCTTCTGCCTCGCCATCTTCCTGACCTTGTCTTGCCACGCCTAGACCGTTTACTGGAGATCCGCGCCATGCTTATCGACCACTCCCGTTCGTGGGCTCACCAATGGCTGGCGCAGGGCCGGCAGCAAGGCATCCAGAAAGGCATACAAGTTGGCCGCCTCCAATCCAGTCGCTTGCTGCTCAGCCGCCAGATGCGCCATAAATTCGGCCGCCTGTCCCGAATCCACTGGGAGCAGCTTGCACAGGCCGATCTGGCTCAACTGCAAGCATGGAGCATACGGCTGTTGCAGGCGGAGTCGTTAGAGGATGTCTTGGCCCCGCCTTGCCCCTTTTCCATTAAGTAAGGAATACGGCTTGACGACCAGGTCTTCAAGTTTATGATTTTTCGTTATTTTTTTATCAGACATAGGGTTTTCCCTAAAAAACGACAAGCCTAGGGCGACCTAGGGTTTACCCTTGATAAGCCCTAGGGAAAACCCTATAATGAAATCTCTTTCAGTCAGACCTTCACCTTAAAGGCAAATAAAATGTCTACCATGACCACTTACTCGCACTACATTCACTGGAGTGATGCTGTTGAGCGTGGGGTTATGCAGCATGCCCTGGAAAACGGTGAATCCGTGTCTATCGTAGCCCTGACCAAGGAAAGCTCGTCGCTGATTTCTCGCGTCGCGCGCAGTGTGTTCGACTACATGGTCAGTGTTACTCGTGCATTGGACGAAGCCCGCCTCCGCGACGCTCGCATGTCGGCCTGCTACTGGTAATACCCTGCAACATCGCTGTAAACACAAGCAAAACACCGCTTGACGTTGAAAAGCCTGCTGATTTCAGCAGGCTTTTGTTTTTTCTGTCCATGATCTGCGCATGCGCCCCCCGCACAGGCCACTGGCGGCCGATGCCGACCCTCAAACCTTGTTCAGCAAGTTCTTGAGCATATCCAGACGCTGTTTGGGACTCATGGCCGCCTGCGCCGGGTCTTCCTGGGCGGCAGGTTCTTCGATTTTCATTTCGTCCACAAAGCGCGAACGTTCACGCACCAGGTTTTCGCGCGCGCGGCGCCGTTTCTTGCACCAGGTCAGGCGCAGGCTGCGCTGGGCCCGCGTAATGCCCACATACATCAACCGTCGCTCTTCCTGAATGCGTTGCGCCAGGATCTCGGCCTCGCGTTCGGGGGCGATGTCCTCGTCGTCGCGACCGATATGCGGCAACAAGCCTTCTTCTACACCCACCAGGAATACGTGAGGATACTCCAGGCCCTTGGATGCGTGCAGGGTAGAGAGCTTGACCGCATCCGGGTCTTCGTCTTCGCCGCGCTCCAGCATGGTAATCAGGGCTACCCGCTGAACCAGATCGTTCAGGCTGAGCTGATCATCCAAGGCCTTGGACTTGAGCCAGGTCACCAGCTCCAGCACATTTTCCCAGCGCGTCTGAGCGGGCCGTTCATCGAACATATCGTATAGATAGCGTTCGTAATCGATGGCGCGCAACAATTCGTCCAGCAACTCGCTGACGGCGGTATCGTGTCCTTCCAGCTCGCTGTCCACCCTGTCGGCGCGCTGCTGAATGCGCTGTATGAACTGGGCAAAGACATGCAAGGGCTCAAGCTGGCGCTCCGGCAGACGATCCGTGAGCGCAATCTGGAACACAGCGGCAAACAAGGACAGCTTTTGTTCTGCGGCAAATTGCCCCAGCACCTGCAAGGTCGCCTGCCCGATGCCGCGCTTGGGCGTCGTAGCAGCCCGAATGAAGGCGGGATCGTCGTCATCATTGGCGACCACCCGCAAGTAAGACAGGATATCGCGGACTTCAGCCTTGTCGAAAAAACTTTGCCCGCCCGAGATCGTGTAGGGAATGCGCAGATTTCGCAACGCCTGCTCGAATACCCGCGCCTGGTGATTGCCACGATACAGAATCGCAAAGTCGCGCCATTGCGCCTGACGTTCGAAACGTTCTGCAGACAGACGAATGGCGACCGACTCGGCCTCGGACTGTTCGTCGTCAGCAGCACTGACCTGGATGGGTTCGCCATAGCCCAGGTCGGACCAGAGTTTCTTGCCGAACACCACCGGATTATTGCCGATGACATTGTTGGCCGCCTGCAGAATACGCTGCACGGAGCGATAGTTCTGCTCCAGCTTGATCACACGCAACGCAGGGTAGTCGGTGGGCAATTGCGCCAGGTTTTCCACAGTGGCACCCCGCCAGGCATAAATGGCCTGGTCATCGTCGCCCACGACGGTAAACATGGAGCGCTGACCGCTCAGGCTGCGCACCAGCCGGTACTGGCACAGATTGGTATCCTGATATTCGTCCACCAGCAGATACTGCACCCGGTGCTGCCAGCGTTCACGCACCTCGGGGTTTTCTTCCATTAATTGGGCCGGCAGACGAATCAAATCGTCGAAGTCCACCGACTGGTAGGCAATTAAGGTAGCGGCATAGCTGCGGTAGATCCGGGCCGCTTCGATCTGGCTGGGCGAATTGGCGGCTTGCTCGGCCTCATCCGGCCCCATCAGGGCGTTTTTCCACAGGGAAATCTCCTGCTGCACGGATTTCAGACGGGCCTTGTCGGTCGTCGCCAGCAATTCCTGGATGATGGCTAGTGCGTCGTTGGAATCCAGGATGGAGAAACGCGGCTTCAAGCCAACATGATGGGCCTCTTCGCGCAACATGCGCAGGCCCAGCGAATGAAAGGTGCTGACCGTCAGCCCCCGTAGCAGTTTGGGGTCCACCAGGGCGCGGATGCGCTCGTTCATTTCGCGCGCGGCTTTGTTGGTGAAGGTCAGCGCCACCACCTGCCGGCCGCTGTAGCCGCATTCGCGCAGCAGATACGCGATTTTTTGCGTGATGACCCGCGTCTTGCCGCTGCCAGCTCCCGCCAGCACCAGGCAAGGCCCATCCATGTACAGCACCGCCTGGCGCTGCATGGCGTTCAGATCGGTAGGAACCGTGTGGCCGGGCGTGGGCAAAGGGGTGGTCATGGCTTAGATTTCGAGAGGATCGACTTCGATGGTAATGCGGACTTTCTGCTGTCGCGCCAGTTCGGCGACCTGGGGCGCCCAATAGCGCACAAAGGCCTGCAGGGCGGGACGATGCACGCTTTCCAGAAGTAGCTGGGCGCGCTCCACACGAGCGACCCGCACCACGCGCAGAGGTACAGGATCATACAGGAAGACCTGATCCGAACCGGGATAATCCTGGGGTCGCTCTTCGGGCAGGCGCCGCGCCTGCGTCAGCAGGCGTATGGCATCAGCCAGTTGCGCCGCCTCGGCGGACAACAGCACCTGATAGGCATAGGGCGGCAGTCCCACTGATTCTCGTTCGGCCAGGGCCGCCTGGGCAAAGCCCAGGTAGTCGTGGCGCACCAGGCTCTGGTAGACCGCCTGTTCGGGATATCCGGTCTGAATGATGACGTCCGCCCCTTCCGTGTGCCGGCCAGCCCGCCCCGCCACCTGCATCATTTGAGCGAACAGGCGTTCCGGAGCGCGAAAATCCTGGGCAAACAGCGTGGCGTCGGCATTGAGCACGCCCACGACACTAAGGCGGGTGAAGTCGTGCCCCTTGGCGACCATCTGCGTGCCGACCATGATGTCGACCTCGCCGGCGTGCACCTGCTCGAACAGATGCTGGGCGCTGCCTTTCAGACGCGTACTGTCGGCGTCGATTCGGGTGATGCGTGCGGTGGGAAATTGTTCACCCAGGAATTCTTCGATACGCTGGGTGCCGCGCCCCATGGGCTGCAGGTCCTGATCGCCGCAATCCGGACAGGCGCGCGGAACAGGGGCCTGATACCCGCAATGATGGCACTGGAGGTTGTGGCGGAACCCCGATTGCCGATGCAAGACCGTATACACGGTACAGCGCGGACACTGTGACAGCCAGCCGCAAGACGCGCAATGCAGCACGGGCGCGTAGCCGCGCCGGTTGATAAACACCAGGGACTGCTCGCCCCGCTCCAGGCAAGCCTCCAGCGCATCCAGGAGTTGCGGCGAAAAACCCGACTCCAGTCGTAGATGGCGTGTGTCCACCAGCCGCACCCGCGGCAGCGACACAGCCCGAGCGCGGTTGGGCAGGCTCAGCAAGCGATAGCGACCTTGCCGGGCATGGTTCCAGCTTTCCAGCGAGGGCGTGGCCGAACCGAGCACCACAGGAATTTTCAGGTCGTGGCCGCGCCAGACGGCCAGATCGCGCGCCGAGTAGCGCAAGCCGTCTTGCTGCTTATAGGACGTGTCGTGCTCTTCGTCGACGATGATCAGCCCCAGCTCGGGCATAGGCGTAAATATGGATAGGCGCGTACCCAGAAGAATACGGGCCTGCCCGCCGGCCACTCGCAGCCAGGAACGCAAGCGGTCTCCCTCGGACAGACCACTGTGCAGCACAGCCAATACGTCGCCCGGCAGAATACGGGCCAGACGGACGCGCAGCACCTGCTCGAACTGCGGCGTCAGATTGATTTCCGGCACCATGAACAACACCTGGCGACCTGCCGCCAGCATTTGTTCCAGCACGCGCATATAGACTTCCGTCTTGCCGCTGCCTGTGACGCCGTGCAGCAGCACGCATCCCCCTTCGCGCGCTTCCAGAATGCCGTCCACAGCGGCCTGCTGCTCGTGATTCAAGACCGGAAGCAGATCCGGGTTCACGGGATCAACCTGACGCGGCTTGCGCTTGGCCATGCGTAACACCGGACCGCCGGCAGACCGCTTGCCCAAATAGGCGGAAGGCTTGCGCAGAGGCCCCGGCAAGGACGGCATCATGACCTCGCCTAAAGGGCGATGGTAATAAGCAGCGGCAAAGCGCGCCATACGCAGCCAGTCGGCAGGAAAGGGCGCCAGATCGTCCAGCAACTGCTCGATGGGCTTGACCTGCTCCGGCGGATAGGAAGGCTGCTCCGGCAAGGCGACCACCACACCTATCATCTGCCGGCGCCCAAAGGTCACGATGACACGCTGGCCAACCTGCACCGGAACGTCGTGCCGATAATCGAAGACGCCATCCAGAGGGACATCCAGGGCCACATGCAGCCAGTACGGTCCCTGAGCGGCTTCACAATCCAGGGTGGAGGTGGCGGCGGAGTCGGCAGTCATTGGATGAGCCTGAAAGATAGGAGAAAAGGCTGGAAGCCTGATAACTCAAGGCTTTACAGATCTGTGGATAACTTTGGGGAAAATAGGTTGAATAGAATGGGAAAAGATGCAAGCACAGATACAATTTAATTGCAGAAACTCTTTCTTTTTAATAAATCAGTTAAATATCAAAAGCTTACCGGCTAATATTGAAATTGAATCTACAAAACAGAAGTGTCGCACCTGAGCCACACGATGTGTATAACCTTGGCGCGCTCCCGGCCGGAAGCGCGCCTCGCCCCTTAACCGCCGTGGAAACGGCGGCTGTAGGAATGAACCTCGTCAACCAGGATGCCCACCGCGTCCGGATCGGTGAAACGGGAAATGCCATGGCCAAAGTTGAATACATGCCCCCCCTGCCCCACCTGGCCGAAATCGTCCAGAACACGACGGGCTTCCGTGCGTATGGCCGTTTCGCCGCCAAACATGGTCATGGGGTCCAGGTTGCCCTGGAAGGCGACCTGGTCCTGCAAGCGCGCGCGAGCGCGAGTCAGGTTGACGGTCCAGTCCACACCCACGGCATCGGCGCCGCAAGTGATGATGTCTTCCAGCCATTGGCCGCCGCCCTTGGTGAACACGATGACGGGCACACGGCGGCCATCGTGATCGCGGATCAAGCCGTCCACAACCTGCCGGGTGTACTGCAGAGAGAATTGCTGGAACAGGGAGTCGGACAATACGCCGCCCCAGCTATCGAACAGCATGACCGCCTGGGCGCCGGCGCGAATCTGGGCATTCAGGTATTGCTGCGTAGTGCGTGCATTGATCTCCAGCATGCGATGCATAAGATCCGGGCGCTGATACAGCATGCTCTTGACCAGGCGATAGTCGTCCGAGCCCTGGCCTTCAACCATGTAGCAGGCGATGGTCCAGGGACTGCCGGCAAAACCGATGAGCGGCACCTTGCCATCCAGTTCCTTGCGGATCAGGGAGACAGCGTCGAACACGTACTGCAGCTTGCCCATGTCGGGCACTTCCAGCGCCTGCACATCCGCTTCGGTGCGCACGGGGCGCGCAAAGCGCGGGCCTTCGCCGGCCACGAAATCCAGGCCCAGGCCCATGGCGTCGGGAATGGTCAGGATGTCGGAGAACAGGATGGCGGCGTCCAGATCGAAACGACGCAGTGGCTGCAAGGTGACTTCGCAGGCGTAGTCAGGGTTCTGGGCCAGTCCCATGAAGGAGCCGGCCTGGGCGCGCGTCGCGTTGTATTCAGGCAGATAGCGGCCCGCCTGGCGCATCAGCCAGATGGGCGTGTAGGGGACTGGTTCACGCAACAGCGAACGCAGCAGGACATCGTTTTTCAATTGAGGTAAAGACACGGCAATCCCTATTCAAAAATGCCTGTTGATTTTAACCATCGTGTTCTTCGTTTGGGTTTGACGCGGATCGAAAGCGCGATGCATCGATGTGGTGCTTGCGCATCAGTGCCCAGAAAGCACGCCGGTGCTTTTGTGCAGAACGGGCCGCCATGGCGATATTGCCGCTGTGGCGATCCAGAGCGGCATGGATATAAGCCTGCTCGAAGCGGGCGACGATACGCCCCTTGGCTTCCTTGAAGGATTCCTGGCTGCACGCATAGCGCGACGCCACGGCCGCCGCATAGGCGTCCAGGGTAGTGCCTTCCTGCTGCAATATGGTTTGCGTCAGGTGCTGCTCGGTCGGGCCAGGGTGCAGGACCAGATCCTGGCAATCCTGCACCCTATAGTGTATCCGACCCGGCAAGGTCGGTTCAGCGATACCGGGCGTACCGTTGTGCAGGCGGTACCGGTTGATGCGGGCGCGAAGATCGTCCAGGCACAGGGGTTCCCGCACGTAATCGGCCAGCCCCAACTGCAGCAAGTCTGTCAGCGCCGCTGCACGTAAACGACGCACCAGACCAAAAACGGGAATGGGCAGACAGCCCTGAACAGCCGACAAGGCTCGGCGGGTGCTGACCAGCGTGGCTTCTTCGATGGGGATAAGGCAGGCATCAAAGCGCAGCAGCAAAGCGCTGGATCGACGCAAAAACAGGTAGTCCTGATCGGGATGGGGGGCTGGGGGGGACTGCATGGCATGCAGGTGGAGTCGGTCGCTAGAAGGGGCGGCCGCCAGCAGATCTCTGGCCCAGTCGGAATGAGAATGGAGCAGGACACAATCCAGATGATGACGCATGGGGCATTCCTTGAGACGGCGGGCGGGCCACGCCGGCCACCCGATTCATGCCGTCTAGGATAAGGAGAGCTGACACCCTGATATAGTCGGAGTTCTGACTACGTATCTTTACTTAGTCCGCCCCGCCCCGCGAGCGCCTCCATTCGGTGGGCGATACGCCGAAACGACGCCGGAACGCGTGGCTGAAGACAGCAGCATCCGAAAACCCCACTTGCCAGGCAAGTTCCCCGATCTGGCGTCCCGGATTACCATCGGCCAGCATCTGGCAGGCTCGCTCCAGGCGCGCAGCCAGGATGTAGTCCGCCGGTGCCTGCCCCTGACGTTCAAACAATTTATACAGATAGCGACGCGAAATTCGAAACTGGGCTGCCAGAGCCTGAGCCGTCAGGCCCGAGTCGCCCAAATGCGCCTGAATATATTGCTGAATCTGCAAAAGCTGGCCGCGCCGGACCTCGTCCAGAGCCGACTCCGTGGCGGCGGGCCGACCTTCAGCCAGGCTCATGCCCATCATTCGGATGACCGTGTCGGAGAGCTCGGCCAGCGCCGTAGGCGACAGGTGACCACGCTCTTCCAGTCCCAGACGCAGCATATCCACAGCGATACGCGCTGGCCCGCAGTCGGTCGAGAATGAACGCGCCACCGCATCGCGCAGCCAGGGCTGCCAGGACAGCAAGCGTTCTTCCGGAAACTGCAGAACCAGAAAATGCGACTGGTCTTCCACTGCGACCTCGTAGGGCCGGGTAGTGTCGTAGATGCCCCACTGCCCTGCCTGCAGCACACTGCGGCGCTTGTCCTGCTCGATCTGACTGCTGCCGCTCAATTGCAGCGTCACCTTGTACAGCGCCTGCTCGGACTGGCTGGCCAGCGCCTGGGTGCGGCGCACCCTTTGGGCGCTGGTGCGCAGCTCGGTGATCTCGACTGCCCCGAGCCGGTCGTTGGCCGCCAGATTGCAAAATCCGCTGCGAGTGGCGGGCAGGATCTCCAAGGGCACGAAATAGTCGCACACCACCTCCTGCCAGGCCGCCAGGCTCTTGAACGAGGATGAAGGAGTACGCAATAACATGGACATTGCCCAAAGACCTGAGAAGGCCGCCGCCGTTGATCGGAGCTGGAATGCATGACCGCATTCCGCGGATTTTTTATAACGTTAAAAAATTCAAGCGTCTACGGTCGTTAACCCGGTCTTTCAGCGCTCCGTGGAACCGTAGGTATACGGCGCAGGCTCCAGCCCTAGCTCCTGGAGCTGCCGTGTCAGCGCCGTGCGCGCCTGCAGCACATCATCGAAACGCTGGCGTCGGGACGCTCCGACCTCTGCGGAAGTAAACGGCTTGTAATCAGGGGTAAGGGCTTCCGGACTGTACTTGGCCACGATCCAGTTCAGCACGCGGGCCAGATCCGCGTTGTCCAACTGCGACTGAGCCGCCCCCGGCACCCGTATCATGTACTGCCGCCCGGCGGGCAGGCGCGTGAACAGTCCGATAGACTGATTGAAATCCGGAATGCCCCGATGCGTCAGCCCCCGGCCATCGTAACGATGGCAGCCGGCGCATTGCAGCATGTAATCCTTGAAGGCCTGCGAACTTTGCAGGTAATCGCCCGTGCCGGCCATTTCTTCCTGGGCGAGTGCGGCCGGGCTCAGCGTCAGCAGCAGCGCGCTCCAACAGGCCAGACGCAAACGTGTAAACACAGTAAATGCCTCCTTGTCGCCGAAGCGCCCCGCAAGACGCCCCGGCTCCGCTCTTCCTTCGGCCTATCAGTTCTTGGCCAGCCCCACCAACACCGATGTCGTGCAATGGAAGGTACTGTTTTCGTTAGCCATGCACCAGTTGACGTCATTGTGCAGAAAGAACTCGTAGCCAGGCCGCTCGCGAGTCTGCGTATTGCATTGACAGCGGCCGCAGGCGGTCTTGCCGCAGCAATCGTGGTAACTGATCAGGTAGTCCTTGCCATCATGGGGATTGTGACACGTGCCGATCCAGGAAATAGGCGAAGGCGTCGAGCCCGGCGGGCAGGTGGTCGTCGTGCCGCCGCAGCACGAACACAAGAAACCATCCACTGCGCAGTGCCGCCAGTAGTCGCAGGAATTCAGTTCCTCGTCGCTGACCTTGTCCAGATCCAGGCTGGAATGCCCGCCGCCGCTGCCGCCGGCAGCACGTGCCACCGGCAGCACAGGCAGCACGAATGCCGAACCCACCATCACCTTGCCCACGGTGCGCAGCATGCTGCGGCGCGATGTCTTGTGAGCGACCGAACGGGAGAAAGTCTCCCCGAGTTTATCCAGCCAACGCATTGACGTTCTCCTTACGTGATACCTGTACTTCCTTCATGCCCGCTGCGCCCGCCAGATACTCCTGAGCGGAGGCCACCCCCAGTTCCTTGGCGTTGAACAAGCTCTCGAGCTGCTCGCGCGAATTGACCAGCCCCTTGGCCCGCACGACGCCGGACTCATCAATCAGCACCGCATAAGGTAGCTTGCTGATCTGGAATCCCATGCCCAGCTGCGTAGACAACACATAGGGGAAGGCATCCAACTGAGCCTTCTGATAGAAAGCCAGGTGCTCGGGCATTTCGCCGTCACTGGCCAGGACAATGTCCACCCACTGCCCCTCCGAGCCCTGGATGGACTTCAGAATGGGCAGCAGCTTCTTGCATACCGGGCAGGTCGGCGACATGAAAAAAATCAACTGACTGCGCGGACGCGCAGCCCCCACCGTCACGGCACGACCGCGCAAGTCCTGCAACTCGAGCACCGGCGCGGCATCGCCCACCTGCGGGCCTTTATCCATGGTCAGGGCGCCCATCGGCGCGACACGCTCGTACAGCACGCCGATCTGGCGCGACAGGGCCAGCACGACCAGCACCAGCGCCAGCACGACCACCCATAGCACTACGTTGGAAATCATCAAAGCTGTCATGTTTGTCTCCTAGGACTTCTGCATATTCTGAAATTTCAGGTGCGACTCGATCAGTTGGTTGGCCGCGTGGTAGAGGCCCAGCAGCGCCAGCGTTGTGCCGAAAAAGGTCAAACCATCTACCCAAGCCAGTTCGCGCCCACTCTGGGCGGCCCAGCCGCCACTTGCCGCCGCCAGAACGGCCAACAAGACATTACGACCCACCAGCCACCAGGACAGGCCGGCCGAGGACTCGCCCAGCCCGGAACACCCGCAATCGACATCGCGGCGACCGCGCAACAGATTCAGCACGATGCCGGTAGTCGCGACCAGCAGCACGAGCAGGGCCAAGGCGGCCCCGGCCTGACGTGTGGCAGGCCACAGCAGCAAGGGCGCCGCCACGGCTTCACCGGCCACAAACATCAGGGAGAAAGGACGCAGCAAGGCTTCAGGCAATAGGCGGTAGCCGCCCACGGCGGCCTCGAACAAGCTGTAATGGCGCAGCTTGTCCAAGGCTCCCAAGCCCATCAACACCGCCAGGCAGGCGACACTGGCATAGACTAGGACGGGATCCATATCAGCCTCCTGTCGGATGGGACTGAACCTGCAAGGACGCTTCGGCAGCGCCTTCGATCGTGCGCAGATACTTGGGCTCGGGCTGGCTGATGTCGTACACATTGACGTTGCCGCCATCCAGCGTCAGCAGGCGGTTGGCCTTCTGATTGATGCTCATGGCCAGCGCATCACGGCCAGGAATGCGAGCCAGGCGCTGGTGCGTCTTGGTGTCCATGACCCAGATCTCGGCGGCGGGGAATTTATGCGTGCCTTCCTTGCCGTCCGGGTGCATCAACACATACAGACGTCCGCTGGCCTGGTGCAGACCGATCAAGTTGTAGCCGCCCGGCACCCAACCCTTGGCGCGGTCTTCATCGTTCAACAAAGACCAGGGTTCTTCCAGCTTGATTTCCTCGCCGCTGAAGTCCGCCGTATACACATTGCCGTAGAACGACACGAAGCTGACCTTGTCTTTCTCCAGGGCCGGCGCGATGAAGATCGGATCGTCCTTGGTCGAGAACATGGGCTTGCTGCGCGACTGGCTGGCGACTTTGCCGTCTTCACCCAGGTTGATGGTCAGCAAGGCACCGTCGCCGCAGATTGTCATGAAGCTGCGAGGGCGATTGGGCTGGGGGATCACGCTCCAGCAGCCAGCCGCTGCCGTCACATCCTGCACATAGTCGCCTTTGGCCACATCCACGACGCCGATCGACGTGGCGGGCGACGCATTTTGCAGAATGATGAAGCGCCCGTCCGTGGTCTGGCGGAACATGCCGTCGTAATTCAGACCCTGCACGCGCTTGGGCGGAACGATGATTTCCTTATCGAACGTCAGCTTGTCGGCGTCCCACACCTCGACCACATCCGTGCGCTTGCCACGCGTGACCCGCTCATGATAGGTCGTCATGGTGTAGATCTTCTTACCATCATTGGACAATTGGACATGCCCGTTGAAGGAGGTGGGCACCATGCCCAGAAACTTGCCGTTGGTGACGTCAAACACATGCACACGGCTCTCGGTCAGATGGTTGAAGACCGAATCCATCACATAGATGCGATTTTCCTGGGGCGCCGCCACGCTGTGCCCCCCCGTCAAGGTCTCGCGCGGCTTGTCCTGCGCCTGTGCCGTTGCGGCCAAGACGCACAGGCCGACCAGCGAGGCCGCAGCGGTTTTTCTGAATATGGACTTCATGGAATGTCTCTCCTCATTCACGGCTACGCGCTCAGAACGCGTAGACATAGCGGAACTGCAGACCGCGCATGCGCGGGCCGTTCTCGACCTTCAGGTCATGGATGTATTGCAACTGCACCTGATGCGCATCGGTCAGTTGATGAGTGATCTCCGCCGCCAGCTGATGATTGCGCGCGCGGGTCACGACAGTTTCGCCGCCTATCTTCTCGCGTCCGCCGGTCTCATAGCGATAGCGCAGACCGACATAGGTGTTGTCGGTCAAGTTGGTGGAAGCCAGGGCCATCAGGCGGATAGCCGTGTCCTTCTTCAAGGTCTGTCCGTAATAATTGTCGTTCTTGCCGTAGAACTCGAACTCCAGCACGCCTTCCAGAAAGGACGACTCTCCAAAGCCTTTGACGATGGCGAAGTCCTGAATGGTGCTCCAGCGGTTCTTGCCCGGAGACACATCGGCCCGCGACCCGTGGTAGCGGCCCGTCGGCACGGTGATGAACGGCTCCCAGGCAAACCAGAAGCGGTTCTCCGGATCGTTGTGCAGCCACACGGCTGCGCCTGCAATCGCGTCGCCAAAGCCTGTCAGTCGGTCACGCGGCTCGCCGGGCAGGTCCAGGCTGGTGCGAAAGCCCGGCACGATCAGTTCATACTGCACCGTCTTGCCGGCCACTTCTCTGAAGTGCATCTGGCGATAGATCAAGCCCTGGACATTAAGCTTGGGACCCTCATCCAGGCGCGAGCCCTGATCATAGAAACCGCTGGATTTCAGGCCTGCCATATAGACGGCCAGCAGATTGGTGCCCACCGGAGCCGGTATCCAGTCGCGGGCGCTGGGATCACCGGCCACGGCGGTCCCGGCGCACAGCCCGCTCAGGGCGAGCGCGGCGCTCACGCGCCGAAGAGTTGCGTGCATTTTCCTTGTCTCCTCGTATGAAAGGCGCGGGCGGTATCGTTATAGTGTCCGCGCCCATGTCCTTCGCTACACAGCCGGATACGCCATGCAGACCGACTTGGTTTCCAGGTATGCCTCGATGGCGGCGCGGCCATGCTCCCGGCCCAGACCCGATTGCTTGTAGCCGCCGAACGGCATGCTCGGGTCCAACATATTGTGGGTGTTCACCCAGACCGTGCCGGCCTTGATCCCCGTGACCAGACGCTGCACGCGGGCCACGTCCTGGCTCCAGACGCTGGCACCCAGGCCGAAGTCGGTGTCATTGGCCAGCGCCAGCGCCTGCGCTTCCGTCTCAAAAGAGGTCGCAACCACCACGGGACCGAAGATTTCTTCGCGCAAGATCCGGGCGTCCGGCGCCACGTCGGCAAAGACGGTCGGACGCACGAAATAGCCCTGCTCAGGACGCGCACCGTCGCCGGCCAGCATGCGGCCGCCCTGTTGACGGCCCAGATCAATATAGGACTGCACGCGCTGCTGATGACGAGCGGAAATCAGGGGCGCGATCTGGGTGGTTTCGTCAAAGCCCGAACCCAGTGTCATGGAAGCAGCCAAGTCGGCCACGCCCTGCACCACACGGTCATAAATGCCTTTCTGCACATACAGACGCGAGCCCGCGGTGCAGACCTGGCCCTGATTGAAGAAGATGGCATTGGCAGCGCCCTGAATCGCCATGTCCACGTCGCAATCATCCATGATGACCACGGGAGATTTGCCACCCAGCTCCAGCGACATGCGCTTCATGCCGTCCACAGCCTGGTGGCCGATCAGCTTGCCCACTTCAGTCGACCCCGTGAAGGACACCTTGTCCACGCCGGGGTGCGCTACCAGCGCCGCGCCTGTGCTCTCGCCTCGGCCCGTAATAACGTTGATGACGCCGGGCGGAAACCCCGCATCCAGCGCCAGCTCGGCCAGGCGTATGGCCGTCAGGGGCGTTTCTTCCGCAGGTTTGAGCACGACGGTGCAGCCCGCCGCCATGGCCGGCGCAATCTTCCACACCGCCATCAGCAGCGGAAAGTTCCACGGCACGATGGCGCCCACCACGCCCACCGGTTCGGGACGCGTGTAGGCGTGATAGCGCACGCCGGGTGGGAAAGCGATGGATGGCGAAAGCAGCTCACCACTGATCTTGGTGGCCCAGCCCGCCATGTAGCGCAGCCATTGCGCGCTGGCGGCCACTTCCAGCCCGTAGGAGAAGAACAGCAGCTTGCCATTGTTCAGCGTTTCCAGTCGGGCCAGCTCGTCGCCGTGCTGCTCGACCAGATCGGCCAGACGCAGCAGCAGGCGCTCGCGCTGGGCGGGCAGCATCTGCGACCACTCGCCCTGCTCCAGCGCCTGACGGGCCGCTCGTACGGCCAGATCCACGCCTTGTGCGCCAGCTTCAGGCTGATGCGCGATCACTTGCGCCGTGGCGGGGTCGTACACGGCGATAGGATCGCCGTGGGATTGGCTGACGGCCTGGCCGTCGATAATCATGTGTTCGCGAATCGCGGCCCGCTCGGGACGCTCGGTCTGGCCCATGGTCTGTCTCCACACGTAATAATTGGAATTCTGGATGGGGCCAGTATAGGAACGGCGCCGCCCCCGCACTTGCGATTCTGTGCACGGCGGCTTGTTGATTTGGGTACGGAGTGGGCTGCAGCCTGCGTCAGGACAGGTCCAGGTCCAGCTCCAGCTGGCTGGGCAGACTGTCGTGGATGCGCGCATGCGCGCCGGCGCTTACGCGGCGCTCGAAATGCAGCAAGGTCGCCTTGCGGTGCAGGCCGGAGCTGAAGCCGGTCAAGGTGCCGTCCGCCCCTTGCACGCGGTGGCAAGGCACCACGACGCAGATGGGGTTCAGGCCGCAGGCCTGTCCCACCGCCCGCACGGCCTTGGGACGGCCCAGGTGTTCGGCCATCTGACCATAGGTCCAGGTCTGGCCGTAGGGGATGGTTTGCAGCGCCTGCCAGACCTGACGCTGGAATTCCGTACCGTGCAGGCTGACAGGCAGATCGAAGTCCTGACGGCGGCCTTCGAAGTAATCCTGCAACTGGGCCAGCACCGGGGCGGCGATGGAGTCATCCCGCACCAGGCCGTCTACCTGCACCTGCGCCAATCCGTGGACCGAGTCGTGTTCGAAATCCAGGCGCAGCACCGCCCCTTGCGGATCCACCACCAGACGCATCGCGCCCAAGGGCGTTTCGAAACGGGCGGTGCGCAGACCGACATAAGCCAACATGGCGATTCACCTGAAGATGGGGGAATGTCTTTGATGATACTGCGTGTGCAGGATATTGACGACGCAGCCATCGGCAAGCCGCTACTAAGTGCGCATACACCTTGAATAGTTCTCCGAAAGGAGAAGCTCCGAGTCGATGGTGAAATCGGTATTTGAATACGCCGTCCAAGACACGGAAAGCCCCGACTGGGCTGACGGCTTGCCGGCGCTGCGCGCCGGTGCCCTGGTCAGGCTCTGGGGCCGGGCGCGTCGTGAACTCCGGCGGGTTGCTTGTCCCCCGGACAAGCAACAAGCGCCGCCGTCAAACAGAACGACGCTTGCACCCCGCCCCCAGAGCCTGCCTGCGGCAAACCGTCTGACCCGCCCACTCGGGGCTTTCCGTGTCTTGGACGGCTCAAGCTCTCCCTTTTGCATCGATCTGGCCTTAAACATCACTTTTGATTAAGGGGCGACCTAAACCTATGACAAGGGCATACACCGAAGAAGGCATCATGCAGGCCAATCGCTGCGGCCTGTGTCACGAGGACATGAATCTCTTCTCAGCTTAGGTCAAGCGGGTAGCCGCGCACGAAAAAGGACCGGCGCATCTGCTAAAAATCGCAAAAAAAAAGCCCGCGCAAAGCGCGGGCCAAGGGACTGCTGTACTTCTAGGGAAAAACTTAGATGCCGCCCATCAGCATGTATTTGACGACCATGTAGTCATCCAGGCCGTAGTGCGAGCCTTCGCGGCCCAGCCCGGACTGTTTCACGCCGCCGAACGGGGCGGCCTCGTTAGACAGCAGGCCGGAGTTGATGGCGACCATGCCGTATTCCAGGGCTTCGGCCACGCGCCAGACACGGCCGATATCGCGGCTGTAGAAATACGAAGCCAGGCCGAACTCGGTGTCATTGGCCATGGCAATGACCTCTTCTTCCGTGCTGAAACGGAACAGGGGGGCCAGCGGGCCGAACGTTTCTTCCTTGGCGACCTTCATGGCCGGGGTGACGTCGGCCACCACGGTAGGCTGGAAGAATAGCCCGCCCAGTTCATGGGACTGACCGCCCAGCAAAACGCGGGCGCCCTTGGACACTGCGTCCTCGATATGCTCGCGCACCTTGTCCACGGCGGCCTGCTCGACCAGCGGGCCTTGCAACACGCCTTCGTCCATGCCGTTGCCCACTTTCATGCGGGACACGGCGGCCACCAGTTTCTCGGCAAAGGCGTCATACACCTTGTCGTGCACATACAGGCGGTTGGCGCAGACGCAAGTCTGACCCATGTTGCGGAACTTGCTGGCCAGCGCGCCTTCCACGGCGGCGTCCAGATCGGCGTCTTCAAACACGATGAACGGCGCATTGCCGCCCAGTTCCAGTGAGATCTTCTTGATCTGTGCGGCGCTCTGCTGCATCAGCAGGCGGCCGATCTCGGTCGAGCCGGTGAAGCTGACCTTGCGCACCAGGGGATTGCCGGTCATTTCACCGCCAATGGCCGAAGCCGAACCGGTAATGACCGAAAACACACCGGCAGGCACGCCGGCTTCTTCGGCCAGAACCGCCAGCGCAAAAGCGGAGTACGGCGTCTGGGTAGCCGGCTTGACCACAATGGTGCAGCCGGCGGCCAGGGCCGCGCCCACCTTGCGGGTAATCATGGACGAGGGGAAGTTCCACGGCGTGATGGCCGCGCACACGCCCACCGGCTCCTTGACCACCACAATGCGGCGATCCGCAGCGGGGCCGGGGATGGTGTCGCCATAGGCGCGCTTGGCCTCTTCACCATACCACTCCAGGTACGAAGCACCGTAAGCGATCTCGCCCATGGACTCGGCCAGGGGCTTGCCCTGCTCGGCCGTCATGATGCGCGCCAGATCTTCCTGATTGGCCATGACCAGCTCGAACCAGCGGCGCAAAATGACAGCACGGGCCTTGGCCGTCAGAGCCCGCCAGCCAGCCCAGGCCTGGTTGGCCGCTTCAATGGCGCGGCGGGTTTCCTCGGCGCCCATCTTGGGAATCGTGCCGATCTGCTCGCCCGTGGCCGGATTGGTCACAGCAATGCTCTGGCCCGAGTCGGCATCCAGCCACTGGCCATTGATGTACGCCTGCTGGCGCAGCAATTCCATTCGTTTCAGTTGCAGCATTTCGCGTTCCTTGTGCCGGCCTGGCCGGCAGCATGACATTAAATGTGAAGCGCCCGGCCATAGGCGGCCAGCACCGCTTCGTGCATGGCTTCGGATTGGGTGGGGTGCGCAAAGACCGTGTGCATCAGGTCTTCTTCGGTCGTCTCCAGGCCCATGGCGATGGCGTAGCCCTGGATCATTTCCGTCACTTCATCGCCCACCATGTGTGCGCCCAGCAGTTCGCCACTCTGTTCATCGAAGATCACTTTGACGAAACCATCGGTCGAGCCCATGGCCAGCGCCTTGCCGTTGGCTGCAAAGGGAAAGCGGCCCACGCGCACAGCGCGTCCGCCCGCTTTGGCCTGGGTCTCGGTCAGCCCCACGTGCGCCACCTGCGGATGGCTGTAGGTGCAGGCCGGGATCAGGTCGGCATTGAGCGGCGCCGGATTCAGGCCTGCGATGTGCTCAACACAGATCACGGCTTCATGCGAGGCCTTGTGCGCCAGCCAAGGCGCGCCCGCCACGTCGCCGATGGCATACACGCCGGCCTCGCCGGTTGCGCAGAACGCGTCGGTGACGATATGGCTGCGGTCCACCTTGATCGCCGTGCCTTCCAGGCCCAGCTCCTCCACATTGCCCACGATGCCGGCGGCCACCAGCACCACGTCGGCCTGTACACTGTGCGTCGCCGCCCCTTGCAGATCCAGCTTCCAGCTGCCATCCGCCTGTTTGGCGCTGGCGACGATGCGCGTGCCGGTATGCAAGACAATGCCGTCCTTCTTCAAGGACGCCGCCACATGAGCGGACACTTCTTCGTCCTCGGCGGCCAGGATGCGCTCGCCCATCTCGATGACGCTGACCTGCGCACCCATGGCGCGATAGAAGCTGGCGAACTCGATGCCGATGACACCCGCCCCGATCACCACCAACCGTTTGGGCAGGGCCTTGGGCACCAGCGCTTCGCGGTAGCTCCAGACCGACTCACCATCCACGGGAAACTCGGGCAGGTGACGGGCGCGTGCGCCGGTCGCCAGAATCACATGGCGCGCCAGCACCGTCTGTTCGCCCGATTCGGTGCGCACGTTCAGACGGTTCTGGCCCGCCTGGCGTCCGGCCAGACGGCCATGGCCGTTCAGCACCGTCACGCCGTTCTTTTTCATCAGGTGGCTGACGCCGCGCTGCAACTGCGCGGACACCGAGCGCGAACGCGCCACGATCGCCTGCAGATCCACGCTGACACCCTGCGCCTGGATACCGAAGCCGCTGGACTGCGTCATCAGGCGCAGCACATCGGCCGAGCGCAGCAAAGCCTTGGTGGGAATGCAGCCCCAGTTCAGGCAGATGCCGCCCATGTGGGCTTTTTCCACCACGGCGGTGCGCAGGCCCAGCTGGGCGGCGCGAATGGCGGCCACATAACCGCCGGGGCCGCCGCCCACCACCACTACATCAAAACTCTGTTCAGCCATGGCAGCCTCAGATCAGCGCGGACAAGGGGTTTTCGACAATGCGCTTGAACACGCCCAGCCAGCGGGCGGCCAGGGCGCCGTCGATAGCCCGATGGTCCACGGACAGAGTCACGGTCATAACTTGAGCAATGGCCATGTCGCCGTCCTCGACAATGACACGCTGGCTGGCCGCGCCTACCGCCAGGATGGCGGCTTGCGGCGGATTGATGATGGCGGCGAACTCGTCCACCCCGAACATGCCCAGATTGCTGATGGTGAAGCTGCCGCCCTGGTATTCAGCGGGCTGCAGCTTGCCGGCGCGGGCGCGCTCGGCCAAGTCGGCCACAGAGCGACTGATGTCGGAGATGGAGGCGCGGTCCGCACCCTTGACCACCGGCGTCAGCAGGCCGGTGTCGGTGGACACGGCAACCGAGATGTCCACGTCCTTGTACTGGCGCAGGGCCTCGTCGGTCCAGCTGACGTTCATTTCCGGCATTTCACGCAGTGCGGCGGCCACGGCCTTGATGATGAAGTCGTTCACCGACACTTTGCGCGACGCGGCAGCATTGACCTGGGCGCGCAGCGCCAGCAAGGCGTCCATGCGGCAGTCGGCGCGCAGGTAGAAATGCGGCACGCTGGACTTGCTTTCGGTCAGGCGGCGCGCAATGGTGCGACGCATGGCGCTGTGCGGCACTTCCGTGTAGTTGCCGGCGACCGGAGCTGCCGCAGGTGCGACGGCTGGCGCCGCGACGGGTGCGGGCGCTGCCACAGAGCGAGATGCGCTTTGCGCCTGCAGCACGTCGCGCTTGATGATGCGACCGCGCGGGCCGCTGCCGCTCAGCGCGGCCAGATCCAGATTGGCGTCGCGGGCCAGACGGCGCGCCAGCGGGCTGGCGAAAATACGCTCGCCCTGCCCGGCTGCAACCGGCGCAGCGGCAGGGGTGGAGACCGGAGCCGCCTCGGCGGCAGATGCAGCCGCAGGTGCAGCAGCAGGCGCCGGGGCTTGCGCCGCCGACTCCACATCCACGCCAGCCAGCGCCGCCTTCAAGTGCGCCTCGCCCTCGCCGGCGGCCAGCAGCACGCCGATAGCCGCGCCCACATCGGCCATCTGGCCGGCGGGCACCAGGATGCGCGCCAGCACGCCGGCGCTTTCCGCATTCATTTCGACGATGGCTTTTTCGGTTTCGATCTCCAGCAGCACATCGCCCACGGCGACGGCGTCGCCTTCCTGCTTGCTCCAGGTCACGATGAGCGCGCCATCATCACCCGTTGCCACGCCCGGCATTGTCAATACAGTGGCCATGACTTCAGTTCCTTTCGTCCAGATCGTTTCGGTATTCACGGATGTCGGCGTATTCCACCAGCTCCAGCACATTGCCTTCAGGGTCACGGCAGAAGGCCAGGTACACGCCGGGGCGCACTTCAATGCGCTCGGGGCCGGTCATGAAGGCGGCGCCCGCCGCCTGCAGGCGGGCGATGGCGGCATTGATGTCCGCCACGATGAAGGTCAGATACGCCGAGGTAGGCCGATCCAGAATCCATTCGGTAGGCGCAGGCAACTCGCCGGCATCCACGGCTTGAATCAGCTTGATGCGCTCGCCGTACGAGGTCTGCAGGCGCACGACCGTGTAACCGCCCGCCGACATGGCGGCCGCGCTAGCTTTGTCCGCAGGCACCACGAATTCGCTGATGAACTGGAAATCCAGCACGTCTTCGTAGAAGCGGCGCAGCGCAGGCAGATCGCGGCAGCTGATGCCCACTTCCAGGGGGGATACCATTTTCATGATTACAGTCCTTGTTCGCGCATGACGCGCTGCAGGCCTTCGACGACTTCTTCCGTACGGGCGCAGGCCGCGCGCTCCAGCACTTTGGAAATACTGGGCGACGCTTCGCCGCCGGTAACGCGCTGGATAGGCTGGTCCAGCCAATCGAAGAAGCGGCGCTGGATTTCGTCGGCCAGCCAGCCGCCGTACGACGTGCCCACCGAGCCTTGCTCGACGATCAGCACATTGTTGGTCTTGCGGATGCTCTCGCCGATGGTGTCCCAATCCAGGCTGGCGCGGTCCAACCAGCGCAGGTCGATGACTTCAGCGTCCACGCCGGTCTGCTCCACGGCTTCCAACGTGTGCTGAACCATGGACAGGTAGGTCAGCACTGTCATGGCCTTGCCTTCGCGGCGCACGGCGGCCTTGCCGAAAGGCAGGCAGTAGTCCAGGTCGTCCACAGGCGCCAGACCCGACGAGGCGTACAGGTCCACGTGTTCGATCACCAGCACAGGATCGTTCAGTTTCAGGGCGGCGTTCATCAGGCCCACATAGTCAAACGGCGTGGAAGCCGCCACGATGCGCCAGCCAGGGCTGGTGGCGTAGATGCCGGCCGGATCCATGGAATGCTGCGAGCCGTAGCCGCTGCCCATGGCGACCTTGCTGCGCAGCACCAGTGGCACCGCCATATCGCCGCCGAACATGTGGCGCGCCTTGCCGATCTGGTTGAACACCTGATCCGCCGCGACCCACATGAAGTCGGGGTACATGAACTCCACCACGGGACGGTAACGACCATCCATGGCTAGGCCGCCACCCAGACCGGCGAAGGCGTTTTCGCTGATGGGGGTGCCCAGGATGCGGTCGGGGAAGCGTTCGGACAGGCCGCGCGTGGCGCCGTTGGTACCGCCTTTCAGGCGGTGTACGTCTTCACCCATCACAACTACGCCGGGATCGGTTTCCATGCGGCGGCCCATGACATCAGCCACCACGTCGATGAACTTGCGCTCCTGCAGCTGGCCCGAGAACGTGGCCTGCTCTTCCGTGCGTACGCCCTCCAGTTCGCTCAGGTCGCCGCGCAGGCCCACATCGCGAAAATCAGGGGAAGGCCACAGTTCGGGACGGATGCGGCGCTTGTTCTTCTTGCCGGCCGGATCAGCTTCAACCAGAGCGGCCACAGCCTGCTTCATGGAGGCCTGGATGCGGGCGCGCAACTGCGCCACGTCGTCGGCGCTGATCAAGCCCAGTTCCTGCATCTTGGCGCTCATCAGATCCAACGGGTCGCGTTCACGCCACTGCTGCTCTTCTTCCTTGCTGCGGTAGCCGAAGGCGCTGCCGGGGAAGCCGCCGTTCTGGTGATAAAAGCGGTACAGATCGGCCTCGACAATGGTCGGACCCTTGCCGGCACGCATGTGCGCCACGGCCTGTTCCATGGCCAGGTGCACGGCCAGCGGGTTCATGCCATCCACTTTCCAGCTGGGGATGTTGAAGGCCTGACCGCGGGCCGACAGGCGCGGCTCGGCCGTGGACTCTTCTACATTGGTGGAAACAGCGTAGCGGTTGTTCTCGATGAAGAAGCACAGCGGCAACTTCCAGGCGGCGGCCAGGTTCATGGTCTCCAGCGCAGAGCCGATGTTCACCGCGCCATCGCCGAAGTAGGTCACGGCCACGGCCTCGGTGCCGGCGTGCTTGTGCGCCCAGGCAGCCCCAGCGGCCAGCGGAATGCCGCCGCCCACGATGGCGTTGGTGCCCAGCACGCCTGCCTCGTCCCAGCGCAGGTGCATGGAACCGCCGCGGCCCTTGCAGAAACCCTGGGCCAGGCCCAGGATTTCGGCCAGCGTACGCTGCAGCAGCGCGTCCACAGCGGGGCTCAGTTCGGCCTTGGGATCAAAGCCGGCCGGTTGCAGGTGGGCCAGCGCCTTACTCAGGAATTGATGGTGGCCACGGTGCGAGCCGTTGATCTGGTCGGCCGTGTTCAACTGCGCCAGCGAGCCGGCGGCTCCGCCTTCCTGGCCGATACTGGAGTGCGCCGGACCATGCACCAGGCCTTCCATGGCCAGTTCCACCACGGTTTCTTCAAAGGCGCGGATCATGTGCACATGGGTCAGCAGCGTGCCCAGCACGGCGGGGTCGGTGTTCTTCCAGTCCTCGTCGGTCACCTGGAATTCGATCCACGGCGCACCGGATTGCAAAGCAGTAATTTCGGGCATGACTATTCTCTTGGGTGATGTGTTCAGATGTAGCTGTAGGAGGACCAGCCTCCGTCCGCTACGATGACCTGGCCGTTGATGAAGGAAGACTGCTCGGAGGCCAGGAACAACGCCAGGGCGGCAATCTCGTGGGGCTCGCCGATGCGGCCCATGGGGGTGCGCTTGCTGAGCGCATCCAGGTCCATTCGGCCGGCCTTGCACAACTCTTCCACCAGCGCCGTCTTGATGTAGCCGGGCGCGATCGCATTGATGCGCAGACCCGAGGCGGCCCATTCAATGGCCAGCACCTTGGTCAGCATGGCCACGGCGGCCTTGCTGGTGCAATAGGCGGCGCGGTTGGGCGCCGCCACCACGCCGTACATGGACGACATGTTCAGAATCGTGCCCGAGCCCTGCTCCAGCATGCGCCGGCCAGCGGCCTGGGCGCAGTAGAAAACGCCGTTGACGTTGATGTCCATGGCCTTGCGCCAGTTTTCGCCAGACAGCTCCTGGGTGGGCATATTCATGGAGATGCCGGCGTTGTTGATCAGCACGTCCAGTCGGCCATGCTGCTGCACGACGCCGTCCACGGCCGCCTGCACAGCCGGCTCGTCGTTGACCCCGGCCACCCAGGTGCTGACCTGGGCCTGCGGCGCCACGTCCAGAATCTGGCCGCGCGCGGCCTCCAGGTTCTGGGCATTGATGTCCAGCAGCGCCACTTGAGCGCCGTTGGCCGCGAAGGCCAGCGCCGTGGCCAGGCCGATCCCGCTGCCCGCGCCTGTGATCAGGACGGCCTTATCCGTCAGATCCAGGAATGTTTTGCCCTGCGCCAGGCGCGCCAGGGTGTCCAACGACATGCTTGTGCTCATACAGCTAACCAGTCTTTCAGTAATTGGGGGTTTTCCAGCAAGGCGTCGGGCGTGCCTTCGAACACCACGTTGCCGTGGCCCAGCACGCACACGCCGGTCGAAATCTTCATGGCGATAGTCAGCTTCTGCTCGACCAGAACCACCGACACCCCGCGACGATGGATCTCTTCAATCGCCTCGCCCACGACGGCTACGATCTTGGGGGCCAGCCCCTCGGTCGGCTCATCGATCAGGATCAGGCGCGGATTGCCCAGCAGCGAACGGCACATGGTCAGCATCTGCTGCTCGCCGCCGGACAGATTGCCGGCCTGGGTATTGCGGCGCTCTTTCAGCCGCGGAAAGAAATCGAACATCTGTTCCATGGTCCAGCTGGGCGCATCGCTGCGCGCCGGCTGCATGCCCATGAGCAGGTTTTCTTCCACGCTCAAGTTGCCGAACACGTCGCGCTCTTCAGGCACGAAAGCCACGCCAGCGCGCGCAATCTGGTAGGCGGACTTGCCCGCCAGCTCCTTGCCAGCCAGCGTGACGCTGCCAGCCGTGGGCTTGAGCATGCCCATGATGGCCTTGAGCGTAGTCGAGCGGCCGGTGCCGTTGCGACCCAGCAGGCTGATCACCTCACGCTCGCCCACATCAAAGCTCACGCCGTGCAGAATATGGCTTTTGCCGTAGTGGGCGTGCAGGCCCTGAACCGACAGCAAAGGTTGTGAAGACGTCGCTGTCATGCCTGTACCTCCGTGCCCAGGTAGGCTTCCTGGACCAGCTTGTTGTTGCGGATTTCCTCGGGCGTGCCCGTGGCGATGATCTGACCGTAGACCAGCACGCTGATGCGGTCGCTCAAGGAAAAGACCACATCCATATCGTGCTCCACGATCATCAGGGAACGGCCCTGGCTCAGCTCTTTGATCAGTTGGGTGGTGTAGTCGGTTTCTTCGCGCGACATGCCGGCCATGGGCTCGTCCAGCAGCAGCACTTTGGGCTCGGAGGCCAGCGCAATGCCGATCTCCAGCGAGCGCTGCTCGGAATAGCTCAGTTCGCCGGACAAGGTGTCGCGGTGCGCCGTCAGACGCACACGCTCCAGCAATTGCTCGGCTTCCTGGTTGACGGCGCGCATCTTGGACACGCGGCGCCAGAAGTTGTAGTCCAGGCCGTGACGGCGCATGACGCCCAGGCGCAGGTTCTCGAACACGCTCAGGCCAGGGAACACATTGGTGATCTGGAAGGAACGCGCCAGCCCCTGGCGGTTGATCAAGCGCGGCTCCAGATCGTGGATGGGCTTATCGCCCAGCAGGATCCGGCCCGTGGTGGGATGGAAATAGCCCGAGATCAGGTGGAACAGCGTGGACTTGCCCGCGCCGTTGGGCCCGATGATGGCGTGGCGCTCGCCCTCGATCAGCTCCAGATTGACGCCACGGATGATGTGCGCCTCGCCGAAGTACTTGTTGACATCGGTCAGCGTCAGCGCAATGCGTTGTGCGGATTGGGTCATGGCGATCACTCCTCGTTGATGGCGTGCCATTTGCGGGTCAGGGCCACCGTGACGGCCGTGCCGATCAGGATCAGCGCGACGGGCAGCATCCAGGTCGTGGCCGCACCGGGCAGCCAGTCCTGGCCGAACACGGTCACAGCGGGCCAGTCGCCGCCGCTGAGCCTGGCCTGATAGTCCTGACCCAGAATGCGCTCCAGAAACTCCACGCCGAACACCACGCCGGCGCCGGCCACCAGGATCCCGACCAGCCAGCCCAGCAGAAAGCCCAGCCGCGCCGCCAGCGAATGACGCAGACGGCCGCGATGCCACCACTGCACGATGCTGTACAGACCTGCAGGCAGGAACATCATGACCAGCACAAAAATGATCCCCTGGTACAGCAGCCACGAGCGGGTCATATCGGATACGGCGTAGCCGAAGAAGCTCATCACGGCCGCGCCCATGGCTGGGCCGAAGAAACTGCCGATGCCGCCAATGTAGGAATTGAGCACCGCCTGAGTGGACAGCGTCATGTCGAACAGCACGTAGTTGGCCGCTTCGTTGTTCAGCGCCTGCAAACCGCCAGCCAGGCCGGTGAAGGTGGCAGACACGGTGAACACCAGCACGCGCAGGGTGTGCACGTTGTAGCCCAGGAAACGCAGACGGTTGGTGTTCTCGCGCAGGCCGTTGCACAGGCGGCCCAGCGGCGTACGGGTAAAGTAGAACAGCAACGCCACGGCCAGCAGCACCCATACCAACGTCATGTAATAGACCTGGATGGAATCGCCGAAATCAAAGCCCCAGGCCGGCATGCGCATGGCGGATACACCGCCTTCGCCGCCAAACACATCCTTCAGGTGCGGCGCCAAGGCATGCAGCAGCTCAGCCAGAGCCAGCGTGATCATGGAAAAGTACACGCCGCTGCGCTGGGTCGAGAACCAGCCGGCCACCAGGCCCAGCAGGCAGCCGCCCAGAGCGCCGATCACAGGCAGCAGGGGCGTGGGCAGCAGGCCCATGCCGTCCACCGCATTCATGGCGTGGATGGTGGCGAAGGTGCCGATGGCGAAATACGCGGAATGGCCGAAAGACAACATGCCGCCCTGGCCGGCCAGCACGTTGAACGCCGTGGCGAACAGCACCGCGATCAGCATCTGAATGGCCGCATTCAGCAAAGAAGCGCTCAGGTAATAAGGCGCGGCAAACAGAGCGAGCGCCAGAACGAGCAAAATAAGCAGAGAACGTTTCAAGGCACTACTCCCGATTGCCCATCAGGCCTGATGGACGCACTAACAAGATCAGCAACATCAGCAGGAACGGAATGGTGGCGGACAGGGACGATACCTTCAGCGTCAGCAGACCGCCGACGTCCTGGGCCCAGGCCCCGGCGCCGAACAGGCCGAACAGATCCGCCAGGCTCCAGTCGATGCCCACGGAAAACGACGACACCAGCCCGATAATCAGGGACGAGAGCATGGCCCCGCCCAGCGAGCCCAGGCCGCCCACCACCACGACCACAAAGACCAGCACGCCCAGTTCCAGGGCCATGTTGGGGTTAGTGGTGTAGAAAGCCCCGGCGACCGCGCCGGCCAGGCCGGCCAGGCCCGCACCCACGCCGAACACGCCCATGAACACCATGGGCACGTTATGGCCCAGGGCTTCGACCATGCGCGGCTTGTAGATGGCCGAGCGCACCACGATCCCGACGCGGGTCTTGGTCAGCAGCAGGTAGACCAGGCCGAACATCAGCAGCGACACACCGCCGATCAACAGGCGGTAGAAGGGGTAGTCCGTGCCGAAGATGGTGAACGCCGAGAAATTCAGCTCGGCCGGCACGCGATAGTCCACGGGGTAATTGCCGTAGAACAGCTTGATGGCTTCGGTGGCGATAAAGGAAATGCCAAAGGTCAGCAGCAGCTGATGGCCGTGGCCGTAGCGATGCACACGGCGCAGCATGTAGCGCTCCACGAAGGCGCCGATCAGTCCGACCAGAATGGGGGCGATGATGATGGCAGGCCAGAAGCCCACGCTTTTCTGCAGCGTGTAGGCCAGGTAGGCGCCAATCATGTAGAAGGACGTGTGGGCGAAATTGAGCACGCCCATCATGCCGAAAATAAGGGTCAGTCCCGCCGAAACCATGAACAGCAGCAAGCCATAGATGCTGCCGTTCAAAAGCGACACGATAAAAAATTCCATACAGATACCTTTCTGTGGCCAGAACGCTGGCATGCACCGCCCTTGCCGGCGTGGCGCAAGGCGTGCGGGCGGGGCGTCTAAGGCTTAAGGGGAGAACAAGACCGGCCCTGGACGGGCCGGCCCAAGCGCCTATCAGGCTGGGCGCTTCATCTTGCAGGTGGTTTCCACGGGGTTGACCGCATCAGGACCACTCAGGAACTTCACGACTTCAAAGCCCATGTCGGTACCATCCACGCCGTGCTTGGCTTCGCGCGACACTTTGGACACCACGATAGGCAGCATGACCTGGTGGTCTTCGGCACGGATCGAGGTCGGCCCCATGGGCGAGTCGATGGTGACTTTTTCCAGGTTCAGGGCCAGTTCGGTCACGTTCAGCTTGCCGTCCTTGGCAGGCGTGTTCTTCAGGGCCTCGCCCACCATCTGCATGCCGAACACCGTCTGGGGTTCTACATAGGTCGGATAGTGGCCGGTCTTGGCCTTGTAGTCTTCGCCGAACGCCAGGGTCTTGTCGTTGGTGTCGATGTTGAAGGCGTGGGAAATGTAATGACCCAGGGCCAGGTCGCCGGCATTGGCGATATTGCCCGGCTGGTCCAGGAACACCGTGCCGAAGCGCAGCTTCAGGCCGGCGTCGCGGGTGGCTTTCATCAAGAGCAGCAGGTCGTTGGACCAGTTGCCGGTGATGACGGTTTCAGCGCCGCTGGCCTTGATGCGGCTGGCGTAGGGCGAGAAGTCCTGGATGCGGTTCACATCGTGCAGGGTCTTTTCGACCACGGTGTAGCCGCCCGCCGATGCGTTTTCTTCAATGGCCGTCTGCATGTCCGCGCCCCAGGAGTAGTTCTGGTTCATGGAGTAGACCTTGGTGCCCAGCTCGTTCACGTCCTTCATGGCCGCGACCAGCGCCTTGACGCGGATCGGGGCGTTGGTGGTGAAGCGGAAGTGGTAGAAGTGGCATTTTTCAGCCGTCAGTTCCAGCGCCTCGCCGCCCATGTTCAGGTACAGCACTTCCTTGCCGGGATTGCGCAGATTGTACTTGCGCACGTCTTCGGTGATCTGTCCCGACACGGCCGAGGACGAACCCTGGATGATGATGCGCGCGCCGTCGGCAATCGCCGCCTTGACCTTGTCCGAAGCGCCGGCCGGGCCGCCCTGGTTGTCATATTCCATGACCTGGATGGCTTCGCCATTCCAGCCGCCGGCCTGGTTGATGTAGTCGAGCTGATACTTCACGGCGGTGCGATACAGCAGGCCAGTGGAGGCCTGGGGACCCGACAGGGTTTCCACCAGCGCCACTTTCAAAGGATCGGCCTGGGCCGTACCGAAGGCCGTCAGGCCAGTCACCGTCATGGCCAGCGCCAATTTTGTCAATTTCACGCTCTCATCTCCAAAAGAGGTAAGAGATTTACCGGAAAGCAGGTTTACGAGAGCGGGTTGCACACCGCAAACCGGCCTGGCGCCACGTCTGTTGTAAGGGACACAAAAGCCAGATTCTGCGTAGGTAAACTCTTTTTTATAGATAACTTGTCTGATAAGATTTGCTAACTTATCTGACAAGTTAAAAATTCTACACTACGCAAAAAATCAGTGTCAACGAAGCTCCTGGCGAAAAGCTGAAAACACTGTTTCCAGCAGCAAATATCGTTGAATATCAAACACCTGGAATAGTAGGTAGAAACCCTAATACGGAGTAGAGATGATCAGTTTCAAGGGACAGACGGTCTTGATTACAGGCGCAGCGGGCGGCATTGGACGTGCCGTGGCACTGCAGATGGCCGGCGCGGGCGCAACCATTGCGCTCAGCGACATCAACCGTGTCGCGCTGGACGCCCTGGCCACCGAAATCCGCGCCCTGGGCGCTGTGGCCAGCATCCACATTACCGATGTCGGCAGCCAGGACGACTGCGTGCGCACGGCTGCGGACGTCGCGCAGCAGCACGGCGGCATCGACCACCTGGTGCATTCGGCCGGCGTCTATCCTGAAGTGCTGATCAAGGACATGAGCGCCGAGCAATGGCGCCGCCTGATGCAGATCAATCTGGATGGCACCTTCTTCATCTGCCAGGCGGTGATCCCCCACTTGCGCGAGCGCAGCTCCATCGTGAATCTGGCCTCGGTGGCCGGCCACAAGGGCAGCTATGCGCACGCCCACTACTCCGCCTCCAAGGGCGCCGTTTCCAGCTTCAGCAAGAGCCTGGCCCTGGAGCTGGCGCCGCGCACCCGCGTCAATATCGTGGCCCCCGGCATCATCGAGACCCCGATGACCGCCGATCTGCTGCGCGCCAAGGGCCAGGCGCTGCTGGATGCGACGCCCCTGCATCGCTTCGGCACGGCGGACGAAGTGGCCGGCGCCATCGTGTTTCTGTGTTCGGACCTGGCGGCCTTCGTCAATGCCGAGACGATTCACGTCAACGGTGGCCTGTATATTGTTTAAGATACGCAGCGCGCACGCCGCCCCAAGGGCGGCGTGTTCACGACAATAATTCTGTAGGAAGACAACACCTCTTATGGCAGGACGCAAACTGAACGCCGCCTTGTCCACCCCCATCGTCGATTGGCTCAAGGCCGAGATCGACGCGGGCCATCTGCGCGCCGACGACAAGTTGCCCAGCGAAGCCCAGCTCTGCGAGCGCTTCACAGTCAGCCGCTCGGTCGTGCGGGAAGCCTTGTCGCAACTGAAGTCCGAAGGACTGGTGCGTTCGCACCAGGGACGCGGCGTCTTCGTCAACGCGCGCGGCACGCGCCGCACCTTCAGCCTGGATCCGTCCGCGCTGAGCGACACCAAAAACCTGGGACATGTCATCGAACTGCTGGTGGCTATCGAAGCCGCCGCCGCGCGGCATGCCGCCGAACGGCACACGCCCGACGACCTGAAAAAAATCCGCCAGGCCCTGATCGGCATGGAGTACGCGATTGCCTGCGACCAACTGGGCGATGAAGAAGACTTCGCCTTTCACCAGGCCATCGTGGACGCCACCCACAACCCACATTTCGTCACCCTGAACGAATACCTGGAACAGCATGTGCGCCGCCTGATCCGGCAGGCGCGCAGCAACACGGCCCAGTACCACCACAATCTGGTCAAGGACGTGCAGCACGAACATCAGGCCATCGTGCAGGCCATCGAAAGCCGCGATCCCATCGCCGCCGCCGACGCCGCCGAACGCCATCTGCGCAATGCGGCCAAACGGCTGAACACCTACATCAAGAACTGATTCGGGGCTCACCCACGCCGGCAGGCCGCCCTTGGGCGGCCTGCCACTGACTTCGACCTCTCTTCAAGACAAGCCTTAGGGCCTTGCTCCCTGCCGCATGTCAGCCGCTATCAGAGCCAGAACGGCGGGCAGTTCAGCAACGCTCTGAACCACATAATGTGCACCGGCTTGCTTGAGCTTGCGCTGCGCCGCCTCCACCCGTTGACGCACGCCCTCGGGGTCGGCTTGCGCCAATTCCGCCAGGCTGTAACCCACTTCATTGCCTGACAGGCTTACGCCGACCGTCCACATTCCCGCATTGCGCCCCTCCAGAATGCCGGGAACGGTGTCATCCACCTTGACGCAGGCTCGCACATCCGAAATGCCCAACGCCAGAACATTCGCCAACGCCATATAGGGGCCTGGCCGGCCGCCGGCCGCCAGCTCGTCGCCCGCCACCACATGATCTGGGGCGATGCCGGCTGCCTGCGCCTGAGGCAGCAGCCTATTCAAAACCTCGCGCGGATAACCCGAGCAAGAGCCGATCTTCAAACCCTGTTCACGCAACCATTCCAAAGTCCGCACCGCGCCCGGAATGGGGGCGGAATACTGCCCCACCTTGGCGATCTGCAAAGGCATGAAACGGGCATAGATCGCATCCACATCGTCGTCGCTCGCGCTCCGAGCAAAAACAGCCATCCACTGGCGGGCAATATCTTCTTCTTGCAGCAGTTGATGAATGTGGTCCCATTTGGACAGCCCCATGGGTCCGCGCGCCTGCTCCAGCGTGATATGAATGCCGAAAGACGCAAAGGCTTCGACAAATATCTGCGTAGGCGCCAGCGAACCGAAGTCCACCAAAGTCCCCGCCCAGTCAAATATCAAGGCTTGCAGCGGAGCCAGACTGGCGGGCGAGATGCCGGCGCAATCGGCGGTAAAAGCGGGCAAATCGATACCCGACACAGGATGATTTGGATTCATAGTCGTACACAATCAAAGGGAAAGAAGGTGCCCAGGCCTGCAATGCCAGAAGACACGTCGAAGGAAGCAGGCAGGCTTGCAGCATCGTAGTAAAAACAGAGCAATCAGCTCGCCAAAGAACGAATGAAATTACGGCCCCGCGGGCCACCCGCCGCCTGCTTGACCCGATCCGCCCATTCGGCCGGCGACACGCCGTAACAGGCGGGATCCGTGGCGACACCCAGCCCCTGCAAGAACTCCTGCACGCGCTGGACAGCAAGCTGCGGCTCGAGCGCCTCGAACACCGACAACAGCGCCGCATCTACATCATCCTGCACGCCCAAGGCCATCTCCAGAACCAGGGGCAGACTGAACGAACAGGCAATGCCATGCACCACCCCCTGCCGCAAGGTCAGCTCATACGACAAAGAGTGCGCCAAGGCGGTCTTGGTGTTGGAGAACGCCAGCCCGGCCAGCAAGGCCGCTTCAGCCATGTCGGCCCGCAACTGACTGTCGTCCAGATCAGCCATCAGCAATGGCAAGGTCTTCAAGATACGGCGGGCAGCCTGAACGGCCAAGCTGATGGACGCCGGATTGCGATTGACGTTCCAGATCGATTCCAGCGCATGGGAAAAAGCGTCCAGCCCCGAAGCCAACGTAGCCTGGGCAGGCAGGCTGTTCATCAGCGCCGCATCCACCAGCGCGGCTTCGGGCCAGGTTTCAGGCAGATGCAAGGAATACTTGCGCCCGGCCTGCTGATCCCAGACCGTGGCCCAGGGCGTGACCTCGCTTCCCGTCCCTGCCGTGGTCGGGATGGCGATCAATGCCTTGTGCGCGCCGGCGGGCAGCCTTTCCCCCTGCTCGGCCAGGGTCAGCAGATCCAGAAAGCGTCCGCTCGGCACCGCGCACAACAAGGCTTTGGCGCAATCAATAGCGCTGCCCCCGCCCAACGCGACAATGCAGGGCACATCGGCATACGCGTCGTGCACATGTTCGTACAAGGGCGCCAGCCAATGGATGTCCGGGTTGGGCCGAATGTCGTCAATGACACCTCGCAGCTGAGCGCCCAGCATCTGCTGGATACGCGCGACCAGGCCCAGCTCGCGGGCTTCAGGAAAAGTGACCAATAAGCAGCTGCGTCCCGCCAGCAAGACGGGCAGTTGCTCCAGGCAGCCGTGACCGGCGGTAATACGTACGGGATTGTGATAAGTCCACACAGATCGATCTTTCAAAAAAAAGGACAAATAAGACAAGCACAACGGCTTGCCGCCAAAAGGCGCAGGGCGCAATCGGGTGCGCGGCCGGGCGCATCACGTCTGCGGCACACACACCGAGCGATCCAGAAAATCATGAAAATGCACCACCACGCGATCCAGGTCGACAAACGCGACGGCATAGGCCGGCGGCTCATGACTCTTGGGAACGGGGTAAGAAGTCACCAGGTCAAAAGGCACCTGATGATTGAGTCCACGCATCGTGGAATACGGCAAGCCCTTCCAGGAACCGCACACCGGCCGGTGCACATGCCCGAAAAACAGATGCTGTATACATGGATACTGCTCGACCAATTGCGCCAGGGCGTCGGGGTCCCGCAAAGAAATACGGTCCAGGCAGGGAATGCCAATCGGGAAAAAGGGATGGTGCTGAAACAACAGCACACGCTGCCCCAGAATGGATTCCTGCTCCAGGCTCGTATGCAGCCAGGCAAGGCGTCCAGCATCGTAAAGCCCGGCGCTCTGCCCCTCGGCCAAGGTATCGAGCATGACGAGCGAGTGCATTCCCAGGCGGACCACGCCCTGTACATGCCCGCTTCCATCGTCCAGGGCCGCCGGAAAGACGCTACGGAAAACAGCACGGATATCGTGATTGCCCATCAAGGGGAACACCGGCATGGGCAAACGCCCCAACTGCTCGGCCAGGGCCTGGTAGCCGGCCAGCTCGCCGCGATGCGTCAGGTCGCCTGTGACGACGCAGGCGGCAGCATCCTGATGATGCGCCAGAACATCGTCGATGCAGGCGGTCAGACGCTGATACGGCGACAGGCCATGCAGCCGCTCCGAACGGCCGACCAAGTGCGGATCAGTAATGTGAATGATTTTCATGGGCAAGCCGTTATCAGTGAAGGAAGGGAAGCCGCCGCCACCAGCGTGCGGGTATAGGGATCGGGGGGATCGGAGAACACGGCATCGGTCGGGCCACTGGCCTGTATCTGCCCGTGCTGCAGGACCAGCACGTTCTGGGCCATTTGCTGCACCACGCCCAGATCGTGGCTGATGAACAGAAATGTCGTGCCCTCTTCCCGCTGCAATTGCCGCAAATTGCTCAGTACCTGGGCTTGGATCGTGGCATCCAGCGCCGAGGTGATTTCATCGCAGATCACCAAGTCGGGCCGGGCGGCAAACGCCCTCGCGATCGCTACGCGCTGCTGCTGCCCGCCCGATAATTGCCGCGGATAACACGACAGCACGGCCGGATCGAGATGCAGAGCCTCAAACAAAGCCAGAATGCGCGCCCTCGCCTGCGCCTCGCTCATCCCAAAAAACAACTGCAAGGGGCGCTGCACAATCTCGCTGATCTTGTGCCTGGGGTTCAGCGACGACAAGGCATCCTGGAAGATCACCTGGATGCGCCGCCGCTCCTCCCGAGTACGCTCGCGCGCCAAGCCGGACAAGGCCCGGCCGTCAAACATGACTGGCGTGTCCGGCGCCGCCAGCAGGCCGGCGACAATCCCGGCGACCGTGCTCTTGCCGCTGCCTGACTCGCCCACCAAGCCTAAGGTTTCACCTCTGCGCAGCGAAAAAGACACCTTGTCCAAGACGGGCCGGACCTGAGACGGCACGCAAGACCAGGGCAGGCGTCGCTGTTGCGGGTAGGCAAAGCTAAGATCTCTGACGTCCAGCAGCACCGGGCCGCAAGACTGCGCCGACCCAGCGGCGCCGTATGGCGCGCGGGACGTGACAACCGGCATGGCGTGAATCAACTGGCGCGAATACGCATGCTCCGGCGCGGTATAGACCTGGCGGGTTTCTCCCTGCTCCAACACGTTCCCCTGCCGCATGACCATGACTCGATCACACATCCGGGCAATCACGTGCAAGTCGTGACTGACATAGATCAGGCTGGTTTTCAGCTTTTGCTGTACACCTTGAATCAAGGCAAGCACCTGATGTTCGGTGCTCTTGTCCAAGGCCGTCGTGGGTTCATCCAGAATCAGCACTTGCGGCTCTACCGCCATCGCCGCGGCAATGACGACTCGCTGTCGCTGCCCACCCGAGAGCTGATGCGGATAGCGACGATAGATGACATCCGGCTGGGGCAGACCAGTGGCTGCCAGCAAGTCCAGGGCCTGCGCACGGGCCAGACGCCGGGAACAGGCTTGGGTCACCCGCACGGCCTCGCACACCTGCTCGCCGACCGTCAGGTGAGGAGTCAGGGCGCTCAAGGGATTCTGGGGCACATAGGCCATGCCGGGGCAGCCAAAGCGGCGCGCGCCGCGGCCCGCGCCGGGCACCACGTCGCGCTGCCCCCAGCGCACCCGCCCGCCCACGATCTGGCCACCGTTGCGGCAATACCCCATCAGGGCGCGGGCCAAGGTCGATTTGCCACTGCCGCTCTCGCCGACAATGCCCAGACTGGCCCCTGCCGCCAACTGCAGGCTGACCTTGTTGACCGTTTGACGCAGGCTGCCGTCCGCTTGCCGGTAGGCGACCGACAAATCTTCAACATTCAATATCGTCATCGTGTTCAACCCACATTTCCGCGCGAAGCATCCACGCCCAGCGCGCTCGCCACGGCTTCAGAGCCAAAATTCAAGCCCAGCACCAAAGTGCTGATCAGTATCGATGGCGCCAATACCAGCCAGGGCGCAAAGCTCATCTGACCCACGCTTTCCGACACCATCAGGCCCCAGTCCGGCGTGGGCGGCGATAAACCCAAGCCCAGAAAAGACATCGAGCTGAGCAACAGCACCGCACTGGACATGCGGATCGCAAATTCAACCAAGGCTATGTCCAACATATTGGGATACATTTCACGCCAGATAATGGATGCTGCGCTTTCACCGCGCAGTTGCGCAGCGCGCACATAATCCCGAGACGCATGGGTGATCGCCTGCGCCCGTACGATGCGGATGACACCCGGCATATAAACCAGCCCGATCAGCGTGACAAGGACGGGCACCGACTCGCCAAATCCCGTCACGAACAAAGCAATGAATAAAATGCCCGGCAAAGCCAGCTTCACATCCACCAGCCGCATGACCACCCTGTCCAGCGGACCGCGCAGGTACGCACAGGCCACCCCTAGCACGCTGCCCGCGAACACCGAGCACAGCACGCCCGAAAAAGCCACCAGCAGAGCGATGCGCCCGCCATACAACAAGCGCGAAAAATAGTCCCGTCCCAGTACATCGGTTCCCAGCCAGAACTGAGCGTCCGGCGCCTGGTAGCGCCCGCCAACCAGCTCCATCGGGTCAAAAGGAGCAATCCAGGGCGCGGCCGCCGCCATCAGCACATGCAGCAGCACCAGACTGGCCCCAACGGCATATACCGGTTTGCGCAATACACGCCAATCCACATCCAGCTTCATGAATGCCCTCCTTGCTGACTCGCGCTGCGCACCCTGGGATCCAGGACGACAATGGCAATATCGGCACACATATTCAAAATCACGACCGTCGCCGCGCTCAGCAAGGCGATCGCCTGCACCACCGCCACCTCCCGCTTGTCCACCGCTTCCACCAGCACCAATCCCAGCCCCGGGTAGCCGAAGACTTTCTCGATGACCACAATGCCTTGCAGCAGCCCGGCGACATACAAGGCCGCCGAACTGAGCGCGGGAATCACCGAAGCCGGCAGGGCGTGCCGGAGCACGACCCGCCACTCCGGTACGCCGGACAGACGGGCGCGCTCCACATAGTCGCTGTCCAGCGCTTCCAGAAAACCGCCGCGAACCAGACGGACTAGATGGGCGATGGAGCCAATGACAATAGTGATGACGGGCAAATAGGCCACCGCCAGCAGTTCTCCGGGCGGAGCGGCCGTAAAAGCGGAAATCACGGCCGGAAAGACAGGCAGCCAGATCGCCAAACAGAGGATAAGAAAATTGCCGCTGGCGAACTCGGGCACGGAATACGCAAACAGCGCCGCGCCGCTGACGAGACGGTCGGGCCAGCGCTGCTGCCAATAGGCGGCTGCCATGCCCAACAGCACGGCGACCGGGATGGCGATCACGGCCGCCAGCACGCCCAGCAGCAATGAGTTACGAATGGGATAGGCGATCAACTCGTTCACGGGCGTCTTGTCCATGATGGTGTAGCCCAGATCCCCCTGCAGCACCCCGGCCAGCCATCGTCCATAACGGACAAGGGCGGGGTCGCCCAGGCCGTGCGCTACTCGCAAGGCCTGGATTTCCTCGGGGCTCATCAAGGAGATGTCGTCAGCGCTCAAGGAATTGAGCACCGCGTCGCCAGGCAGCACCTCGGTCGCCACGAACACCAGCGCCGTCAGCAGCAGCAAGACGCTCAGGGACGCTGTCAGACGTTTGAAAATAGGTAGGAGCATGCGGCCTCTCAGCTCTTCCAGACCTCGTCAAACCGCACCGACCAGGCTTGCGAATGATCCTTCAGACCCTGCACCTGCGAACGGGCGATCAGCAGGTTCTTGCGACCCACAGGGTGAATCGCCGGAACCTCCTCATGGATAATGTCCTGCATGCGCGCATACAAGGCCTGCCGCTTGCCTGCATCCTGCTGCGCAATGGCCCGTCCATACAGATCCATATATTCGTCGCTGGCCGGCCCTGACCAATAACCACTTTCATTATTGTCCGGACGCATGCGAAACAGACTGACTGCCGGATTGCGCACACCCGACGGCCCATAGGCAAATTTGTGTTTGCGCTCGCCGTCGGCGTGCTTGTCCCCCACCCGCCAATCTCGGTATCCGTCAGAGGGCCGCTGCTCGATCGGCATCGTAATGCCGGCTTCTTTAACGCTCTGGGCCACGACCTGGAAAATACGCGGAATTTCCGGCCAGGACGCCGCGAAGTAAAAGGTCGGCAGAGTAATGCCATCGGGATAGCCCGCCTGCGCCAGCAATTGCTTCGCCTTTTCCACATCCCGGGCCGGCGCGGGCATGAAGCCGACATTGGACGGAGCCAGATGCGTATCATTGCCCATCCAGCCCATGTCCTGGCCATACACGACGTTCATCACTTTGCGACGGTCGATGGCCAAGGCCAAGGCCTGGCGCACACGCTTATCCTGGAACACCGAGCCCTCATGCTTGGGCAGAATCATCAGCGCCTGATCGCCCGAGGTGGACGACTCAATACGCACGTCCTGCAGGCTGCGCAGCTCCGGCAGCATGCCGGGGTCTACTCCCAGTACCGCATCGTATAAACCGGAGCGAAATCCATTGAGCGCGGCTTCCATGCGCCCCGGCAGACTGACGATCTCCAGCCGGTCAAAGTACGGCAGGCCGGCGCGCCAATAATCAGGATTGCGCTCGGTGATCATGCGGCGCTTGGGGTCCAAATCCACAATGCGATACGGGCCGGTGCCTATGCCGCTCAATCCGATGCTCTCCGGCGCCTCGGCCGGCATGATCATGAGCTGGTATTCCGCCAAGGTATACGGAAACTCGCTGTTGCTCTGGCTCAGGCGCATGCGCACCTGCAAAGGCCCGGTCTGCTCGACAGCGACGATCTGCTTGGCATACGACGTGCTGACCCGATGAAACTCAAACGAGGCCACCACGTCGGCCGCGCTCATCTCGCGTCCGTCGTGAAATTTCACGCCCGGCCGCAAATCAATCGTCCAGGCCTTCTGGTCGTCGCTGGATGTCCATGCGACCGCCAGCTCGGGCTGGACCGTCAGCGTGTCGTCCACATAGGTCAGGCCGTTATAAACAGAGCGGGTGTTCAAATCCAGCATGTAATACGGATGACGGCCCTTGCGCGCGTCGCCCATGCGATTGTTCGGATACACGTTGGCATAGACAAACGTACCCCCGCGCTGCGGCTCAGTCGTAACCGCCAGCGCCGCCGCCGGCCACAACCCGGACGTCAAGCCCAGGCTGAGAACACCACCCGCCGCCTGCAACAGGCGGCGACGATGACTAGAATGAATGTCGTTATGAAAGGTCATGATCAAAATCCCAATGTGGTGAAGACGCCCGGCGCAAGCGACAGGCCTGCGCCGGTTTCGCCGAAAATCTAGAAGCGATGACGGATGCCGACATCCACGCCCATCGACGATTTGTTCGCGACACCGTCCAGCCCGCCGCCGGCCACGAATTTGGCGCCCTGATCGTTATCGACGTAGGCCACGGTCGTATACAGCGCGGTCCGCTTGGACAAGGTATGCACATAACCCAGTGCCACCTTCTGCGCCTTGGCCTGGTCGGTGGCATAGTCGTACTTCACCCGGCCATAGCTGGCGCGCAGCTCACCTTGCTTGACCGGCAGGCTCCAGCCAATCGAAAATCCGGTCAGTTTTTTGTCGCCCAGCGGCATTTCGATGCGATCAGAGATGTACAAGGCCTTCAGTTCGCCGAAGGGCAAGTCATACGAGGCGCCGAGCGAGAAATTGCGGACATCGCGAGGCGTCTTGGCGGGACTGTTGTCCCCGCCTCGCGCCGTGTTGTAGCCCACGCCTACGCTCCAGTCCCGGGCCTTGTAGCCCAGCCGCCCGCCCACATAGCGGCCGGCGCGGCCCAGGCCGTCGTCGCCCGAGCCATACATGAACTGCCCATACACGCCGCCCAGATTTTTGGGCAGCAGATAGTTAATGGCATTGCTGGAGCGCACATTGGTGCTCTGTCCTGCGTTGCTTTTGTCATGGCTGACGGCGCGCGCGCGATACAGCAAGCTTTCGCCCACGCCATTGGTCACCCAGGGCCCTGCATAGGACGACATCATGTTGTAGGTCGGGGTGTAGTCCCGGCCCAGGCGCACTTCACCCCATTCCGTCTGCAGGCCCAGGGTGCTGCGACGAGCAAAAGAAAATGCCCCCGGAGAAGCAGGGTCAACGCCCCCTTCCAGCCAGAACTGCAAGGCGCGTCCCCCGCCCAGATCCTCTTTGCCCCGAATACCAAACCGACTGCTGGTATTGCCGTGCTGGGACATGCCCGTGCCACGCTGCCCCCCGCCCACCCGATAATGGCTTATGCCCACATCCAGCACGCCAAACACCTCGACAGGCGATTGCGCACAGGCAGCCGCCGCCGAAAACACGCACACCGCACCCACGTACAAGCTCTTCATCCATGACTCCATGGTTCCGTCCATCCCGCTTGGCCGCGTAAGAGCATTCAATCCGCTCATCGCTCTGGCCGCGCCCCACGTCGCTCGCTTGACGACGTCAACGTAGTGTCACAAACAGAGATGACAATTCACCCATCAGCTCAATAACTGGATAAAGGCTTATCCATAACTCTCAGGCATAGGAGGCAGTCATGATCTCGACCCAGCTCCGTACTTTCCTGGCGGTCGCGCAGACCAGCAGCTTCTCGGCCGCCGCCAAGCAACTGGGCGTGACTCAGCCTTATGTCTCGCGTCAGATCAAATATCTGGAATCCTTGGGCGGGAACGTCCTGTTCGAGCGTCTGGGGCGCTCGATCCGCATGACCGACCTGGGCCGGGACCTGACCGCCATTGCCAAGCGCATGCTCGATGCCGAAGCGGACGCCTACAATTTGCTGATCAGCACGCGCTTGATTCACGCCGGTTACCTGCGCATCGCCGCTGTCGGGCCTTATCACCTGAACCAAATGCTGGCGCGGTTTCGCGCCAAGCATCCGGCCGTCAATATCAGCGTGAGCTTCGGCGACTCCAGCAAAGTCGAGCAGGCTGTCATCGATATGGATGTGGACATCGGCATCCTGGCCGTCAGCCGGCGCATCCCGCACTGTCAGCAGCGCACCCTGCGGCGCTGCCCCATCGTGTTGCAGGTACCCCATGATCACGCGCTTGCGCAACGTTCCTGCGTATCCGTTCAGGAGCTGGCCGGCCAGACCTTGATCGCCCGGGAATCGACCTCGACCACGCGCCGCTTATTCGATGCGCTGCTGCTTGAACACGATATAGAGATGAGCAGCACCCTGGAGCTGGGCAGCCGGGAGGCCATCCGACTGGCCGTGGCCAGCGGTCTGGGCGTGGGCTATGTGTCCGAGCAGGAATGCGATCCCCACCCGGATGTGCGCTACGTGCGTATCGAAGAAAGCCCTTTCCTGACCAACACCACGCTGGTGTGGCGCTCTGGCCGGGAACATAGCGGCATTACGCGCGCTTTCCTCGATTCCGTGGAAGAGGGGCATGCCACCGATGCCGGCTCGAATACGCAAGGGCTGCCGACGCCAGAGCCGGCATCCGACGCAGCCCCCCGCCCTTAATCGCGGCAGACTCGTCAGACCCGATGCGGTCTCGGGTCCGAGCGCTCGACCACAAATCGGGCCAGGACAGACATCTGGCCGCCGGGCGTCTCCACCCGGTCAATAACCTTTAATTCGGTCAGAACCTGGGACGGCGAAAACTCGAAAGTCTGATAGCCGCGCTGATCATTCACCAAGGCAATATGCGGATTGTTGTCCAGCATGTGCTCCTGGCCCGGTCGATGGGCGGAGCCATCGCCACCGGAACTGAGCGAGGTCGTCAGAAACTCGGGGGCCAGGGGAGCGCTGGACATATCACCTTCCTCGGACGGTACAACGCCGACATAGTATTGATGCAGATCGCCTGACAACACGATATTGTCCTGCGGACGGTATGTCTTCAAGGCCTGCACCAGACGCTGGCGCGCATGCGGATACCCGTCCCATTTATCGTGGTTGCGTACGCTGGCGCCCTCCAAGCTTTTGCGCCGCTCACAAGGCATCATCATGACCTGCTGGGCGAGGACATTCCAGCACCCGTCATGCTGCAGCTGCTTGGCCAGCCAGGCCTCCTGTTGCGCGCCCAGCATGGTTTCTTCAGGCGTGCGCTCGCGACGAGAGTACGCGATGTCTTTGCGCAGCTGCGCCGCGGTACACATCTGATCGTCGCGATAAGAGCGGGTATCCAGCATGTGCAGGCGCAACAGGCGGCCATACTGCAAGCTCCGATGGGCCAGGACATGCCCATCCTGCGGCTTTTGCGCGATCCGTACGGGCATATGCTCGTACCAGGCCTGAAACGCCGCGGCACGGCGCGTCATCAACTCTTGCTCGGAGGCGCCCCGGGTATCGTGGATGCCGGCCCAGTCATTGTCCACTTCATGGTCGTCAAACGTCATGGCGAAGGCCGCCGCCGCATGGGCCAGCTGCAAATGAGGGTCCGACTTGTATTGACCGTAGCGCACCCGGTACTGCTCCAGCGTGTAGGCCTCTGCGCCCACATGACGTCGCTGCGGCAACTGCACGCGCAAGCCGCCATGGCCGCGGCTGCTGCCCGAGGCCGTTTCGTAAATATAGTCGCCATAGTGAAAGACCAGGTCCACATCCTCCTCACGGCTCAAGTGTTCGTAGGCGGTAAAGTAGCCGGCCTCATAATGGTGGCAGCCCACGACAGCCAGCTTGACTCGCTCCGGCAAGGCGTTGTCCGGCGGGGCCGTGCGCACTCGCCCCGCCGTGCTGACAGCCTCCCCCGCCATGAAGCGATACCAGTACATCGTGTTGGGCTCCAGCCCAGCAAGCTCGACGTGTATGCTGTGCGCCAGCCCCGGCACGGCCTGGGCCTGACCCTTGCGCTCAATGCGGCGAAAGTGCGGGTCGCGGGCCACTTCCCAGCGCACAGAGACCGCCAGCGGCGGCATGCCGCCCGACGGCTCCAAGGGCTGAGGCGCCAGGCGCGTCCACAAGACAAATCCGTCAGGTGTCGGGTCGCCCGAGGCCACCCCTAAAGAAAAAGGATGATGCGTGAACGCCGGCTTGGCCCACACGGCGCACGGCGCCAGGGCGGCGGATAACAGAAAAGCGCCCCCGTAAGCGATAAAGCGACGGCGGCTTGTTGCATGAAGTAAGGACATAAGCTGTATCGCCCTGCCCCGCCCGATGCCGGACAGGGGCCGCAAGCGACGCCCGACCCATGCAATCCCAGCGAAACCGTGGCGACCTCAAAGAGTCAAGAAGCCTTCATCCTAGGGGGCGGCCATGAAACGCTTATGATGGTTGAATGCCTGTTCGGCAGGCAAAGGGCTTTGCAGAAGCAGACTTACGTCATGAAGCTGTCATCTTCCAGCCCTCGGTTTCAATACCCGAAGTACGACACCATCTGCCGCACTTGCTCGTCCAGCATGTGCTTGCCCAGGTGAATGCGGCAGCCCGCAGACTGGGCCGTGTGCAACAGCGCCGTCATTTCAGGCTTCATGATGATTTCGGCCACCAATTGGCCGGGCTGTAAGGTAGAGGCGTCCAGCGGCAGCGGGTCGCCCTCTTTCATGCCCAGCGAAGTCGCATTGACGATGATGTCGTAACCGGTGGCGTCGGCCGAACCCAAGGCGAAATCCACGCCCGGGAACGACGGCTGCACCCGGTCCAGCACATCCTGGGCCTTGGAGGCCGTGCGGTTGGCCACCGCCAGATGGGCGACGCCGCCTTGGGCCAGCGCAAAGGCAATGGCGCCGGCCGCGCCGCCCGCACCCAGCAGCAGCACGCGACGGCCGCGCGGGTCGTTGCCCTGGGCGACCAGTCCGCTGACAAAACCGGCGCCGTCGAACATATCGCCTTCCAGCCTGCCATCGGGCAGGCGGCGTATGGTGTTGATGGAACCGATGGCCCGACCTGCCGGCCCCAGCACGTCGCACAGCGCCGCCACCTCGGTCTTGTGCGGGACAGTCACGATGATGCCGCCCAGGTTCTTCATCTGACGAAAGGCCTGCATGGCGGCGGGCAAGCCGTCCGCCGACACGTGCATGGGCACCATGACGGCATCGATGCCCTGCGCCGTGAAATAAGCATTCAGAACTTCGGGCGTGCGGACTTGAGAAATGGGGTCGGCGATGATGCCGAAAAGGCGGGTGGATCCGGTAATTGTCGTCATCGGCTGGTAAAACTAAACGAAAACAAGGTAGAAAACGAATTTACCACGCCACATGTCTGACAAGTTAAAAACAAGTTGAAAGCGAGAGTCCCGAGTGCGTCTGGTCCCGTCGCCGTTAAAGACAGGATAGGTTTCATCACAAACCATGCGATGAGTAGATGTGTGAGCTGGGGCTGCCGTTCGCGGCAGGGTGATTCTTGTCGGGGCGGGTCAGACTGCTTGCCGCAGGCAGGCTTTGGGGACGGGATGCAAGCGTCGTGCTGTTCGACGGCGGCGCTTGTTGCTTGTCCGGGGGGCAAGCAACCCGCCGGAGTTCACGATGCGCCCGGCCACAAAGCCTGACTAGGGTACCGGCGCGCAGCGCCGGCAAGTGGTCAGCCCCGACAAGAATCACCCTGCCGCGAACGGCTTCTGCCACCTGTCTTCGAAAGGTTATGTAAGCCCTCAATACCCTGGCACAGATTACTAAGCGAGTTCAGTCCCTGCCTGACTCTGCCCCTGCATACCCTGCTCCGCCTGCTCTTGCTCTTGCTCGTGCTTCATGCGGCTCAGCAGGCTGTGCAGCATTTCCGTGGACAGGCCGTGCAGCACCAGGCGGTAGCCGGCGCGCAGCGTGGACATGGGCACCAAGGGGTGGCCGTTGTTCACCAGGATCAGATGTTCGGGCGCCTGCAGGATACGGGCGGTGTAGATGCCGACAGTTTCATCCAATTGCAAGGAGTTGGCAGCGCGCCAAAAGTCGTTATCCGTCAACAGCAGCTGGTACAGCGGGGTGAACAGTTCGATCGCGCTTTGCAGGTCCATTTTGTTCAACGGCCCCTGCGGCATGTCGGACAGCGCCAGGGGCACCGGCTGAATCATGGAAAAATCCACCTTGGCGGGCGGCCCGATTTCCTTGCCCTCGGCCCGCAGCGCTTCGTTCAGGCGGATCACAAAATTGAACAGGTTCAAGTCGTGCTTGACGAAGGTATGGTCGCGCAGATCGTCCAGGTTCATGGGCGTCAGCGGCGAGGTGGACACCGGCGTGGGCGAATTGGCCGAAATAAAAGCCAGAACCTGCGAGCCCAGATGGAAATGGCGCAGGATCAGCCAATTGGCCTCGGGCGACACAAAGCGCTTCAAGCCCCACACCAGAATACGATGCAGAAAACCCGAATGCGACCAGTTGCGCGGCAAAAAGGTCTTCACTACCTGGATCAGGATAATCATCAGCCGCGCCAGCGGCCGCAGGAACGGCAACAGGTACTGACGCGAGCTCGAACTGGAGTCCGCCAGCCAGGCCTGTTTGACCTCGTCGGGCAAGGGCGTGCTGCGATCCAGGTACAGGGCCAGCCAGGGGCTGGGATCCTGCGGATCATGGGGCTTGCTCAGAAATTCAGGACGGCGATCCATGGCTCAGGACTCTTTCACGTATTGAAACTGCATCAAGTACAGGGCCGCCGTGCGGCGCGCGGTTTCCACAATGACCTGCTCGGCGCGACCGGTATCGTCGCAATCCAGCGCCAGTTCCACCGCCATCAGCCAGCGAGCCAAATGATGCTCATCGTTCTGGCCATGATAATGCAGGAAGCGGTACATGGATGGCTCCAGCGCCAGCGAGGACTTCAGCAAAGGCAGCAAGGCCGGCACGATGCGCTGGCCTGTGCCTTCGATGATGTAGATAGCGCCCAGAAGACCGATCGGATCGCGGCTGGCCGCCAGAGCGTGCAGATAGGCGTTCAACGCCTCACCGCCGGGATTGCGAGCCAGTTGCGCGATATCGGTCTTGTCGCCGCCCGCCTGGCGGTAATCATCGAACAGAATCTTGAAATCGTCCTGCTCTTCGCCCGCATGCAGGCGGATCAGCTCGGCCAGCGGCGCATAGGTCGGGGACAGGGAGTCGCAGGCTTCACGCATCCACTTGGCACCCTCGCGCACTTGGGGAATCCAGTCCGCCATCCATTTTTGATAGTCCTCCATTGCGATGGAGCCGTCATGCAGGCTGCGCAGCAAGGGCGTGCGCCAGACACGCGAGCGGTAGTCATGCCAGATAGGCGCCAGACGAGTCAGCAGGTCGCGCAAGCCTTCCGGCGCATCGGCCGGATCATGTGGAGGGGCGATATCAACCTGGGCGTCGAACGAGGCCGCCTGCTGCTGCGCCGCCGGACGGGACTGGGCTGCGGCCGGCGCATCGCAGGCCTCTGCCTCCAGCAAAATATAGGCGGTCATGAAACGTCCGGATTCGGGGATGTAGCATAGGATCTGCTCGCCCGGCTGCACGGTGCGGTCGCGCAGAAACTCGGCCAACATGATCAGGATGGACGCCGCCCCTGTATTGCCGCGCCAGCGCAGATTGCTGTACCAGCGCTCGGCGGGAATGGCCAGTCCGGCCTGTTCCAGCAGATCGGCCACGACAGGCATGAACTTCTCGGACGAGTAATGGCACAGGAAATGGTTGATGCGGGCCGGGTCCACCCAGCCGTCGCGCACCAGCTTCACGTATTCGTGAATGCCGATGTCGAACAGGTGCGGCAGCAAGCGTATGTCTTGGCGCAGCGAAAGAGCGCCAGCCTGTTCAGCCTCGGCCCACGAGTCGTAATCCAGATGGCTGCGCGTGGACTCGCGCCCGGCCCCCAGCTGCATGCAGACCGGGTAGTCGCCCGAAAACGACTTCTGGTGAATCCAGCGCAACCGCAGGCGCACGCCCGGCTGCGCCGTGGGCAGGATCTCGTCACGGTGGCTAAGCAAGGCCGCGCCCGCGCCGTCCGACAGCATCCAGCGCAGGAAGTGGGAGTCGAAATCGGCCTGATAATCCTGGGATGCAAAGCGCGAACGGCGGAACAGGCGCGAGGGCATTTCGCTGGCGACCGCCACACCATGGCGATGCGCTCCCAGCTCAATGCCTTGAGCCACTGTTTGCAAGGCCGTCACGCCGGCCGCGCAAATGCCATGCACGGAATGCACTTCCAGGGGCGGCGCGCCCAGTTCGCCTTGAACCGCATTGGCCAGGCCCGGCATCAACAAATCGCCTCCCGACGAGCCGCTGGCCAGCAAACCCAGCTCGCCCAGCGGCAAGCCCGCATCCTGCAAGCAGGCACGCACGGCGTTGGCCGCCATGACCGTATTGCTCCAGCGCGTCGCGCCGTCCTCGCCGATAGCGTAGTAACGCTGGCGTATCCCGTTTTCGGCCAGAATGCGCTGCTTGATGCGTCCGGACAGACGATTCAAGGGCGCAATGAAACGATCCATGGATTCGTTGTCCACGGGCTCGCCCGGCATGAAGAACTGCGCCTGATGGATGACGACCTGCTCAAAGGCCACGGGCATGAAGAAACTCCTGACTAGACAGTCTCGCGCCGGCGTTCGGATTCGCCGGCGGGCATGATGGGTTGGCTACGGCAGGCAGGCACGAACAAGCCCGCCACAAAGACCCGCAACATATAAGGCACCAGGCCGCCTTCATTCAGGGCGTCCGGCGTACGGTCTCGGTACTCGGTGCGATGCAGCCGCGTCAGCTCCGACCAATGGGCGCGCGAATGCTCGTGATGCGCCACATGCAGACCGATATTGAACAGCAGCGGATTGACCAGGCCTTCAAAGTTGCGCGCATAGGCCAGTTCCCGGCCCCGGCGCGCCTGGGGCCGCCCATCGGCGTGGGCATGTTGCAGATAATTGGTGGTCAGCAGCCAGTGCAGGCCGTGCAGCTGCGGCAAAATTACATACAGAAAGCCTTTGACCGGGTCCAGCGCCAGGACCAACCCCCAGCTTCCCAGCCACACCGCATACTGAGCCATGCAGTAACGCCACACGCCCGGCCAATGGCGGCGCAACCCGCCCAGCCAGCGAAAGATCGTGGGATACAGCGCCGGCACGGCCTCGAACGGATGGATCAGCCAGCCCAGGGTATCGTTGGTGTCGCCCCGGCTGAAGCGGTAGGTACGCGCCACATCTTGCTCGCCATGCTTGTAGCGGTGGTGATTGCGTCCGTGCGCGGGCCAGAACACGCAGGCCGGATGGCCCTGCACCAGCGTCAGCCAGAAATCAGTCAGCCGGTTGGGCCGGCGCCCGCGCCACATGCGCGCATGGTGATGGTTATGGTTGATGACGCCCACGCCCAGCGTCAGGAACAGCAGCAGGCCATACAGCAGCCAGGAAAACCCGCCGCGCCACAGGGCCGCAACCAGTACGGGATAAGCCAGCAGATACGCCAGGCTCTGCCAATCGCGGCGGTGGTTCAGCCGCCAGCCAGACATCATGCCTGCGGCTCCCCGCCAGGTAGAGCGCGCTCGGGCAGGCGCGTACGGAACAGCCGGTCCATGAAGGTGAACTGAAAGCCGTAATTGCCGTTGTAGCGCGCATGATGCAGCTGATGACGGCGGCTGGCCGCCAGCCAGTTGCCGCCCGAGACCTTCGGGAAGAAATCGTAGTTGGAATGGCCGATACTGTTGAAGAACAGACTAAAGAGCGGCACTGACAGCAAGGACCAGAAACTGAAGTCATGCACGATCATGGGCAACAGAATGACATTGCCCAGCATCAGCGACTCGATGGGGTGAAAGCTGTAGGTGGAAAACGGCGTCACGGTGACGGACGAGTGATGCGGACCATGGAAGCGCCGCAGCCAGCGCGTATGCAGCAGACGATGGTTCACCCAGAAGTGCACATCGTTCCAGATCACCAGAGCGAGGATTTCCAGAGCGATGCGCCCGGCACTCGCATCGGGCGTCAGGTGCGCCCAGCCCAACTGCAACAGCCCCCAGGGAAAGACCATTCCCAGACCGAAGATCAGAATGGCCGAGCCTGACTGCTGCAATTCCCGGCGCAATTGGCCCGGCCGCAAGGGGCGCGTATCCAGCGGCCGCCCCCAGCCCAGCGCCGGCAGCAGCCACCGCGTCAGCATCAGCGTGCCCAGCGCAAAAAGCAGGTAGATTCCGCCGAAGAACAACAGCCCCGCGCCCATAACCTGCCAGACGCTCAAGGCCTGAAAAGCCTGCCCCATTCCCGTTCTCTTTGTATCAAATTGCGCCCATCGTAGCCTGAGCGCCGGTAGCGCGCCTGCAATATTGGTTACTAATTGCAGGCCGCGCGGCCATGCAAAAAAGCAATACAGTTTTGCACTGGCGGGGACTAATCAACGCCTGCATTCGGCCTTATCCTTTGAAATATCAACTTATTTTCAACAGGAGTACCCGATGAAAAACGTAATGGGCGTTCTCAATGCACCCCGGCCCCATTGGGTCGGCGACGGCTTTCCTGTCCGCTCCCTGTTCAGCTATCACGATGATGCCACCCAGCACAGCCCCTTCCTGCTGCTGGATTACGCAGGTCCCGCCCAGTTTCCCGCCGGATCGCACCGGCGCGGCGTGGGCCAGCATCCGCACCGCGGGTTCGAGACCGTGACCATCGTCTATGACGGCGAGGTCTCGCACCGGGACTCCACCGGCCAGGGCGGCACCATCGGCAGAGGCGATGTGCAGTGGATGACGGCGGGTGCGGGCATTCTGCACGAGGAATACCATTCCGACGCCTTCGCACGCGACGGCGGCACCTTGCACATGGTGCAATTGTGGGTGAATCTGCCTGCCAGCGCCAAGATGACGCCGCCCCGCTACCAGGCCATCCTGGACGCGGACATCCCCGCCGTGCCGTTGGAAGGCGGGGCTGGCCAGGTTCGAGTGATTGCCGGCGACTACCAGAGCAACAAAGGCCCTGCCAGCACGCACACCCCCATGCATGTCTGGGACGTGAAGCTGGCGGCCGGACACCAAACCACCTTTACCGTACCCGAAGGCTGGAACACGGGCCTGGTGGTGCTGAGCGGCACGGTACAGGTCAACGGCCAGACGATCGCCCGCGAAGCCCAGATGGTGCTGCTGGACCAGAAAGGCACACAAGTGCAGTTGGAGGCCAACGGCGATGTGCAACTGCTGCTGCTCAGCGGCGAACCGATCGCCGAGCCTGTGGTGGGCTACGGGCCGTTTGTCATGAACAGCCAGCAGGAAATCGTCGAAGCCATCAATGACTTCAACGCCGGCCGCTTCGGCCAGATGCAGTAAACCCGCCAACGCGGCCCTTCGGGGCCGCGTCTGGCCCTGCCCATTTGCCAGATTGCATTCAACAGACGGGCATACGATATAC
>JAEXOO010000030.1 GCA_023439305.1 Pseudomonadota bacterium
AAATTTTATGCCGGCGGGGCCGCGGGGGGGGGGGGGGCCACCTGGCCCAACAACAGGCATAACGCATCATGGAATTTTTTCGTATTCACCGCAGCATCCCGTTCATGCGCCATGCGCTGGTGCTGAACCTGATCAGTCTGCTGACCTTCATCGCGGCGGTCGTCTTCATCGTCCTGCGCGGCTTTCACCTGTCGATCGAGTTCACCGGCGGCACGGTCATGGAAGTGCACTACCAGCAGACCGTGCAGGTCGAGGAAGTGCGCCGCTCAGTCCAGTCCCTGGGCTATACCGATTTCCAGGTCCAGAACTTCGGCACCTCGCAAGACATCATGATCCGCTTGCCCGTGCAGGAAGGAAAAGACTCAGCCCAGCAAAGCGAGCAGGTCCTGCAGGCGCTCAAGCAGCAAAGCCCCGACGTGGAGTTGCGCCGCGTGGAGTTCGTCGGTCCGCAGGTAGGCCAGGAGCTGCTGCACAACGGCTTGATGGCGCTGGCCTTCGTGGTCGCCGGCATTCTGCTGTACCTGGGCTTTCGTTTCGAGTGGAAGCTGGCGCTGGCCTGCGCCATCGCCAACTTGCACGATGTGGTGATCATCCTGGGCTTCTTCGCTTTCTTCCAGTGGGAGTTCTCGCTGTCCGTGCTGGCCGGCGTGCTGGCCGTGCTGGGCTACTCGGTGAACGAATCCGTGGTGGTCATGGATCGTATCCGCGAAAACTTCCGCAAGCAGCGCAAGATGTCCGTATCTGACATCATCGACCTGTCCATCACACAGAACATTTCCCGGACCATCATCACCCACGGTTCCACCCAGATGATGGTGCTGTCGATCTTTTTCTTCGGCGGCCCCACCCTGCACAACTTCTCGCTGGCCCTGACCATCGGTATCTGGTTCGGCATCTACTCCTCCGTGTTCGTGGCCGCTGCTATCTCCATGTGGCTGGGCGTCAAGCGCGAGGATCTGGTCAAGCCCATCAAGAAAGACGAAGGCGGCGAGGTCATGGAAGGCTGATCATCCTCCCCTTTGTCTACTCAAGCCCGGCATCATCATGCCGGGCTTTTTTTCCGCCCTGTTGGCAGCAGCGCTATAATCCCCTATTCATCCATTTCTGATCGCCCCCGGGATATACACCCGCCACGGCCCCATTCATGACCGACACCACTCTTTCTACGCCCGCCGCTGCGGACGCCGCCGCCAAGCCTGCCCGCAAGCTCTTCATCCGCACCTTCGGCTGCCAGATGAACGAATACGACTCCGAGAAAATGGCCGACATCCTGAACCAGGACCGGCCGGTGGAACTGACCACCAATCCGGAAGAAGCCGACATCATCTTGTTCAACACCTGTTCGGTGCGCGAAAAAGCACAGGAAAAAGTCTTTTCCGACCTGGGTCGCGTGCAACACCTGAAAGCCCTGAACCCGGATCTGGTGATCGGCGTGGGTGGCTGTGTGGCCAGCCAGGAAGGCGACACCATCATCCGTCGCGCGCCCTATGTAGACGTGGTCTTCGGCCCGCAGACCTTGCATCGCCTGCCCGAGCTGATCGTCAAGCGCCGCAACAGCGGGCGCTCGCAAGTGGATATCAGCTTCCCCGAAATCGAAAAATTCGACGCTCTGCCTCCAGCCCGCGTAGAGGGATACTCGGCCTTTGTTTCCATCATGGAAGGCTGCAGCAAGTACTGCAGCTTCTGTGTGGTGCCCTACACCCGAGGTCCTGAAGTCTCGCGCCCCTTCGATGACGTGCTCATGGAAATCGCCGACCTGGCCGACCAGGGCGTGCGCGAAGTCACGCTGCTGGGCCAGAACGTGAACGCCTATCGCGGCCCAACCGGCGTGGCCGGCGAGATCGCCGACTTTGCCATGCTGCTGGAATACGTACACGAAATCCCGGGTATCGAACGCATCCGCTACACCACCTCGCACCCCAAGGAAATGACCTCGCGCCTGATCGAGGCCCACGGCAAGCTGCCCAAGCTGGTGCCCTTCCTGCACCTGCCCGTGCAGGCCGGCAGCGATCGCATCCTGGCCGCCATGAAGCGCGGCTACACATCGCTGGAATTCAAATCCATCGTGCGCCGCCTGCGTGAAGCGCGCCCCGGCATCGTGCTGTCCTCCGATTTCATCGTGGGCTTCCCCGGAGAAACCGAAGACGATTTCCAGAAAACGCTCAAACTGATCCGCGACGTCAATTTCGACCAGTCGTTCTCCTTCGTCTATTCACGCCGGCCCGGCACCCCGGCCGCCGACCTGGAAGACACCGCCACCAAAGAAGAAAAGCTGGACCGACTCCACCGCCTCCAGGCCCTGGTCAATGAACAGGCGCAAGCCATCAGCCAAGCCATGGTCGGCAGCGTTCAACGCATTTTGGTGGAAGGCACATCGCGCAAAGACGAAGCCGAGCTGATGGGCCGCACCGAAAACAACCGTATCATCAACTTTCCCGGCGGCCAACGCCTGATCGGCCAGATCGTGGACGTGCGCGTCACCCAGGCCCTGACCAACACCCTGCGCGGCGAGGTCCTGACGCAGGACCTGGTGGCGGGGTCCTAACATGAACAACCATCGCCGCCGCCTGCCCACCTCGCTGCGCCTGGAAGGTGACAACACGCATCTGGCCAATCTGTGCGGTCCGCTGGACGAAAACCTGAAGCAGGTCGCCATCGCCTACGACGTGACCGTGCGCCGGCGCGGCAGCCATGTCTCCATCGAAGGCGATCGCGCCGCCGAAGCATCCAAAGCCATCGCCTGGTTCCATGCAAGGGCCGTGCACCAAGCCCTGAACATCGACGACATCCAACTCGGACTGGTCGAGCTGGGCGCCAACCGCCGCCCCAAGCACGAAGACGAAACGCGCCAGGAAGAACCCCTGCCCGAGCTGCCTCCCGTTGGCCAGGAAGACTTCCAGCTGCGCACGAGCAAGCGCGACCTGCGTCCGCGCACGCCGCGACAGCGGGACTATCTGCGCAACATCCTGCACCACGACATTACCTTCGGCATCGGGCCGGCCGGCACGGGCAAAACCTGGCTGGCGGTGGCCTGCGCCATCGACGCGCTGGAGCGCGAGTCCGTACAGCGCCTGATCCTGACGCGTCCGGCCGTGGAGGCGGGCGAGCGCCTTGGCTTTCTGCCCGGCGATCTGGCCCAGAAGGTGGATCCTTACCTGCGTCCGCTCTACGACGCTCTGTACGACCTGATGGGCCTGGAAAAAGTGCAGCGCCTGTTCGAAAAACAAACCATCGAGATCGCCCCCCTGGCCTACATGCGCGGGCGCACGCTCAACCACGCCTTCGTGATCCTGGACGAGGCCCAGAACACCACGCCGGAACAAATGAAAATGTTCCTGACGCGCATCGGCTTCGGCAGCAAGGCCGTCATTACCGGCGACCCGACTCAAGTGGACTTGCCCAAAGGGCAGCGCAGCGGCCTGAACCACGCCGCCAATATCCTGAAAGACGTACAAGGCATTGCCTCGACTCAATTCACCAGCCGCGATGTCGTGCGCCATCCTCTGGTCGCGCGCATTGTCGACGCCTACGAGAACGCCGGCGATGCCTGATCTGTCCCTGAGCGTCCAGTACGCCACCCCCTGCCCCGAACTGTCCCGCTCACGCCTGCGCCGCTGGATGCAGCGTGCCCTGGATCAGGCCTGGGAGCGCATCCATCCCGAAGACCGATTCAACGGCCTGTCCGCCACGTTGCGCATCGTAGATGCCGAGGAAGGCCGCAGCCTGAATCAGGGCTATCGCGAAAAAGATTACGCCACCAATGTGCTGACCTTCGAATACGGTCAGGATCCGGACGGCGTGGTGCACGGCGACATCGTGCTGTGCTTGCCCGTGCTCGAGCGCGAAGCGGCCGAACAGGGCAAGCCCTTGCTGCACCATGCCGCTCACCTGGTGGTCCACGGCACGCTGCACTCGCTGGGTTACGACCACATTGACGACGAAGAAGCCCAGGACATGGAAGCGCTGGAAACGGCCATCCTGGCCGGCCTGCGCATTCCTGATCCCTACCAGGAACGCTGATCCGCCGGGCCTGCGGACCGGCGCCCCGCGTCAATCCGCACTTTTCGGCCCATACCCTGCGCCCATTTTTCGGTTATGCTAACTTTTCCATCAACTCGTCCTTCGGACAATGTCAGACTCTGCCCCCGACCCTGAACCGCGCACATCCAAGTCCGGTTCATCCAACCCCATTTCCCGCCTGAGTGCCTTCTTCAATCGACGCGCCGAGCCCGAGGACCGAGAAGACCTCAAGGCTTTGCTTGTTTCTGCGCACGAGCGCCAGGTCATCGACGACGAATCCCTGGCCATGATCGCCGGCACACTGGACATGGCCAGCAAGACCGTTGCCGACATCATGGTGCCGCGCTCCAAGATCGACATGCTGGACATCGCCAAGCCGCTGGCCGAGCTGTTACCCATCATCATCGAGACCGGCCACAGCCGTTTTCCCATCTACGAAAACGAACGCGACAACATCATCGGCATCCTGTTGGCCAAGGACCTGCTGCTGTCCATCGCCAACCCCACCATTGATCTGCGCCCCTTGATCCGCCCTGCGGTCTTCATCCCCGAGACCAAGCGCCTGAACGTGCTCCTGCACGAGTTCCGCAGCAGCCGCAATCATATTGCCGTGGTCATTGACGAGCATGGCGGCACCGCCGGCCTGGTCACCATGGAAGACGTTCTGGAACAGATCGTCGGCGACATTGAAGACGAATACGACGAAGACGCCGAACAGACCATCTTCCAGGCCAGCCCGGATAGCTGGCGCGTCATGGCGCTGACCGAAATCCCCGATTTCAACGAAGCCTTCCACACCCAACTTCCCAACGACGACTTCGACACCGTCGGCGGTTGGCTGGCCTCGGAGCTGGGCCATATCCCCCGCCGGGGCGACGTCGCCCAACTGGACGGCATCAGCATCACCGTCGTGCGCGCCGACGCCAAGCGGGCCCTGTGGCTGCATGTGCAGCGAGCCGCCTCCGCCGAGCCCGATCTTGAACACAACTGACCCCAAGCCGCTGCCCTCATCCCTGCGCATTGCGTTGCTGATTGCACTGGGCGGTTTCCACGCCCTGTCCTTTTCCATCGGCCCCCTGCCATCCTGGGTATTGCCGTTCTACCAGATCGCACTGTTGGCCATGGCCAGCTCGCAGATCATGGCCGCGCGCTGCGCGCGCCAGGCCTTCGGGCGCGCCTGGCTGTTCGGTCTGGGCCACTTCGGGGTCGGTGTCTACTGGCTGTTCATCAGCATGCACCAGTACGGCGGCATGCCGGCCTGGCTGGCCGCTCTGGCCGTTCTGTTGCTGGCAGCAGCCCTGGCGCTGTTTCTAGGACTGTCGGCCGCCGTCTGGCAAGGCCTGCGCCGAGGTATGCAGACCGACGCCTGGCCCGCACGACTGCTGCTGGCGGCGGCCTGGGCCAGTAGCTGGACCCTGGCCGAATGGCTGCGCGGCACCCTGTTCACCGGCTTTCCCTGGCTGAACATAGGCTATGCCCATGCTGAAGGCATGTTTGCCGGCTGGGCGCCCGTCGTGGGAGTCTATGGCCTGGCCTGGATGTCCGCCTTCAGCGCCGCCGCCATCGCCCAGTTCGCTGCCTCCAAGGACAAGAACCAGAACCCCTCCAGCGCGATCGGCGTTGGTGCTGCGCTGCTGCTGGGCCTGGCTGGCATCAGCCTGCCCCACATAGCCTGGGTCAAGCCCGAAGGCCAGCCCTTCATTGCTCGCCTGGTTCAAGGCAATATCGATCAGGCCGACAAGTTCGGTTCGTCCATGGAACAAGGCATGCGACGCTACTACGAGCTGGCCGATCTGCCGGCCAAGTCGCCGGAAGACACCCCACGGCTGATCGTTCTGCCTGAAACCGTCATCCCCGTGCTGCAGAACCGGCTGAATGCGACATTCTGGCTCGACTGGACTGAACTGGCGCGCCGCCACCAGGCCGACGTCGTGCTGGGCGTGCCCATGGACCGCAGCCAGCCTCAGGGCGCTTTCCAGTACACCAACAGTGCCCTGCTGATCCGGCCCGACACCCGTCCCGAAGACATTCTGCAAAGCGCCACCCCCTACTACGACAAGCATCACCTGGTGCCTTTCGGGGAATTCATTCCGCCGGGGTTTCGCTGGTTCGTGGACATGATGCAGATTCCGCTGGGCGACTTCTATCGCGGCGCCCTGCCCCAACCCCCTTTCCAGCTGGCGCAGGGACGGGTCGCTCCGAACATCTGCTATGAAGACGTGTTCGGCGAAGAGATCCTGCAGGCCGTCCGCGGCGATGGGCGCAATCCTGGCGCCAACCTGCTGCTGAACCTGAGCAACCTGGGCTGGTTCGGGGACTCGTGGGCCCTGAGTCAGCACCTGCAGATTTCCCGCATGCGCGCCCTGGAGACCGGCCGTCCCATGCTGCGCGCCACCAATACCGGCATGACCGCCGCCATTGACCCGCGCGGCCGAGTCCGCGCCGTATTGCCGCCGCTCAAGCCCGGCGTTCTGGATGTCGAGGTCCAGGGCATGCAAGGGCTGACGCCTTATGTCCGGATCGGTAATCTGCCCGTGCTGGTCTGGTCGGTTCTGATCCTGCTTCTGCTGGGCTGGCAAGGCCGGCGTCGGAAAGCGTCCTGACACCGGCAAGCAGCTGATTCCCGCCGCCTATCTGGCCAAGAAAAAACACCCCGGAACGGAATATGGAATCCACGTTTCGGGGTGTTTTTTAATGTGCTGGCCTATGCCTTTTCCAGTCAGACAGAAGCCTCGGCCTGAGCCTGAGACCGGCTGCGTCGCACGAAATCGGCCGCATGGTCCTGGTTCCAGTCCTTGCACCACTGGATGAAGTCAGCCGCCGGTATGGGCTGAGAACACAAATAGCCCTGCATGTAGTCGCAGCCGGCGTGATGCAATAGTTCCACCTGCTCATAGGTGGTGACGCCCTCGGCCACCACGCGCAAGCCCAATTTCTGCGCCATGACGATCATGGCCTGGGTCAGCACGAGGTCTTCACTGCCCTGCGCCAGATTGCGGATATAGCATTGGTCTATCTTGAGCACATTGATCGAGAAGCGCTTCAAGTGCGACAGCGAAGAATAGCCCGTGCCGAAATCATCCAAGGCCACACCCATGCCGTACTCGCGCAGAAAGCGTAATTGTTGCAAGGCTTGATCCTGGCCGTCCAGCAACAGACGTTCGGTGATTTCGACCACCAGCGCATCGCCGGGTATGCCTTCATTCTGCAGATGCTCCACCCAATCATGGGCGCATGAGCCATTGAGCTTGAACTGCGCCGGCGAGACATTCAGACTCACGCGAAAGCCCGGGTCCAGCTCGCGGCGCAATTGCATGGCCGTCTGCGCTGCTGTCTCGAACACCCACTCGCCGATCACCACGATCAAGCCCGAATCCTCGGAAAACGGGATGAACTCGGAGGGGGGAACCAGCCCCAGCTGAGGATGCTCCCAGCGGATCAAGGCTTCGGCCCGTGACACCCGGCCCGTTTCAAGGTCGACGATGGGCTGGTAGTACAAGCGGAATTGCTGTTCGTGCAGTGCGTTCTGCAAATCCTGGGAAAACTGCAGGCGCGCCTGCACGGCTTCGCCCATGGCCGGCAGGAAACGGCAGTACTGATTACGCCCGCAGGCTTTGGCCGCATACATGGCCATGTCCGCGTTCTTGAGCAGTTCGCCCGCGTCGTCGCCATCCTCGGGATACAGGGTGATGCCTATGCTGGCCGACACAGACACCGAATTGTTGTCCAGCTGAAAGGGCTCTTCGATGGTCTCGAGCATGCAGCGACAGGTGCGCTCCACAATGGACAGATCGCTGATGTCCGAGATGATCACGGTGAACTCATCCCCGCCGATGCGCGCCACGGTATCGGTGGCGCGCACGCACTCCTGCAGGCGCCGCGCCACTTCCTGCAACAGCACATCCCCTTTTTCATGACCCAGGGAATCGTTCACGTCCTTGAAGAAGTCCAGATCCATGAAGACCAGGGCAAAGGGCAAGCCGCTGCGCTGCGACTGCTCCATGGCCTGCTGCAGTCTGTCCTGAAACATCTGCCGATTGGGCAGGCCCGTCAGATGGTCATAGTGCGCCTGTCGCCACATCTGCGCTTCGCGCTTTTTGTGACTGGTGATGTCGGTGAACAGACCAATATGCCGATACACCGTGCCATCCGGATTCCACGCCGTGCTGATAGTCAGCCGTTCAGCGTATTCCTCGCCGTTCTTGCGGCGATTCCAGATATCGCCCTGCCAGCGGCCGGTCTCGATGATTTCCTGCCACATGGCGCGGTAGAACTCCTTGTCCTGCCGCCCAGAGCTGAGAATGGCCAGCGTGCGCCCGCGCACTTCGTCCAGCGCATAGCCCGTAATGCGATTGAAAGCTGGATTGGCGTCCACCACATGCCCGAAGCGGTCAGTCACGACAATGGCTTCGCAGGTATTGTCGTAGACCACCGCCGCCAGCCTGCCGGTGACCTCGTTGCGTACGCGGGTGGTAATGTCCTGCACCACCGCCACTGTGGTCACGCGGCCTTCCAGGCGGATGGGGACTTCGCAGACCTCCACATCGATACTTTTTCCGTCTTGACGCACTGCCCGGGTTTCGTAGCGCACACTGTTGGCGCCCAGATGACGTTCGGGAATGACCTCGGACAGAGATGGAAAGCGCGGTTCCAGGAAAACGTCGGCCAGCGTCAGATTATGTCGCAGCTGCACGCGGGTATAACCCAAAGTGTCGGCCAACTTCTTGTTGACGAAATCAAAACGGCCGTCGCTGGAGATATAAACACCCAACAAAGGATTATGGCTGAGGCTGCGGCAAGCCGCATCCACCTGGGCGAAATTACGTTGCTGCAGAGAAAGCTGCGCATCCAATTGCTGAATGCGCAAACCGCAGAAATTAAGAACCCGCGACAAATAATTAATTTCACGCGTGCCGCCCGCTGAGCTCTTGGCGCGGAAATTGCCGCGAAAAAAAGCCCCAGCCTGAGCAGACAATTGATTGAGAGGCTGCGCCGCCCAGGCCCGGAACATCAAATAAGAGCCCATCAGTACAAGCAGATTCAGCCCCAATAGAAAGACCACGGTCCATCGATGCTGCGCCTGAGTCTTGCGCCGCTGAGCGTCGAAGGAGTCGAGCAGTTGCTGCGTGCTGTGCCGAAATAGGGAATCTTCGGCGCTGAGTGCAGCAGCAGGCAACAGCACCTGCTCGGGCGTAGCGGGGAAATCCAGCCGCATCAGGCGACGGTGCCATTCTGCGCTGATACGTCCCACCAGGCCCAGCAAGGGCTTGTCCAGCGGCTCCAGCTGCACGCCGTCGACAGTCCCCCCTTCTTTGAGCACTTCCACCACGCCCTGGAACTGCTGGTCGAGCCGGCGCAGGCGCGCCGGCGACGCGCTGTCAGGCGCTGCCAAGGCGACGGAATAGCTGATGTCGGATAATTGATTGAGTAAGGCGCTACTGGCCTGAAGCTGGGCATCCGCCTGCTTCTGTTTGTAAATAACCAGTACCGTGGCCGAAACCAGCAGCAGCCATGTCAGCAGCACCCATATCAGCAACGCGCCCAAACCAATTCGTTTTTGGGCATCCGCAGAAACAAGCATGGACGAAGATGTGCACTGCTTAGCTGACATAGCGCCAATAAATAAAAGATGCAGACTATAGAACAAGCCTACAAAACGTAATTATTACAGGTGAAATGTTACCCGTCGAAGCATACCATTAATAGCTTGCACGGCTGGGGGGAATTATCAAGAAGCACGCTATAACTGGCCCCGTTCGTTGATGTATTGCATCGTCCGCAGATGCTGTAACGGCAAAAAAAATCAAAACTTCAGCCGAGAAACGAATCGCAATTGAAACGTTTTGAAACAGAACTATAGGCGATAGAAACCTTCTATCCAGCCTCTATTCACGCCGCCAGACCTCGGCTAGCGACGGCTTGAATCGCGATTTTCAAGTGACATTCGCGGCAGATTCGGTCCCGGCGCCAGCCCCCTGCAGGCTCCCGCACAGAAAAAAACAGGGCTCGATTCGCCTTTTTTGCAAAAAGGGCTTGCACAAAGTCAAAAAGCTCTTCATAATCTCATTTCTTCGTTGGTGGACAACAAGTTGAACACCGAAATGGGGGTATAGCTCAGCTGGGAGAGCGCTTGCATGGCATGCAAGAGGTCAGCGGTTCGATCCCGCTTACCTCCACCACGGAAAAATGGGGTCAGGCCCCGTTTATGGGGTCTGACCCCAGTTTTTTGAGCAGTAAGAAAGTCCTTTAGTCCCCATCGTCTAGAGGCCTAGGACATCGCCCTTTCACGGCGGTAACCGGGGTTCGAATCCCCGTGGGGACGCCAATCACATCTTCGCTCGCCCCTGTATCGCACGCGTGATGCGATCGGGCGCGCATGCGGTAGTCAGCGCCGCATCCTGCGTCTGCTCCGCCGCTTGCGCGGCGGCTCGCTACAGCGCGTAGTTCGCCGTGTCCGCGGGCGTGAGGACGCAATCGAGCAGCGTTGCGAGCGTCACGTACGTGTCGCCGCCGCCGTCGCGATCGACCTGCACGACGGTGTTAGGCCCGTCCTGTAGAAAACGGATCCAGCCTTGGTCGAACGCGCGGGCGTCGTGCGGCGCGGCCCACTGGTTGGCAGTCCAGCCTGAGCGTATGAAGCTCAGGTCGAGCACGTCGCCCGTCACGCCCACCTCGAAGTCGGTGATGACGTCGCCGCCGAGCCCGCCGTCGCCCGGCTTCGCGTACTCGAAGACGTCGCGGCCTCTTCCGCCCGTCAGGCTGTCGGCGCCGGAACCGCCGAATATCACGTCGTCACCCAGGGTGCCCGCGACGTTGCCTTCGAGGAACAATCCACCGAGCGGACTCTGGGAGACGGTGCTCCAGCCGGGTCCCAACGCGCCCAGATCGAAACGCGAGTAGCTCGCCGCGCCGTGCATTTCCCAGGATACGAGCTCGCCGCTCGGGTCGGCGAACAGCAGGTCGCTCTTGCCGTCGCCGTTGAAGTCGGCATTGCCGTCCAGCAGCCGCCCTGCGGCCATGCCGAGTGATTGGCCATAGAAGCCGCCGTCGGCGCGCAGCTCCCACGTCGCGATCGTGCCATCCTTGTGCTGCCACAATAC
>JAEXOO010000048.1 GCA_023439305.1 Pseudomonadota bacterium
CGGCATAACGGCGCTTCGAGCCGCCCAGCACCTTGATGCACATTACGGAACGCGCACCTGTGTTGTCGGCCACGTCCAGCGTGGTCTGCATTTGAATCATGATTTTTCCTGTTCCAACTTAATTGCAGCGATCCAGCCAAAATGACCGGGCCACACAACCAGTTTTGGTCCCGTCAGATTCGGATCCAGCCAGTTCGATACCGTAAACCCGATCTCGATCTGGTCCGGCAAGCCGAACCCTAGGTTGAAATCTTGCGAGAGACAAAACGTGTATTACTGCTTTTGTACTGCTTTTGTTTTTACCTGCTTTTTGCCCCATTTACGTGGGTTTTAGGCCTAAACCCAGACCCAAACGCAAAGACAAATAGCCAAGTAAGCATACGATTTTACGGTAAATATCCCTGCCTGGCAAGGGCTTAGTGCACTTATCCCCATCTGTGGCGCGAGGATCACACCCGGCCAGCCCGCCCTATTCCAAGCCCGCCAGCCAATCGGCCTCTGCTGGGCTGAGCGGCGCCTGGATATAGCGCTCAGGGATCTCCCAGATCAGCAAGGAAGGCCAGACGCGCGCCCCGGCGACAGGCGCCAGATAGGCCTGCATGGCCTCCCACATGCCGCCGCCGTCGCGCGCCATATTGATGACCGGCAAGGCCAGCGATTCGCTCAAGAATCCTTCAAAATCAGCGGCGTGGGAAAAGGACGTGCCTACCAATACGAGCGGCGGCCGGACCGCGTCGCCGAACAGTTCGGCCGCCAGGTCATCGTCACTGCCCGCCGCAGAGGCCGTGGCGGCATGCCGGAAACGGACAGGGGTTTCGATATCGGGTGCCGGCAGCCAATACGGCGCTAGATTCTCCAGGCCGGCCAGACGGATCAGATCGCCCTGCCGCGCCCGAGGCGCCTGCGCCATGCGCTCGCTGATAAGCTCAGCGGCCGGCAGGGCGCCCGATTGCAGCAATGCCTGTCGCACCGACTGCGCGGCGGCCGCGGCTCCCGCCTGCGTCCAGTGCGAGTCCAGACGCCAATAAGCGGCCACGCCCTGCCCGGCCAAAGGCGCCATGGCCGGCGTCGCATCGGCCACCAAAATGCCTCGGCTGCGCAAAGCGGCATTCCAATCCGGCAATCGCCCTTGATAAGTTGCAGGTCGCGGCAGCCCGCAATCAACTTGCGGCAACACACGGCTCTTGTCCGGCACCATCAACACAGCCAGTTGCACATGCTCCCGCTTCAATCGACGGGCTACCTTGTCCACCATGGCCACGCGCTCACGCATATTGTGGGCGGGCCGGGCAGCGGCCTGGAGCTCTTCCTGCAGAAACAACCAATCCGCACAACCCTGCCGGACCTGCGGCCCGTAACTGCCCGCCAACAGATAGGCGCCTTGCCGGTGATAGGACGCCCAGGTCTCGAAGGCGGGGAGATAAGGCAACGAATGATTCAGCTGAGCAGCCAGTTCGCCCCCGCGCAGCCGGGCGGGCCAGCCTTCCTTCCAAAGACTATCAAAGCGCCCCTGGAAGGCGCCCGCCACGATCAGCGCCAGTCCCAGAAACAGCGCCAGCAGGAACAAGGCCAGATCCCAAGGCCGGGCGCGATTCGATGCGTCGGATTCAGGTTTCGTCATGGCGGTCAGAACTGGAAATATAGAAACGGCACGCTCTGGCGGCTGAGCACAAAGCCCAACGACACCCAAAACAGCAACACGGGCCAGGCCTGCCGCAAGCCCGCGAACGTGCCGGCATGGCCCCGACATGCCGGCAGACTGCGCTCCTGGCGCAGCGCCAGCAACAAGCCGGCCGCCAACGCCCAGCCATGCCAATAGCGCCAGGTGGTCAGCGTGACATCGCTGGGTCCCCATCCCGACAATCCCAGCTGGGCGCGGTAGAACACGCCCGCCGTAGGCAGGTCCGGGCTGCGGAATACCGTCCAGGCCAGAAATACAAAAAGCAGCGTCAGGCAGTGGCCCAACCAATCGGGCAAACGCCAGGGCGTGCGTCCCCACGCCTTGGCGATCGCCTGCGCCGCCCCATGGGCCACACCCCACAGCAGGAAATTCAGGTTGTCGCTGCCGTGCCACAAACCGCCTATGGCCATGACCAGCACCAGATTGGCATACGCGCGCCACGGCGCGACTCGGCTGCCACCCAGCGGGATATACAGATAGTCGCGTATCCAGGTGGACAGGGAGATATGCCAGCGTCGCCAAAACTCCTGGATGGAGCGCGCGCTGTACGGCTGGCGAAAATTTTCCGGAAAGCGAAAGCCCAGCATCAGGCCTATGCCGATAGCCATGGCGCTATAGCCGGCAAAATCAAACAGCAATTGCACGGAATATGCCAGGCAGGCCAGCCAGGCATCGATGAAGCCGGGATCGGGCAAGGCGAACAAGGCGTCGACTAAGGGCGACAGGGTGTCGGCGATCAGGACCTTCATGCTCAACCCTATCATGAAGCGTCGCGCGCCTTCCTGCAGCCCCGGCCATCCGAACGGACGCTGCAACAGCGCCGCCTGCACCCAGTCATAGCGCAGAATGGGGCCAGCGATCAATTGCCCGAACATGGCGATGTAAGTTGCGAACAGCACGAGGCTGCGCTGCGCCTGCACCTGCCCGCGATAGACATCGACCAGGTAAGAAATAGCCTGCAGCACAATAAAGGAAAGCCCGATGGGCAAAGCCACGCGATCCCAGTGCGGTGGCAGATGGCCGCGCCAGACTTGCCAATGGGCATAGGCCTCGGCGCCCAGATTGGCGTACTTGAACCAGAACAGAACGCCCGCATTGACGGCCACCAGCATGCCCAACAGCCAGGGTCCGCGATGCCGCGTCTGCAGCATCAGCCCGCCCAACCAGGCCAGAATGGTCAGAGCGGCCATCAGGAACGTGAAGGCCGGACTCCACCAGGCATAAAACAGATAGCTGAACGCCAGCAAGGTGCTGTTCCTGAATCGCACCGGACTGAGTGCATAGCACGCCAGAAACACGGGAAAAAACAGGAACAGAAACTCGGCGGACGTAAAAACCATAAAAAGGGGATCAGTCCTGCATGGCGTCCTGCAGCCAGAGCGCGTTGATTTCGCCCTGTCCGGACTCAGTCACGATAAGGCTGTAGCGCTCGCCGGCCTGCAAAAGCCCCGATGCAGGCACCGCGACACGAGGCTGGCCGGCGCCGCAGTCCAATTCCAGCGCCAGTTGGACCGGGTTGACCTGGCGACGCGACCATTGACCGGGAACCACGTCCTGCACGATGCGCAGCTCGCGACCCTGCACGCTCAGCGCGGCGCTGGCGCAGGCCGGCGCGGCGTTATACACCGTGATGGATGCTTTGGCCGCATTGAAATCATCGACGACATCCGTAAAGCGCTGCGCGGCAGCCTCTTTGCCCGAGGCCAGCACGACCGTCAGAAACTGCCCCTCCGGCAGACGATCATCCAGGATGATGCGCGCATCGCCCAATTGCACCGCTCCCTCCAGGGGCCGATCCGCCCGTACCGGTTGGAACGGCGTGGCGCCACCCTGCCCTTCCAGGGCCACGGCCTCTTTGCCCAGCCGAGCCTGCTGCCCGCCCGCATTCACAAAGCGCACATAGGCCGTAGGCTCATCCGGCCCCGTGCTGTACAGACTGGGAGCGGCGTGCGCGCTACCCAGTGTCAGCAGGCCCAGTAACAGAGAGCGCAAAGGCAGAATCATTTTTTCTCCGCCTCGAAGGCGTTCAACTGCTCGGCAATGGCCTTGCCCCATTTGGCATAGCCGCTGGCGGTAAAGTGCTGGCCGTCCGTGGTGGCCCATTGGCCTGGTTTGGACATATCCAACGAGTTGATGTAGTGGCAGGGAGCGACGTTTTGCTGCAGAAAGTCCGAAACTTCCTGAACCCGAGCAAAGGTTTTCTGATAGCGGCCGCCTTCGGTACCCCAGGCCGGTCCCACCCAGACGCACTGGGTCTTGGTGGAGGCGATTTCCTTGGTCAGCGCCGTGACGCTCTTCCAGGCCCAGGCCTTGGGAAACGCACCCTTGTCGTAGCCGGCCATGGCATCGCCCATTACAACGATCACCATGTCGGGCTTGATCTGGCCGACCAGGTCCTTGATAGGCCGGGTCTGCGTATTGTTGGGCAGAATGCTCAGGCGATTGTTCTCGATGCGCTCGGCGGCTCCGCACGTGCCGGGCGTGGGTTTGAGCCAATCGCCCGCATTGGTGCCGCACACTCCGAACGTGTGGACATGCGCCCCTTGAGCCTGCAGCTCGTTGTGCAGCGTGTCGATCAGATAGTTGCGATTAGTCAGGTGGCTGTCGCCGATCACCAGAATGGTCAAACCGGTCAGGACGGAAGCTAGCATGATATCGATACTCTTGAATCTATTGGAACTTGCCCCCGTAAGGCTCGCCATAGGGGGATGAATACGGGACCAGCGGCAGATCCGCCGTGCGGCGCGTCTGCTGGTCAAAGTAGTACTTCAGGTAGATACCACCTATCCACTGGCGGTAGTCCCCTGATTTATCGATGCCCAGATGCCCCCCGAACGCCATGCCGGGGGTGAAGTTGTACTCGGCGCCCACATTGAAATTATACGCAAGGCCGGTTTTCGTCTGGCCGGCGTAGAAACCGGAATTTGCTGCCGACAAACCATCCAGGATCTGCTGGTCGGTAAAGCCCGACATGGCCTTGAGCCGTGCCAACTCCTGCTGCGCCGTACCGCCCGAGGCCTGGGCACGGGATTCGACCATGCCCCAGATCTCTTCGCCGCTCTTGCCCGGCATCAAATCGGCCGAATCTTCCTTGAAGTGCTGCAGAGCCAGCGACCCTGAGACCTTGAACGTCAGGTCATCCACTTTGCGCGACCAGTTGAACGGCACTCCCACCGTGAATGAGGTCTGGGGACTGAAATAGCCCCCGTGTCCGGGTGTGAAATAGCGCAAGTTGTCCGAGTAGCCCGTGTAGTTCAGGTTCAGACCCGTCGTGAAGATATTGTCCGGCTCGTTGATCAAATGGACATAAGTGCCGGTATTGACTTCGATGCGTCGGTTGGACTCCACATTCTTGCCATTCAGGGCATGGGCTCCGACCGACGCGTAAAAACCGTAATCGCCCAAGTCTTTGCTGATGTCCACGCGCGCGCCGGTCGCCATGACACCGCCCTGCACCTCGCCGGTCAATGGATTCTCGATACCGGCGAAAGACATGACACTGTCATTGACCGGACGGCTGGACACATTGATGCCCATACGCACCGTGCCGTCCTGGCTGACGGCGCCTTCGTAGGCAATACCGCCGGTAAACGACGTTTTCTTGAACCCCAGCGGCGTCACGCCCAGATCCAGCTTCAAGCCCTGCAATTGATAGCCCACGGCCAGACCCACGCCGGTCTGGCTGGTGTCCATGCTGTTGTCCAGCTGGCGATTGAGGTCGCTGAAGTCGTATCCCGACCAGTTCCCTCCGACAGTGCCTTCCAGGAACTTCGACATGCTGAAATTGCCCGCATCCAAGAACACTGGAGTGGCGCGCACGAAAGCCTGCCCGTCACCGGCGGCAAAGCGCGCCTCGATCGGGGTCTGCAGATCATCCAGACGGCTGGTACCGCTATCGCCGGTGCGCGAGCGGTAGACTGTGCCCATGCTCAGTTGCGGCGAACGATCCTCTTCGATCAGCGCCAGCTCGGCCTCCAGGGGCGAGAGCGGCGCAGCACCATATGCCGGCTGCTGCGCATTAGCCATGAACGGCAAGGGAGCGGCAGCCTGGGCGGGGCCATAAGGATTCTGGGCAATGGGCCGGGCCGTGGCCGGCATACCGCGCGGCGCCGCTGCGGCCCTGCCGGGCGGTGCACCCCAAGCCGGAGCGGCGCCATAAGTCGGCGCAGAAGCCGGAGCGGACGCGCCCCACGCCGCGGCCGGAGCCGCGACGGCGGCCGTTGCTCCGGCCGCCGCTGGCAGGGCGAAAGTCTGAGCGCCAGTGCGGGCCGTGCGTTGGCCCGGCATGCCGACAAAAGGGTTGCCGCCGCTGGCTGGCGGCGCAAAAGCGCCGTTGGCCGAATAGCTGCGCGCATCCGATTCCTGCAGAGCCACGGCATGCTTGAGCAGCTTCTGGGCTTTGGCCGTCTTGCCCTGCACGCGGTAAATGCCGGCGGCGGAGGTCAGTATCTGGATATCGTCAGGTGCCAATGCCACGGCAGACTCGGCTGCCTGATCGGCATACTTGAAATCACGCAGCTGATTGGCCACCAGCGCCGCGCCGATGAACAGGTCTGGACTGCTGGAGTTCTGCTGCAAGAGATGCTGATAAATGCCCAGCGCTTGATGCGCGTCGCCGGCCGACGCGTACATGCGGGCCAGGGCCGCCAAGGCCTGTGGATCGTTGGGGTTTTGCGACAATACCGGCGACAGCGCATCGTAGGCCGCCACCAGGTCGCCCTGCTCCCGCAGCGATTCGGCTTGCCGTATGGTCTGGGTATTGTGCAGTTCGCGCAAGGTCTTCTGCTGATCGGGGCTGAGCTGACGACCATCCAGGCTGCGCAATACGCCCATCGCCTCCACATCCTGCTGGGTGCGGAACAGCAGCCCGGCATATTGCAGCATCACATCCGGATCAGGCGTTTTGCTGCGCCCCATCTGCTGACGGATCAAACCCAGGGCGCGGGCACTGTCGCCCGCATCGGCATAAGCCGCCGCCACTGTGCTGGCCAAGCCGGGATTGTTCGCCACCACAGGCGCCAGCTCATCGAGCACGGCCGCGGCTTCCATGCCGCGCCCCTGCTTGCCCAGCGCGGCGGCATATTTGATACGCACCTGCACCGTGACATCGCGCTGCAGCGCCTTCATTTCGGGCGTGGCCAGATTGGCCGGAATGCGGCTGAGCGCCTGCTGGGCGCCTGCCCAATCCTGCTGCTGGCTGGCGAAGATAGCCGATGTGTACAGCGCATCGACATTGTAGGGATCGGTCAGCAGCATGCCGTCGATCAGTCCCCGGGCTTCTTTGGGATAACCGGATTCGTTATAGATCTGCGCCAGCTCCAGGCGCACCCAGGCATTGGACGGATCGGCCGCCATCGCCTGCTCGAGCGTGGCGCGGGCCGAGGCCAGATCGCCGCGGGCGCGCTGCGCCTTGGCCAGCCCGGCCGCGTACAACCCCTGCAGCTTGGCGCGGCCGCCGGCCGCCTCCTGTTGCTTAGGCGTCAGGCTCTCGACCATCTGCCGCGCCTTGTCCACCTGATTGGTCTGCGCGTACACCTGCACCAGCCCGGAGATGGCTTCGGAATTATTGGGATCGCGCTGATAGGCCGTGCGGTACAAAGACTCGGCTCGACGCATGTCCGAACGGGCCACCGCCAGGCGAGCCTGGGCCAGCACGGCGGCAGGCTCATTGGGCTGCAGGCGGCGCGCCTTGTCCAGCAACGTCGCCGCCTGGGTGTTGTTGCCGGCGCGCATAGCTTGATTCGCCTGCTCTACCGTGACCCAGTACTGAGCCGTATCGTAGGCCTGCTTCCAGTCGCGGGGACGGGCTCGGTGCGCTTGCGCCAGCAGATCGGCCGCGTCCTGCATGCGGCCCTGGCGCATGCGCACCACGCCCATGGCGCCCAGAGCGTCAGGCTGATCGGGCCGTTCAGCCAGGATCACCTGCAATTGAGATTCGGCAATAGGCAGGTCCCCCTGCTCCAGACGCTGCATGGCGGTACGTACGCGCGCGGCATAAGGATCTGCCGCAGGGGCGGCGGCTGGCGCCGCCCTCGCAGCGCCCGGGCGCTGCGACTGGCTGAGAGCGCGGGTCTGCGCGTCGAGCTGCGCCCGGATTTCCGTATCGTCAGGATTCTTGGCCAGATAGGATTCCAGCAGGGGACGGAATTCGGCCTTGGGCGGCGTACCCAGCCAGGTCAGGGCGTCACGCCAGCTTTCGGCCGCATCGCTGCCGATATCGGCGCGCGCGGACAGACGCTCCAGCAATTGTATGCCCTGCGCCCGGGTGGGCTCATTGCGAGCCATGTGCCGCGCCAGCGGCAGCTGGATGCGAGGATTGTTGGGCGAAGCCGCCCGCAAGCGCTCCAGGCCCTTGATCGCCTCCAGCATGCCGTCGTGGCTGGTATAGCCCAGATAGGTGTAGTATTCCAGCCCCACTTCGCCTTCGGGCGTACGGCCGGCCAACGCCTGCCGATACAGGGGCAGAGCGCCTTCCAGATCGCCCTCGGCCGCCACGCGACGGGCTTTTTCCAGCGCGGATGCGCTTGCCGGCGCGCTCAAGGCCAGTTCCTGCTCCAGCAGGGTCACTTCATTGCTGCCGGGAGCCGCTTTGCGCAATTGTTCGAGGTAGCTGCGCGCCTGAGCGGTATTTTTCTTTCGCAGCTCGATCTGCGCCAGGCTGTAGAGCGCCTGAGTGTTGCCCGGCTGCGCCTTCAACACTTTGTTCCAGACATCGGCGGCGCGCTGGAAATCTCCGCGCGACTGCCAATATTGGCCCTGCCCCTGCAGCACCGTCAAAGCATCGCTCTGTGACTGACCCGCCCAGGGAAAGGCCAACGCCAACATACATGCGACTAATTTTTTCGTGCCGGCGGACATGCCTTCTCCCACTGGGTCTGCAATTGCCCAGCCTCGTTGAATGTGTAAATACCCTGCGCCCAGCCCATGCCGAACAGGCTCAGCACCACGTCATAGTAAGGCGGCTGCTTCTGTTGGGTACGCAATGGCTGGAAGGCCTCGCGCAGCGCCACGTTGACCCGCTCGCTCTGCCATTGCGTCTGAGGCGCCTGCCTCAGAGCCGTGAAATACGGCACCAGCGCCGCTGAAAAACCGAAAGGCCCTTCACCCTTGGCGACACCGGTCTCGGTATTGACCGACTCCGGCGGCACCACGCGCTGCTGCTCGGCCATGATCTTGGCCATGCCTTCCAGCGCCTGCAACGCCTTGCCCGCCAAAGGATCGCCAGCTGGCATCATGCCTGCCCACATATAGGTACGAATGGCATCATAGCTTCCGGCAGGCCCCTTGAGCGTATCGGTAACGAAGGCATAGCCGTCGCCCTTGGGCGCGTACATGCTCCAGTCTGCGGCCAGCCCCTTGGGCGCGCTTTCCTGTAAAAAACGTAAAGTGGTGTCCGGCATGGCCTTCCAGGCCGGATGCGGCGACACCTGCGCCAAGCGGCGCAGCAGCGGAATGGGCAAGTAGCTGGCGTTCAGCTGCCACACATTGCCAGGCCGAGCGAAACTGTCGCGCCCCGGCAGCAACATGGGGCCCAGTTCGGGCAGATCGACCACTTCCTGCGCCTCGATCAGAGCCAGCAAAGCCAGCGCGCGTTGCGTGTAGGACGGATCCCCCCACAAGCGCCCAGCTTCCAGCAGCGCGTACACAAACCAGACATCAGCGTCCGAGGCGGAGTTGGCGTCCAGGACCTTCCAGCCGCCCTTGCCGTCCGCCCCCCAGATCCAGGCCGGCAAACGCTTGGATAGATCCCCGCCGCCCAGATTGTCCACGCTCCAGGCCCACAGCGTGTCGAACGCCGGACGATCATTGGCCAGCAAAGCGAAGAACATGCCGTAGGACTGCCCTTCGGACGACGTGTGCTTCTGCGGCGTGCTGTCATCCAGCACGCGCCCGCTGTCCTGGATGAAATGGGCTTTGAACTGCGCCCATAAAGGCCAGTCCATGGGCGCGCAGGTCGCCGCCACGGCGGCGGACAACGGCGTCAGGGCAAGCAAGGCGGCAAGGCAGGCGCGGCGCAGCATGGCGAATTCCTAGTTGGACTTGCGGGCAGCCTTGCGGCGCGCCAGCAGGCGACTGATCAGAAAGGCCAGCAGAATCAAACCGAACAAGCCCGAAATCCAGGCCGAACGCCATTTGCCCGCTTGCTCCCAGCCATTGGCCAGCGTCCACTGCAATCGCGTCCAGATATCCAGGCTGCCTACGGCATACGTTTTTTCCGCCAGCAATGCGCTGATTTTCTCACCACGGACGATGACCGCGCTACCTTTGATACGCTCCTGATCGGGATGCACGCCCAGCAGAGCTTCGCTGACATCCAACAGCGCGTCGGAATCCGTGCCGGTCAGCGCCACCACGCTGCGGCCGGACTGCAGCGGCGACTCAAAGCCGGTGATCAAACCGCTGCGGCCTTCGCTGGCGTATTGGATCTCGTTTTGCTGGTCCTGGACCCGGTCGCGCGGATTGGGGCTGACCCAATCGCTGGTGCGATACACCAGGTCCGAGGTGCCGAACTGCTTTTTCTCGGCGGCGCCATATTCGGGCAGATACGGCCCCCAAACGCGTTTGAGCGAATCGGCCGCTCCCACCAGCAAAATGTCTTTATCGACCACTTTCTGGCTCTCAGCCGCCTTGACTACCGCCACTCCCGTGGCAGGATAGCCCGTGGACTCGCCCATGCGGCCCAGGGCCGTCAGGTAGACGCTCAGCTCTTTTTCGTCCGGCGCGTCCGACAGAACCACTACGGTCTCGGACAGATCCGCCATGCGGGTGAACGGAAAGCCCGCATCACTGAAGGCTTCCAAGTCAGGCATTTCCAGATAGTGGTTACGCCCCGAGATGTCGATCGTGCTTTCCGGATCGATCTGGCCGCGCACATTGTCCAGCAAGGCATCCTTGCACTCGCCCTGCTTGATGTAATCGTACATGTAGCGGAAGTTCAGCTCCGAACGATTCATCAACTGATACAGCGGCACCTGCACGGATTCTTCCATAGGCAGCAACTCGCCCGGCGCAGCGTCTGCAAAACGACTGTTGCGCGCCTCCAGTTGGGCCAGTCCGTACAGGGGGATGGATTTCAGGAAATGGTCTCCAACCCCTACCAGCAGGGACGAATTGACGCTGCCGGGCTGGGCGGAATAGCGATACTTCAGGTCTACATCGACCGGCGCAGCGCGCCAGGTGAACAGATCGGGGGGCAGACGCAGGTTCATGCGGATGGCGGGCGAATCATAGCCGCGCACGTCCAGGCGCTGAGCCGACATCAGTTCACCGAATTTGACCGGCCGCGAGCTGCTCAGCCAACGCGGTGCATCATACGGCTCACGCGGCTGCATCTGCGGCGCCTGCCGCACCTGAGCTTGAGCGCCAGACAGTATGGAGCCGCCCGCAACCAGGGCCTGGGCCGCCTGACGCAGTTGTTCGCCGCTGGTGCCGCTGATCACCAGCAGCTTGCCGTTGGGATCCTGCGGATTGGGCAGCATGGTGATGCTGGCACCCTGGACATCGGGCACGTCCAGTTGACCTTTCAGGGCGTCGCGCAAGGCGAACACAATGGCGTGCCCCTGATCGGGCAGGCTGTCCTGACGCGCGTGAAATTGAGCGCCGCGCTGGTCGGCCAACGCACCCAGCCAGGAGGCTACGATGCCGCCGGCCTCCAGGGTGCCGGCCTGCGGCGTACCCAGAAACACAATCGGCATCTCCAGGCGGTTGACGTCGCGCGGGTCAAAGAACGGCAGCGGCAGGATGGACAGATCGTCCGTCAGGGCGATCTTTTCTACATTCAGGCTCAGGCTGCTCTGGTTGCTGACGTTGGCCCACAGGCTGGAATGCAGCGGATCCTCGCATTCGAGCGTGTAGTGACCGATAAGCTGCAAGCGCAATTGATTGGTGGCGGCAATCAGGCGCGCCGGCAACTCGACTTCTACTGTCTGCGGCCTGCCTGCTCCTTCGGCCGTGACCGGCAAGGTGTGCACCACCTCGTCATTGACCAGGACATTGATGTGCGAAAAGTCGGTCAGCAAGGAAGGCGAATAGCTGTAGTGCAACGTCGTGCGCGCTCCGGTGATGACCTCATCGGCGCGCACATTGAAAAACACACTGTCGCTGCTGTCCACGCCCCGCAGATTGAACGGAAAACGCGCGCCCAGCTGACGGAACGTGAACGTGGTGCCGGCCGGCTCCTGAACCTGAGCCAACGGAGCCGATACCTGCGCCAGATCCTCGGGCGGACTCGACAACATGGGTTGGGCCCAGACAGGAGCGCCCAGCAGGCCTGCCGCCAGCAGGGACAGGGAAAAACGCTGAAAAAATGGTTTCATGCTCACCATACTCATTCCTGATTCTGCGATGCATGGATACGCAGGCGACTGCGGGCGCGGGCGCGCAGACTGATATAGGCCATCAGACTGGCCAGGGAAATACCGCCAATGAAGATCAGGACCAGCAACCAGGGATTGCTGCCCAGAAAATGCTGCAGGCCACGCCACCAGCCCAGACTGCCTGTGTTGTAGTGCGTCTGCTCCGACAGCACGCGCACATCGCCGCCGGACAGGGCCACCATGCTGCCTTGCACCTTGGCCTCCAGCACGGGTTCGCGCAGAACCGGCAACAGGCCCTCGCCCAGGCCGCCCTGCGTGCTGAGCACAACGACATTGCGCGCGCGATTCAGCGGCGAACGAAAGCCCGTGATCAGCACATCGCGACCCGACAAAAGCGGCTTGGCCGAATCCTGCTTGCCAGCGGCAGGCAGCTTAGCGGCCCATTGCTCCAACAAGGCGGCAGGTTTGCCACTCGACAGGATCAGAATGTCCTTGTCCTGCATGCCTTCCGGGGAGGCCGGATCAATCGCGATCTGTACCTGCGTGGCCGGATAGCCGGTGGACTGCCCTATCTTGGCCATCAGGCCCAGGTACGCGGGCAGATCAGCGGAGACCAGCTCGGGCGACAGCACCACGGCTGTCTCGGAAAGATCAGCCAGGCGGCTGAATGGATAACCGGCGGCCATGAAGGCGCCTGCATTGGGCATGGCCAGAAAGTGCGGCAGCCCGCTGAAATCCAGCGAGGAGTCCGGGTCCAGGGAACTACGCACATTGTTCACGCCCAGATTTTCACAATCATTCAGGGCCGGCAAAGGGTAGTGGAAGGAAAAACCCAAGGTGGCGCGGGTCGCCAGAAGATCCAGTGGCAGACGGATCGCCCGCTCTGTCATGGGCAGGATATCCGCTCCCGCCAGGGACTTGAAGCCGTGTGCCTGGCGATCAAAATCCAGGCGCGCGACCGGCTCGTAGTTCACATCCACGGCCAGATAGGCGGAAGGGTCGCTGACGGTCATCGAGGGTCGGTAGCGCAATACCATGGGCACGCGCTGATCCAGCCAGGGATACAGGTCGGGTGGCAGGCGCAAGTCCACATTGATGGACTCGGGCCGGTAACCCGACACCGTCATGGCGGTATCCGGCACCAACTCGCCGAACTTCACGGGACGATCGCTGGGCACCCAGTTGGGGGCATCATAAGGCTTGCGCTCGCGGGCGCTGAAAACCAGGTTGAAGGCCGCCGGGCCGCTCAACGCATCACTGCCCGTCACCAGGCTGCGGGCCGCTGTCAGCAATTCCTGCTCGTTGGAGCCGGTCACCAGCAGCACTTTGCTGATGCCGTCGTTGGGATTGTTCTTCAGGAGCAGCGTGGGGCCGCGCACCGTCGCCCCGGCCAGTTCGCCTGCCTGGCTCGCCGTAGCCAGCATGATAGCGGGACCTTGCGCAGGCCATTGATCGCTGACAGCAAAATCCGCTCCCCGGTAACCACCCAATGCGCCCAACCAGGAGGCCACAATGCCGGCTCCCTGCAACGCTGCCTGGCTGCGCTGCGGCAGCACCAGCGTCACATTCAGGCGGCGGCTGTCGCGTTGGTCAAAGAACGGCGCCGGCAACAGGGACAGATCATCCGGCAAGGAACGGGGAGCCACCGTGAACTCCAACGCGGAGCGGTCATCAATACGCGTCCACAGGGATTCATGCATGGGATCTTCGCAAGACATCGTGTAGTGCCCGATCTGTTGCAACTGCAGTTGATTGAGCGCCCGCAACTGATCCACTGGAAGATCGACCACGTATTCGTGGTCCCCACTGCCCTTGGCGGGCACATACGGCAGCGCCTGGACTACCAGCCCGTTCAGGCGCACATTCAGGTGCGAGAGTTTGGGCAGCATTGCGTCGGAGTGGCGCAACTTGAGCCGCAGGCGCAGCGACTCCACCTGTTCGTCTTGACGCACGCCAAACCACAAGCCGCCCCAGCCATCCACTCCCTGCAAGCTCATGCTCTGCTGTCGACCCAGCTCCTGGAAATCAACGGAATAGGTCTGAGTCTGCGCCAGCGCGCCGCCAGCAGCGGCCATCGTCAACAGCAGTACGGCGGCACGCTGTACTACACGGCGCCAAGCGCCAGGACGCATCATGGGAATCATGCGCGCTCCGAGCTCTGGGATGCACGTTTGGCATTGGCCCGCAGCAGGCGCCACGTTTCGCGGCCCAGCACGCGAAAGCCCTGCACACTGATATTGGCAATGGCCCGCATCGCCATCAGCGGCGAGTCGGGCGTCGCATCCGCCCAGGACAGCGCCCAGGTGTCCGCGCGCGCAAACGTGACCTTGCCCAGCTCGGCCTGCTGCTCGATGCTCAGGTCGTCAAAGCGCAAACCCAGCTTGGTGCCGCGCAGAAACGCCACCCGGGCCGGGAAGATCGCCTCTTCATCGTTGCGGAACACGCTGACCCGCAGCGACTCACCCACCACAAGCGGCAAGGGCGCCGGCAGGTCTATGCCCAGGCCTTCCTGGGAAAAATCGGTGGTCTGGCAGGCGTAACGATAGCCGCTGTCTGTTTGCAGCGTTGCCGCCAGCGAAGCGGCAACACGAGGCACATTGCGGATCTGCTTGCGCTCGCCGGCCACCGCCACGCTGGCGCTGGAAATCACAATGTTATGAATGGTCCAGGCCAGATTCATGGTCAAGGTCAGCACGAGCGCCGTATCGTCCAGATGGCGAACCATAGTGACTATGCCGATCACGAAACCGGCCACGTTCAACAAGAGCAAGGCGATATACGGGCGGGACAGCGTCCAGTCGAAATAATCCTGCTCGTTGGTGCCGCCCTTCTGTGTCACGTTGAACGACGCCTTGTTGGGCACGACCAGCGTGGCCAGCGTCGGGAGCATGATGTACCAGGCCAGGACGGTCTCGTAGACCTCGTTCCAGAACGAATGACGAAACTTGCCCTGCAGCCGGGAGTTGGTCAACTGAGCGTGCAGGACATGGGGCAAGGCGTAAGCGGCAATCAGCAGCGCGGACGACTTGAAGACATGCGCGCCGAAGAACAGATACGCCAGCGGCGCCGTCAGAAAGACCAGGCGCGGCAAGCCGTAGAAAAAATGCAGGGCGGCGCTGGCATAGCAGATGCGCTGCGGAATGCTCAAGCCCTTGCCCAACAAGGGGTTGTGAGAACGAAAGATCTGCGCCATGCCACGCGCCCAGCGTATGCGCTGGCCGATGTGACGCGACAGGTTCTCGGTGGCCAGGCCGGCAGCCTGCGGTATGGCCAGGTACGCCGTGTTGTACCCCTTGCGATTCATTTTAAGGGCGGTCAGCGCGTCTTCGGTGACGCTTTCTACCGCCACGCCGCCCACGTCCAGCAAGGCCGAACGCCGCAATACCGCGCAAGACCCACAGAAAAAGGTGGCGTTCCACAGGTCGTTGCCGTCCTGGGTCAGGCCGTAGAACAGTTTGCCTTCGTTCGGGACTTTCTTGAACAGGGAAAGGTTCTGCTCCAACGGATCAGGAGAGAAGAACACGTGCGGCGTCTGCAGCATGGCCAGCTTGACATCGCGCAGGAACCAGCCCATCACCACTTGCAGGAAAGAGCGCGTAGGCACGTGGTCGCAATCGAAAATGGCGATGTACTCGCCGTCGGTCACCTTCAAGGCTTCATTGATATTGCCGGCCTTGGCATGCTTGTTGTTATTACGGGTGATGTAGCCTATGCCTGCTTCGGCGCAAAAGGCCTTGAACTCCGGACGGTTGCCGTCGTCCAGCACATGGATCTTGAAGCGGTCGCTGGGCCAGTCCTGCGCCAGTGCGGTCAGTGCGGTCTGACGCACCACATTCAAAGGCTCATTGTAGGTAGGAATAAAGATATCCACCGTCGGCCAAAGCGAAGGGTCATCCGGCAAGGGCGCGGGCTTGCGCTTCAAGGGCCAGGCCGACTGGAAATAACTGAGCAACAGCACCGCCATGGCATACAGCTCCGCCGCCAGCAGGCCATAGCCGAAGAAGGCATCCAGCGGATTGTCAAAGCCCAGCGTGGAAGTCAGGCGCCAATACATATAGCGCAGCGAGGTCACGATAGAGATGCCGATCAGAACCAGGCTGGCCAAGCGCCCTGTGGTCAGACGGTTGATGAGATAGGCGGCGGCAAAAGTGACAGCAGCGAAGCCGAGCTGGGTGATCAGATCAAACGGAGTAATAATGACCAACACGCAAAGGGCCAGGCCCACGGCGACCACCAACCCCGAGGCCAGGGGGCCCAGGCCCCATTCCGGCACCGTTTTCAGGCGGATTTTCCCGGCTTTGGGTGCTTTCTTGTCGCTCACGCCCGCCCTCCCCTCGCCCGCAGGCGTGCCAGGACTTCGCGCGCCGTGGCCTGAAAGTCGCGCACGGCTTCGCTATGCTCCATGTATTCAAATACGGTCGTCCCGCAGGCCAACGCCTCGGCGACGGCGGGATCGGCATGAATGCGCCCCAGAACCTGACCGGCCTGGGTAGCGTTCAGCAGCTGCGTCACGTCGCTGGCAAGGGCGCGGCTGCGATCAACCTGATTGATCAGCACCCCGGAGCCGGCAAAGCCTTGGTCTACCTTGCAGTACTGCTGAACAAGTTCATGCATCTGCGGCAAAGTGATGTAGGAGCCGGCATCGGCCAAGACCACCACGACCACGAAATCCGCCGCCCGCAGCGCCTGTTTCAAGTACACCGAGGGGCCTGGCGGGGTGTCCAGCACCACCAGCGTATGGGCAGGCAGGCCCATTTCAGACAAGCGCTGTCGCAACCACTCCGGCTCGCTCTGCAGCAAGGCTTCAAACTGCTCGCGTTCGTTCTCGGAACAATGGCCGTACGGCAACAGCACTACGCCCGAAGGCGTGGCGGCCGATGGACTGCCCGGAGCACGGCCCTGCACGGCCGCCTTGGCCATGCCGTCTTCATGGCTCAACGCCTGGTCATGAAAGTAATGAAAACGCAGGGCATTCTGCGGATCCAGATCCACGGCCAGCACAGGTTGACCCAAACGGGCCAAGGCGACGCCCAGATTGGCGCTGACCGTGGTCTTGCCCACGCCACCCTTGGCCGAAGCTACGGCAATAACATTCATTTGCGAATCAGGCGTTGAAAAAGAGAAACACTGGAGGCCGGCTGCGGCTGCTCATCGGGCTGACCTTCCAGTCGGGCGAACAGCCCCTGCAGATTCCCCTCCGACGATGCGTCGCCAGGCGATGACGATGGAGCCGGCGCGAATGTACTCAGAACGGGCTCTTGTCGCGGGGCCGGCGCAGGCTGGCTCATGCGGCGGAACAGGCCGGCGACCGGCGCGGCAGCTGGGGCCTGGGCAGCGGGTTCGGACAGACTCTTGAACAGAGATGGAACCGGCGCAGAAACTGGCGCAGCAGCTGGCTGGGGCACGGTCTTGAACAACGAAGAAACAGGTACAGGTGCGGAAACAGCGTGCGACGCCGTCTTGAAGGCGGGCACAGAGGCGGGTTCGACATCAAGCGGCTCTGTCGCGGTCTGAGGAGCGGCATCCGGTGCGGGGCCGGCCGTCTCTGAGCGATGGCCATGCACCGTCGCCAGCAAGGGCCAACGTCCCAGACTGGCGTTAACCTGATTATCGGCAGCCAGATCACGATAGCCGCTCGAATCAGCGCCGATTTCGCCGAACAGATTGGATATGTCGTTAGGTTTGCTCATGGATGCTCCTCCCCTGGCAAGCCGCCTCGCTGATCCTTACAGGCTCAGGCGGAATTCAATAAAACTGTGTTCCGGATTCAGCTCGGACTGCTGGCGAACCTGCAACGCCTGGCCGGCGCCCAAGCTGGACAACCACTGCTGATAGACCCCTTCCAGAAAAGCCGGGCTCCAGGCCTGGGCCTGGGCGCCGAACGCATGCAGCAAGGGAGCGCAGTAATGGCGCAGCTCCAGGGCAGAGGCCTGTTCAGACAGCTCCACCCAGCCCCAGTTCAACTCCGACCAATATTCATTGACAGCAGCCTGGATATCCTGAACCGTGCTGCAATCTTCCAAAGGCATCTCGGCCGCGGCGCGCTGCCCGATCTGGCGCATCAGCATGCGTACGTCCTGTGCGGGCATGGCTCCGTTGAGCTCCTGCGCCAGCGCCTGCAAAAAAAACGCCCATTGCTGGGAGCAATTTTTGGCAGACAGGTAAGCAATGACTGATTTTTCATTGTTCATGGATAACTCACTAGGCCGTTCAGCGGATACACAAGCCAGATACTGTAAAACAGATGCATTTAATTAGCAGGGGTTTCAAAACGGCGACGCTACTGAGCGCAGTCTCCAAAATGGCTTGCAACAAAGCAAATCACTTTGTGTAGTGTATCTTTAAATTACAAAATGCTAACGCCTGATTATTTAAACATTGTTAAGTTTCAAGGCATTAAGTGTCACCAGATCCTATAGAACTCAATCATTTAAGTGCTCGTCACCGTATTTGCAGAGGCTCTTTTCACCGCCAAGGGCATGTACAAAATGTTTCGTTGGCGTCGTACGGACGATACAAAAGTAACGACGTCGCCGCGACGGCCCACAAATGGCGTCGCCATGGCCCGTCATGCAGGGCGGCATGGCCTGCTGATGTCTTGTTCCAGCGCGGCCGGACCGATACCATCTTAGAAGCTCATACCGCCCCTTAAACGGACAACTTCGGAGACATGTGCATGTATCAAGGCCTGGCGCTGTATATCAATGGTGAATTTCTGGATGGCCAGGGTCGCACGACTCAGCCTGTCATCAACCCGGCCAACGGCCAGACCCTGGGCCAGTTGCCCCTGGCCAGCCAAGCAGACCTGGACACTGCCCTGCAGGCCGCCCAGACCGCCTTCCAGAGCTGGCGCCACAGCTCGCCGCTGGAGCGCAGCGCCATCCTGCGCAAAGTCGCCGAACTGTCGCGCGAACGCGCCCAGGAAATCGGTCGCAACCTGACGCTGGACCAAGGCAAGCCGCTGGCCGAATCCGTGGGCGAGATCCTATCGTGCGCGGACCATGCCGACTGGCATGCCGAAGAATGCCGCCGCATCTACGGCCGCGTCATCCCCGCGCGCAACCCCAAAGTGCGCCAGATGGTACTGCGCGAACCCATCGGCGTATGCGCGGCCTTCACCCCCTGGAACTTCCCGTACAACCAGGCTATCCGCAAGATCTGCGCCGCCATCGGCGCAGGCTGCACCATCATCCTGAAAGGCCCCGAAGACTCGCCCAGCGCGGTCATGGCCATTGCTCAGGCTTTCCATGACGCCGGCCTGCCGCCTGGCGTGCTGAACATTGTCTGGGGTGTGCCCCAGGAAGTGTCGGATTACCTGATCCGCTCGCCTATCGTGCGCAAAGTCTCCTTTACCGGCTCGGTGCCCGTAGGCAAACAGCTGGCCGCGCTGGCCGGCGCCCACATGAAGCGCATCACCATGGAGCTGGGCGGCCATTCGCCCGTGCTGGTGCTGCCCGACGCCGATGTAGAGCGCGCTGCCCGCCAACTCGCCCGCTTCAAGATCCGCAACGCCGGCCAAGTCTGCATTTCGCCCACGCGTTTCTATATTCATGACGACATCTACGATGCGTTCGTGCAGCGCTTCACTGACGAGCTGGCCAGCGTGCGCGTGGGCGACGGCCTGGACCCCGACACCCAGATGGGACCGCTGGCGCACGAACGCCGGGTTCCCGCCATGGCGCAGTTCGTGGACAACGCCCGCCAGTTGGGCGGCAAGGTCATCCTGGGTGGCGAGCGCATCGAGCGCGACGGCTTTTTCTTCTCGCCCACCGTGGTCACGGACCTGCCCGACCATGCCATGCTCATGACTGAAGAGCCCTTCGGCCCCATCGCCCCGCTGACCCGCTACACCGATCTGGACGATGCCATCCGGCGCGCCAACAGCCTGCCCTTCGGCCTGTCCGCCTACGCCTTCACCCAATCCCTGCAGGCGGCGCACCAGCTCTCCAACGAACTGGAGTCAGGCATGGTCAACATCAACCATTTCGGCAGCTCTCTGCCCGAAACGCCGTTTGGCGGCGTGAAAGACAGCGGCATCGGCAGCGAAGGCGGCGCGGAAACCTTCGACGGCTATCTGGTCACCAAGTTCGTCACCCAGATCTGATCCGCCGGCCCCTGGCCCGACAGGCTAGGGGCAACCCCTACTGCGCTTTCGCCCCGCTCCCGCTAGCATATTCAAACAACCGTTTGAATCAGGGGAGCAGCGGTGAAACGATCCGATCGGACTCAGTCCGCCATACTCGATGCCGCCGAACTATTGTTCGCGCAGCATGGCCACGAAAACACGTCCATGCGTCAGATCACGGCGCAGGCCCGCGTCAATCTGTCGGCCGTCAATTACCATTTCGGCAGCAAGGATGGCCTGACCCAGGCCGTGTTCCAGCGCCGTCTCAATGCCATCAACCAGGAGCGCCTGGAAAAACTGGCTCATTATCGGCAACTGGCCGGGACCGGCCCCTTGAAAGCCTCACAGGTCGTGGACGCCTTCTTCGGCCCGCTGATCCGTCTGGCCCGGGCGGGGGGCCCCCCCCCCCCCCCCA
>JAEXOO010000041.1 GCA_023439305.1 Pseudomonadota bacterium
GCCCGCCGGGCCCGCCCCCACTTCCCGATTGCGGTCGTGCTGGTAGTTCAGTTCGTAAGCGGCGGTGCCGACACCGCCGCTGCCGTAGCCGCTTTGGTGATGCACACCTGCGCCCAGCGTCAGCGCCTGGGTCAGGCGTTGGTCGTAGTGCTGGTAGAGCAGTTGCTCGATGCGCAGGGCGGGCACGGCCATGTATTCGCGGCGAGGGCTGAAATAGGGCCGGTCCTCGTCGCGGTTGCCCGAGGCCCACAACTCAAGCTGAGCATCCGCCTTGATGCGCGGACTGGTATAGACGCGTTGATTGCCGGTTATCTGGACGCTGTGGCGCTGGTTGCCATCGGAAAAGCGCGTTCCGGTGTAGGCGGTCTGGACCCATTGTTCGGGACCGTTCTGCCAGCGCAGTCGCAGTTGGCCCTGGTTGGCGGTGATGTCCTGGGCCAGCGCGCGGTTGGGAATGTCCAGGCTTCGGTACTCCAGCGTCGTGCCTATGCTCCAGTGATCGCTGATTTCGTGGTCAAGCAGCAGGCTGGCGCCCACCTTGCTGCCTTGGCCCCAGTCCTGACGGTTGACCATCAGCAAGGACTGCCAGTCGCGGCCTCGCCATTCCAGGCCGGCGCCTTGCCAGTTGACGTTGTGGCCTAACTCATCGTTGGTGTCCAAGTGGCCCGCCAGCACGGTGGCGCGCCAGTTGTAGGCGAGGGGAGGGCTGTACCACTGTGCTTCGGTACGGAAACCGTCTTGCCCGGAAACATCGGCGCCGTTGCCGCTTTCAAAGCCGCCACGCAAGATCAATTCATTCTTGCGGTAGGACTGCCAGTCTTTTTCCAGCTCGGCCACTCGCATATTGGTGGGGTAGTGCGCCTTGGCGTAGGCCAGCAGCTCTTCGGTCTGGCGGTATTCACGCAATTCCAGTGCGGTCTGGGCCTGGCTGATGATCACGTCTTCCTGGCGCGGAGCATAGGATTCCGCAATCTTCAGATTGTGTTCCGCCTGACGCGGCATGCCCGACAGGCGCTGGGCATCGGCCAAAGGAATGCGCAGGTTGACGTTGCCCGGCGCCAGATCGCTGGCTTGCGCCAGGTTTTCACGCGCCGGCTTGAGCAGGCCCGTGTACATGTAGAGCGAGTTCTTGAGAATCAGCGCATCGGTGTAGGCGGGGTTAGGCAGGGTTTCGGGGTTGCCGGGCAGGTAGCGTGTTGCGGGGGCGTTGCGCTCCATGTCCTGCGCCAGGGCCAGGGCCTGATCTTCCCGGCCCGATTCCAGGAGCGAGAACGCCAGGCCTGTTTGGTAGCGCAGCCGGGTCTTGGCATCCAGGGTGGGGTCGGCCAGGGCGCGGTCATAGCTGGCGATGGCTTGTTCGGGACGGCGTGAACGCAGCTGCAAGGCGCCCAGCGAGGCGTAAGCGTAATCCGGATACTGTGCGGCGCGCTCGGGCGCCGTGTCCACGCTGTTGGGCGCGTCCTCGCGCACATCCACCGCGATCAGGCGATCGCCCCGGATGCGACGCTGGAAGTCGGGATTACCCAGGAAGCTGGCGCTGTCCGCCAGCGTGTCCTGCAACTTCACCGCGCGGTCGGCCACCAGGAAGCGCTCCGGCAGCGTGCGGGTAGGCTGGGGAGCCAAGCGTGTCAGCTCGGCGGCGTAGTCGGCCTGTCGGTCGGCCTGCTCGGCTGCTGAAAACACGCCGGGGTGGCTGGATTGCCATTCCATCGCCTGGCGATGCAGTCCGGATGCGTGCAGGGATTGGTCATAGTCGCGTATGACTTCCGCTTTGCCCGGCTGCAAGGCCAGTGCATCCTGGCTGGAACGCAGAGCTTCGTAGTTCTGGCCGGAGGCGCGGTAGATGTAGCTGCGCGTCAGCAGGTACTGGGGGTTCTGGCGGGTAGCAGGCTGCAGCGTCTGCGCGCAGCGCAGCGCTTGCACAGGCTGGCGCGCATCGGCCAGCGTCATGCACAATCCCATGGTGAAGGCGCTTTGGTCGGCAAAGCGACGTGTGCCTTCCCGATACAGACGCAGAGCCGGATCCCACTGGCGGTCGTCTTTGTGCGCGCGGGCGACGATCAAGAGCACGTCAGCGGGCAAGAGCTGCCCAGCGGGCAGGCTTTTGTGCAGGCGCAGCACGTCTTGTGTCTGGCCGGCCCAGGCGTGCACCCGAATCAGGTCCAGCTGCACGCGCAGGTCGGCAGGATGTTCGCGCTGGTATTGTTCCAGGCCTTGTATGGCGGCCGGGTACTGTCCTTGCCGCGCCTGCTGAATCCAGGTGTCGTACGAACCGGCCTGGACGCTGGCGCTGCTGGCAGCCAGCACCAGCAGAGTGAAGGAATCCAGCCAGAACCGGCGCAAGCGCGTGGTTCTGGCTGGAAATAGGCCGACGTTTGGTGTAACACGTCTTCTTATTGATCGCCTAGGCACTTCTCTTCCCCTTATTCTTTGTATATACTCCTGTCCACTGTTCGACGGCTGAACAATGTGAAGGGACTTGAGAGGTATGCTAGAAGTACGCGTGCCTGGCAGTAATTAGCCTTTCGCCGTAAGCCGCCGGGTTTTCTGTAGTAAGCCGGATGGCCTAAATAAAAAGCTTTTTAAAAAAAAGCTTGCACAACAGAAAAAACAGGGTTATAGTTTAATTCTTTCGGGGCGTAGCGCAGCCTGGTAGCGCACTTGCATGGGGTGCAAGGGGTCGAAGGTTCAAATCCTTCCGTTCCGACCAAACAAATCAAAGGCCTTCAATGGAAACATTGAAGGCCTTTGTGCTTTGTTGTGTGGGGGGGTTGTGGGGATTAAAAGGCCGTATTCGCGGACTAGGCCGTTTGGCTATTTTCTCCTCAGAAGCGTTACGACTGGTGTGTTTTCAGTTGCGAATGCCATTTTTTCAGCATGACCGTGCAAAGCCTAGAGATCGGCAGCCGACATAAGCAGGGCTGATACCATGTTCTGTGCCGCTCAAGAATCCTCCTATCCTCTGGGAAAACGCTCGTTGGCCAGGTGCGCGGCAGGAAGGCTTGTTTCAAATCATGAATTCGAACACAAGGCATGCCATGGGGTACGGCGCACCCCCATATTGGGGCCGTTACGGCCTCAATACGGTCTTGCCGAATCAGGCTTGATTGGGCTTGGACTGGACGGCGGGGTAACTTTTGCGGACGGCGGCGCATCTCGTTGATGCTATCGCTCTTTATCATGGAACGGACTTAACGACGCAACAGGATTCGCTCATGATTCAAGTTACTTTGTTCCACGATGGCTGCAGTGTCTGCCTGGGTATTGAGGCCAGCATGGCGGCGGTGTTCGCAACACCCTCGCATCACTACGAATCAGTCAACCTCGCCCTGCAATCCGATCGAGGACCGGACGCACGGGCTTTGGGTATCACGCGCTTGCCATCTCTGGTGATTGACGGCCGGGTGCTCAGGTTGGAGGATCATTCACCGCTCGAGCACTACGCCTGATGATGGGCAGCCTTGTCCCGTTCATCGCTGTTGTAGCGCAATCGATCAATCCGGGAATCAAGGCGAAGGTTCAGCGCGGTCTCGTCCTCGGACAGGCGCATGTCGATAGGAAATCAGGCTCGCCTGCCTTGCGCTGTTCCAAGGGGAATGAATGTCACTGTATAAGAAAGGATGGCTTTTTACAGCCTGGATGGTGTTGGTGCTGGTCGCCATGCCGTATTGGATGCCGCTGCTCGACAGCGTTTTTGGATCTATCGGTTTTGCGCTGGGGCTCGTGTTGTGGCTTGGCCATGGCGTGATCGCCTTGTTGTTCTTTGCATGCCCGGAGTGCGGCCTGTCGGCGTTTTTGGGCAGCAAAAGCCTGCTGTCTTCCTATGCGCCGTGGCCGCGCAGCAAATGCGGCCATTGCGGCCATGACCACACGCTGAGCCGTCCCTCAGAATCTTCCTGAGCGCAGCGAGGGGAAAACCGGCTCAGTCGCGGAGCACATCCACCTTGCTTGCTGGTTTTTTGATGTGGGCAAAACGTGACAAGGCCAGATCCGAATCAATGCCCAGTCTTGCCAGGCGGGGCTGCCAGGTCTGGGCGTTGCGAGCCAGCACGGGGGCCTCAGGCAGTGCTCCCAGGGTCGCGACGATGACGCGGTTGCCCGCTTCCAGGTTGAAAAATTCCCCGAAGACCGCGCCATAGGTGGCGGATTCCCGTTCGTACAGTTCGCTGTTCGTGAATGTGTTGGCGACGACGACGCCACCGGGGGCCAGGATAGCGCGCACATGCTGCAGGAATTCCAGTGTCATCAAGTGCTCGGGTACATAGTCCACATCGAAGGCGTCCAGCATGACCATATCGTATTGGATGCCTTCCTGGTGCGCGCGCTCCACGTATGCGCGGCCGTCTTCCAGAAAAAGGCGCTGGCGGGAATCGGGCTGGTAGCCGAAGTAGCGCTGGGCGACCGTACCGACAGCGGGATCGATCTCGACCGAGTCGATGGCGGTGTCCGGCAAGGCCCTGGCCAGCGCGTTCTGCAGGCTCGCGCCGCCCAAGCCGATAATCAGAATGCGTTTGGGGGCAGGGTTCACGTAGAGTGAGGTCATCATCATCTGCGTGTAGTCGAAGACCAGTCGCTCGGGATGGGCCAGACTCATGCAGGTCTGGCGACCGGGGTCATCCATGGAATTGAAATTCATGCACCGCTCGCCCTGATCGTCGAAAACCAGCAGCTCGCCGAACTGAGAGGGCTCGCTGTGCAGCAGTACGGGCGTGTTTCTTCCCTGCACGAAAAACAGAGCGGCTGCGGCCAGCAGTACGACAAGAGCAATGCGGATGCCAATACGAAGCATAGAGAAAGCACCAGAGAAGAGCAGGGCGTTTCATCATATCGCATGGGGGTGGATCAGGTCTGCCGACCCGCGCGACGATACGGCCTAGAGGGGCCGGCGCGAATCTCTAGGGCATGCTGAAGACCGGATGCCAGGTGTTTTTGTACTTGGGCAGCGGTCCGCGCAGAATTTCGTGTTTTTCCTGCTCCATATCCAGGTCGAACAGCCCTTCGCCCAGTGAGCATTGTCCGGAGTGCTGCCAGCGCACCGGCACCTTGCGGCCCATCCAGTGAATGAAACCGTCTATCTGGCCGGCGTCGCGCCGGGTGACGGCAATGACCAGGGCGTCGTATCCGCCCGTAGTGACAGTAGCGATCGGAACCCGTAGCTTAGCCATGATTTTCTAAGTATATGAATGACTTGCTACTAGTTTATTACCGCTGTCAAGTAGGGGAATGCGGTTGAACCCTACCGTAGGGTATGTCATAGATAGGGTTAAGGCGTAGTTGCCTGGCGGCGAAGCGCCGCCAGACATCTGTTTGCTTACGAGCGCTGCGAGTCCAGTAGTTCGTTGTTCTTGGCCACATCCTGGGCCTTGGCGTAGCTTTCGATCAACAACTGATAATTTGGGAAAATTCCGGTATAGGCTTGGGCCCATTCTGCCGCATCGTCGCGGTTCCAGGTCTTTTGCAGCTCGGAGGCCACGGCAGCCACATCAATGGGCACTACGCCCGCCTGCATGACACGGGCAAGGGTGATTTCTTCGGCCATCTTGGAATAGGTGCCGGAGGCATCAATGACGGCAAACACCTGATAGCCGTCGGCTACGGCGGAGATAGCAGGGAAGGCCATGCAGACGCTGGTGATAGTGCCAGCGATGATCAGTTGCTTCTTGCCGGTAGCCTTGACCGCCGCCACGAATTCGGGGTTGTCCCAGGCGTTGATCTCGCCCTTGCGGGCCACATAAGTCGCATAGGGCGCATTGGCGTGGATCTCGGGGATCAGGGGGCCGTTGGGCCCTTGCGGGACGGACGCAGTGGTAATGACCGGTACCTTGGCCAGGGTGGCGATGCGCGCCAGGGTCGAAGCCAGGCGGCGCAGTGTGGTGAACGGCATGTCATGCACTGTCTGGAACAGACCGCTCTGATGGTCAATCAGCAGCATGGCGACATTGTCAGGGTCGATAACAGGACGTTGGTTGTTGAAGTTCGCGGGGATACTCATGAGGGTTCTCCTGAAGTAGCGTGTCTCAAGCGAATTGCGCGGCGCTCGTCTGACCTGAAGCGGTGCGTGCAACGCGGCGATTGCGGGGTTGAGCCGCGGCATGTCCTATGGCCAGTGTGTGCGGTTGGCAGCAATGACAAGGGCATGGATTTATTATGCGAGGATGAAACGGCTTCAGGTAGACTGTTTTTTCAAACTGCAGCGTTCTATTGTTGAGACGATGAGGGGATCTCATGCGGCAGGATCTGAATGACCTTTATTTATTTGTGCAGGTTATACAGCACGGCGGCTTTGCCCCGGCAGGTCGGGCGCTAGGGGTGCCCAAGTCCAGGCTGAGCCGGCGTATTGCCCGTCTGGAGGCCGACCTTGGGGTCCGTTTGATTCAACGTTCGTCGCGCAGTTTTGCCATTACACAGATTGGCCAGGCGTATTTCGAGCGATGCCGGGCCATGTTGGTCGAAGCGGAGGCGGCGCGGGCACTGATTCAGGCCAGCCGGGAAGAGGCTTGCGGCCTCATTCGATTGTCCTGCCCCATCGGACTATTGCATTCTCGCGTGGCGGCGATGTTGACGCAGTTTGCTGTGCGCCATCCAGGCGTGCGCATCCAACTGCTGGCCATGAATCGAAGTCTGAATGTGGTCGATGACAATCTGGATCTGGCCATCCGTGTCCGGCCATTGCCCTTGGAGGACAGCGATTTGCCGGTACGCGTGCTGGGCTATGAGCATCAGCGTCTGGTCGCCAGTCCGGCGTTGTTTGAGCGATTGGGCGAGCCGGCCTTTCCTTCTGATCTTGATGCCTGGCCCAGCTTGGGACACGGTCCGTCCTTGGAGGGGCAGTCGTGGATCTTGCAGCAAGCCGACGGCGAGCAAATCATCCAGGCTTTCGAGCCACGGCTGGTCACCAGCGATATGCAGACCTTGTGTCAGGCAGCGCTGGCTGGCTTAGGAGTGGTGCAATTGCCGGACATGCTGGCGCAGCCCTACGAGGATCAAGGGTTGCTGCGTGCTGTGCTGCCCCATTGGACGCCCAGGCGTGAGGTCATTCATGCGGTCTTGCCGTCTCGGAGAGGCATGTTGCCGGCCGTGCGGGCCTTGATCGATGTTCTGGCTGAGGGGTTCGAGGCTGCGGCACGATAGCGTATGGCGCCACAGCTGTAGGTTCGGGGTTGTCAGCGGCTGCGCATCAGGCCGTGCAATGCGATCCGGGCCGATTCTCCGGCCTTGACGAGCAGGCTCCATGAGCGGGCATCGAACAGCGCCGGGCTGACTTCGAAGACGGCTGCCGTGGTGACGCTGACCAAGGGGTTGAGCTTGTCGTAGCCCGGGGTATCCAGGTTCTGCAGATCCAGATAGTCCAAAGTCAGTCGGCGGTTGGGCTCGAGTCGCCGGCCTTGCGCGTCCAATAACGACAGGCGAGGCTGATGCACCCGCATGTCGACGGGCCGCTCGGTCAGGTTGGTATAGCGATACTGCACGATCAGCAGGAGCGCATCGCGGCGGGCGGTATCGGGCAGATCCGGATTCTGCAGGCTGGATTGCAACTGAACGGAATCAATGGACACCGCCAGGCGGGACGTACGGAATTGGGGTGGGGCCCAGGGCGCCTGAACGGCGGGGGACTGAACAGGCGGCGGGGCGATGATGGGCGGATGGGGCAAGGACCGGGTGGAGAGTATGTGATCGTCTTGCGCCCAGGGTGTGCTCAATACGGTGGCCAGGGCCACGCCCAGCAGGCAGTGTGACAGGCGGATAGGCATAAAAAGGTTGCGACAATAAAAAACGGCCTGTGGCCGCTCTATTTTTTTGCTGCTTTTTTCAGGTCATCGACTTCCTTGCGCAGAGCAAGGACTTCGTCATTGAGCTGGCCGATGATGCTCATCTGGCTTTGATACATCTCGACCAGCGGGTGGTAGCTCATGCCCCGGCTGGTGAGTTCCCGGCAAAGTGCGCTCAGCCCCGTGCTGGCGCGTTTGGTCAAGGTGGCCATCTTCCTGTGATCCATAAGCCTGCGTCCTGATTTGTGGTTGGTTGTGGACTACATCCATTAACCATACCAAAATTCGATGACAATCGTATTTTTTATTTACTCTTCTTGAAGATGCTGCCATGCCGGTGCGATCAGCCGACCTGGAAATTGCCTTCAGGGTAGCGGATCCGGCTGCGCTTGCGGGTCGCCAGCGTGTAGACCAGCGTCAAGGGGCCCAGACGGCCGGTGAACATCAGCACCATCACCAGAAACTGGCTGGGGGCCGAGAGCTTGCCGGTGATGCCGTGGCTCATGCCGGTGGTGCTCAGGGCCGAGGCGACTTCGAACAGAATGCTGATCAGCGGCAGGTCTTCCAGCAGTGTCATCACGAGCACCCCAAAGAAATACAGCGCTCCGGTGATCAAAAACAGGGCCAGGGCTTTCTGCACGGTTTCGGGGGCGACGGTGCGCTCCATCAACACGACTTCCTGGCGCTGGCGTACGTAGGAGCGCACGGCAGCCAGCAGCACGATCAGCGTGCCGATCTTGATGCCGGAGGCGGTACTGAGGGAGCCGCCTCCGATCAGCATCAGCAGGATCAGGATCAGCTGCGTGGGATCGCGCAGGTATTGGATGTCCATGGTGGTGAAGCCGGCGGTGCGCGTGGCTGCGCTTTGCATCCAGGCGGCCAGGGCCTGGTCGCCCAGGCCCAGCATTCCCAATGTCTTGGGATTGTTCGCTTCCAGCAGCCACAGCGCCGAGAAACCGATCAGGTTCAGGATCAGGGTGCCGATCAGGATCAGCTTGGTGTAGGCCTGGAGGCTGCGCCATTGCCACTTCTGATTGACATCGGCCAGAACCGAGAACCCGATGCCACCCAGGATGATCAGGCCCGAGAGCGTCATGACGGCGATGACGTCGCCCGATACCGGCACCAGTGAGTCATGGAACAAGGAATAGCCCGCGTTGTTAAAGGCGGTAACCGCATGAAAGAGCGCTCGATACAGCGCCGTTTGCCACGGCATGTCGATGATCCAGCGCAGGAACAGAATCAGGGCAGCGGTCAGTTCGATCACGGCGGCGATCTTGAATACCTGCAAGGCGGTGCTGCGGATGCGCGAAACACTGGTCTGGTTGAAGGCTTCCAGCGCCAGGGCCTGCTGGCTGACGCTGATGCGCTTGCGCATGGTGATGGCGGCGATGACTGCAAAGGTCACAAAGCCCATGCCGCCGACCTGCACCAGCAGCGCCAGGGTGATCTGGCCGAAGTGCGTCAGTTCGGACGCCGGGTCCACCACGGTCAGTCCGGTCACGGTGACAGCCGAGGTCGCCATGAACAGGGCTTCGAAAAAACTCAGGCGTTCGACGGCGGCCTGGGGCAGGCTCAGAATGATCGCGCCCACCAGGATCAAGGCCAGAAAGCCCAGGGCCAGCACCAGCGGCGGACTGGCGCTGAGCGTGCGAGTGCGGTGGTGAGTCCCGCTGCTGCGGGGAATCAGGGTGGGCAGCCAGTCGCGCATGATCAGACCAGTTTGGGAGCGGCGGTGCGCAGGGCCTGAAGCTGCCCGAACAGGATCAGCAGATCCTTGGCATGCAGGGCGTAATCGGATTCGGGCTGGATGACGGTTTCGCCGCGGCGCTTGACCAGCAGCACCTGAACGTCGTCCAGTTGCTCACGCAGTACTTCGCGTATGGTCTGTCCGTTCATGCTGTCGCTGGCGGTGACTTCCACCAGATAGTCGCCATTGCCCAGGGTGATGTAGTCGTTCACCATGGGGTAGCTGAGCATTTGAGCCACGCGTATGCCCATTTCTTCTTCGGGGTGGATAATTCGGTTCACACCGATCTTGGCCAGGATCAGGTGCTGGGCGTGGGAGATGGCCTTGGCCCAGATGGTGGGAACGCCGAAGCTTTTCAGGTGCACGACGCAGACCAGGCAGGCCTCGATGTCAGCGCCGATGGCCACCAGCACCACGTCGTAATTGTCCAGTCCCAGCTCTTCCAGGGCCTGGCGGTCGGTTACATCCGCAATAACGGCACGGCTGAGCTGATCAGCGTATTTGTCCACCAGCTTGGGATTGGTGTCCACGCCCAGGACGGAATGCCCCATTTTCATCAGTTCCAGGGCGGCGGCCGAGCCGAAGCGGCCTAGCCCGATTACTGCAAACTGTGCCATAGGTCATTGATCCGATTGAGGCTTGAAAGACTTGTAAGTCAAATTAAGCGTTGGTGGTATAAAGGAAAATCTGGTAAAAACCCTTATCGGGTATTCCCTTGGGCGCGTGTCGCATCGATCCGGGAAGAACTTCAATAGTGGACAGTGTAAAACAATGGCAAGTTTGTTTGACCCTATCAAACTGGGCGATATTGAACTCAGAAACCGCATCATCATGGCGCCGATGACACGTGCGCGTGCCTCGGAAGGGCGCATGCCCAACGATTTGATGCGGATCTACTATTGCCAGCGCGCCAGTGCGGGGCTGATTGTAACCGAGGCGACCTCTGTGTCGCCGCAAGGCGTGGGCTATGCGCACACGCCGGGCATCTGGAGCAGCGCGCAGGTAGAAGCCTGGCGCCACATCACCGAGGCCGTGCATGCCAAGGGCGGACGCATTGTGCTGCAGCTGTGGCATGTGGGCCGTGTCTCGGACCCCGAATTTCTGTACGGACAGATGCCGGTTGCGCCCAGCGCCATTGCTTGCGAAGGTAAGGTCAGCCATTTGCTGCCCGAACGCGCTTTCGTGGTTCCACGTGCTTTGCACACCGAGGAAATCGCCGATGTCGTGGACGACTTCGCCGTGGCCGCTCAGAACGCCCTGAGCGCCGGGTTCGACGGCGTGGAGATCCATGCCGGCAATGGCTACCTGATCGACCAGTTCTTGCACGACGGCTCCAACACGCGCACCGATGCCTATGGCGGATCCATCGAAAACCGTTCGCGTTTCCTGCTGGAGGTGGTGGACGCCTGTGTGGCGATCTGGGGTTCGGGGCGGGTGGGGGTGCACCTGTCGCCCCGCGGCGGCCTGCACGGCATGAAGGATTCCGATCCTCAGCGCCTGTTCTCCTATGTGGCGCGCGAACTGGATCGGCGTGACATCGCCTTTCTGTTCCTGCGCGAAAGCCCCGCCTCGGACAGCTTGCTGCCCTTGATCAAATGCCAGTTCGGCGGCGCCGTCATTGCCAATGAGCACTTCGATCTGCCGACGGCGCAGACCACCTTATCCAAGGGCATGGCCGATGCCGTGTCGTTCGGTAAGGCTTTTCTGTCCAATCCCGACCTGCCGCTGCGCTTGCAGATGCGCGCGCCACTGACGGCCTGGGAAAGCGATACCTTCTATACCCAAGGCCCCAAGGGCTATACCGACTACCCGTACCTGGACGCGCCGCCCGAATGCGAATACCAGGTAGGGGTGGATCTGCAGGCGCATTAATCTCAGCTTAGGCACCTACTTTGCTGCCGGCGGGTGAGTGGCGCTTGGGGGGATGGCGCTGCGGCGTCGTGGGTTTGATGGTGGCCACGCTGATCGCCGAGATCAGGCCCACGACGATGGTGTAGGCTACGATCAGCCAGGGTTGGCCGTCGTTGGCCCTGAGCAGCGCGGTCGAGATAATGGGCGTGATGCCGGCGGCGAAGATGCCCGACATCTGGTAGACAAACGAGATCCCGGTGTAGCGCACCTTGGTGTCGAACAGCTCGCAGAACAGGGCGGCTTCGGGGCCGTAGACAGACGCATACAGAATGCCGAAGGGGATGACGATGGCCAGCCAGACGATCATCAGATTGTCGCTGTGGGTGGTGATCAGCCAGAAGGCGGGCAGGGACGACAGGCCGGTCAGCAAGGCACCCCAGAAATAGACGCGAGTGCGGCCCAGGCGGTCGGACAAGGCTCCGAAGAAAGGAATGGTGAAGCACATGACCACGGCCGAGGCCATGACGCCTGTCAGCGCCTGGGTGCGGCTCAGCGCCAGATGGTCGGCCAGGTAGCTGATCATGAACACCCCGAAGATATTGAAGAACACGCCGTCGATGAAGCGCGCGCCCATGCCTTTGATGATGTTGCCGGGGTAGCGCTTGATCATGTCCACGAAAGGAATCTGGCTTTCCGCATTTTCTTTCTTGACCTGTTCGAACTCGGGGCTTTCCTTGACCGACAGGCGGATGTACATGCCCACCAGCACCAGTAGCACGGAACCTAGAAAGCCGATGCGCCAGCCCCAGGCCAGGAACTGTTCGTCGCTCAGCAGGCTGGAGAGCAGGGCGACCACGCCCGAGGCCAGGCACAGGCCGGTGGCCAGGCCGACCTGCGGCCAGGAGGCATACAAGCCGCGCTTGTTGGCCGGCGCGTATTCGTAGGCCATCAGCACGGCGCCGCCCCATTCGCCGCCCAGTCCTATGCCCTGAAAAACGCGGCAGACCAGCAGGAGTATGGGTGCCCAGATACCGATGCTTTCATACGAGGGAATCAGTCCGATGGCCATGGTGGCCACGCCCATGATGGTCAGGGTCAGCACCAGCATGCTCTTGCGGCCAATTTTGTCGCCGAAGTGGCCGAAGACCACGCCCCCCAGCGGGCGGGCGATAAAGCCCACGGCAAAGGTGGCATAGGCCAGCAGCGTGCCCACATAGGGGTCGTCGCTGGGAAAGTACAGCTTGTTGAACACCAGTCCGGCTACAACGCCGTAAAGGAAGAAGTCGTACCATTCGATAGTGGCGCCGATGACGGAGGCCGTCACTACGCGTTTGACGGTTTTCTGATCTGCTGACATGCATGGTCTCCTGTGATGCCGGGATCTGCGTCCCGGTGGGTGCTGTGTGCGATCAAGACTGCGGATGGCGCGGCGGGCTGCCGCGCGGATTCAGGCGGCGATTCTGGCCTCGGGCGTATCGGCGCCGCTGTCCTGACGGCGAGCATCAGCCAGGATGAATTCGCTGGCGCGGTCAGCCACCATGACAATGGGGACATTGGTGTTGCCCGATACCAGGGTGGGCATGATGGAGGCATCCACCACTCTCAGTCCAGGTACGCCGTGCACGCGCAATTGGGCATCGACGACGGCCAAGGGGTCGTCAGCCTGCCCCATGCAGGCCGTGCCGGTGGGGTGGAAGATGGTCGCGCCGTATTCGCGGCAGAAATGCAGGATTTCCTCGTCCGTCTGCACCTCGTGACCGGGGCGGAATTCGCGCGCCATCAGTTCGGCCATCGGGCCGCTGCCGGCGATGCGGCGCGCAGTCTTGATCGAGGCGATGGCCGTGCGGCGGTCCAGGTCGGTATCCAGGTAGTTGGGATGGATGGCGGGGGCGTCGAATGGATCCGCCGAACGCAGCTCCAGGTGGCCGCGCGATTCGGGGCGCAACTGGCACACTGAAAACGTGCAGCCGGAAAAGTCATGCACCTTGCCGCCCGCCATATCGGCCGACAGTGTGCCAAAGTGAAACTGGATATCCGGCGTGGGGGCCTCGGGCAGGGCCTTGCAGAAGATGGCGCCCTGATTGATGCCGATGGACAGGGGGCCGCCGCGAAACAGCAGCCATTGCAATCCCATGCTGGCCTTGCCCCAGAGCGAGCGCAACTTGTCGTTGTCGCTGATGGGCTTGTTCACTTCGTAGATCAGGCGAAACTGCAGGTGATCCTGCAGATTCCGGCCGACGCCGGCCATGTCGCGCACGACGGGAATACCGAACTTCTGCAGCATCGCGGCCGGACCTATACCTGATAGCTGCATCAGTTGGGGCGACTGCAGCGCGCCTGCCGACAGGATGACTTCGCGTCGTGCCCGCAGAGTCTTGATCTGACCGCCTTGGCGATAGCGCACGCCTGCGGCCCGTCCGTGTTCGGTGATGATGGCGCTGGCCTGGGCCAAGGTCTTGATGCGCAGGTTGGGACGTTCGCGCGCCGGATTCAGAAAGGCGACGGCGGTGGAGCAGCGTCGGCCTCGGTGCGTGGTCAACTGGTAATAGCCCGCGCCTTCCTGGTCGCCTGTATTGAAATCCTGCACGCGCGGGATGCCATTATGCTGGGCCGATGCGATGAACGCATCCACCAGCTCATTGCGGGTGCGTATGCTGGTGGCGTGCAGCGGGCCGTCGGTGCCGCGCGTGGGGCCAGACCCCAGGTCGTTGTTTTCGATACGGCGAAAGTAAGGCAGGCATTCATCCCAGGACCAGCCTTTGTTGCCCAGCGCAGCCCAGTGATCGTAGTCTTGCTTCTGGCCGCGCACGTAGATCAGGCCATTGATGGAACTGCAGCCGCCCAGGGTCTTGCCGCGCGGCCAGTAGATTTCCCGGTTCAGCATATTGGGGTCGGGCTGGGTATGGAAGCCCCAGTTCAGCTGCGGGTTGAACATGGTCTTGCCGTAGCCGATGGGAATGTGTATCCAGGGATTGCTGTCGGGCGGGCCGGCCTCCAGCAGGCAGACCGTGTATTTGCCGTTTTCGCTGAGCCGGTTGGCCAGTACGCAACCGGCGGATCCTGCGCCCACGATGACATAGTCGACGCTTTCAGTGGTGTCCATTGCCTCACTCCAGTTCTGTTTGTGCAGCCAGTCTGAAGATTCAGGCCTGAAACATTTATAGGGTAAACACGGAAAGTTCCGGGCATGGAACGCTAAGTATCATTTCCGTTTCATTTACCGTTCATCGTGACATAGCGAGGCTGTGATGCAGGCCGAAGATTGCCGTTCCCTGAGAGTCCTGACCGTGCTGGAACAACTGAGCCATACGCAGTACGCCCAGACGCTGGCCCAGCTGGCGCAGCGCACAGGCCTGCCCAAAAGCAGTCTGCTGCGCATTCTGCAGTCTCTGGAGCAAGCGGCATATGTGATGCGGGTTCCGGGCGACGGGGGCTATATGCCGGGGCCGCGTGCGCATCACTTGGCGGCGGGTTTGCTCGGTTCGCCTCATTTCCTGCGCGCCAGCCGGCACGTGCTGGGACGCCTGGTGGGCATCATCGGCGAATCCTGCAATCTGACGGCGCTGGCCGGGGATACGGTGCAGTATCTGTCGCGGGTGGAAAGTCCTGAACCTATGCGGCTGCAGCTGCGTATGGAGATTGGCGCCCGTGTGCCCTTGCATTGCACGGCCAGTGGCAAGCTGTTTCTGGCCTTGGCGCCAGAGCTGCAGCGTCGACAGACGCTGGATCGGATTGCGCTCGAGGCCTTGACGCCGCGTTCGCTGGTGGATCGGACACGCCTTGAAGAGGCGCTGGACAGCATACGCAGCCAGCGCATCGGTATCGACAATGAAGAGTTCGTGCGGGGCATGGTAGCGATCGCCGTGCCGGTCTACGATGAGCAGGAGCAGTTGGTGGCCGCCTTGGCGTGTCATGCCGCCACGGCTCAGCGCTCCATGGCTGAGCTGCTGCAGTTTGCGGGCCCCATGCGCGAGGCGGCGGCCGAGATGGCTGCGCTGTTCGGGCGTTCCGGCCTTGAGCGCGAAGAGGCGTCTGTCCGGGCCTGATCAGAACCTCGTCCGGGGGTTGGCGCGATATGCGGGCGGTTCAGCTGCCGCGCACGATGCGGAACGTGGCCGCCGCCTTGACCAGCAGGCGGCCTTTTTCGTCGTAGCCGCCGCCTTCGCAATAGGCCGTGTCTTCTTCGAGGAAAAGGCAGCGGGTGCGAAACCAGACATCGCTGCGGGCGGGCAGCAGGAACTGGGAGTTCATGTCTATGGTGGCCATGCCTGAACCGGGGCGGCAGGCCCGGGCGGCCGCGCTGAGCGTGAAGTCCAGCACGGCCATCAGGGTGCCGCCGTGCACGTCGGCGCGTGCGTTGGCATTGCAGGCCTGCCAGGGCAGAAAGGTTTCCACGCCGTCCGGCGAACTGGATACCGTACGCAGGCCCAGATGCTGCATCAAGGGGATGTGGGTGCCGAAAAAATCCTGCTTGTGCACGGGCTGTTCGGCCTGCAAGGCGTCCATCATGGGGTCAGTTTTTGCTTTACCAAGCCCGAAACGGCGGACATGTCGGCACGGCCGGCCAGCTTGGCCTTGACCAGGCCCATGACCTTGCCCATCAGCGCGGGGCCTTGTGCACCTTCTGATTGGGCTTGGGCGATGGCGCCGTCCACAATTTCGTCGATTTCAGCGGCATCGGCTTGCTGGGGCAGGTATTCCTGCAACACCACCAGTTCGGCTTTTTCTTTGTCGGCGCTTTCCGTGCGACCGGCCTGCTCAAAGGCCTGGATGGATTCACGACGCTGCTTGACCTGCTTTTCGATGATGGCGGTGACCTCGGCATCGCCCAGTTCGGTGCGTTCATCGACTTCGCGCTGTTTGACGGCCGCTTGCAAAAAGCGCAGCGTGCCCAGGCGTTCGCTATCGCGAGCGCGCATGGCGGTCTTGATGTCGTCGGCTAAACGTGTCTTGAGTGTTTGACTCATGGTGATTCCTGGTTGAACGGGCAAAGTGTTTATTTTAACCCAGCCTGGCGTCAGCTATTGGAAGTCTCGGCTGCGCGCGGCCAGCTCGCCCACCAGATGGTTCAGGTTGACCAGGCGCCGGGCGATCAGGTGACAGACGGCGCCGTCGCGTTGCCAGATGCCGTAGACGCCCATTAACCGTGATTGCAGCAAGGCGTTGGACTGCTGTTGGGCCAGTTCATCCCGCACGATCACGTTGACACTGCCGGTTTCGTCCTCCAGGGTGACGAAGATGGTGCCTTTGGCGGTGCCGGGGCGCTGGCGCGTGGTGACCAGTCCACAGGCGCGCGCCAGACGCCGGTCGGGGAAGGAATCGTTCAGTTCGCTGGCGGGGACGAAATGCTGTTGTTGCAGATGCGCGCGCAGCAGCGCCACAGGGTGGAGATCCAGTGTCAGCCCTAGGGATTGGTAGTCATTTAGCACCTCCTGGCCTGCACTGGCAGCAGGCAGTACCGGCGTGGTGTTGGGTGTTTCGGCGTGGCTGAGCAGTCCGGGCTGGCTGTGGCGGCGTGCTTCCCAGAGTCCTTTGCGTCGCTGCCCGTAGACGCTGCGCAGGGCGTGCGCCTGGGCCAGGGCTTGCTGGTCGTGGGGCGACAGGCCCAGCGCCTGACGCAGGTCGGCCAGGCTCAGAACCTGATCGGGATGGGCCTGCCGATACGCCACGATGGCCTGGGCGCCGTCCTGGCTCAAACCCTTGACCATGTGCAGGCCCAGCCGCACGGCGCGCTGTCCGGGGCAGATCGCGCTTTCCACTTCGCTGTGCTGTACATCCACTGGCAGCACCTGTACACCGTGGCGCCGGGCGTCCTGAACCAGTTGGCTGGGACCGTAAAAGCCCATGGGCTGGGAGTTCAGCATGGCGGCCAGGAAATGGTGCGGGTGATTGCACTTGATGAAGGCGCTGAACCAGGCTAGCTTGGCAAAGCTGGCGGAATGGCTTTCCGGGAAGCCGTATTCGCCAAAACCGCTGATCTGGTCGAATAGGCGTTGAGAAAATTCCGGACCATAACCTTTTTTTTCCATGCCGGTTTTGAGCTTTTCTTCGAAGGGACCCAGGCCGCCGCGCCGCCGCCAGGCCGCCATGGCGCGCCGCAGCTGGTCGGCTTCGTCGGCGGAGAAGCCGGCCGCCTCCATGGCCAGCTCCATAGCCTGTTCCTGGAAAATGGGCACGCCCAGGGTGCGCTCCAGCACATACTGGATTTCGGGCGCGGGATAGTCCACTTTGCTGGGATCGCGGCGCCGCTCCAGATAGGGGTGCACCATGCCGCCCTGAATAGGGCCGGGGCGCACGATGGCCACCTGCACCACCAGATCGTAGAAGCAGGCCGGTTTCAGGCGCGGCAGCATGCTCATCTGGGCGCGCGATTCGATCTGAAACACGCCGATGGTATCGGCGCGCTGGATCATGGCGAAAGTGTCTTTGCAATCGAGTTTGATGTCTTGCAGCTCATACGGCTGGCCGCGCTCGCGGCTGATGCTGTCCAGGCAGCGGCGCAGCGCGCTGAGCATGCCTAGCGCCAGGATATCCACCTTCAGCAGGCCCAGCACGTCCAGGTCGTCTTTGTCCCATTGCACAACGCTGCGTCCTGGCATGGTGGCATTTTCGATGGGAACCAGCCGATGCAGGGGGGATTGAGAAATAACAAAGCCGCCCGGATGCTGCGACAGATGGCGTGGGAAACCCATCAATTGGCGTGTCAGCGACAGCCACATGTGCGCCAGTTCGGCGGGGCATTGGGGAAAGCGCGCCAGAATCTCTTCTTGTACGCGGGTATCTTTCAGCCAGGCGCGGTCGCATTGGATCAGGGCTTCGATCAGTTCGGCGGGAATGCCCAGCGCCTTGCCTGTATCGCGCAAGGCGCTGCGCCGCCGATAAGTGATGACTACGGCGGTCAGGGCGGCGCGCTCCCGACCATACTTGCGGTAAATGTATTGAATGACTTCTTCGCGTCGCTGATGCTCGAAGTCCACGTCGATGTCGGGCGGCTCGGCCCGCTCCCGGCTGATGAAGCGGGCGAACAGGGTATGGCTGCTGGCGGGATCCACTTCAGTGATGCCCAGACAGTAGCAGACGGCAGAGTTGGCGGCCGAACCGCGTCCCTGGCATAAAATGCCCTGGCGGCGAGCATGGTCCACGATGTCGTAGATGGTCAGGAAATACGATTCGTAGTGCAGGTCCTGGATTAGAGAGAGTTCTTCTTCCAGGCGGGCACGCAATTCCGGGCTGATGCCGTCTTTATAGCGCCTGCGCAGGCCGCGTTCGGTTTCCTGGCGCAGATAGTCCATGCCGCTCATGCCGGGCGGAACAATTTCCACGGGATATTCATAGCGGATCTCGCTCAGCGAGAACTGGCAGAGCTGCTGGATCTGGTCTGTGGTTTCGCGCAGGTCGGCGGGGTACAGGTTGGCCAGTTGCAGGCGGGTGCGCAGGTGCTGTTCGGCATTGCCGGGCAGTGCCCAGCCGCATTCCTGCACCGGGGTCTTCAGGCGTATGGCGCTCAGGGTGTCGTGCAGGGGCTGACGCGAGCGCACATGCATGTGCACGCCGCCCAAGGCGGCGCAGCGCAAGCCGGCTTGCTGGGAAGCCAGTCGCACGTGCTGCAAATGACTGGCGTCCTGGTCGCGACGATGCAGGCTGACGCCCAGAAACAGGCGGGCAGGAAACAAGGCTTGCAGGCGGCGCGCCTGGGCCGCGATCTCTTGTGCGGGCAGGCCGTAGCGCGGCTTGTAGATCAGCAGGCAGTCCTGGAGCGCTTCGGCGTCCTGCCCGCTGCGAGCCCGAAGCAGCCAGGACCAGGGAATATCAGGCTGGGTTTTCAGGTCCAGGGATTGGCGCAGCAGGGAAATGAACTGGCACAGGTTGCCGTAGCCCTGTTTGTTGCGCGGCAGGATCAGCAGTTCGTGCGTATCGTGCGGGGCCGGCGCGAGGGGCGGTTCGTGCTCATCCCACGAACCAAAAAACCGGAACCGGCTGCCGACCAGCAGGCGGATGGAGGGGGTGGTCTTGGCTTGGGCGTAAGCGCGCACAACTCCTGCCATGGAGGCGTAATCGCACAGAGCCAGGGCCTGATAGCCCAGCTCGGCCGCTCGGCTAAGCAATTCTTCGGGGTGTGAAGCGCCGGTCAGGAAGCTGTAGTTGGATATGCAGTCCAGTTCGGAATACAGCAGGCCGGCATCGTCGGAGGCGATCATCCGAATACTCCGTGCAGAAACCAGGCTTGCTCCTGGGTCAGGTCGCGGTAGACCCAGTAGCGGTGGCCCTGTTCGTCCTGCGCCACGAAATAGTCGCGCTGACGGTGTCCGTCCGGACTCCACCAGCCTGTCTGTATGCGTTCCGGTCCCTGCATCAGACGCAGCCGCCGGCCATTGAGCCAGACGGCATGCTGTTCGTGGAGCAGTGCTTGGGCAGGTTCCAGCATCCAGGCCGGACGCTGCAGCCCGGGGCTTTGGGTCGGGCCGGTCTGGGCGGGCGCTAAGGCGGGCTGCCAGTGATTGGCCTGCTCGGGCAGGTGGCTGGCTTGTGGCGCGGGCGCCAGGATGCAGTCTGCGCCCAGTCTGGCCTGCAGGCGTTCCAGCAGGCGCTGATCCTGTTCCTGCCAATGCCGTGCGTCCGGGAACAGGCTGCTGGGGCAGGCCTGGCGGGGGTGCAACTGCAGGGCGTGCAGCTCCAGGCGCTCGATAGGCGTTTGAAGGGGGATCTGCTGCAGACGCTCCTGGAGCAAGGGCAGAAAGTCGTCGCCGCGCCAGCAGGAGCGCGCCATTTGGATATTCAGGCTGGCTTCGTGCCCTGCGGGACGAGTCTGACCCTGCAGCAGAATCAGCAATTGCCCGCAGGCCAGCTGGCGTTGTTCCAGCCATTTTTCCAGGGCGAGCAGCAGGCGTTTGACGCCATGCAGCAAAGGGCCGCTGGCGCGCGAGGCGAAGTCCAGTTCCAGGGATAATTGAAAAGCGGGTGGAGCCTGGAGCCAATCCAGGATCAGCTCCCGGTCGCCATATGCTTGATCCAGGCGCAGCAAAAGCGCACCCAGCCCGCGTTGGGCCAAGCCGTCGCGGGGAAGTTGGCGCAGTTGCCCCAGGTATCGGCACCCCAGGCTGTGCAGCCAGCGCAGTTCGTCGGGATTAGGGGTTAGCAATCCAACCGGCAGCTTGTCCAGCTGTGTCGGCAGGCGGCGCAGGCATCGGCGTTGTGCCGTGGCGGCCAAGGCCAGCAACCAAGCGCCTCGGGCTGTCGGGGCCAATGCCAGGCGGGTATGGGCCAATAGGGGGGCCAGGTCTTGTTGAATGCGGGCGTAGAGTTTGCGCAGACCGCCGAACAGCATCAGGCTGGCGCTGAGGTTCAGGAGCAGAACCCCAGGCTGAGGCTGTGCCAATTGCGGACTGTAGCGCAGCAGCAGGGGTGTCACGGTCTGGGCGTGCGGCAGGCAGGACTCAGGCGAAGTGTTGCTGCCGGGCAGGAGCAGGCATAACCAGAGGGGCATGGTGAGCGGCCGGGGAGGGCATCGGGGTAGTGAAGTGCTGGGGGCGCAAGGCAATGGGCTGGGGGCAGGGCGGGCCGCGCCGTTTGCGGATGTGCACATCCAGCCAGGGGTGTCCTTGCGTATCTTGGCGATTGACCAACTGAAGCCGCAGCAAGGCCGGGCTGGGAGGCAAGGCAGCGCCAGCGGGGCGAAGACAAAAGAACAGGCTATCGCTTTGGCTGGCCAGCAATTGCAATTGGCGCAGAGAGGCCAAAGGCACCTGTGCAGGCAACCAGGTCAGGACGGCGCCGCAATGACCATGGCGCAACGCCTGCGCACTGGCCCATAAGGTATCGGACATGTGAGAGCTGCGCACCCAGAGCAGCGGGGGCAGGGCGTGATCCGTACGAGGCTTTGAGCAGGGCGCGTTGGCCGGTGCACGCCAGGCCTGGTGCACGGGTTGGTAAGGAGGAGCGACCAGGACACGCAGTCGATCGGCTTCCAGCGCATGCAAGGCGGGCAGGAGCAGGGAAAGGACATTGCTTTCCAGAGGGGCCAGCAATTCCACCAGATGGCCGACGGGCCAGCCGCCGCCGGGCAGCTCGGCATCCAGTTCGGCGAAGCCGCTGGACAGGCAGGAGGCGGCGGTCTGGGACCAATGCTGGCCGGACCACAATGACGGATGCAGATCGAGCAGGGGGCGCAGGGAGGTATTCATGGCTGTTTCCTTTATGCTGTATAAATATACAGTATTTTATGGAAATTGCCCAAACCGTTGTGTCTTCAAGGGCTTTTATAATGATTGCTTCCCATGGCTGTTTTTCGACATGAGCTCTTCTTTCGATACCCCTTCCCGTCGTTGTGCGCGTTGCCAGCGGCCCCAGGCTCGCTGCCTGTGCCCCTTGATTCCTTCCTTGGAGCAGCCATGCCCCATCTTGATCCTGCAACATACGTCCGAGGCTCGACATGCGTTGAACACGGCGCGCCTGGCGCATCTGGGATTGCAGGACACGGAACTGTGGGTGGGGGAGTGTTTTGACGCCTTGCCGATGCGCCTGGCGCAGGCGGGGCGCGCCGTGCTGTTGTTTCCCGGCAGCGAGGCGGTCACTGCCGGGCAGTGGCCTGTGCAAGCAGAGTCAGGCGCAACAGGCGGGTTGCCTGATTTGATCGTGGTGCCGGATGGAACCTGGCGCAAGGCGCGCCGTATCCTGATGATGAATCCTGTCCTGCAAGCCATGCCGCGCTGGGTCTTGCCGGAAGGGCCGCCGTCGCGCTATCGCTTGCGCAAGGCGCCTGACCCGCAAGCGGTGTCCACCCTGGAGGCCATTGTGCGGGTGTTGCAGATTCTGGAGCCGCAGCGGGATTTCAGTCCTTTGCTGCGGCCCTTCGAGCAATTGATTGCCGAGCAGATCCAGGCCATGGGGCCGCAGATCTACCAACGTAACTATCCTACTTCCACATGAAATTGATTTCGTGCGGCTGGCCGTCCACGACTTCGGCGCTGCGTTCCTGCGTTACGCCCTGATAAGTAGCGAAAACCTTGTAGGCGCCCGGTTGCAGGCGGATCAGGCAGTAGGGGCCGTCAATGAGGCTGTTCAGCACGGTCTGATCGTTGCTGTTGCGGATGACCAATTGCACGTCGGACACAAAGCCCATCCGGTCTTCGCCCAGATTGGCAGAGAAATTCACCGAGAGCGGGTAGTTCTTGCGCGCCAGGCGGAATAACTGGGACTCGTCGCTGCCGATGCCGCCACTGATGTATTCCGTAGCGCCGTAGTATTGGCTGGCAGGCAACTCCTGGGCTTGGGCGGCGCCGGCCAGCAGTGCCAGGGCCAGACCTGCGCCAGCGAGGGAAAGACGGGCATTCATGATGTTTCCTTGCTGTTGGGAGAAGGGTGGGACAAGATGGCGGCAGACTCGGGCATCGCGGCTGCGTCCGCTTTGTACTCGTCGGGCGTGTTCAGTGCGGGCCATTGAAAATACCAGTCGTGCTGTTGCACCAGAATGGCCTGGGCGTTGAAGCTGCGCTCGCGCAGCAGCCCCTGGCCTTGCCGGTTCACGACAATGACGGTCGAGCAGCGCGTACCGTAATCAGGGCTGACGATGAAAGGGCTGCTCAGCAAGCGTTCGCGCTCCAGGCTCAGGCCTGTGCGCGGCAGATCTGCATCCGGCGCCGGCTGGTCGTGACGCAAGGCCGAGAATAAGTGCTCCAGCGCCTGCTCCGATCCGTCGAAATGGTCGGCATCCAGCGTGTTCTTCAGGTACAAGCTTTTGGGCCAGGGGCTGTCCAGCCATTCGTTGCTCAACACCCGCACGCCGGGCCCCAGGGCCATAGGATGGCCTTGCGGGTGCCGGTTGCTGTAGTAGTCTGTCTGCATAGGGCTGGACGAGACAGGCCATTGCAGTGTGAACAGGTTGAAACCCGCATAGTGTTCGCCCTGCGCGTGGAGTTCGTGCAAGAAGGCATGCGCTGGTTGGTTGGCGCGCAGAAATTGCGGAATCAGCTCGCCGCGTGAGCGCCGTCCAGGCTCGGGGGCCAGCAGCGGCTCCCGATAATTGGTCAGCAAGGCCAGCCGTCCGCGCTTTTGCTCCAGTCCGAGCCAGGTGCCGCCGGCGAGCAAGTCCCGGCCGGCCAGGATTCCCGGCTCTTGAGGCCAGGGGCGTGCCGCCTGCGCGGGGCGGGCATGAAATTCGTCACGATTGGCCGCAATGATCAGGGGCCAATCGGCATTGACTCCCACGGCGATATAAGCGATGCACATGGGGAGATTGTAGGATGGCCCGACGGTCTTGGGCCACCCTTCTGCTTAGGGATTGAACAACAGAAAGCCGTAGGTGATGAACAAGGCCAAATGCATGGCGCCTTGCATGATCGAGGTGCGTTGGCCGTTGAAGGTCAGCATGCCCAGCAAGACCGTCAAGCCCAGCAGCACGGTCTCCACCGAAGAGATGCCCATGATGACCTGCTTGCCGGTCAGCAGCCCGATGATCAACACGGCGGGGACGGTCAGGCCGACGGTGGAGACAAAAGCCCCCAGGCACAGGTTGATGGCGCGTTGCATTTCATTGTTCAGGGCGGCTTTGACAGCGGTCAGCGATTCGGGCGTGAAGACGATGATGGCGATCAGGACTCCGCTGACGGCGACCGGAGCTCCTGCCGTTGCTACGCCGTAGTCGATGACGATGGCCAGGTGATGGGCCAGCAGGACAATGGGGATGATCATGCCCAGGAGCAGCAGGCTGCTGCGCAGGATCTCGGCCTTGTCATTCCCCGTGGCGACGTTTGCGGATTTTTCCGCTTGCGACGCTGGTGGGACCGCCGCCGCGACAGCCATATGCCCAAGGGGGGGCTGGATGAAGAGCCTTTTTTCCTGGCGCATTTGCAGCAACAGGAAAACGGCATACAGCACCGCAGTGATGCCCGCTATTGTCCAGGCCTGCAAAACCGTGAACTCGCCCGCGCCCGACAGGTGATTGGGCATGACCAGCGCGGTGCCCGTCAGCAGGACAATCATGGCCAGATAGGCGTTGGTGCCCTGCGCGTTGAACTCTTGTTCTCCGTACTTAAGGCCGCCTGCGATCAGGCAGACTCCCATGACCAGGTTGATGATGATCATCATGACCGCGAAGATGGAGTCCCGGCCTATGGTGGGGAATTCGCCTTGTCCGAGCAGGACCGACGCAATAAGGATGACCTCGATCGACACGATGGACAAAGTCAGGATCAAGGTGCCGTAGGGCTCTCCGAGCTTGTGGGCCAGGAGATCGGCTTCGTGCACGACGCCGAAAGACGCGGCTATGATCGTGAAGAACAGGACGGTGAAACATACCAGCGCGACCATGGGCGTCAAAGGCTCGGCCAGCCAGGCGCTGCCGCTCAGGGTAAAGGCAATCACGACCAGCCAGGCCCAGCCGAGCTTGAGCCAAGTAGTTCTGGGGGTGCGGGTTTTGGCAGAGGGAGCAGGCATCGCCGTTCTTTCCATGAAAGAGAAGCGGGGTCGTCCCCAGGCAAGAGAAAGCGCCAGGTCGTCCTGGCAAGAGTAGACGGGCAGTGCCGTCCACTCGGTATTTTAACCTGAACGCAGTCCGGTATTCAAAAACAGCGGCTCTCGAGGTTGGGCTTTTCCAACGTCGAGAGCAAAGCAAGCCGGCTGCGGCGCTTACAGCATCGCCAGGCCATTGGATTTTTCCACCAGATTGCGGATACGCACCGCATCACCGATCCGGGAATAACGGCCGGAGGAATTGAGCAGCACGATGGCGACTTCGCGGTCTTCGATCTTGGTCAGCATCACCAGGCATTCGCCGGCTTCGTTGATGAAACCGGTCTTGGAAACCTGGATATCCCAATTGGCGTTCTTGACCAGACGATTCGTGTTGTTGAACACCAGTTGCCGGCCACGACCGACCTGAACCGAGTATTGGTCGTTGGTGGTGTATTGATGGATGCGCGGCTGCTTGCTGGTGGCGGCCAGCAGCTTGACCAGGTCGCGCGGACTGGAGACGTTGTCGCTGGACAGGCCGGTAGGCTCGACGAAGTGCGTATTGCGCATGCCCAGGGAGCGGGCTTTGTCGTTCATGGCGCGCACGAAAGCGGCCAGTCCGCCGGGATAACTGCGGCCCAAGGCGTGGGCGGCACGGTTTTCGGAGGACATCAGGGCCAGATGCATCATGTCGGCGCGGCTCAGCGCGGAACCGACGCTCAGGCGCGAGCTGGAATATTTGACGCGGTCCACATCGTCATCGATGATCTCCAGGGTCTCGTCCATGGGCAGGCCGGATTCGGCCACGACCAGCGCGGTCATCAGTTTAGTGATGGAAGCGATAGGGCGTACGGCGTCGCTGTTCTTCTGGTACAGCACGGTGGACGATTCCAGGTCCTGCACGAAGGCGATTTCCGAGCGCAGGGCGGCATTCTGGATCAGGGCATCGTGCTTGAGCGCATTGAGCGCCCGCTGGCTGTCATTCTCGGTATAGGTGACCGGCTGCAGGTTTTTCTTGAAGATCAGATGCGGCGCTTTGTAGCTGACAGCCGAAGCCGGCTCGGCCATGATGGCCTGGGGAGCCAGGGCGAGAGTCTGGGCCAGTGGGGCGGCGGAAAAAGGCGCTAAAAACAAAACGCTGAGCGCGGCGCGTATAAAATTCTTTTTTCTGTATGGGTGCATCGTCGTTTCCGTGGGCGAGAAACAGTACTTCTAATCAGGACCGTGCGCTAATGCTACCAGAAAAATGTCCATTTATATTAGAGTCTTACATGCAAGAGTTGAAAAAAAACTTAAGTAAGGCTTCCGCTTTTATTAAGGGACGTATTTTATCTGTATAAAAATACAGTGAATTCTGATGAAACTATGATGAAAAAGAGATTGGCTGTTTTTTTGAACAGTTTTTTAATGTCGATGGGATTGTTCGGGATGCCGGCCCAGGCTTCGTCCTTGCAATGGAGCGCCCAGCAATTGAGCCGACCGATCACGACGGGCTCGCCGCGCACGGCGCAATCGTTCTCCGCGCCGCGGGAGCTGCTCGATTCGACGCAGGCGCTCACCATCACCCGGGTGCAGATCAGCTATCGGCATGGCGGGCGTGCCGTACTGAAAAGCCGTTTATGCCTGGACGGAACTGGCGCTTGTGTGGACATGAATGGTGCTTTGTTGAGCACACGAGCCTTTGCAGGCCAGGACGCGCGGCGCGGCTTTGTGCTGCAGCACGAGGTCTGGACCTGGGCGGGCAGCACCTTACCCGTGCGGGTGCAGGCGGATATTCAAGTCTGGTACGACCGGGCTCGCTGACAAAGCGCTTCAGGGTTTGGGCTTTGCCGCGCCGTCCGAGCTGTATTGATTTGATACAGATCAATCTTCACACCTAAAGAAAGTCCTGTTGCTGCCGATATGTAGGGGTGATGGCCATCGGGCCCGCAACCAGGACTTGTGCATGAATCCCTCTACCCTGATCGGCATCGTGGCCAGTGTGCTGCTGTTCGCCGTCATTCTTTTTTTCACGGCTGAAAATCCCGCTTTGTTCGTCGATCTGCCCAGCCTGGCCGTCGTGCTGGTGGGCACCTTGGCGGCGACCTTCATCAGTTACCCCTTGAGCGAAGTGGTCCGCATTTTCGGACTGATCGGCACGGTGCTGCGCAACGAGCGCCTGTACACGCAGCAGGACATGGACGAGCTGATCAATATCTCGCGTTTGTGGATGATGGGTGACATCCGCGCCGTGGAAAACGCCTTGGAGAAAGTTGCCAATCCGTTCCTGAAGACCGGGGTGCAACTGGTGATCGACCGTGCGCCCGAAGAAGATATTCAGGATCTGCTGCAATGGCGTATAAGTCGTCTGCGCGCCCGCGAGCATGCGGAAGCCCAGTTGTTTCGCCTGATGGCCAGCTTTGCGCCGGCTTTCGGCATGGTGGGTACGCTGATCGGTCTGGTCAACCTGATGTTTCTGCTGGGCGACGGCGACATCACCTCCATCGGCCAGCAGATGGCCCTGGCGCTGATGACCACGTTCTATGGGGTTTTGCTGTCCAATCTGGTCTTCAAGCCGGTGGCTGTGAAGCTGGAGCGCCGCACCGAGCAGCGTGTGGTGCTGATGAACATGATCATGCAAGGCGTATCCATGATGAGCCAGCGTCGTGGGCCGGCCTTGATGCGTGAAACGCTGAACTCTTTCATGGCGCAATATCAGGACGAGATCAACGACCGAGGCGGCCGTGACGATGATCCGGACCCCGCCCCTGAGCGGAGCTGAGCGCCATGGCACGCATCGATCAGAACGCTACGCTGGGCGAGCTGGCGGACCGCCAGAAAGCGGTCCAGAAAGAGCTTGAAGAGGCGCGGCGCGACATGGCTGAGCAGCAATTGGCCCGCAATCTGGCCGGGCGGCGGGGGCGGCCCTGGAACGAGCCGACACTGGCCGCGCCCGAGGAGGAAGAGTCCTGGCTGACGACGTATCTGGACATGATGACGCTGCTGCTGGTGCTGATGATTGTGATGTTGTCCTTTGCCGGCAAACGCGCCCAGGAAGCCGGCCAGGCTCAAGGCGGCCCTACCGCTATCGCCCAGGCGGGCGCTGCCGGCGCCGGAGTGATGCCGGCCGGAGCCGGGCTCTTGCCTGAAAGCGGCAAAGGCCCGGCTCAGGGAGAGGGCAATCACGGTCTGCAACTGGATGGTTTGGGGGACGATATCGACATCGTGGTCAACGACAAGTCGATCAGTTTCCGCATCAATAGCGAAATCCTGTTCTCGTCAGGCGGAGCCGATCTGGGCCTGGAAGGCCTGGGCGTGTTGCGCAAGCTGGTGACGGTGCTGAACTCCACCCCGCACCAGATTGTTATCGAAGGTCATACGGATTCCGTGCCTATCCGCAGCTACCGCTATCCATCCAATTGGGAGTTGTCCGGGGCGCGGGCCGGCAGCGTTGTGCGCTATCTGGAGGCCAATGGCGTCAGCAGCCGGCGCCTGAGCGCCGTTGGTTATGCCGATACGCGTCCTCTGGGCGATAACGGCACGGCGGACGGTCGTGCCAACAACCGCCGGGTGGAACTGATTCTGCTGACTGCGCCACAGGAGCAGGCGCAGCCTTGAACGGTCAGGACGTCAGCCCTGGTCCAGCACGCGGGTGGAGCCAGCCAGCTTGCTGAAGTCGAAATGCGGCAGATGACGTCGCAAGGGCATGATGAGGGCCGTGACGACAGCCGGCACGACGGCCGCCAGCACAAAGGATTCCAGTAAGTAGTCCAGCGGGCCGTTGGGTCGCGGGAAGATGGCCAGACCGGCCACCAGACCCGCTACGGTGCTGACGGTGGCCGTGAAACCGTCATAGCGGCGGCTGTAAAGGCCAAAAAAGACTGGAAAAGCCGCTGCCGAGCACAGCAGATCCGCCAGCAGGAACAAGTACAACACGCTGTAGCCCTGGGACGAGGCGATCAGAACCGGCACGGCGCACAACCAGACCAGCCAGCGCGCCAGACGCATCATCTGGGCGGTGCTGCGCTGGGGCATCAAGCGGCCCAGATCCACGGCCACCAGACTGGATACGGCGCTGATGACGGTATCCGCGCTGCTCATGACCAGGGACAGACCCAGCGGAATCAGCAAGATCAGGAACCACACCGGCACGTGGGGCAGGATCACGTTGAACAGGGCCACGGAGCTGTCGCCCTGGCCTCCCAGGCCCACAAACGCCAGGCCGAACAGGCCCATCAGGAAAATAAAGGGCGCTACGAACAGCCCGCCCAGCAGAAAGCCGTTGCGCATGGCCCTGTCGCTTTGCGCGGCGTAGATGCGCTGCCAGTTCCCTTGGTGGAACAGGCCTGTCAGAAGGATGGCGACAAAAAAGGTCAGACCGGCCTTGACGCCGACGGGGTCGCTTAACTCGACCAGGCGTGGAGCCTGGATTTCCACGGTGCGCAGCAGTTGGGCGGGGCCGCCTACGGCCTGCCAGCCAAACAGCACGATCAGGAACAGCATGGGCACGATCACCAGCATCTGCACCTTGTCGGTAAAGATGGAGGCGCGCAGACCGCCGTAGGAGGTGTAGATCAGGGTGGCGATCAGCACCACGCTGGCCGTGACCCACAGCGGAATAGGTGCGATCAGGGTGATCATCTTGGACATGGCGGTGATTTCCGCGGTCATGGCGATGAACATGTAGAACAGCATGATCAGCAGTGTCAGCGCGTACATGGGCCGGCCGTAACGGGCGATGACGAACTCGGTCAGGCTGTGGCCGCGCGGCAGCAGCTCGCGCATGCGCTTGCCCAAGGGAATCATGGCCAAGCGCGGCGACATGGAGCCCAGCGCGTAGCCGATGACGGCGGACAGGCCGCCCCAGGTGGCGGCCTGGGCGGGTGAAAACAGAATCCAGGCGCCCAGTGACGAAGCCAGCAGCGTCAGGATGGTCGCCAGCGCGCTTTGACTGTTGCGCGCCACGACGAAGTCCTCCAGCGAACTGTTCTGTTGGCGGGCATAGAGCACGCCGGCGACGGCGAACAGTGTTGAAAAGGCAATCAGCCACAGCAAAGTGGCGTTCTGGTCCAGCATGTTGTTATCTCCCCAAAGCCCGCGTGTGTGGGCGCAAACCCGCCAGAACATCCGGGATGGATGCGGGGCGGACAAGAATGGAGGGATGAGAAATGGGGCATCTAGGACGGCGTGCACCGCGTCAAGTGTGGCGGGCGGGCCGCTGGGCCGCGTTTCCTTCCCTTCGCCGGCATGACCCGGATCAGGTTCGAAGGGTTACCGCATGTAAGCGGAATCTCAGCCCGTTAAGGACTCCCCCAGGAACTGCGAGAAAGCTTAGGAGAGCGCAGCGGGAAAGTCAATCGAGACGATTGCGTGGATTCTATGCTATGGTCTGCCGTGCGACACGGGGTGTCCTTCATGCAAGGGCTGAGATAAAACCCGTCGAACCTGATCCAGCTCATACTGGCGAAGGGATGTCCAACGCCTGGTTTCTGCCCCTGCAGAGCTGACATCCTCGCCGAATTTTTGGAAGGAATGTCATGTCTCTGGAAAAAATGTCGGAACTTTCACGTCAAGTGGTCCTGGTGACCGGCGGCGCGCGTGGCCTGGGCGCCAGCCTGGTGCGCGCTTTCGCGCGGCAAGGCGCCCGGGTGGTCATCAATTATCTGAACAGCGCCCAGGCCGCACAGGCCCTGGCGGCCGAGTTTCCCGCGCAATGCCTGCCCGTGCAAGCCGACGTGACCGACGCTCAGGCGCTGCGTGCCTTGTTCGCCACGGCTCGCGAGCATTTCGGCGCGCCCATCACCACGGTTGTCAATAACGCCTTGCCTGCATTCAAGTTCAACGGCGACGCGCGTCCGCATGCGGATACGCTGCGCTGGGCCGATCTGCATCAGCAATTGGAAGGCGTGGTGGGCGGGGCGCTGAACACCACCCAAGCCGCTCTGGGGGGCATGCGGGAAGCCGGCTTTGGGCGCATCATCAATATCGGCACCAATCTGTTCCAGAATCCCGTCGTGCCGTATCACGACTATACGGCCGCCAAAGCCGCTTTGTTGTCGCTGACGCGCACTTTGTCGCATGATCTCGGGCCGCAGCAGATCACCGTCAACATGATTTCGGGCGGACTGCTGCGCACCACCGATGCGTCTGCGGCCACGCCGGAAGAAGTATTCGACCTGATCGCCGCCAGCACGCCGCTGCGCCGGGTGACCACGCCGGATGAATTTGCCGATGCGGCGCTGTTTTTCGCCGGTCCATGGGCGCGTGCCGTTACAGGGCAGAATCTGGTGGTTGATGGCGGATTGGTGAAAAACGGATGAGACAGCTGCACTTCAATCTCTTCATCATGGGCTGCGGCCACCATCGTGCCGCCTGGCGCCATCCCGCGTCCCAGGTCGAGCGCCTCGGTGATCCGCGCTACTACGAGGAACTGGCTCAACTGGCCGAGAAGGGCAAGCTGGACGCCATTTTCTTTGCCGACGGACAGTCCACGGATAATGTCTCTGACGGTCCGCGCTGGTTTCTGGAGCCCTTGACGCTGATGTCGGCATTGGCCCGTGCGACCGAGCGCATCGGCCTGATCAGCACCGTATCCAGCACGTTCTACACGCCTTTTGTTGCGGCACGCATGCTGTGTTCTCTGGACCATGTGTCCCAGGGGCGCATGGGCTGGAACGTCGTGACATCCATGTTCGATGCGGAGGCGCGCAATCATGGCTATAAAACCATGCCTGACCATACCTGGCGCTACGCCCGCGCTGAAGAATTCGTGGATACGGCCTTGAAACTGTTTGATTCCTGGACGGACGACGCACTGAGTCTGGATCGCCAGGGCGCTTATGCGCAGGTGGAGAAAGTCCGCCCCATCGGTCATGAGGGCGAGCATTTTCTGGTGGACGGGCCCTTGACCTTGCCGCGTTCGCCTCAAGGGCAGCCGGTGCTGTTTCAGGCAGGGGCGTCCGAGCATGGCCGCGATCTGGCGGCCCGCAAGGCCGAAGCCATCTATGCCGTGGCTTATGATCTGCCGTCCGCGCAGGCCTATTACCGCGACATGAAACGGCGTGTGCAGGCGACCGGGCGGGGCGTGCCGCTGCCCATTATGCCGGGTCTGGTGACCTACGTGGGTTCCACGATGGAGGAGGCGCGCCGCAAGCAGCGCGAACTGGATGAGCTGCTGCCGGCGCAGACCTCGCTGCGGCAATTGGGTTCGTTCATTGGGCAGGACTGCACAGGTTGGGAGCTGGATGCGCCTGTGCCATCCTTGCCGCCGCTGGAAAGCTTCAAAGGGCCGAAGGGCCGCTATGCCACTGTGCTGCGCATTATTCAGACCGAGCAGCCTAGCGTGCGCGAACTGCTGGGACGGTTGGCCGCCGGGGGCGGGCATTGCACCATGGTGGGTACGCCGGAATCGATTGCCGACCAGATCGAGCACTGGTGGCGCAACGAAGGGGCGGATGGCTTCAACCTGATGCCGCCTTCCTTGCCGGATGGAGTCAGTGATTTTGTGGAACAGGTAATTCCCGTACTGCAGAAGCGCGGATTGTTCCGCCAGGAATACACGCACAGCACCTTGCGCGGCCATCTGGGCCTGGAGCGTCCGGCCAGTCTCTGACCAGAGCAGTCTTTTTTGCTATTCTTGATACTTTAATCGTCCGCCGGCTTGTCCGGCGGGCATCAGCCTGAAGTATAGGAAAGCAACATGAAAACCGCAGTCGTCACCGGAGCTTCGTCGGGATTTGGAGCCGCCATTGCGCGGCAGATGGTGGCAGAAGGGCATACCGTCATCGGCCTGGCCCGTCGCCAGGAGAAATTGCAGGCGCTGGCGGCTGAATTGGGCGAACGGTTTGTGCCGGTCAGCGTCGACTTGACTGATCGCGCTGCATTGGACGCCGTGCTGGCCGATCTGCGCGTCCGCTTTCCGGATATTGATGTGCTGGTCAACAATGCCGGCCTTGCATTGGGCGTGGCACCCGCGCAGCAAGCCAGTCTGGAGCAATGGGACACCATGGTCAGCACCAACATCAGCTCCTTGCTGCATATTACCCATGCATTGCTGCCTGCCTTTGTGGCACAGAACCGGGGCCATGTGATCAATCTGGGATCCACCGCCGGTGCCTATGCTTACGCGGGCGGTAATGTGTACGGCGCAAGCAAGGCCTTCGTGCATCATTTCAGCAAGAATTTGCGGGCCGATCTGGCCGGCACGGCCTTGCGGGTATCGACCGTGGCGCCGGGCCTGTGCTCGGGCACAGATTTTTCCAAGGTGCGGCTGGGCAGCGATGAAAAAGCCGCGGCGCTCTACCAGAATGTACAGGCGCTGACTCCCGAGGATGTGGCTGGAACGATTTGCTGGATCCTGAATGCGCCGGCTCACATGAATGTGAACTATATTGAAATCATGCCCGTGGCGCAAAGCTTTGCAGGACTGAGCGTGCATCGAAACGCATGACCGGCATGCATCCGTATGCTTCAGGGTAGAAAGAGGGGCGCATGGTGCGCCCCTCTTTCTTAGGGTGGGTTTCGGGGCTTGTTTTGCAAAGGCAGGGTCGATCAGGATGAGGCTGATGGCCCGGCATGAAACAGATCATCAAGCGTGGCGGCATCCAGCACGAGCAGGCTCCAGACAGCAAGCTGGCGGGAGCTGGCCTGGATCAGTTGCTGGTGTCGAGCGCGGGGTAAACGTCCGAATTTATGCCGGATTTGCCGGATCAGCGTATTTTGCTGTGCCTGGCGGCGGCCTTGTTGCAGGCCTTGTACCAAGCCTTTCTGTATGCCTTGGCTTTCCCATTGATGCAGCCAGGAGTCGGAGTTGTCTTCAAGCATGGCGCGTATGTCCTTCAAATGCACATGGTGGGGGAGCGTCAAATGGGGCAGGCAACGGGGCAGGACCAGTTGGTTGATCCAGGCGGCCAGGTCGCGAAGAAAAGTCTGATCCTGGCAAGTATTTAGAGCAGTCTGCAGCAAGGCGCTGACATGCGCCAGCCCCTGATTGTGTTGCAGTTGGCAAAACAGCAGAAAGAGATTGGGTTCTTGCAAAGAGCGCGACATAGTGTGTTTTTTAAGGTCAATAAGCCAATATGTTTGCTGCGGTATGTGTTCTAAGAGCAACGGGTAGTCTGCCGTCGAGAAAAAAGAAGTGCATTGAACTGGGGCCGTCCAGGCAGGCTTGCCGCTATACAGCACCAGAATGATTGGAATAGGCAGGGAAGAGCGCTGTTTTGCATGCTTTAGAAAGGACTCGATTTGCAGATGCTTGTAGGTGCCGGCGCGAAAGACCATATAGGGGTCGGAGCGCGATTGATGCTCTATGCCGATCAACAGCCCAGACATGGAGTTATCTGCGGAAGGTATGTGCCAGGCAAGATCCCCTTGTCGCGCTTGCAGGGCGGGGCCTACATAGACAGGAGAAACGGAACGGGCCTGTCGTATGTTCAACTGCTTGAATAAGGAAAGCGGCAGAATGACCTGGAGTAGATCGCTCAATATTTGGCGATGATTGAATAGCAGGCGATAACTCGAATCCAGGAGAGGCATAGTTGGCCAAGTCAAATAGGGGATGGCACAAGCATGCCGTTTTCCACTCCTTGTCGGAGCGCATTTATCCTGTATTTGCCCACCGCAAATATACGTAGCAGACTGAATGGAATGTATAAATGCAATTAACGGAAAGATTTATAAGTCTTGAAAGAAAAGTCTACAGTTCCAAGGGGCCGGTTTCATCCCGGATATGCGCCCCCAGTTATCCCTTTCTGGGCTTATAAAAAGAACCCCGCCGACGATCAGGCTACACTGACGCGTCGGCGGGGGGGAGGTGCGCCGCGTTGGGGGAAAGCGGCGCGGGGAACACGTTTGTCAGGGAAAAGATCAGGCCTCTATTTTCTCCACCTTGGCGGGCAAACCTTGGCGCACGGCCGCGCCCGAGACCCAATCAATCCAGACGTTGTCTTGACCTTTGCCACGCGTCGGGTCGGCAAAGCCCAGTTCGTTCAAGTTGACGCCCGCCGCCAAAGCGGGCTGATGGGGCATGGCCTGCCCATCAACCGTGTGCGATCGCGCGCCCAATTCCGTATGGCCAAAACCATGCTCGATCGCAATGGCGCCGCGCATGATGCCGCCTCGAACCAGGGCGACGCCATCGACGGACCCGCCGGGTGTGCTGACACGAACCCGATCGCCATTACGTATGCCCAGGCCTTTTGCGTCGTCCAGGTTCAGCGAAATCGGATTATGCGGATGCACCTGCCGCAGCCTGTCCATGCCGATCGACATTGAGCTCATCAAATTGGATTTGTAGGAACTCATTAAGAATGGCCAGTCCTGCTCCTTGAAATGTTCGCGCATGGCGCTGCCGTCGGCCAGGCGGGTAGGGTACCAACTGGGGCAGCCGCTTAAACGTTCACCGGTCATGGAGTGCCGCATGCGAGCCAAGTCTTCATTCCAGACTTGCAATGCCGTGTCGTAACGGGTTTTGAGCTGTTCTCCCTTCCAGGCATTTTCGACACGATCGAAGCGGCCCCCACGCGTCAACAGCATGGCGACTTTACGCTGCTCTTCGGGATGAAGACGCGTCTGCAGATCGGGAAATAATTTGTCCACACCCGTCATGAGCATATCGTCGTCCGAGGCGTCACCCACTGGCCGGCCGGCGCCAAAGGCGATATTGGCCATGCCGCGAAGATAAAAGTCTTCGGCTCGCAACAAGTCATGTGCTTGCCCCGCTTTGTCCTTGAGCACGCCTTTGCCGAAACCGGGCAACTCTAGGCGCAAGGCGACCGCAAACAGAAAACTTTCCAGATTGATAGGCTGGCCATCGGCGGTTCGATCGACTCGCGGCTGCACCACAGGCCAGCGCAGTGTGGATGACTTTGCAATCACGTCTGCCCACGGCGCGGACACGCCCCAGCTTTCGTAGGTCACCGTATCGGGCACGATGTAGTCGGCATAGGCGTTGGTTTCGTTGATGAACGGGTTGATGGAAATCGACAAAGGCAACACCGCTGGATCCTTGAGCTTGTCCAACAAGGCATTCTTGAAGCCGGCTATGGCGTAGACCGGATTGCTCATGTGGTTGATCCACACTTTGCACGAGTAGGGGTAGCCGTTCAGGCCGGAAGCAATCATCTCGCTGCTTAAGCCGCCTACTGCCGGATACCAAGGCGCCGGTGCGGGATACAGGGCTTCGCCATTTTCCTTGCGCCGACGGTACTCGCTGGACTTTTCGTAGGCGAAGCGATGCCGCGACAGGGCCACGCCTTTGGCGGCGACCTTCCCGGGAAACTGGGCAAAGTTGTAGCGCGGGCCGGGGCCGAAGGGGCCGAAAGGTCCGGCGTCCAACACCAGGCCGCCTTTCAGGTTCAAGTTGCCGACCAGGGTGTTGAGCATGGCGATTGCATAAGCCGTGTAAAAGCCTGACCCGTTCATGGTGCCGCCATGCGCATCGGCGACGGCCAGGCGGCCATGGCTGGTGAACTCGCGAGCCAGATCGACCAGCACCTCTTCGGTCAGGCCGCAGCGCCGGGCGTAGTCAGTCAGGCTTTGCTCCTGAGTGCGTTCACGCAGCATGTGCAGGGCGGTGCAGACCCGCACCGCTTGATCGTTCAAGGTGATGTGACGGTCGACAAACAGTTCGGCGCTGTCCAGATCGGTATGCGGACGCAGCTCCCCCTGGGCATCAACCACAACAAAGGCAGGCTCGCTGCCTTCAGGAATCTCCCAGCCCAGATCATTGGCACGTAGATATCGGCCGAACGCCGGATGATCGGGATCGGCAACCAGCAGATGGGTGGCATTGGTCCAGGACGCGTTCTGTTCATCGTCCGCTGCCGGCGCATGCGGACGAGCCAGATGGCCGGCGTCGAATCGTTGCTGTTCCAGGATCCAGCGCAGCATGCCCATCACCAGGGCCAGGTCGCTGCCAGGCAGCACCGGCTGCCAGCGATTGCCGCTGCCCGCCGCCAGGCTGGAAGAGGTGGGCAGGATAGGAGACACCACGACGTAGCGAAATGGATTCTGCGCTCGGGCGCGTGCTTCGGCCAGCTCACGCCCCTGGCGCTGGAAAGGATTGCCCGACTGGGCGGGCGCTGCGCCGATGAATAGGCCGAAACGGGCGTTTTTCCAATCGGGCTTGCCATGAGGCATGCCTTTCAAGTCGCCCATGGCCGCTCCCGTGCCGACCCGAAAGCTCTGGCCGCAGTAAGAGCCGTGATTACTGACATTCAGAGTGCCAAACGCCTGTTCGGCGAAGCGTTTTACCAGCGGCGTGCGCCCTTCATTGGCCGCATCCGTGAACAATAGTTGATTGGCCAGGGGACCATATTCCGGGTTCTCGGGATCGATAGGCGTCGTATGATCCCAGATCGCGCGCAGTCCTCCGACGTGGCCTTCGCCAAACAAGTCACCGCCTTCGCAGACCTCGTCGATCAACTGCTCGAAGCTGATGCGTTTCCATTGCCCGGAGCCGCGCGGCCCCACACGTTTCAAAGGCGACAGAACACGATATGGGCTGGCATGCTGGGCCAACATGGCTGCGCCACGGGCACAGGCGCTGGCGCGGCCTTCCAGGCCATTCTCGCCGCCCAGCATGGCGTAGACTTCTCGCACGCTTTGATCCATGGCGGCTGGCTGGGTCGTGGCCAGGGGGTGGTATGGGTTGCCGGCAATGCGCAAGATCGCATTATGGTCGGTATCGACGCGTACCCGTACACCACATTGAGTCCAGCACCCGAGGCAACTGGATGGGCTGACGACTTGGCCCGGATGGGTTTCAAGCAATCCGCTGACAGGGTCAATGCGAAACTCGGTCTGTAGAGAGTTGCCCCGTGTGGCATGCGCCGCGGGAGCGCCTGCCGTTCCTTGGCCCAGGCCCTGTACTGCTTTGACGACTGTATCGCTGTAGCCGGCGGCAAAAGCGGCCAGGCCGCCGACGGCAGCGCCGCCGCGGGTCAACATTTGTCGGCGGGACAGATTAGTGGTTTCGTTTTTCTTGCTCATGGCTCAAACCTGAATTCAAAAGTATCTGCGCGGGCTCAGATCGCCCGGATAGGGCGGCGGGCCGGGAAAAGAGAGAGCAGGGTCGTGCTCAAGGACAGCAGTGCGATGCACAAGCCCAACACGCCAAGCATGCCCAACAGTCCATCACTGCCCAAGGGCATGGAGTACAGATACAGGCCTGCGCCGTACTTGGGCACGCCTTGCACCGCCATGAAAATGATCCAGCGAAACACCCAGGCGGAGCCCAGCATCAGCAGGGCGCACAGCAAGCTGTAGAAACGGCCTTGCAGTGCAACGGCAGGACGGCTGAGCAAGAACAGGATCAACAGGCCGGCCGCCATCGAGCCCAAGAAGCTCACGCGCCAGACGGGATATACCCGGAACAGTTCCAGGGCAGCGTCGAAGGATCGGCTGTGCCCCAGGACCCCTGTGGCTGCCCACAGCAGCGCCCCCGCAATCAGGGCCAGGACCGTACCCAGCGCCCAGCGACGCAGCGCAGCGACTGGCAAGGCGGCGTTGCTTCCAGGCAGCCAACGCGCTACCAGCAGCACGGCGCCCAGGCTAGCCAGCGCCGCCGTCAGGGCAAAGTTGATGGGCAGGAAGACGGTGTTCCATAAAGGACGCGAGCGCAACACCAGGACCTCTGCGCCGCTGTAGACAAGGATGGACAATGCCGACAGCAGCAAGGCCAGGCTTAGCCAGCGCCACAGGGCGCGGCGGTTCAACCACCAGGCCAGGACGTTGGCCAGCGACAGGCCCACGAACAGCGGCAGCAGCACGGCGCCCAGCGACATCCAGGACCAGGGAGTGAAATGGGCATAGAAGTGCCAGAAGCGGCCCGGCTGGTGCAAATCGGCCAGCAATGAAATCGGCGCTGCAATGCTGCTGCACAGAAGCACGATCATCAAGGCGGGCTCCAGCGCACGCAGCGTCGTATCGCGCGACCAGGCGCAGCGCCAGGCCCAGACGGCGCTGGTTGCGGCCAGGCCGACCAGGAAAAAATACTGCACAGCCCAGGGCAGCCAGGCGACTTCGTAGGAGGGGGTCAACAGTTCGATGATGGTCATGGCGCTCTCCTAGATGTGCGTGGTCAGACGCACGCTGGCCTGGCCATCCACGCCGTCAACAAATTCGTCCGGCAGACCGATGTAGAACACATGGGGGTTGGTGTTCATGGCCGGTTTCAACACCCGGATCTCGTCTTTGTGCTCGCGCATCAATTGCGAAACGGTGCTGTTCTCGTCGTTCAGATCGCCGATCACGCGCGCGCCGCCGACACAGCTCTCCACACAGGCCGGCAGCAGGCCGGCCTCCAGCCGATGCTCGCAGAATGTGCATTTGTCGGCGGTCTGGGTTTCATGGTTGATGAAACGAGCGTCATAAGGGCAGGCCTGCACGCAGTAGGCGCAGCCTACGCAACGCTCGTTGTCCACCAGTACTACGCCATCTTCACGCTGGAAGGTGGCTTGAACCGGGCACACGGGCACACAGGGAGGGTTGTCGCAGTGATTGCACAAACGCGGCAGGCTCAGCATGGCGGCCTGCTGCTGGCCGTCCAGCACTTCGTATTGCAGTACTGTGGTGCGGAACTGGCCGATGGGCGGTGCGTTTTCAATAGAACAACTGACCGTACAGGCTTGGCAGCCGATGCATTTGCGCAGATCCACGACCATGCCGTAGCGGGCGCCCGGCGTGCCGCCGTCGCGGCGCGGCGGCTGGCTGTTCATGGCCGCCTGGACCGGCTGGATGGGAATGATGGTGGCGCTGGCGCTTAACCCCAGCAGCTCTTTCAGGAAACGACGCTTGCCCTTTTGGGGCTCGACGGGGGGCATCATGCTCTGACCTCTTTATGCCTGGGTAATACCCGTTTAAATTATTTACAGTTATAAGCATATAAAGAAACATTCGATTTGGACTTGATGGAAGTCAAGGCAAGACGCTTAAGGATTGAAATGTTTATACAAGACTGAGTCGGTACGAAATGGCGCAAAAAAGCCCCGGCCTTGTCAGCACGGGGCCTATCATCAAGAAAGAACAGGACGGCAGTGCGTTCAGAACGTGCCGGTCAGCCCCAGGAAAAACGTGCGGCCAGGCTGGTTATACGTGTAGGCGCCGGCGCCGTAGATATAGTTCGGTGTTCCCAGGTTCACGCCAATGGCGTTGCCGCGGCGGAAGATCCGCTTGTCAAACAGGTTGTCCACCCCGGCGTTGATCCGGAAATGCTTGTTGACGGCGTATTGCGTGCTCAGGCCGAACAGAGCGTAGGGCGATACTTTGTCGGTGGCTGATCCTTCCAAAGGTTGGCCGTAGTAGTCGAATTTGGGCGGCTTCTGTTCCCCATAAAAGGTTGCCTTGGCGCGCAGCGACCAGTCCGCATTTACAGTCCAGTCCAGGGTGGTATTGATGGTGTATTTGGGAATCGTGGACAACGCTTCGCCCGTCGTCTTGTTCTTGGACTCGATCATGTAAGTGAAATTGGTCTGCCACAGCCAGTCTTGCGCCAAGGGCAGGGTCAGGTTGCCTTCCAGCCCCGACACGACTGCCTTGGGAATGTTCTCCCATTGCAGCACCAACTGCCGGTTGTTCATGGCAGTGAAACTGCTGGTGGCGATTCGACCGGCCTCGACCTTGTTGCGGTAATCGTTGTGGAAATAGGTCAGGCTGGCACCGACGCCGTTGTCCCCGACATATTCGACACCCAACTCTTTGTTGATGCTGGTTTCGGCTTTCAGGTCGGAATTGCCCTGCAGGAAGCAGCCGGTGGAGCTGCCGGTGGTATTGCCCCAGCACCCATTGCCCAGGCTGTAGAGCGTGTAGCCGTCATTGCTTTGGTACAGATTGGGCGCCTTGTAGGCCCGCGCGATGCCGGCCTTGAGCATCCAGTTATCGGTCACGGCGTGCGACAGGTTCAAGGAGGGGCTCCAGTTGCTGCCGTGCTTATCGTGGTAGTCAAAGCGCAGGCCCGGCGTGACCGTGGTCTTGTCCGTCGCATAGATGTTGTTTTCGGCAAAGACCGAGTAAATATTGGAACTCGACTTGGGCTTGTAGGCGTTGGGAGCGCCTGGAATACGACTGCGATTGCGCAAGGCCAGCTCGGAAGCCTTGTCATTCATTTCTTGCCCGACCCACTCCAGCCCCAAGGTGGCGTACTGCTCCACGCTGCCGATCTTGAACTGGCGACTGGCTTCAGCGTGCGCGGTCAATGTGGTCAGGTCAATGATGCCGAAACCGCCGTCCTGCGCCCGCGAGGGATCGTTGAAAGCGCCTTCGGTGCCGCCAGCCAGGCCCTCCAAAATGCGATAGTTGCGTGTCTTTTCGTACTGAAAGTAGGCCAAGGAATTGGTCTTTTCGTTCCAGTCACCTCTGTGCGTCAGAGAATAGCTCTGGCGGTAGAGCTTATTGGTTTCATCGCCCAGATGGCGTTTGACCTCGTCATTGGTGTTTGTGTTCTGTGTATCGCCGGCGTAGATATTTCCCTGGCGACTGTAAGCGGCTTCCAGCTCCACGGTTTGTCGGCTGTCGGGACGCCAGGACAGCAAACCGTTGACGTCTTTGTTGCGCACGCCTTCGCGCCCGGCCGGAAAGGAACCCAGGTTGGCGCCGCCACGCTGGGAGGCATGATCTTTATTGATATCGTAGTCGTCGGCATCCGTCTTGTTCAGGTTGCCGTACAACCGGAACGACAGGCTTTCACTGATCGGACCGCTCAGGCCGAAATTCATGCGCCGGGTAGCGCCTTCTTCGCTGTGCTGGGGCAGGTTGCCGTACAGCGACACCGTTCCCTGAAAGGTGTCCGTGCTTGGCTTGGTAATAATATTGACTACGCCGCCGGCGGCGCCATTGCCGTAACGGGCGGCGGCCGGACCGCGCAGGACTTCGATGCGATCGACCTGTTCAGCCGGTACCCAATTGGTGTCACCGCGTGTATCGCGCTCGCCGCGCCAGCCAAAGCGCACCGCCGAACGCGAGCTGACGGGCTTGCCGTCAATCAGGATCAAGGTGTTTTCCGGGCCCATGCCGCGGATGTCGATCTGGCGGTTGTTGCCGCGCTGCCCGCTGGCGGAGTTGCCGGTCAGATTGACTCCGGGCATGGTACGCAGGACATCGGAAAGGTCATTGGCGGGGGGGGACTTCTGCAGGTCGTCCTGTGTGATTACGGACGAGCCGAGGGTTTGCTTCAACTCTTGTTCCGCCTTGATCACAATTCGATCCAGCTCGTCGATCTGCTGGGACTGGCTGGGGGCAGCATAGGCAGCCAGAATCGCTGCGCCCAATATGGTCAAGGCATAGAAAGACAGTCCGCCCTGTGGTCGGGGCAGGGTGGAAAAAGACGACGATGCAAACATGAAACCCACCTTGTTAATAATGAGATTGATTCTCGATTATAGGCAAGCGTGTTTCACATTTGTATCTTGACGTTGTAACACTCAGACAATGTCAGCGCGCGTCCATGCGCAAAGGCAATGACGGCGCGCTCCACAGACAGCACTGCCAGAACTGACAGCTTGTCGCCCGTGCAAGAGTGCGCTAGGTACAGAACACGATAAGTTCGTAAACAAGCTGCATTTACATATGGGTTTTCATATAGAACACATCCATTAAACAGGATGTCGGAGCTATCCAGGCGGCCCTTCGCCCGCAGGAGATGACTGACAGGGCGGGGGCTGATAAGCCTTATCACGCCAGCTTGATAGCCGCGTCCTGGGAAGTGACAACAATAAAAAAAGAAATAAACGCAGGAGACACCTATGCAGCAAACTTTCCCCGTCTTGTGGATTCGGGATCCACTGGCCTGTTCGGATCCCGCCGCCCAAGGCGGACTGTTGATCCAGGACAGCCGCATCATTGAAAAAATACCCGCCGGCTCGCAGCCTCGCCAAACGTACGATCAGGTCTGGGATGCGTCCCGTCACGTGCTCCTGCCAGGATTGGTGAATACCCATCATCATTTCTATCAGACACTCACGCGAGCGTATACGCCGGCTTTGAACAAGCCTTTGTTTCCCTGGCTGACCACACTGTACGATGTATGGGCGGGTCTTGATGACGAGCAGATGCAGGTTGCCAGCGAGCTGGCCATGGTGGAACTGCTGCAATCGGGTTGCACAACGGTGGCTGATCATCACTATGTATTTTCCGGCGCTTTGCAACAGGCCATTGACTGTCAGGCGGAAACCGCGCAGCGCCTGGGCGTGCGCGCTGCCCTGACCCGGGGTTCCATGAGCGTAGGCCGGGAGCAGGGCGGCTTGCCTCCGCAAAGCGTCGTTCAGGATGAACAGACCATTCTGGACGACAGCCTGCGGCTGATCCGGCGCTACCACCAGCGTCAGGACGGCGCCATGGTGACCATCGCACTGGCTCCCTGTTCGCCGTTCTCGGTCAGCCGCGAGCTGATGCGTGAAAGCGCCGCGCTGGCGCAGCGTGAGGATGTGCGCCTGCATACCCATTTGGCGGAAACCGAAGACGAAACCGCCTATTGCGAAAAACTGTTCGGCATGCGTCCGCTGGATTACCTGGAGCAGCAGGATTGGCTCAGTGATCGCACGTGGCTGGCGCATGGTATTCATTTCAATGACGACGAGGTGCGCCGTCTGGGGCAAGCAGGTACAGGCATTGCCCATTGCCCTTCGTCCAATATGGTTCTGGGCAGCGGCCTGTGCCGCACGATTGAACTGGAAGCCGCCGGCGCGCCAGTAGGACTGGCCGTGGACGGCTCAGCCTCCAACGATCATTCCAATCTGGCCCAGGAAATGCGTCAGGCCATGCTGCTGGGCCGTTTGCGCTACGAACCGGGCCAGGTAACCCACGACGCCGTCATCCGCTGGGCGACGCAAGGCTCGGCGCGCTGTCTGGGCCGGTGGGATATCGGCGGCCTGGAAGTCGGCCAGCAAGCCGACCTGGCGCTGTTCACTTTGGACGAGCTGCGTTTTTCAGGGGCTGAAAATCCCCTGGCGGCCTTGCTGCTGTGCGGCGCCGATCGGGCTGACCGGGTAATGGTGGCGGGGCAATGGCGCGTCATTGACGGTTTGCCTTGCGGCATAGATTTGCAGGATCTGATGCAACGCCACCAGTTGGCGGCCCGCCGCCTGCGCGATAAAGTTCTGGACGCGACCGCCGTCTGAATCCCCCCGCGACAGGGCCAGAGAGCCCTGCCTTTTTATTGTTCGGAGACATTCTCGTGACAAGCCCCCACTCCACTGGGCGCGCGGCTGCGCAACGCCCTGAAGACGAAAACCTGGGCCTGGGGCCCAATCTGGCTTATGGCTTCCAGCATGTGCTGACCATGTACGGCGGCATCATCGCTGTTCCGCTGATCATCGGCGAAGCCGCCGGCCTGCCGCCGTCCGAAACCGGGCTGCTCATCACGGCCTGCCTTTTCATGGGCGGCCTGGCGACCATGCTGCAAACACTGGGCGTACCTTTCTTCGGTTGCCGCCTGCCTCTGGTCCAAGGTGTTTCTTTCTCGGGCGTGGCGACCATGATCGCCATTCTGGGTACGGGCGGCGGTTTGCCGGCCGTCTTTGGCGCCGTCATTGCGGCATCATTCATCGGCTTGCTGATCACGCCTATCTTTTCACGCGTTATCCGCTTTTTCCCACCCCTGGTGACCGGCTGCGTGATCACAACCATCGGGCTGACTCTGATGCCGGTCGCAGCATTCTGGGCCATGGGCGGCAATCCGCAAGCACCGGACTTCGGCAGCGTCGGCAATGTGTCGCTGGCGGCGGTCACCTTGCTGATCGTGCTGCTCTTGAGCAAGCTGGGCAGCGCTACGATTTCCCGCCTGTCGATTCTGCTGGCGATCATCATCGGCACACTGATCGCCGTCGCGCTGGGCAAGGCCGATTTCAGCACGGTAGGCGAAGGTCCTGTGTTTGCCTTGCCCTCGTTGTTCCACTTCGGCATGCCTACATTCCAGACGGCCGCCATCATTTCCATGTTCATCGTCATCATCGTCACGCTGGTGGAGACCTCGGCCGATATTCTGGCGGTGGGCGATATCATTGATACCAAGGTGGACTCGCGTCGCCTGGGCGATGGCTTGCGCGCTGACATGCTCTCCAGCCTGCTCGCCCCGATCTTCGGCTCATTCACCCAGAGCGCCTTTGCGCAAAACGTGGGGCTGGTCGCCGTGACCGGCGTCAAGAGCCGATATGTCGTCGCTTTCGGCGGTCTTATCCTGATCGCCCTGGGCCTGCTGCCCATCATGGGACGCCTGGTCGCCGCCGTGCCTTCGTCGGTGTTGGGCGGGGCCGGCATGGTGCTGTTCGGCACGGTGGCCGCCAGCGGCATCCGCACGCTGGCCAAGGTGAACTACGAAAACAATATGAACTTGATCATCGTCGCCACCTCGATCGGCGCGGGCATGATTCCTATCGTCGCCCCCAAGTTCTATGAGCATTTCCCTGTCTGGTTCGCCACGATTTTCCATTCAGGCATCAGTTCGGCGGCGCTGGTGGCGATTGTGCTGAACCTGCTGTTCAATCACCTGACGGTCGGCAATTCGGACCAGCCTTCGGTCTTTGCCGCGGGAACAGGGCGCTATTTGCGCGAATCCGATCTGGCCTTGCTCAACGACGGTGATCGCGTGGTCGACGGCAAGGTGCTGGACAAGGAAGGCAAGGAAGTACCTGTCGTGCCCGACGACCATCCTGTACTCCAACAAGCCGTGCTGGAACCGCAAGCCCGTACGGGAACAGCAGGCTGATTCCGACCGCTGCTGAAAAACGCGCTCAAGATGCAAACTGCCCCCCGATGCTGGGATCTCTTTCCAAGCGTCGGGGGGCAGTTCCATAAGGCTTGGCCTTCTGGACCAATTAATGCGATATCAAGAGGGTTTGGCCTGAGTCATGTACGTCAGCGCACTGGCGACCAGGGCGCGCGTGCCGATGCGCAAAGCTTTTTCATCAATCTGGAATTCGGGGGAATGATTGGGAGCGCCCGGCTTGTCGGGATAGGGCGATGCATTCAGACGCCAGAACACCAAGGGGATGTTCTTGGAAAAGGCGCCGAAATCCTCTGATCCCATGCCTGGCGGAATCTCCCTCGCGCCCTTGTCACCCGCGGCCAGTTTCAAAGCCGGGACCACAGTCTGCGTAGCAGCGGGATCGCTGACCAATACCTCGTAGCCGGTGTCGATGCGCACCGTCGCCTGCAAACCATGATTGCTGGCGATATTGTCCGCGTAGCGGCGTATCAGTTCGTGGGCCGTGGCCTGATTCTTTTTCGACAAAGAGCGCACCGTGCCGGAAATCTCGGCATTTTCAGGCAGCACATTGGGGCGGTTCCCGCTTTGCAAGGATCCGACGGTGATGACAGTTGTGCCGTCCAGCGGGTCGGTACGCTGCGCAATGATGTTGTTCAGCGCAACGACGGTTTCGGCAGCCGCCACCACAGGGGATGCCGCATTCCAGGGGGAGGATCCGTGCCCCCCCTTGCCTTTGAGGGAAATGGCGAACACATCGCCGCTGGCCATGATGCTGCCTGGGCGATAGCCAATGGTGCCGGCCGGAAAGCCGGGGCCGATGTGCTGTCCCATGATCACATCGACCTTGGGCTTGTCCAGTACGCCTTCCTTCATCATGGCGTTGGCGCCGCTCAGCGGCGTCCCTGGCCCTTGCTCTTCAGCAGGCTGGAACAGCAGCACGATGGTGCCCGGCAACTCGGCGCGCAGATCGGAAAAGACCTGGGCTGCGCCCAGCAGCATAGCGACGTGCGTATCATGACCGCAGGCATGCGACACCGGCACGTCCTTGCCTTGCCACTGGCCCGTGGCGCTGGACTTGAAAGGCAAGTTATTGCGCTCCAGGACGGGCAAGGCATCCATATCGGCGCGCAAGGCCACCACCGGCCCCGGCTTGCCGCCTTTCAGAACGGCTTTGACGCCGGTTTGCGCAATACCTGTCTGCACCTCGAATCCTGGCATGGTGGCCAGCGCAGACTGGATATAAGCCGCCGTATTGCGCTCTTGGTACGACAGCTCAGGATGCTGATGGATATGCCGGCGCCATTCAATGACTTGCTGCTCCAGCGCATCGGCTTTTTGCAAGGCATGGGATGTCAGATCGGATCCTGCCTGGGCCAAGGCATTGCCGGCCAGCAGGCAACTGGCGGCCAGAGCGCTCAGGCGTAATGTCTGCTTCATCGTGAAAGTCCCCTCGATAGTTATGAATATGTGCCCGATGGTAGCACCGCGTCGGCACCGATCCGCAGATCTTTTTATCGTGCCTCATTGTCCTGGCGAGCAGCGAACTGGCCTGGCGTGACGCCGGAGTGAGCCTTGAAAAACGCGATGAACGCGCTGTCGCTGGCAAATCCCAGCAAGGAGGCCACTTGAGTGACGCTGCGGCCCATTGTCAATGATTCGACGGCTTTCAACAGGCGCCACTGCTGGCGCCATTGCTGGTATGTCAAACCTGTGTCGCGCCTGAATAGACGGCTGATGGTTTTTTCCCCTGCGCCCAGATAGGCCGCCTGCTCATGCAAAGGCGCGGGCAGGGCGGTCAGATCAATGCGCCGTAGCCGTGCATCTTGCGGCAAGGGCAGAAACAGGTCTTGTTGCGCAGCCTGCTCCAATTCGTGCAGCAACACTTGCATTAGATGCAGACCAGGGGCTTGCGTCCAATCCTGATCCACATCAGCTTGCGCAACTCTGTCCAGAAGCGCCGTCAACAGGTCGTTCGCAGCCATGAGCCGAACATCGGCGAACATACCCGGGTAATGAGCGGGGTTCAGGTAAACAGAACGATATTCCACCTGATGACTCATTTGCGCCTGGTGCGGCAGGCCAGGGGGAATCCAGATCAGGCGGCCTGGCGGCAGCAGGCAGAGCCGATAACCCGCCATGACAGATATGCATCCGCTTCGGGTATAGAGAATCTGCCCCCATGAGTGCTGGTGCAAGCCCGAGTCGTGCTGTGCCAAACGGGCGGCTATGCCAAGAACATGTCTTCCTTGCAGGTCAGGAAAAGGGTCGTTTGCGGTCAGCCAGGGCATGTTTGTCCGATTTCATCTGTTTTTTGCCAGAATACTTGTAATGCGAAGTAGAAGCCAGGAATAGCCTGATGCTTTTCATGCTTCGGATAGGTTCCATGACCCGTTTTCTATTGCTGTTGATCGCCTTGATCAGTTTTCCGCAAATCGCGGAAACGGCCTATAGTCCCGCCTTGCCATTGATCGCGAAAACCTATGAGGTTTCCTCCGGCCGTGCGGCCCAAACTCTGTCTGTCTATTTCATGGCCTTTGCAGTCGGCGTGCTCTTCTGGGGATGGATCTGCGATCGTCTTGGCCGCCGTCCCGCTATCCTGGCCGGTGTTACGGTGTATCTGGCCGCTTGCCTGGCCGCCTTGTTCTGCGAGTCGTTTGAAGCCCTGCTGGGCGCGCGCATTCTGAGTGCCTTTGGCGCCGCGGTCGGCTCCATCGGCGTGCAGACCATGTTGCGAGATCACTACCATGCCGACGAGCTGGTGCGGGTCTTCAGTCTGATGGGCGTAGCGCTGGCCTTGAGTCCTTTGCTGGGTTTGATCTTGGGCGTGTGGCTGAGCTCCAGCGGCGTTCTGGCTACTGTCTTTCTCGGCTTGCTGATTCTGGCCGTGCTGCTATTGGGGTTCAGTATCTGGGGGCTGCCCGAAACCCGGCCCGACAAAAAGACCGCGGTATCGTTGATCGATGTGGGCGTGCGCCTGTTTCGTGATCACGATATCTGGCGCTCTGCTGTGTTGGTGTCTTTGTTCAATACCACGATTTTTGCGTTCTATCAGTGGGCGCCGTTTTTGCTGCGGGAGCTTGGATCGGATTCCCAACCCATGTTGATGGCCGGCGCATTGCTGGCGACGGGCACCCTGGCGGGCGCCTTTCTGAACCGACACTGGCTGAAACAGGGCTGTTCGCCGCACACCGTAATGCGTCGCAGTACATTCATCTTGGCCTTGGCTGGGCTTGGGCTGCGACTGATTTCTACTCATCTGGTATTTCTGCTCGCGCCCGCCATGCTGATCGCTTTGGCGTACGCCCTCGCTATTCCCAATCTGCTGTCCATCGCCTTGCGCCGTTATCGTCGCGAAGCCGGCATGGCGGGCGCGGTCTTCGGATTGATGTACAGCCTGTTGCTCGGCGCAGGACTCGCCTTATCCGCGTGGTGGGGCGATCTTGCCAACGCTACCTTGGCCTGCGCAGCCGCAGCAAACCTGCTTCTAGTGCACTCATCTGTTGAGAAGTAGCCAACCCTGGCTGGCATGTCTCAGCATCATCAGGGAATATACTAATACATATGTATTGACATGTATTTATGAAAATCACCATAATCCTTCATGTTTAAAGCACTGAAGAGGGTGCGCAGTACAAGCGCCCGGCTTGAACAATTCACCTAATGGGGGAAGACATGATGGAACAGAGAGTGACGGGCAATCCGTCCATAGGCGCTACGCCTCGCGGCAGCATTGCCGTGCTGATGTTGTTGATGGCTGTCGCCGGTGAGATGTGTCTGGCGGCGGATTTCTATGGCTTTGCCGCCGTCATCAAGATCGTGTCGGCGGATCTGGCCTTGAGCGATGCCCAGGCTGGACTGGTTCAGGGCGCGTTCGGCATTTCATTTGCACTGGGCATGTTGTTCTGGGCGCCGCGCGGACGCCATATGAGCTCGGCGCGTCTGTATCTGATCGGTCTGGGCGGCAGCGGCCTGCTCATGCTGGCGCAGACTCAGGCCCAGGACTTCACGCAACTGGTCCTGCTTCGCCTGGTGGTCGGCTTCTTTGACTCTGCCGTCTGGGTCGGCTCCATGAAAATCGTCATGCAGTGGTTTGCGCCCCGGCGTCAGGGCCTGGTGTTGGGTATCATCCTGGCCGCCTATTCCTTGGCGATCACATTGGACTTTGCCTTGGGACTGCCCTATGCCATGGAGCATGGCTGGCGTGCTTTTTTCTTCGTGTTGGGCGGATTGACGCTAGGCGCCTGTCTATTGACGCAAATTGTCGTGCGCTCCGGGCCGTATCAGGATCCACACGACAAGATCCAGGTCGATGCCGGCGTGCTGCGTGCCATCGGATCGCGTCCCTGGATCTGGGTCGGCGTTCTGGCCATTTTTGGCGCCTTGTTCTCGGTCGCTGCCACGGCGACCTGGCTGATTCCCGCGTTCATCGACGTGCAGGGCATGGCGCCGCAGGATGCGCCGCTGTTCGGTACGCTGATGGGTCTATCTCAAGTGTTTTTCCTTTTGCTGGGCGGCTATGCCAGTGATCGCTACACCCGTGTGGGCGTCATGCGCCTGGGCATGTTTTTGACCATTCTGGCGGCGCTGGCCTGCGTCATGGCGTCCTGGCTGCCCCTGCCGCACACCGGTTTACTTGCCGTGGCCTTCCTGTGCGGCGTAGGTGTCTTTCATGGTGGAGCCATATTCAGCTATGTGGGCGAACGCTATGGTGTCAATCTGGGGCCCTGCGCTGCCGGGTACGCTGAAATGGGCGGCGTATTCGCCACCTTTGTCGCGCCTTCCCTGCTCGGTCTCTTGTTGAGTCTGACGGGGTCCTATGTATGGGCGTTCGGCGCCTTCCTGGCGGTGGAGCTGGCGGTGCTGCTGGGCTTTGTCGTCCTCACGCTCTTGCCCTCGGCGCGGGAGGCCTGAACCATGACTCGGCTGGCCTTTCGAACCCAGGATCTCGGGCAATACCAGCTACAGGCCTCCGTCGCGGATTTTGCGGCCGAAATGGACTCCTACCGCCTGGCCAGCGAACAGTCCAAGGCTCAGTTGTCCGCTTTCTTCAGCACGCGTGCCTATGGCGACGAGGCGGTTGAAAAGCTGGATGTCTACGCGGCCCGCGAGCCTGATTCGCCGGTATATGTGTTCATTCATGGGGGTTACTGGCGCATGCTGGGCCGGGAAGACTCAGCCATGATGGCCCGCAACCTTCATGCTGCGGGTGCAGCCGTGATCTGCGTGGATTACGGACTGGCACCGTCTCACAGCTTGTCGCAGATCATCGCGCAATGCGAGCGTGCCTTGGAATGGGTGTGGCGGCATGCGCGGCAATTCAATGCAGATCCGGCACGGATCCATATCAGCGGCAGCTCGGCCGGCGCTCAGTTGGCCGGCATGCTGCTGGCCGGCGACGCCCGGCGTTCAGAGCGTCGCATTCATAGCGCCAGTCTGATCAGCGGCCTGATGGATCTGCATCCCCTGATGCAAACGCCGGTGAACGATTGGCTGCGCCTGGACGCAGATCAGGCGCAGGCCTTCAGCCCGGCCCTGCATACACCGGCTGCCGGCACGCCGCTCCTGGTGGCCTGGGGGGCTCTGGAGCCGGCCGTCATGCAGGCGCAAAGCATTCATTACGCACAGCAATGCCGCATGGCCGGCTGCACGGTGCGCAGCATGGCGATCGCCGGGCGCAATCATTTCAATGTCCTGATGGATCTGGAGCAGAGCGACAGCGTCTTGACGCGCGCGGTGCTCCAGACCCTGAACTGTCATGCCAAGGAGGAGACACCATGACACACCCGACCGTACAGGCCGCGATCCAGTCCGCCGCCTGCTTTCAACCTCGCCGCCTGGGGCACGTCAATCTGTGGGTGGACGAGCTGCAACGCGCCGAAGATTTCTACAGTCATGTCTGCGGCCTGAAAGTGGAATTCACCGAACCGGATCTGGTCGCCACTTTTCTGGGCACAGGGCACACGCCGCACGATCTGGGCATGATGGAGACAACCAAAGGCGTGAATCGCTACGGGCGCGACGGCCTGCTGCAATTGCCAGGCACAATAGGCCTGGCACCCGGACTGAATCATCTGGCCTGGGAACTGGAAAACGAAGCTGAGCTGGTGGCCGGCTGGAAGCGTGCCGGCGATCAGAATCGCGAGATCGACATGACGGTCGATCATCAAGTGGCTCACAGCGTTTATATGTTCGATCCGGATGGGAACTACAACGAGTTTTATTGCGACACGATCAAGGATTGGCGCAGCGTGCTCAGCGGGCCGATGGAACTGCTGACCAGTCGCTGGGATCCGGCGGCGCAGGCCCCCTTCACAGAAGGCCGCTACGACAGCGATCCAGTATTGGAAACCGTCGCCGGGGCGCCCGTACAACCCCGGCGCATTACGCATGCGGTGCTGCGCACGGCGCAACTGTCTGACATGGTGGACTTCTACACCCAGGTCGGCGGGCTGCGCGTGCTGACTCAGACCGACGATGCGGTTTATCTGCAAGCCGGCTTGTCCAGCTACGATTACAGTCTGGTACTGGTGCGCGATAAGCAGGCGGCTTTTTCCCACGGCAGCTTCGAGCTGGCGAATGTGGACGAGCTGGAGCAGGCTCTGGCCCGTCTGCAAGCCCAGGGCATTGCCCCCACGCTGAATGTAAGCCTGCCCTGGAAACGCGCATTTTTCCTGCAAGATCCCGATGGCTTGCTGAGTGAATGGTATGTGCCGCTGGAAGGTGAGCGGTCCTTGCATGGACAGTATGCCTGGCCGCTGTGGGCACAAGTCTGAGGAGAGCAACATGGCAGACAAAAAATTGAGCGCCATCGTGGCAGGCGGCGGGCTGGGCGGGCTGGCGACAGCCGCCGCTCTGGCGCAGCGTGGCTGGGATGTCACCGTGCTGGAGCGTCAAGCCGAACTGCGAGCCAATGGCTCAGGTATATATATCTGGGAAAACGGACTGCGTGTTCTACAGGCCATAGGCGCTTACGAACAAGCGATCGAAGGCGCGTTCTATGGCAGTCATTTCGAGCAGCGCGATCAACACAATCGCGTGATCGACAGCGGCCCTACACCGCCTCAACGACGCTTGATCACTATCCTGCGCTCGCAGTTGCTTAAATCTCTGGAACAGGCCGGCAAGCGGGCGGGCGTGCGAGTGCGTACGAATGTGGAAGCGATAGGCGCAAGCGCCCGTGGCGAGATTATGCTGGCCTCAGGCGAGCGCCTGCGGGCTGATCTGGTCATCGGTGCCGACGGCATCTGGTCCCGCATACGGCAGTCTCTAGGACTGGAGATTTTGCATGAGCAGGCCCGCGAAGGCGCTTTGCGCACCATGATAGCGCGCCGCGCTGATGATACGGCGCCCGAAGATGCCCAGAAATATCTTGAAAACTGGAATGGCGCATACCGCTTGTTGATTACGCCTGTCAGCGATACCCAGACTTACCTGGCGCTGACCTGTCCACATGATGATCTCCGCGCCAGCAATACACAGGTAGACAAGGCGTATTGGGCTGCGCTGTTTCCCCAGTGGGCCCACTTGATCGAGCGCATCGACGGTCCCGTCAGCTGGGGCCGCTACAGCGTGACGCGCTGCAAGGCCTGGTCCAGCGGGCGCGCGGCGATCCTGGGCGATGCCGCCCATGCCCAGCCGCCCAATCTGGGGCAGGGTGGAGGCATGGCCATGCAGAACGGCTTGGCTCTGGCCAGCTTTGTGGGGCAGGTGCAAAATGCCCAGGAAATCCCCGACGCCCTGGAAGCCTGGGAAAACAGCGAGCGCGCCATTGTGGAACATTGCCAGAAGTGGTCCTGCCTGTACGGCGAGATCAGTTTTCTGCCCGATGAGGTCCGCACCCAGGTCGTGCGCTCGGCCATGGCCAACCCCTGGAGCTACGAACAGATTTTCCGGGCCGCCAGCCACATGCCCACCGGGGCCATTTGAACGCAGCATCAGCCTGTATACTGATGTTCCGGACGCGGGGGGGGGGGGGGGCCCCCCCCGCGGCGGCGGGCGGCCAGAGAGAAT
>JAEXOO010000003.1 GCA_023439305.1 Pseudomonadota bacterium
CAACGCGTGATCTCGCCGAGCTCGTCGCCGGTGTCGTCCGCACGCGCGAAAAGGGTCAACATCCGGCAACCAGGACCTTCCAGGCTATACGGATTTACCTCAATCGTGAGCTCGAAGAGCTCGCGTATGCGCTTCCGTCAATTCTGAGCCGGCTGGCGCCGGGGGGGAGACTCGCGGTGATTGCATTTCATTCGCTGGAAGACCGCATGGTCAAGCAGTTCATGAATGCGGCGGCGCGTCCGGCGCAGGAGCAGTCGCGCCTGCCCATCCTCGAAAAAGACATGCCCCAGCCGCTGGTTCAGTCGTTGGGCCGCGTTTTGCCGACAGACGAGGAATCGTCCGACAACCCGCGCGCGCGCTCGGCAGTATTACGCGTCGCCCAGCGTACCGATACCCCGATTCCGGATGAATGGATGCGCAGCGCCCGCGAGCGCTTGCTGCAGCAGGCCGCATACAGTCGTCAGCCCGCGGGCAAAAGGGGGCGGCGATGATGCGACTTGTCATTACTCTGGCCCTGGTGCTCATGCTGTCGGCCATCTCCTTGGTCACGGCGCGCTATCAGGCGCGCGAACTGTTTGTGCAGACGGACCGCCTGGCTACCAAGGCGCGCGAACTGGATACCGACTGGCGACGCCTGCAGCTGGAGCGTGCCGAGCTGGCGCGCAATGCCCGCGTGGATGACATCGGCCGCAACGAACTGCATCTGGTGCTGGGTTCGCCCGATCGCACCTTGTATTTGCAGGGCGGCGAGCTGACCTCCAATGCGGCGCAGCAGGGAGGCGCGCGCCCATGAAACGATTCGGCTACCACGAGAATCCCGTCCTGAACGTGCAATTGCCATTCTGGCGTTCGCGCCTGGTATTGGTCTTGTTGTTCCTGGGGTTCGGTGCGCTGATCGTCAAGGCATTGTATTTGCAAGGCCTGTCCACAGAATTTCTGCAGCAGCAGGGCGAGCGTCGCTACGAGCGTACCCTGGTGCTGCCCCCCATGCGCGGCAAGGTGTTCGATCGCAGCGGCTCGGTCGTGCTGGCGTCCAGCGTGCCCGTCCGGGCTATCTGGGCCATTCCCGATGATGCGCGCAATGCAAAACCCGACCAGATCTCGCAGTTGGCCAAGCTGCTGGGCATGGGTTTGCCCGACATGCAGCGCCGCCTGTCGGTCGAAGACCGCAACTTTGTCTATATAAAGAGGCAGGTGGACGTGGATACGGCGGCCCGCATTGCCGAACTGAAAATCCCGGGTATTCACCAGCAGGAAGAAATGCGTCGCTTCTATCCGGAAGGCGATGTCATGGCCCACATCCTGGGCTTTACCAATATTGAAGACCAGGGCATCGAGGGCATAGAGCTGGCCTTCAACTCGGCCTTGTCCGGCACGCCGGGCTCGCGGCGCGTCATTCGCGACCGGCTCGGGCGCGTGGTCGAAGATGTGCGCGCCGTCATTCCGCCTACGCATGGCCAGGATCTGCACCTGTCCATCGACGCAGGTCTGCAGTTCGACGCCTATACGGCCCTGAAGAAAGGCATGGAAGACGTCAAGGCCAGCGCCGCCGCGGCGGTGGTTCTGGACGTCAAGACCGGCGAGATTCTGGCGCTGGTCAATCTGCCCACTTATAATCCCAATGATCGTGACGACCGCAAGGGCGCCGCTTTGCGCAACCGCGCCCTGACCGATACCTTCGAGCCCGGTTCCATCATGAAACCGTTCACGGTGGCGCTGGCGCTGGATATCAACCGTATCACCACGGCTACCCAATTCAACACGGGCAATGGCCAGTATCGCTACCAGGGCAGCACCATCAGCGACGTCAGCCGCAATGGGGTGCTGGATGCCGCCGGCATCCTGCGCCGCTCCAGCAATATCGGCATGACCATGATTTCCGAGCGCCTGACCTCGCAGGAAATGTGGAACAAGTTCACGGAGCTCGGTTTTGGCCGTTCGCCTCAGGCGGATTTCCCCGGCATCGCCAGCGGCCGTCTGCGGCCCTGGGAGCGCTGGCGCCCCATCGAGCGGGCCACCATGGCCTATGGCTATGGCCTGTCGGTTTCCTTGTTGCAGATCGCGCATGCCTACACGGCCTTTGCGCGCAATGGCGACATGGTCTCCATGACCTTGCTCAAGCGTGAAGGCAAGCCAGCCAGCGTGCAGGTCTATACCCCGCGTATTGCCGCCCTGATCCGCACCATGCTCGAGGCCGCCGCCGGTCCTGACGGGGCGCGTTTGGCCCAGGTGCAGGGCTACCGCGTAGCGGGCAAGAGCGGCACGGCGCGCAAGATTGTGAACGGCAAGTACAGCAAATCGCTGTACCGAGGCTCCTTCGTAGGCTTTGCGCCGGTTTCCGATCCGCGCATCGTGGTGGCCGTCACGATCGACGAACCGCACAGTTCCAGTTATTACGGCGGGCGTATTGCCGCGCCGGTGTTTTCAGAAATTGTGGCCCGGAGCCTGCGACGCCTTGGCGTGCAGCCCGATGCGCCCATTGAGTCGCTGGTGGCCATAGGCCCCAGTGGGGAGGATGTACGATGAATGCCGCAGCAGTATTGGAATGGCTGGCGCAGCACGTAGCGCCGACGGCAAACTTGTGCCTGGACTCCCGTCAGATCAAGGCCGGAGACGTGTTTTTTGCCTGCCAGGGGCATGGCGGCGACGGCCGGCTGTATGAGGCCCAGGCTGTGCAACAGGGCGCGGTCGCCATTGTGCGCGAGCAGGGTGAACAGGCCGCCGATCCGGGCGTGCCAGTCTTGCAAGTGGCCGGCTTGAATGCCTTGCTGGGTGAAGTGGCGCACCAATGGTGGGGCCGTCCGTCCGAGTCCATGACCGTGGTGGCCGTGACCGGTACCAATGGCAAGACTTCCAGCGTGCAGTGGGTCGCTTCCGCTCTGAATCACTCGCAAGTGCCTTGCGGCACCATAGGCACCCTGGGCGTGACCCTGCCCGATGGCTCCAACCTGGGCGGCGTGCTGACCACGCCGGATGTCCTGACCATGCATCGCAGCTTGGCGGCCATCCGCGCGCAAGGCGGCAATGCCGTGGCCCTGGAGGCCTCGTCCATCGGGCTGGAGCAAGGCCGGCTGGATGGCGTGCGTATCGATATCGCTGGTTTCACCAACCTGACGCATGATCATCTGGATTACCACACTACGATGCAGGCCTATAAAGAGGCCAAGCTGCGTCTTTTCAGCTGGCCCGGCCTGCGCAGCGCCGTGGTCAATGCCGATGACCCGATGGGGCGCGAGCTAATCCAGGCGGGCCTGGCGGCGCGTGTCGTTTCGTACTCGATGAGCCAGCCCGGCGTGGATCTGTTGGCCGAGGACGTGCATACCGGCGCGGACGGCCAGGTCTTCGGTCTGGTCACCCCGCATGGTACGGCTCAGATCCTGACCCATCTGCTGGGCGAGCATAATGTAGCCAATCTTCTGCTGGTGGCTGGCGTGCTGCAGGAAGTGGGCTGGCCGGTGTCCAAGATCGCTCGCATCATGGCCAAGCTGGTCTCTGTGCCGGGTCGTTTGCAGATTGTGGATCCCGTCGCCGCCGTGGGCCGTCACCAGCCCACTCCGCTGGTGGTGGTGGACTACGCCCATACCGGAGATGCGCTGGAGCGCGCGCTGGCCGCCCTGCGCGACGTCGCCAAGGTGCGCGGTGGCAAACTCGTCTGCGTCTTTGGCTGCGGCGGCAATCGTGACACGGCCAAACGTCCCGTGATGGGCGAGATCGCCGCCCGCCTGGCCGATGATGTCATTGTCACTACGGACAATCCCCGCTTCGAAGAGCCGGCCGAGATCATACGCCAGATCCTGGCCGGCATGCCGGGTACGCCACGCGTACAGCCGGACCGCGCCCGCGCCATTCTGACCGCTATCTGGAATGCGCATCCGAGCGACATCGTGCTGCTGGCCGGAAAGGGCCATGAAACCTATCAGGAAGTGCGCGGCGAACGCCATGTGTTCGATGATCACGACTGGGCGCAAGCCGCACTATGCTGGCTGCGCGGCGCTCGACTGAACAGCGATACGCGCAAGCTGGGCAAGGGCGATATTTTCCTGGCCTTGCGCGGGGAGCAGTTCGATGGACACGATTACCTCTCCAAGGCAAAGGAGCAGGGCGCTGCAGCGGCCATCGTGGCCGAGCGTGATCCGGCGGTGTCCTTGCCCCAGATCGTGCTGGGCGATACCCGTCACGCCTTGGTGACGCTGGCTGCCGAATGGCGGTCCCGCTTCGACATCCCCTTGATCGGAGTGACCGGCAGCAACGGCAAGACCACGACCAAGGAAATGATTGCTGCCATCCTGCGCGCCTGGCTGGGTGAAAGCCACAGCCTGGCCACGCAAGGAAATCTGAACAATGACCTGGGCGTGCCCCTGTCGGCCTTGCGCCTGACGCCCGAGCACAAGGCCGCCGTGCTGGAGATGGGCATGAACCATCCCGGCGAGATCGCCGTGCTGTCCGCTGTCGTGCGACCCACCATCGCGCTGGTCAACAACGCCCAGCGTGAGCATCAGGAATTCATGCACAGCGTCGAAGCCGTGGCGCGCGAAAACGGCTGCGTGATCGACTTCTTGCCACAGGACGGCCAACTGGTCATTCCTGCCGACGACGAATTCAGCGACTTGTGGGCTGGACAAGCGGGTGCCCGTCGCGTGCTGCGCTTTGGTCTGAGCGGCCAGGAAGATGTGTTCGCCGCCGATATGTTCGTCGAGCCGGCGCGCACGCGCTTCGTGTTGAATGTGGCCGGCGCCAGCGCTTCGGTCACCCTGAATTCTCCCGGCGTGCACAATCTGCGTAACGCGCTGGCGGCAGCGGCTTGCGCACATGCCGCAGGCGCACCGCTGCAGGCCATCGTGCAGGGACTGGAAAGTTTTCAGCCTGTCGCTGGCCGCATGCAGCCCAAGCTGCTGTCCACCGGCTATCAACTGATTGACGACAGCTACAACGCCAATCCCGACTCCGTGCGTGCCGCCATCGAGGTGCTCGCCCAGCTGAACGGCCGCAAGGTACTGGTGCTGGGCAATATGGCCGAAGTGGGTGACAACAGCTCCGAGCTGCACGCCGAAGTGGGCGCCTATGCCAAAGAGCGCGGCGTGGATGAGCTTTTGACGCTGGGCGGCGACGCCAGCCATGCCGCGCAGGCTTTTGGTGCCCGCGCGCATCAGTTCAATGGCTTCGAAGACATGGTGGCCTATCTTCTGGCTCTGGAGCCGGCGCACATCCTGGTTAAAGGTTCGCGCAGTGCTCGCATGGAGCGCGTGGTGACCGCCCTGGAAAACCACTTCTCCAACCTGGAAGGGGCGACGAATGCTTCTTGAACTGGCGCGTTGGCTCTCGGATGATCATATTCGCGCCTTTGGTGTGTTCGAATACATCACCCTGCGCGCTATTTTGGCGTGCGCCACGGCACTGGCCATCGGTTTGCTGTGCGGTCCCTGGGTGATTCGCAAACTTACCGAACTGAAGATCGGGCAGGCCGTGCGCGCCTATGGCCCGGAGTCGCATCTGCAAAAGAACGGCACCCCGACCATGGGCGGCGTGCTGATCCTGATCTCCATCGGCGTCAGCACGCTGTTGTGGGCCGACTGGACCAACCGTTTCGTCTGGGTCGTGCTGCTGGTCACCTTCGGCTTCGGCTGGATAGGCTGGGCCGACGATTACAAGAAGGTCGTCAACCGCGACCCTGAAGGCATGTCCTCGCGCCAGAAGTTTTTCTGGCAGGCCTTGATAGGCACGGTGGCGGCGGTCTACCTGAGCTTTGCCGTGTCAGTGCCCGCCAGCACCGATCTGTGGCCGCTGTTCAAGGAATGGGTGCTGAGCGGCTTCACCATGTCGCTGCCGACGCAGGCCGATCTGATCGTGCCTTTCTTCAAGTCGGTCAGCTACCCGCTGGGCGTGCTGGGCTTTGTCGTGCTGACCTGGGCTGTGATCGTGGGATCCAGCAATGCCGTCAACCTGACCGACGGTCTGGATGGCTTGGCCATTATGCCCACCGTCATGGTGGGCAGTGCGCTGGGCATTTTTGCCTACGTGGTGGGCCGGGTCGATTACTCCAAATACCTGCTGTTTCCCTATATTCCCGGCGCCGGCGAACTGATGGTCATCTGTGCCGCCATTGCCGGCGCCGGTCTGGCTTTCTTGTGGTTCAACGCTTATCCCGCCCAGGTCTTCATGGGCGATGTGGGTGCGCTCGCCCTGGGCGGCGCACTGGGCACCATTGCCGTCATCGTGCGTCAGGAAATCGTGCTGTTCATCATGGGCGGCGTGTTCGTGGTCGAGACCCTGTCCGTGATGCTGCAGGTCACCTGGTTCAAATACACCAAGAAGCGTTATGGGCAGGGCAGGCGGATCTTCCGCATGGCGCCTTTGCATCATCACTTCGAGGTCGGCGGCTGGAAAGAAACGCAGGTCGTGGTCCGTTTCTGGATCATCACCATGATGCTGGTCATGCTGGGTCTGTCTACATTGAAACTGCGATGAATGCTTTGAGCTTTCCTTCGATTCGCGCCGATGGCGTCTGGCTCATCCTCGGGATGGGCGAGACAGGCCTGGCTGCGGCCCGCTGGTGCATCGCCCAGGGCGCGACTGTGCGCCTTGCGGATACGCGCGCGCAGATTCAGGGGCTGGAGGAATTGACGGCTCTCGCCGGCGTTGATCTGGATTGCCGCTTGGGCGAGCAGGCTCTGCTCGCCGCCAGCCTGCAAGATGTACATACCGTCGTCATCAGTCCCGGCTTGTCGCCGCTGGATGCGCCGATCGCCGCTTTCCTGGCGCAGGCCAGGGAGCGGGGCGCTGAAGTCATCGGCGAAATCGAATTGTTTGCCCGGGCCTTGAAGGATCTGGCCACCCAAGGGCAGGAAACCCGCGTGCTGGCCGTGACCGGAACCAACGGCAAGACGACCGTCAGCGCCATGACGCGCCATATTCTGGAGCAGGCCGGCGTGTCGGCGCGTGCCGTGGGCAATATCAGCCCGGCCGCGCTGACGGCTTTGTACCAGGCGCTGAAAGAAGGTGAGCTGCCTCGGGTGTGGGTCTTGGAGCTGTCCAGCTTCCAGCTCGAGAGCACATTCAGCCTGCAGGCCGAGGCGGGCGTCGTACTGAACATTTCTCAGGATCATCTGGACTGGCATGGCGGCATGGAGCCCTATGTTCAGGCCAAGGCGCGCCTGTTCGGCTTCTGCCGCGTGGCTGTGGTCAATCGGGACGATCCGGCCGTCATGTCCATGGTGGACGATGCGACGCTGGACTCCGTCCGCAGTTTCGGGCTGGGCAAGCCCGAGCTGACCGGCGACATGGGGCTGGGCCTGGATGGCGGCGTGGAATGGCTGCTGGCCAGCGATCCGCAGGATTTCGATTTGCCCGTGGCAAACCCTCGCCGACGCAAGGGCGACGAGGGTCCGGCCGTACGCGCCGCCGGACGCCTGAATCGCCTGATGCCGGTCGAAGCCTTGCAGATCAAGGGACGCCATAATGCGCTGAACGCTCTGGCGGCCCTGATCCTGGCGCGCAGCCTGGGCCTGGGTTGGGCCGAGCTGCTCAATGGCTTGCGCAGTTACAAGGGCGAGCCGCATAGGGTCGAGCTGGTGCGCGTCATAGACGGCGTGCAGTATCTGGATGACAGCAAAGGAACCAATGTGGGTGCGTCGGTCGCTGCACTGCGCGGCCTGGATCAACGCGTCTGGCTGATCGCCGGCGGCTTGGGCAAGGGCCAGGATTTCGAGCCCTTGGCGCTGGCGGCCCGCAAAGGGGTTGTCGAAGCCTTTCTGATCGGCCAGGACGCCGGGCAGGTGGCGGCGGCCTTGCAGGCGCAGGGCGTAGCGCATCGTTTTTGTGACGGGCTGGACGCCGCCGTGCGTCAGGCTGCCGAACAGGCGCGTTCCGGCGATGTCGTACTACTGTCCCCGGCCTGCGCCAGCATGGACATGTTCAAAAGCTATCACCATCGCGGTCTGTGCTTTGTGGCGGCCGTGACGGAGCTGGCTCTGGACAAAGGAGAGGCGGCATGAGCCTGTTCGCGGAACTGACCTCCGGCGTCAATGCCGTTCGGCCCGGCCGTACGGCGCTGCCCACGATAGACCGTGCGCTGCTGTCCACCACGCTGATGCTGACCCTGTTCGGCTTGCTGATGGTGTATTCGGCATCCATCGCCCTGGCTGACGGTCCGCGTTATGAAAGCTACGGCCGCTACTATTTCGTGATTCGCCACGGTCTGTTTATCGCCGTGGGCACAGTCATGGCGATCTTCGCAGCCTCCGTGCCCATGCGCGTCTGGCAGAAGCTCTCCATTCCGATTTTCGTCCTGGCCATTCTGCTGCTGACCGTGGTGCTGATTCCCGGTATCGGCCGCGAGGTCAACGGCGCGCGCCGCTGGCTGCCGCTGGGCATCATCAATTTCCAGCCCTCCGAGCTGATGAAGATCGCCATGGTCCTGTATGCGGCCGATTACACCGTGCGCAAGCAGGAGCATCTGCAGACCTTTCTGCGCGGCTTCCTGCCCATGGCGGTCGCTTTGGGTTTTGTGGGTGTATTGCTGCTGATGGAACCTGACCTGGGCGCTTTCATGGTCATCGTGGCCATTGCCGTGGGCATTCTGTTCATCGGCGGCATCAATGGGAAACTGTTCTCAGCTTTGCTGGGCATTCTGGTGGGCAGTTTCCTGCTGCTGATCTGGCTCTCGCCCTGGCGGCGAGAGCGTCTGTTCGTCTACCTGGATCCTTGGAATCCGGACAATGCTTATGGCAGCGCTTACCAGCTCTCCCATTCCCTGATCGCCTTGGGACGTGGCGAATGGTTCGGCGTGGGCCTGGGCTCCAGTGTTGAAAAGCTGCATTATCTGCCCGAAGCGCATACCGACTTCATTGTCGCGGTGATTGGCGAGGAGCTGGGTTTTGTCGGCGTATCCGCACTGGTGCTGGCCTTTGCTTTCCTGGTGTGGCGCAGTTTCACGATTGGTCGTCAGGCCATCGCCATGGAACGCATTTTCAGCGGCATGGTAGCGCAGGGCGTAGCCGTGTGGTTCGGTGTGCAGACCTTCATCAATATCGGCGTGGTCCTGGGGTTGTTGCCCACCAAGGGGCTGACGCTGCCCCTGGTCAGCTACGGCGGTTCGGGCATTGTCATGAATCTGGTGGCCTTGGCGTTGCTGCTGCGCGTGGATTTCGAGAACCGCCAGATGATGCGGGGGAAACGCACATGAGCGCACCCACCATTCTGATCATGGCAGGCGGTACAGGCGGGCATATCATGCCGGGCCTGGCTGTGGCCGAGGCCATGCGCCAACGCGGCTGGAATGTGCTGTGGCTGGGGCATCCCGAGCGGATGGAAGGCAGCCTGGTTCCCCAGCACGGCATTAAAATGCTGCCGCTGCGGTTTTCAGGCTTGCGCGGAAAAGGGGCGATGGCCTTGCTCAAGCTGCCCTTCACCTTACTCAGCGCCTGCTGGCAGGCGCGCCGTTGCCTGAAAGAAGCGCAGCCGGACGTGGTGCTGGGAATGGGCGGCTACGTCGCCTTTCCCGGCGGTCTGATGTCGTTCCTGACGCGGCGTCCGCTGGTCGTGCACGAGCAGAACGCGGTTGCGGGCACCGCCAACCGCTACCTGGCCAAGATGGCCGATCGCGTGCTGACGGGATTCCCTGGCGCCTTGCCGGGCGCCGTCACAGTCGGCAATCCCGTTCGCGACGCCTTCGTGGGGCAGGGGGCGGCGGCGGATCGCTATGCGGGCCGTACCGGTCCTTTGCGTATTCTGGTGGTGGGTGGAAGCCTGGGGGCTGCAGCGCTGAATGCCGTGGTGCCGCAGGCGCTGGGCTTGATTCCGGCCGCGCAACGCCCGCACGTGACTCACCAGTCGGGCGAAAAGCATTTGCAGGCCTTGCAGCAGGCTTATGAACAAGTCCAGGTGCAGGCGGATTGCAAGGCCTTTATCGGCGACATGGCCCAGGCCATGAAAGAAGCCGATCTGCTGATCTGCCGTGCCGGCGCCATGACGGTGGCCGAAGTGGCCGCCATCGGAGTGGCAGCGCTGTTCGTGCCGCTGCCGCACGCCATCGACGATCACCAGACGGCCAACGCCCGGTACTTGAGCGACTGCTCGGGCGCCTGGCAAAAGAAACAATCAGAGTTGACGGCTCAGTGGCTTGCGCAATGGCTGCAGGACCTGGACCGTGAAGAATTGACGCGCGTGGCCAGCCACGCGCAGGAACATGCACAGTTGAATGCCACGCAGCAAATTGCCGAAGCATGTCAGCAGGCGGCAAGGAGGGCGGGATGAAACACCGCATTCAACGAATTCATTTTGTAGGTATCGGCGGCTCGGGCATGAGCGGCATCGCCGAGGTCATGCTCAACCTGGGTTATGCCATCAGTGGTTCGGACATCCAGGAAACGGCGGTCACCCGCCGCCTGGAGAGCCTGGGTGCGCGCATCCTTATTGGCCACAAGGCCGAGAACGTTGCAGGCATGGGCGCCATTGTCACGTCCACCGCCATCGCGGGCGACAACCCTGAAGTCCTGGCGGCTCGCGCCGCCCGCATTCCCGTGGTGCCCCGCGCCCTCATGCTGGCCGAGCTGATGCGCCTGAAGCGCGGCATCGCCGTGGCCGGCACGCATGGCAAGACCACCACCACCAGTCTGGTGGCCAGTCTGCTGGCGGCCGGCGAGCTGGATCCTACCTTCGTCATCGGCGGTCGACTCAACTCGGCTGGCGCGAATGCGCGCCTGGGCCAGGGCGAGTTCATCGTCGTCGAGGCCGACGAGTCGGACGCCTCGTTCCTGAACCTGCTGCCCGTGATGGCCATCGTCACCAATATTGACGTGGACCACATGGATACCTACGGTCACGACGTGGCGCGCCTCAAGAGCGCCTTTATCGACTTCACGCATCGCCTGCCGTTTTACGGCAGCGCCATCCTGTGCAGCGACGACGCGAATGTGCGCGAAATCATTCCTTTTGTATCCCGTCCTGTCACCACCTACGGTATAGACAGCGACGCGCAGGTGCGCGCCACCAACATCGAGAGCCGCGGCACGACCATGTGCTTTGACGTGTTGCGCAAGGGTGCCGGCGGCGATCTGCCCGTGTTGTCGGTGTGCTTGAACCTGCCCGGCAGGCACAACGTTCTCAACGCTCTGGCGGCGATTGCGGTGGCGACCGAGCTGGGCGTCAGCGATGCCGCTATCTGCAAGGCCTTGAGCGAGTTCACCGGCGTGGGCCGGCGTTTCTCCATGGTGGGTGACTTCCCCGTGACCGAACGCCAGGGCGGCGGCATGTTTACAGTTGTTGACGATTACGGTCACCACCCGGTCGAAATGGCTGCTACCTTGGCTGCCGCGCGTGGCGCTTGGCCGGATCGGCGCATTGTGCTGGCGTTTCAGCCGCATCGCTATACGCGTACCCGTGATTGTTTCGAAGACTTCGTGCAGGTGCTGAGCCAGGCTGACGCCGTACTGCTCAGTGAAGTCTATGCCGCCGGCGAGCCGGCCCTGGTTGCTGCCGATGGCCGCGCTCTCAGCCGGGCCGTGCGCGTGCTGGGCAAGGTCGAACCCATCTTCGTGGCGGAAATCAATGATATGGCGCAGGCCGTCCTGGACTTTGTCCGCGACGGCGATGTGGTGTTGGTAATGGGAGCAGGGTCCATCAGTCGGATTCCTGCCCAATTGGGAGAGTTGGCATGACAGCGGATTTTGGCCGGGTCGGCGTGTTGTACGGTGGCAAGTCCGCCGAGCGCGAAGTATCGCTGATGTCGGGTCAGGGCGTGCACGACGCACTGCGTAGCGTGGGCGTGGATGCACACCTGTTCGACATGGGCGAGCACGGCCTGACCGAGCTGGCGCAAGCCGGTTTTGACCGGGTCTTCATTGCGCTGCATGGCCGCTTCGGCGAGGACGGCACCCTGCAAGGCGCTCTGGAGTGGCTGGGCATTCCCTACACCGGCAGCGGTGTCATGGCCTCCGGTGTCGCCATGGACAAGATCATGACCAAGCGTATCTGGCAGCACGTCGGCCTGCCCACGCCTGACTTCGTCGAGCTGACTGACGCTTCGGGCGTGGCGGCGGCTGTCGAGCGCCTGGGCGTGCCCATGATCATGAAACCCCCGCATGAAGGCTCCACGGTGGGCGTGGTGCGCGTGGATCATCCTGACCAGGCGCTGGCGGCTTTCGAAACGGCCATGCATTACGACACGGTCGTGCTGGCTGAGCAATTCATTCGAGGGCGCGAGCTGACTGTACCCATCATCGGCACCGGCGATCAGGCGCGCGCGCTGCCTGTCATCGACATCGTGGCACCGCAGGGCAATTACGACTTCGAACACAAGTACTACTCCGACGAAACCCAGTATTTCTGCCCTGCAGACCTGTCGCCCGAATTGACCGCCCAGATCCAGGATCTGGCTGTGCGTTCCTTCCAGGCTTTGGGATGCGAAGGCTGGGCCCGCGCCGATTTCATGCTGGATGAGCAGAATCGGCCCTGGCTGCTGGAGATGAATACCTCGCCGGGCATGACCAGCCATTCGCTGGTGCCCATGGCGGCCAAGGCGCAGGGTGTCAGTTACGCCCAGTTGTGCGTGAACATTTTGGCGACGGCGCGCTGCAAAGTGCAGGCCATCGCCCGCAGCCTGTAACCCCAAGGAGCCTGGAACATGTTTTCCGATGCCCGCCTGACCAATCTGATCGCTAACACGCTGGCGCTGCTGGCCGTGTCGGCGCTGGTCGTCGGGGTCGTGGTCTGGGCCGTGCGCCGTCCGTATTTCAATATCGAACGCCTCCAGATCGAGTCCTCGCAGGGCGAGCCCCTGGCCTATGTCACGCCCGAGGGCGTGAAGGCCACGGTGGCCGGCCGTTTGCAGGGCAACTTCTTCACGGTAGACCTGGACAAATCGCGGGCTCTGATCGAAACCGCGCCCTGGGTGCGGCGCGCCCAGATCCGCCGGGTCTGGCCCAATACGCTGCAGGTGCGCATCGAAGAGCAACAGCCATTGGCGTACTGGAACGAGAACGACATGATCAACACCTGGGGCGAGTCGTTTGCCGCTAACCAGGCGGTGATTCCGGATGATGTCGAACTGCCCCAGCTCAGCGGTCCTCCCAATTCGGAGCGTCTGGTGGTGCAGCGCTATGCCGAGCTGGCTCGTTGGTTCGGACCGCTGGAGGTGCAGGTCAGCCAGATCACCCTGAGCCCGCGCTACGCCTGGGACGTGGTGCTGTCCAATGGCGTCGAGCTGAGTCTGGGCCGGGATCCGGCCGCCGATATTGCCGACCCGCACGGACGCAAAGGGGCCTTGCCCTTCGCCGTGCGTATTGAACGATTTGTGCAGGCCTGGCCCGGCCTGATGCAGCGTCTGGGCGACCGGGCCTTGCAGAGTGCCGATCTACGTTACCCGAATGGCTTTGCGATAACGCTGGCTCCGGTTTCATCTACCCCTGTGAAGTAAAGAATATATGACTCGTGACATCAAAGACCTGATCGTTGCATTGGATATCGGCACCAGCAAAGTCGTTGCGGTGGTGGCCGAAGTCTTGCCCGAAGGCCGGTTTGAAGTGCTAGGCCTGGGGCAGCACGAATCCCAGGGCATGCGCAAAGGGGTGGTCGTCAATATCGAGACGACAGTCAACTCCATTCAGCGCGCGCTGGAAGAAGCCGAGCTGATGGCCGATTGCAAGATCCGCGAGGTCTACACGGGTATTGCCGGCAGCCACATCACCAGCTTCAACTCCAGCGGCATGGTGGCGGTCAAGGACAAGGAAGTCACCGCCACTGATGTGGCTCGGGTGATCGAGACGGCCAAGGCGGTGAACATTCCCACCGACCAGCAGGTGCTGCATGTGCTGACCCAGGAGTTCATTGTGGACTCGCAGGAAGACATCCGCGAGCCCATCGGAATGAGCGGACTGCGCCTGGAAGTGCGCGTGCACATCGTGACCGGAGCCGTCAGTGCGGCCCAGAACATCGTCAAGTGCGTGCGTCGCTGCGGCCTGGAAGTGCAGGACCTGATTCTGCAGCCGCTGGCCTCCAGCCTGTCCTGCCTGACCGCGGACGAGAAAGAGCTGGGCGTGGTGCTGGTGGATATCGGTGGCGGCACGACGGACATTGCCATCTACACGGGCGGGGCCATTCGCCATACCGACGTGATCCCCATTGCCGGCGACCAGATCACCAGTGATATTGCCGCCATGCTGCGCACGCCCACGCCCGATGCCGAGGAAATCAAGCTGCGTTTCGGCGTGGCCAAGCAGTCGCTGGCTCATCCGGAGGAAATGATTGAAGTCCCCGGTCTGGGCGATCGGCCCAATCGCCAGGTCAAGCGCCAGGCCCTGGGCGCGGTGATCGAGCCTCGCGTGGAAGAACTGTTCACCTTTGTGCAGCAAAGCCTGCGCGAATCAGGCTACGAAGACTTGCTGTCTTCGGGCGTGGTGTTGACCGGCGGCACAGCGATGTTGCCCGGCATTGTAGAGCTGGCCGAGGACGTGTTCCTCAAGCCGGTGCGGGTGGCCGTGCCCAGTTACGAGGGCAGTCTGGCTGATGTGATGCGCAATCCGCGTTTTTCGACGGTCATGGGTTTGTTGACCGAGGCGCGTTTGCAAAGTGCGCGGGGCCGCAAGGTCGCCCAGCAGAAAGGCAGCGTCAAGGGCCTGCTGGCGCGCATGAAAGAGTGGTTCATGAATTAAAGGCATGCAGATGCCTGAAGTGGGTGGCCCGGAAGGGCTGTCCGGGAGGCGATTCAAACCGGTTGCGAGTCCCAAGACTGGCAGGTGTTTTGAGGCGATTCCAAATCGAAGCTGTATCGGGGAAGCGAGTTGGAAATTTACTAATTTGTGTTTGAGTGGGAGTCAATCATGATGAACTTTGAAATGTTGGACACCAGCCGGAACGGCACGGTCATCAAGGTGGTCGGTGTAGGCGGAGCAGGCGGCAATGCCGTGATGCACATGATCCGCTCCGGCGTGCAGGGCGTCGATTTCATCTGCGCCAATACGGATTCGCAGGCTTTGGCCAGCAGCGAAGCCCCCATCCAGATCCGTCTGGGCCGCACCGGCCTGGGCGCCGGCGCCAAGCCCGACCAGGGCCGTGCTGCCGCCGAGACGGCGCGCGAGGAAATTCGCGCCGCCCTGAACGGCGCGAACATGGTCTTCATCACGGCCGGCATGGGCGGCGGCACCGGCACGGGCGCCAGCCCCGTCGTGGCCGAAGTGGCCAAGGAGCTGGGCATCCTGACCGTGGGCGTGGTCACCAAGCCTTTCACGTTTGAAGGCAACCGTCGTTTGCGCATGGCTGAAGACGGCATCGAGGAACTGAGCAAGCATGTTCATTCCCTGATCGTGGTGCTCAACGAAAACCTGTATGACCTGATGGACGAGGACGCAACGCAGTCCGACTGCTTCAAGGCCGCTGACGATGTGTTGCACAATGCCTGCGCCGGCATCGCCGAAATCATCAATGTCGAAGGCAACGTGAACGTCGACTTCGAAGACGTCAAGACCATCATGGGCGAGCAGGGCCAGGCCATGATGGGCACGGCGGTCGCTTCGGGCTCGAACCGCGCCCGCGAAGCCGCCGAGCGCGCCATTGCATGCCCGCTGCTGGAAGGCGTGGACTTGCACGGCGCCCGCGGCATGCTGGTCAACATCACGTCCTCCGCATCGCTGAAGATGCGCGAGACCCGCGAGATCATGGACACCATCCGCGGCTATGCCGCAGACGACGCTACTGTCATCTTCGGCACGGCCTACGACGAAGCCATGGGCGACAGCCTGCGCGTGACCGTGGTGGCAACCGGTCTGGGCCGCAAGCAGGCCCGTCCTCAGCTGGTGCAGAACAATGAAGAAGTGCTGCGTACCGGCACGGACAACATGCCTGTCATCGGCGCTGACTATGCCAATGCGGATGTGCCTGCCGTGATCCGTAATCCACGCAGTCAGGCTTCGGCCCAGGTGCGCGCTCTGGAAACCGCCGGCATGGATCATTTCGACATCCCGGCGTTCCTGCGCAAGCAAGCTGACTAAGTCAGGCAGTACGATACCCGAGTCGTCTGTTTGATTTCTCCCACACTCCCCCTGGGCGTTCGCGCCTTGGGGGGGCGTTCCTTTTATTGTCTTTCTTGTTGCAATTACCCCTTGACAGCAAGGTGTGGCAACACAAAATTTATAGTGGATAACCCGTAACGCGGTTACAATCGTCTTTACGAACAACGATTTATAAGTACAAAAACAGCCATGCTTCGCCAGCGCACCATCAAGAACGTCATCAGTACCAAGGGAGTCGGCCTGCACTCCGGTCGCCGTGTGGAAATCACGTTGCGCCCTGCTGCGCCAGACACGGGTATTGTGTTCCATCGCGTTGACCTGCCCGAAGTCGTGGATCTGCCGGCTCAGGCCGACAAGGTCGGCGGCACCCGCATGGCGTCCGTGCTTATCAATGGCAATGTGCGTGTTTCCACCGTCGAGCACCTGATGTCGGCCATCGCCGGTCTGGGCATCGATAATCTGCACGTGGACCTGACCGCCGAAGAAGTACCCATCATGGACGGCAGCGCCGGCACCTTTGTGTACCTGCTGCGTTCAGCAGGCCTGCAAGAGCAGGCTGTGGCCAAGAAGTTCATCCGAGTCCTCAAGCCCATCGAGGTTTCCGAAGGCGAAGGGCAGGATATCAAGTGGGCGCGCCTGGAGCCGTATGAAGGCTTCGCCCTGCAGTTTTCCATCGATTTCCACCATCCGGCCATTGATGCCACGGCTAATTTCGCCGAAGTGGATTTCTCCCGCGACTCCTATGTCAAAACCATCGCTCGTGCCCGTACGTTTGGTTTTGCCAGTGAAGTCGAAGCCTTGCGCGCCGCCGGCCTGGCCCGTGGCGGCAGTCTGGACAATGCCATCGTCATGGACGAGTACCGCGTCCTTAACAGCGATGGCCTGCGCTACGAAGACGAATTCGTCAAACACAAGATCCTGGACGCCATCGGCGACCTGTATCTGATCGGCCACCCCTTGATTGCGCGTTATGTAGCATGCAAATCGGGGCATGGCCTGAACAACCAGTTGGCCCGCGCCTTGCTGGCCGCCCAGGACAGTTGGGAACTGGTTACCTTCGAATCGGCCGCAGCCGCGCCGCGCGCCTATACCAGCGAGTGGAAGTTCGCCTGATGCCTGCGGCCCCCTTGCGGGGGGCGTTGTCATTCGCGATGGTGTCGCAGCAGCCGTTCAATGGCCTGCGCCAGCGGCCCTTGCGGCAATGAATCGCGCAATTGCTCGAAGGATTGCAGGGCTCGCTCATCCAGCGGCTGCACTTGTCGCTCGGCTTTTATTGTCTCGCCGGCGAACAAATGGGCTTGTACATGCACCAGCGCATCGGTAATGTTCCAGCCAGCGGCGTTCAGGCGCCGCATGACGGTGGGCAGCAGCTGCCGCAGTTTGGCGGCATGTGCGGCGCTGGGAACTGCCAGCGTCAATTGCTGTCTGTCTATACGGGCTACCTTGCATGCCTTGCCCAAAGCGGGTGGCAAGGCTTTGCTGACGTGGGTCTGTGCCGCCATGAGCTGCCGGGCCATTTCCAGAACCTGGGAACCCTGCTGGTCATTGGCCAGCCAGCCCAAGGCGTGGCTCTGGCCACTGCTGCGCTTGCGCGCCGGCGGTGGTGAGTGCGGGTTCCAGGTCATGTTCGAGGTTTTACGAAAGTGAATCGACAGAAAGACAACAAGTCCTTGGATTCTAACGCCAAAGGACTGCGGCAGGCGCTGATTGCGATCCTGGCCGCCGCTTCCCTGGGTGTTTCCGCCGGCGCGGGCGCCTGGGTTCAATCCCATTGGAGTGATCGGGACGATCTGCCCGTGACGAGCGCCGGCGCTGATATGCATCAGCAAGTGCGCAGCGCCGCCATGCAGGACAATGTCACCCGCCTGGCGGAAAAAGTGGGCGATCTGCAGGCCAAGTTGATCGAGATGGATGGCGTGAGCAAGCGCGTGGCTAAGGCGGCGGGCATAGAGTACACCGATCCCGAGCTGGCCGGCGCCATGCCGGCGCAGGATGCCGAGCTGTCCACCAGTATTGCCGGCGCCGACCTGGGCTGGAGCGCGGAACGGTTGGGCGACCAATTGGATAGTCTGGCCAAACAGATGTCGGATCAGCAGGACTGGTTCAATATGCTGGATTCCGTGCTGACCGAACGCACCGGCAACGAAGCGCGCCTGCCCAATTATCGCCCTATCGACTACGACGCGGTAGCGTCCTCGTTCGGCTGGCGCCGCCATCCCATTACGGGCCGCCACGCGCTGCATGAAGGGCTGGACTTTCCTGCGCCCAAGGGCACGCCCATCTACGCGGCCTCGGGCGGCGTGGTGTCCGAAGCCCGCTATGTGCCCGGCTACGGCAAGATGGTCGAAATCAATCACGGCAACGGCATGAGCACGCGCTATGCGCATGCTTCCTCCATTGTCGCCAAGCTCGGTGACGTCGTGGAAAAAGGGCAGTTGATCGCTCGCGTCGGCTCTACGGGACAATCCACGGGTTCGCATCTGCACTTCGAGGTGCGCATGGCGGGGCACGCCCTGGACCCGAATCTGTTCCTGCCGGCGCGCGAGTACATGGACAATCAGATCGCACAATTGGATTCGGCCGAGTAGTTCCACCGGCCGGCATGTGCGTTAAACTGTATTGTTTTCTTGCGCTTCCCTTTAACCTGAAATAGGAATGGGGTATTGTTGCAAGTCCTTGCAGCCTCGCCCACATTGACGACACAAGAATGGTTTCATTGCTGAAAAAGCTTATTGGCAGTCGCAACGATCGATTGCTCAAACAGTACCGCAAGCAGGTCGGACAGATCAATGCGCTCGAGCCTTCCCTGAAAGGCCTCAGCGACGAGGACCTGACTGCCAAGACACAGGAACTGCGCCAGCGCGTGGCCGACGGCGCGTCGTTGAACTCGGTGCTGCCCGATGCGTTCGCCGTTGTGCGCGAGGCCAGCATTCGCGTGTTCGGCATGCGTCACTTCGACGTCCAGATGCTGGGCGCGATCGCCTTGCACAATGGCAAGATCGCCGAAATGCGCACGGGTGAAGGCAAGACCTTGACCGCAACCCTGGCCGTCTACCTGAATGCCCTGGCGGGCAAGGGTGTGCATGTGGTCACGGTCAACGACTACCTGGCGCGACGCGACGCCGAGTGGATGGGGCGCCTGTACAACTTCCTGGGCCTGAGCGTGGGCGTGGTTGTGCCTCAGCAGGACAACGCCGAAAAAATCGCCGCCTACCAGGCTGACATCACCTACGGTACGAACAACGAATTCGGTTTCGACTACCTGCGCGACAATATGGAATATCGCGCAGAAGACCGCCGCCAGCGGCCGCTGTCCTATGCCATCGTCGACGAAGTGGACTCCATTCTGATCGACGAGGCCCGCACGCCGCTGATCATCTCCGGCCAGGCCGAGGACAACACCGAGCTCTACGTGCGCATGAACGTGGTGCCGCCCATGCTGACCCGCATGACCCAGGAGCCGCGCCCCACCGAGCCCGAACCCGAAGGCGACTTCTGGGTCGACGAAAAGGGCCAGCAGGTCCATATCTCCGAGGCCGGCCACGAGCGCGCCGAGCAGATTCTGACCGAAATCGGCCTGCTGCCCGAAGGCGAATCCCTGTACGAGCCGCGCCATATCTCCTTGATGCACCACCTGATGGTGGCGCTGCGCGCCCATAACCTGTTCTTCCGCGACCAGCAGTACGTCATTCAGGACGGTGAAGTCGTCATCGTGGACGAGTTCACGGGTCGCCTGATGGCGGGGCGCCGTTGGTCCGACGGCCTGCACCAGGCCGTCGAGGCCAAGGAAGGCGTGCGCATCCAGAACGAGAACCAGACGCTGGCCTCAATCACCTTCCAGAATTACTTCCGCATGTACGACAAGCTGGCCGGCATGACCGGCACGGCCGACACGGAAGCCTACGAATTCCAGGAAATCTACAGCCTGGAAACCGTCATCATTCCGCCGAACCGCAAGCCTCAGCGCATCGACCAGAATGACCAGGTCTTCAAGACGGACGACGAAAAGTTCAATGCCATCCTGAAAGACATCCAGGATTGTCACGAGCGCGGCCAGCCCGTGCTGGTGGGTACCACCAGCATCGAGAACTCGGAACTCATTTCCCAGCGCCTCAAAGCCGCCGGCGTGGCGCACGAAGTGCTGAACGCCAAGCAGCATGCCCGCGAAGCCGAAATCGTCGCAGAGGCCGGCAAACCCGGACACGTCACCATCGCCACCAATATGGCCGGCCGTGGAACCGACATCGTGCTGGGGGGCAGCATCGAGCGTGCCATTGCGCTGGTGCGCGACGACGCTTCGCTCAGCCACGAACAGAAGGAAGCCCGCATCCAGGCCATCCGCGATGACTGGACGCCTGTCAACGAACAGGTCAAGAAAGCCGGCGGCCTGCGCATCATCGGCACCGAGCGTCACGAATCCCGCCGTATCGACAACCAGTTGCGCGGTCGTGCCGGCCGCCAGGGCGACCCGGGCTCCTCGCGCTTCTACCTGTCGCTCGAAGACTCGCTGATGCGCATCTTTGCCGGTGATCGCGTGCGCGCCATCATGGAGCGCTTGCGCCTGCCAGAAGGCGAGCCCATCGAGGCCCGCATGGTCACCCGTTCCATCGAGTCGGCCCAGCGCAAGGTCGAGGCCCGCAACTTCGACATCCGCAAACAGCTGCTGCAGTACGACGATGTGGCCAACGATCAGCGCAAGGTCATCTACGCCCAGCGCAACGAAGTCCTGGAGTCGGCCGACATCACCGAGACCATCGCCAGCTTGCGCGAAGCCGCCGTCAGCCGCCTGTTCCGCGAGTTCGTGCCTGAAGAGTCCATGGAAGAGCAATGGGATATTCCAGGCTTGACCTCGGCTTTGTCCAGCACCTACCAGATCGAACTGCCTTTGGCGAATATGCTCGAGCAGGAATCCAACCTGACCGACGACGACCTGCATGACCGTGTAGTCGAAGAATCCCGCCGCCTGTTGCAAGCCAAGATGGATCAGGTGGGCCAGCCCAACTGGGGCAATTTCGAACGCGCCGTGCTGCTGCAATCCATCGATACGCAATGGCGCGGCCATCTGCAGGCGCTGGATCATCTGCGTCAGGGCATTCACCTGCGTGGCTATGCCCAGAAAGACCCCAAGCAGGAGTACAAGCGCGAAGCCTTTGCGCTGTTCTCCGACATGTTGGACCGCGTGCGTGACGAAGTGGTTAAGGTTCTGATGACCGTGCGCATCCAGTCGCCTGAACAGGCCGAGGAAGTGGGCGTGGATACGCCGCCTCCTGCCAACGTGCGCTTCCACCATTCGGATTACGATGCAGCGCTCAGCGGCGAAGATCCCGGTCTGGACGAAGCCCCCCAGGGCGAAGACCTGCCCCGCGTGGGCCGCAACGACCCTTGCCCTTGCGGCAGCGGCAAGAAGTACAAGCAGTGTCACGGCCGTCTGGCCTGATGCATGCTCGGCCCTGTCGGCCGTGATCCACACCGAAACCCCATGGACCCGGTTCCATGGGGTTTTCTCATTTTTTCTTCGTCCACGCGCCTATGAATATCTCTCCACACGTGCATCGTATCGCCCTGGTCGGCGCGGGCGAGGTCGCCCGCAGCTACGGTCCCGCCTTTAAAGAGTCCGGCCTGGACATCGCCTTCCTGTTGGTACGGCGCGAAACGGCGGCTGTGCGGGAGCTGGCACAGCAACTGCAAGCGGTCGTGTGTCTGCATCCCGGTCCGGATTGGGCAGGGCTGGATGCGGTGGTCAGTGCGGTAACGGGAGCGCAGTCGGCTGCGGTGGCGCGGTCGGTGCTGCCCTGGCTGTCGTCCGGCAGTCTGTACATGGACCTGTGTACCGGGGAGCCGCAGGACATGGAGGCCATGGAGCAATTGGCCGCTCAGCAGGGAGTGGCCTTCGCGGACATCGCCATCATGGGTTCTGTGCCTACCACAGGCGTGCGTACGGCTCTGATGGCCTCAGGGCAGGGGGCAGGCAGGGCAGAGCTCTTCTGGGAGGCTCAGGGGGCCGCTGTGCGCGTCTTGCCCGGCAAGGCGGGCGACGCCATGCGCTTGAAACTGCTGCGCAGCCTGATGACCAAGGGCCTGGAGGCGCTGGCCATCGAAAATCTGATGCTGGCCGAGCGCATGGGACTGCGCGATGAGTTATACGACGTTCTACAGGACCTGGATCATCACGGGCTGCGCCATTTCATGGAGTTAAGCGTACGCACCCATCTGGTGCATGGCGTGCGCCGGCGTGACGAGGTGGCGCAGGTGACGCGCCTGCTGCAACAGGAGGGCGTGGAGCCCCGCGTCATGAACGGTGTGATGGATTTTTTCGAGCATACGGCAGCGACGCCGCAATTGCAGCGCAGCCAGGCCCTGGAGGTCAGGGAGAGCCTGGCTGTGCTGCTCGAGGACGCTGACCGCGTCAGAGCAGGAAAATAGTCGCCAGCCCGAGGAACAGCAGAAAGCCCAGCGAATCGGTGGCGAAGGTCAGCAGCACGGACGAACCCACGGCGGGGTCGTTGCCGAAGCGGTCGCGCAGGATGGGGATCAAGACGCCCAGGGCGGCGCCCAGCAGCATATTGCCTATCATGGCGGCCATCATCACTGCAGCGATGGCGATGGAGTCGGAAATGAACCAGGCAAAGAACGCCGTCACCACGCTGCCACAGGCGCCCACCAGGAAGGTGACCAGCAGTTCGCGCTTGATCAGGGGAATGACGTTGGCGCCCGATACCCGGCCGGTGGCAATGGCGCGGATGATCATGGTCATGGTCTGATTGCCGGAGTTGCCACCTATGCCGGCCACGATGGACATCAGAAAGGCCAGAATGACGATATGGCTGACGGTGTCTTCGAAGCGTGAGGCCACAAACGAGGCCGTGGCGGCCGTGCATAGGTTGATCAGCAGCCAGGGCGCCCGGTTGCGGATGGCGGTGCGGATGGGCGAAAAAATGTCGTCTTCTTGCAGGCCCGCGCGCGACAGTGCCTGTTCTTGCGAATCTTCCTGCAGCACGTCCACGACTTCGTCGATGGTGACGCGGCCGATCAGGCGGCCCATATCGTCCACTACCGGAGCGGACACCAGGTCATAGCGCTCGAAGGCTCCGGCGGCGTCGGAGTCCGAATCCAGGGGGTTGAGCGTCAGGTAGTCGGTGGACATCACCGCCGACACCAGGGTTTCGGGCTCGCTCACCAGCATGCGGGTCAGCGACAGGGTGCCTTGCAGCTTGTCGCCGCGGTCGACCACGAAAATCTGGTCGGTGTGATCCGGCAGTTCCTGCAGGCGGCGCAGATAGCGCAGCACGACTTCCAGAGTGACGTCCTCGCGCACGCGCACCATGTCGAAGTCCATGATGGCGCCCACGGTGTCTTCCGGGTAACCCATGGCTTCAATCAGTTGCGCGCGCTCTTCGTCGGTCAGGCCGCGCTGCACGGCGGCCACCACATCAGGCGGCAGGTCCGGTACCAGGTCGGCGATCTCGTCCGCATCCATATTGCCGGCGGCGGCAATCAGGTCGGCGGCATCCATGGAGCGGATCAGCGATTCGCGCGCCCAGTCCGCCACTTCCAGCAGCACGTCGGCGTCGTGCTCGGAGCCGACCAGCTGCCAGACCGCCTGCCGCTCGAGCTCGGGCAGAGACTCCAGAATGAAGGCGATGTCGGCCGGATGCAGATCGTTGATGATCGCCTTGATCTCGGCCTCGTGCTGCCGGTGGATCAGGCCTTCGAGCAGATTGGAGCGGTCATCGTCTTCGAACTGGCGCTGCGCCAGCGATTCCACGACCTCTTGGCGCTTAAGGATGCTCTGCAGGCGATGCAGGGCCTGCTGCGCATCTTCGGGCTCCAGTCGGCGCGGCGTCGGAGTCGGGCTGGTGTCGGAGAGGGGGACCGGATTTTCCTGCATAGGCCTGCCTGTTACGTTTGCTTAGAGGGGGGGCAGCGGACGGCTGCGGCGCTCGTCATCGGTGGCGACGTAGGTCAGAGTGGCTTCGGTGACCTTGACGGTTTCAAGCTGCAGGCGCTTGCGTTCGGCGTAGACTTCGACCGACACGGTGATGGACGTGCGACCCGTCTTGACGATTTCGGTATAGAAACTGAGCAGGTCGCCCACGAAGACCGGCTGCTTGAAGGTAAAGGCGTTGACCGAGATCGTGGCAACGCGGCCCTGGGCGCGGCGCGTGGCCGGAATGGCGCCGGCGATGTCCACCTGGGACATGATCCAGCCGCCGAAAACGTCGCCGTGAATATTGGCGTCGGAAGGCATGGGCATGACGCGCAAAGTGGGCGAGCCCTCGGGAAGCTGGGTGGGGATGCTAGGGGTACTCACAAAGACTCCAGTGGTACGGATTGGCGGATGGCCGGAGTGCGCGACCGGGCCGCGCACAGCAGGCGAGGGAACAGGCATTGTAACGGCAAGCGCCGCGACGACTGCTAAAGTTTTGTTAAAGGATTAACGATGTTGTTGCAGCCAGTCCAGGGCCAGTTTGACCCAGTAGCTGGCGCCCACGGGGATCAGCGCGTCATTGAAGTCGTAGCTGCCGTTGTGCAGCATGCAAGGCCCCATCCCGTGGCCGTGGCTGCGATGGTCGCCGTCGCCGTTGCCCAGCCAGACATAGCAGCCTGGCACTTCCTGCAGCATGAAGGAGAAGTCCTCGGCGCCCATGGAGGGACGTATGTCCTGGCGCAGACGGTCCTCGCCCACCAGCTCGCGGATGACCTGGGCGCAGAAGGCGGCCTGCTCCGGATGATTGATGGTGGGCGGGTAGCGGCGGTCGAAGCTGAATTGCGCCTGGCAGCCGAAGGCCGAGCAGGTGTGTTCGGTCAGTTCGCGCATGCGTCGTTCCACCAGATCCAGGGCCTGCACGGAAAAGGTGCGCACGGTGCCGCGCATCACGGCTTCGTTGGGAATGACGTTGTCGGCCGAACCGGCGTGGATCTGCGTGATGCTGAGCACCATGGGTTCAAGGGGGTCGACATTGCGGCTGACGATGCTCTGCAGGCTTTGGGCCAGTTGCACGGCCGTGACGATGGGATCCACGCCCAGATTAGGCATGCCGCCGTGGGCGCCTTTGCCTTCAATGCGGATCTCGAATGTATTACTGGAGGCCATCATGGCGCCGGGCAGCACCCCGAAGGTGCCGGCCGGCATGCCGGGCCAATTATGCAGACCGAAGACGGCCTGCATGGGAAATTGCTCGAACAGGCCGTCGTTGATCATTTCGCGCGCGCCGCCGAAGCCTTCTTCGGCAGGCTGGAAGATCAGGTACACGGTGCCAGCGAAATCGCGGTGCTCTGACAGGTAACGGGCCGCTCCCAGCAGCATGGCGGTGTGGCCGTCGTGCCCACAGGCATGCATCTTGCCTTCATGGCGGCTTTTGTGATCGAACTCGTTCAGCTCCTGCATGGGCAGGGCGTCCATGTCGGCGCGCAGGCCCACGGCCGGCCCGTCTCCGCCTGTACCACGCAGGATGCCCACCACGCCGGTGACGCCCAGGCCACGATGAGTGGGAATGTTCCATTGCTGCAGCCAATGGGCGACCTGATCGGCCGTGCGGGTTTCCTCGAAAGCCAGTTCGGGATGGGCGTGAAGATCGCGGCGTATGGCCGTGATTTCATGGGACCAGGCGGAAATGGGTTCGAGCAGCTTCATGATGCAGTCCTGTTCGTGGGCATGAACTATGAGTTAGAGTAGAGTTAACCATAAATAAACCAGAATTAGGTGACAAGCTCTTGGATACTCAGCAAAAACCATGGCTCGAGCACTATCCGCCATCCGTGCCCAAGGACATCCAGCTCGGCCCTGATCAAACCCTTATCGATTGCCTGGACGCCGCCATTCGGCAGCACAAGGACAAGACGGCGCTGACCTTCATGGGGCATGACCTCAGCTATGCGCAACTGGACCGCCACGCCGATGCATTTGCCGCCTGGCTTCAGTCCCAAGGGCTGGAGCGCGGCAGCCGAGTCATGATCATGCTGCCCAACGGTTTGCCTTTTCTGATGGTCCTGGTGGGTACGCTGCGAGCCGGCATGGTCGCCGTCAACACCAACCCCCAATACACCGAACGCGAGCTGGAGCACCAACTGGCGGACAGTCAGTCCGACGTCATCGTGATTCTGGAAAATTTCGCGCACGTCTTGCAGCAGGTGCCCAAGGCGCTGCAGCCGCGCCATGTGCTCATCAGCACCGTGGGCGATCTGATGGGGTTCAAGGGCAGCATGATCAATCTGGCCGTGCGTTACCTCAAGCGCATGGTGCCTTCGTATTCCTTGCCGGGCGCGCTGCGGCTGCAGCAGGTGTTGGAACAGGGCGAAAGCCTGCCCTTGCGCCGGGAGCCAGCGCATCCCGACGACCTGGCTCTGCTGCAGTACACCGGCGGCACGACGGGACGACCCAAGGGCGCGATGCTCAGCCAGCGCAACCTGATGGCCAACGTGCTGCAGGTCGAGGCTGTCGGCCATCCGGCGCTGGGCGACTTCAAGGGGCCGGCCTACACCATGATGGTGGCCCTGCCGCTCTATCACATCTTCGCGCTGACGGTGTGCGGCCTGTTCGCGCTGTATGCCGGCATGCACATGGTGCTGATCATGAATCCGCGCGATCTCAATTCCGTCTGCAAGGCCTGGAAGCGCAACCCGCCCGAAGTGGTGCCGGCGGTCAATACCTTGTTCAATGCGCTGGCCAATCACGGGCCTTTCCGTTCATTGCCGTTCGCGCAGCTCAAGTTGTGCCTGGCGGGCGGCGCGGCCTTGCAGAAGTCGGTGGCTGAGCGCTGGCTGGCGCTGACGGGCTGCCCGCTGATCGAAGGCTACGGCCTGTCCGAGACCTCGCCCGTCGTGGCGGTCAACGTCACAGACTCCAAGGACTACAGCGGCACGATCGGCTTTCCGCTGCCGTCCACGGACGTGGTCCTGCTCGATAACCAGGATCGTCCCGTTGCCCAGGGAGAGCAGGGCGAACTGGCTGTCAGGGGGCCGCAGGTCATGTCCGCCTACTGGAATCAGCCTGAAGAAACCGCCAAGACCTTCACCACGGACGGTTTCCTGAAAACAGGTGATATCGGCATCATGGACGAGCTGGGCCGGATCCGCCTGGTCGATCGCAAGAAGGACATGATTCTGGTGTCGGGCTTCAATGTGTATCCCAACGAGATCGAAGAAGTCGTGGCCTCGCATCCGGATGTGCTCGAAGTGGCGGCGGTAGGCGTGCCCAGCGAGCACAGCGGCGAAACGATCAAGTTGTTTGTGGTGCGCCGCAATCCGTCACTGACGGAGGACGAGATCAAGCGCTGGTGCAAGGAGCGCCTGACGGCCTACAAGCGGCCCCGGATCATCGAGTTCCGGGACGAGCTGCCCAAGAGCAATGTCGGGAAAATTTTGCGGCGGGTGCTGCGCGACGAGGAAGCCAAAAAAGCGCCGCTGGAGTAAGCCGGCCCCGCCGCGGCAGGCGGGGCGTCCGCTTAGGTCTGTTCTAGGGGCGTTGGGTTAGGTGGGGGCGCGCCATGTCCAGCAGTTGCTCGGCGATTGGCGGATTGCCTGCATAGACATACCCGCCCGCCGGCCATGGCTGTTCGTGATACAGGTCGTGGCAGACACCCTTGGCTTCGCGCACCAGCAGCGTGCCTGCGGCGACGTCCCAGGGAGCCAGGCCCATTTCCCAGTAGCCATCGTAGCGGCCGCAGGCCACCCAGGCCAGGTCCAGGGCGGCGGCGCCCATGCGGCGCACGCCGCGGCTGCCGGTAATGGCGGCCTGCAGAGTGGGCATGTATTGATCGGCGAAGGAAAAGTCCCGGAAGGGGAAGCCCGTGGCCAGCACGGAATCGGCGATAGTCTTGGCCTGCGACACCTGGATGCGGTTGCCGTTCAGCCAGGCGCCCACGCCGTACATGGCGGTGAACAGTTCTTCGCGGTTCGGGTCGTAGACCACGGCGATGACCGGCGTGTCTTCGGTCAGGACGGCGTTGTCCATCTGGGTGCCTGCCGGGGCGATGAGGGCGACGGAAACCGCATAGTGCGGGATGCCGTGCAGAAAGTTGGTGGTGCCGTCCAGAGGGTCGATATACCAGGTGGGACGCCCCGTGCTGGCGCCGCCGCTTTCTTCGGCCACGATGTCCATATCGGGCGTGCGTTCGCGCAAGATGGCGATGCAGGCCTCTTCGGCTTCGCGATCCGCTTGAGAGACCAGGTCATTGCGCATTTTGCTGGTGATGACCAGTTCGCTGCGGTCCGAGGCATAGGCTTGTAAAATAGCGGCAGCGGCATGGGCTGCCGTGACGGCGGCATCCAGGCAGTCGCTGAGCGGTAAACGTGGCAATGGCATATTGATTTCTGTCTCTGAATGGAAAAGAAGAGCGGATCATTTCATTGTACGTGCTTCTATGTGCCAGTTTTATTAAGGTTCCCGACGGCGCTCAAACGGGCCATATCTGTTTTTTTCAGGCGATTTATTCATGTCCGCAGCCTCTTACGAACCGCTTGTTCCCGCTTGCCTGGAGTTGAACGAGCAGGGCGTGCCTGTCAGCACCGCCTACCAGGATGTCTATTATCCGCCTGCCGGCTCTTTGCGTCAGGCCGGGCAGGTGTTTCTGCAGGGCAGCGGCCTGCCTGAGCGTTGGCAGGGGCGGCGCCAGTTCACGATCTGTGAAACCGGCTTTGGCCTGGGGGGCAATTTCCTGGCGACCTGGCGTGCCTGGCGAGATGATCCGCAACGTAGCGAATTTCTGCATTTCGTGTCGGTCGAGGCGCATCCGTTCCGCCGGGACGATCTGGCGCGTGTGTACGAGCAGATGCCGCCATCGTTGCAGGTCTTGGCGCAGGAGCTGTTGGAAGCCTGGCCGGTGCTGGTGCCGGGCATTCACCGCATGGAGCTGGACCAGGGACGCGTCACGCTGACACTGGCCCTGGGAAAAGCGGACAACGTCATGCGTGAGCTGCAATGCCGGGCGGATGCCTTTTACCTGGACGGTTTTGCGCCCCGGAGCAATCCCGGCATGTGGACGCGCAGTGTTCTGGGCCAATTGGTACGCCTGGCGGCGCCCGGCGCAACAGTCGCGTCCTGGTGCTGCGCCAGCCAGGTGCGACGCGATCTGGCTTCGGTAGGATTCGAAGTCTTCAAAGTGCCGGGAATGGATGGCAAGTGGTGTACCTTGCGGGCCAATTTGCGTCCGCATCTGGGGCGCCGCGAGTCCGCGCCAGAGCCGGGCCGGGTCGTGGTCGTCGGAGCCGGGCTGGCGGGGGCGGCTTGCGCCTGGGAACTGGCGCGGCGCGGCCAGCCTGTGCTTGTCTGCGATCCAGTCTTGCGTCTGGGCCTGGATGGTTCGCACAAAGGACACCGGCAAGCGGCGATTTCGCCCGTATTCGCTCTGGACGATGCGCCGCTGGCCCGTTTGAGCCGCAATGGCGTGCTGCGCGCCTGGCAGGGCTGGAAAAGCTTGCCCGCAGCGGCGCGGCCGCGCCGGGCCGGCACACTGCTGTTCGGGCAAGCCGGCAATTCTGATGCTGACATCCAGGACGCGCTGGCGCGCCTGCAGCTGGATAGCGACTGGGTGCAGTGGTGGAGCCAGGAAAAGGCCTCGCAGGCCGTGGGTACGCCTACAGCGCGAGGCGGTTTGTATTTTCCGCAGGGCATGGTGGTGGATCCGGCGGCCTTGACGGCGCAGCTGCTGGATCATCCCCTGATCGAATGCCTGCCCGAGCGGGTGCAGGTCTGGGCAGGCCAGACGCCGGGCAGTTGGGACATTCATCTAGCAAGTGGTCGTGTGGTCGAGCGTACGCCTCGCGTGGTGCTGGCCGCGGCCGGTCGCAGCTTCGATGCTCTGCATCCCGATGTTTTGGCCACGCATCATTGGCCGCGCCTGGCGTCCTTGCAGAGTCTGGCCGGCCAGGTCAGCTATCTGCCTGCAGGAAGCAGCCTGACGCCCAGCGGGCCGACCTTGAGCGGCGCGGGCTACATCCTGCCCGCCCAGAATGGCGGTCAAGTCATAGGCAGCACGTATCTGCGCTCGGGCCAGGAGCCGGAAGTTACGCTTCAAGGCCATGCCCAGAACCTGTCCAAGGTAGGCGCCATGTTGCTGGGCGCGGGTTCTGTACAGGCGGAGTCAGTGCAGGACGGCTGGGCGGGCTGGCGCGCTGCGCTCAGCGACCATCTGCCGGTCATGGGTGGGTTGCAAGGGCATCCGGGCTTGTTCATGGCGGCAGCCTACGGGTCGCGCGGTTTGAGCTGGAGCCTGTTGGCGGCGGGCCTGTTGGCCTCGCGCTGGCTCGATGAACCCACCCCTTTGGAGCGCCGTTTGGAGCAGGCTGTTCAGCCCCGCTGATTTTCATTTTTTTATTTTATTTCCGGTCATTTTTAACGAGGGTTTTCCTTTGTGGCGCAAATACGTCAAAATAATGGCCTTGTTTAGTATTTTGGGCATGCCCTGCGTTAAGCATCGTTCTGCCCTTTTCACTCTGACGACGTGACACAATTGTTTAATCATCTGAGTTTGTTGACGGCGAAACCGGCCCATGCCGACTTTGCCTTTGTCGAAACCGATTACGCGCTCCGCATCGAAGCGCATGCGCCCGGTGTATTCCGTTTGCGCTGCCTGTCGAGCGCCAAGCTCGATAACGAAAAGCTCAGTACCCGAGCCAAGGCCTTGGGCGAGTTGCTGTTGGCGCGCCCTGAAGCCGTGAGCGAGTTCCAACTGGAACCGACGGAGCAAGGCTGGCGTATTGAGCAGGGCGAGGCGGTCGTGCTCGTGCAGGCCCATCCCTGGCGGTTCGAGATTCATCGCGGCGAACGCTGCGTGCTGCGCAGCAGCGCACAGCCTGTGACCCTGCACCAGGGCGATGCGCCTTGCTGGCAACTGGATCTGGCCTTGGCGGACGAAGACGCGCTATATGGGCTGGGCGAGACGTTGGGCGAACTGGACCGGCGTGAGGAAGCGCTGGACACCGATCAGCCCCAGGATCGCAGCCTGCCCCTGCTCTGGAGCACCCAGGGCTGGGGACTGTATATCAACACCTTCGAGCGGGTCGAACACGATCTGGGCCGGGAGGCGGATGAGCGTTATCGGGCCCGTGTCTGTGGCGGCGAGCTGGATGTGTTTCTGTTCGTGGGCGAGCCCAGCGAAATCATCAATCAGTATTCGGCCCTGACCGGCCGCGCCGGGCAGCCGGGCGTCTGGCCGATGGGCCTGTGGCTGGACGGCGCGCCTGGGCAGGACGCCCAGGCACTGCGTGCCCAGGCGGGGCAGTTGCGCGAGCAGGGCATTGCGGTCGATGTGGCCGTGCTGCCGGCGCCCCAGCCTTACGGCTTCCAGGAAGACAAGCCCATGCTGGAATGGGATGCCGCGCGTCTGGCCGATCCGCGCGATACCCTTGCGGGATTGCAGGCCGAGCAGACGCAATTGGCCGCCTGGACGCGTCCAGTCGTTCTGGCTGGCACGGCCCTGTTCGATGAATGGGAAGACCGTGGCTGGCTGCTGATCAACGACGATGACGGCAGCGCCTATGTCTTCAAGGGCGATGAACTGAGCAGCGGCCGCGATTTCGGCCTGCTGGATCTGACTCACAAGGATGTCTTTCGCATGTGGGTCGAGCGCCAGCGCCAGATGGTGGAAGACGGCTTGGGCGCGGTGCTGTGCAATGCCCGCTTTGATATTCCCGATGCCATTACCAGCCGTGGTGGGGAATCCGGTCCTTTGCTGAGAGCCATCTATCCGGTTCTTGCCCGGCAGGCTTTGTTTGATGCCGTGGCGGGTCACAAGACGCCGCAGGAAGGCGTGATCGCCAGCCGGGATCTGTTCCCCTCGGCGCAGCGTTTCGCCTGGCAGTTGGGGCCGCAGGTGGACAATACCTGGGAGGGCCTGACTCAATCCCTGAAGTCGGCCCTTTCCACGGGTAATAGTGGCGTGCCCATCCAGGTGCATTCCTTGGGTAATGCCGCCGCCGACACCTCCGCCATGACGCCGGAACTGTATCTGCGCTGGCTGGCCATGGCGGTGTTTTCCGCCAACTTCAGCCTGCAAAGCATCCCCGCCCTGCGTCCGGACGCTTTCGACGAATCCACCCAGGCGCTGGTGCGCCATTGGCTGGAGTGGCGCTTCCGGCTGGTGCCGTATGTGCTGGGCATTATCGAAGATGCCGTGCGTACCGGCCTGCCCGTGCAGCGCTCCATGGCCCAGGCATTCCCGGCCGATGATCAGGCCCGCCTGTGGGATACGCAGTACTTGCTGGGGCCGGCGCTGCTGGTCGCTCCCATGCTGCAGCCGGGCGAGGACATCCAGGTCTACCTGCCCAAGGGCGACGCCTGGTGGGATTTGAGTACCGGATGGCGCTACGAAGGCGGCACCACGCTCGAGGTCAAGGCCGGGCTGGACCGTCTACCGGTCTTTGGCCGGGAAGGGCATATGCTGTGTCTGGGGCCGGTGGTCGGTCATACGTCGGAGTTCAACTCCGCCCGGCTGTTGGATGAGGTCTGGATGTTCGGCATGCCTGAGCATAGTCCGGTTGTCATGCGCAACAAGATCCGTGTCATGCAGATGCAGGGCTCCAGTTACATCAAGGGCCTGGAAGGCTTGAAGATCCTGCCATCGGAAGGCTTGGAGGTAAAGCGGCGCGGCGCCGAAGTGCGTATCTCACGTGCGCGCTGACGCATACGCGTATGATCTGAACCGCCCTTCGGGGCGGTTTTTTTATGGATACTGCACTGTGAAGCCTGCCGCTTAGCTTATGAAAAATCTGACCGAACGCCGGCCTGGCCTCTGCGTAGAATTTTGTCTCTAAGGGTTTTTTTGAATAAAAAGAACTATAGAACGTACTTTATGATTTAAATACTCATCAAAACGCTCAAAGGAGACTGGAATGGTGTTCGAGAAAGCATGGCGCGGGCTGGGCGCAGGGATTCTGGCAGTGGCGGCAACGGCGGCGCATGCGGCCTATCCGGACAAGCAGCCCATCAAGGTGGTGATTCCCTATGCACCCGGTGCGGCCGGCGATGTGGTGTTTCGCATTCTGCAACCCGAGCTGACACGCGTACTGGGCCAAACCCTTGTGGCGGACTACAAGACAGGAGCCGGCGGCAATATCGGTGCATTGAATGTGGCGCGTGCCGAGCCGGACGGCTACACGCTGCTGTTGGGGGCGACCAATAATTTCGTCATCAATCAGTATTTGTACAAGAACCTGGGGTACGACCCTCTGACCGACTTGAAGCCCATCGGCAAGCTGGTGGATGTGCCGGCCTTCATTTTCATCAACACCCAAGTGCCCGCCAAGACCTTTGCCGAGTTCCGCGATTACGCGGCAGCGCATCCGGGCACGATCAATTACGGCACGCCGGGCGCCGGTACGACACCGGATCTGTCGGGGTGGCTCGTGTCTGATGCCGTCAAGGGCAAGATGGTGGGCATCAATTATCGTGGCTCGGGCCCCGGCGTGCAGGCGCTGCTGGGCAATGAGGTGCAGATGTATATCGGCGGCTATGGCATTGCCACCTCCTTCCTTCCTACGGGTAAGATACGCGCCCTGGCGGTGTCGGCCAATGAGCGCTTCAAGGATCTGCCTGACGTTCCCACCACGCAGGAATTGGGAATGGCCGATGCCGTGGTCAACAACTGGTGGGGGCTGGCAGCGCCGGGCGGTACGCCGGACAACGTGGTACAGACGGTGGATCAGGCTGTTCAGAAAGTTCTGGCCCAGGACGATGTGCGCAAGAAGCTGCTGGCGTTGGGTTTTGTGGTCACGCCGGGCACGGCCGCACAGTTCGCCAGTGAACTGCAGAAAGAGGCGCCCTACTGGAAAGAGGTGATCCAGCGCGCCAATATCCGTATCGAGCAGTGACATGGGCGCGCCTCTGTACTATCGGCGTAGCGGACAGGGACCGCCTCTGATGCTGCTCCATGGCTATGCCTCGTCCTCTCTGTTCTGGGAACCCATGCACCATGCTCTCGCATCGCATTTCGATGTGATTGCGCCGGACTGGCCGGGTTTTGGTCTTTCGAGCCCGCAGTCGCCGTACCGGTCCGTGCAGGAGTTTGCCGATGGAGTCGCGGCCCTGGCCGATGCGCTGGAACTGGAGCGGTTTCATGTGCTCGGGCATTCCATGGGGGGCTTTCCGGTGCAGGAGTTGCTGCTGCGTCACCCGCAGCGGCTCTTGTCCGCTACCTTGTATGGAGCGGGCCTGCGAGTGGACAAAGGGCGGCGTTTTGAAACGCTGGATCAGACCTTGATGCGGTTGGCCGAGCAGGGGGCGCAGGCCAGCTCCTTGCCAGTGCTTAAAAAGTGGTTCTTCCGACCCGAGCGGCATCCCGCGGAGTTCGAATTGTGCCGCCGCGCTTTGAAGGGATTGACGCAAGAAGGAGCGGCGGCGGCACTGAAGGCATTCGACAGCGTGGACTACAGCGGACGACTTGGGCAGGTGTATGTGCCTGCTCTGGTGATCTTGGGCCAGCACGAGCGCAGCCATCCTCTGGCCAGCGCCCTGGAGCTGGTGCAGGCCATCCCTGAGGCGAATCTGTGCGTGCTGCCCGACAGCGCGCATGCCGCGCACCTGGAAAAGCCGGAATTGTTCATGTTGGCCTTGATCGACTTTTTGCGACAGCAACACGGCGAGATGGGGCCTGCCTGCATCTGACGGCGTTGTCGCTACATGAAAGGGTTTTTAAAGAAATAGTGGACGATGCTTGACAGGGTAGGGTTAGTGCTGCATAATTCTATCTTTCAGTTGCGGGTCGTTAGCTCAGTCGGTAGAGCAGCGGACTTTTAATCCGTTGGTCGCGCGTTCGAGTCGCGCACGACCCACCACTACACTGAAATAAAAAGAGAAGGCCGCGCATAGCGGCCTTTTTCTTTGGGTTTTTATTTTGTATCGCCTGAAGCGTCAATCGGGGTTGGGGCGGGGCTGGAGCCAGAGTCAAATCGGGTCGGTGGCAGTCTGGTTCCATATTTCCTTTTGCTATATGCATCTGCGTAACGCCGAATTTGCTTTATGGTAAATTTTGCCATCGTGTCAGTCGCTTATAACTCGACCGACTAATGCATTTAGGCTGAGTCCACTTTGATTCGTCTTGAACATATTTCCAAAACCTATAGCTCGGCGGGCAGGACGGTTCACGCTTTGCGTGACATTTCCCTGCAGATCCAGCAGGGAGAGGTTTTTGGCATCATTGGCCGCTCCGGAGCCGGGAAAAGCACGCTTATCCGCATGCTGAATCTGCTCGAGCAACCCAGTACCGGACAGGTTTGGGTGCAGGGCCAGGACATTACCCGTTTTTCCGATGCCCAACTGCGCGCGTTTCGCCAAAGCGTAGGCATGGTGTTCCAGCATTTCAATCTATTGCATTCACGCACAGTCCTGGACAATGTGTGCTTTCCGTTGCGCCTGGCGGGGGTGCCGCGTGCGCAGCGCCATCAGCGCGCCCTGGAGGTTCTGCACCTGGTCGGACTGCAGGATCATGCGCACAAGTACCCGCGTCAATTGTCCGGCGGACAGCAGCAGCGCGTCGGTATTGCGCGTGCGCTGGCCAATCGGCCGCAATTGCTGCTGTGCGATGAAGCCACCTCGGCCTTGGATCCGGAAACGACGCAGTCCATCCTGCGCCTGCTGCGCGAGATCAACCAGGAGCTGGGCTTGACCATTGTGCTGATCACGCACGGCATGGACGTGATCCGTTCGGTCTGCGACCGGGTGGCTGTGATCGACGCGGGTGAAATCGTGGAACTGGGCGAGGTGCTGGATGTATTTCTGCATCCCCATCACCCCACGACCCAGTCCTTGCTCAGCGAGAGCGGTGCGGATGCCGACGGTTGGCAGACGCTGGCCGATGGAGTCCGCGGGCGGCTGCTGCGCTTGAGTTTTCGCGGCGCCACCACTACCCAGCCGCTGCTCAGCCGTGTTACCCGCGAGCTGGACCTGGATGTCAGTATTTTGCAGGGCGCCGTCAGTCGCATCAAGGGCGAACCTTACGGCCAACTGGTGGTCGCGGTTGAAGGAGGGGACTTGTCCCAGGATCGTCTGCATGCGCTGCTGGATGAATTGAATATCGAATCCGAGGTGCTGCGGCCATGAACTTCACCAATCTGGACTGGCCGCTGATCGGCGAAGCCACCATCGACACCTTGTTGATGACCGGCGTGTCCCTGGCGTTTACCGTGATCATCGGTTTGCCTCTGGGCGTGCTGCTGTTTCTGACCAGCCGCAAGCAGATGCTGGACAACGCCTGGATCTACCAGTCTCTGTCCTTGGTCGTGAACGTGCTGCGCTCCGTGCCCTTCCTGATCCTGCTGATCGTCATCATTCCCCTGACCCGGCTGCTGGCCGGCACGTCGCTGGGCGTGCAGGGCGCCATTCCGCCGCTGGTGCTCAGCTCGGCGCCTTTTTTTGCGCGCCTGGTTGAAAACGTCCTGCGCGAATTGGATCCGGGCGTCAATGAGGCCTGCCGCGCCATGGGCGCCAACTCCCGCCAGACTGTATTGTGGGCTTTGCTGCCCGAGGCTACGACGGGCATTGTTGCCGCTGTCATCGTTACCGCCATTGCGCTGGTGGGGTATTCGGCCATGTCGGGCGTTATCGGCGGCGGCGGCCTGGGAGACCTGGCCCTGCGATTCGGTTATCAACGTTACCAAACGGATGTCATGGTGGTGACCGTGGCGATCCTGGTTGTGCTGGTGCAGCTCCTGCAGATCTTTGGAGATGCTTTAGTGGCTCGCTTGAGCCGAAAATAAGTCCAGGCCGGCGGCCGATGCAACGGTGCGCGTGCCTATTCGCAATGGAGTCTTTCATGTCTTTTAAGAAATTCGTACCCGTCCTGGCCCTGTCTGTATCGGCCCTGTTCGCCAGCACGGCGCATGCTGCCGAGAAGCTGTCGGTAGCTGCCACGCCCGTGCCGCACGCTGAGCTGCTGGAGTTCGTGAAGCCTGCGTTGGCGAAAGAAGGCGTGGAGCTGGACATCAAGGTGTTCACCGACTATGTGCAGCCCAACCAGCAAGTGGCCGACGGTCATCTGGACGCTAACTTCTTCCAGCACAAGCCTTATCTGGACAGCTTCAACGCAGAACACAAGACCGACCTGGTATCCGTCGGCCTGGTGCACGTGGAGCCCTTCGGCGCCTATTCCACGAAGATCAAGAGCCTGGACGAGCTGAAGGAAGGCGCTCTGATCGCCATTCCCAATGATCCATCCAACGGCGCTCGCGCCTTGCTGCTGCTGCAGAAGGCCGGCGTGATCACGCTCAAGGACCCGTCCAACATTCTGGCGACTTCGCGCGATATCGCCGAGAACCCCAAGAAGCTGAAGTTCAAAGAGCTGGAAGCTGCTACCCTGCCGCGCGTGCTGGCTGACGTGGACGTGGCTTTGATCAACACCAACTATGCGCTGGAAGCCGGCCTGAACCCGACCAAGGACGCCCTGGTGATCGAAGGCGCTGATTCTCCCTACGCCAACCTGATCGCTGTGGCCGCCAAGAACAAGGACGACGCTCGCGTGGCCAAGCTGGTCAAAGCGCTGCACTCCGATGAGGTCAAGGCCTTCATCAAGGACAAATACAAGGGTTCCATCGTTCCCGCGTTCTGATCCGCTCGCTTGAAAAACCTCGGGATTTCCCGAGGTTTTTCTTTTTTTGGGCAGCAAGAAGGTATCGGTTTCCATCGCTTCAGGTACGATAGGTCTAGCTCGGCGCAGGCCATAAGCCCCGCGCCGACCCAGGCTGAATCATCGAACTGGCCTGCCGCAGGCCGGAACCTAGAAGAGGAGCTGTTGATGTTCAACAAGAAAATGAAGACCCTTATGGCGGGCCTGACATTGGCCCTGGCCTTGCCGGCCGGACACGCGCTGGCCCAGCAGGGCAAAGAGCTGGTGGTGGCGACGGATACCGCCTTCGTGCCGTTCGAGTTCAAGCAGAACGGCAAGTACACGGGCTTTGACATCGACCTGTGGGACGCCGTGGCCAAGAAGGCCAATCTGAACTACAAGCTTCAGCCCATGGACTTCAACGGCATTATTCCCGGCCTTCAGACACGCAATCTGGACGTGGCGCTGGCGGGCATCACCATTCGCGACGACCGCAAGCAGGTAATCGACTTCTCCGACCCCTATTACGAGAGCGGCCTGGCCATATTGGTCAATGCGGACAATTCGGACATCAAGACAGCCAAAGACCTGGAAGGTAAGACCGTGGCTGTGAAAATCGGCACGGCCACCGTGGACTACATGCAACGCTCGGTACCGACGGCCAAGCTCAAGCTGTTCCCCAATATCGACAATGCCTTTTTGGAACTGGCGACCGGCCGTGTGGATGCCGTGGTTCACGATACGCCCAACGTCCAGTACTACGCTCAGACCGGCGGCAAGGACCGCGTGAAGGTGACTGGCGCAGTCAAGAGCGGCGATTTCTATGGCATTGCTTTCCCCAAGGGCAGCGAGTTGGTTCCCGTGGTGAATCAGGCCCTGAAAGACATCCGAGCCGACGGCACATACGACAAGCTCTATCAGAAGTGGTTCGGCAAGCAGCCTGACTGATTCGAGCCGAGCGCAGTATGAAGCGGCGATCACGTGCCAGTCGCGGGTCGCCGCTTTTGTTTTTCCGCCGCGCACGACGCGGCGCGTCACTTAACGCAAAGGTAGCATCGTGACTTTTCAATGGGACGCAATCTGGGGGGCGCTGCCCAGCCTCCTGGAAGGAACAAAAATGACCTTGCTCATTACGGTGATGGGCTTGGTGGGCGGGGGCATACTGGGTTTCCTGACAGGCGTCATCACGACGTACGTGCGGGTGCCCGTCACGCTGCGCAACGCCTTGCTGGCCGTATTGGGCCTGATCGTGCTGGGGTTTCTGGGGCGCGGCATTTCCTGGGCGGTCAGCAACTGGTTCGGCAATGTGCCGGGCTGGGTCTGGAGTGTTCTGCAGGCGGCGGTCCTCGTGGCCCTGCTGGGTGGCTTGCGGCGATCCTTGCTGGTGATTCTGTCTTTTCTGTGCCAGGTCTATGTACTGGTCATACGCGGCACGCCCATCGTGGTGCAGGTGATGTTCATCTACTTTGCCCTGCCCATGCTGGCCGGCATACGCATCGACGGGCTGATGGCCGCCATCTTCACTTTGATGATCAACTCGGGCGCCTATATTTCCGAGATCGTGCGCGGCGCCTTGCTGTCGGTGCCCAAGGGCCTGAAGGAAGCAGGCGAAGCCATGGGGCTGCCGTTTCACAAAATTCTGATTCACATTATCGGGCCGGTGGCGTTTCGACGCATGATTCCGGCCATGGGCAATCAGTGCATCATCAGCCTGAAGGATTCGTCGCTGTTCATCGTGATCGGCGTGGCCGAGCTGACGCGGCAGGGGCAGGAGATCATTGCCAATAATTTCCGCTCCGTTGAGATCTGGGGCGCAGTGGCGGTCATTTATCTCATCCTGACCGGGCTGATCGCGCTGACGCTGAAGTTCATCGAACACCGCATGAGGATAGTATGAGCATTGTCGAGTTCAAGAATGTGACCAAGCGCTTTGGCCAGAACATTGTGCTGGACGACATCAGCCTGAACATGGACAAGGGCGAAGTCGTGGTGGTGGTCGGGCCGTCGGGCTCGGGCAAGTCCACTTTTCTGCGCTGCATCAATAAACTGGAGGACATCCAGGGCGGCGATATTGTGGTCAATGGCCTGAGCGTGAACGGCACGCCGGCCCAGGTGCGCGAGCTTCGTCGCGAGGCCGGCATGGTGTTTCAGCAGTTCAATCTGTTTCCTCAGATGACGGCGCTGGAAAATGTGATGTTCGGCCCCGTTCACACGCGAGGGGCCAGCCGTTCCGATGCGCGCGCCCAGGCCATGGATCTGCTTGCCAAGGTGGGGCTGGCGGAGCGGGTGGACCACTACCCCAGCGAGTTGTCGGGGGGGCAGCAACAGCGGGTGGCCATTGCTCGCGCTCTGGCGATCAAGCCCAAGCTGATGCTGTTTGACGAGCCGACCTCCGCGCTGGATCCTGAATTACGCCAGGAAGTGCTGAAAGTCATGCAGTTGCTGGCCGAAGAGGGCATGACCATGGTGGTGGTGACGCACGAGATGGACTTTGCCCGCCGCGTGGGCAGCCGTCTGCTGTTCATAGACCAGGGCAAGGTGGCCCACGATGGCCCGCCGGCCGAATTGCTGGTCAATCCGCCCAGCCAGCGTTTGAAGGACTTTTTGCAGCACGTGGTGTAGGAGGAGCGGCAATAAGGTGATTGGAATCAGTGCAGCCGGTCAAGGCTCGTTCATCCCGCGCCTTGATCGGCGTCTATAGAAACCTTTTCTGTATTGAACCTTGGCATCTGCACGTCATGTAAAGAAGCAAAAAAATGCCAGTCAGCATTTAACTGACTGGCATTGAGCCCGCAGGCTCGTTGTTCTGGCTGGAAGGCGGATTCAGCGCGAGACGAAAATAGTACGAGTGGCGCTGACGCGTTCCGAGCCTTCGGGTTTGATGCGGATGGTGATCTGCCTGGGATTGAAGCCCGCGGGCAATTCGGATTGGCCGTCGACATAGGCATAGCGTTCGAGGCCGATCGTGACCGGGGGCAGATCAACGTTGCCGTTGCGGCCGTTGGTGTAGCGGCCGGCGGCCACCATTTCCATGATGCCCTTGAATTCGGTGTCTTTGCCCTTGTCCTGCATGATCAGCACGAAATGGCGCAGTTGGCCGTCCTTGACGGTAAATTCGGCAGCCCGGATACCAGGGGAGGTGCCACGCGGGTCGGGCGGCATGGCATCGGCGAACAGAGCCAGGTCTTTTTCCAGCTTGTCGACCTTGGCCTGCAGAGTGCCGACCTGGCTATCCAGAGAGCCTTCTTTCTGACGGGTGTCGTCCAGGTCCCGGCTGGTCTGGTTCAGTTGGCCCTGCAGACGCTGCTTGTCCGCATTGGCGCTGTTCAGGTCGTAGTGCAGTTGTTCGGACTGTTCGACGGTCAGGCGTGGCGGGCCGTAGCTCTTTTGCAGAAAAAGCAGGCCGCCGGCGCCCAGGGCGATACCGGTCAGTAGGAGAACCAACCAGCGCGGCACGCGTCGCTTGCGACGGCTGGAGCCATAGGCGGTGGGTTTGAATACGGCGCGTTTGGAGGAACCAAGCATGAGGACAATTGTTCCTGTCAGACAGGCGGACTTGCGTGAAGGGAAGTCCTGTTTACAAAACCAGACAGCATAGTCTTCAATCGAAGAGCAAGGGTGCAAGCGGTCGGCTTTGTTGCCCTTTGTTGTGCTTGGAAACGATTGAAACGCTGTCCCTGAATGTCAGTTTACCGTGAGCGCGGCAGCGATTCCAAGTGCTGATTCAAGGCCCGCAGGCGTTCTGGCGTGCCGACGTCCATCCAGAACCCGTCATGCAGTGTGCCCAGTACCTGCCGGCGATCGATGGCGGCATGCAGCAAGGTGGCGGACTTGGCGGCCTGGCCCTTGGGCAGATGGGCGAAGAGTTCGGGCTTGTAGACACCCAGCCCGCTCAAGGTGGCGCTGCGCGCGCCAGGCTCGTTGCGGGCGCACAAATGCAGGCGGCCGTCTTGCATGCCGAAGTCGCCCTCGGGGTGGTGGGGCGGGTTGGGTGTCAGTACCAGCCAGGCCAGTTCGTCGCTCTGGCGCAGGCGTTCGGCCATGGCGTGGGCCTGGTCGGGATTCCAGTCGCTCCAGACATCGCCGTTCATGACCAGAAAGGGCTCGCCCTGAAAGAAATCCAACACGTTGGCGATGCCGCCGGCGGTTTCCAGCGCTTTGGCCTCGGGCGAATAGGTCAAGCGCAGGCCCCATTCGCTGCCGTCGCCCAGCGCCGTTTCTATCTGCTGGCCCAACCAGGCGTGGTTGATGATCACATCCCGTATGCCGGCACGCGCGAGCGCGTGCAGATGCCAGACGATCAGGGGCTGACCGCCGGCGGGAATCAAGGGCTTGGGGGTGGTGTCAGTCAGGGGGCGCATGCGTTCGCCCCGACCGGCGGCCAGAATCATGGCGCGCATCAGACGGTCATTCCCAGTACGGTCTGGCGGCCTTCCAGGCGATTGAGCAGGCGCAGTAAGCCGTTGAAATTCTGGTAACGGCTGGCGACCTGGTGCACGTATTGCAGCAGGCGGGGCATGTGGTCCAGATAGTGATGCTTGCCGTCGCGCAGGGACAGGCGGGCGAACACCCCCAGGATGCGCAGGTTGCGTTGCAGGCTCATCCATTCGTATTGCTGGTGGAATACGGCGAAGTCGGAGGGTACGTCCAGTCCCGCTTCCACGGCGGCCTGCCAGTAGCGGATGGCCCAGTCCAGTTGCTGCTCTTCGGGCCAGGTGTGGCGGGCATCCATGACCAGCGAGGCGATGTCATAGGTAATGGGGCCGGCCAGGGCATCCTGGTAGTCGATGACGCCCGGCTCGGTCTGGCCGGGTAGGGGCATCATCAGGTTGGGGCTGTGGAAATCGCGGTGTACCAGCACGGTGGCGGACTGCACATTGGCCTGGACCAGTTCGTCGAAGGTTGCGTGCAGCATGTCGCGCTCTTTGTCGGTGAGTTCGACTTGGCGGTGGCGCTGTATATACCATTCGGGGAAAACCTGCAGCTCTTCGAGCAGGCGGGCCTGGTCGTAGGCAGGCAGGCCTGCGGTGTCGGCCTGCTGGAGCTTGACCAGCGTGAGCAAGGTGCTGCGATAGAGCTGGTCCAGCGCCTTTTGCTCCATGGGCGATTGCAAGGCATTGTAAAAATTGTCTTGGCCCAGGTCGCTGAGCAGCATGAAACCTTGTTCACGATCGGCGGCGATAATGTCCGGCACGTGGATTCCGGTAGGAGCAAGCAGCTGCGTGACGTGCAGGAACGGGCCGCAGTCTTCGGTGTCTGGGGGCGCATCCATCAGGATCAGGCTGCGTCCGTCGGCCTGCAGACGGAAATAGCGGCGGAAGCTGGCATCGCTGGAGGCCGGTTGCAGAGTCTCCAGGTGCAGGCTGTGGCGGTCTTTCAGGGAGGTCAGCCAGGTGATGGCTTGCTGCAGGCGTGCGTCCGCAGTAGGAGAAAAAGGAACGGGCATGAGATGATTCTGGGCAGGTGATCGTAACGGTTTGATGTTTTAGCAGTGCCGCTAAACGGCAGCCTTAACTATAATACCGGGTCGCCAGGCATTTCATCACCTGGCAGGACAAATGTGCAGCACACAATTGGAGGCGCATTCTCAGTGCGAGTCGCGGCGTGGTCTTTCGTAGTGATGGTGGCCGGCGTGGGCATAGCCCAGGCCCAGTCGCCCGTCCGTCCGTCTCTGCAGACGTCTCCGAACCTGCAGGTGCGCAAGCTTGAAGAAGAGGACATGTCCGTCTACCTGATCGGGGACGACATGCAGGTCAATAATGACGGCATCTTGCGCCTGCAGGGCAACGCCCAGGTCCGGCGCATTGATTCGGTGGTCAAGGGCGACCGTATCGACTACGACCGGGCATCTGGGCAGATGCAGGTTCGTGGCAACGGCCTGATCATGCGCGATGGCTCTTTGGTGCGCAGCCCGGACTTCGACTACAACCTGGACGCTGAAACAGGCCGCATGAGCACGCCCGAGTTCTGGCTGGGGGCGAGCGGCGGCAGCGGCACGGCCACCGAAGCGGATATTCTCAGCAGCAACCACATGCGCCTGTCCAAGGTGCAATATTCCGGCTGCCCTTGCCCCGAGCCCGCCTGGTACATCAAGTCCCCCAAGGTGGATCTGTACTCCAAGGAAAACGAAGGGGTGGCGCGCAACGGCGTGTTGTATTTCAAGGGCGTGCCCTTGCTCTATTCGCCCTACCTGACCTTCCCGCTGCGCAAGGAGCGCAAGTCCGGCTTCTTGCTGCCGACCTATGGCATGACCACGCGCGGCGGCATGGATATCAGCATTCCGTACTATTTGAATCTGGCGCCGAATTACGACGCCACGCTCACGCCGCGCGTCATGGCCAAGCGCGGCGCCATGTTGGGCGGCGAGTTCCGCTACCTGGGGGATTCGTTCTCGGGCGAGCTGACCGGCAACTATCTGCCCAATGATCGCGAGCTGGGCTTCAAGCGCTGGCTGATCATGGGACAGTACCGTCAGAGCTTGCCCGCCAGCCTGTACCTGAACGCCGACATTCGGCGCGCATCGGACGACGACTATTTCCGCGACTTCAGCAGCTTTGGGTTGAACGATTCCACCATTCAGGACCTGGCCAGCACCGTCAGTTTGGGGTGGGGAGGCTCCAAGTACGTCCGCGCCATTCTCAGCGCCACGCGCTACCAGACCCTGCAGGATGCGACCACGACCTATCGTGCGCCGCAGTATGACAAGTTGCCGGAACTTTATGTAAATGCAGCGCGCTATGATCTGGGTGGTTTTGATCTGGTCAGTGACAATTACGCGACGCGATTCCGTCTGCCTTTTTACAGCGGCAATCTGAGCGAGTTCGACGCTTACCGGGACAGACGCATTGCTCCCGATGGCACGCGCTTCTCGTCCTACACCACGGTGGCTTATCCCATCGTGCGCCCAGGCTGGTACATCACGCCCAAGGCCGGTCTGCACATGAGCCAGTACTCGACTGACTGGTATCCTGACGAGCTGCCTGCGTATGTGAACCGCTCAAAGACCCAGAGCCGAGTGCTGCCCATTCTGTCTCTGGATTCAGGCATGACTTTCGAGCGCGATACGTCCCTGTTCGGCAATCCGTCCATCCAGACCCTGGAGCCGCGGGTCTATTATCTGTATGTGCCGTATCGCGACCAATCCACCTTGCCGCTGTTTGATACCGGACTGGCCAGCTTCAACTTCGCCCAGGCTTTCAGTGAAAATATTTACTCCGGCGGCTGGGACCGCATTTCCAATGCCAATCAAGTGACCTTGGGCCTGACCTCCCGCTGGCTGGATGCCGATACCGGTTTTGAGCGGCTGGTGCTGCAGGCCGCCCAGCGTCTGTATTTTGAAGATCAACAAGTTACTTTGTGGGAAAAGCCGCGCACAAACACCCGCTCTGATTATTTAGTGGGTGCCAGCGCCGCCTTGACCAATACGCTGTCGGTCAATTTCGACGCCCAGTTCAATCCTGAGGAAAGCCGGCGCAATCGTATGACGTCCGGCCTGAGATGGCGTCCTAAACGTCTGGCTACCCTGGGCGTGAGCTATCGCTACGAACGCAACCCCAGTCAGGTTCTGGACCCGAGCTATGTACCCGGTCCCGAAGACTTCCGTGGCAAGGACTCCATTTCCGTGACCGGACAGTGGCCGCTTAGCAATAAGCTCTATGCGGTGGGGCGTTACGATTATTCCTTCCAGGAAAGCCGAGGCACCCAATCCATACTGGGGCTGGAGTATAAAGGCGACTGCTGCTGGGCGGCGCGCGTCGTGGTTCAGCGCTATGCCGTGTCCGCCAAGGAAACCAATAAAGCCATGTTCTTCCAACTGGAGCTTTCCGGTCTGGGCGGCATAGGCAATGACCCCATGCGTCTGCTGCGCGACCGCGTGATCGGCTATGAGCCCATCTCCGAGCCCGTACCGGAAAAAACGATCTACGAGAGGTATGAATAATATGCGTTTCAGCTTGAACAACCGTACCCTGGCGCTGGCCCTGGCGGCCGCCGTGGGCTTGGGCGCGGCCCAACCTGTCTGGGCGCAGGCCAAGCAGGACAAGGTCAAGGCAGCGGCCCAGCCGGCCGGCCCGCAGTTTGTGGATGGTATTGCGGCCGTGGTCAATGACGAGGTCATTACCCTGCGCCAGGTGGAACTCGAGGCTGAACAGGTGCGTCAGCAGTTGCAGCATCAGAAAATTCCGGCGCCCGAACAGGACGTGCTGCGCAAGCAAGTCCTGCAGCGCTTGATCAACGAGCGCCTGGAGCAGCAGGAAGCCCGCACCTTGGGTATCCGCATTTCGCCCGAACAGGTTACCGAGGGCGTGCGCCTGATTGCTTCGCGCAACAAAATGACCGAAGCCCAGCTTCGCGCCGAGGTCGAAAAAAACGGTATCAGCTGGGATCAGTACCTGACCAATCTGAAGCAGGAAATCCTGCTCGATCAGTTGCGCATGCGCGCCGTTGACAGCTCCATCAACATTACCGATGCGGATATCGACACCTTCCTGCGCGCCCAGGGTGGCGCGGGGCTGGCTTCCTTGGGGCAGTCCGCTGCTCAGCAGCAGGACGCGCCAGTCACGCTGGCCCAGATTCTGGTGCGCGTGCCTGAAAATGCCGATGCGCGTGATGAAGACCGCCTGCGTCGCAAGGCCGAGGGCCTGCTGGCCCAGGCTCGCTCCGGCGCCGATTTCGCCGGCCTGGCGGCATCCAGCTCAGATGGGCAAGAGGCCCTGAGCGGCGGTGTGCTGGGCACACGCCCTTTGGGCGACTGGCCGGATTTGTTTGCCCAAGCCGTTCATACGCTGGAACCCGGGCAGGTTTCCAATCTGGTGCGCAGCGGCCAGGGCTTCCATATCCTGAAGCTGCTCGAGCGCGGATCCACGGGCGCGCCCGCCACCACGACCCAGGCGCCTGGCGCCGGCGTCGTGCAGTCAGGGCCCATGATGGTCACCCAGACACATGCTCGCCATATTCTGGTCAAGCTCTCCAAGGTCATGACGTCCGAACAGGCGCGCACCCGCATTGAGCAATTGCAGGAGCGCGTCCGCAACGGCGAGTCCTTTGAAGATCTGGCCAAGCGTTACTCCGAGGACAGCAGCGCTCCTCAGGGCGGAGACCTGGGCTGGCTGTCGCCGGGCGAAACCGTGCCTCCGTTCGAGCAGGCCATGGACAAGCTGGAGCCCGGCCAGACCAGCGCTCCCGTAGAGTCCCAGTTCGGCTGGCACCTGATCCAGGTGGTGGAGCGCCGCACCCGCAACATGGAAAATGAGTACAAGCGCATGCAAGCGCGTCAGGCCTTGTTCCAGCAGCGCGCCGAACCGGCGTTTGAGGATTGGCTGAATGGTCTGCGTGGCCGTGCTTATATCGACAATCGCCTGGATCCCGAATCCAGCACGCGCAAACGTTAAGGACAAGTATGGCGCAGCATCAGGCGCGCAAGCGTTTTGGACAGAACTTCCTGGAAGATGAAGCGATCATCGACCAGATCATCCGGGCCATTGGCCCGAGAGCCGTCGACAATATCGTGGAAATCGGTCCGGGCCTCTCGGCCCTGACCCGGCCGCTGACCCAGGCGGTCGAGCGGCTGCGCGTGGTCGAGATCGACCGCGACCTGGCGACGCGCCTGCGTCATCAGTATTCGGCCGACAAGCTGGACATCATCGAGGCGGATGCCTTGAAAGTGGATTTTGGCGCGTTGGGGCCGCAGTTGCGGATCGTGGGCAATTTGCCCTACAACATTTCCAGTCCCTTGCTGTTTCATCTGCTGGACTATGCGGATGCCGTTGTGGACCAGCATTTCATGCTGCAGCGCGAAGTCATCGATCGTATGGTGGCCAAGCCGGGGTCGTCGGATTACAGCCGTCTGTCGGTGATGTTGCAGTCACGCTATCGCATGGTCAAGCTGTTCGAGGTGCCTCCCGAGGCCTTCAATCCGCCGCCGCGCGTCGTGTCCGCTGTGGTGCGCATGGTACCGTTGGCGGCGGATCGCCCGCAGGCCAAAAGCATGGGTGCTTTTGAGCAGGTCGTGGCGCGGGCCTTTGCCCAGAAGCGCAAGATGTTGCGCGGTGGGCTGGGCGATTGGACGGTGCACATAGACTGGGAAACGTTGGGCATTGCCCCGACGGCGCGACCTGCGGATCTGTCCTTGCAGCAATACATCGCTCTGGCCGATCACCTGCTGGATAAAGGGGTATTGCAGGCCGGCTGATCAGCCGAAGAACCAATAGCACACGCCGATCGAGGCCAGCACGCCGGCCAGATCGGCCAGCAGCGCGCAGGGCACGGCATGCCGGGCGCGCTGTATGCCGACCGCGCCGAAATACACCGCCAACACATAGAACGTGGTTTCGGTGCTGCCCTGCACGGTCGCAGCCAGCAGGGCGGGAAAGCTGTCCACGCCATGGTGCTGCATGGTTTCGATCAGCAGAGCGCGGGCTGCACCGCCTGAAAACGGTTTGACCAAGGCGGTAGGCAGCGCGTCGATGAAGCGGGTATCCAGTCCTGACAGGCCAACCAGCCACCGTATCACATCCAGGACAATGTCCAGCGCGCCCGAGCTGCGCAAGACTCCCACGGCGCACAGCATGGCGACCAGATAGGGCAGCAGATCGCGGGCTACGGAAAAGCCTTCCTTGGCGCCCTCCACAAAGCTGTCGTACAGCGGTACCTTGCGTCGCCAGCCTACCAATAGAAACAGCCAGATGATGCTGAGCAAGGTCAGGTTGCCCAATAGCGAGGACAGCGTCTGGATGGCGGCTGTGCTGAGGGTGGCCAGCAGGGCCATGAACGAACCCAGGATCAACGCCAAGGCCGTGAACCAAAGCAGCAGCACCGGATCGAGCAGACGCAGGCGCTGCACCACGGCGACGCACAAGAGGCCGACCAGCGACGAGGCGGTAGTCGCCAGCAGAATGGGCAGAAAGACCATGGTCGGGTCGGGCGCGCCTTGCTGAGCCCGGTACATGAAGATGCTGACCGGCAGCAGGGTCAGCGACGAGGCATTCAGGACCAGGAAAAAGATCTGGGCGTTGGTGGCGGTATCGGGACGAGGGTTCAGGCTTTGCAGAGCCTTCATGGCGCGCAGGCCGATGGGGGTGGCTGCATTGTCCAGGCCCAGGCCGTTGGCGGCGAAGTTGAGCGTGATCAGTCCTAATGCGGGATGGCCGCGAGGGACTTCAGGCATCAGGCGCGCAAATAGTGGGGTAAGCCAGCGGCCCAGCACATCGATCAAGCCCGCTTTCTCGGCGATCTTCAGAAAACCCAGCCACAGGGTCAAGGTGCCGAACAGCAGCAGCATCAGTTGCACCGACAGGGCCGCCATGTCGAACAGGCTGCGCACCATCTGCGCGAAAATCTCGCTGTTGCCCTGGACCAGCCATTGGTAGAAGCCGCTGACGGCGGCAATCAGGAAAAAAACCAGCCAGAGGGTATTGAGCATAGTGTCGGCAGTGCGCGTAGGAACAAAGGGCCACGCAAGATTGTCGCAGACTCAGAGCATTAAGGTGATAATGAAGTGTGAATTCGGCATCGTGTTTGGGAGACATTATGGACTGGAAGGCCTGGCGCAGAAAATGGTTGACGATTCCCTTGTATCGCCTGGGACGGGATGCCTTGCCTCGATTGTCCGCGACCGAACAGGACGCCATCGATGCCGGTGACATCTGGTGGGAGGCGGAGCTGTTTTCCGGTCGTCCGGACTGGCAGAAACTGCTGTCTGTGCCGCCAGTGCGCCTGTCGTCTGAAGAACAAGCTTTTATAGATGGTCCGGTAGCCCGCCTGTGCAAGATGCTGAACGAATGGGACAACCAGTGGCAGCACGGCGATCTGCCCGCTCCGGTCTGGACTTTTTTGCGCGAACAGGGCTTTTTCGGCATGATCATCCCGCCCGAGTATGGCGGTTTGGGCTTTTCGGCCTATGCGCATTCTGAAGTGGTGCGCCAGATTGCTGTGCGTTCGATCACGGCCGCCGTTACGGTCATGGTGCCTAATTCTCTGGGGCCGGGTGAACTGCTGATGCAGTTCGGCACGGATGAACAACGCCGCCATTGGCTGCCGCGGCTGGCCAGCGGCCAGGATATCCCTTGCTTTGGCCTGACCAGTCCCGAGGCGGGCTCCGATGCGGCATCCATGGTGGATACCGGCGTCGTTTGCTACCAAGAGGTCGACGGCCAGTCCGTGCTGGGTATACGGCTGAACTGGTCCAAGCGCTACATCACCCTTGCGCCGGTTGCCACCGTGCTGGGGCTGGCGTTCAAACTGAGCGATCCAGACCGGCTGTTGGGCGACGATCCGGAGCCGGGCATCAGCGTCGCCTTGGTGCCGACGGATCTACCCGGCATCACCATAGGCCGGCGCCATCTGCCCGCCATGCAGGTGTTTCAGAACGGGCCTACCCAAGGCAAAGATGTTTTTGTGCCTATCGACGCCTTGATCGGAGGTGCGCCTCAGGCCGGCAAAGGCTGGGTCATGCTGATGAGCGCCCTGGCGGCAGGGCGCGGTATTTCGCTGCCGTCGCTGGCGGCAGCGGCCTGCGTGTTTTCCGCCCATACCAGCGGCGCTTATGCGCGCGTGCGCACGCAGTTCGGTATTCCGATCGGTAAGTTCGAGGGGGTGCAGGAACAACTGGGGCGTATGGCGGGCAATGCCTACGTGGTCGAAGCTGCACGGCGCATGACCTGCTCGGGGCTGGATCAGGGCGTTAAGCCGGCCGTCATCTCCGCCATCATGAAGCTGCACTGTACCGAACGCATGCGTGAATCGGTCAATGCCGCCATGGATGTGCATGCGGGCAAAGCCGTCATTGACGGGCCCAGCAACTATCTGTCCAGCTTGTATCGCGCCTTGCCGGTTGCCATCACGGTCGAGGGCGCCAATATCCTGACCCGCAGCCTGATCGTCTTTGGTCAGGGAGCGATACGCTCGCATCCCTGGCTCATGCAAGAGGTCAAGGCGCTGTCCAATTCGGATGAACAGCAGGGCGAAGACCAATTCGATGCCGTTATCTGGCGTCATCTGGGGCACAGCGTGCGCAATGCGCTGCGCGCCACCGGCATGGCCTGGACCGGTGGGCTGGTCGGCCGCTGGCCGCGCCAGGCGGGCGAGGTCGCGCCGATTTATCGGCGTCTGGATCGTTATGCCGCCGCCTTCGCGTTCTTGGCGGAGTGCGCGCTGCTGTCGCTGGGCGGCAGTCTGAAACGCAAGGAAATGCTATCCGCCCGTCTGGGTGACATGCTGGCCGAATTGTTTCTGCTGTCGGCCGTGCTCAAGCGCTGGAATGACGAAGGCCGTCACCACTCGGACCTGCCGCTGGTGAACTGGTGCGCGCAAGACAGTCTGGCGCGCTTGGACCGGCGCATGGATGAGGTCCTGGCCAATCTGCCCTCGCGTCCCTTGGCCTGGCTGCTGCGGGTGCTGCTGCGGCCGTTCGGGCTGGCCGCACGGCCCCCACGCGATGAATTGACCATGAAGGCGGCTGGCGTGTTGCTGGATCCCTCTGGATCGCGTGACCGGCTGGTTGGGGCGGTCTGGGAAGGACATGACTCGTCATCAGTCGCGTTGCTGGAGCGCGCCTTCAGCCTGGCGGTCCAGGCCCAGCCTTTGCTGGACCAAGTACGCAAGGCCGGGTTGCCGGACTGGCGCATTGCACGCGACAAGGGAGCCATCACGGCCGAGCAGGCCGCTTTGATCGAGGCGTATCAGCAGGCAGTCGCCGAGGTCATCGCCGTGGACGACTTCCCGGCAGGCGCATTTGCCCGTCCCGACCAGGACGCCGACGATACGGACGAATCCGATCCGGCACGCTGACTGATTGTTGCCGGTTTTTGCGCTGTCATCGGGGCGCCGCAGACAGGCAAGCAGGACGCTGATGCGTTCTCTTACCAAATAGCGGCTTGCAGGACCAGAAAGGTCTTTACGCTGGAGCAGACGAACAGGCGCCGCCGGACGGTTGCTTCGGACGGCATCTCTCTGAGGAGACAGCAATGCAAAAAATGATTTTCGTTAACCTGCCAGTGCAGGAGCTGCCGCGAGCCATGGCCTTTTATGAGGCTCTGGGATTTACCAACAATCCGCGTTTTACCGACGACAGCGCGGCGTGCATGGTGTGGAGTGAGGCCATCCACGTCATGCTGCTGACGCATGAACGCTGGCGCACCTTCACCAGCCGTGCCGTGCCCTCCGCCACGGCCAGCGAAGTGATGCTTGCCTTGGCTCTGGAGAACCGGGCCGCCGTCGATCACATGAACGAGACGGCGGCTGCACATGGGGGCGTGGCGGATGTGAACCCCCGGCAGGATCTGGGGTTCATGTACAACCGCAGCCTGACCGACCCCGACGGGCATGTCTGGGAAGCCTTCTGGATGGATCCCGCCGCCGTGACCGGAAACTAAGGCTTTAGTCAGTCTACGCGGCCTTTGGCTTGGATCAGCTCGATCTTGTAGCCGTCCGGATCTTCCACGAAAGCGATGACCGTGGAGCCATGCTTCATGGGGCCGGCTTCGCGCACGACCTTGCCGCCGCGCGCCTTGATGTCTTCACAGGCTTTGTAGGCATCGTCCACTTCCAGGGCGATGTGGCCATAGGCGTCGCCCAGGTCATAGGAAGGGGTGTCCCAATTGTGGGTCAGCTCCAGTACAGCGCCTTCGGCTTCGTCCTGGTAGCCGACAAAGGCCAGCGTGAAACGGCCATCGGGGTAGTCCGACTTGCGCAACAGTTTCATGCCCAGCACGTCAGTGTAGAAGGCCAGGGATTGGTCAAGATTGCCGACACGCAGCATGGTGTGCAGGATACGCATGGATAAAAGCTCCTAGGGTTGGCCTGCCTCGATGGCATAAACACACATCAAAGCAAGGGCAGGGTGCCCGGATCATGTTGCCGCAGGCGGTTGCGGGCCTGCATGAAATCCGGATAAATCGTTTCGACCAGGGCCCAGAATCGCGGGCCGTGATTCATTTCCTTCAAGTGGGCCACCTCGTGGGCGACCACATAATCGATGATAGCCGGCTCAAAGTGTATCAGTCGCCAGTTCAGCATGATGGTGCCGTCGCTGCTGCAGGATCCCCAGCGCTTGGCGGGCGCCGCCAGTCTCAGCTTGCGGGCGGACAGGCCTGCAAGCTGTAGATAGTGATCCAGCCGCTGCTCGAAGCAGAGTCGTGCCTGTTGTTGCAGCCAGCCCTGGGTCATTTCTTGTACGCGCCGGGCTTCGGCCAGACGGGGCAGGGGCAGATGCAGGCAATCGCCCGTTTCGGGTGCCAGCGGCTGTCCGCAGAATGTGATCTGCTGGACAGCAGGGTTCAAGGTCAGACGGATAGGCGTGCCCAGATAGGGCAAGGTGTCGCCGTCCTGCCAACGCAGTTGGCTCAAGGCCAGATGCTCGCGGCGCTCGCCGTATTCCAACAGCTTGCGTATGATCCAGCCGGCTTTTTGCTCCAGTACGTGCTCGGCCTGACTCAGTTTGATCCAGGAGGGGATGGATACAGTCAGCCCGTTGTCATTGATGGTCAATCCGACGGTGCGACGGCGTGAGCGCTTCAATTGATAGCCTATGTCGTGGCCATCCAGGACGATATGGTGCCATTGCACTCCGGCAGGCAGGGCGTCGGGCTTGACAGTCAGGGGGGCAGGGGACGACGCTGGCGGTGGCGCCTGTCCGGCGGGCGGCGAGGGCCGCTGCGCCGGATGGGGAAAGGCGGTGTCAGGAAACAGCGCCAGTTGAGGAGGTACCGGCATAGCGTTCGGGGTTCAGGACGCGCATTTCGGTTTCGATCCAGTCTTGCACGCGTTGGTTCAATTCTTCGGGAGTGAGGCCGGTGGGATCAATGGCCGGGCCGAAGGAAACGGTGATCAGGCCGGGCGTCTTGACGAAGGCGTTGCGACGCCAGCATTCGCCTGCATTGTGGGCCACGGGAATCACCGGGGTGCCGGTGCGGCTGGCCAGCAGGGCTCCGCCCATTTTATAGCGTCCAGTCGTTCCCGGTGCGGTGCGGGTACCTTCCGGAAAGAGCAAGGGCCAGCGGCCTTCGTCGATGCGTTGCTGACCGACCCGTATGACCTGTTCGAAGGCATCGCGGCCTTTGGCGCGGTCGATGGGGATCATGCGCAGCAGCGCCAGGCCCCAGCCGAAAAAGGGCACGCGATGCAGTTCGCGCTTGTAGACAAAACAGACCTGGCGCGGCATGTAGGCAGGGAAGAACAAGGTTTCCCAGGCGGACTGGTGCTTGGACAGGATGATGGCCTTGCCGGCGGGCAGGTTCTCCCACCCCTTGGTTTGCCAGCGTATGCCCAGAATCATGCGGGCGCCCCAGACGGCCAGGCGAGGCCAGCCTGCGGTCAGGCGATAGCGCCAGTCCAGCGGCAAAGGAGCCCAGAGAATGCAGGCAAAGGCATAGGGAATGACGGTGACCAGCAGGAACAGCTGGTAGAGGGTGGCGCGGATGATGCCCATGTCAGGTCTCGTTGAGCCATTTGTCGACGACGGCCGCCAGATCGGCCTCGATGCGGGTGTTCTCGGGAAGGCCGCCTTTTTCCAGGGTGCGCTCCCCTTTGCCGGTCTGCACCAGCCAGGGGGTGCAGCCCAGGGCCGCAGCCGCCTGCAGGTCGCGCAGCGAATCGCCCACGGCGGGCACGTTCTGCAGGCTGATTTCGTAGCGGTGGGCAATGTCGTGGAACATGCCCGGCGCCGGCTTGCGGCAATCGCAGCCATCATCGGGGCCGTGCGGACAGATGAAGATGGAGTCGATCAGGCCGCCATGCAGCGCCAGTTCGCGGCGCATCTTGGCATGGATGGCATTAAGCGTGGCCATGGTGAACAGGCCGCGCGCCAAGCCCGACTGGTTAGTGGCGATGACCACTTTCCAGCCGTTTTCGGTCAGGCGCGCGAGCGCCTCCAGGCTGCCCGGAATGGGAACCCATTCGTCCGGGCTTTTGATGAAGGCGTCGCTGTCCTGATTGATGACGCCGTCCCGATCGATGATGGCGAGTTTCACTATCGAGCCAGCCCCGAGATGTCAGCCACCTGGTTCATGAGCTGGTGCAGCTTGGCCAGCAGGGCCAGACGGTTGGCGCGCACGGCGGGATCTTCGGCCATGACCATGACGTCCTGGAAGAAAGTGTCCACAGCGCTGCGCGCTTGCGCCAGCGTCGCCAGGGAAGCGTCGAATTCGCCGGCCTCGAACTGTTGCTGGGCCACGGGCTGTAGCTGGGCGACCAGCTCGGCCAGTTCGCGCTCGGCAGGCTCGACCAGCAGGGCGGGGTTGAGCGGCGCAAGTTCGCCTTCTGCTTTCTTGAGCAGATTGCTGACGCGCTTGTTGGCGGCGGCCAGGCTGTCCGCTTCGGGGCGCTGCGCGAACGAGGCGCAGGCCTGGATGCGGGCATGCACTTGTTCCAGCGGCGGCTGCAAGGCCAGCACGGCGTCGACCACGTTGCGGTCGTACTCGTTGCCGAGCTGATTGCGGTAGCGTTCGTAGATGAAGGCTTGCACCGCCGGGACCGTGTCGGCTGCCAGCACGTCGTCCTTGAAGAGCGAGGCGGCATGGTTCAGCAGGGCTGCCAGGTCCAGATCGTGGTTGTCGAAGTAGCCGCCGCGCTGCAGTTGCTCGTAGGCGCTGATCAGGCCCAGCGCTGCACGGCGCAGCGCGTAGGGATCGCGCTCGCCGGTGGGAGCCAGGCCTATGCCCCAGATGCCCACCAGCACCTCGGCGCGCTCAGCCAGGAACAGCACAGCCTGGGTCAGGGTGCGGGGGTGCACAGCTTGATCCAGCCGGTGGCGATATTGCTCGCGAATGGCCAGCACCACATCGTCGGCTTCGCCGTCGGCTTGAGCGTAGTAAGCGCCCATGACGCCCTGAAGTTCAGGGAATTCGCCCACCATATTGGAGTTCAGGTCGGCCTTGGCCAGCAGCGCGGCGCGCTGGGCATGGGCCTTGTCGGCGCCCAGTTGATCGGCGATGTAGCCGGCCATGTCTTGCAGGCGGCCGATGCGATCCAGCTGAGAGCCCAGCTTGTTGTGGTAGACACTGTTGGCCAGGGTGGCGACGCGTTCGGCCAGAGGCTGCTTGCGGTCGGTTTCGAAGAAGAACTGGGCATCGGCCAGGCGCGGACGCACCACGCGTTCGTTGCCTTCAATGATGTTGACCGGATTGTCCACGCGCATATTGCTGACGATCAGGAAGCGATTGGTCAGTTTTTGAGTGGCCGGGTCGAACAGCGGGAAGTATTTCTGATTCAGACGCATGGTCAGGATCAGGCATTCGGAGGGAACTTGCAGGAACTGCGGGTCGAATTCGCCGACGTAGATGGTGGGCAGTTCCACCAGCGCCGTGACTTCGTTCAGCAGGGCTTCGACTTCCGGGTCCTGGCCCAGCGTGGCGTTCAGGGCGCGAGCCTGGTTTTCGAGATCCAGGCGGATCTGTTCGCGGCGGGTCTCGAAAGAAGCGACGACCTTGCCTTGATCGAGCAACTGCTCGGCCCAGCTGTCGGCGCTGCGGATGTCGAAGGGGGCGTCGCACATGAAACGGTGGCCGTGAGTCTGGCGGCCGGCTTGCAGGCCCAAGGCGCTGACGGGGACGATGTCCTGGCCCCACAAGGCGATCAGGCCGTGGGCGGGGCGCACGAAGCGCACGCTGGTCACGCCGTCAGCCAGCTGGTAGCGCATGACCTTGGGAATGGGCAAGTGGTTGATGGCCCATTCCAGCGCCTGTTGCAGGCCGTCGGCCAGGGCGGCGCCGGGCGCTACGCCACGCGCATAGAGGTAGTCTTGCTTGCCGTCGGATTCGCGCACCAGATCGCTGGCGGCCAAGTGGCCCAGGCCCTTGGCATCCAGGCGCTTGGCCAGTGCGGGGGCGATCTGGCCGTCCTCGGTCAGGCCGATATGGGCCGGCATCAGCTTTTCGGTGAAGGGCTGGTCGTCGGCCTGCTTGTGCACGGCGCTGAACCAGGCAGCCAGGCGGCGCGGTGTGGCATAGGCGCGCAGCTCGCAGCCTTCGGCCAGCAGAGACTGTTCGCCCAGGACTTTCTGCAGGCCTTGCGCAAAGGCCTGGCCCAGTTGATTCAAGGCCTTGGGCGGGAGCTCTTCGGTAAACAGCTCGACCAGCAAAGGCTGTGTATGGGAGGCGTTCATTCGCTGGCCTCCGGGGTATTCGTGTTCAGCATGGGGAAACCTAGGCGTTCGCGGGAATCGTAATAAGCCTGCGCCACGGCCCGCGACAGATTGCGGATGCGGCCGATGTAGGCGGCGCGTTCAGTGACGCTGATGGCGCCGCGTGCGTCCAGCATATTGAAGGTATGGGCGGCTTTCAGGGTCTGTTCGTAGGCGGGCAGGGCCAGCGGCACGTCGATGATGCGCTTGGCTTCGGCTTCGTAGTCGTTGAAGTGCGCGAACAGCACATCGGTGCTGGCATGTTCGAAGTTGTAGGTGGATTGCTCCACTTCGTTCTGGTGGAATACGTCGCGGTAATAGACACGCTGGCCGTTGTAGCCTTCGGTCCAGACCAGGTCGTAGACGCTTTCCACTCCTTGCAGGTACATGGCCAGGCGTTCCAGGCCGTAGGTGATCTCGCCTGTGGTGGGCGTGCAGTCCAGGCCGCCTACCTGCTGGAAATAGGTAAATTGCGTGACTTCCATGCCATTGAGCCAGACTTCCCAGCCCAGGCCCCAGGCGCCCAGCGTGGGATTTTCCCAGTCGTCTTCGACAAAGCGGATGTCGTGCGCCTTGGGGTTGATGCCCAGCGCTTCCAGCGAGCCGATGTACAGATCCAGAATGTTTTCCGGCGCAGGCTTGAGCACTACCTGGAATTGGTAGTAGTGCTGCAGGCGGTTGGGATTATCGCCGTAGCGGCCATCCTTGGGACGGCGCGAAGGCTGGACATAGGCGGCGCGCCAGGGCTCGGGGCCGATGGCTCGCAGGAAAGTCGCAGTATGGGACGTTCCGGCGCCGACTTCCATGTCGTAGGGCTGAAGCAGCGCGCAGCCGTGCTTGTCCCAGTATTGCTGGAGCGTAAGGATGATTTGCTGAAAGGTGAGCATGAGCAATGGCCAGTAAAGCGAGAAGCCGCAAAATTTTTCTATTTTACCGTGAACTGCGCGCTTGCAGCACAAAAGGCCTGCAGCCTTCCCGGTGACGGCGTCCGGGGCACGGGCGGGACCGTGCCGCAGCCAGCGAATAGCATAGTTTTAGACGTATGATATGCGTTTATCCACACTTTGCTTATTTGCCGGCCTTATTTCCAGGCAGGCGTTTCAGGAGGCCATATCCATGGGGGAACTCGTCAAGCTCGAACGCATCGGCAAGGTGCTGCTCATCACGCTGAATCGCCCCGAGGCGCGCAACGCCATCAATCTGGAGACGGCCCAGGAGCTGGCCCAGGCGCTGGACGAGCTGGACGGCAGTCCAGATGTCGCCGTCGGCGTGCTGACCGGCGCCAATCAGACTTTCTGCGCCGGCATGGACTTGAAGGCCTTTGCCAAGACCGGCCAGCGTCCCTACGTGGGCGAGCGCGGCTTTGCCGGTATTTGCGAGCGTCCGCCGCGCAAGCCCCTGATCGCCGCAGTCGAAGGGTACTGTCTGGCGGGCGGCTTCGAGATTGCCCTGTCCTGTGACCTGATCGTGGCCTCGCGCAAAGCGTCTTTCGGCCTGCCCGAGGTCAAGCGCGGCATCGTTCCCGGTTCGGGCGGCATGGTGCGCCTGCCCAGCCGCGTGCCCTATCACGTGGCCATGGAAATGGTGCTGACCGGCGGCATGTACCCCGCCGAGCGCATGGCCGAGCTGGGCCTGGTCAGCCGCCTGGCCGAGGAAGGCCAGGCACGCGAACAGGCGCTGGAGCTGGCTGGCCAGATCGCTGCCAACGGCCCCCTGGCCGTGCAGACAGCCAAGCGCATCGTTTCCGAATCGCGCGACTGGCGCCAGGCCGACATGTTCGATCTGCAGCGGCCCCGCATTGCCGCCATCTTCACCTCTGCCGACGCCAAGGAAGGCGCCACCGCCTTTGTCGAAAAGCGCGAACCCGTCTGGCAAGGCAAGTAAGTCACCTCTCTTCGTTTCACTCCGTTTTATAGATGCCACCATGACTACGATCAAAGAAGACGATCTGATACAGTCCATCGCCGACGCGGTGCAGTTCATCAGCTATTACCATCCGACCGACTACATCCAGCATCTGGCGCGCGCTTACGATCGCGAACAGAATCCGGCCGCCAAGGATGCCATCGCGCAGATCCTGACCAACTCGCGCATGTGCGCCGAAGGCCATCGCCCTATCTGCCAGGACACCGGCGTGGTCAACGTTTTCCTGAAGGTGGGCATGGGCGTGCGTTTCGACACGCAGCGCTCCTTGCAAGAGCTCTGTGACGAGGGCGTGCGTCGCGGTTACCAGAACCCGGACAACCCGCTGCGGGCCTCCATCCTGACCGACCCCCTGTTCACGCGCAAGAACACGCGCGACAACACGCCCTGTATTGTCAACGTCGAGCTGGTCGCAGGCGACCGGGTCGACGTTCAGGTCGCAGCCAAGGGCGGCGGCTCGGAAAACAAAAGCAAGTTCGTCATGTTGAACCCCAGCGATTCGCTGGTGGACTGGGTGCTCAAGACCGTGCCGACCATGGGCGCAGGCTGGTGTCCTCCCGGCATGCTGGGCATCGGGGTTGGCGGCACGGCGGAAAAAGCCATGCTGATGGCCAAGGAAGCCCTGATGGAAGACATCGACATGTACGAGCTGCTGCAGCGTGGTCCGCAGAACAAGCTGGAAGAGCTGCGCATCGAACTGTACGAAAAGGTCAATGCTTTGGGCATCGGCGCGCAAGGCCTGGGCGGGCTTACGACCGTGCTGGACGTGAAGATCAACACTTTCCCCACGCATGCGGCCTCCAAGCCTGTGGCCATGATCCCCAACTGTGCCGCCACGCGTCACGCGCACTTTTCCCTGGACGGCAGCGGCCCAGCCGCGCTGGTGCCGCCGCCGCTGTCGGCCTGGCCCGACATCCACTGGGCGCCCGACTACAACAAGTCGCGCCAGGTGAATCTGGACACGCTGACCCCGGCTGAGGTCGCTTCCTGGAAACCCGGCGAAACGCTGCTGCTGTCGGGCAAGATGCTGACGGGCCGCGATGCCGCCCACAAACGCATCCAGGATATGCTGGAGAAAGGCGAGTCTCTGCCCGTGGATTTCACCAACCGCGTCATCTACTACGTAGGGCCGGTTGATCCTGTGCGTGATGAAGCGGTGGGGCCTGCCGGTCCGACCACGGCAACGCGCATGGACAAGTTCACTGACATGATGCTGGAGAAGACCGGCTTGATCGCCATGATCGGCAAGGCCGAACGTGGTCCTGTCGCCATCGAGTCCATCCGCGCCCATAAGTCGGCTTATCTGATGGCTGTGGGCGGCTCGGCTTATCTGGTGTCCAAGGCTATCCGCAGCGCCAAGGTTGTGGGTTTCGAGGACCTGGGCATGGAAGCCATTTACGAGTTCGACGTGAAGGATATGCCGGTGACGGTCGCTGTGGATGCTGAAGGCGTCTCGGTCCACAACACGGGGCCGGCAGAGTGGCGCAAGCGTATTGCCGAGATTCCGCTGGTCGCGATTTGAGTCTTGTCCCACGGGGCTTCGGCCCCCGGGCCATGAAAAAACCCGCGCATCGCGCGGGTTTTTTCATGGCTGGAATGCCGTGCAGTCCGCCCGCCTATTCAGGAGGGGAACACGAGTCGCTTCAGTCCAGCCGTTCGATTTTCTGGTCGCCAACGCGGGTCAGTAAATCGGACAGGCGGCCTTGCTCCAGTTCCAGGTCAGGATCCAGGTCGGCCAGCGGAACCAGTACAAAGGCGCGCTCGTGCATGCGAGGGTGCGGCACAGTCAGGCGTTCGTGGGCGATCTGCTGATCGCCATACAGCAGCAAGTCCAGATCCAGGGTGCGCGGCGCATTGCGGTACAGGCGGGTGCGGCCATGTTTCTGCTCGATGCATTGAAGGCGGTCCAGCAGATCCAGGGCCGGCAGCGTGCAACGCACGCGCGCGACTGTGTTGGTGTAGTCCGGGCCGCCTGCATCGACAGGCGCCGTGCGGTAGAAGCGCGCCAGTTCCAGGGAGTGCACGCCGGGCGTGGCCGCCAGCTCGGCAGCGGCGGCTTCCAGGGTCTGGCGAGCCTGGCCCAGATTGGCGCCCATGCCCACGTAGGCGGTGATCTGCGAGGACGTCATGCCTCGATGCCGCCGCCTTGTTGGGTGCGCTTGGCATTGGAGCGCCGGCGCCGGTTGCGGCGCTGACTGCTGCGCGCCGTAGCGGCTCCGGCAACGCCGCCCTGGCCCGAGCTGGTCGCGCTGGCGGGCTTGCGCACGGCGATCATTTCACTGCGCGTGTCATCGTCGGCATTGGCCAGGTCCATCCACCATTGCGCCTGCACGCTGTCTACTTCCTTGGCTTCGGCGCGCAACTGCATGAAATCGACGGCGGCGCGGAAACGCGGTTGTTCTGTCATGCGCCAGATGGCGCGGTTGGCGATGCGCTCGAAACGCGGCTGCATGAACCAGATTTCGCGCATGTCGGACTGGAAGCGCTTCTGGATGGGCATGATGCGGGTCTGCGCTTCGATGACCTGGTCAGCGGCTTCCAGCAGAGCCTGCTGAGGGTGATCGCCCTTGTCGCAGCGCTGCTGCCATTCTTTCTGCACCAGCTTCCAGAGCAGGCAGGCATAGATGAAGCTGGGGCTGACGGATTTGCCGGCGCGCACACGAGTGTCCGTGCGAGCCAGGGCCATCTCCAGAAAGGCTTCGCCGCCGGGCAGGCGCTGCACGGGCTCGATCATGGGCAGCAGCTTGGCGTGCAGGCCTTCGGCCTGCAGGCGGCGGATGCAGTCCATGGCGTGGCCGCAGTTGAGCAGTTTCAGAGTTTCGTCGAACAGGCGTGATTCGGGTACGTTTTCGATCAGGCGCGACAGGCGCTTGATGGGTTCGTCCGTCTTGGGCTCGATGGCGGCGTCCAGCTTGGCGGCAAAGCGCACCGCGCGCAGCATGCGTACCGGATCTTCGCGGAAACGGGTCTCCGGATCGCCGATGATGCGCACCAGCCGCTCTTTCAGGTCCGCCACGCCATTGTGGTAATCGATTACGGTTTCGGACAGTGGATCGTAGTACAGCGCATTCAGGGTGAAGTCGCGGCGCGCGGCATCGTCCTGCAAGGTGCCGAATTCGTTGTCGCGCAGGATGCGGCCATGTTCGTCGGTCTGCTTGCCGCTGTCATCGGCCCGGAATGTGGAGGTTTCGATGATTTCCTGGCCGAAGACCACGTGCACCAGTCGAAACCGCCGGCCGATGATGCGGGCGCGTCGGAACAGGGCGCGGATCTGTTCGGGCGTGGCATTGGTGGCAACGTCGAAGTCTTTGGGTTCCAGGCCCACGATCAGGTCGCGCACGGCGCCGCCCACCACGTAGGCTTCGTAGCCTTGCTGGCTGAGCACTTCGCAGACCTTGACCGCATGACGCGACACCAGGCGGCGGTCTATGCCGTGCTCCTGGCGCTCGTAGCGGCGCGGCCCGCTGCTGCGGGAGCGTTGGGCCGGATTCAGGAGCCGGTTGACGAATGTTTTTATTGTTCGTTTAAGCATGCGTTCGATTCTACGATTTGCTGTCCATCATGTCAGCGAACAAATCGATAATGGTCCATCCGCGTTCAAGGGCGACGGCGCGCAGGCGGTCGCTGGGATTGGTGGCAACGGGGTCGCTGACGACTTCCATCAGCGGCAGATCGTTGGGCGAGTCGCTGTAGAACCAACTGCGCTCGAAATCGGCCAGGGATTTTCCCATGCCGCCCAGCCATTGGTTCACACGAGTGATCTTGCCTGCCTGAAAGCTGGGCACGCCCGAGATCTTGCCGGTGTAGTGGCCGTCCTGCATTTCCGGCGTGGTGGCGATCAAGTATTGCACGCCCAGGGCGGCGGCGATCGGACGCGTGACGAACTCGTTGGTCGCGGTGACGATAGCGACCAGATGACCTTGGTCCTGATGCTGCGCCAGCAGCTCGCGGGCAGCCGGTGTGATGGATGGCAGGATGACGGCCTGCATGAACTCGTCCTGCCAGGCGAGCAATTCTTCCTGAGAGCCGCGTGTGAGCAGTCCCAGCATGAACTCGGCTGATTCTTCGGCGGTCAGCAGGCCCTGATTGTAGCGATCCATCAGGTCTTCGTTGCGGCGTACGGCCTCGACGGGGTCGCCGGCGCGGCCGGTGCGGGCCAGGAAGTCCGCCCATTGGTAATCGCTGTCCAGGGGGAGCAGGGTGTGGTCCAGATCGAAAAGGGCGATAGAGGAGGTTGCAGTCATGACTCAGGAAGAGGATTGGGTCTGGCTGTTGGCCAGCAGTTCTTTGAGCAGGGGTAAAGTGATGGGTCGCTTCTTTACCAGTGAATAGTTGTCCAGCGCATCGACCAGGGCGCTGAGGCGGTTCATGTCGCGCGCATAATGGGTCAGGATCCAGCTGACGACATCGGCCTGCAGGTGCAAGCCGCGTTCCTGCGCTCGCTGCTGCATGGCCTCGGCCCGGTGGGCGTCGGACAGATGCTCCAGGCGAAAAACAAGATCCCAGCCCAGCCGGGTGCGCAGGTCTTCGCGCACGGACATGGTCTTGGGCGCGCGGTCGCCCGACACAATCAGGGTGAACGCATCTGCGCGGGTGGCCGATTCGCGCCAGCGATTGTACAGTGCAAACACGGCAGCCTGGCCGGCCGCGTCAAAACGTTCCATATCGTCCACAGCCAGCAGCCTGGGCGGGGGTCTGTCGTCGGTGGCGATGCGAAGAATGGGTGCCGGGGGATCATCTGCACTAAAATAGCGGCTGTTGTCCCGACTGGCCATGGCGCGCAGCAAGTGCGTGCGGCCGGCGCCGGGAGGTCCCCACAGATAGACCGCACGTCCTGGAGCGCATTGGCGCAGGGCCTGCAGCGCAGCCTGATTCGCTCCGGCAACAAAGTTGTCCAGAGAAGCAGGCGGCGCTGGAGATATATCCAGAATCAGTTGCTCGGTCATGTGTCGTACAATTTCGTCCAACTCGCAATTTTTACATATCCCACGGCTTTTCTCATGAAAAACAATTCTTCTGTTTCCCTGACCTACCGCGATGCAGGTGTGGATATCGACGCGGGCGATGCCCTGGTCGATCGTATCAAGCCACTGGCTGCCAAGACCATGCGCGCGGGCGTCATGGCTGGAATCGGAGGCTTTGGTGCACTGTTCGAAGTGCCTACCCACCTCAAGGAGCCGGTGCTGGTTTCTGGAACCGACGGCGTCGGCACCAAACTGCGCCTGGCATTCGACTGGCAGCGTCATGACACCGTGGGCATAGACCTGGTGGCCATGAGTGTGAATGACATTCTAGTCCAGGGCGCCGAACCCTTGTACTTCCTGGACTACTTTGCCTGCGGCAAGTTGTCCGTGGACACGGCCGCCCAGGTCGTCGGCGGCATCGCCAAAGGCTGCGAGCTGTCCGGCTGCGCCCTGATCGGCGGCGAAACCGCTGAAATGCCCGGCATGTACCCCGAAGGCGAATACGACCTGGCCGGCTTTGCGGTCGGCGCAGTGGAAAAATCCCGCATCATCGACGGCAAGTCCATTGCCGCCGGCGACGTCGTGCTGGGTCTGGCTTCCAGCGGTGCGCACTCGAACGGGTATTCGCTGATCCGCAAGATCCTCAAGCACGCCAACGCCAAGCCCACGGACGAGCTGGACGGCCGTCCCCTGGCCGACGTGGTCATGGAGCCCACCCGCATTTACGTGAAATCCGTTCTGGCCGCGCTGGCCGAGCACGGCACGGACATTAAGGGCCTGGCCCACATCACCGGCGGCGGATTGCTGGAAAACGTGCCTCGCATCCTGCAGGATCATCTGACGGCTCGCCTGCGCCGCGATTCCTGGACCATGCCAGCCCTGTTCCAGTGGCTGCAGGCCAACGGCAACGTGGCTGACGAGGAAATGTACCGCGTCTTCAACTGCGGCATCGGCATGATCATCATCGTTCCCGCCGACAAGGCCCAAGCCATCAGCGCGACGCTGCAGGCCCATGGCGAGCAGGTCTGGTCGCTGGGCGAGATCGCCGAGCGCGAAGAAGGCCAGCCTCAGACCGTAGTGGTGTAATACGCCAGCGGCATGGCTGCTGCGCTTTCCTGAAAACCCGATCCCGATGTGGGGTCGGGTTTTTTTATTGATGATTTAGTGGGATGAATTGCTGGTTGATAGCAGAGCAGGTCTTTGTGAAGACGCCACTCAAGCCATGGAAGAGTTCGTCAGGGCTGACGGCTTGCCGGTGCTGTGCACCGGTTCCCTTGTCGAGGGCGCGTTCCGGGCGCGCCTTGAACTCGCCGCGTGGTTCGTTCCGAACCACAAGCGTGCGGCTCAGACAGCAAGGCGCTTGCCTCCCGGACCGCACCCCCGCCGACGGCAAGCCATCTGACCCGCCCTGACGAACTCTTCCATGGCCTGAGTGGCTCACAATGCTTATTGCATAGTCTTAGCAATAGGCACCATTTTTTCGTCGTTAAGAATGTGTCGTCGCCGAATGGCGCTGCGTCTGGGCGTATGTCAGGGGATGACTGGCGGTCTGCTTCAGCTCTCCTCAAGAAAATCTGAGTATTCCCCCTGTCAGGCCTAAATGAATCAAGCCATTCAAGCCGCAGGCCAATATTCCCTGACGATATCTACCATCTGCCGCGGGGCGTCTGCCGCCAGGCAGTCCACTTGGCGACGGTCCGGCTCGCTGCGCAGCCAGGTCAGTTGGCGCTTGGCCAGTTGGCGGGTGGCGGCGATGGCCTGTTCAATCGCCTGGTGCAGGCTGACTGTGCCATCCAGGTAGTCCCAGATCTGCCGGTAGCCCACGCAGCGCACGGAGGGCAGACCTGTGTGCAGGTCGCCGCGTTCGTACAGGGCGCGGACTTCGTCCACCAGCCCCTGGTCCAGCATGCTCCGATAGCGCTGGGCGATGCGCTCATGCAGCTTCAGCCTATCCGAGGGTTCCAGGCTCAGAGTGATGTAGCGCAGGCCCAAGTCCTGGACGGGGCGCTGGTCTTTGAGCCAGGCGCTCATGGGGCGTCCGCTGGACAGGTAGATTTCCAGGGCGCGTTGAATGCGCTGGCTGTCGTTGGGCGCCAGGCGGGCCGCCGTTTCGGGGTCGACCTGGGCCAGGCGGGCGTGCACGGCCGGCCAGCCTTCTTGCCGCGCCTGTTCGTCCAGTTGATCGCGCAGCGTCTGGTCGGCGCCTGGCAAGTCGTTCAGGCCTTCGCGCAAGGCTTTGTAATACAGCATGGTGCCGCCGCACAGCAGCGGCAGCTTCCCACGCGCGCGTATGTCGTGGATCAGGGAAAGGGCGTCGGCTGAGAATTCGGCCGCCGAGTAGCGTTCGGCCGGATCACGGATATCCAATAGGTGATGAGGAATCGCGGCCTGTTCCTGGGCGGAAGGCTTGGCGGTGCCGATGTCCATATCCCGGTAGATGGTGGCCGAGTCCATGACGATGATCTCGATCGGCCAGTGCTGCGCCAGGGTATGGGTCGTGGCGCTCTTGCCGCTGGCCGTGGGCCCGGCCAGGCAGAGTATGGGTAAATCCGTCATTGTCCGCGCATGAAGAGTTTGTCCAGCTCGCTGAGCTTCCACTGGAACCAGGTAGGGCGGCCATGATTGCACAGATCGGCGCGGTCTGTCTGCTCCATCTTGCGCAGCAGGGCATTCATTTCCGGAATGGTCAGACGACGATTGGCGCGCACGGCTCCGTGGCAGGCCATGGTGGAGAGCAGTTCGTTACGCTGTTCGGACAGGTGGCGGGACGAGCCTACCTGCGCCAGGTCGCGCAACACGCCGCGCGCCAGCGATTCGATATCGCCTTGGGCCAGCAGCGCGGGCACGGCGCGCACGGCCAGCGTGGTGGGGCCGGCGGGACTGAGCGCCAGCCCCAGTTCCGCCAGGGTTTCCTGGTGCTCGTCCACCAGGGCCAAGTCGCTTTCCGTGCAGGCGAACACCACAGGCACGAGCAGATCCTGGCGTGGCAATTCCCGTCCATCCAGGGCCTGTTTGAGCTGTTCGTAGACCACGCGTTCGTGGGCGGCGTGCATGTCCACCAGAATCATGCCCTGACGCGTTTCGGACAGAATGTAGATGCCGTGCAGTTGGCCCAAGGCCATGCCCAGAGGGAACTCGTCCGTCGAGGCCTGGGGCGTGCTGTCGTCAAGAGTGGCGGAGGGCTGCGCTTCAATCGGTCGGTACAAGCTTTTCCAGTCTGCGCCTTGACTGGGCGAAGGTTCTCGCAGGCTGAAGCTGGACTGCCAGCTGCCGCGGGCCGAGGGCACATAAGGCAGGCCGGCCGTCGCGCCCGAGCCCGTGAGAGTAGGCTGTGCTGCGGGTTCTGCCGCTGACTCGGATGCCTGGAGCGCAGCCCCGCCCGGCAGGGGCATGGCGGCAATGGGCGTGTCGCCCGCCATGCTGCCTTGCGCCAGTGCCTGCCCTACAGTTTGCAGCACAAATCGATATACAGCGCCGCTGTCGCGAAAGCGCACTTCGTGTTTGGCGGGGTGCACATTGACGTCCAGGGTGGCGGGGTCGATGTCCAGGAACAGGGCGTAGGCGGGCAGGCGATCGCCATGCAGCACATCGGCATAGGCGCTCCGTATGGCATGGGATATGGTGCGATCGCGTACGAATCGTCCATTGACGAACAGGAACTGCTTGTCGGTGCTGGGGCGTGCATGGGCCGGGTGGATGACCAGGCCGCGCAGGCCGATCAAGCCTTGTTCCAGGGCCACAGGCAGGCTTTGATCGACGAAGTCCTTGCCGAGAATGTCGAGCAGGCGTTGTTCCAGCGACCCGGCGCGCCAGTGGCGCTGCGGCTTGTCGTTGTGGAACAGGCGGAAAGCGATCTGCGGCTGGGCCAGCGCGATGCGCTCCAGCGCCGTGACGCAATGACCGTATTCCGTTCCTTCGGTACGCAGGAATTTGCGGCGGGCGGGAATGTCGTCGAACAGTTGACGTACGTCCACGCGGGTGCCGATCTGGCCGGACGCGGGTTCGGCGCCTGCCTGACCCGGGACGTACTCCCAGGCATGCGGGTCGTCCTGCGTACGCGAGTTCAGGCTCAGTCGGGCCACCGAGGCGATCGAAGGCAAGGCCTCGCCGCGAAAACCCATGGATGCCACCGATTCCAGTTCGTCCAGGCTGCGGATCTTGCTGGTGGCATGTTGCTGCAGCGCCAGCGGGATTTCGTCGCGGGGGATACCGTGGCCGTCATCGCTGACCGAGATGCGCCGTATGCCGCCGCCGTCCAGACGGATCTCTATGGAGCGGGCGCCCGCATCAATCGCGTTCTCCAACAGCTCTTTCAGGACTGAGGCAGGGCGCTCGATGACCTCACCGGCGGCGATTTGACTTACAAGTAACTCAGGGAGTGGGATAATACTGCGGCGTGAAGACATGGGGGCGCATCGCCTTGTGTGTAATCAGTGCCGGACGGGCGTTTGCCCATCCGCGGGTTTCAAACGGTAGCGGCTTATTTTACAAGCTTGCTCTATGGTGTCCGTCTTGTCGGCAAGACGGTTTTTTTGGTGTCGAATATGCCCGATTTACTCAGCATGATTCTCCATATCGACCAGTACTTGGGTATTTGGGTCGAACAGTATGGAGCCTGGATCTACCTTATTCTGTTCCTGATTGTATTTGGCGAGACGGGGCTTGTCGTCTTGCCTTTTCTGCCGGGTGATTCGCTCCTGTTCATTGCTGGCGCTTTCGGCGCGTCGGGCATGCTGGACCCGGTCCTGCTGGGCGGCCTGCTGATCATAGGTGCGATACTGGGCAATACGGTCAATTATTACGTGGGCCGTTATATCGGGCCTAAAGTATTCACCACAGAGTCGCGTTTTCTGGATCGCAAGGCCTTGGTCAAGACTCATGCGTTCTACGAAAAGCACGGCGGCAAGACAATTGTGATGTCTCGCTTTCTGCCCATCTTCCGTACCTTTGCACCTTTTGTTGCCGGTGTCGGACACATGAATGCCTTCCGGTTCCAGCTCTACAACGTGACCGGAGCGGTGTTGTGGGTGGGCAGTCTGATCACCTTGGGCTACTTTTTCGGCAATGTGCCGTTCATCAAGGCGCACTTGAACACTATTGTACTGATCGGTATCGGCGCCGCAGCCGTGCCGGTCGTGGCAGGGGCGCTCTGGAAATTGTTCAAGCGCAAGAGCCAGGGCGACGCGCCGTTGAGCTGATGCATCGGGCGGCTGCATTTTCTGTGTAGCGCCAACGCCATGAAAAAACCGGCCTGCTGGCCGGTTTTTTCATGGCGAATGATCAGCGACTGGCCAGAGCCGGGAATTCCGCAAAATAGGTGCGTATGCCGGTCATCATGGCCTGGGCGATCTTGTCCTGGTGCGAAGCGCTGCGCAGCAGCCGTTCTTCTTCGGGATTGCTGATGAAAGCAGTCTCGATCAGGATGGATGGAATGTCCGGGGCCTTGAGCACGGCAAAACCGGCGCGCTCCACATTGTTCTTGTGCAGGCGGTTGATCTTGCCGATTTCGCCCAGCACGCGGGAGCCGATCTTGACCGAATCGTTGATCTGCGCCGCCGTGGACAGATCCAGCAGAATCTGCTGCACTTGCCGGTTGTGCGAACCCAGGTTGATGCCGCCGATCAGGTCGGCATCGTTTTCCTTCTTGGCCAGCCAGCGGGCCGCCGAGCTGGTGGCGCCGTTCTGCGACAAGGCGTAGATGGAAGAGCCGCGTGCGCTGGGCTTGATCCAGGCGTCCGCGTGGATGCTGATGAAGAGATCGGCTTTCACGCGCCTGGCCTTTTGCACGCGCACTTGCAAGGGGACAAAGAAGTCCGCGTCGCGCGTCAGGTAGGTGCGCATATTGGGCTGTGAGTCGATCAGGCGCTTCAGGCGTCGGGCGATGCTGAGCACGACATCTTTTTCGCGTGTGCCGCCAGGGCCGATGGCGCCGGGGTCTTCGCCGCCATGACCAGGATCCAGGGCAATGAGCAGGGGCCGATTGGGAGCGCCGCCCGTACGCGGGGCAGGGGCGGGCGAAGGTACGGCGACCGGGGGAGTGGGCGTGCGCGCGACAGGCGGCAGGGTCTGCCCCCTGACGGTAGGCACGGGGACGTCGGGCGAGTTCTGGGCCAGGCTTTCCAGTACGGACGCCAGGGGGTCGTTGTCGTCCTGGATTTGCAGGGCGACCAGCGGGTCCTGGGCGATGCGCGGATACAGATCCAGCACCAGACGGTACTTGTACTCGCCCACGGGCTTCAGGGTGAAAATCTGCGGGGCTACGGCCTGCTTCAGGTCCAGCACCAGGCGCACGACATCAGGTCGGTTCTGTCCGACGCGCACGGAGCGGATATAAGGGTCGTTGGGGCGAACCTTGGATACCAGCTCTTCGATGGTGCGATTCATGGTCAGGCCCTGAATGTCCACCACCATGCGGTGCGGATTTTCCAGGGTGAAGTGCTCGGCCTTCAGTTCGCTGTCCATTTCCAGCGTCACGCGCGTGTATTCATCGGCGGGCCAAGTACGGACGGCGACGATCGTGCTGGCGTTGGCCAGGCGGGGAATGACGGGCAGGAGGAACAGGGTGGTGGCCGTGGCGACGAATCGGCGACGAGCCTTGCCGGCGGTGCCTACTTTTGCTGGCTGGGGGCGAGTGTCGTAATCCATAGCGTTCCTTTGGCGCTGTGTGCATCCAGGGTGGCCAAACGACCGTCACCACAATAATCCAGGTGTAAATCCAGATCGGGCGCGGGCAGTAAATTCCCTGCTTTATCAGGCCATTCGATCAGCACGACCGCATTTTCTTGCAAAATATCACGAAAACCAGCGTCTACCCATTCTCGTGAATCGCTAAATCTATAGAAATCAAGATGATAGAAGTATAAGCTAGAAACTTTATAACTTTCAAGCAGCGCGTAGCTCGGACTCTTGATTCGGCCGGTGACGCCGCAGGCGCGCAACAGGGCGCGCACGAAGTGAGTTTTACCCGCTCCCAGGTCGCCGTGCAGATGAATGCGGCCGCCTGCGGATGTGCCGGGAGCCTGTCCCGTCAGCAGAGGCGCAAAGCGTTCAGCCAGGGCGGTGGTGGCGTCCTCGTCCGGCAGGCTCAGCGTCAGGGTGTTCTGTGTCATGACTTGTTTCAGCGCGGATCAGCCGGCGACAGCCAGCCAAAAGGGAATAGTAAAGCCGGCTAGTATAGTGCCGATCGACATGGTCAGTGCGACCAGCCGGCTGTCCCCGCCCATGCGCGCGGCCAGCACATGCGCTGACGAGGCTGTGGGCAGGGCGGCGAAGACAAGCAATATCTGGCGCTCGATCGCGCTCATCTGCAGAAGCCAGCCGGCCAGCAGCGCCACCAGCGGCAGGGCCATCAGCTTGATGGCGGCCATCCAGGCGATCAGGGGGCCGGCCTGGCGGGCGCCCTGCACCGACAGTGTTGCTCCGACGCACAACAGGCCTATGCCCAGGGCGCAGGCGCCCAGGCGGCTCAGGGCTACCTCTATGGGACCGGACAAGGGCAGGCCGAGCAGATTCCAGGCCAGGGCGAGCAAGGTGGCCAGAATCAAGGGGTTTTTCAGCAGCTCAATCCAGATGCGCCCCTGCTGGCCGCGAGCGAGAACCGTCACCGCCACCATATTGGCCATGGGAACCGAAAAACCCACCAGCAGAGCCATGACAGTGACGCCGGAGGGACCGGCAATGGCGCTGGCCAGGGACATGCCCAGGTATGTGTTGAAACGGAAGGCGCATTGCGTGACCGAGGCATGTCGTCGCAGATCGGGTTTCAGAATGGGCAGCGCCATCCAGGCCAGCGCGGTGCCGGCGGCAATCAGGGCGGCGGCGGCCAGCAAGAGTGTCCACGCTTCGGACAGGCTCAGGGGCGTGCGTGTGATCGAGTGGAACAGCAGGGCTGGAAACAGTACGTAATAGACCAGCTTTTCCGCACCCTGAAAAAACTCCGGGCTGAACCGGAAGCGACGCAGCAGCAGGGCGCCCAGGGCGATGATCAGGAAGTCGGGCAGGATCAGAGCAAAAATGGCGGGCATGGCAAAAGAAGGAACGAAGGCGCAGGCATGTTCTGCATCAAAAGGCTTTGCATTATTTGACTACGCTTTTGATTTGCTGCGCTACTATTGATGCGCACCCCTTATCCAGGGGAGGTACCAAAAATAATGTTCTACAGGAGAGACACCCTATGACAACGACGCTCCACCGACGCTTTGCGCTGTTATCCCTATGTGCAGGTCTGGCCGCCATCGGCTTCAGTCAATCTGTCCAAGCCGCAGAAGACTACCCCAAGCAGGCCATCCGGGTCATTGTGCCGTTCGCGCCCGGCGGCTCCACCGACATTGTGACGCGTATCGTCACCAAAGGCATGAGCGAAATCCTGGGCCAGTCCATGGTCGTCGAAAACAAGGGCGGAGCAGGCGGCGCCATCGGTGCGTCTGAAGCGGCCCGCGCCAAACCGGACGGCTATACCCTGTCCATCGCTACTATTTCCACCTTGGCGGTCAATCCGGCTTGTCGCCCCAACGATCTACCCTACGATCCCCTGAATGATTTCGTGCCGGTAACCAACTTCGCCAACCTGCCCAACGTCATCGAAGTGAACCCCAAGTTCCCGGCGCAGAATTTCAAAGAGTTCGTGCAGCAGCTCAAGGACAACCCCGGCAAGTATTCCTATGGCAGCTCGGGCACGTGCTCGGTCCTGCACTTGTTCGGTGAAGCCTTCAAGCTGGCCACGGGCACGGATATCGTGCACGTGCCCTATCGCGGCTCGGGCCCGGCTGTCGCCGATGCGGTCGGCGGCCAGATCAATGCCATGTTCGATAACCTGCCTTCGTCCATGGGCCAGATTCAGTCCGGCAATCTGCGCGCCTTGGCCATTGCCTGGCCCGAACGCCTGGAGGCTCTGAAAGACGTGCCTACGTTGGCCGAAGAAGGCTACCCGCAGCTGAACAGCCCGGCCTGGTATGGTCTGCTGGCGCCCAAGGGAACACCGCCCGAGGTCGTAGCCAAGTTGCATGAGGCGGCTGTGCAGGCGCTGAAGTCGCCGGAAATCATCGCGGCCCTGGAAAAACAAGGCGCTACGCCATCGGGCAACAGTCCCGAGGAATTCGCCAAGGAAATCAAGGAGCAGTACGACTGGGCCCACGATGTGGTCAAGAAGGGCAACATCAAGCTGGAATAAACCCAGCGAATAGCGCTGTAAAAAAACCGGCCGTTGAAGGCCGGTTTTTTTATGTGACGCCAGATGCGCGGCTTACACGCGGTTGGCCTGCAGCACGGTCAAAGCCGTCATGTTGACGATGCGGCGCACCGTGGAGCTGTAGGTCAGAATGTGCACTGGCGCATTGGCACCCATCAAGAAGGGGCCGATGGCCACGTTGCTGCCGGCAGCCGTCTTGAGCAGGTTGTAACTGATGTTGCCCGAATCTACATTGGGGCAGACCAGCAGGTTGGCCGAACCCGTCAGCGTGGTGTTGGGCAGGGTGCGATTGCGCAGAGCCTCGTCCAGGGCGCAGTCGGCGTGCATTTCGCCGTCTACTTCCAGGTCGGGAGCCTGTTCGTGCACCAGCTCCAGGGCGCGGCGCATCTTGGGGCCGGACGAGGATGCGTCCGAGCCGAAGTTCGAGCGCGACAGCAAGGCCACCTTGGGTTCCAGATTCAGCGAAGCCAGGGTCTTGGCGGCTTCCACGGTGTACTCGGCAATCTGCTCGGCGCTGGGGTCGTCGTTGACGTGAGTGTCGGTCAGGGCTACGGTGCGCTCGCCCAGCAGCAGGATGTTCATGGCGGCGTACACGCTGGATCCCGGCTTGCGGCCAATCATCTCGTCGATGTAGCGCAGGTGGTTGTGGTAGGAGCCGATGGTGCCGCAGATCATGCCGTCTGCATCGCCCAGTTGCACCATGGTGGCGCCGATCAGCGTCAGGCGACGGCGCATTTCCACGCGGGCCATCTCTTTGCTGATGCCGCGGCGGCACATTTTTTCCCAGTAGGTGGTCCAGTACTGATGGAAACGGTCGTCGGCTTCCGGATTGGTCACCTCTACGTCTACGCCCAGGCGCAGGCGCAGGCCGAATTTCTTGATGCGCGACAGCAAGACGGCGGGACGCCCCACCAGGATGGGATGCGCCAGCTTTTCGTCCACGACGACCTGCACCGCGCGCAGCACGCGCTCTTCTTCGCCTTCGGTGAAGACGATGCGGGCCTTGCCGCCGTCACGCACCATTTGCTTGGCGACAGCGAAGACAGGTTTCATGAAGGCGCCCGAATGGTAGACGAACTGTTGCAGCTTGGCGATGTAGCTGTCCAGATCGGCCAGGGGGCGGGTCGCCACGCCTTCTTCCATGGCGGCCTTGGCCACGGCGGGCGCAATGCGCACGATCAGGCGCGGATCGAACGGCTTGGGGATCAGGTAGTCCGGGCCGAAGCTCAGACCATAACCGCCGTAGGCAGCGGCCACGGTTTCGTCCTGCTCTTCTTCAGCCAGAGCAGCGATGGCGTATACCGCCGCTTTTTCCATGCCGCGGGTAATGGTGGTGGCGCCCACATCCAGCGCACCGCGGAAAATGTAGGGGAAGCACAGGACGTTGTTGACCTGATTCGGATAGTCCGAACGGCCGGTCGCCATGATGACGTCGTCACGCGCGGCCTTGGCCACTTCGGGCAGGATTTCGGGCGTGGGATTGGCCAGCGCCATCACGAAGGGGCGATCCGCCATCTTGGCCAGCATTTCTGCCTTGAGCACGCCGCCGGCCGACAGCCCCACGAAGACGTCCGCGCCTTCGATGACGTCAGCCAGCTTGCGGGCGTCGGTTTCCTTGGCGAAACGCGCCAGCTCGGGCACCTGGTGGCCGGGGCGGCCCACATAGACGACGCCGTCGATATCGGTGACCCAGACGTTTTCTTCGGGCAGGCCCATGTCCACCATCAGGTCCAGGCAAGCCAGGGCGGCTGCGCCGGCGCCGGAGGTGACGACCTTGATCTTCTTGATGTCCTTGCCCACGACCTTCAGGCCGTTCATGAAGGCGGCCGTGACGCAGATGGCGGTGCCATGCTGGTCATCGTGAAAGACGGGAATATTCATGCGTTCGCGCAGCTTGCGCTCGACTTCGAAGCACTCGGGCGCCTTGATGTCTTCCAGGTTGATGCCGCCGAAGGTAGGTTCCAGCCCGGCGATGATGTCCACCAGCTTGTCGGGATCGGTCTCGTTGATCTCGATATCGAATACGTCCAATCCAGCGAACTTCTTGAACAGGACTGCCTTGCCTTCCATGACGGGCTTGGACGCCAGCGCGCCGATATTTCCCAGTCCCAGCACGGCAGTGCCGTTGGAGATGACACCGACCAGGTTGCCTCGGCCCGTGAAGCGGAACACATTCTGCGGATCGGACACGATTTCCTCGCACGCGGCCGCGACTCCGGGGGAGTAGGCCAGGCCCAGGTCGCGCTGGCTGACCAGCGGCTTGGTGGCGGCAATGGTGACTTTGCCGGGAATAGGGAACTCGTGATAATCCAGGGCCGCTTGGCGGTCTACCGTCGTGCTCATGTCATCCTCTTTCGCAAGAACCGGCCGTGGGCCGGAAAAACCGATTGTCGGGTGCCGGCAGTCACCGGCAGGGAGTCATTCAAGCAGTGTAGATAAAGGTATCGGGTGCGGTATTTGGGTTTATTATGACTCCATTAGTAATTGCTTATGTCTTGATATGCATGCTCTGGAATCTGCGGATATGGTGCATAGATTGCTCAGCCGCCTGAAGCTGCGCCATCTCGCGCTGTTGCTGCAAATCGATAAATTAGGGTCCTTGACACGGGTGGCTGAACAGCTGTCCACCAGTCAGCCGGCCGTGACTCAGGCATTGGCCGAGGCCGAGCAGGTGTTCGGCACGCCCTTGTTCCTGCGATCGTCGCGTGGCATGGCCGCCACCGCGCAGGGCCGCATCGTGCTGACGCGCGCTCGCGCCATGCTGCAGGATCTGGAGTTGCTCAGTCTGGACTTGCAGGCACATGCGGCCGGGCGGCAGGCGCATCTGCGCCTGGGCGTTATCCCTTTGGTGTCAGGCAAGCTGATCTCCAGTGCCATCTACGATACCCGCCCGCAGGGGCAGACCGTGTCTGTAAGTGTCTCCGAAGGCCTGACGGAAGACCTGTTGGAGCAATTGCAGGACCACGCGCTGGATTGTGTTGTGGCACGGACCTCGCCCGGCCTGAACATGAAAGGCGTGCGCCACGAGGCGCTGTATTCACAGTATCCGCGCCTGATCGCCAGTCGCGAGCTGGCTGGCAGGCTGGGACGGCGCAGGCTGGATTGGGAGCAGTTACAGGATCTGGACTGGATTCTGGGGCCGCGCCGCACACCTATGCGCCGACAGGTGGCTGATCTGTTCCTGAAGGCCGGGCTGATGGAGCCCGTGCCCAGCGTGGAAACGGCTTCCCCTAAGCTGATCGGCGAGCTCATTGCGAACAACCCGCGGGCCGTATCCGTCGTTCCGACGGAAATCGCCGAAGAGCTGGTGCGCGTGTCCGGCGTGGCCATCGTGCCGTATTCGTTTGAATGGACTTTGTCGCCGATTGCCTTATTTACCCGGGAAGCGGGCCCGCACCGCCCGGTGGACATGCTGTTCGGCCAGGCGCTCAAGCGTCTGTGCACGGATAAGACCGTGCCGCTGGAGCGTGGTGCTTTCTTTTACTAGGCGGGACGGGTATTGGCGTTTGTATAGGTCGCGGCGACACGACGCGACTGCGTGAGGTACAGCGACCAGAGCACGGCATGCACCAGATGGTGCATCATGCCTTGCTGGTGTGATTGCAGGGCATAGGCCTGAGGGTCGTGCTGGCTCCACAACATCATGCTCAGCGCGTAATAGGCGGGGCCGGCCAGCCAGAGCGCCGCCAGGGTCCACCAGACCGTGCGTTTGTCGTAGAAGCGACGCAGCGCCACGATGGCGCTGAAGAACAGCAGTCCCGCCGTCCAGGCCAGGGGGATCTGGCCTGGGCCGAAGGGGCCGTTTTCGTGGGCATTGCCCACCGTCGTCAAGGCCGACAGCAGCAGGCTCAGGGACAGGGCGATCAGCCAGCCGCCATAGCCGCCCGCACGGCCCGAGGCGGCAAAACGACGATCAGGCAGGCAGAACCCCAGCACGACAGCGATCAGGACCAGCAGCGGCAGGGCATTGGCAAGAAATTCATTCATGACGACAATCCAGAACAGACAACGGCCGCGTCAGAGCGCGGCCCGTCATTCACTGTAACTCAGGCGTCGATGCAGGATGATGTGCGCTCGGATATAAAGGACATATGTCTTGGTGAGTGCGGGCGGGTTGAGCATGCCACCTTGTGGGCAGAACGATGGTTTTTCACCCGTATTCGGCAGCCGGACTTTCGTGTAAAACGTCTTGCTGATAAACTTGCGCCCTGCTTTCCTGATCCGGATGCTCTGGCGCCTATTGCATCGGCGAACTCCACGGAAAGTCCGCTGGGCCCATAGTTAAATGGATATAACTTTCCCCTCCTAAGGGAAGATTGCAGGTTCGATTCCTGCTGGGCCCGCCATATTCTCTTGTTTTTCATCGCACCTGCGTTCTGTCGGGCATCCCGCCCCAGGCCGGCGTTCGTGCGCAAAGCAGGGTTGTCATGACACTTCAGGGTTGGAAGCGCCGCGTGTTGTACGTGGGGCTGTTCGAGTTTTTCGCGATTGTTTTTTCGTCGTTTCTGCTGGCGTATTTTGCTGGTGGGGCCACATCCGACTCCGTACCGATTGCCATCGCCATCTCGGCAGTGGCGATTGCCTGGAACTATGCATTCAACACAGTGTTTGAATACTGGGAGTCGCGCCAGAAGGTCAAGGGGCGCAGCTTGCTGCGCCGCAGCGTGCATGCGATCAGTTTCGAGACCGGTCTGGTCCTGTTCATCGTGCCCATGTACATGTGGTGGTACCAGGTCGGATTTGTGGTCGCCCTGCAAATGGAAGTAGCGATTCTGATCTTTTTTCTATTCTATTCCTTCTGCTTCAGCTGGAGCTTTGACCGAGTCTTTGGTCTGCCCAGCAGCGCTGCCTGATCAGAGCGTTCGCGAAAAAAAGGCCGCGCAAGCGGCCTTTTTTCATAGAGGGCTAGGCAGTCTGCATCTTGGCTTCGCGTATGGGCAAGTTGACCAGGGCGGCCAGCGCCGCCAGTACGATGTCGGCATACCACATCCAGCTGTAGTCGCCGAATTCGGTCAAGGCGATGCCGCCCAGCCAGGCGCCCAGAAAGCCGCCGATCTGGTGCGACAACAGCGTCAGGCCGAACAGCGTGGCCAGATAGCGGGTGCCGAACAGCTTGCCCACGATGCCGGCGGTGGGCGGCACGGTGGCCAGCCAGGTAAAACCCAGGCCGATGGCGAACAAGTAGAACACCCAGTCTGTCTTGGGCATCAGCAGATACCAGATGATCAGCAGGGCGCGCGAACCGTACATCACGGCCAGCACGTACTTGCTGCGGTAACGGGAAATGCTGGAGCCAGCGATAATGCTGCCGAAGATATTGGCCAGCCCGATCAAGGCCAGCGACCAGCTGGCGACCGAAGGTGGCAGGCCGCACAGATCGATCTCGCCGGGCAGGTGAGTGACCAGAAAGGCGATGTGAAAGCCACAAGTGAAAAAACCCAGGTTCAGCAGCAGATAGCTGCGATCGCCCATGGCTTGTTTCACAGCGTGTTTCAGGCCGGGGCCGGGTGAGGCCTGCGTGGCGCTGATCGCCTTGGGGGCAGCGTGGCCCGAACCCAGCTTGCGGATCAGCGGCAGGGTCAATAGCGCGGTCAGGGCCAATACCCACAACGTGGACATCCAGCCCACCATCTGTATCAGCTTCTGCACCAGAGGGGCAAAGACAAACTGTCCGAACGATCCCCCCGCATTGATCAGACCTGAGGCCTCGCCGCGAGCGTGGGCTGGCAGGCGCTGTGCCGCTGCGCCAATCAGGGTGGAAAAGCTGCCAGCGCCCGAGCCGATGTTGGCCAGCAGGCCCATGGTGATGGTCAGGCCCAGGCCGGAGCCGATGAAGGGGGTGGTGGCGCAGCCCAGCGCCAGGATGATCAAGCCGGCCATCAGAACCCGATCCGGGCCCCAGCGGTCCGAACAGGCGCCGGCAATGGGCTGGATGGCGCCCCAGGCCAGCTGGCCTACGGCCATGGCGAAGCTGATGGACACGATGCCCATGCCGGTGGCCTTGTCGATCGGGCTGATGAACAGGCCGAACGACTGTCGTATACCCATGGTGACCATCAGAATGCCGGCGGCCGCCAGAGTGATGGCCATCACTCCTGGATGGCGCAAGGATTGAAACATGAAACTCCCCTCTCTTTAGGTTTGGATTATCCAGTGAAAGAGAGGGGGGGCGCAATCGGCACGATCAGGCCTTGTCCAGTCCGGCCTGCACACTGCGCGCATTCAGGGCGCTTGCCAGAGCCTGGGGGGAGAGGCCCACCAGATAGCCGCGCCGCCCTCCGTTGACGTAAATGGTGTCAAACGCCAGAAGCTCGGCTTCTATCCAGACAGGCATAGTCTTGCGTGTGGCGAAGGGCGAGGTGCCACCGACCAGGTAACCCGAATGGCGCTGCGCGACTTCCGGCTTGCAGGGGGCGATCTTCTTGGCGCCGGTCTGGCGCGCCAGGTTCTTGGTGGAGACTTCGCGGTCGCCGTGCATGACAATGATCAGCGGCTTGGCGTTTTCGTCTTCCATGATCAGGGTCTTGGCCACTTGGTGCGGCTCCAGTCCTAGCTGGCGCGCGGCCTCCATGGCGCCGCCATGGTCCACATAGTTGTAGCTGTGTTCGGTGAACGGAATGCGCTGCTTGCGCAGCCATTGGGTGGCAGGCGTTTCGCTGATATGTTTTTCTTTGGCCATGATGAGCAAGGGCGCGCTTAGGCGCGCGGGTGATGGGCGGCATGCAGCGCCTTGAGGCGCTCACGGGCCACATGAGTATAAATCTGCGTCGTGGAAATGTCCGCATGGCCCAACAGCATCTGCACCACGCGCAGGTCCGCGCCGTGATTCAGTAAGTGGGTGGCGAAGGCATGTCGCAGCACATGCGGCGACAGCGGGGCCTGGATGCCGGCGCGCACGGCGTATTTCTTGACGATCAGCCAGAAGGACTGGCGCGTCATGCAGGTACCGCGTCCGGTGATGAACAGAAAGTCGCTGCGTCGCGAGCCCAGCAGGGCAGGTCGCGCCTGACTCAGATACTGACTGATCCAATGCAAGGCCTCCTGGCCCAGCGGCACCAGCCTGTCCTTGCCGCCCTTGCCCTGATCGACGCGCAGCACGCCATCGCTCAGGCTGACATTTTGTACCGGCAGCTCTGTCAGTTCACTGACACGCAGGCCGGTCGCATACAGGGTTTCCAGCATGCAGCGGTCGCGCAGGCCCAGATCGGTGTTGGGGTCAGGGGCGCCCAGCAGACGATCCACCTGATCTTCGGACAGCGTATGCGGCACGCGCGGCGCTTGTCGGGCGCTGGCAAGATCCAGGCAGGGGTCGTCCTGGCGTAATCCTTCGCGCAGGGTCCATTCGTAGAAACGGCGCAGCGTGGCCAGGCGGCGGTTGGCGGTGCTCGCCTTGCTGTCGGTGGATTGACTGGCGATCCAGTCCTGCAGATCGCCGGCGCTGAGTTTTTCCAGCCCGATGCCGGGCTTTTCGGTGCGAGCCCATTCAAGCAGCCGCTCCAGGTCTTGCCGGTAAGCTTGTTGCGTGTTGGCGGCCAGACCGTCCTGAAGCCAGAGCATGGCGATGAAGTCGTCAATCCGCGAAGGGGTATCAGTCATGTGCAAAATCTGTGTGATGGCTTCGACGCGGCACGTCGCAAGCCCGGGCGTCCATTCCGTTTTTTCCTATGCTATCACCCCAGGATGATGACGATATTGGTCTTCCTGCATTGACCATCGCTATATACCTATATATATTTCCTGATTGCGCTTACCAGGCAATTCCTATTTCGGAGGAGAAGAACATGTTCAAACGTATAGTGTCGGCCGCTGCTCTGGCCCTGTTGGTACAAGGTACGGCCCAGGCCGACGAGTTGGTCGTGGCGGCTGCCGCCAGTCTGACCAATGCTTTCAAGGATCTGGCCACCCAGTTCGAAGTCGATCACCCCGGCACCAAGGTGCTTACCAGCTTTGCGGCGTCCGATGTGCTGCTGCAGCAGATCGTGAATGGCGCGCCCGTGGATGTGTTCGCATCCGCCGACCAGAAGGCCATGAACAAGGCTGAAGAGGCCAAGGCGGTCGATCCTGCCACGCGCAAGAATTTTGTGCAGAACCAGGTGGTTCTGATCGTGCCGACCGATAACCCAGCCAAGGTGGGGAGTGCGGGCGACCTGGGCAAGCCGGAGGTCAAGCGCGTGGCGCTGGGTAACCCAGCCACGGTGCCAGTGGGCCGCTATACTCAGGCAGCTCTGGAAAAGGCCGGGCAGTGGGATGCCGTCAAACAACGTGAAATCCTGGGCCAGAACGTCCGACAGGTGCTGGACTATGTGGCGCGCGGCGAGGTCGAGGCCGGCTTTGTGTTCGCAACCGACGCGGCCATCATGAAGGACAAGGTACAGGTTCTGGAAACGCTCAAGACGACCGAGCCCGTCACGTATCCCATCGCCCTGGTTCAGCGCGCAGGGCGCAATGACAAGGCCCAGGCCTTCCAGGATTTCGTTCTTTCTGAAACCGGGCAGCAGGTGCTGGCAAAATACGGTTTTGCCAAACCCTGATCACTGCGTAAGGACGGGATGAATACAATCTGGATCCCTTTGTGGTTGTCGCTCAAGGTCGCCGGTTGGGCGACCTTGTTCGCTTGTGTGCTGGGCATTGCAATGGCCTATGGCCTGTCGCGCTGGAAGTCGCGCTGGTGCGACCTGCTCGACTCTGTCCTGACCCTGCCCATGGTGCTGCCGCCCACGGTCATCGGCTACTATCTGCTGGTGTTGTTCGGGCGGCGCAGCGCTGTGGGGCAGTGGCTGGCGCAGTTCGGCATCGAACTGGTGTTCACCTGGCAGGGAGCGGTGATCGCGGCTACCGTGGTCGCGCTGCCTATGGTCTTGAAGGCGGCCCGGGCGGCCTTCGAGGATGTGGACAGCCGGCTGGAGGACGCGGCGCGAGTGCTGGGCCTCAGGCCTCTGGCGGTTTTCTTCCGTGTCAGCTTGCCGCTGGCCTCGCGTGGCATACTGGCGGGTATTTTGCTGGCCTTTGCACGCGCCCTGGGGGAGTTCGGCGCGACATTGATGATTGCCGGCAGCATTCCAGGCCGTACCCAGACCATGTCCATCGCTATCTATGAAGCCGTGCAGGCCGGAGAGGACAGCCAGGCGCTGGTTCTGGTGGCCGTCATATCCTTGACTTGCGTGCTCGTGCTGTGGAGTGCCAGCGCCTTGTCGCCGCGGCACGTTCGCCGCCAACGGAGCGTTCAATGAGTCTGATCCTGCATATCCAGCGCACCGTCCAGTCACAGGCGCGGGCATTCACCCTGGATATCCAGATCCAGACCGAGGCGCGTCACATCGCCTTGTATGGGCCGTCAGGGTCGGGTAAATCGCTGACGGTGCAAAGCGTGGCCGGTTTGTTGCGGCCGGATCAAGGCCGCATCAGCATCAATGAGCGGATCTATTTCGATTCGCAGCAGGAAATCAATCTGAAGCCGCGCGATCGTCGGGTGGCCTACCTGTTTCAGGATTACGGGCTGTTTCCGCATCTGACCGCTGCGCAAAATATCTGTTTCGGTCTTAATACAGGTCTGTTCAACCGTCGCGTGCAAGGCTTGCCGGCGGCGGCGCAGCGCTGGGTGGAGGCGTTCGAACTGGGGCCGGTGCTGGACAGTTATCCAGCCGAGCTTTCGGGCGGGCAGAAGCAGCGCTGCGCGCTGGCCCGGGCGTTGGCGGTAGAGCCCGAAGTGTTGTTGCTGGACGAGCCCCTGGCAGCCCTGGATCAGGATCTGCGTGTGCGTCTGCGCGATGAGCTGGCCCAGTTGCAGAGCCAGCTCGACATTCCGTCCATTCTGATCACGCATGACCCCGAAGATGCGCGTATTCTGGCGCAGGAGGTCTATCGGATCCGTGACGGGCGCATTGTGGATCGGTGCCTGGCCCACGAGCTGCAGGCCTCGCATCAGTTGGACGCGGTTATATCGTCGCAATCATGACGCTGGACGCTTTGAACAGGGCGTAAGCCTGCTGGCCGGCCTTCAGGTGCAGGCGTTGCGTACTGTCCAGGGTGATGGTCGCCGTAATGGCCAGCCCTTGGGGCAGCTCCAAGCGGACTTCGGCATTCACTGCGCCGGGTATCACCTGGGTGATGGTGCCTGGCAGTTGATTGCGAGCCGACAGGGTGCCACGGGTATCCGTGGTGCCGATCATGATGGATGACGCTTTCAGGAAGGCCAGGACTTTTTGCCCTACGCGTATGCCCAGGTTTTCCGTGCTTTCCCGCGTGATGGAGGCCACCACGCTCTGGCCTTGGCCTATATCCAGATGAATTTCGTCGTTGACGGCGCCAATCTTGATGTCGGTGACGGTGCCGGGGAGTTGGTTGCGGGCGGAAGTTTGCAGCATCATGGTCTGAAGAAGCTCCATTTGGGTTGCGGCCGAGGGCATCAGGCGACCGATGCGAGTCATGAAGCGCTGGTGCAGTCGGTCATAGGTCTGGTACAGGTCGAGCAGTTCGACGGCCTTGGGCGTCAGCGTGGCGCCGCCGCCGCGGTGGCCTCCAGTGCTGCGCAGCACCAGAGGTTCGCCGGCCATATTGTTCATGATGTCGATCGCATCCCAGGCGGCCTTGTAGCTGATGCCTATGGTGCGCGCCGCCGCCGAGATCGAGCCTTGTTCGCCGATCGCGGCCAGCAGCGCCATGCGTCGCGCGCTGCCCCAGGTGTTCTCCCCGGTGCGCAGCGACAGGCTGCTGGTGAATTCGGCTTGAGTATCGTGTGTGCTGGACATGGGCATCAGTGTAAGGGGATGAACGGGAGGCAACAAGGCGTAGGCAGATACCGCCGTCCTATGCCGCATGCTCCGTCAGGCGTGGTTTAATCCCCTGAGTTCGATCAATCGGGAAGTGTAATTTTCCTGAATTTATACTCGTTTTTTTCGGTGGAAAATTCAAGCTCGTTTTTTTCTAGTTAAATCAACGGGTTATTTTTAGAGTGTTCCCCGCGCAAGCGGGGATGAACCGTACCACCGGGTCAGGGGGCGGCCAAGGTTAAGGTGTTCCCCGCGCAAGCGGGGATGAACCGGCAGACATTCAGGAAAAACTGTTTAAGTTATTGTGTTCCCCGCGCAAGCGGGGATGAACCGAGCCTTGACCGCTCATACTGCTCATTCCATTTGTGTTCCCCGCGCAAGCGGGGATGAACCGATGGGGAGATGTACGCCGCACTCGTGCCTGATGTGTTCCCCGCGCAAGCGGGGATGAACCGGTAAATAATATGTCTTTCTTGAACGAATCTACGTGTTCCCCGCGCAAGCGGGGATGAACCGGTCTTTTCGTTTCAGCGCCTCCGACACGGTCTGTGTTCCCCGCGCAAGCGGGGATGAACCGCCTGGCCGACCCTGAGACCGGCGCATCGTTTCGTGTTCCCCGCGCAAGCGGGGATGAACCGGCGCTCTCTCAGCTGATGGTCATTGCCAACCGGTGTTCCCCGCGCAAGCGGGGATGAACCGGACGTCGGTGGTCAGCATCACGTACGACCGCCGTGTTCCCCGCGCAAGCGGGGATGAACCGGTGACCATGGTAGAGGTGTCCCCCGCTCACGCGTGTTCCCCGCGCAAGCGGGGATGAACCGCCAGCGCCCGCGTAAAGCTCCAGGACCTGGGTGTGTTCCCCGCGCAAGCGGGGATGAACCGGCCGGCAATGCGTACAGGGCGATTGATAGACGGTGTTCCCCGCGCAAGCGGGGATGAACCGGCTGCGATCTGTACATCGATGTCATGAGGCAGGTGTTCCCCGCGCAAGCGGGGATGAACCGGAGTATTGACGCAACAGCTGGCCACAACGGCCGTGTTCCCCGCGCAAGCGGGGATGAACCGAGCCTCGTCGGCTAGGTGCTTGTCGTGCTTGGGTGTTCCCCGCGCAAGCGGGGATGAACCGCTGTCGGGTGTCGGTCTATATCTGATGGTGTTGTGTTCCCCGCGCAAGCGGGGATGAACCGGAGGCCCAGCCATGAGCCGAACAATCATGCCCGTGTTCCCCGCGCAAGCGGGGATGAACCGCGCCCGTCTGCGTCCGCGTCCGGCACCCAGTCGTGTTCCCCGCGCAAGCGGGGATGAACCGCTGTTCGGCGCGCTTGGCGTCCTCGTTCTCGTGTGTTCCCCGCGCAAGCGGGGATGAACCGTTGGCACAGCGCATCGACAAACTGGCGAAAACGTGTTCCCCGCGCAAGCGGGGATGAACCGTGAATTGCGAACGGCACAGCGAGGCCCAGGTAGTGTTCCCCGCGCAAGCGGGGATGAACCGTTCTTTGGCTCGTCGCTCCCCCTTTTCAGTCAGTGTTCCCCGCGCAAGCGGGGATGAACCGGAACGAGGCCCGGTCAATATCCACCATGGATAGTGTTCCCCGCGCAAGCGGGGATGAACCGCCTCATCGGCATCCATGAGACGATTGAGAGCAGTGTTCCCCGCGCAAGCGGGGATGAACCGCTGATTGAGCGTGAGGCAGAGCGGGCCAACCAGTGTTCCCCGCGCAAGCGGGGATGAACCGAGAATGGACTTTGCATCAGCGGCCATTTGGGGGTGTTCCCCGCGCAAGCGGGGATGAACCGTCGTGCAGCCCATCAGCCCGATTGATCAGCGCGTGTTCCCCGCGCAAGCGGGGATGAACCGGCCGGTCGAACAGAACCGTGTAGTTCTGCTTGGGTGTTCCCCGCGCAAGCGGGGATGAACCGCTCGGTTTTTAGTAGTCACGTTCACACCTCCAGTGTTCCCCGCGCAAGCGGGGATGAACCGAGGGGTGGTTACGTGTTCTGGACTCAGACGATGTGTTCCCCGCGCAAGCGGGGATGAACCGGTGATGTTCTCGGCCAGTGCCGCGCAGCCGTAGTGTTCCCCGCGCAAGCGGGGATGCCTGTCCCTGACTCGCTTTTTAAAACCGGCCTGTATGGTTTAAGGCCGCACATGCTCTGTATTTTATTTCCGCTGATAGCGCTTGCTACCTGTGCTTGTTTCGCAGAATCGGCCGCCGCGTGGGCCGGTGCAGTAGGTGCCGCTGGCGCAGGAGCAGTGGCTGCTGGATCTGAGTGCTTGCGGAGCCGTTCTGGCCGTTGTGCTGGGTGCGCCGTTATAGGCGGGGCAGGAGCGTTTGCTGGCGCTGGACGAGCCGTCGTTGCAGACGAACACCTGCCCTTCACAATGAGAAATTCCGCCTTTTTTTCCTGAGCAGGGTGAATTTCTTGATTCTGCCATCCAGGGAGCGAAGGTCAACATCAAGGCGATCAACATCCCTGTCCCGACTATTTTGCGCGACCAGGATGGCCCGGCTGCGGCCTTTTTATTGAGCATAGTACGCCCCCGTTTTTTTAGCGAGGCTGCTTTTCCATGACAGCGCCTGTCTTTGCGCCTGACGGTTGTCGCCCCTGTATTGGTTCGCGAAGCCTTCCGCGTTGCCGGCAGGAGTCTTCTCGGAGCCGATTATGGCTCAGATTGTCGTGCGATGGCCCTCTTGCAGCGGGCGAAGGCATTTGAGTGGAAAAAAGAGTGGGGACGGGGCATGGCAGTTCTTGTTTCAGAGGGGACAGGCTGTCGCTTAGTCAGAGCGCCGCTATACTGACCGGCGGACCGCCCGAGCGTGGTCGCTTTCCGCAACTTTGTCCGGTGTTCCCCATGCACGACATCCCCGCTATTTCTCTGGCCCAGCTACAGGAGCTGGACAGCGCCCGCACGGTGGTGCTGACCGTCAACAATCGCTATGCCCGCCGGCTGCTGGGGCAGTTGTCCGCGCGGCTTGCGCAGCAGGGCGGAACGGTGGCGGTGCCTGAAATCGTGCCGCTTGGCGCCTGGCTGGCGCAGGCCAGCGACCAACTGTGCTTTTCCGAGCAATGGCAGCCGGCAGCCCATCACATGGATCGTTTCGCCAGCCTGCAGCGCTGGGAACGCAGTATCGAGCAGTGCGAGCCAGAAGGCTATTTTCTGGATATGGCGCAGGCCGCGCGCTATGCCTGCGAGGCCGACACCTTGTTGGACGAATGGGAAATTGGATTGGACCCGTCGGAGGCCAGCGCCGACTACGAGCGTTTTCTGCAATGGCGCGCTCATTACCACGACAGCCTGACTCAAGAGGATCTGGATGACGCGAACCGTGCTTCGGGGCGGGTCGTGGCGGCTGTCGAAGCGGGTGCTTTGCACATGCGTCATGCTGATGTCGTATTGCATGGGTTTCACGAATTTTCGCCCCGATTGCAACGCTTGCTGGCGGGTTTGCAAGCCCTGGGCGTGAGGGTGCTGCAACTGGACCAAGTCGAGCCCGAGGCTAGGCGGGTGCAGCGCGTGCAGGCCCAGGACGCGGATACCGAATGGCGTCTGGCCGTGCGCTGGGCGCGCGGCCAATTGGATCGGGATCCCGAGGCCTGTGTCGCCATCGTGGCTGCTCAGCTGGAAACCCAATTGCCGCTGGTACACCGCTTGTTGCGACAAGCGATGAGCACGGAGCAAGGGGTGTTGCCTTATAACGTGGCGGCCGCCCGTGCTTTGGCGCAGTGGCCGCTGGTCGAGGGGGCGCTGGCTTGGCTCAAAGCCTTGTTCACGCTGGCAGAACGTGGCCGCGCGGAACCGGCTCTGCTGGGCGAGGCGCTGCGGGCCGGCGTCTGCCAGGCCGAGCAGGCAGAGGCGGGCGGGCGCGCCCAGATCGACAAGGCATGGCGCGACAATCGCATGACCGTGGTGCGGCGCAATGAATTCGAGGACATGCTCAGTCGCTACGCGCCGCAATTGGCACAGGCCTGGCAAAAAGCGATGGCTGTCCTGCAAGGGACGCCCAGCGGTGTCCAGAGCGTGGATGTCTGGGCGGGCGTGATGCGCCAGTGCCTGCAGGCGCTGGGGTTTCCGGGCAGCGCCAGTCTGGACAGCGCCCAGTTTCAAACCTTGGAAGCTCTGGAGCAGTTGATGCTGCGTTTTGCGCAGCAGGCGCCGGTGCTGGGGCGCATCAGCGCCTTGCGCGCTCAGGGGGCCTTGGCACGCATGGCGCGTGAAAGCGTATTCCAGCCTCAGCGCGATCCGCGCGCGCGGCTGGATGTGCTGGGCTTTCTGGAGGCGGAGGGAGGTCGTTGGGACGCGGTCTGGGTGCTGGGACTCACGGATGAGGTCCTGCCGGCGGCCGTCAAGCCCAATCCGCTGATTCCCGCCCATGTGCTGCGGCGCGTGCAGGCTCCGCGCTCCACGCCGGAGCGAGAGCTGGAGTGGGCCCGATGGATGATGGCGGCGCTGTTGCGCTGCGCCGACCGGGTGCTGTTGAGCTCCCCCTTGCATCTGGGCGAGCAGGTCCTGCGGCCCAGCCCCTTGATTGTGTCTTGGCCTGTGCTGGAGCAGACGTGGGAGCCGCCGTCGGGACAGCCGGCGGCGCTGCAGGCCTTGGAGGACGCGCAGGGCCCTATCTTGCAGGCCGAAGAAACCATACGCGGCGGGATCAGCGTACTGGATACCCAGGCGCGCAATCCCCTGTGGGCATTTGTGAAATTCCGTCTGCATGGGCAGGCCTTGCCGGACTATGCCCGTCTGGGAGACATGAATACACGGGGTTTGTTTTTGCACCGCGCCGTCGAGCTGTTCTGGCGCAGTGTGCAGGATCAGGAAAATCTGCATGAACACATGGCGCAGGGCACGCTGAACCAGGTGCTTCGCGCCAGCGTGGAACAGGCCGCCCAGGAAGAGCTGTCTGATTACGGCGTTGTTCTGCGCGCGCTGGAAATGGAGCGTGCCGTGGCCGTGCTGGACGAGTATGCGCAACAAGAAGCTCAGCGGCCGCCGTTCGCCTTGCAGGCCACCGAGGAAGACGTGAGCTGGAGCCGAGGGCTGCTGCGCCTTAGCCTGCGCTTGGATCGCCTGGATCGCCTGGCCGGTGACGAGCGTCTGCTGCTGGACTATAAAACCGGCATCGGCGAACTGCGGCCCGACAAAGACTGGCTGCGCAGCCGGCCTGTGAATCTGCAACTGCCGTTTTACGCTGCTGTGCTGCAAGAGCAGGGGCTGCAGGTCAGCGGCCTGGCTTTTGTGCGTCTGCACGCCAGGCAGGTGGGATTCAGCGGGTTGGCCGAGCCGGGCATGGACATCGCCGGAATGACGGAATTGGACAGCGGTCAGCAGTGGCAAGCCCAGTTGCTGAGCTGGAAGCAGGCCGTACAGGATCTGGCTGATGAGTTCATCCAGGGCCGGGCGATCAACCAGATCTGGAACCGCAACGATCTGCAGTACTGCGATGTGTTGCCGTTCCTGCGTTTATTTCAGGAAGAACACGATGCCGTCAGTGATGGGGAGGTTCGATGAGCATGCAGCCTAGCGATAGCGGGGCCCGCAGCCGGGCCTTGGATCCGGATTCCTCATTTCTTGTGCAGGCGCCGGCAGGCTCGGGCAAGACCGAGCTGCTCACGGATCGGATACTGGGCCTGCTGGCCCGGGTGGAGCGGCCCGAAGAAATCGTGGCCATTACTTTCACGCGCAAGGCGGCGGCTGAAATGCACGCCCGCGTGCTGGAAAAACTGGCGGCAGCGGATGAGCCTTGCCCCACGGAATCCTATCGGGTGCGCAGTTGGGAGCTGGCCAGCCAGGCCATGCGCCGCAATCGCGAGCAGAAATGGGATTTGCTGGCCTACCCGGCTCGATTGAGCATCCGCACGATTGACTCCTTGTGCGCGCACCTGGTGCGGGCCATGCCCTGGGTGACTGGGCTGGGCGGCGTGCCGGCCATTTCCGACAACGCGCTGGAGCATTACGAGTCTGCGGCCTGGGCCACGCTGGAAATGGCGGAAAGTGTGCCCAGCGTAGCCCGCTTTCTGGAACACATGGATGTGAATCTGGCCCAGGCCCAGGCCCTGCTGGCCGCCATGCTGGCCAGCCGCGATCAGTGGCTGCCGGCTCTGGGTGCGGGCGGAGATGTCGCCTTGCTGCAGGACAGTCTGCGTCAGGTCGTCGAGCAGCAACTGGCGCAGTTGCGTGCTTGTCTGCCGCCCGGCTGGGCGCAGACGCTGGCCCCGCTTGCTCGTTTTGCCGCCGGCAATCTGGGCGAAGGCGATCTTATGGCCTTGGCCGATTGGACTGGCGATCCGCTGGAGCCGGTCATGGACGAGCTGCCGCGCTGGCGCGGCCTGGCCAGTCTGTTGCTGACCAACGACGGGGGCCTGCGCAAGAGCCTGACGGTGCGCAACGGGTTTCCGCCCAAGACTGCCGAGAAAGAGATCCTGGCGGATTGGCTGGGACGGTGCCTGGGGGCCGAGCCCTGGGTGTCCCGCTTGTCCAGCGCGCGTCTTTTGCCGCAGCAGTATTCCGAGCGGCAGCAAGAAGTGCTGGCCAACTTGATTCAGGTGCTGTGGTTGGCGGCGGCGCAGCTCAAGCTGCGCTTCGCCGAAAAATCAGAGGTCGATTTCACCGAGATCGCTCAGCGCGCGCTGGAGGCCCTGGGCGATGCGCAGGAGCCCGGCGAGTTGCTGTTGCGCATGGATCGATCCATACGCCATTTGCTGGTGGACGAATTCCAGGATACCAGTCAGTCTCAAGTGCAGTTGCTGGAACGGCTGACCAGCGGCTGGGAGCCGGGCGATGGGCGCAGCCTGTTCCTGGTGGGCGATCCCATGCAGTCCATCTACCGCTTTCGCAAGGCGGAAGTAGGCCTGTTCCTGCGGGTATGGCAGGATAGACATTTGGGCGATGTTGAACTCGAGCCGCTGAATCTGACCAACAACTTTCGTTCGCATCCGCGCCTGGTGGAGTGGGTGAATCAGGTAGGGGCAAATTTATTTCCACGTCAGTCCGACCCGGAGCTGGGCATGGTTACCTACGAGTCGTCGACGGCGTTCAAGCCCGACGAGCCGGGTGCTGCTGTGGATTTCCATCCATCCTGGCACTTTCGTTTGGGCCGAGGCGAAGATGGCGCGGCGGCCGAGCTGGCCGCCCAGGAAGAAGCGGTGGAGCAGGCTGTGCGCTGCGCAGGCGCGGCTTTGGAGCGCCATGCCGACAGCGCGCATCCGGTGGCCATTCTGGTGCGGGCCCGTTCACACTTGAATGGCCTGGTGCGCCGGCTGGGCGAGCAGGGGATTCCTTGCCGCGCCGTGGAGCTGGAGCCCTTGCAGCAGCGTCCCGTCGTAGCGGATCTGGTGCAGCTTGTGCGGGCCCTGGCCCATCCGGCGGATCGCCTGGCGTGGTTGTCCCTGTTGCGTTCCCCCTTGATCGGATTGCGCCTGGACAGTCTGTACCGCCTGTGCGCTCTGCACCCCCGGCAGTCCATGCCCGAGCTGCTGCGCGCCTGTGATGCCCAGGATTGGGAGCCGCAGGAGCGGGATCGCATGCTGTTCGCCCGGCAGGTTCTGCTGGATGCCGGCAACCGCAGCGGCTTGATGCCCTTTGCCGCCTGGGTGCAGGAATGCTGGACCCGCTTGGGAGGGCCCAGGGCCTATCCCTCGATCGCCGATCAGGCGGATGCCGAACAGGTGCTGCGTCTGCTGGAGGAGTTGTGTCCTTATGGGCCGCCTGACCAGCAGCAGTTGCAGACCCGTGTGGAATCCTTGTATTCCACGCCGCAGGGGTCGGGCAAGGCGGTGGAGGTCATGACCATCCACAAATCCAAGGGATTGGAGTTCGAAACGGTGATTCTGTTCGGCTTGCACAAGCAATCGGCTGCAGATTCTGAACCCTTGATCCGTTTGGAGCACAGCGCCGAGAGGTTAATTCTGGGCCCGATCACCCACAAGGCCAGCGACGAGCGCGATCCCGTCTCGCAATTCCTGGCGGCGCGCGAGAAAATTCGCGCCGAACAAGAAAGCCATCGATTGCTGTATGTAGCCTTGACCCGGGCGCGGCAAGAGCTGCACCTGTTTGCCGAGCTCAGCGTCACGCAGGACAAAGGTCTGCGCGAACCCGACGCCCGCTCTCTGCTCAGCCGCCTGTGGTCTGCTGTGCCGCCGCCGTCCGTTCCCGCCTGGCAGGCGGTGCAGGGCGCTCAGGAAGACGGGCAGGCGGTCGGACCGCCCTTGTTGCGAGTCATGGATCTGCCGGATTTGCCCGCCAGCTTGCAGGCCGGAGCGGGGCAGGCGACCCAGGCCTGGAGCTGGTCCCTGGATACGAGTCACGAAACCGCGATCGGGACGGTGGCCCACGCCTGGCTGGAAAAGCTGGGGCGTGAAGGCCTGCAGGACTGGCCCCTGGATCGTCTGCGCGACAGTAAAGGGGTGATGCGGCGGCAGCTGCAGCGCGCCGGTGTGCCGGCCGTCTATCTGGATGATGCCGGGCAGGCCCTGTTCGAAGCGGTGGCGGCGACGGTGCAGACCGAACAGGGCCGTTGGCTGCTGGGGGCGGCGCGCGCGCATCGCGAATGGTCGCTGCTGGATGTCAGCGGCCGGGTATCGATCATTGATCTGGCGATTTCACAGGAAGATCACTGGCTGGTCGTGGACTACAAGACCAGCCGGCCCGGGCCTGATGAAAGTCTGGAGGTATTCCGGGAACGTATGCTGCAGCGTTATGCGCCGCAACTGGAACGTTATTGCGCCCAGGTGTCGGCGCTGGATGGCCGCCCGGCGCGGGGAGCTCTTTATTTCCCGCGAGTGGATCTGTGGGTGCCGTATTAAGCGTGAATGGTGTTACACTACTAGACGGCGGGCCCCTCCGCATGGTTCGGCGGTGAATCTGGTCAGGTCGGGAACGAAGCAGCCACAGCCGTGCAGAATCAGTGCCGGAGTCAGGCTCGCCACTTCACATACTTGCCGGGTTAGTGCGCCCGGTCTGTCTGCTCCCCTCGGGCACCGAATCCGGTACACTTTTCCTTTCGCTTATCTGTGTTGATGGCTTTGGCCGTCCGGAATTCGCATGACCTATCTTGTTCTGGCCCGAAAATGGCGCCCTCGCTCCTTCGATACCCTGATCGGACAGGATCACGTGGTGCGTGCTTTGACGCACGCCCTGTCCACGCAACGCCTGCATCATGCGTGGCTCTTTACGGGCACGCGAGGCGTGGGCAAGACGACCTTGTCGCGCATTCTGGCCAAATCGCTCAACTGTGAAACCGGCATCACCGCCACGCCCTGCGGCACCTGCCGCGCCTGCACGGAAATTGATGCGGGCCGCTTCGTGGACTATGTGGAGCTGGACGCGGCCTCCAACCGCGGCGTCGAGGAAATGACCCAGCTTCTCGAGCAGGCGGTGTATGCGCCAAGCTCCGGCCGCTACAAGGTCTACATGATCGACGAAGTTCACATGCTGACCGGTCATGCCTTCAATGCCATGCTCAAGACGCTGGAAGAGCCGCCGCCGCACGTCAAGTTCATCCTGGCGACCACGGACCCTCAGAAAATCCCGGTCACGGTGTTGTCGCGTTGTCTGCAGTTCAATCTGAAGCAGATGACGGTGCCGGCTATTGTCGAGCATCTGCAGGATATTCTGGCCCAGGAGGGCATGCAGTTCGACGTGCCCGCCCTGCGCCTGCTGGCGCAGGCGGCGGCCGGGTCCATGCGCGACGCGCTGTCGCTGACCGACCAGGCCATTGCCTACAGTGCCGGCGACCTCAGCTCGGCGGCCGTGCAGGCCATGCTGGGCACCATCGATCAGCGCCATCTGGCGCAGTTACTGCAGGCCCTGGTGGCTTACGATGCGCGCGCCATCATGGCGGTGGCTGATGACTTAGCCTTGCGTGGCCTGTCCTATTCGGGCGCGCTCGCCGATCTGGCCACTCTGCTGTCACGCATCGCCATCGAACAGCGCATCGCCGGCACTATTACCGACGACGACCCGCTGGCCGGTCCTGTGCGTGCCCTGGCACCCACCTTGTCGCCGGATCACGTGCAACTGTTTTATTCCGTGGCGGTTCACAGCCGTCAGGAACTATCCCTGGCGCCGGACGAATATGCCGGTTTTGTCATGGCCTGCCTGCGCATGCTGGCCCTGCTGCCCGAGCCGGTGCCTGCGCAGCCGGCGCCGCCTGATGGATCGGGCGGAGAGCGCACCGCGCCCGTGACGACCGTTCCTGTGGCCGCCGCGCCTGCGCCGACCGTACCTACGCCGGCCGCGCTTGAACCCGTAGCTGCCCCTTCTGCTTCGGCGCAGCAGGCGCCCGCTGCAGCCCCGCCAGTGGAACAGCCATCCCCGGTCGATTCTGTTGTCGCCCCGGTCCCGACCCCGGCACCTGCTGCCGTGGCCGACTCTGTCGTTCAGTCTGCAGGTGGCGCGGCGGCGCTGGATCGTGCGCCGGCTGATCAGGATGATTTTGTCCCTGCCTGGGAAGAAGCGCCGCCTGATTCGGAACCGACCGCTCAGGCTCCACACCCAGCGGCGGAGCCGGAAAATCGGCCTGCGCCGGTTTCTCAGGACGTCCAGCCTGCCCAGACGCCAGAACAGTTGCAATCGGCCGTTCCGCCGCAAACCACGCCTGCTCCCGACGATGCGCGTGTGGATGATGGTCAGCAGGAACCCGCCTGGCTGTCCGAAGGCATGGACGAGGAATTCGAGAACTATCAGCCAGCCGGCATGGACGCCACGGCGGGTGGCGACGATGATGACGATGTGCCGCCGCTGCCGGCCTCGGGCAACTTCATGCCCGATGGCGAGCTGGGCCTGCCTGTGGCGGTGCCCGATGCGGGGCAGGCTCGCGACGGCCATCGAGCCGTCCGTCTGGGCGGCATGACGGCAGAGAAGTGGCCTGCGGTGGCGGCGGAATTGCCGGTCAGTGGCTGGGCGGCGGAACTGGCTCGCCAGAGCGAATGGGTCGGGCTGAAGGGCCAGGAAATCCATTTGCGCGCCAAGATCAAGGCTACTGAAGGCAGCCAGGGCAAGGCGCGGCTGCGTACCGTTCTGACAGAGTACTTCGGCCAGTCCGTGCAACTGGCCATTGAATACGGAGATACCGGCGACGCCACGGCGCATGCCGTGGAGCAGGCCAAGCTGGCGGAGCGCCAGCGGCAGGCCGAAGAGCAGGTTACCCAGGATCCCTTTGTCTTGACCCTGATCCGGGACTTTGGCGCCAGCGTCAAAGAAGGATCGGTCAAGGCTGCACCCTTGGTTCGGGCTGCCTGAGCGGCCCTTGTTCAATTCAGATAATCAGGAAATCACATCATGATGAAAGGTCAGATCGCCGGCTTGATGCGTCAGGCGCAGCAGATGCAGGAAAACATGAAGAAGGCGCAGGAAGCCTTGGCCGAGATCGAAGTCGAAGGTGTGTCGGGCGGCGGGCTGGTCAAGGTCACCATGAGCTGTCGTCACGACGTGCGCCGCGTGTCTATCGACCCCAGCTTGCTGGAAGATGACAAGGACATGCTGGAAGACCTGATCGCCGCTGCCTTCAATGACGCGCAGCGCAAGGCCGAAGCCACTTCGCAGGAAAAAATGGCGGGTGTCACGGCCGGCATGCCACTGCCTCCCGGCATGAAATTCCCGTTCTGATGAACGAACCGCAGATCGCCGAACCCGAACCGCTTCGGGTTCTGATCCAAGCCCTGCGCCGCCTGCCCGGGGTGGGCGAACGCAGTGCGCGCCGCATGGCCTATCACCTGTTGCAGCATGACCTGGTGGGGGCGGACCAGCTCAGCCGCGCGCTGGAGCAGGCGACCCAAACCTTGCGCCATTGCCGGCGCTGCAACGGTTTTACCGTGCTGGAGGTCTGCGAGACCTGTTCCAATCCGCGCCGGGATCCCGCGCTGCTGTGCGTGGTGGAAACACCGGCAGATCAAAACATGATCGAGGCTACTCATGGCTACCGCGGCCTGTATTACGTCCTGATGGGGCGTTTGACGCCGCTGGAAGGCATAGGGCCGGACGCTCTGCAATTTGACCGGTTGCTGGAGCGGGCGGGGGATGGGCAGGTGCAGGAAGTCATTCTGGCCACCAATTTCACCGCTGAAGGCGAAACCACGGCTCACCATCTGGCAGAAATGCTGGGCAGCCAAGGCCTGAAGGTCACGCGCCTGGCGCGCGGCGTGCCTGCCGGCAGCGAACTGGAATACGTAGACCCAGGCACGATCGCCTGGGCCTTGATGGAGCGACGCGCCACCTAGCGTCTGCTGATCGGTTCAAGGCCTGCCGTGTCGCGCGGGCGGTTTTCCTGTGCCCGCGCATGCCGAGCATGTGGCGGTCATTTGATCGGCGGCTGTCCGGAATCCTTCGTTTTAGTAGTATAAGTATTAGGCCTTTACTTAATGACTACACAACAAGAAGGGGATTCCCATGAAACTGACTCGTCGTCACATGCTCAAGCTGGCCGGTGCATCCGGGCTGGCTATGTCGCTGCCGTCTGTCGGCCGCGCTCAGGAATTGGAGAAGAAGGACATCACGATTGCCGTGGGCGGCAAAGCGCTGATTTACTACCTGCCCCTGTCCATTGCGGAAATCAAGGGATTCTTCAAAGATGAGGGGCTGAACGTCAAGGTGGCGGACTTCGCGGGCGGATCCAAGGCCTTGCAGGCCGTCGTGGGCGGGAGTGCCGATGTGGTCTCCGGGGCTTTCGAGCACACCATCAACCTGCAATCCAAAGGGCAGTTCTATCGCGCCTTTGTGCAGCAAGGTCGTGCGCCCGCCATTGTGCTGGCCGTTTCCAAAAAGACCATGCCCGACTACAAGTCGCCGGCGGACCTGAAGGGCAAGAAGGTCGGTGTGACGGCGCCGGGTTCGTCGACCAATATGATGGTCAATTTCTTTCTGGAACAGAATGGTCTGAAGCCTACGGATGTCGCCTTCATCGGGGTAGGGGCCGGAGCGGGCGCCGTGACTGCCATGCGCACCGGACAGGTGGACGCCATGGCCAATCTGGATCCGGTCATTGGCACCCTGGCCAAGGAAGAGGCCATTCAGATCATTGCCGACACTCGCACGGTAGCGGATACCCAGAAGATTTTCGGCGGCAATATGCCCTCGGCCTGCCTGTACGCCTCACAGGAGTTCCTGGACAAGAACCCCAAGACGGCCCAGGCCCTGGCCAACGCCATTGTGCGTGCCGACAAGTGGATTCAGGCCAACGATGCCGAAACCATCGCCAAGACGGTGCCTGCTGCTTATTTGCTGGGTGATGTGGAGCTGTATAAACAATGTCTGGACGCCAACAAGGAGTCGCTCTCGCCCAATGGCCTGGTGGATGCGGACGGTCCCGCCACGGCGCTGAATGCGCTGGCCGCGTTCGTTCCCAACCTGGATGCCTCCAAGATCGATACCGGCAAGATCTTCACCAACGAGTTCGCCGACAATGCCAACAAGAAGTACCCCAATGCCTGAGGCCGCTCTTTCTCTTGAAAATGTCAGTTGTGTATTCGCGTCGCGCGACGGCAAAGGCACGTACACGGCGGTGCGTGACGCCAGCCTGACCGTTGCGCCGGGCGAATTCGTTTCCGTGGTCGGTCCCACGGGCTGCGGCAAGTCGACTCTGCTGAACGTGGGGGCCGGCTTGCTGGCTCCGTCCGCGGGTCAGGTGCGTGTTTTCGGCCAAGCTTTGGACGGGGTCAACAAGCGCGCCGGCTATATGTTCCAGGGTGAGGCGCTGCTGCCTTGGCGCAGCGCGGAGTCCAATGTAATGGCCGGCCTGGAGTTCGCTGGCGTGCCGCAGGACGAGGCGCGCGCCCGCGCCCAGGAGTGGCTCAAGCGAGTCGGCCTGGGCGGTTTCGGCGACCGCTATCCGCATCAGATGTCCGGGGGCATGCGCAAGCGCGTCATGCTGGCCCAGACCTTGATCCGGGACCCGGATATCATCCTGATGGACGAGCCTTTTTCCGCCCTGGACATCCAGACCCGGCAACTGATGGAAAACGAGGTGTTGGAAATCTGGATGGCACAGCGCAAGGCGGTCTTGTTCATTACCCATGACCTGGACGAGGCCATCGCCATGGGCGATCGCGTCGTGGTGCTGTCGGCCGGACCGGGCACGCACCCGATCGGTGAATTCCACATTGATCTTCCGCGTCCTCGCGACGTGGCCGAAGTCCGCAACCAGCCCCGCTTTGTCGAATTGCATTCGGCCATCTGGGCTGTGCTGCGCGATGAAGTCCTCAAGGGCTACGCACAACAGAAGCGCGCTTGATATGTCCAAGTCTACTCATCATTCCCGCCTTGCCTTGCGTGTCTGGCAGATTTCGCTGCTGGTGGCGATCTTGCTGGCTTGGCATTTCTTCACGCTGGATCCAAAGACGGCCTTTTTCTTTGGCCGGCCTTTGGAAGTGGTCCAGGTCATCTGGGCCTGGTTTGTCACCAATGGCGACATCTATCAGCACCTGGGCGTCACCCTCAGTGAAACGCTGCTGGCCTTTGTAATCGGCACGGTGGCCGGTCTGGGCTTCGGCCTGTGGCTGGGTTTGTCGCCCCGGGCTGCTGCCCTGCTGGATCCTTACATCACAGCGGCCAACTCCATGCCGCGCGTCATTCTGGCGCCTATCTTCGGCATGTGGTTCGGCCTGGGGATCTGGTCCAAGGTGGCGCTGGCCGTCACGCTGGTGTTCTTTATCGTGTTCTTCAACGTCTACCAAGGCGTACGCGAGGTCAGCTCTACCTTGCTGGACAATGCCCGCATGCTGGGCGCCAGCCGTCGCCAGTTGCTGCGCCATGTCTACATTCCCTCTGCCACCAGCTGGGTGTTCTCCAGCCTGCATACCTCGGTAGGTCTGGCGTTCGTGGGCGCCGTGGTGGGGGAGTACCTGGGCTCGGCCAGCGGAGTGGGCTACTTGATTCTGCAGGCTGAAGGCACGCTGGATGTAAACACGGTTTTCGCCGGCATTGTCGTCCTGACGGTGTTTGCGCTGGTTCTGGACGGGCTGGTCAGCCTGTTCGAAGACCGTATGCTGGCGTGGCGCCCCAAGGGCGGCGAAACGGAAAAGCTCTAGCGTCCGAGCGGATCCGGCGCGTGTAGGCGCTGCGCTGGATTGAAAAAAACCGGCTTCGCTTCAAGGCGGGCCGGTTTTTTTTTGAAGTAACGGTCGGGAGTCAGGCGCTCTGGCGTGCCTGCTGGATCAGCGTGTCCAGCTTGATGGCGTCGGCGGTGAACAGGCGTATGCCTTCGGCCAGTTTTTCGGTGGCCATGGCGTCCTGGTTCAGCTCGGTACGAAACGCGACTTCATTGCTGGCGCGCCATTCAGGCGCATTGGCCTTGGCTTGTTCGACATTCAGGGCCGGGGACAGCTCGCCATCGGCGGCGGCCAGCTGGCTCAGCAGCTCGGGGCTGATGGTGAGCAGGTCGCAGCCGGCCAAGGCCTGGATCTGGCCGATGTTGCGAAAGCTGGCGCCCATGATTTCGGTGGGGATGTCGTAGGTCTTGTAATACTGGTAGATGCTGCGCACGGAGCGGACGCCGGGGTCGTTTTCTCCCCGATTGGCTTCTTCGTTCCAGTCGGCCCCGGCGGATTTCTTGAACCAGTCGTAGATGCGTCCCACGAAAGGGGAGATCAGCGTGACTTTGGCCTGGGCGCAGGCAATGGCCTGGGGCAGGGAGAACAGCAAGGTCAGGTTGCAGCGTATGCCTTCGGCCTGCAGGGCGCGCGCGGCCTGAATGCCTTCCCAGGTGGAGGCCAGCTTGATCAGAATGCGTTCGCGTTCAATGCCGGCGCGTTCGTAGTGCTGGATGATCTGGCGGGCGCGCTCGATGCTGGCCGGCGTGTCGAAGGACAGGCGGGCGTCCACTTCGGTGGAGACGCGACCGGGCACGATGTCCAGGATCTGGCGTCCGAAAGCGACCAGCAGCAGATCGCTGGTTTCCGCCAGGCTGGCGCGCGGGTGTTCGGCGATGACGCGATCGAGCAGCGGACGGTAGGCGGGCTGCTGGACGGCCTTCAGGATCAGGGATGGATTGGTGGTCGCATCGGTGGGGCGAAAGGCACGCATGGCCTCGAAATCGCCGGTGTCGGCCACGACGGTGGTGTACTGGCGCAGGGATTCAAGCTGAGTTGTCATGTCTGTTGCAAGTCCATCTTAAAACCATCAAACCAATCGGCAACTGTAGACTATTTTGTGGCTAAACGCGCCTTTTTTAAGTGTTTTTCCCGATTAACTTCCGGAAGAAGGGGGATTGAGCATATAATTAGAAGGTTTAATGTCAATTTCAGAACCGGGGTTTTTAACGTGCTGCCGTCTTTATTTCCTGAGGAGTCCCGCACTATCACTAGTGCTATCCTAGCCCTGGCGGATGGAACCCTATTCAAAGGGGTATCAATCGGTGCCGAGGGGCACTGTGTTGCTGAGATCGTTTTCAATACAGCCATGACGGGTTATCAGGAAATCCTGACCGACCCAAGCTACAGCGGTCAAATTGTTACGCTTACCTATCCGCACATCGGTAATACCGGTGTCAACCCAGAGGACTCCGAATCCACCAAAGCCCATGCTGCCGGGCTTGTCGTTCGTGACTGTCCTTCCCGCCTGTCCAACTTCCGCTCCACCCAATCTCTGCCCGACTACCTGAAGTCGCAGGGTGTGGTCGCCATTTCTGGGGTCGACACCCGAAAGCTGACCCGCATCCTGCGCGAAAAAGGTTCGCAGGGCGCCTGCATCATGGTGGGCGACGACGCCGAGCGCGCGCTGGAGCTGGCCCGCTCTTTCAAGGGCATGCAGGGACAAGACCTGGCTAAGGTCGTCTCCACCACCGTGCGCCACGACTGGTCCGAGGGCTCCTGGGAGCTGGGTCAGGGCTTCAGCCAGCCTGAAACCGGCCGCTTCCATGTGGTCGCCTACGACTTCGGCGTCAAGGCCAATATCCTGCGCCTGATGGCGGATCGCGGCTGCAAGGTCACCGTGGTGCCCGCCCAGACACCGCTGGCCGATGTGCTGGCCTACCAGCCCGACGGCGTGTTCCTGTCCAACGGCCCTGGCGACCCAGAGCCCTGCGATTACGCCATCGAGGCCTGCCGCGGCCTGCTCGAGCGCAAGCTGCCTGTCTTCGGCATCTGCCTGGGTCACCAGATCCTGGGTCTGGCCGTCGGCGCCAAGACCCTCAAGATGAAAAACGGTCACCATGGCGCCAACCATCCTGTGCAGGAGCTGTCCAGCGGACGCGTATTCATCACCAGCCAGAATCACGGCTTCGCGGTGGATGCGGACACCTTGCCGGCCAACGCCAAGGTCACGCACATCTCCTTGTTCGACCAGAGCCTGCAAGGCTTCGAGCTGACGGATCGCCCCGCGTTCTGCTTCCAGGGTCACCCTGAAGCGACGCCCGGACCGCGCGATATCGCCTCGCTGTTCGACAAATTCATCAGCCTGATGGCTGCTCACCAGGCCGACAAAGCCGCGTAAGATCACTATCGCACCATGCCAAAGCGTTCAGACATAAAAAGTATTCTCATCATTGGCGCGGGCCCGATCATCATCGGTCAGGCCTGCGAATTCGACTATTCCGGCGCCCAGGCGTGCAAGGCCCTGAAAGCGGAAGGCTACCGGACCGTGCTGGTCAACAGCAATCCGGCCACCATCATGACCGACCCGGATACGGCCGATGTCACCTACATCGAGCCCATTACCTGGCAGGCCGTCGAAAAAATCATCGAAAAAGAGCGTCCTGACGCCTTGCTGCCCACCATGGGCGGACAAACCGCGCTCAACTGCGCTCTGGACCTGGCCAAGTACGGCGTGCTGGAAAAATACGGTGTCGAGCTGATCGGCGCCAACGCCGCTGCTATCGAAAAGGCCGAAGACCGCCTGAAGTTCAAGGACGCCATGACCTCCATCGGTCTGGAGTCCGCCAAGTCCGGCGTGGCCCATTCCATGGACGAGGCCTGGGCGGTGCAAAAGCGTATCGCCGAAGACATCGGCACTTCGGGCTTCCCCGTCGTGATCCGCCCCAGCTTCACGCTGGGCGGCACGGGCGGCGGCATCGCCTACAACCCTGAAGAATTCGAGACCATCTGCCGTCGCGGTCTGGAAGCCTCGCCCACCAAAGAGCTGTTGATCGAGGAATCCTTGCTGGGCTGGAAGGAATTCGAGATGGAAGTCGTGCGTGACCGCGCCGACAACTGCATCATTGTCTGCTCCATCGAGAACCTTGACCCCATGGGCGTGCACACGGGCGACTCCATCACTGTGGCTCCTGCCCAGACCCTGACCGACCGCGAATACCAGATCATGCGTAATGCATCGATCGCGGTGCTGCGCGAGATCGGCGTGGATACCGGCGGCTCGAACGTGCAGTTTGCCGTCAATCCCGACAATGGTCGCATGATCGTCATCGAGATGAACCCGCGCGTGTCCCGCTCGTCGGCATTGGCTTCCAAGGCGACGGGTTTTCCCATCGCCAAGATCGCCGCACGCCTGGCCGTGGGCTATACCCTGGATGAGCTGCGCAACGAGATCACCGGCGGTTCGACGCCCGCCTCGTTCGAGCCTACCATCGATTACGTGGTCACCAAGGTGCCTCGTTTCGCCTTTGAAAAATTCCCTCAGGCCGACTCGCGCCTGACGACCCAGATGAAGTCAGTGGGTGAAGTCATGGCCATGGGCCGCACCTTCCAGGAATCCTTCCAGAAAGCCCTGCGCGGTCTGGAAGTGGGCGTGGATGGCCTGAACCAGAAGACCACTGATCGCGAAAAGCTGCAGGTCGAGCTGGGCGAGCCCGGTCCCGAGCGCATCTGGTATGTGGGCGATGCCTTTGCTCAAGGCTTCTCCCTGGACGAGGTCCACAACCTGACCAAGATCGACCCCTGGTTCCTGGCCCAGATCAAGGAAATCGTGGATATCGAACTGGCTCTGGAGCAAAAGACCCTGGGCGATCTGGATCGCGACACCTTGTTCGGTCTGAAGCGCCGCGGTTTTTCCGATCGCCGTCTGGCTTTTCTGCTGGACACCGTAGAGTCGGAAGTGCGCAAGCTGCGTCATCAGCTCAATGTGCGTCCGGTGTACAAGCGCGTGGACACCTGCGCTGCTGAATTCTCCACCGATACGGCCTATATGTACTCTACCTACGAGGAAGAGTGCGAATCCAATCCTACGGACAAGAAGAAGATCATTGTCCTGGGGGGCGGTCCCAACCGTATCGGTCAGGGTATCGAGTTCGACTACTGCTGCGTGCACGCTGCTCTGGCATTGCGCGAAGATGGTTACGAAACCATCATGGTCAACTGCAACCCCGAAACCGTGTCCACCGACTACGACACCTCCGATCGCCTGTACTTCGAGCCGCTGACGCTGGAAGACGTGCTGGAGATCGTGCACCTGGAAAAACCCGTCGGCACCATTGTGCAGTACGGCGGCCAGACGCCTTTGAAGCTGGCGCGCGCCCTGGAAGCCAATGGCGTGCCCATCATCGGCACCAGCCCAGAATCCATCGATGTGGCCGAGGATCGTGAGCGTTTCCAGAAACTGCTGACCAAGCTGGGTCTGCGCCAGCCGCCTAACCGCACCGCGCGCACCGAAGGCGAAGCCATTGCCCTGGCTGCCGAAATCGGCTATCCGCTGGTGGTTCGCCCCAGCTACGTGCTAGGCGGTCGCGCCATGGAAATCGTGCACGAACAGCAGGATCTGGAGCGCTACATGCGCGAAGCCGTGAAAGTCAGCAACGACTCTCCCGTGCTGCTGGATCACTTCCTGAACAACGCCACTGAAGTGGATGTGGATTGTCTGGCCGACGGCGAACGCGTGTTTGTGGGCGGCGTGATGCAGCACATCGAACAAGCCGGCGTGCACTCGGGCGACTCCGCCTGCAGTTTGCCTCCGTATTCGCTCAGCGACGAAACCGTGGCCGAGATCAAGCGCCAGACGGCGCTCATGGCCAAGGCCTTGAACGTCAAGGGTCTGATGAACGTGCAGTTCGCTATTCAGGACGGCGACGTCTACGTGCTGGAAGTCAATCCGCGCGCCTCGCGTACGGTGCCTTTCGTCTCCAAGGCGACCGGGCTGCAGTTGGCCAAGATCGCTGCGCGCGCCATGGCCGGCCAGACGCTGGCCGAGCAGGGTGTCACGGAAGAAGTTACGCCTCCTTACTACAGTGTCAAGGAAGCCGTGTTTCCCTTCGTGAAGTTCCCTGGCGTGGACACCATTCTGGGACCTGAAATGAAATCCACCGGCGAAGTCATGGGCGTGGGCGAGTCGTTCGCCGAAGCGTTCGTGAAGTCGCAGATGGCCGCCAGCGTGCGTCTGCCCGAAAGCGGTCTGGCTTTCATCAGCGTGCGCGCCCAGGACAAGCCGCAGGCGGTGGAAGTGGCTCGTGGCCTGGTGTCGCTGGGCTTCAAGGTCGTCGCCACTCGTGGCACGGCCAGCGCCATCGAGCAGGCCGGCCTGCCTGTGCAGGTGGTCAACAAGGTCACCGAAGGTCGTCCGCACATTGTGGACATGATCAAGAACGGCGAGGTCGCTCTGGTCATCAACACGGTGGAAGAGCGCCGGAACGCGATTGTCGATTCGCGTACAATTCGTACTCACGCTCTGGCTGCTAATCTTGCCTACTACACCACGATTGCGGGTGCGGTCGCGGCGGTCCAGGGCTTGCAGTATCTGCGCCATGGAGATGGCTTGAAAGTGTACGCGGTGCAGGAGCTTCACGCTTCGCTCGCGAAGCACTAAGGCTCTCAGGCCAAAAGGGCGCACCCGCAGGTGCGCCCTTTTTTTTGCCGCCTAATCATCAAGGCAAAAATGCTTTTTGTGCAGACAGCAGCGGGCTGTCCGCGAGGCACGGGGAAATTTCAGGAGATCAAATCGTGAAGTGGTTCATTCTTGCCGTGTTCATTGTTTGTACCTTGGTTGTGCATTATCGCGGGCGGGTGCGACACCGTTTTTCCCGTCAGGTGCTGGACCATTCCACCTTTACCGCGCCGCTGAACTGCTTCATGTACGGTTTTTCTGCCGTGCCCAACAAACCTTATCTGGATCTGAGCAACTTCCCCGAACTGAATGTGCTGCTGGAGCGCTGCGACGACATCCGTGCCGAAGCCGAACGTTTGTACGGTGACGGCCATATCAAGGCCTCGGACAAGTACAACGATGCCGGATTCAATTCCTTTTTCAAGACGGGGTGGAAGCGTTTTTACCTGAAGTGGTATGACGCCGACCATCCGTCGGCGCGAGGGCTCTGCCCGGTCACCACGGGTTTGCTCAAGGGTATCCCGACCATCAAGGCGGCCATGTTTGCCTCGTTGCCGCCCGGCAGCCGCCTGCCGCGCCACCGCGATCCCTATGCCGGGTCCTTGCGCTTTCATCTTGGGCTGCTCACGCCCAACAGCCCGGATTGCTATATCAATGTGGATGGCCAGGATTATTACTGGCGGGATGGCGAGGCTGTCGTATTCGATGAAACCTTCATTCATTTTGCCGAGAACAAGACCGGGCAGAACCGTATCATCCTGTTTGCGGACGTGGAGCGTCCCATGCGCTATCGCTGGGCGCAAGCCGTCAACCATGCCGTCGGCAGTTTTCTTTTGCGCGCCGCCGCCGCACCTAATCAGGAAGGCGATCGCACCGGGGGTATCAACCGTATTTTTGGCGGCGTCTACGCCGTGCGCCGTTTTGGCAAAGCCATTAAGAAAAAGAACGAAACTTTGTACTACGTGCTGAAGTGGGCGCTGGTGCTGGGCATTCTAGCCCTGATTTTTCTTTGATCTCGATGCGCGCGCGGGCGGGCTCCCCAGCGCACCCATGCCAGCTGCTGCGGCATTCTTTCTTTCGGGGCCGGCGTCGGCCCTCGGTTTCTTGGAGCGTATAAAGCATGCAGTCCGTTTTCATTACTGGCGCCAGCAGCGGTCTGGGCCGCGCCCTGGCCGCCGAATATGCGGCTCAAGGGGCTAGGCTGGGTTTGCTGGGGCGTCGCCGGGATCAGCTCCAGGCGCTGGCTGACAGCCTGCCGGGGGAGCATCACATTTACGTTGTGGATGTACGTGATCGCGGCGCTTTGCACAAGGCCGCCGCAGACTTCCTGGCGGTGTGCGGAAACAAGGTCGATATTGTGGTGGCCAGCGCCGGTATCAGCGCCGGAACCTTGACTGAAGAGGTCGAGGACTTTGCCGTCTTCAAGGCCATCGTGGACACCAATCTGCTCGCCATGGTGGCTACTTTCGAGCCTTTTGTGGCGCCCATGAAAGTGGCAGGCGGCGGCGCTCTGGTGGGGGTCGCCAGTGTGGCAGGCATACGCGGGCTGCCCGGCGCGGGTGCTTACAGCTCATCCAAGGCCGCCGTCATTGCCTATTGCGAGAGTCTACGGCTTGAATTGGCGCAAGAGGGCATAGATGTGGTGACCATCGCGCCGGGCTACGTGCGTACGGCCATGACGGCTCAGAACCCATACTCCATGCCTTTTTTGATGTCTGCTGACGAGTTTGCCCGCCGTGCCGTCAAGGCGATAGACCAGGGCGTGTCTTACCGCGTCATTCCCTGGCCCATGGGCCTGGTCTCACGCTTGATGCGCCTGTTGCCCAACTGGCTGTACGATCGCCTGGCGCGCAATGCGCCGCGCAAGCCGCGCCACCCTCTGGATTCCTGACTTCCATGCTGCAACCGTTGTTTAAGGGCTTCATGCTCAGCCTGGCCATGATCGTGGCTATCGGCGCCCAGAATGCCTTCGTGCTCAAGCAAGGGCTGCTGCGCCGCCATGTTCTGCCCGTTGTGCTGATTTGCGCGCTGTCGGATCTGTTGTTCATTATCCTGGGCGTCATGGCGGTAGGGGCAGTCATTGCCGCCCGCCCCTGGCTGGCGCTGATTCTGACGCTGGGCGGCGCCTTGTTTCTATTGGCCTGCGGAGCCCGCTCTTTCCATGCGGCCTTGCGTTCAGAAAGCAGCCTGGACTTGCTGGACGGGCAGGGCGGTGCCGGGCTGTGGGCGACCATCCTGGCCACGCTGGCGGTGACCTACCTGAATCCCGGGGTGTATCTGGACACCTTGTTGATCATCGGCGGGCTGGGCGCCTCGTTCTCGGCCGAACAAAAACCCTGGTTCGTGGTGGGCGCGGCCCTGTCGTCGGGACTGTGGTTTTTTGGCGTGGGCTTCGGTGCGCGCCTGTTACTGCCCTGGTTCAGGCAGCCGCGCGCCTGGCGCATGCTGGAGCTGCTGATCGGGGTGATCATGTGGTCCATTGCGCTACCGCTGCTGTGGCAGGCCATAGCCCTGGCGCGCAGTCTTCACGCTGGTTGAACGGCGGGGTCAGGGGGCTTCGTCCAGCGCCTGTTCGAGGTGGGGGAGCTGGCCCCAGGCCTGGGTCTTCCAGTTCCGGTCGGCGTCAATGCTGAAGTAATTCAGGCTGGTGTTCAAGATGGAGTGGGCGCGGCGTGCATTCAGGGCCTGCTTGTTCAGGCGCCGCCAGACCATGTCGATGACACCACCGTGCGCCACGACCAGCAATCCTTGTCCGGGGTGGGTGGCGGCCAGCCGCTCAAAACAGCTCAGCACTCGCGTCTGGAACTGGCGTAGGGATTCGCCGCCGTCCACAGCGTAGTCGATATCGACTGTATTGTCCGGCTGGTCGGGGCCGTGCCGTCCGGCGGCATCCCAGGGCTGCCCTTCCAGAGCGCCAAAGCCACGTTCGCGCAGACCCGGGTCCAGGTGTACTGGCAGACTCCAGTGGCGACAGGCCAGACGGGCCGTTTCGCTGGCGCGGCGCAGGTCGCTGCTGAAGACGGCGTCCACGTGCATGTCGAAGGCCGGCGAGCTCAGGTGACGCTGCAAGGCATGGGCTTGCTGCAGCCCTGTCTCGTTCAATTCTATGTCTTGCCAGCCCTGCAGGCGGCGGACCGCATTCCAGGCAGTTTCGCCGTGGCGTATCAGACAGATGGATGTGTTCATAGTCAGGATCATCACGAAGAAAAGGGGTGAATGACGAAGCGTTGTGAGACGCCATGCTCATTGTAGAGCTTGCGGCATGAAGGATCAGCGAAGCGGGCTTATACCGCATATAGCCGATGCACGCGCAGAGCGTGGTGTTGCGGGTGCCTCGCTGCATGAACGAGGCGCGCGCACGCGCTTTTTGATGCCCGAGCAAGCCTTTCACGTCTAAAATTATGCCTCGACGCTTGTACCGCCCCTCAGAAGGCCGGAACGCGTCACGGATGTTGCTGTCATCCGTCCCGTTTCCTTCCCTTTGGAATTTCCTTTTATGTCTCAGTCCTACTTCCCGCGCTGGCGTCGTGTCTCCGGCAGCGAGCCGGGTACCGTGGTGCAGCCCGATGAATGCCTGGCTACACCGCAGAATATCGCCATGGGAGCGCAGCACGTGGTGGCCATGTTCGGCTCCACCATCCTCGCTCCCTTGTTGATGGGCTTCGATCCCAATCTGGCCATTCTGATGTCCGGCATCGGCACCCTGATCTTCTTTGTGTTCGTGGGTGGTCGGGTTCCCAGCTACTTGGGGTCGAGCTTTGCCTTCATCGGCGGGGTGATCGCAGTCACCGGCTATGCCGGCAGCGGCGCCAATCCCAATATCGGTGTTGCGCTGGGCGCCATTATTGTGTGTGGCCTGGTCTATACCCTGATCGGCCTGTTGGTCTGGATCTTCAACGCCCGCACGCAAGGCGGCGCCGCACGCTGGATCAACAACTGGATGCCTCCGGTCGTGACCGGCGCCATTGTTGCCGTGATCGGTCTGAACCTGGCCCCTATCGCCGCCAAGGGCGCCATGGGCGGGGGCACGTTTGATTCGCTGATGGCCTTGATGACGGTGCTGTGCGTGGGCGGGATTGCTGTCTATACCCGCGGGGTGGTGCAGCGCCTGCTGATTCTGGTGGGGTTGATCGTCGCTTGCGCGCTGTACTGGCTGTTTACCAATGTCATGGGCTATGGCACGCCCGTTGATTTCTCGGGTATTCAGCGGGCGGCCTGGCTGGGGCTGCCGTCCTTCGCCTCGCCCGTCTTCGAGGCCCATGCGATGACCGTCATCGTTCCGGTGGCAATTATCCTGGTGGCGGAGAATCTCGGGCACATCAAGGCCGTCAGCGCCATGACGGGCCAGGATCTGGATGGGTATCTGGGCCGGGCTTTTGTGGGCGACGGCGTGGCCACCATGCTGTCGGGGGCGGTGGGCGGCACCGGCGTCACTACGTATGCCGAGAACATCGGCGTAATGGCGGCGACGCGCATCTATTCGACACTGGTCTTCGCTTTTGCTGCCGTGATTGCGATTTTCCTGGGATTCTCGCCCAAGTTCGGCGCCGTGATCCAAGCTATCCCCGGTCCGGTGCTGGGCGGAATGTCTATTGTGGTGTTCGGCCTGATCGCCATTGCGGGTGCCCGCATCTGGGTGGTGAATCAGGTGGATTTCAGTGATAACCGCAATTTGCTGGTGGCAGCGGTAACCTTGATTCTGGGCGCAGGAAACTTTTCCTTGCAATTCGGCGTCATCCGTCTGGACGGCATCGGCTGCGCGACCTTCGGCGCCATCATCTTGCATGCGTTGCTGCGTGGACGCGGCGAATCACGCGGCTAAGCCTGCGTATTTTCCTCCTGAGCCAGGGCGACGCGTCGTCGTCAGCCCTGCCAAATCCCTGCCTGGGGTAGGGGCTTGCTATTTTCGGACAGTTTGCCGACAATAGCTTTGACAGCCCCGACTTCTGGCGGGGATTTTTTTCGCCGAAGCCTCGTTTCGGCAGGGCATCCGTCCCGAATTACCGTTCTCCCCCCATTTTCCAGGCGCTCCCGCTGCGGAGCGTCTTTTACTTGTTGAGCAGGAATATCATGTCTGCGATCCCACTGACTGCGCAGGGCGCACAACGTTTGCAAGTCGAATTACACCGCCTCAAGACGGTGGAACGTCCCGATGTCATCAACGCCATCGCCGAAGCGCGCGCGCAGGGCGACTTGTCCGAGAACGCCGAGTACGATGCCGCCCGAGAGCGCCAGGGTTTCATCGAAGGCCGCATCAGCGAGCTGGAAGGCACACTGTCCAACGCCCAGATCATCGAGCCGGCCACATTGCAGGCCGACGGCCGCATTGTCTTTGGCGCCACGGTCGAGATCGAAGAACTGGAATCGGGCAATACCGTGACCTATCAGATCGTGGGCGATGTCGAGGCAGACATCCGCGCCAACAAGATTTCGATTTCCAGCCCGGTGGCGCGCGCCTTGATCGGCAAGTCCGAGGGTGACGTGGTCGAGGTCAAGGCTCCGGCCGGCATCCGCGAATACGAAATCATCGGCATCAATTACATCTGATGCAGATCGGGCAGAAGGCCTGCCCGCGGGGCGATTTGCCCCGACAGCAAAAGAAAGGCCCCTGCATGGTTGCGGGGGCCTTATAATTTACGGCAGTCGGGCGATCAGCGCTTGCCGGACGACAGTCCGCGTCGGGCACCCGCCTTCAGGGACATGGCGCTGCCGCCGGTGCGGCGAGTGGCGCTGCGAGGCGCTGCCGGCTTGACGGCGGCAAACTTCTGCACGCCGCGCGGCGAGGCGGCGGCTTTCTTTTCTAGTGTGCTGTTGCGCTCGGTCTTCATTTCGGCGCGGCGAGCCCGCTCAGAACTGCGGGTGCGCTGCACCCCGGAGGCGGCCAGCTTCTTGGGCGTGTAAGGATCGGACGGTTTGCGAACGGCGCGGGTCGGCTTTTCAGGAGCGGCCAGTACGGAAGGGCGCTCGGGATTGGGCTTGTAGACGGTCAGCATTTTGCCCAGGTGATGAACCGGGGCGGCATCCAGCGTTTCGCAGATGCGCTCGAGAATCTCCAGGCGGGCTTCGCGATCGTCGCCGGCCACACGGATCTTGATGAGCTGATGGGCCTGAAGGTGCACGCTGATTTCTTTCAGCACAGCCTCCGTCAGGCCGTTGTCCCCGATCAGGACAACTGGGCGCAAGGCGTGAGCAGCAGCACGAAGATCGCTGCGCTCATGAGGTGTAAGGTTGAGTTTTGGCATAAAGAGATTGTACGGGAATGGCCAAGAAAAAATTCTCTAAAGATTGGGTTCATCAGCATATAAATGACCCCTACGTCAAACTGGCGCAACAAAAAGGGTATCGCGCGCGCGCGGCCTTCAAACTGAGTGAAATCCTGGATCTGGAGAAAATTCCTGTCAAGGGCAAAGTGGTCGTGGACCTGGGCTCCACACCGGGAAGCTGGTCGCAGATGCTGCGCGAACGCATGGTGGGCCCCGGCGGAGCTGTGGATGGGCGCATTATCGCACTGGATATCCTGGAAATGGAACCGATTGCGGGGGTGGAGTTCATGCAAGGGGATTTTCGCGATGACGAAATGCTCGAGCGGCTGCACGCCAGCCTGAACGGCGCGCCGGTAGACCTTGTAATTTCTGATATGGCCCCCAATCTATCTGGTGTGGCATCGGCCGATTCGGCTCGCATCCAGCATTTGTGCGATCTGGCGCTGGAATTTGCTACAGAACATCTCACTCCCGACGGGGCGCTGATCGTCAAAGCGTTTCACGGTAGTGGTTTTTCCCAGATCGTGGAATCTTTCAAGCAGAAATTTGTCAGAGTGGTGGAACGCAAACCGAAGGCGTCGCGCGATAAATCCTCTGAAACTTTTCTGGTTGCCCGCGGCCTGAAGGCCAGGTAATTTATGACTTGCCGATCTCGGGATCGGGTAGAATGAACTAGATATGGGGCTTGTTCAGGTGTGTGTCAGCATATTTGGCAAGTTATCGCAATCGCAGGAGATTGGCTTTGAACAACTCGTTTTCCAAAGTCGCGATCTGGATGGTTATTGCGCTGGTGCTGTTTACTGTTTTCAAGCAGTTTGACGGCCGGCCGGCAACCACCGATGGCGTCACCTACACACAATTCATGAACGATGCCCGGTCCGGTCGCATCACCAAGGTGGACATTCAGGGCGATACCCTGCACGTCACGCCTGATTCCGGTCGCAGCTACACTCTGACCTCTCCCGGCGATCTGTGGATGGTGCCCGAGCTGGTCAAGTCCGGCGTGCAGGTGTCCGGTAAAGCGCGTGAAGAGCCCTCCTTCCTGACCAGTCTGTTCATTTCCTGGTTCCCCATGTTGTTGCTTATCGGGGTCTGGGTGTTTTTCATGCGTCAGATGCAGGGCGGCGGCAAGGGCGGGGCGTTCAGCTTCGGCAAGTCGCGCGCCCGCCTGCTCGACGAAAACTCCAACCCTGTCACCTTTGCCGACGTCGCGGGCTGCGATGAAGCCAAGGAAGACGTACAGGAGCTGGTGGACTTCCTGCGCGATCCCTCCCGCTTCCAGCGTCTGGGCGGTCGCATTCCTCGCGGCATCCTGATGGTGGGTTCGCCTGGTACGGGTAAGACTCTGCTGGCTCGAGCCATCGCCGGCGAAGCCAAGGTGCCGTTCTTCAGCATTTCGGGCTCTGACTTCGTCGAAATGTTCGTCGGCGTGGGCGCATCGCGTGTTCGCGACATGTTCGAGACGGCCAAGAAGCAGGCTCCCTGCATCATCTTCATCGACGAAATCGACGCCGTGGGGCGCCAGCGTGGCGCAGGCCTGGGCGGGGGCAACGACGAACGCGAGCAGACCCTGAACCAGTTGCTGGTGGAAATGGACGGTTTCGAAACCGGCCAGGGCGTGCTGGTCATTGCCGCGACCAACCGTCCTGATGTTCTGGATCCCGCACTGCTGCGTCCAGGCCGTTTTGACCGTCAGGTCGTGGTGGGCCTGCCCGACATCCGGGGTCGCGAGCAGATTCTGAAAGTTCACATGCGCAAAGTTCCCCTGGCTCCCAACGTGGATGCGGTGGTGCTGGCGCGCGGCACTCCGGGCTTTTCGGGCGCCGATCTGGCCAATCTGGTGAACGAGGCTGCTCTGTTTGCCGCTCGTCGCAATGGCCGTACCGTCGATATGCAGGATTTCGAGCGGGCCAAGGACAAGATCATCATGGGCGCCGAGCGCCGCAGCATGATCATGCCCGAGGAAGAACGCCGCAACACCGCCTACCACGAAGCCGGTCACGCCCTGGTGGCGTGCATGCTGCCCAAGACCGACCCCGTGCACAAGGTCACCATCATCCCGCGCGGCCGTGCGCTGGGCGTGACCATGCAATTGCCCGAAGGCGATCGCTACAGCATGGATAAAGAGCGCTTGCTCAACATGATCGCCGTTCTGTTCGGTGGCCGTATCGCTGAAGAAGTCTTCATGAATCAAATGACGACAGGCGCATCGAACGACTTCGAGCGGGCTACGCAAATCGCCCGCGACATCGTCACCCGCTACGGCATGACCGATTCGCTGGGACCGGTGGTGTATGCCGAGAACGAAGGCGAAGTCTTCCTGGGTCGCAGCGTCACCAAGACGACGCACGTGTCCGAGTCGACCATGCAGAAGGTGGACTCCGAGATTCGCAAGATCATCGACGAGCAGTACGGCGTAGCCCGCACGCTCATCGAAGACAACCGCGACAAGATGGAAGCCATGGCCAAAGCTCTGCTGGAATGGGAAACCATCGATGCAGACCAGATCGACGACATCATGAAAGGTCTGCCTCCACGGGCTCCTCATATTCCTGGCGGCGACAATTCCTCGTCCGACGGCTCTACGCCACCCGCAGCGGGCACCAGCCCCAGTGGCGACAAGGGCACGGCGGCGACAACACCTGTTTAACACTCCATAGGCACTGCCTATTTCATGAATCACTACGAGTGGTCTTGTGGGCGCTTCCAGCTTGGGCTGGAGCGCCCTTTGGTTATGGGGATCGTGAATGTCACGCCCGATTCCTTTTACGACGGCAACCAGCATGCCGATCTGCCACGGGCGCTGGACCATGCCCATCAATTGATTGCTGACGGCGCGGACATTCTGGACATAGGCGGGGAATCGACCCGGCCGGGCGCCGATCCGGTGTCGCTGGAACAGGAAATGGGGCGCGTTATTCCTTTGCTGGAAGCCTTGCGTCCCACCGGGGTGGCCTTGTCGGTAGACACCTTCAAGCCGGAAATCATGCGTGCCAGCTTGGCGGCCGGGGCCGATATCATCAACGATATCTATGCTCTGCGCATGCCGGGCGCCCTGGAGGCGGTGGTGGACAGCGACTGCGGCTTGTGCGTCATGCACATGCAGGGCGAACCGCGCACGATGCAGCTTGAGCCGCACTACGATGACGTGGTGACACAAGTGCGTGACTTTCTGCAGGAACGCTGTGACGTTTTGCAGCAGCATGGCGTCGCCTCCCGGCGTATTATGCTGGATCCCGGTTTTGGCTTCGGAAAAACGGCTGCTCATAATTATCAGTTGCTCAAGGGGCTGGAGCAGGCGCATGTGCCTGGTTATCCCTTCTTGATTGGCTTGTCGCGCAAGTCCATGATCGGTCAGGTGACCGGCAAGCCGGTGAATCAACGTCTTATTGGTAGTCTGTCGGCAGCCTTGGCCTGTGTGGCCAGAGGTGCAAAAGTTGTCCGTGTCCATGACGTCGCTGCGATGCGAGAAGCCCTGGACGTCTGGAATGCTGTTGAATATGGAGTCTCTGAATGAGCGAACGGAAGTATTTCGGCACCGATGGTGTCCGTGGTGAAGTCGGCGGTCCTACGATCAATCCTGAATTCGCCTTGCGCCTGGGCTATGCCGCCGGCAAGGTGCTGGCCGGCCAGCATCAGGGCAAAGGCCGCCCCACGGTCGTGATCGGCAAGGACACGCGCATTTCCGGCTATATGCTGGAATCTGCGCTGGAAGCGGGCCTGTCCGCGGCGGGTATTGATGTGCTGTTGGCCGGGCCAGTGCCTACGCCCGCCGTCGCTTATCTGACGCGCACCTTGCGCCTGGCGGCCGGTATTGTGATCTCCGCCTCGCACAACCCTTATTACGACAATGGCATCAAGTTTTTCTCCGCCCAGGGCACCAAGCTGCCGGACGAGGTCGAGCTGAAGATCGAGCAAGCCATTGATGAACCCATGCAATGGGTCAAATCCGAGTCTCTGGGCCGCGCCCGCCGCCTGGAAGATTCAGCGGGCCGTTATATCGAGTTCTGCAAAAGTACCTTTCCCAACGAGCTGGACCTGAATGGCCTGAAGATCGTGGTAGATGCCGCGCATGGCGCTGCCTACAACATCGCGCCGCACGTGTTTCGCGAGTTGGGCGCGGAAGTGGTCGCGATAGGTGTGCAGCCGGACGGCTTCAATATCAACAAGGAAGTCGGAGCGACTTACCCGGAGCGTCTGGCCGAAGAAGTGCGCAAGCACGGAGCGGACCTGGGCATTGCCCTGGACGGCGATGCTGATCGTCTGCAGATGGTCGATGCGCAAGGCCGCATTTATAACGGCGACGAACTGCTGTATCTGATTGTGCGTGACCGCCAGCAGACACAGGCTGTTCAGGGCGTCGTCGGGACCTTGATGACGAATTTCGGCTTCGAGAAAAGCATGCGCGATCTGGGCATAGCGTTTGAGCGTGCCAAAGTGGGCGACCGCTATGTGCTGGAGTTGATGCAGCAGCGAGGCTGGCAGTATGGCGGCGAAAGCTCCGGCCATCTGCTGTGCCTGGACTGGCATACCACAGGTGATGGCATTATTGCCGCTCTGCAGGTATTGACGGCTTTATGCCACAGTCGCAAGACGCTGTCCGAGCTGCTGGTGGACCTGAAGATGTATCCGCAAATCATGGTCAACGTACCCCTGACACCCGGCCAGGACTGGCAGAGCCATGCAGGCTTGAAAACGGCCAAGACCCAGGTGGAAAGCCAGTTGGGCGAGCGCGGACGAGTTCTGATCCGGGCCTCGGGCACCGAGCCCAAGCTGCGTCTGATGGTCGAAGCCGAGGATGCTGATCTGGCGCAATCGGGAATTGACGCCCTACTTGCGGTGGATTTAACGAAATAGTAATTTGACTATCAAAAACCTGAAACATTGCTTGTGCATCATGCACTAAAGTTTTTGGAGTCATCACGATGCTAGATCTTGAGCGTGCACGATCCGCAGCTGACCTGGGCAATACCTGGGCTGGCCACACTGTTGGGGGCTTGGCTTTGCGTTTGGCTCGTACAGACGAAGAGCTCGAGGTCCTGCAACGTTTGCGGTTCCAGGTTTTTACCGAAGAGATGAATGCGGTTTTTCCCGACCAGCATACCGGTCTGGATACGGATCGCTTTGATCAATGGTGCGAACATTTCATGGTGTCCGAGCCCGAAAACAATCGGGTCATCGGCACCTATCGCCTGCTGACGCCTGAAAAGGCCACGCTGGCGGGTGCCTATTACTCGGAGTCCGAGTTCGACATCAGCGCACTGGACGCATTGCGTCCCAGCCTGGTCGAAGTCGGGCGATCCTGCATCCACCCGGATTTTCGCAATGGATCGGCCATCATGATGCTGTGGGGCGGCATAGCCGCGCTCATGCGCATGGGAGGCTATCGCTACCTGTTGGGCTGCGCCAGCGTCAGCCTGCGCGATGATGGCGTGACGGCAGCCGAAGTCTGGCGGGTGGCCCGCAAGTCCATGCAGGAGCATCCTGGCGTACCTCAGGTGCGTCCGCTGAACCGCTATCCGGTCGAACGCTTGGACAGCGATCTGCCGGCGCGGATTCCGCCTCTGATCAAAGGCTACCTCAAGCTGGGCGCCACGATCTGCGGCGAACCGGCATGGGATCCGGATTTCAATACCGCTGATTTTCCCGTGCTACTGGATCTGCACGCCATGGATGAGCGTTACAAGCGCCATTTCGGTCTGCTCTGACCGGTATACGGAAGTAAAAAAAAGCGCATCGTATCGATGCGTTTTTTTTGCTTCCGGGCGGGACCGGCCCAGGGCACAGGCCGCTGGCAAGGACCTTTCGCCGTTGTCAGGCCAGCTCCAGCGTCAGGTCGTTATGGTCGGTCTGCCAGGCCTGGACTTCGGCCAGCAGCGAGGCATGTGACAGGGGATGGGTCGCCATCCAATCTTGATCCTGATGAATCAGGACAGTTTTGCCCCGCAGTTCGATGCGTAGTGGCAGTTTGTCCATGTCTTCGCGGCGGCGCATCAGCATGACGGCCAGGCGCAGGCTGAGCAGGGTCAGCCACCAGGCATTGCTGGTGTCAAAACGTTTGAGCTTGCCCAGCTTGCCCTGGTGACCCATGCTCAGAAAGCTGAGCATGGCCTGGTCGTCGTTGGAAAAGCCAGGCATATCAGCATGTTCCAGAACGTAGGCGGTATGTTTGTGGTAGTCGGCGTGCGCGATGCTCAGGCCGACTTCATGCAGTTCGGCGGCCCAGCCGAGCTGGCGCGATAGTTCTTGTGTCTCTGGCGAATCCGGCAGGCGCAACTCGTTGAACAACTGTTCGGCGGCGGCGCGCACGCGATGCGACTGGCGGGTGTCCACATGGTAGCGCTTGATCATTTGCTGCACGGTCTGGGAGCGCTGGTCGTGTTCGGAGTCGCGGCCCAGCATGTCATACAGCACTCCGACTCGCAGGGCGCCTTCGCCCGGCATCATCTGGCGTATTTTCAATTCCTGGAAGGCCGCCATCATGATCGCCAGTCCGGCGGCCAGAACCGGCGCCCGGTGCGGCTTGACGCCGTGCAGCAGGCGCATGTCCACCTTGCCGTCGTGCACCAGGCGCTTCTTGAGCAGTTCCATGCCTTCCAGGGTGATGCCCTTCTTGGACATGCCGTTTTCCTGCAGGATGGCAATCAGGCCCTTGGCGGTGCCCGACGAGCCGTAGGCTTCCTGCCAGCCCGTCTTGCGATACTGGCGCGTGATGCCTTCCAGTTCGCGGCGGGCTGCCAATATCGCTTTCTGCATGCGATCTTCGGTGATGACACCGTCGGCAAAGAACTTGTCGGTATAGCTGACACAGCCCATATACAGAGACGACAGGAGCATGGGTTTGAGGCCCTTGCCGATGATGACCTCGGTGGAGCCACCGCCGATGTCGATCATCAGGCGCCGGTTGGGGGAGGGGGGGAGCTCGTTGCTGATGCCCGAGAAGATCAGACGCGCTTCTTCGTGCCCCGAGATGACTTCGATCGGAAAGCCCAGCGCGGCTTCGGCGGCCGGCAGCACTTCGCTGAGATTGCGCGCCACGCGGAAGGTGTTGGTGGCGACAGCGCGTACCCGGTTGGGATGAAAGCCCTGCAGACGCTCATTGAAGCGTTGGAGGATGACCACGGCGCGGTCGATCGCGTCGGGGCTGATGTATTTGTCGGGGCCCATGCCGGCAGCCAGCCGGACGGATTCATTCAGGCGGTCTATCGCATAGATCTGGGCATGGCCATTGTGCTGGACGACGCGTCCGATGGACAGGCGAAAGCTGTTGGAGCCGAGATCCACGGCGGCGAGAAGTTGTTCCATGAGGAATCGCTGAGGATGAATACTGTGCGATTATAAGGACATTAATCGTGTGGTTTGTTACATAACCCTGAATATTCGCAAAAGATGAGTATTTGGCTCAAGACGGCCTACGGCATCTCTTTCAGGGCAGGAAGCTGTGGCAGATGACGATAGACGTGGCGTGATGTTCATAGAACAGTAATATTCATGTAGTAAAAGTCTGTCGATCCCTTCTTCCATTGTTGGATAACGACCTCACCATGCTGCCTTCCCCCGATTCAACCCTGCTCAATCGCGAACTGTCGCTGCTTAAGTTCAATGAGCGTGTTCTGGCCATGGCCGAGAACCCGACGACCCCGCTGCTGGAGCGCCTGCGTTATATCTGTATCGTCAGCTCCAATCTGGATGAGTTTTTTGAAATCCGCATCTCCAGCCTGAAAGAGCAGATTCATCAGAATCCTCACCAGGTCGGGGACGACGGCTTCCTGCCGCAGGAGGCATTCGAGCGGGTGCAGGCCGCGGCGCACCAGTTGATTGACCGGCAGAACAACCTGTTGATGCAGACGGTGCTACCCAGCTTGATGGAAGAGGGCATAGGCTTGCTGCTGCCCGCACGCTGGACTGAAGCGCAGCGCGAGTGGGCCTACCAGACTTTCCAGCGTGATGTCATGCCCTTGCTCACCCCGATCGGCCTGGATCCCGCGCACCCCTTTCCCCGGGTCTACAACAAAAGCCTGAACTACATTGTCGCGCTCAGCGGCGAAGATGCGTTCGGGCGCAGCGGCACCATCGCCATTGTGCAGGCCCCGCGCGCTTTGCCCCGCGTCATTCGTGTGCCCGATGACATCGCCGGCATTCCGCAGGGCTATATGCTGCTGACCTCGCTCATCAGCGTGTTCGTCAACGAGCTGTTTCCCGGCATGGACGTCAAGGGCTGCTACCAGTGGCGCGTGACGCGCAACAGCGACCTGTTCGTGGACGAGGAAGAAGTCACCAATCTGCGCTCGGCCCTGCAGGGCGAGCTGTCGCAGCGCAATTTCGGAGCAGCGGTGCGCCTGGAGATCGACCAGTCCATGCCCGAGGGGCTGGAGCGTTTCCTGCAGAGCGAGTTTTCGCTGGAAGGGCCGGATACCTATCGTGTGCGCGGTCCGGTGAACCTGTCGCGCCTGATGCAGTTGTGCAACGTGCCGGACCGTCCGGACCTGCTGTTCCCGGATTATCGAGCGCCTATTCCCGCACCGTTCGATGCGAGTTTCGACTCGCCTGCTCAGTTCTTCGCGGCCATCGCCCGCAAGGATCAGTTGCTGCATCACCCGTATCAGTCTTTTCAGCCAGTGCTCAGCTTTCTGCGGGCGGCGGCCGCCGATCCCGCCGTGGTGGGCATCAAGCAGACTATCTATCGCACCGGCGAGGACTCCGAGCTGATGAATATCCTGTTGTCGGCGGCGCGCGCCGGCAAAGAGGTGACGGTGGTGGTGGAGCTGATGGCGCGTTTTGACGAGCAGACCAACATCAACTGGGCCGCCAAGCTGGAAGAAGTGGGGGCGCACGTCAGCTACGGCGTGGTGGGACACAAGACCCATGCCAAGATGGCTTTGGTGCTGCGCCGTGAAGACGGCAGCATTCGCCGTTATGGCCATCTGGGGACGGGCAACTATCATCCGCGCACAGCGCGTCTGTATACCGACTTCGGACTGATCACGGCCAATCAGGATATTTGCGAGGACATGGACAAGGTGTTTTCGCTCTTGACCGGCCTGGGGGCCTGGCGGCCGCTTAAGCTGCTGCTGCAATCGCCTTTCACGCTGCACGACAGCATGATGGCGCGCATTCAGGTGGAAACCGAGAATGCATTGGCCGGCAAGCGGGCCCGCATCATGGCCAAGATGAACTCGCTGCTGGAACCCAAGATCATCCAGGCGCTGTATGACGCCAGCCAGGCAGGGGTCAAGGTGGATCTGGTCATCCGCGGCGCCTGCGCGCTGCGCGCAGGCGTTCCCGGCCTGTCGGACAATATTCAGGTGCGCTCACTCATCGGGCGGTTCTTGGAGCATTCGCGGGTGTTTTATTTCTACAACGGTGGCGAAGAGGACGTGTTCATCTCTTCGGCCGACTGGATGGACCGCAATTTTTTCCGTCGTGTGGAGCTGGGCGTGCCGGTGTTGGATCGGAGTCTTAAGAAACGGGTCATTTCCGAGGCCTTCACCTTTGCGCTGCGTGACAACCAGCTTGCCTGGAAGGCGAATGCGGACGGCACCTACAGCCGCATCCGCAGCCGCGGCACGCCATTCAATCTGCATCAGTTTCTGATGCACCGCCTGGGCGGCGCGTGAAATATTTCTATTGTCACGAACATGTCATATAGCCTGTTTAACATGTCGTCACATACAGGGTGGGCCTGTCTCTTACTATCATCAAGAGGATTTCTCGATGTTGAAACGTGTATTTAACAAGGTAACCATTGCTCTGGCATTCAGCGCATTCGCTGCTTCCGCCACGGCCGCCGACGTCACCGGCGCAGGTGCTTCGTTCCCATACCCCATTTACGCCAAATGGGCCGCTGAATACGCCAAGCAGACCAACAACCGTGTGAACTACCAGTCCATCGGTTCGGGCGGCGGCCAGCAGCAGATCATCGCCAAGACGGTCGACTTCGGCGCCTCCGACGACCCAATGAAGGGCGACGTACTGTCCAAGGAAGGCCTGATCCAGTTCCCCGCCGTAATCGGTGGCGTGGTGCCTGTTGTCAACGTCGAAGGCATCGAACCCGGCAAGCTGAAGCTGTCCGGCAAGGTCCTGGGCGACATTTACCTGGGCAAGATCACCAAGTGGGATGACGCAGCCATCAAGGCCCTGAACGGCGACCTGAAGCTGCCTAACAAGGACATCGTGGTCGTACACCGCTCCGACGGTTCGGGCACCACCTTCGGCTGGACCAACTACCTGTCCAAAGTGTCGCCTGACTGGAAATCCCAGGTTGGCGAAGGCAAAGCCGTCAAGTGGCCCACCGGTCAGGGCGGCAAGGGCAACGAAGGCGTCGCCGCTTACGTTCGCCAGCTGAAAGACTCCATCGGCTACGTTGAATACGCCTACGCCAAGCAGAACAAGCTGGCCTGGACGCAACTGCAGAACAAGGACGGCCAGTTCGTGCAACCCGGCCAAGCCAGTTTCGCTGCTGCGGCTGCCAACGCCGACTGGAAGAGCGCACCCGGTATGGGCGTGATCCTGACCGAAGAGCCCGGCGCCGAATCCTGGCCCATCACTTCGGCCACGTTCATCCTGATGCACAAGTCGCAAGACAAGCCTGAAAACGGCAAGGCCGTGCTGGACTTCTTCAACTGGGCCTTTGAAAACGGTGCCAAGTCGGCTGAAGAGCTGGACTACGTCGCTCTGCCTAAGGACGTGACGGATCAGATCAAGGCTGCCTGGGCTGCTGAAATCAAGTCCAAAGACGGCGCTGCGGTCTGGAAGTAAGATTCGTGTTCAAATACAGGTCAGTTGTAAATTGATCTCCCGAGACGGCCCACCTCTAGGTGGTGCCGTCTTTGTTATGTAAAAATTACGGTTTTGTCTTGAACGTACGGCGCAATCGGCAGCCTCTGGCGGCGGTCCTCCCAGCTACCTGGCGACTGAAAGCACAGCGTCTGTTCGTTTGTCCCCTTCCGGCCTGACGCTTCATCTGTCTACATGAAATCAAATCAGAACGCCCTTATGGATGGCATCTTCAGGAACATGACGCGCTCGTTTGCGTTTTTCGTGTTCATCCTGTTGGCCGCCATCTCCATTTCCCTGATCTACGGAAGCCGGGAGTCCATCGCCGAATACGGTTTTTCCTTTCTCTGGACGGATAACTGGGATCCGGTCAACAACGAATATGGCGCCCTGGTGCCCATTGTGGGCACGCTGCTCACCTCCTTGATTGCGCTGTGCATTGCCGTGCCGGTGTCCTTCGGCATCGCCATGTTCTTGACCGAGCTGGCTCCGACCTGGCTGCGCCGCCCTTTGGGCACAGCCATTGAAATGCTGGCCGCTATTCCATCCATCATCTACGGCATGTGGGGCCTGTTTGTATTCGTGCCCCTGTTCCAGGCCTATGTGCAGCCCGCGCTGATCTCCCTTTTTGCAGGCGTGCCCGTGCTGGGCCAGATCTTCGCCGGCCCTCCCTTTGGCATCGGCGTGTTCACCGCCGGCCTGATCCTGTCCATCATGGTGATCCCGTTCATCACCGCCGTGATGCGCGACGTGTTCGAGCTGGTGCCCCCCATGCTCAAGGAGTCGGCCTATGGCCTGGGCAGCACGACCTGGGAGGTGATGTGGCGCGTGGTCCTGCCTTTCACCAAGAACGGCGTCATCGGCGGCATTATGCTGGGTCTGGGGCGTGCACTGGGCGAGACCATGGCCGTCACTTTCGTGATTGGCAACTCGTTCAATCTGCCCAATTCGCTGTTCGGCCCCTCCAACTCCATCGCCTCGGCGCTGGCCAACGAATTCAACGAAGCGGGCGGCATGCAGAAGTCTGCGCTGCTGGAACTGGGCCTGATCCTGTTCCTGATCACCACCATCGTGCTGGCGATTTCCAAGCTGCTGTTGCTGCGCCTGTCCAAGGGCGAAGGTTCGTCGCGCTAAGGATCACACACCATGTTCGATAAAAAATCCGCTATCAGTCTGGATAACCCCATCTACAAGCGCCGGCAGATCTTCAACCGCCTGATGCTGGGTATTTCCTTTGCTGCCCTGATCTTCGGCCTGTTCTGGCTGTTCTGGATCATCTTCACCCTGATCGAAAAGGGCAGCAGCGCCATGTCCTGGTCGCTGCTGACCGAAAGCACCCCGCCGCCCGGCGGCGAGGGGGGATTGCTCAACGCCATCATGGGCAGCGTCATGATGGCCGCCGTGGGCACGCTGATCGGCACGCCCATCGGCATCCTGGCCGGCACCTACCTGTCGGAGTACGGTCAGCGCGGCTGGCTGGCGCCAGCCACGCGTTTCCTGAACGACGTGCTGCTGTCGGCACCGTCCATCATCATCGGCCTGTTCATCTACGCGGTCTACGTGGCTCAGGTCGGACACTACTCAGGTTGGGCCGGCGCTCTGGCCCTGGCCATTCTGGTGATTCCCGTGGTGGTGCGCTCTACCGACAATATGCTGCTGCTGGTTCCCAATAGTCTGCGCGAGGCGGCCGCTGCCCTGGGCTGTCCCAAGTGGAAGATCATCATGGCGATTTCCTATCGCGCTGCGCTGCCCGGTATCGTTACCGGCGTGCTGCTGGCGGTGGCCCGTATTGCAGGCGAAACCGCGCCGCTGCTGTTCACCGCCCTGAACAACCAGTTCATGTCCATGAACATGAACGCGCCCATGGCCAACCTGCCTGTGGTGATTTTCCAATACGCTGCCAGCCCCTTCGAGGACTGGAATCGCCTGGCCTGGGCCGGTGCGGTCCTGATCACTTTGCTGGTGCTGGGCATCAATATTCTGGCCCGCAGCCTTTTCCGCAATAAATAAATTCCACGGAGCGCCCTCGTCGGCCTGATTGCTATGAGTCAAACCACTATTTCTGCCGAAAAGACCAAGATTGAAATCAAGGATCTGAATTTCTTCTATGGTAAGTTCCATGCGCTGCGCAACGTGAACATGTCCATCAAGGAAAACAAGGTCACCGCCTTCATCGGCCCTTCGGGCTGCGGCAAGTCCACTCTGCTGCGTACCTTGAACCGCATGTACGAGCTGTACCCCGGCCAGCGCGCCGAAGGCGAGATCCTGCTGGACAACGAGAACCTGTTGACGTCCAAACAGGATATCTCCTTGATCCGTGCCAAGGTTGGCATGGTGTTCCAGAAGCCCACGCCGTTTCCCATGAGCATCTACGATAACGTGGCATTTGGCGTGCGTTTGTTCGAGCGTCTGAGCAAGGGGGAAATGGATGAGCGCGTAGAATGGGCGTTGTCCAAGGCGGCGCTGTGGAATGAGGTCAAGGACAAGCTGCACCAGAGCGGCAACGGCCTGTCCGGCGGCCAGCAGCAGCGTCTGTGTATTGCCCGCGGCGTAGCGATCAAGCCCGAAGTCCTGTTGCTGGACGAGCCCTGCTCGGCGCTGGATCCCATTTCGACCGCCAAGATCGAAGAGCTGATTGCAGAGCTGAAGACCGACTACACGGTGGTCATCGTGACGCACAACATGCAGCAGGCCGCTCGTTGTTCGGACTACACGGCGTATATGTATCTGGGTGAACTGATGGAATTCGGCGAAACCGACCAGATTTTCGTCAAGCCCGCCCGCAAGGAAACCGAAGACTACATCACCGGCCGTTTCGGCTGATCCTGTCAATTGACGGCCAAGCCGTCAGTTCGATTTCTTGAAAAAGCCCTGGCGCCTTGAGCGGCAGGGCTTTTTTTTATGGTGCGCCCGGTAGGGCGCTCTCACACTTGTACGGAACGCTGCGATGTATATCCGACAGGTATAAGCGTGGTAGAGAAAGCCCGACCCGCTGCCGTATCTGGCTTCTTGGAGCGAAGCGATGTATTCTTACCAAATCCTTATCAACACTTTGAGGGTATGAAAATGGCCGTTACCGCCACCTTATCCAGCAAGTTCCAGATATCCATTCCCAAAGCCGTGCGCGAAGAACAGCACTGGAAAGCCGGGCAAGAATTCGTGTTCATCCCCAAAGGCAGAGGTGTGCTAGTGATGCCCGTACCCGAGCTGGATCAGTTGGCCGGCATCGCCAAGGGCGCACGCACTGACGGCTACCGCGACCGCGGGGATCGTTACTGATGGCGGCACCATTGCGCGTGGTTGATACTTCGGCCTGGATCGAATGGCTCATCGGCAGTGCGCTCGGCAAGAAGCTGGGCAAGCAGTTCCCAGATAAGCCGCAGTGCATCGTGCCGACCATCGTGCAGCTCGAACTGTCAAAGTGGCTGGTGCGCGAACTCGGCGAGGAACAAGCAGACCAGGTGATCGCTTACACGCAGAAGTGCGTCGTCGTGCCACTGGACACCGCCATCGCTCTGCTCGCGGCAGATCTGCACCGCGAACACAAACTGGCCACCGCCGACGCCATTGTCTACGCGACGGCACGTCATCAGGGCGCGGAACTTCTTACCTGCGATGCGCACTTCAAAGGGCTGCGGGACGTGGCATTGTTCGCCAAAACAGCTTGAGATCGCGAAGAAAATCTCCCCCACACTCGCACTTTTCATGTGGCCCCTCATCAGCATGACGTATTGCTGCTGGCTTAGCCTGTTGGAGTGAAGGTATTAGTCCGCCGTAAAAGTACTCGGCACGAAAGTAATCATCGAAGAGCCGCCGTCAAAAGCCATCAGTTTGTTGAGTTCCGACGGGCTATGCATAAGGGGAGCGTGGTTCACGTCTCTGACCGTGTGCGTTACGCCTTGCTCCGGTCCAAGTGTCAGTCATTCGCGTTGGCGCAAGGCGTGACGAATGACTTTGCCGGTGGCGGTCATGGGCAGAGACTCCACGAATTCGATCAAGCGCGGGTATTCGTGTGCGGCGACGCGGCGTTTGATGTGGTTCTGAATGTCTTTGATCAATTCGTCAGAGGGCTGCACGCCTTCCTTCAGGACGATGAAGGCCTTCACGACTTCGGTACGTTCAGGGTCGGGCACGCCGACCACGGCGGCCATGGCGACGGCGTCATGGCCCAGCAGCCCGTCTTCGATGGGGCCGGGTCCGATACGGTAGCCGGCGCTGGTGATCACATCGTCGTTGCGGCCTACGAAACGGATATAGCCTTCTTCGTCCAGCACACCTTTGTCACCGGTCAGCAGCCAGTCGCCGGCGAACTTTTCGCGTGTGGCTTCGGGGCGCTGCCAGTACTCCAGAAACATGACGGGGTCGGGCCGCTGCACGGCGATATGCCCTTCTGCGCCCGCCGGCAAGATATGGCCCGTCTCGTCCACCACGGCAATACGATGGCCAGGGACCGGCTTGCCGATTTTCCCGGCTTGTCCGGGAAACCAGGTCGAGCAGGACGAGACGATCATATTGCACTCAGTCTGGCCGTAGAACTCGTTAATAGTGATGCCCAGTTCCTGCTGCGCCCATTGCAGCAGTTCAGACCCCAGAGACTCCCCGCCGCTGGCAATCGATTGCAGTTGCAAAGGCCAGCGTTGACGGGGAGACGGGCTGCGACGCAGCAGCTTCAAGGCCGTGGGCGGCAAGAATGTATGGGTGACGCCGTGGTCGGACATCAGCTTCCAGGCCGCTTCGGCATCGAATTTGGGGAAACGGTGCGCCAGGACGGGAATGCCGTGGTGCCAGGCCGGCAGCAGCACATCCAACAGGCCGCCTATCCAGGCCCAGTCGGCGGGTGTCCACATCAGCCCCTGGCCGTCCGGCAGGAAGTTGTGCGACATTTCTACGCCTGGAAGATGGCCCAGCAGCACGCGATGGGCGTGCAGCGCGCCTTTGGCCGAGCCGGTGGTGCCGGAGGTGTAGATGAGCACAGCGGGGTCGTCGGCCCGGGTGCGCACGCGATTGGGTGCACCGGACTCGCAGGCGCGCAGCACTTGCCAGAAGGACAGGGCTTCGGGGCAGGTGTGGGTGGAGTCTACGCTGTAGACGCGCCGCAGACTGGTCAGGTGCTGCTTGACCGGACGCAAGGCGTCCAGTCCGGCCTGATCGGTGACCAGGGCGCGGGCGCCCGAATCATTTAGCCGGTAGGTCAAGGCATCGGTGCCGAACAGAGTGAACAAAGGCATGGCGATGGCGCCGATCTTGTAGGTGGCCAGATGAGCAATGGCTGTTTCCAGCCCTTGCGCCAGCAAAATGCCGATGCGATCACCACGGCACAGTCCCTGAGCTTGCCAGGCGGCGGCCAGGGAGTCGGACCAGGCTTTGAGCTGGTCGAAGGTGTAGCGTTGCACCTGCCCGTCGGGCATTTGTTGGATCAACGCCAGACGCCCGGTGCCGTCGGCCCATTTGTCGCAGGTGTCGGCGGCGATGTTGTAGTGTTCTGGAATGGACCAGCGAAAGGACGAATAAGTGCTTTGATAGCCAGAACCAGCGGACAGCATGTGGGTATTTCCTTGAATCCGGATGCGACAATCTATCCTAGCCGGTTCTTGGCGCTTCCCCTATTCGGGCTTGTATGTAGATGCTTGTCTTGAAAGGGTTTTTGCTATGCTGCCATACTAGTTTCGAGACGACTGAACAGGCGAAACCCGGCGCTGAGGAGAGACGCCGGGTTTCGGGGGAAGAGGCCGCCGGAGGGCGGCGCTCAGCCCTTAGCTGCTGGCTTTTTCAGCAGCGGGGGCGGGTTGCGTGTCGCGCTTGGATTCATCGTGGCCGCGGCGATGATGACGCTTGTCCTTCTTGGGCTCCCAGGGTGTGAAAGCCCCATTGTCGCCCTCGGCCTTGACGCGCAGTACTTTGCCGTCTTTGTCCACGACGGTGGCTATAACCTTGTCGTCGCGCTGCATGATGCTGCCGATCTTGGTGTAGCCGGCGTCTTTTAGGCGCTGGTAGGCCGGGCCCACGTCCTTGACCTGTTCGGCGGTCAGTGGCTTGTGGTCACGGGCGTGACGGGGTTGGGTCGCAGTGGACTCAGTCTGGGGCGCCTTGGCGGCTTCCTGAGCCATGGCGGCGGTGCCGCCCATCAGACCAGCGGCAAGAGCCAAAGCGGCAAACAGGGACGTGGATTTCATATACAGCTCCTTCAGGGCATGGAAAGCGGGGTTGGCTCGATTTCCTGTTCAGTGTGGCGAAGGGTCAGGCCTGACCTGACCCAGGGACGGACATGATTTACTTGGCGGTGTGCTTCATGGGAGCGGCAGCCGCTTTATGGGTGACGTTGGGATGGGCTGCTTTCTTGGCCGCAGGAGCTTTGGCCGTATGGGCCGCAGAAGGTGCAGGATGAACAGCAGCCTGGGGAGCGATGGCGGGTTTCTGCGCCATGGCGGCTGTGCCGCCCAGAATACCGGCGGAACCCAGAATCACAGCACTTATCAATGTCGAGCGTTTCATGGTGAAGCTCCTTGCAGTGAGAAAAGCAGGCTTTTCGTATCAGCCTGGTGCCCATTATGCGCAGGTGGCTCTGAATCTAATCTGAGGTCCTTGTTCATGTTATGTTCATCCGGAACTTGATATACACAAGGGCGTGAGCTTTATGTCCTTTTTTCCTGCGCCGTGCGTTGCCCTGTCCCGATGCTCCCCTTGAAGCGATTGTCTCTGTCCTGTCTGTTCCTGGGCGCCGTCCTGTCGGCGGCCATGCCGTGGGCGCAGGCGCACGGTCATGATCGTTCAGCCTCCGAGCCTCAGGCGGACAGGGGGCATCATTGGCCCGAGGACGATGAGGACGAGTGGCCGGGGCAGGAGCCCTTGCATGAGCGTGATTTCCCACCCCCGCCCGCACCGATGCCGACGCCTTCCGAGCGCTTCGGACCCAACCCGCATTGGCCGCCAGGACCGGCCTACCGGGGGCATGATCAGGCCCGCGAGGCGGTGCGTCGCGGCGAGGCACTGCCGTTGCGAGAAGTGTTGCGCCGTCTCAGGCCGGAATATCCTGGGCGCGTGTTGCGCGTGCAGTTTGAATACGATGAACGTTTTGGAGTCTGGGTGTACGACCTGCGCATGTTGTTCAATGAAAACCGTCTTCTGCGGCTCAAGGTGGATGCCTTGACAGCCGAGGTACTGGCTGTGCGCGGCCCCCGGCGCTCGTCCAAGGGGGGACACTGAAATGAGAATATTGATTGTCGAGGATGAGCCCACCTTGGCCATGCAGTTGCAACAGGCGCTGGAGCGAGCGGGCTATGCCGTGCAAGCGGCGCACGACGGGCGTGAAGGGCACTATCTGGGCGAGGTCGAGCCTTTTGATGCCGTCATTCTGGACCTGGGCTTGCCCGGTATGGACGGGGTGTCGGTATTGCGACGCTGGCGTGCGGCCGGGCTGACCATGCCGGTGCTGATTCTGACCGCCCGTAATGATTGGCACGACAAGGTTGAAGGCATGGATGCCGGCGCCGACGACTATGTCGGCAAGCCCTTTCATATGGAAGAGCTGCTGGCGCGCATGCGGGCCCTGCTGCGCCGGGCGGCGGGGCAGGCCAATCCGCGCCTGCAGGTGGGGGCGCTGGAGCTGGATCCGCGCTCGTCGTCCATCAGTTGCGACGGCATGACCCTGGCCTTGACCAGTCACGAGTATCGTTTGCTGGCCTTCATGATGCATCATCCGGGCGAGGTCTTGTCGCGCACGCAATTGACTGAACACATTTACTCTCAGGATTTCGAGCGCGACTCCAATACCATTGAGGTCTTTATCGTGCGCCTGCGCAAGAAGCTGCCCACCGGCTATATCGAGACCGTGCGTGGCATGGGCTATAGACTGGTGGATCCCTCGTCATGAGTCCTTTGCGGCGTCGCGGCTGGCTGGGGTCTCTGCGCGGCCGGTTGCTGCTGGGCACCCTGGCCTGGATCGTAGTCAGCATCATTCTGGCTGGGCTGGGGCTGAACCGCTTGTTCCAGGACCATGTTTATCGCCAGTTCGAACAGCGTCTGCAAACCCATCTTGACCAGATCATGGCCGATGTCAATCTTGAAAACCCCGACAATCTGTCCCTGCAGTCGCGGCTGAGCGATCCTTTGTTCGAGCAGCCCTATTCTGGCATGTACTGGCAGATAGCCCGTCGGGATGGCGAGGGCGGCAAGTGGACTGTGGCGCTGCGCTCGACCTCGCTGTGGGATGAGGCTCTGGACGCGGGGGCGCCGGGAAGCTCGCATGGCTCATTCTTACTGATCGGCCCGGAAAAACAGAACCTGATCGTGGTGCGCCAGGAGCTGGACGAAATCAACGACAAGGGTCAAAGCCTGCAGATCATGGTGGCCGGCAATCGGGAGCTGTTGGCCGAGCCCTTGGAGCGTTTCCAGCGCATTCTGTTTCTGTCCCTGGGCGGATTGGCGCTGGGGCTGATTCTGGCCGCCGTGCTCCAGGTGGTGCTGGCGCTATATCCGCTGCATTTGCTGCGCCGACGTTTGCTGGATGTGCAGGAAGGGCGCCAGCCCGAGATCGGCGGGCGCTTTCCTTCCGAGATCCAGCCTCTGGTGGATGATTTCAATGCGGTGCTGAGCGCCAATGCCCGGATGGTGGATCGTGCACGCGCTCAGGCCGGCAATCTGGCGCATGCGGTCAAGACGCCCTTGACCATCATGGGCAATGCGGCGGCGGGCGCCGATCCGCAACTGGCCGCGCTGGTCAGCGAGCAGGTGGCGCTGGCCCAGCGCCAGGTCGACCATCATCTGTCGCGGGCGCGGGCCACGGCGGTGCGCGCCATCGGCGTGCGCACGGATGTGCGCGCCAGCCTTCAGGCCTTGTGCCGTGTCATGGGCAGGCTGCATGCGGACAAGCAAATTCATTTGAGCCTGCCGGAGCAGGAGCTGATATTCAAGGGCGAGGAGCAGGATTTGCAGGAAATGGCGGGCAATCTGCTGGACAACGCCTGCAAGTGGGCGGCCGGGCATATCTGGTGCGATGTCAGCCAGGAGGACGGTGAGCTGCGCATTGTGGTCGAAGACGACGGGCCCGGTCTGAGCGCCGACCAGCTCGATCGGGTGTTCGGGCGCGGCCAGCGAGCTGATGAACGTCATCCGGGTTTTGGTTTGGGGCTGGATATCGTGCGCGAGCTGGCTGAAAGCTATCATGGGCGGGTGCAGGCCGGACCTTCAGCTCGAGGCGGCCTGCGACTGGATCTGGCGCTGGCCGCCTGACTGCAGCGCACGTCCGGCAGGAGCTGGGCGACTCCCGTGTTAATCCCTCAGTTCCAGGCGCCGCTGCTGCCGCCCACGCTGTATTTTCCAGCGCCTATCAGCCCTACGGTCAGGCAGCCGATCAGGAACAGGCCTTGCAGCTCCAGAACCCAGACGCCCTGCGATGAAAACGAGGCAAATTGCTTGCTGTGCGCCAGCAAGAGAGCGATGACCATATTCAGCGCCGCCACCAGGCCGGCCGCGCGCGCATAAAATCCCAGAATCATCAAAACGGGCGCCACGACCTCGCCCAAATACACGCCCCAGGCCACGATGGAGGGCAGGTTGTTCGCCACCACCATTTTTTCGATGCCGCTTATGCCATAGCGTATCTTGGCGATGCCATGCAGCAAGAGCAGCAGGCCGACGCCTACGCGCAGAATCAGTTTTCCAAGATCATCTCGGGACATGCACAATCTCCACAATTTGAAAGGACAGCAACGTGGGGTATTGTAGGGGGACACAGGAATAACAAGTATGACGGAGCGTATCCATGACACAAAAGCAGGCTGTCGCCGCTGAGTTGGCCCCGGAAGGCGTCTTGCGCGTCGCCATCAATTACGGCAACCCCGTGTTGGCGCAGCGCGGCGAGCACGAACAATCGCCCCGAGGCGTATCGGCGGATCTGGCGCGCAGCGTGGCCCAGGATCTGGGGCTGAGCGTTCAGTTCCAGGGTTTCGACTCGGCTCAGGCCGTGGTGGAGGCCGTCTACCGGGACGATTGGGATCTGGCCTTTCTGGCGATCGATCCCAAGCGCGCCGAGAAAATTCTGTTCACGCAGGCCTACGTGCATATCGAAGGCACCTATCTGGTGCGTGACGACTCCGCCTACAGACAGGTCGAACAACTGGACCAGCGCGGCGTGTGCATTGCGGTGGGCAAGGGAGCGGCCTACGATTTGTTCCTGAGCCGTACCCTGAAACAGGCCGATCTTGTGCGCGCGCCGACCTCGGCTGCGGCGATCGACCTGTTCGTCGAGCAGGAGCTGGATGCGGCGGCCGGGGTGCGACAGCCTTTGGTTCGGTATGCTCGTTCACGCAGCGGTTTGCGTGTGCTGGATGACAGTTTCACCGTAATCCGGCAAGCCATGGCCGTACCATCTGGCCGCACCTTGGCACATGCCTGGATGGAGGCGTTTATTGCACGACAGAAGGGCGAGGGCATGGTGGCTCAGTTCCTGGCCGACAGCGGGCAGGCGAATGTCACCGTGCCAGACTAGCCCTGGGGCCGGACGCGCGCTGCCGTGAAGTCTTGCAAGGCCTGTCGGAACAGGGCCTGGGCTTTGCCGGCGTCATGTCCTTTGGATTGCAGCAGGTAAATCGGCAGATCCAAACCGTTGCTGCCGGTGGCAAATTGGACGCGGCCCAGGCGTCTGGAGACCAAGCTGGACTCCAGGCAGGACAGTGGCAGGTTGGCCCAGCCCAGGCCGCGTTCCACCAGTTCCAGAGCCAGTGTCAGGCTGTTGACCTTCCATTGGCGCAGGCTCAGCATGGAGCGGTCGCCGCTGATATCTGAATCGGGGTGGGCCACGACGATCTGGCGGTGTGCTTTCAGCGCTTCCAAGGGGCAGGGGCCGTCTCGCAGCAGAGGATGGCCCGGCGCCGCTACGGCGCTGATGGTTTCGGTCCAGAGCGACTGGACGATCTCGACGTTTTCCAGTTCCAGGCCGCCATAGGCGATGCAGATATCCAGTTCGCGCTGCTGCAAGGCCTTGATCAAGGTGTTTTGCGGTTCGGTGCGAAGCTGGATGTCCAGTCCCGGATAGTGCTGTTCCAGCATTTGCAAAGCCCGCAACGCGGGCAGAGGGTCGGCGTCGCAGACCAAGCCCAGGCGAAGGCGGCTTTCCAGCCCGCCGGACAGTTCACGCAGATGAAGGCGCAGGCTTTGCAACCGGCCGGCGATCAGTCGGGCATCGGGCAGCATGGCCAGCAGTTCAGGAGTGGGCACCGGTTCGCGCCTGCTCCGATCGAACAGCGGCAGGTCCAGCTCGGCCTCCATATTGGCGACCGCCATGCTGACGGCCGACTGCGTTCGGCGCAGCGCTCGCGCGGCTCCGGAGAAGGAGCCATGTTCCACCACTGCCAGCAGCAGTTCCAGGTGATCACTGTTCAGCATCTCTTAACCATAAGCAAAACTGATGGAATCTGACTTTTTCTAAAAGTCCTATTCTGGATAATCATCCTTTCCAACGATTTCATCAAGGATGTTTATTGTGCAGGGCTGGAAAAGAAAAATTGTCTATGTGGGGATGTTCGAGTTGCTCGGCATGCTGGTGGCGGCCACGGTGTTGGGGCATTTGAGCGGAGCGGGAGTCATGGCCAGCGGTGTTCTGTCCATCATGATCAGCACGTGTGCGGTGTCGGTCAATCTGTTCTACAACATGTTGTTCGAAGCCTGGGAACGCCACCGGGCTGTGCAGACCCGCACGTTCTGGCATCGAGTGCTGCATGTGGCGGGTTTTCAACTGGCGTTGGTATCGCTGTTGATTCCCTTGATTGCGTGGTGGCTGGGCGTGACGTTGTGGCAGGCCTTCATGATGGAGCTGGTGCTGCTGGCTTTTTTCCCCATTTTTGCCTTTCTTTATAATTGGGCTTTTGACGCTGTGTTCGGCTTGCCCGATTCGGTCGGCGCCGGTGCACGCTAGCTTGCCTGTCGAGGCGCGTAAAACAAAAAGCCTTGCAGATGGAAATCTGCAAGGCTTTTGAATTTTTTGGTCGGGGCGGCGGGATTCGAACTCGCGACCCTCTGGTCCCAAACCAGATGCGCTACCAGGCTGCGCTACGCCCCGACTAAGAAAAAAATTATATCTCCCTGTGATAGAAATGGCAAGTGAAGTAGTGAGTCGATCTAAAAAAACAGTTTGGCACCATAGGAAAGACTACAGGGCTTGTGCTGTAAGTGAGTGTTTCCCGAGTTGGGTTCTTTGAAGCTGACGGCTTATAGTGGACGCAGTAGTCGCATCCACGCTTTGCTGTTGTTGTTTGTTTTTCAGAAGTGAGCAGCATTCAAAGCACCGGGGGATTAGCAGCAGAACAGGGCAAGAATGCTGCTCATCGAGTTTTCCAGAGGAGAGAACAAGATGAGCATACTGCTAGAGAGCCAGACGCTGACACGGCGACGTTTCCTGACTATGGTGGGCTATGCGGCAGGGGGCGCGGCCATGTACCAGGCCATGATGAGGCTGGGACATGCCGCCGAAGGCAGCTACGACGGCCCCATCAAGCTGGAGGGCAAGCCCAAGGAGGGCACCAGCGTTGTGATTCTGGGAGCGGGCCTGGCCGGCATGGTGGCGGCGCTGGAGCTGCGTAATGCGGGCTACAAGGTCAAAATCCTGGAATACCGCGAAAAGGTCGGCGGGCGCAACTGGTCGCTGCATGGCGGGGACAGCTTCACGGAGCTGGGCGGCGCCAAACAGGATGTCAAATTCGACAAGGACCAATACATCAATCCGGGTCCGTGGCGCATTCCGTTCCACCATCGTGCTCTGTTGGATTATTGCAAGCGCCTGAAGGTCAAGCTGGAGCCTTTCATCCAGTACAACTTCAACGCCTATCTGCACAGCAGCGGCCATTTCAATGGCGTACCGCAGCGTTTCCGTCATATTCATGCCGATTTCCAGGGACAGGTCGCCGAGTTGATGTCCAAGGCGATCAATACCGGCAAGCTGGATGACCCCATGTCCAAGGAAGATCAGGAGCAGATGCTGGAAGCCTTGCGCACGTGGGGCGCGCTGGACAAGAACATGGCGTACGTGAAGGGCGAAGCCAGTTCGGCCGTGCGCGGTTTCGAGCGCGATGGCGGCGGCGGACTGGATGCCGCGCCTACCTATTCCGAGCCCTTGGCCCTGGCCGATATTGTGCGTTCCAACGTTTGGCACAATATGGGCATACACGATCTGTATGAATTCCAGCAGACCATGTTCCAGCCCGTGGGGGGCATGGACCAGATCGGCGCAGCCTTCGGCCGGGAGCTGGAGGGGCTGTTTACGTTCAATGCGAAGGTGACCGCCATCAAGCAGACGGATGGCAAGGTCACGGTGACGTATACCGACCACAGCAACGGCAAAGAGTCCAAGGAAACGGCGGACTGGTGTGTGTGCACGATTCCTTTGTCTATCCTCAGCCAGATTGATCTGGATGTCAGCAAGGAAATGCATGCAGCCATTGATGCCGTGCCCTACGCGCCTTCGGTTAAGATCGGTCTGCAGTTCAAGCGCCGCTTCTGGGAGGATGATGAGGCCATCTATGGTGGCATCACCTATACGGATCTGCCCATCACGCAGATCTCTTACCCCAGCACCGGCATGCTGTCGTCCCCGAAAGGCGTCTTGCTGGGCGGCTATATGTTCGGCCCGTCGGCCATGGAGTGGTCCTCGCTCAGTCCTGAAGAGCGGGTCAGCAAAGCGGTGGAGTACGGCGCACAGATCCACAAGCAGTACAAGGACGAGTTCGAGAACGGTGTGGCTGTCGCCTGGCACCGCGTGCCCTGGACTTTGGGCTGCTACGGGATGTGGACCGAGCAGACCCGTAAGGCGCATTACGACAATCTGTGCAAGATCGACGGCAACCTGGTGCTGGCCGGGGAGCATGCCTCGTATGTAAATGCCTGGCAGGAGGGCGCCATTCTATCGGCGCTGAACGCCATTACCCGACTGCATGCGCACGTGACGGGCAACCGTCAGGCCGATACTCAAGGAGCCAAGTCATGATTTTGCGTTCACTTGCTGTTTTTCTTGCCTCGGGCCTGTTGAGCGTCAGCATGGCCGATACGGCCGTAGTCGGTGGCGACACGGTGGTATTCACCCAGAAGACGGGCCAGGAGATCTACGATCAGGTCTGTATCTCGTGCCATATGGCCGGAGGCAAGGGAGCGGAAGGCGCCGGTATGTATCCTGCCTTGGCCAAGAATCCCAAGCTGGCGGCGGCCGGTTACCCCATTTACATGGTGACGGTGGGCAACAAAGGCATGCCCGGACTGGGCGGCGTGCTCAACGACGAGCAGATTGCTGAGGTCGTGAACTACATCCGCACGCACTTTGGCAACGACTATACCGACAAGTCCACGGCGAAAGACGTTGCTGCGCAGCGGCCCAAGAATCATCAGTATTTTGACTTGAACTGATCCGGCAGGAGATATGGACGGCATAGAGTGGGGCATGGTCTTCGCACTGGAAAACCCAGTGCTGGAGTCCGTGCTGCGCGGCACCGCCGTCTATTTTGTCCTGTTTTTTCTGCTGCGGCTGGCGGGCCGGCGCGAGCTGGGTTCGCTGGGCGTGGCGGATCTGCTGATTCTGCTGCTGATCGCCGATGCCAGCGGTAATGCCATGACAGGGGGCAGCAATTCGCTGACGGACGGCCTGCTAGTGGCCGCGGTCATCGTGGGCTGGGGCTATTTGACTGATCTGGCCTTATACCGATTTCCGAAGCTGGATCGCTTGATCACGCCGCGCAAGGTTTGCGTGGTACGGAATGGCGAGCTGCAGTGGCGCAATATGCGGCGCGAGTACGTGACGCGAGAGGAAATCCTGAGTGAAATGCGCCTGGCGGGTATTGAATCGCTGGAGCTGGTTCAGCAAGCTTATATCGAACCGAATGGGAAGCTGAGTTTTCTGCGTAACGAAAAGCAAGGCTGAGCAGCGGGCCTGGAGAAGACGGTCAGAGGGCCGGTGGCCCGAATGGAAGTTAGGCAGCGGTGTTGTTACGTTGTTTCGATGGTTGATTTGCCATGAATTCGCGCTGCGCAACTTTATTTATCAACGTAGTGACGTAGGCTGTGAAAATTGGGAAAATAGTCATTCCTGTCATTGCCATGCCGGTAGTAATGAATTTGCCTGCTATGGTTACTGGCTGCGTGGTGGAACCGATTGTGGTGACAGTCATAGCTGCCCACCATAACGAGTCCGCATAGCTTTTGACATCAGGATTGACGCGATGCTCCACCACAAAAAAAATCAAAGTAAGAAAATAAATAATAGATGCAAGAAATATAAGGTAGGAAATAAAAAGTGCGGTAGTGTTTTTTTGAACAATGAACGAAACGATAAGGACAAGTGCTGCTGCTCCCCGCAGCAAAGGCATCAGGCTTATGAAATAAATCTGTTCCTGACTCAGATGGAGATGTATGTCTGAGATCAAGGAAAGGTACGGTATTGCCATCAACAGAATAAAAAAGTAGCGTTTGAAAAATTGCCACTTTTTATCTGAAAGAAAAAATAAAACGGAAAGATCGAATAAAAAATAAAGACAAACCCAGAACTGTACATCGGAGTAGGTTCTTTTTTCGGAAAATGGGTTGTCGCTCAACGCCTCTAGAGAAATGCTTATAACTAATATAAAAGAGGCAATAAGGGCTAGGGTGTTAAATGTATTTCTTATTCTTTCGGCGTGTAAAGTTTTGATTTTTTTCATTTTTCACAATAAAGGCGATGGCCGTGCGGACGATTGTGTTTTCGCGGAAAGTGGGTATGGGTAAAAAAATCCGGGATGGAAGCGCAGTGGGGCATTATGGCGCTGGTGTCAGCAGCCTTTGATCTTACCCCTCTTTCAGCCGAGTCTGGAAACTGTCCCTGGAGAAGCTGTGACTCACAGACAGTCGAATCCTCGATGGGGTCAGATGCGTGTAAGTAAATGTAATGGTCCCGCGAAATATGTCGAGCGGTTAGAAAGGGTCGTTTGATTAACTTTCTTGGAGGAGCGCTCAGGTGTTCTCACACGGAGCTAATCAGCCCAAAGTCAGGAATAAGAAAAAGGAGGCATAGTTGCCGTGTGAGGTGTGGCTTGCTGGCGTGTCGCCATCGCGGCTTGCAGGTACGCTCAAGCAGGGCGCTTGAGGAATTAGTATTGCTTTGCACCGCAAAGAATGCCAAAAACAAAAGAGTTAGCCGCGATAGCAGCTAACTCTTTGATGTTATTGGTCGGGGCGGCGGGATTCGAACTCGCGACCCTCTGGTCCCAAACCAGATGCGCTACCAGGCTGCGCTACGCCCCGACTAAAGAAAAGCATAGTAGACCGATTCTGCTTTTCGGTCAAGGTCTAGGCGCATGTTTCTGGCGTACTCAGCGCGTCTGCAGGTGGGGCAAGGTGTAGGCGTGTTCGTGGTAAGCCCAGCTAGGCCAGAGCACATGGGCCAGAGCCTCTTCAGCCAGAGCCGTATCCGTTTCGGCCAAGGGAGCATAGTGATCGGGAGCCGTAAAGCGGTACTGTCCGGGCGCTTGGTGCGGCGTCAGCACGGTCAGGATATTGCCCTTCAGGTAGCCGTAGTTTTCGTAGTACTGCATCATGGCGCGGTCGCTGTCCTGGCGGGTCAGGTCGCGTCCTATCATGGGGTGTTCGCTGTCTATGCCCATCAGTGAGAGCAGGGTGGGCGCCAGGTCGATCTGGCTGATGATGCGATCGTCCTGGCGGGCCGGAACGCCGCCGCCCAGGATCAGGGCCGGGATGTGGAAATGCTTGAGCGGCACCAGACTGGCTCCGCCCACGCGCGAGTCATGGTCGGCCACGATCAGGAACACGGTGTTGTCCCAGTAGTCGGCTGCCTGCGCCTTGCGGAAGAAGTCGCCGATAGCCCAGTCCGCGTAACGCACGGTGTTTTCGACGGTAGCGGGCTCGCCTTGCGGATCGATGCGACCGGACGGGTATTCCCAAGGCGAGTGGTTGCTGACCGAGAAAGCCAGCGTCAGCGTAGGCTGGTCGCCGTCCTGGCTGAGCAAGTCGTGCAGCTTGTTGAACATGTCTTCGTCGCTGGCGCCCCAGGTGCCTACGAACTGAGGCGATTCAAAGCTGGACTGCTCATGCAGCTCATCAAAGCCGTTGCCCAGAAAAAAGCTCTTCATATTGTCGAAGTGGGCTTCTCCGCCGTAGATGAAGCGTGAGCGGTAGCCTTGCTGTTTGAGCAGTTGGGCCAGCGTGAAGAAGCGGCTTTGCGAACCGGGAAGACGCAGAACGGCATCGGCTACCGTAGGGGGAAAGCCTGCGCTGACCGCCTCCAGGCCGCGTACCGAGCGCGTGCCGGTGGCATAGGCACGGCGGAAGTTCCAGCCGGTCTGGGCCAGTTTGTCCAGTTCGGGCGTCAGCGTGGCGCCACCCAGGTTGCCTACATACTGAGCGCCCAGGCTTTCTTCGACAATCAGCACAAGATTGGGCTTGCGGGGGCGCGTCTGCGTGGCCTGCTGGCGGTGCAGCGTGGGCAAGGTGTCAGGGCCGGCCGGCAGCTCGGCGGCCTCGCGCACGATGTCGTTCATGCGTTGCGGGTCCATGTGGCCATAGATGTCCTGGGCCGAACGCTCGTTTTTCATGCTGTAGATGGCGTAGGCCACGTTGTACAGCGAGTTCAGGGGCAGGGTGTTGACCATGCTGTCGCCGCACCAGGCAACGGTGGATGGGTTGATGGGCCGGTGCGCCAGCGTGCCGCGTATGGCCAGCACGCACAGTGCGGCGGCGGCCAGCATCCAGATGGGGCGCAGCCACCAGCTCATCACAGGGTCGGGCGTCGCCGAGCCGAACAGGGCCCAGCCGGACCAGACGATCAGCGCCAGGCCAAGCAGAGCGACGGCGATCATCAGCTTGTAGCCTTTCCAGAGCATGCCCAGCACTTCCTGGGGGTGCTTCAGGTAATCCACGTACAGGCGATTGGGGCGGGTGTCATATTCAATGATGAACTGCGGCGTGGAGACTTCCATCAGAGTCAGCAGGAACCAGGCGAAGGTAAACCACACGGCGGTCAGCGCCGTGCCAGTTGCGGTATGGCCGACCCAGGGCGCCAGCAAGGCGATGGGGGCGCACAGGGCGGCGATCATCAGCGCGTCGATACGCAGGCCGCCCAACAGCACGGGTGCAAGTCCCCCGGCCTGTTGGACACGGGGCCATTTCCAGACGGAAAAAGCCAGCCTGAATGCGGTCAGCAGGATCAGGGCCGAGGGGATGAACAGATAAATGAGATGGCGCATAGAGAGGGGTTCCGTGCCGGATCGGGCGCTGCAGGCGGCGGAACGAAGATTGGATTCGTTTCGATTGTATGCCAGTTTGCATGCCGCCATTGTTCTGGAAAGCGCGCAGTCTGCGGCGGGCATGCACTGATAAAAAAGCCCCGGGCGGATAAGCCCGGGGCTGAAGTGGACGGCGGGAACCGGCGCCGTCCAGGGAGGAGTCATTGCTCGGGGTCAGGCGACATATTGGCGCGGCTCGGTACGCGCCCGGAATTGACTGCGTTGCTGCTCGCGCAGGGCGTATGCCTTGAGCCTGCCGTTTTCCTTGATATAGCCGTAGCCTCGGATCAGTTCGGGGTAGGCCAGCCAGCGTTGCGCGATCTCCAGGTTGTCTGCGCTCAGGTGGGCGCTGACCTCGTTCAGGTCTGCCAGATAGTCTTCGATGCTCTGGCGTTCGTGGCGGCGTTCCTGGCTGTAGCCGAAGACGTCCAGCGCCGTGCCGCGCAGGCCCCGTAGTCGCGCAAGGACTCGGAACAAGGTCATGGTGGAAGGGCCGAAGCGACTCTTCACGGGTTGACCCTGGCTGTTTTTGCGGCCCAGGATGGGCGGGGCCAGATGGTATTGAATCTGGTAGTCGGTGCCGGGTTCGCCGGCAAACTGGGCGCGCAGCTTGTCCAGAAAAGCCGGATCGGTATAGAGGCGCGCCACTTCGTATTCGTCCTTGTAGCTCATGAGCTTGGCCAGTTGAGTGGCGGCAATTCGGCTTAATGGCAGCGACTTGTCCTGGCCCAGGCGGGTTTCCAGGTTCAGCAGGGGATCCAGGGCGGCCCGGTAGCGCTGCCCCCAGGCGGGATTCTGGTAAGCGTTCAGATGTGCTTCCATGCGCTTGACCAGGGACTGCACGCTTTCAGGGAAGGCGACGGCGCTGGGTTCGGCGCCTTCCATCAGTACGCCGCTGCCGTGCATGGCCGCCAGTCGGCCCCATTGGAAGGCCTGGCGGTTGGCTTCTACGGCGACGCCGTTCAACTCGATGGCGCGCAGCAGGCTGTTCATGTGCAGCGGAATCCAGCCGCGCTGGAAGGCATAGCCCAGCAAAATGGGATTGGCATACAAGGCGTCGCCCATCAGGTGCACCGCCAGGGCGTTGGCATCGAGGTAGCGGGTGTGTTCCCCAACGGCATTCTCGATGTCTGTACAGGCTGTCTTCAGGGGGAATTTCCAGTGGGCATTGCCGATCAGGTCCGAGGTCGGGCTGGCAGCGGTATTGACGATGGCGCGGGTCTGGTTGCGGCCTACCCGGCTGAGTACGTCGGTCGAGGCGCTGACCAGCGCGTCGCTGCCAATGAGCAGACTGGCTTCCCCGGTGGGGACGCGCGTGGCATGCAGCAGTTCGGGTTGGCGGGCGATTTGCACATGGCTGAGCACAGCGCCGCCTTTTTGGGCTAGCCCCGCCATGTCCAGGACGGTGACGCCTTTGTTCTCCAGGTGAGCGGCCATGCCCAGCAGCCCGCCGACAGTGATCACACCGGTGCCGCCTATGCCGGCGATCAGAATGCCATAGGTCTTGTCCAGTTCGGGCAGCACGGGCAAGGGCAGATCGGACAGATGGAAGGACTCAAGCGAGCGGCCCTTGGCTTGTGGCTTGCGCAGTTGTGCCCCTTTCAGGGTGACGAAGCTGGGACAGAATCCGTTCACGCAGGAGTAGTCCTTGTTACAGGAGGACTGATTGATGGTGCGCTTGGTGCCCAGCGGTGTTTCCAGTGGTTCGACGGACAGGCAGTTGGATTTGACGGAGCAGTCGCCGCAGCCTTCACAGACCGTGTCGTTGATGAAGGCGCGCAGGGCAGGATCGGGATAAGTGCCTTTTTTACGGCGACGGCGTTTCTCCGTGGCGCAGGTCTGGTCATAGACCAGGACTGTGGTGCCGGGGATGTCGCGCAGCTCGCGCTGCACCCGATCCAGTTCGTCGCGGTGGTAGACCGGAGGATTGCCGGCCAGGCTCACGCCTTTGAATTTTTCCGGCTCGTCGGTGACCACGACGATCTTCTTGGCGCCTTCGGCATGTACCTGTGCAATCACGTCGGTGACCTTGAGCACGCCATCCACAGGTTGACCGCCCGTCATCGCTACAGCGTCGTTATAGAGAATCTTGTAGGTGATGTTGGAGTTAGCGGCGATGGAGGCGCGAATGGCCAGAATGCCCGAATGGAAATAGGTGCCGTCCCCGAGGTTGGCGAAGACGTGTTTCTCGTTGGTAAAGGGCTGCTGGCCAATCCAGGCCACGCCTTCGCCGCCCATGTGGCTGAAGGTGGAGGTGTTGCGATCCATCCAGATCGTCATGTAGTGGCAGCCGATGCCGGCCATGGCGCGCGAACCCTCGGGAACGCGGGTGGATGTGTTGTGCGGACAGCCCGAACAGAACCAGGGCTTGCGCTCGGTGGTGACGCGCGGCATGCGGGCTTCCCGGTCCTTGGCGTCCAGAATGGCCAGGCGCGCCTGGATGCGGGCGAGCAGCTCTGCGGGGATATCCATGGCGCTCAAGCGACGTGCAATCGCGCGGGCGATGATGGCGGGCGACAGTTCGCCTTGCGCGGGCAGCAGCCAGGGGGAACGGGGCATGGACCATTCGCCGCCGCCGTGCTCGGTTTCGTCGAACTTGCCGTAGATCTTGGGGCGGACGTCGTCGCGCCAGTTGTATAGTTCTTCCTTGAGGGCGTACTCCAGGATCTGGCGCTTTTCTTCGATCACCAGGATTTCTGACAGGCCGGTGGCGAACTGGCGCGCGTCCTGCGCATCCAGCGGCCAGATACAGCCCACCTTGAACAGCCGTATACCCAATTCGGCGCACAGTTCGTCGTTCAGCCCCAGGTCGGCCAGGGCTTGCCGCGTGTCCAGATAGGCCTTGCCGGCTGTCATGATGCCCATGCGGGCCTGCGGCGAATCGATCTCGATGCGATTGAGCTTGTTGGCGCGCACATACGCCAGGGCCGCATACCACTTGTGATTCATCATGCGGGCTTCCTGCACCAGTGGCGGGTCGGGCCAGCGTATGTTCAGGCCGTCGGCCGGCATGTCCTCTATCTCCGGCAGCACGATCTGCACCCGCTCAGGATCCAGGTCCACGGAAGCATTGGATTCGACGACTTCGGTGACGCACTTGAGGGCCACCCACAGGCCGGAGAAACGGCTCATGGCCCAGCCGTGCAGGCCGAAATCCAGATACTCCTGCACATTGGAGGGATACAGCACGGGGATGCCGGCGGCTGCGAACACGTGTTCGGACTGGTGCGCGACGGTGGATGATTTGGCACCGTGATCGTCGCCGGCCAAGACCAGTACCCCGCCGTGGCGCGAGCTGCCGGCCGAGTTGGCATGCTTGAGCACATCCATGGAGCGGTCCACGCCTGGCCCCTTGCCATACCACATGCCGAAGACGCCGTCGTAGCGGGCGCCATCGTAGAGGTTGGTCTGCTGGCTGCCCCAGACCGCCGTGGCAGCCAGGTCTTCGTTCAAGCCGGGCTTGAACACGATGTCGTTTTCTTTCAGGTGTTTGTCGGCCTGCCAGAATGCAATGTCCAAGCCACCCAGCGGGGAGCCCCGGTAGCCCGATACGAAGCCGGCGGTGTTCAGGCCGGCGCGTCGGTCGCGTTCTTTTTGCAGCATAGTCAGGCGCACCAACGCCTGGGTGCCGCTCATGTAGGCGCGTCCCTGCGTGACAGTGTATTTGTCGTCCAGTGACACGGACTCCAACTGGGCCTTGTGAGGCTTGTTGAGTGGAGCATTCATGTTTGTCTCCTGCAAGAATTGTGTTCGTGCAAGTTGTTGTGATTATGGCTTTAGTCTAGTGAAGCTTTTTGCTATCGTAAAATCAAAATTACGTGTACCTGATATCTGAAAAACGGATGGCCATGAAACACGAAGTCACTTTGCGACAGTTCCGCTATTTCATTGCCGCTGCCGTCAGCGGCCAGTTTTCGGCGGCCGCCGAGGCGGAGAATGTGTCCCAGTCGGCGATCAGCAATGCCGTGCAGAGCCTGGAGCGGCGGCTGAATACGGCGTTGTTCGAACGTCTGCCGCATGGGGTCGCGCTGACCCCTCAGGGGCAGGTGTTTTTTCACCACGCTCACCATGTGCTGGACGCCGTCAATGATGCGCTCAATCATGCCGATCTGAAGCGACAAAATATCAAGGGCCAGATTCACGTGGCAGCGGGGTACACGGTGCTGGGCTACTTCCTGCCCGACCTGATCAGCCGCTTCAAGCACAGTTATCCCAATATCGATATTGAGCTGCTGGACATGGAGCGCCCGGAGATGGAGCAGGCCTTGCAGAACCAGAAGATCGACCTGGGGATAGGGCTGCTGTCCAATATCGATGGCCTGGATCAATACGGTCACCACCGTCTGGCCAGTTCCAGACGCAGGTTGTGGGTATCAGACCAACATGAGCTCGCGCGCCAGTCCAGCGTGTCGCTGGAGCAGATCAACGAGCAGCCGTACATTCTGTTGACGGTGGATGATGCCGATGCGGCGGCGATCCGGCACGGCGGACAGATGGCGTTTCCTGCTCGCATCGCCATGAAGACACGCTCGCTGGAGGCGGTGCGCGGCCTGGTCGCCTATGGGTTCGGCGTCAGCATCTTGTCGGATATGGTGTACCGGCCCTGGTCATTGGAAGGCAAGCGCATTCATGCCGTCAGCATCAGCGACCCGATCGAGCCCATGGAGGTCGGCTTGCTCTGGCCCAAAGGGCGCGATCCGATCGGTCTGGTGGCTTTGTTCCAGCGTTTTCTGGTACAGGCCTGCGAACAGGATATGGCCCGCGCCGGCCTGGGGGCGCGGCGGGGCGGCGGTTTGTTGTAGAGGACTCAGGGCACCAGGGCCAGGCCGATGCGAAATTGGCTGGGACTGCGATCGCGGTAGCCGAGCATGGTTTCGGCGTAACCCGAGAAGTATTGGCCGTACAGATAGCCGTTCATATTGAGTGGCGTGCGCTTGAGTGGCCAGGCAATGGTGACTTCCTTGGTTTCGCGGCCTTGCGAGGCGCGGTTGTACAAACCCGACAGCACCAGGCCATTGTCCTGGGCGTAGCGCAGGCGCCAGTCCACGCGGCCTCGATATTGAGCCCAGTCGTCGTTCTCGCCCATGAACATGTAATGCTTGACCCGCGGCGCGAAGGTCAGCGTGGCGCCGTGATTGAAGCGGTAGTTGAATTCGGGCTGAATGAAAAAGTCGTTCATGGAGCGCGAGTCGTCGCCCGCCTTGCCGTTGGAGGCATGCTCGTAGCCTGTGGCCAGTCCCAAGAATACGCTCTTTTGCTCGGATTCCCAGATCGAATCCTTGCGCCAGAACAGGCTGGGGTTATAGGTGGTGTCCACGAACGGCTTGGAGTCCGAGTGCAGATCCCACAGCGCTGTCTGCGTATAGCCTATATAGAAGTGGTCATAGAAGCGCGGGTTGCTCGGATCCGAGGGCGAGTGCAGACGGTATTTGAAGCTCAACTGAAAACGCGCATTATTGCCGTCCTTGTTGCCGACAATGAAATAAGTCGGATCGTGGGCGGAAATGGCGTTGCGGAAGTTATCGAAGCTGGATGCGGCGGGGCGCAGGCCCTGTCCGCTATTGATGGCGGGGCCTTGTTCGGCGGCGCCGATGGCCGCCACTTGCGCGGCAGGCAGGGCTGGGTCGGGTGCACGCGGGTCGCGGCCGGCGCCGGCGTCCACGACGGCGGCGACCGCCGGGGTGGAGGTGATCGGGCTTACTCCCTGGGCATTGGTGTCCAGCGCGAGCATGACTCGCTCGCCTTCGATATTGACGGCTTGCAGGCCTTTGAGTCCGTTGGGCACGACGGCGCGCCAGCTATAGGCTGTGAAATTGTTGACGGGGATAGAGGCCTGGCTGTTGGGTGTTTCCAGTTCGGCCAGGCTGCGCACGACATTGCCTTCGTGGTCGCGCCATTGCAGGACCAGGTTGTGCGGCGCAGACCAGGTCATCAGGCTGCCGGTATCGTTGAAGACCAAGGCGTCGATGTTGACGCTTTCCCCCGAGCTGGCATGGACCTGACGCAGTTGATAGTTCACGCCTGCATGGACTGTACCCATTGCAGCACTGAGCAAAACAAGTGGAGCGACAAGGAGAAGAGCGTGTTTGATGAGGGTCTTCGTCGTCTGCATGGATTTCCCAATGATTCTCATTTATCCGTACACGACTGTACCATTGGCCCGCAAATTAGGTCTTTTTGACCGTACTTTTTTACAGTATTGCGCCTTATGTAAGGCGGCTTGCTACGCAAAAGTTGTTTTCGCGCTAAAATGCTCGATTGTTCTTGCGAGCTCGCATTGGCGGCGGACCTTGATGGTCGGCTTGCAAGGGCTGTCAGGGCGACGTTAGCTCAGTTGGATAGAGCACAGGCCTTCTAAGCCTGGGGTCAGAGGTTCGAACCCTCTACGTCGCACATTTTTGAAAAAGCGCTCCCAGAGAGCGCTTTTTTTGTGGGCGGATATATGTGCGGCAGAGTCTTGCCTTGACGGCAGGCCTTGCCGTCAACGAGGCGCCGCTCCCAGTGGCTGACTTTTGCTGCCGGACAGAATCCAGAGAGATTGAAAAAATGCCCGATTCAGTGATGCAAGTTCGCGGCTCTCGATGACCAGGGCGTAGTTCTCCGCCTTGGACGATACATAAGTGACCTTGTCGTCATTGATGTACATGGTCATACCCAGGTCCAGATCGGCCGGCGCAAATCGCAGCTCGCGTAATTCCTCAGAGCTGCTGGGCCAGATGCGTTCCGTCTCGCGCATCGGCGAGCGTACGACTTTGAGCTGAATACCGCGTTTGACGCGTTCGGCGATGAAGCCAGCCATCCATTGCGACCCTGGAACCTCCAATAGTTCATGCATGGAGAGTACGCCCATTAGGACTTTGGACTTGCATTCCAGGGTTTCCCACAAAGCGCGATTAATGCCTTCAGTGCCTTCGTAGATACGCGTGCGAGGTTTGCGCGGGGAGTCGTTGTAGAGCGACCGGAGTTCAGGTACGAGCTCATTGAGCATGAGCTTGCGGCGCTCCCAGTCGCGAATCAGCACACTGGGATCCTCGGGGATGACGCGCCGGGTTCCGGCGGCTTCGCTTTCCTGTGCGACCAGACCGCGCCGTTCTAGACGTTCCAGCAGATCGTAACCATTGGTGCGGGATACCCCGGCACGTGCAGATACTTCGGTGACCGAGGCCGACCCGAGTTCGAGCGCGGCGAGATAGAAGCGGAGTTCCTTGTCGTCCATGTCCAAGGCTTGGAGTCTGTTTTCCATTTTTTTCCTTTTGTCGAATTATCTCGACAACAAATTTACGATAAAAATCCAATGTTTACTAGGGTTTTTACTCAAAAAAATAGTATTTTATTTTCAATTGTCGGTTTGTGTTGACTTTGTTTTTGGCCCTGCTTAGACTGCAGGCGATCCCTGTGGAACCCGGCATCACAATAATTTCAACTCAAGGAGAAGACATGGCCCGCTGGCTTATTGCCCCAGTATTGGCGCTCGCCGCCACTTTTACTCCCGCTGCTCAGGCGGCCGAGTCCGTCAATATCGGCGTCATCTTGCCGTTGAGCGGACCCAATGCTCAGTTTGGTATAAACGCGCGCAACGGTATCGAGATGGCCTTACAAGACCTCAAGCCGACACTCAAAGATCTCGATGTCAAGCTGGTGTATGCCGATGTGCCGGCACCCAATGCTGCTGGCGCTGCGGTCCAGCGTTTGATTAGTCAAAATCAGGTGGTGGGTGTGGTGGGCGCGTTTGTCAGCTCAATTACGCTGGCGGCTTCTGAGGTCACCGAGCGAGCGGGCATCCCCATGATCACGCACTCTTTTGCTGATCAGATTACTAATCGCGGCTATCGCTACATTTTCCAGGTGGCCCCTCAAGCGACGACTTTTGGTGAGAAGCAGTTTCAATATTCCATGGATTTGGCTGCCAAGGCTGGCGTCAAACTGGAGCGGATCGCGATCTTCTATGAAGACACGGCGTACGGAACGTCGCAGTCCGAGGGTATCCGCAAAGCCGCGGCAAAGGCTGGCGTACAGGTGGTGATCGATGATGGTTATCCACTGGGTATTACGGATGTGGCGCCACTGGTCAATAAGCTGCGCCGTTCTGATGCGCAAGTGGTGTTCCCTGTTTCTTATTTCAATGACGGCTTGTTGATCATCCGAACCATGCGCCAACAGCGCATCACTATGCCAGTCATTGGAGGCGCAGCCGGCTATATCGTTCCGGATTTTCAGAAAGGTCTGGGAGAGTACGCCGAGGATGTGTTCTCTATTGCGCCCGCCAATTACGACTCCCTACCTGGAGTGGCGGACCGATATAAGAAGCAGCATGGTGTTTTCATGGCGCACGAGTCGCTGATGTACGGCGCGGCGTTGCAGCATCTGATCGCTTCCATACAGCAGGCAAAATCTGATGATCCTGAGAAAATCCGCGATGCGGTGGCTGCTCTCAAGATGTGTGATGGTTTTGCGGCTGGCTTGCCCGGCGGCTGCACGGCATTTGACGAAAAGGGGCTGACTTCCACGGCCTATCCTTTGTTTGTGCAATGGCGAGGCGACGATCTCGTTACCGTATTCCCCGAAGAAGCTGCCAAGGCGTCTGCGCGGTGGATGGGGCAAGAGGTCAAGTAAAGAAATCAGGCAGGTCAACCCAAGGCCGGCCTTGCCCGGCCCATTGGAGTGGTGGAGATGTCCGCTTTTATACAAACTTTGATTGACGGGCTGCTGATTGGCGGGGTCTACGGCGTGATTGCCGTTGGCCTGTCGCTGGTGTTCGGCGTGCTGAAAATCGTGAACTTCGCCCAGGCGGAGTTCCTGATGATAGGCATGTATGCTGCGTGGTTTTGCTGGTCCTATCTTGGGCTGGATCCGTTACTGGGATCGATTGCCGCCTTGGCCGTCGGTTTTCTTATCGGCGCGCTTTGTCAGCGCCTGCTGGTTCAACACGTGCTCAAGGCGCCGCCGGTAGCGCAGATTTTCCTGACCGTCGGCTTGCTCGCCGTTCTGGAGAATGGTGCGCTGATGTTGTTCGGTTCCGAGTTCCGCTCGGTGCGTACAGCGTACCAGACCTCTGCGTTGGAAATCGGCTCGCTATTCATTTCCGTTCCTTATCTCCTGGCCTTTACGGCAGCGCTGTTGATCTCGCTGGCGCTATGGCTGGTATTGACGCATACCTGGGTCGGGCGGGCCATACGCGCCACATCCCAGAACGAAAATGCAGCCCAGCTCTTTGGCATTGATACCCGCACGATTTATGCCGTGGCTTTTGGGCTGGGGACGGGCCTTACTGCATTCGGGGGCGGAGTGATTCTGTCTTATTCGGCCGTCAGTCCTACGGTTGGCACACAGTTTGTAGTGCTCATGTTCACGGTCGTGGTGCTGGGCGGTTTGGGCAGTGTGCTGGGCGCCTTGGTGGGCGGGCTGATCGTGGGCGTGATCCAGTCTATGTCGACCTTGATCATGCCGATCCAACTCCAGAATCTGGCCTTGTTCGTGGTGTTTATTACTTTTCTGGCATTCCGCCCGCAAGGCCTGCTGGGCAAGGGGGCACGATGAAACGTTCTTTGCTGCTTATTGCTGTGGTGGCCCTGGCCGCCTTGGCATTTTCACAGTTGCTCGATCCGCGTGGCTACGGCGTGCGCGTCCTGTGTCTGGTGCTCATGGCCGCTACTCTTGGCCAGTGCTGGAATATCGTGGGGGGGCTGGCCAATCAGATCTCTCTCGGCCATGCCGCGTTTTTTGGCATTGGCGCCTATACGTCTACCGTCTTGCAGGTCATGTGGGGCGTGACCCCGTGGCTGGGCATTTTTCTGGGCATGCTGCTGGCCATGGTAGCGGCTGTGGTGCTGGCGCTTCCTACCATGCGTTTGAAGGGGCCGTACTTTGCGCTGGCCACCCTGGCTTTTGGTGAGGCCTGCCGCATTCTGGCCACGGCCATGGCGGGGATTACCGGCGGTCCGCAAGGCATATCCGTACCTTTTGTAGGAAACTCCTGGGCGATGATGCAGTTCCGCGGGGCAGGCAATTATGTCTACCTGTTCACTGGCCTGTTTGTGATTGTCTCCTGCGTATTCGCCGTTCTGGCGAACGGCAAAATGGGCTATCTGTTGCGCGCTGTGCGTGAAAATGAAGAGGCGGCGGAAGTAGCTGGAGTCAACACGCTCAAGGTGAAGTTGATCGGGGCCTTGGTGTCCGCTGCGTTGACGGCGGCGACAGGCACGCTGTTCGCCCAGTTCACCTTTTTCTTTGATCCTGAAAGCGTCTTTAGCGTCGCAGGCATTTCAATTCGCGCTGCCTTGATCGCCATTGTCGGCGGGGTAGGCACATTGATGGGGCCTATTCTGGGCGCGTTGGTGGTGGTGCCGCTCGAAGAGCTGCTCAGTACCTATCTATCCAGCAAGGCAGCGGGCATTGCGCCGTTTACCTTCGGCGTCGTGTTGATCGGCATTGTGTTGTGGTGTCCGCGCGGTTTGATTTCCGTGCTTCGTAAAAAGCGTGGGGGGGCGGGCAAATGAGCGGGATTCTGCAAGCGAGCGGATTGACGGTCCGCTTCGGCGGACTGGTGGCTGTCAATGATGTGTCTTTTACTATCCGGCCGCGAGAGATCATCGGACTGATCGGGCCTAATGGGGCAGGCAAGACTACCTTGTTCAGCATGCTGGTCGGCATGGTGAAACCGACATCGGGGCAGATTTACTTTGACGGCAAGCGCATAGACCGCAAGCGTCCGCATGTTGTGGCGCGTCAAGGCATGACTAAAACTTTCCAGAACACGGCGCTGTTTCCGGAAATGAGCCTGCTGGAGAATGTCACGACGGCAGGCCTGCTGCACCATGGTTTGGCTGATGCCCGGGCCTTGGCCTGGGACTGCCTGGACAAAGTGGGGCTGCGCAATGAGGCTGATGCGGATGTGGACGATCTGACCTTTCCGCAGAAGGCCTTGGGAGAGGTAGCGCGGGCGCTGGCCACTCAGCCGCGCATTCTGCTGCTTGACGAGGTCATGGCCGCGCTGACGCCGCCCGAAATGGATGCGGTGATGGTGACATTGCGCGAATTGCGCGACCGGGATGGATTGACCTTGATTGTCGTCGAGCATCACATGCGCGCCATCATGCGCTTGTCGGAGCGCTTGCTGGTGCTGAATTTTGGCAAATTGATCGCGGACGGCACACCGGCAGAGGTGTCCGCCAATCCCGATGTCATTGCTGCATATCTGGGGGGAAGCCATGCTCAGCATACGTAATCTATCCGGAGGCTACGGTCCTCGTCCGGTGCTGGATGGTGTTTCTATCCAGGTCGATGCGGGCGAGACAGTCGCTATCCTGGGCGCCAATACCGCCGGCAAGACCTCCTTGATCCGCGCCATCTGCGGCCAATTGCCGCGTGTCAGTGGCGATATCGAGTTTCAAGGTCGCAACTTGCGTGAGCTGCCGGCCCATCGTCGCGTGACGGCAGGGGTGGCGTGTGTACCGGAAGGCCGCCATGTCTTTCCGGATATGAGCGTTTACGACAATCTGCTGCTGGGCGCTTATAGCCGGCGCAAGCAGGATCTGAGCGTGGATCTAGAGGCTAGCTTTGCCTTGTTTCCTCGGCTCGCGGAGCGGCGTACCCAGCTGGCAGGCACGCTATCCGGAGGAGAGCAGCAAATGGTGGCGTTCTGCAGGGCGCTGATGGCTAAGCCGCTTCTATTGCTATTGGATGAGCCCAGCCATGGTCTGGCACCCATGATGGTGGATGAGGTGCATGCCGCCATTCAGAAAGTAAATGAGCAGGGCATAGCGGTGCTGCTGATTGAGCAGAATGTGGCTTCGGCCTTGCGGGTGGTCAAGCGTGCCTATGTCTTGGAAAGCGGTCGTATTGCTATGCAGGGCACAGCGCAGGAGCTCGAGTCGAATGACGATATTCGTCGCACTTATCTTGGAATGTAAAGCGTAAAGGGCGTATTTATCATGACAAAATTCAAGGCAGCGGTAGTTCAGGTCGCAACCATTCCGGAGGACACGCAGGCTACTGTTGACAAGGCGTGTCGGCTGATTGCCGAGTGTGCGGAGCAGGGCGTGTCGGTGGCGGTTTTTCCCGAGGCTTTTATCGGCGGCTACCCTAAAGGAGTCAGTTTCGATATTGCTATCGGGATCCGCACGGCAGCGGGGCGTGACGAGTTTCGCGCCTACTATGATCAAGCTATTGAGGTGCCCGGTCCGGAGACCGCGCAACTGGGCCGGGCGGCGCGCGAGGCTGGGCTGTTTGTGGCCCTGGGCGTGATAGAGCGGGATGGGGGCACGCTGTACTGCACGGTTCTGTTTTTCGGTCCGGATGGCGTGCTGGCCGGCAAGCATCGCAAGCTTATGCCTACCGCTGCGGAACGGCTGTGCTGGGGTTTTGGCGACGGTTCGACCCTGGCTACCGTGGATACCCCCTGGGGCGTCATGGGTTCGGTGATTTGCTGGGAAAATTATATGCCGATGATGCGCATGGCGATGTATGGCAAGGGCGTGTCCATTTATTGCGCTCCCACCGCCGATGATCGTGATAGCTGGGCCTCGACCATGCAGCATGTGGCGCTCGAAGGTCGCTGTTTTGTGTTGTCTGCTTGTCAGTATCTGACCCGGGCCGATCTGCCCGATGACATGAAAAATCATATCAGCGAAGAGCCTGCCGATGTTTTGATGCGCGGCGGCAGCATGATTGTCGATCCACTGGGCCGCATCGTCGCCGGTCCAGATTTTTCCGGGGAGGCTATCCTGACCGCCGAGTTGGATACCGATGATCTGGCGCGTGGAAAGTTCGATTTCGATGCTGTGGGGCATTATTCACGCCCCGATGTCTTCCGGCTTCTGGTTGAGGAGAGGCCGCTCAAGGCGGTGCAGACAGCCGTGTCGACCAATGAATCCATCATTTGAGGTGATGATGCCATGAATTTTGATGTCGTATACCCGCGCATTGTTTCTGCGCGGCGCCCGCAAGGCCACCAGCCGGCTGCTCCGCGTTACTCTTTGCGCTGGGAAAAGCCGATAGGAATGCTGACAAGCGCTTATTTCGGTATCCAAGCCGAAGGGCTTTCGTGGGTGGATGAGCACGCTTTTCATGCCCGCCTGCTGGGGTGGATGCAGGCGCCGAATGGGCCGGAAAGTTACGAAATCATGCGCTGTGTGGACGAAAAGTCCTACACCAACGGTGTGATAGTTGCTTATTGGACAGAGCCGGGAAGTTATGCGCGCTGGATGCAGAACTCGGGATTTAGGGAATGGTTTACCGACCCGCGGCGTTTGTCCGAGCCGTTCGGCTATTGGGCGGAAACGGTCAGTGTGCCCTATGACCGCCACGAAACAATTTACTCCGGACCTCATTATCGCGTCGGTTTCGGCTGCACGTCGGATTCCGTCATTGTGCCCATCACCACTAACGGGTATTTTGGCGCGGCTCGGGATCGACTGCCGGTTTCGGCGATTGATGAGCTGCTCAGCCCCTTGGGTCAGCTCATGCCGGAGCCAGCGGTCCCGGCGAGTCATGGCGCGCGGTTGCTGGCGCTGGTGCCGCACAATGTAACGATGCTGCGCTCTGGGCAATACTGGGAGGGCGCGGGGGCCGAGCAGGATGATGACTATCAGCATGCCCTGCAGCCCAAACTCATGCGCGGGATGAATTTTCTACGTGACCAAAAGCGGGAGACAGGCTGTATGTCGCTTCGCATCCTGAGCAACCTTAACGAGGATGGCTCCCCCCGCAGAGAGACGTCTGTAGTGGGGTATTTTTTGTCATTGGAGCACTTGGAGCGTTGGGCGGCTTCGCATGAAACCCATCTAGATATTTATCGCCACGCCATTGCTATGAATCGGCTTTACAAAGAAAAGCGTGAAGTAGTGACCTGGCATGAGTTGTTCGTGTTGCAGCAAGGACATGCTTACGAGTATGTCAATTGCCATCCGGAGACGGGGATGTTGCCGTTTGCCCCTCTCTGGGCGCCTGCGGCTGCTGTTTGATGGCAGTGGGGCATAGAGATCTCGATGTAACGAGATGAGTACTGCGGCACACCCCCCCCCAAAAAAACCCGAAAA
>JAEXOO010000029.1 GCA_023439305.1 Pseudomonadota bacterium
CCGGTAGCTGGGGCCTGAATGTTGTCTTGCAGGCCCGGCAGGTGTATCGGCGGCGGACCACCCAGAGAGTGACCCGCTTGCCGTGGATGGGCAGATCACGATAGGGAACGTCACGCTTGCCGAACCGTACGAACTCACCCTGCACGACGCATTCCTCGCAGGCGATGGGATCGGGCACGTCCACCTGGAAGTGCATTTCGTCGTCGGTTGATTTGCAGCCCAGTACTTGGTATTGCGGCAGGTGAAGGATGTTGCCGGGAAGTTCGGTCATGGTGTTGTATAGGCGTAGGTGTCAGTCAGATCCATCCGGCTCGGCATTGGTGTTTGCTTTTTTACCCAACAAGCTGCTGGAAACGAAAAGTAAGGCACCGAGGACAATTGCAATATCAGCCAGGTTGAAGGCCGGCCAATGCCAGTCTCGCCAATAGAAATCAAAGGAATCCACAACATAGCCGCGAAAGACCCGGTCAATCAGATTGCCCATGGCGCCACCGAGGATAAGACTGTAAGCGATGGCTTCTCCTTTATGACGATTTTCAAGGATCAGCTTGATCAGAAAAATCGAGACCACTACCGCGATTCCGATAAAAAAGTAGCGCTGCCAGCCTCCACCATTCGCAAAAAGACTGAATGCGGCACCGGTGTTCCATAGGTGCACCCAGTTAAAGAACGGGGTCACCGAAACATACTCGCCATAGGCCATTGATTGCTGCACCAGCCACTTTACAGCCTGATCAGACGCTGCCAGCAGGCCCGATATGGACAATAGGGCATACGGCGAGAGCTTTTTGCCAATAATGAGCATTATTTAACCCTTCAACGCCAAAATGCGTCTGGCACCGTTAAGTACAATGCCCCCCGCGATGGTGCCGATAATCAGATCCGGATAATTGGAACCGGTCCACGCGACCAGGGCGCCGGCGGTGATGACCCCCAGGTTGATCACCACGTCGTTGGCCGAGAATATCCAGCTTGCCTTCATGTGCGCCCCGCCTTCCCGATGTTTGGATATGAGCAGCAGACAACTGGTATTGGCAATCAATGCGACGAATGCGATAGCCATCATCACCAGCGATTCAGGCTCACTACCGAATACAAAGCGTCTCACCACCTCTACGAGCACGCCCACAGCCAAGATCAGTTGCAGTACACCAGCAAGATGCGCGGCACGTACCTGCATTTTCACGCTATGTCCAACCGCATAAAGGGCAAGCCCATACACCGCCGCATCGGCAAAATTGTCCAGGGATTCTCCAATCAGGCCGGTGGACTGGGCGATCAGACCGGCAGTCATTTCCACCACGAACAGAAGTGCATTGATGCCGAGCAACCAGCGCAGGGTCCCGGATTCTTGCTTAGCAGAAGCTGCCGAAAACTCGGCGGCCTTGATGGTCTCCGGATTTGCAGCGACGGTTTCCTGAAGCGAGGCGCCTAGCCCCAAGGTCTTCAGTTTCGAGGTGACGGGCTCGACCTCGCCGTCATGCACGACCTTCAGCCGGCGGTTCGACAAGTCGAAGGACAGCGCCCGAATCTCCTCAAAGCCGTTCAGGGCTAGGCGAATCATTCGTTCTTCTGATGGACAGTCCATCTTCGGCACGGCATAAACACTGACCCATCTCCCTGGCGCCTCGGAGGAGGCCTGTATATCGGTATCCGCTGCGGACGTTGCATCACCGCCACAGGCGCCACCACAGGATTTGCTCATGATACGACTCCACTTGAACAATGTTGTGGTACCATTTAGAACTATAAAGCTACTATAAGGTCAATAGAGTAAAGAATCCGTTGGGGAGGAGGCTGATGCGCATTGGTCAGTTGGCGCAGTTGGTAGGGGTCGAAACACAGACGATCCGCTTCTATGAACAGCAGGGCTTGTTGCCGCCGCCTGATCGGCAGGACAACGGTTACCGTGTCTATACCGAGAAGCATGGTGAGGGGCTGGCCTTCATCCGTCGCTGCAGAATCCTGGGCCTGTCACTGGCTGAGATTCACGAACTACAGAGCTATCAGGACGACCCTCATCAGCCTTGTACCGCCGTCAACGCCTTGCTCGATGATCACATCTCTCATGTGCGGTCGCAGATAACCGCTCTGCAAGCGCTTGAGAAACAACTCGTTTCACTGAGAGCGAGTTGCAACGATGACCGGGAAGTTGAGGCGTGCGGGGTTCTTGCTGGAATTAGCGAAGGAAACATGCACCAGCAGTAGGTGAAGCATCAACCAGATAATCCGATGAGATGCCGGTCTGTCTCACTCTCATGCTAAGGTAAGATCAACCATTTAATCCGCTTACCCTAAAGTTTTTCTTTCAATGAGTGATACTTTATCTCATTCGCCCTCTATGCGGAATATGCCAACAATATGGCTCTAAGGTTTACTGGGAAGTGCATTCATGACGCTCACACGTCGTTCTTTTTTGGCCGGGACTTTGCTGGCAGGCGGTTCGCTGTGGGCGGCTTCATCTTTATGGAGGCCATCTGCTGCCGCAGAGTCAAGGCAATTGAAAATTCCCGAACTGATTGATGCTCGCGACAAAAGTCAGTCGGTAGTCCTTAAAGCGCAGATTGGCAAAACATCCTTTTTCCCTGGACGAGAGAGCGTGACGCTAGGCTACAACGGCAGCTATCTTGGCCCGACGCTGCGTGTCCATCGTGGCGACGACGTCGAGATGGTGGTCACGAATGCTTTGGGCGAGGATACGACGGTCCACTGGCATGGCCTGCTCATTCCGGGAGAGCTTGACGGCGGTCCTCATCAGACCATCCGTTCGGGCTCGACGTGGCGACCGGTGCTTCCCATTCGTCAACCGGCGGCGACGCTCTGGTACCACTCGCATATCCATGGCCGGACAGGAGAACAAGTCTATGCAGGGCTTGCGGGCCTGCTGATTGTGAGCGATGACGATGAACGGGCGCTCGGCTTGCCATCGGAATATGGTGTGGATGACCTGCCCTTGATACTGCAGGATCGACAATTCGAGAACGGTACTCTCGTACTGCCTCAGGGCATGATGTCGGTCATGCATGGACGTCGAGGCGACACGCTGATGGTCAATGGAACCGTCAACCCGACAGCCCGCGTGCCTCGTGGCCTGGTTCGCTTACGCTTGGTGAACGGCTCCAATGCCAGGGAATACGATCTCGCATTCGCGGATGATCGGCCCTTTCACTGGATTGCTTCCGAAGGCGGCTTGCTTGACAAGCCGGTCGAGCTTCGCACCCTACGACTTGCGCCGGGAGAGCGTGCGGAAATTCTGGCTGACTTTTCGGATGGCCGGCCAGCGACACTTGAAACCGGTCCGGACGGCAACCTTCCAATGATGATGGGCATGATGACCGCTGCCGCAAACCTGGGGAGAATTGGACGGGAGACGGTTGTTCGATTCGAACCTCAGGGCAAGCCGGCGCTTGAATCCAAAGTGCCTGACAGATTGCATGCTTATGAGCGGCTGGATGAGGTCAAGGCGGTTCGGCGGCGACGTTTTGTCATGAACATGGGCATGGGAGGGATGATGCGCGGCGGGCCTTCCATGGGAGGCATGATGCGGGGGGGAATGGGAATGCTCGGCATCAATGGCCGTACTTTCGACATGGGTCGGGTTGACGAACAGGTCCGCCTTGGCGACATCGAGGTTTGGGAGGTTTCTGGCGACATGATGGCACATCCGTTCCACATCCATGGCGTTCACTTCGAGGTGTTAAGCCGTAATGGTTCGGCCCCCGGGATTCGTGATCAGGGACTGAGGGACACCGTCGTCGCCCAGGGGCCGGTCGAACTTCTGGTGAAGTTCACGCAGACGGCGATGGCATCTCCCTTCATGTACCACTGCCATATCCTTGAACACGAAGACAACGGGATGATGGGGCAATTTTCTGTAAGTTGATGCCCATGGTCATGCGCTTGTCCTAAGCTCCCCGCCCGGCAAACAAGCCCAGAAGAGAAGTTTCGTTAGGCTTCAACACGTTTGCGCGGACAGTCGCACCTCGAAGGCAGTCTCTTGCTGGGTTGAAGACGCTGTAATTCGGCCTGCATGTGCCTCGAATATGGATTTGGCAATCGCCAATCCCAGGCCGGCTCCTTCCGAAGAACGCTGACGTGAGGCGTCGGGGCGATAGAAGCGCTCGAATATGTGAGGCAAGTGCTCCGGCGGGATCCGGGGGCCGGGGTTCACTATCCGAACCTTCACAGATTTCCCATTGCCTTCAAGGTGAACCGAGATGGTCCTTCCCTGCGGTGTATAGCGGATGGCGTTAGACAGCAAGTTGCTCAAAGCGCGCCGGATCATAAGCGTGTCACCTAGCGTGCATACTCGCTCGCTGATCAATTCCAGAGAGACCCCACGTTCTTCGGCCCACGCGCCGAAGTAATCGAAAAGCGTGCGTATCTCTGCGTCGAGATCGATTGTGACAAGTTCGGGTTTAAGTAAATGATTGTCGGCTTGCGCCAGGAAGAGCATGTCGCCTACCATCTTGGCCATGCGCTCATACTCTTCCAGGTTGGAATACAAGATTTCCCGGTATTGATCGACACTGCGCGCTTGCGAAAGCGCTACTTCGGTCTGTGTCTTTATATTGGTGATTGGCGTGCGCAACTCGTGCGCAATGTCTCCCGAAAATTCCGATAAGCGCTTGAAGACCTCTTCAAGGCGGTGGAGCATTTCATTGAAAGACAGTGTCAATTCAACCAATTCGGCGGGAACGCCGTCGGGGTCCAGGCGTATGTGCAACTGATCTGACTTGATTCTTCCCATCTCGCGGCTGATCCGCCGTATTGGTGCGTGGCCTTGATACACCGCTATCCAGGTAGCCAAAATGGCAATCAAGCAGGCGCCGATTATGATCAGTCGAAGATAGCCGCGAAAGCTTTCGAGGTAGTGCAAATGGAAATTGATGCCGGTTGCCACGGCAATGGTCAGTGGCCCGATCTTGGGCAGGCTTTCGGACTCCATTCTTAACAGAGCACCCCTGAATGTTTCGCCCTGATCCTGCCATGTGCCGACGGTGTCAATGGAAATTCGCTCGACGGGGCGCGCAATGCCTGCAAATCTTGCCAGGTCTGAGCCGGGTGTCGAATAAATGACCGAGCCGGTGGACGTTGAAATCCGGTACTGTGCGTTGTGGTGGCCCGAGACGGCATTCGCCAAACGATCTCGAAATGCTTCAGGGCTTTCGTTGGCCGGGGCGGTGGCGAGCGTGTGCTTCAACGCTTGAACCACTGCGTTCAACTCGTCTACATCCTGCTGAATGAAATGGTTATTGATAGACCGCTCGATCATCCAGCCGAAGCAGAGCAGAACGATCGTGATCACTGCCCCAATAGAGACCGTCAGCCGTAAAGCGAGAGACGCGGGTCGTCGCTTCATCGTCAAGCAGAAGGCGTGACGTCCAGCATATAACCCATGCCTCGGACGGTATGAATCAGCTTGGGCTCGTAATCGTCATCAATCTTGGCCCTAAGTCGGCGGATGGCAACGTCAATGACGTTGGTGTCGCTATCAAAGTTCATATCCCACACCTGCGATGCAATCAAAGAGCGCGGCAGCACTTCGCTCTGGCGACGGACCAGCAACTCCAATAGCGCAAACTCCTTATTGGTCAGGTCGATGCGCACACCATCACGCTGCGCCCGTCGGCGAGGAATGTCGAGCGTTAGATTGGCCACCTGAAGCTGGTCGTTAAATACCGGGGCTGCACTGCGCCGCAATAGAGTCCGCACCCGAGCCAAGAGTTCAGAAAAGGCAAATGGCTTTACCAGATAGTCGTCAGCGCCCAGCTCCAGGCCTTTGACGCGATCCTCTACGCTGTCGCGCGCTGTAAGAAAGAGGACAGGCGTCGCAGACTTTGCCTCTCGCAATGCCTGAACAATACGCCAGCCTTCAACATCGGGCAGCATGACATCTAGAATGATCAAGTCGTAGGATCCGGTCAAAGCCAAGTGATGGCCGTCTAATCCATTCCGCGCAAGGTCGACGATAAATCCGGACTCGGTGAGGCCTTGTTTAACGTAATCGCCGGTCTTGACTTCGTCTTCAACGAGAAGCAGTTTCATGGCTGTCTTCTTCAGGTTCTTGGTCGTGGTTCGTGGAAAAAATCGCCGTGGACGTCATCGCTTTGCAGTCGCAATATTCGTCTCCATCGGAAAGACGAGAGAATCACCGTGCTGGAAGGTTTGCACAGCTCCCTGCGTCTCGTCTTTTATGGCGTTCATGAGGACGGCGCGTTCGATCGGCGCCATTCGCGTGAAGGCCGGCACGGACGTGGCTGCTCCGGCTATTGACATGTCGACGAACCGCTTGGCGTCTGGCAAGCGGATGTCCAGCGCTGATGTACGTACTTCGACATCCTGAAACCCTGCGGACTCAAGTAATCGGTACAGCGCGTCGGAGTCGGATAGCGAGAAAGCGATGTCGACATCCGTGACGGCGATATTGAGATGGCGCGCAGTTGCGATGAACAGAGCCTCGTACAAAGGATGACGATGAAGCGACTGCCAAACGCTGATGCCAACCCTTCCAGATTCGCGCAGGACACGGCGCATTCCGTGTAGCGCCTCAGCACGATCGGAAAAAAACTGGAGTCCTTGCTGGCAGAGCACGAGATCGAACTCCTGCTCACGAAGTTCGAGATTTGTTGCATCGCCCTCGCGCCAATCTATGGTGGCGCCTTGGGGCACAGGTTGCGCCATGCCGACGGCTAGCATTTCGGCGTTTACATCCAATGCAACGATGTGCCCGCTTTCACCAACGAGCGGGGCAACTTGTCGAGCAACGCTGCCTGTGCCGCAGGCGAGATCCAACACGCGTTCCCCGGGTTGCGGCGCAACATGCGCCAGCAGCACGCGCGTCCACGGATCCGCAATGTTGCGGCCAAGATAATTCTCATAAGTTTCTGCTGGACTAAGGGCGGGCTGAAGGCTCATAGGGATAAATCGGGGGATCGATGGACGAAGGAAGCTCACAGTCTAGAGTACGCTTGCCGACAACTACATGACGCGAAGATTACAAATATGTAATGATGAAATTGTTGCAGCTTGTTGGAATAGCGGTGACGCAGCTAAAGATGCCGCTGGGGCCTAGGGGTTGCTGGTTCTCGTGTGGCGGCGTGATGCCGCCTCACGATTCACCTTCAATTTTCATTCCAATGGAGATAAATATGGCCCATGAAAAATTTCAATTATGCATCGACGCATGTTATGCCTGCGCGACAGAGTGCGAACATTGCTCGGTCTCGTGCCTACAGGAACAAGACGTAAAAAGCATGACTCGGTGCATAAAGCTGGACATGGATTGTGCACAGATTTGTCGCGTGGCAGCCAGCTACATGGCACGAGGCAGTGAATTCGCCCAGGCGATTTGTCGAGTGTGCGCAGAGATCTGCGAAGCATGCGGCGAAGAATGTGCAAAACATTCAATGGATCATTGCCAACGTTGCGCGGAAGCTTGCCGTAGGTGCGCCGAAGAATGCAGGCGGATGGCCCAGGTGGCCTGAGGAATCCGCGAATCGCTGCGGTTGTTCTTCAAGGATAGCGCAACCGCAGCCGGTAAGATCAGAACGCATTAATGCGCTGCCGCTGCTATGGCTGGCGCTCGGGGGTGTAACCGGCCTCACGAATGGCGCGCTCGACCGCGTCTATGTCTGTAACGCCTTCCACGGCTACTCGACGTGCGGAGAGGTCCACCTCAATGTCCGCCTGCGGAGTGGCGGCGATTATTGCGGCTCGTATAGTGCCCGCGCAGTGACCGCAAGTCATGTCATTTACCTGAAAATTGACCATTGACGTGCCTTCTCTTTGTTCGTGGTTGAATACCCGTACGATAAACCTTCCCATCATGGCAAGGTCAACACAAGACGTACTCGTATTTTCCGGCCTTTGTAAAAATTCCGACTCGTCTCCGATTGGGACGCATCCACCGCAAGCATTGACAACCTTGCCGAGCACACGGACACAAACTATTTCATTCGTCCGCGCCTGCGATAGATGACAAATATGTAATCGGCCCGCAACGCGTCCGACAGGGTCACCCGACTACAGTTCTTCTAATGGTCGCACCACGTTGGCCATGCTGAGAGTTCAGCGTAACTCGCACAAGGAGAACACTATGAAATGCGATATCAAGATGATGCTGAAAGCGGGGGTTGGCTTGGCCGCTGTGGTCGCTGTTGCCTATGCCACTTTTCCCGCCGCCCGTGAGTTGATCACTGCCTTGGCGCCAGCATTGTTCTTCCTGATTTGTCCCGTGATGATGTTCTTCATGATGAAAGGCATGCAGTCTTGCCACAAAGAACAAGACGTCAGGAACCCCGAAGCACGACGGGCGCCGCAACCCGATACGAAAAACATTCTTGATGAACGGCATTGAAGAGGCCGGTTCGTCGACGGTTGTTTAACAGAGTCCAACATGCCTTTTGGGCCGTTCCTGCGCCCAAAACCACCTGCTTCCATTCTGGAGATGAAAATGCAGAAGTTCCGCGTTAGCTTGATTACAGTTGTTCTTGCCGCGACCATAGGAGTGGCGAATGCAGCTTCGCTAGCCAATGGAGTCGTTTATAGCGCTAATGAGGGCGATGGCTCCATCAGCGTGATCACACTAAGTTCGGGCGAAGTCCGTACGGTGGATATACCCGTGGTGCCCCATAACGTCCAAATATCGCCCAATGGAAAACTTCTCCTAGCCGTTGGCACGCCTTCCAGTGGCCATGGAGGCCATGGTGGCGAAAAGAGCGAGCCAACGGCTTCAGCCGCCACGCACGGCCACGGCAGTCAGGCGGGCCTGGTGCTTTTGGATGCAAACCAGCCAGGGGAACTAATCGCGACGCTGCCCTCCGGCGACCATCCTGCCCATGTCGTCACCAGCAAGAGCGGCGACCTTGCCTATATAACCAATGCTGATACGAATCGGGTAACGGTAGTCGATATCAGCCGGAAAGCGGTTGTCGCCGAAATTCCTACCGGCAGTTATCCTCATGGTTTGCGTCTCAGCCCGGATGGGCGTGAGCTATACGTAGCGAACGTTACTGACAATAGCGTGTCAGTAATCGACGCGGAGAATCTGAAAGAATCTGCACGTATCCCTGTGGGTAAAGCGCCGGTTCAGGTGGCTTTTACACCCGATGGGGCACAGGTCTATGTGTCTCTGCGTGATGAGAATAGTGTCGCGGTCATCGATACGAGCACTCGGAAAGTCGCCGGTAATATCCAAGTGGGGCGCAACCCGATCCAGATTTTTTCCACGCCCGACGGCAGCAAAATGTACGTGGCCAATCAAGGCAGTGACAGCAATCCCGATAATACGGTGTCGGTAATCGATATCGGGACACAGCGCGTTGTCGATACGGTAACGACGGATATGGGCGCGCACGGGGTGGTGGCGAGCGATGATGGCAAGTTGGTGTTCATTACGAACAACAAGGCCGATACCGTGAGCGCCATCGACACGAGCACGCAGGCAGTTGTCGGGACCTATAAGGTCGGCCCTGCTCCAAACGGCATCACTTATCGCGCCCTCCCATAAGGCGTAATCTACCGGTCAGCTACTACGGGACGTCGGTAGCTGACCCGCGGGCCTGGTCAGCCTGCTGTTTTTTTCGTGCGTGTTCGATACTCTCCGAAACCACTCTTGCTGCATCCGAATCAGGTGGAAGCACTTCCAGTAGTCGACCCCAGTAATTAATGGCCGCAGGATAGTCTTCACGTTGCATGGCCGCCGCACCAGCAAGTGTTAGGGGCATCGGTGCCTCAGGGCTGAGCGACAAGGCGCGCTCAAGCAACCGGGTCGGTTCTCCCTCAAAGCCCGAGCTTCGTGTTCGTGCAAGTGTCTCCGCATATTCTGCCAATGCCAATGGATCGGTCTGGACGAGATTGTTGGCATTTGAGAATGCGTTGGCAGCTTCTTCGTATCGTCCAAAATGGCGGTAAGAGCGAGCCAACATGAGCCAGCCTGTCGAATCGTCGGGATTCTGTTTGAGTCGCTGCTCCAGAGAAGCTACCATGGCCTGCACATCCGCTTGCGTGATCACACTGGTGCCTGGAGCCGACGACGGGCTTATCGCGGCAGGATTTCCTAAGTACAGATAGGTCAGCGTCGCCGCGATAGGCAGCACAATGGCAAGCGCTATGGCGGCGTGCCTGCTTCCGGCGTTGGTAGCTGAACCCGCTTTCGATGATTCCGCTTCGTCCAAAGCGCGTCGTTGCAAGTCGGCTCTGGCCTCAGCCAAATCATTGGCCGAAATAGTGCCATGGGCGTGGTCCCGCTCAAGCTCGGCCCATTGGTCGCGCAGCACGGCGGTATTCACGCCGCCGTGCTCTACGCGGTTCACCTGCTTAGGACCTCGCCAAAGGACCGCACAGAGCCACAGAGTGGCACCGCCGATTAGCAAGGCTGCGATGATGATAAAGGGAAAATTCATAGTCAATCCGGGATATTGTTGAGCTTCAGCAGCGCCTCGGCCCGTTTGCGTTCTTCGTCGCTTAGTAATCTGTCAGTCATGCTGCGCATGCGGTGTCGTAGTGTCAGTGTGAGCACAAGTAAGCCGAATACAAGAAGCAGCAAGGGCCCGAACCAAAGCAGTATTGTTGTGGCCTGCAATGGCGGTCGATAGAGGATGAAATCACCGTAACGATCAACCATATATGCCCTGATTTCCTGATCAGTTTGACCCGCGTGGATTTGTTCGCGTATTTGTTGGCGTAAGTCCACGGCAAGATCGGCGCGGGAGGCGGCGATAGACTCGTTCTGGCATACCAGGCACCGCAACTCTGAGGCAATGTTAAGCATTCGCTCTTCCGCCGCGCGGTCCGCTGCCCAGACTGGTGCGGAGATCACAGCGCACAACAGGATAAGCCACCATCGTTTCATCGGTTGAGCTCCCGTATCAGCGGTAAAAGCGTATCGCGTGCAGTCTTTTCATCCACAGCGCCAATATGCTTGTAGCGAATGAATCCGGCCTTATCGATGACGAAGGTTTCCGGAACCCCGTACACGCCGTAGTTGATGCCTACGCGTCCGTCTGTATCCGATGCAGAGACGATATATCCGTTGCCATAGCGTTCGAGCCAAGCAATCGCTTCGTCGCGTTTATCCTTGTAATTGAGGCCTACAATAGGGACGCTTCGTGCCAGATCTGTAATGACTGGGTGCTCTTGAAGACAGGCATAACACCACGAGGCCCAGATGTTCAACAGCCAAACTTGGCCTTTCATTTGTTCCGGGGAGAACGTCTTCTCAGGTGCTGCGAGCTGAGGCAGAGTAAACCCGGGTGCGGGCTTATCGATAAAGGGTGATGGTACTTCGCTGGGTTTAAGGGTCAGGCCCAAAGCCAGAAAACCGATTAAGACAAGGAACCCAAGGAGAGGCCATAAGAAACGATTCATGGCGATGTCCTCTGTGATGGCGCGGCCGTCCGTCGATTACGCCGCTTGAGCCGATAACGGCGATCACTAATGGCCAACAGTCCGCCAAGAGCCATGAGGATGCACCCAGCCCAAATCCAATCCACGAAAGGCTTGTAGTAAACGCGCACACTCCAGGCGCCGTCGCCAAGCGGTTCTCCGAGTGCTGCGTAGACGTGGCGCAACCCGTTTGCATCAATGGCCGCTTCGGTCATCGGCATCGGCGAGGATGTGTACGTGCGCTTCTCAGGATGCAAGGTGCGCAGCACCTGGCCGTTTCGTGAAAGCTCGATGTCGCCCACTTCTGCCATGTAGTTGGGACCTTGGGCATTTCGGACCCCCAAAAAGGTAAGGTCATAGCCACCTGCGCTCACGGAGTCTCCCGGCATCATGCGGATGTCCTGTTCGGTCTCGTAACCTGTCACAAGCGTGACGCCAACGACGAATACAGCGATGCCCAGATGTGCCATGTGCATGCCCAGCCAACTACGCGGCTGCGCCAGCAAACCGCTACGCGTGGCACGCATGCGCTCAAGAACGCCCGTAAGCACTGAGGCAGCGATCCAGGCCGCCAGCGTAATGCCAAGTGCAATGAAGATCGACCAGCGACCCAGTAGAAATGGGGTGACCAAGCCGACCACGAGTGCAACGACTGCTGGAAGGCGTAGGTGTTTGGCCATTGCGCCGAGTTTTGCGGTCTTCCAGTTGGCGACCGGCCCCACGGCTATTAGGATAAGCGCGGGTATCATCAACGGGATGAAGACTGCATTGAAGTATGGTGGCCCCACAGAGAGCTTACCCAGGCCCAGCGCGTCAATGAACAGCGGATACAGGGTCCCGAGAAGGACAGCGCCGGTGGCAACTGCAAGTACTACGTTATTTACCAGTAGCAGTGATTCCCTTGATATTGCCGCGAACCGCCCCCCCATCCCGACTTTCGGAGCGCGTAGCGCGAATAGAAATAGGGATGAGCCAACGACCACAGCAAACAGCATTAGTATGAATACGCCTCGGCGGGGATCTGTGGCAAATGTGTGTACCGATGTCAGTACGCCCGAGCGCACGAGGAAAGCACCGAGCAGGGAGAACGAAAACGTGCTGATGGCAAGCAAGACCGTCCAGTTCTTGAAGCTTGCCCGCTTTTCAGTCACCGCCAAAGAATGAATCAGGGCTGTGCCGACCAGCCAGGGGATAAACGAAGAGTTTTCGACAGGGTCCCAGAACCACCATCCCCCCCAACCTAGCTCGTAATAGGCCCACCAACTTCCGAGCGCTATCCCCAGTGTTAAGAACAGCCATGCAGCGGTAGCCCAAGGGCGGGACCAACGCGCCCAGGTTGAATCGAGCTGGCCCGCCAGCAACGCCGCGATCGCAAACGCGAAGGCTACAGAGAAACCGACGTATCCCATGTAGAGTAATGGCGGGTGGAAGATCAGGCCGACATCCTGTAAAAGAGGGTTCAAATCCAAACCGTCGATAGGGGCTGGCGTGAGTCGTTCGAACGGGTTGGAAGTCAGCAGCACAAATAGCAAGAATCCGACGGTAACCAATCCGAGGACGCCGAGTACGCGGGCGACCATAGCGTCAGGCAGCAGTCTTGAAAATCGACTGACCGCGTAAGCCCAACCTGTTTGCATCAGCATCCAGAGCAAGAGCGAGCCTTCATGCCCGCCCCAGACGGCCGATATCCTGTACATCAGAGGCAACTGCGAATTGGAGTTCTCTGCGACGTAAGCAACAGAGAAGTCCTTCGCAATAAACGCCCAGGTCAGGCTTGCGAAGCTTACGACCACCAACAGGAACTGGGCACGCGCCGCGGGCCGTGCAAAGGCGATCCAGGCAGCATGACCTTGCGCTGCTCCAATGAGGCCTAAGCCGCCTTGAGCGAGCGCGATGAATAGGGTGGCGATCAGGGAAAAATGGCCAATTTCCGGAATCATCTTCGTCAAGGCCTCTCATTCATGGTCTTGCCAGCCTGGTCCAGCGCATGTTGCGCTTCAGACGGCATATAGTTCTCGTCGTGCTTAGCAAGAACTTCGTCGGCATGGAACAGGCCGTTCTTGTCGAGCTTCCCTTGTGCCACCACGCCTTTGCCTTCGCTGAACAGGTCGGGCAGGATACCCGAGTAGCTGACGGGAATCGTCTTGGCCGTGTCAGTGACGACAAACTGCACGATGAGTCCGTCGCTTTGACGCTGCACGCTGCCGGTCTGCACCATGCCTCCGACACGGAACGTACGCGCCTCGGGCGCTTCGCCCGCACTGACTTGCGTTGGAGTGAAAAAGAAAACCAGATTGCTTTGAAACGCGTTAAGTACGAGTGCGGTAGCAATGCCAATTGCGGCCAAGCCGCCGGTAATGAGGGCGATCCGCTTATGTCGAGGTTTCATCTGAATGCTCCTTTCGCAAAGTTAATTCGCGCTTCACGTGCGATAGCGCTGCTTTGCGGCGCCCGCGAAGAAAAAACCATTCGGCACAAAGCGCGGCCGCGCTGACCAGGACCGATCCCCAGACATATGTGCTATAGCCTCCCATGGCAAAGAATTCTCCAGGACTTGTCCAGTTCATCGTTTCACCTCTTTCAATTGATACAGCCAGTCGGCATGCTGCTCGCGCTCAAGGATGATGCAGCGGACTCGCGCCAATGTGATGGCCATTGAATACAGCCAGGCAGCGAAGACCATGAGCAGCATGCCCACGAGCATGATCGTCGCCATGGAAGGTGCCTTGGTCAGCGAGACGGAAGCTCCTTGATGCAGCGTGTTCCACCATTGCACCGAGAAGTAAATGATTGGAATATTGACTACGCCGACGAGTGCGAGCACCGCCCCCGCCTTGTCTGCGCGGCGCGGCTCGTCGATGGCAGATTGGAGCGCCATAAACCCAATATATAAAAAGAGAAGAATGAGTTCGGACGTTAGACGCGCATCCCATACCCACCAGGTTCCCCACATTGGCCTGCCCCACAATGCGCCTGTCCAGAGCGACAGAAAGGTGAATATTGCGCCTGTAGGTGCGAGCGCCGATGCCATCATGGCTGAAAGCCGGCTATTGAACGCCAAGCCGACTGCAGCCCAGAAAGCCATGGCCAGGTAGATCAACATGGACATCCACGAGACGGGCACATGCAAAAAGATAATGCGGTAGCCCTCGCCTTGCTGCGCGTCAGTAGGCGCCACGAAAAAGCCCACATACATCCCTGCAATCGCCAGCATGGTTGCCATCGCGGCAAGCCAGGGAATGAGCTTTCCCGCAAGCGGGTAAAACGTTTTGGGTGATGAGAATTTGAACCAGTTAATCATTCGTTCGCTCAATATTCCAAGGCAACGCGTAGCGCGGCCGTCGCCGCCCACGGTGCAAAAAAGCCAGCTAGCACCAGGAGAGCAGCCAGTATGGAAAGGTGTGCCGACGCGCCGAGACCCGAGGCAATTGCCTCGACTGACCCTGCGCCAAAAATCAGGACAGGCACGTAAAGTGGAAGCACGAGTACGGCTACGAGAACACCACCTCCGCGAACACCGAGCGTCAATCCCGCACCAATTGCGCCAATAAGGCTCAGAACGGGAGTGCCGACGGCCAGCGACACCGTCAGGATCAGCAGCGACGGCATAGGAAGATCGAATTGCAACGCCAATACCGGGGCTATTACAGTCAGGGGCAAACCAGACAGCAGCCAATGCGCTAACACCTTTCCAACGACCAGCATGCTCAATGGGGTCGGTGAAAGAGCCATCTGTTCGAGCGTGCCATCGGCGTGATCCTGTTCAAACAGCCTGTTGAGCGACAGCATGCTTGCCAGCAGCGCCGAAACCCACAGAATTCCGGGCGCAATCTGGCGCAGTGTTTCGCGTTCAGCGCCCACACCCAATGGGATCAAGCTGACCACGATGACAAAGAAGAAGAGAGGCGTGAGGGTGTCAGACTTGCGTCGTAGGGCGAGCTTCAAGTCTCGATGTACTACCACATACATGGGATGGCGATTAAATGGGCTCTTCATGCGCTCATCCTGATACTGTGGCTCGTGCCCGCCAACGACAGATGCTGGTGGCTCGTCAGGACAACCATCCCGCCATCTAGCAAATGTTGATCAATCACATCAGCCAACCATTGACAGCCGGCCGTATCCAGTGCTGTCAACGGTTCGTCGAGGATCCAGAGGCTGCTTTGTTGGAGCAGCAGCCGAGCCAGGCTAGCTCGGCGTTTTTGACCCTGGGACAATCCTCGTACTGGAAGGCTTTCTCGCCCCGCTAAACCGACTTCTTTCAGAGCGTCGGACACAAGAGCGGGGGTTGTGGATATACCGGCCAACGCAGCGATGATCAATAGGTTTTCCATGGCATTCAGGTCTTCTTTCAGGCCCAGGCCGTGACCGCAATACAACATATCGCGCTGATACTCGCCCAGCTGCTCGTCGAGGAGGCGGCCGTTCCAGCGAATAGCGCCTTCAGCTGATGCAGTCAATCCGGCCAGCATGCGTAGGAGGGTGGTTTTGCCGCTGCCGTTTTCACCTCGCACGAGCAGGCACTCGCCTGCCCGAACCTGAAAACTCAAGCGGTTAAACAGACGGCGCTCTCCGCGCACGCCCACGAGATTAATTGCTTCAAGCACTGGATACCGTTGCTCGCTCTAATGTTGATTGCCACGGGTGCCGGGGCACCCTGGAATAGCGCTGATCGATCAAATTCCTTCGACCGATGGATGAGGCGCTGCTTTAGAGACTGACTGCGAGCACGCTGGACGTAACGCGATCTGGCGTAGTTAAGCCGGATGGAGCAAGAGAAAACCGAATAGCGGCGAGTCAGCTCAAATGAGCGAAAGCCATTGAGGCCGTTCAGGCCGTTCGGCAAGGATAGGCAGGCTTAGCTGCGCCTCATGGGAGCGAAGCGCAAGATCGGAAGTCGATGGCGGAACCAGGTGTTGATCGGATGAAGTAAGCGTGGTAGTAGTCTGGCCATTACAAGAATGATCAGACTGATCCATAACCTTGGGCGCTTGAGTAACAGATTCTTGACGCTCTATGGCCGGAATGGACGACTCTTCTTTGTCGTTATCACAGTCGATCCCAACGCATACCTGCTCCACTTGCTGGCAATAAATCCCGACTACGCCCCAGGACGCCTGGAGCGGCAGTATGGCCAGCAGAATAAGGAGGAGGAACTTTTTCATCGCAGCAGCATTGTATCGAACCCGCCTGCATCTCGCAAAATGCTCAGAAGTTTCTTACCACAGCTGCGGCCTACAAGCACTGCAGGCTCCCTCGCATGACAAAAGTGTAATCTCTAGGTCATGCGACTGACAGCATGTGCGGTCTATATTGATTGGTTTCCATTAACCCGTATGGTTGGTAGCTGGTGAAAGCAGTTCGTTTAATCGTAGCGGCGCTTACGTTGCTACTGGCTGGGCTAACTGGTTTTAGCCACGCATATGCCGTTGGCTCCGTTCCAGCAGCATCGGTTGCTCCAGCCTTGGCCGCCGCTTCATCAGGCGGTGTATTGGGTTCTCTTCGGGGATTGTTCGGCGGCGCACCTAAAGAGCAAGAGTTGCTACCGCCGGAAGAAGCGTTTCAGGTGGCCGTTTCTGCTCAGAATCGGGACACCTTGGTTGCCACATTAACAGCTGCCCAAGGTTATTATCTATACCGTGATCGTATTGCATTCCATATTGAGAATTCGCAAGATGTGACGATTGCGGACGTATCGCTGCCGAAAGGAAAGCTCAAGGATGATCCCACGTTCGGGCCGGTCGAGGTTTATTACGATTCGATAGAGGCCCTGATCACGTTGAATCGCCAGGCAAGTGATAAACCGGAGTTGGTGCGTTTGCGCGCATCTTTCCAGGGTTGTAACGATCCAACAGGGGTTTGCTATCCGCCAATGGAGCAAACCCTCACGATTTCGCTGGCAAATTCGGCTGCGCCCGTAGTTTCGATTCAGCCTGCTGTTGAGCAACAGTCGATTGACGAAAGTGGTACGGCGCCCAATCAAGCTGCCAGGAAGTCGGTTTCTGACACAAGTTTGGTGCGGGACCTGTTCGCGCAAGGCAACACTTGGGCGCTGCTCGCGGCATTCTTCGGTTTTGGCCTGGTTCTAGCTTTTACCCCCTGCATGCTGCCCATGATTCCCATCCTGTCCGGCATGATTATTGGTCAGGGTGACAAGCTTAGCCGTCGGCATGCATTCGGCCTGTCACTGGTGTACGTCTTAGCAATGGCAGTGACATACGCCCTGGCCGGCGTGGCGGCCGGCATGGCCGGTACCATGTTGGCGGCGTATCTGCAAAACCCGTGGGTTCTGGGAAGCTTTGCAGCCGTCTTTGTGCTGCTCGCGCTTTCGATGTTCGGATTTTACCAGTTGCAAATACCTGCCTCCATACAGACTCGATTGGCTGGCGCGGCAAATCGCCGGGGCGGAGGTAAGGTCGTAAGCGTGTTTTTGATGGGAGTGCTCTCGGCTGTCATCGTGGGGCCGTGCGTTGCAGCGCCGCTTGCGGGGGCATTGCTTTACATCGGACAAACCGAAGATGTGGTACTGGGCGGTTTAGCTCTATTCACGATGGCCATAGGGATGGGCGTACCCCTCTTGATTTTTGGGACGACAGCAGGGGCACTGCTGCCCAAAGCGGGTCCATGGATGAGATCGGTACAGCATTTCTTTGGTGTCACCATGCTCGCTGTCGCCATTTACCTCATTTCCCCGGTAGTCCCAGCCGTCGTTCATATGATTTTGTGGGCCGTTTTGCTCATCATTTCGGCCATGTACTTGAAGGCGCTGGATCCGCTGCCCGCAACCTCGCCCGGGGCTGTTCGCTTTGGAAAGGGTGTCGGAATAATCGCCTTGACACTGGGTTTGGCAATTTTTGTCGGCGCATTATCGGGGAGCCGCGACATCCTGCAGCCCTTGAGCGCCTTCGTGAGCTCGAGCGCGTCAATCGACCAGGAAGGCTCTGATGGCGCGTTTCAGTTTCAGAAAATCACAAGTCTTGCTGAGCTTGATGCGCAATTGCAAGCTGCCGATGGCCGCTATGTGATGCTGGACTTCTGGGCGGATTGGTGCGTGTCGTGCAAGGAAATGGAGCTATTTACATTCACCGATTCGAAAGTTAGGGACAGGCTGAAGGATGTCATTTTGCTCAAGGCTGATGTGACGGCCAATAATGCGGCCGATCAAGCGCTGCTCAAGCGTTTTGGGCTTTTCGGCCCGCCTGGGATTATCTTCTTCGACAGGCAGGGCGAGGAAATCGACTTTCAAGTCGTCGGCTTTCAGTCAGCAAAGAAGTTTCTGCGCTCATTGGATACGGCAATTCCGCTGTGAGAGCCCTGCGCAATGTTCTTTGATTACAAAAATGTAATTCTGCCGTCACGCGCCAGACAGCCGTACTTGATTAAAGTTAAGAAGTGGTTCGTCGCGTAGGCATCGGATCGCTAAAAAAAGCCCAAATCACAATTTGACCTCAAAAGGATTGCCTCGCGTGAAACGCCGCACTACGCTCGCTATTCCCGTACCACTTATGCCCCGTCGCCGCTTTGTTCAAGGGTTGGCTGCTGGCGGTGTGCTTCTTGGCCTGTCGCCTTATGCCCGAGCCCTGGGAATGCAGTCAAACCCAACGAGCACGGGTTCCGCGCAGCTCCTGACTGGAACCGAATTTAATCTGGAAATCGGCGAGTCCCCCGTCAACTTCACGGGTAGTCCCCGCATGGCAACCACCGTGAATGGCTCGCTTCCTGCACCGACCCTACGGTGGCGCGAGGGCGACACGGTAACCATCAGGGTGAAGAACCGCCTGAAAGAGGCTACCTCCATCCATTGGCACGGCATCATCCTGCCCTTTGAAATGGACGGTGTGCCAGGAATCAGCTTTACGGGCATACCGCCTGGGGAAACCTTCACCTACCGCTTCAAGGTGCAGCAGAACGGCACCTATTGGTACCACTCGCATTCGGGCATGCAGGAAGCCACCGGCGTTTACGGGGCAATCATCATCGACCCTGCGGAAACGGACCCCATACGCGCCGACCGCGAGTATGTTGTTCAGCTGTCCGATTGGACCGACGAAGACCCTATGCGAGTGCTCGCCAAACTGAAGATGCAAGGCGACTATTACAACTATAACCAGCCCACGGCAGTGGATTTCTTCCGAGATGTCTCTGACATGGGACTGAAAGCGGCCGTGGACAAGCGCAAGATGTGGAATGAAATGCGCATGAGTCCCACGGACCTTGCCGACCTGTCGGCCGATGTCCTCACTTACCTGATGAACGGCACCACGCCGGCCGGGAACTGGACGGGGCTGTTTCGGCCTGGCGAGCGCGTCCGCCTTCGGTTCATCAATGGGGCGGCGAACACCTTCTACGACGTGCGGATTCCAGGCCTTGGCTTAACGGTCGTGCAAGCCGACGGCGTCAATATCGAGCCAGTCACCGTCGATGAGTTCCGTTTCGGGCCCGGCGAAACCTATGACGTATTGGTGCAGCCCAAAGACGATGCTTACACAGTTTATGCGCAAGCGATGGATCGTACAGGCTATGCGCGCGGCACCTTAGCCACGCATGCCGGCCTGGAGGCGCCCGTACCGGCGTTAGACCCCGTGCAATGGCTGGACATGGCTGACATGATGGGGGCAATGGGCGGCGGCATGGCGGGCATGAGTCATGGCGCAGCGGGCCATGCCTCCATGGGTGGTATGAATCACGGCAGCGGCATGGGCCATGGCAGTATGCCCGGGATGAGCCATGGAAATATGACCGGAATGAACCATGGCGACATGCAAGGGATGAACCACGCAAGCATGGCTGGCGCGGGGCACGGCGCAATGGGCGCAGGCAGTGCCAGCACCCAAGTGCGTCATGCCCGAACCGAGTACGGCGCCAGCACCGACATGCGGGTCGATATGCCGCGCACCAATCTGGACGATCCCGGTATCGGCTTACGCAATAGCGGACGGCGCGTCCTCACGCTGGCGGATTTGCACACGATGGGCGGGCCGATGGATCCACGCGGTGCAGAGCGTGAAATCGAGCTTCATCTGACAGGGAATATGGAACGTTACACGTGGTCATTCGATGGCGTGGAGTTCGGTCAATCGACACCGGTTCATTTTCGTTACGGAGAGCGGGTCAGGGTCATTTTGCACAACGACACCATGATGACGCATCCCATGCACTTACACGGGATGTGGAGCGAACTCGAAACGCCTGACGGACAGTTTCAAGCGCGTCGCCACACGATTCCCGTGCAGCCCGCCCAGCGTATCAGTTTTCTCGTGACAGCCGACGCTCTCGGACGATGGGCCTGGCACTGCCATCTGATGTTGCACATGGATATGGGGATGTTTCGCGAAGTGGTGGTGGCATGAACTCAATAAACGAGAAAAAGGGAATTCTGGCCGTGAATACTCGTATAAGAAAACGTATTCTTGGGGTCGCCATCGCAACGCTCGGTGCAACGCCGCTTTTTGCCAACGCCCAAGCGCATGATGCTCATAGCAGCCATACCGCCATGCCGGCCAGCTCGGCTCCTGCCGGTGCAGCAAACATGCCTGGCATGGCTCACAGCAAAATGAATATGCCTGGCATGGGCCATGACACGATGAAAATGAAGTCAACCGCTGCGCCTAAGCCAGCAGATGGCATGCCCGGTATGAACCATGGCCAAGCTAACACAGCGCCAACTGCTCCTGCTCACGATATGGGAGCAATGGATATGGGCGGTGGTGAAATGGACCATGGCGACATGCAAATGCAAGGCGGATCGGCGCCACCCGATGCCCGCGATCCGAATGCCTACTCGGATGGCTACGTGCGTAATGCGGGCAAGTATGCCTTGCCGCCGTCAGAGGCGCTGATTATGTCGGACGCGCATAACTTTGGTTCCGTTTACTTTGACCGCCTGGAGTACGTCAAGGCGCGGGGGGAGGAATGGGCGGCCTATGAGGGCGAAGCATGGTATGGCAGCACCTATAACCGCGCGGTGATCAAGGCAGAGGGTGAAATCGCGAGTGGCAAACTGCAGGAATCCAAGACGCAGTTACTTTGGCGTCATGCGGTGTCAACCTTTTGGGATACGGAATTGGGCGTGCGTTTCGATCATGGCCACGGTGCGCCGAACCGGGAATGGTTGGCATTTGGTGTTAAAGGGCTTGCGCCTTACTGGTTTGATGTAGACGCCACCGCTTATGTGGGCCCCAGTGGACGTACTGCTTTGGGGTTGAAGGCGGAGTACGACATCTTGCTTACCCAGAAGCTCTACCTTCAGCCGAGCGTAGAGGTTAATTTCTATGGCAAGAACGACGAACGCCGGGGTATCGGCAGCGGTCTGTCGGACGGCACGGCGGGCTTGCGCCTAAAGTACGAAGTCACTCGTCAGTTTGTACCCTACATTGGCGTAGAGTGGTCCAGCAAATTCGGGAAGACGGCGGATTACGCGCGTGCAGAAGGCGCAGCCAAGCAAGAAACCCGTTTTGTCGCGGGGTTGAGTTTCCGGTTTTGAAGCCGGCTTTTTCTCACATAGGTGGCCGGAAACCGCTGCCACACACAATTTAAATGAGTCCTTTTGATGAAGAAATCCCTATCCATTTTGGCTTTGAGCGTGCTACCCACCATCGCATTAGCGGCAGGCAACCATGGCGGTGGTCATGGCATGCCCTCGCACGGCATGCCAGGCCATGATATGTCCACAATGTCGAATGCACCTTCCCCTATTGGCCAACCCGGTGACCCGGCCAAGGTGACTCGCACGATCGAACTGACGATGGACGATACCATGCGATTTACACCCAGTGATATCAAGGTTAATGCAGGCGAGACGGTTCGTTTCTTCATTAAAAACACTGGGAAAATTTCGCACGAAATGGTGATTGGGTCGCTTGCCGATTTAAAGGCTCACGCTGCCGAGATGCAAAAGATGCCAGGGATGAAGCATGCGGAACCGAACATGATTACGCTTGCACCGGGTAAGATTGGTGGCTTGGTGTGGCAGTTCGACCAGGCTGGCACTGTTGATTTTGCTTGCTTGATCCCAGGGCATATGGAGGCCGGGATGGTTGGCAAGGTAAAGGTCGATTAACACAGCGCCGATATGTCAAAAAAGCGGTTCATCCTTGGGGCTGTCGGCGTCTTGGTCGCAGGGGCTGCTGCCTTGTTGTATTACGGGGGGCGCGATGCGGGGCCGGCATTTATCGATCCTGCTGATCATATGCTCGTGGTGACGGGCAAGGCGATCTACGCGAATAATTGCGCCGCATGCCACGGGGAGGCGCTGCAAGGGCAGCCGAATTGGCGCCAGCGCCTTCCCAATGGAAGGCTGCCTGCGCCGCCTCACGACAAGACCGGCCATACGTGGCACCACCCGGATGCGATGCTCTTTGATATGGTCAAGAATGGCTTGGTGCCAGGTAAAACGGCGCCTCCGGGCTATGAGAGCGACATGCCTGCATATGCGGGAATCCTGACCGATGAGGAGATCGTTGCTGTACTGGCCTATATCAAAAGCGATTGGCCGCCTAAAGTGCTGCAGGCACAAAAAGAAGTGACGTTGCAGCGGCGCCAATAGCGCTAGCGGCCGTCGCCCTGCGTCCGACGCTAGTTTTATATGGAGTTTTTTATGCGAGTTTTGTTTGCTGCGGTCGCCCTCATGACCGCAACTTCGTTTTCCCACGCCGCTGGGAATGCCATTACCGTTTACCAGGATCCGAATTGTGGGTGTTGCTCCGGCTGGGTCGATCATATGCGTGATGCCGGCTTTGAAGTCAACGCCATCAAGACGGGTAGTATGGTTTCAATCAAGCAGAAGCTGGGCGTACCCATGACGCTAAGTTCATGCCACACCGCCGTAGTCGAGGGTACAGGTCAGATTATCGAGGGTCATGTGCCGGTGAGCGCGGTGAACAAGCTGTTGGCAGACTCATCAGTGAGAGGTGTTTCGGCACCAGGCATGCCTTTGAATGCGCCAGGGATGGGCGAGCTTGATGGAAACCTTGTTACGGTTGACTTCGCCGGCAAGCCTTTCTCCAGAGATTAGGTGTCGCCCGATACGGGGTCTGTGGCGGATGTCGTTTTTTCAGTAGAAAAAGGCTGACCGTTCTCTCCCTTCGCCAGCTTGCGGTATAGGAGCCGCAGGCAAAAAAGTATCTTTAAGAGAAACATTTGAATTATGCCGCAGCGTAAAATTTCATCCTTTATTCCTGGGTATAAACTGAAAAACTCGTTTCGAATTGTCGGCATGATCGTCTTTTCGATGGCTTCACTTGCCGTCTTCAACGTAAAGGCAGAGGCATCGAGTTTCTCCATTATTGCTGAACAGTTTAAGCTTCCCGCTGTATCAGGCACGATTGCCAAAACGCCCAGACTAGAGAAGTTGCGTGAAGCGTTTTTCTCTGAGCCAATTAGTGCGGCGAAGGCCAAGGTCAGTTCTCCCTTTGGGTTGCGCTTTCATCCCGCTCAAAGCAAACAGAAGCATCACGATGGCATCGATTATTCGGCCCCCAAAGGAACACCGATCCGAGCAGCCGCTGACGGTACTGTAGCGTTTGTTGGCCGCAAGAACGGTTACGGAAAGGTTGTCATCATTGAACACTCGGCGGGTTTCTCAACGCTTTACGCGCATCAGAGTCGATTCGCCCGAAATCTGAAGAAGGGATCGGTGGTTCCTCAGGGAGAGACGGTCGGCTATGTGGGTGCGACCGGAACAGCCACTGGCAACCATTTACACTACGAGGTTTGGCTGAACAATGAACCGATCGACCCGTCAAGTGCAAACCAGCTGTACGCTGGCAATGATCCGATTTACGGCACAGACGTTCAGCGACAGTTGTTGCTTACGCAGGCGGAATTTCCACCCATTGAACGAGTGTTAGTCGGCAAGGATTAACACTCGTTCAATTCATACCGATGTTCGTAGCCGGAGGGTGTTGAAGACCACTGCCGCTGACCCCAAACTCATTGCCAGTGCCGAAAATATTGGCGAAAGCAAAAGCCCGGTGAACGGGTACAGCACTCCTGTTGCAAGCGGTATGCCGAGCGCGTTGTAGCCGAGTGACAGGGTACTACTGAGTTTTATTCCACGCTTCTCGGGCAGGCGCGGTGAGTTCTTACCAGCTCTAAGGTAGCCTCAAAGCGGGGCTATCGGCAGCAACTTCGAAAACTTTCAACATCTGCGACAGACCTGACTGTTCTGCCGCAGACAGCGGCGCAAAGTCGCGTGTACGCTCGATAGCGTACGCGATCTCTCGGATGCGGGCTGGATTGTCACGGGCCAGCAACTGGGGAAGGGTCGCAATTGCGGCCACCTCGTCAAGCCGCATGATGTTGGCTTGGCGGCGCACCGTATGACGGAAAGAAGCCATGTCAAAGCCACGGTGGCAGTCTGGCTGATGTAGTTCGAGCATCAGGTTCGCGCGCCGCTCATCGATCGAACTACAAAAGCGGTGAATATAAATCAGGGCTCGGATGCCTGCCTCGACCGCGCCGCCTTCGGCGAGCTCGGCACGTAGCTTTGCGAGCTTCTGCTGAACCAAGGTATCGTGATCAACTGAAGTGCAAGGCACCGCGCGGGCTGGCTCATCACTACCTGTCTGTCCAGCGAGAGTGCGCATCCAGGGCGAGTCGTAAATCCATTCAAAAGCCCGCTCATAGCCCGAATCCCGCATATCTCGCCACTGGTCGAGCGTCTGGGTAATGGCTTTCGACACAATCCGCTGCATCTGGAGAAAAGGATTGTCCTCATCAATCGTTACGCGCTGCTCGCGAACTTTGATTGCTGCTTCAGCAATTTGTGGTGCCAACGGATTGTGGTCCGACCACCATTCGTAAGAGACCCTCAACGGATGCATGGCCTGTAACCACTGCGCCGCCTGCGGCGTAAATGTGTGACGTACCCATGGTTGCAAAAATTGGCGGTACAGCCCTAAATTTATCTTCGAGAGTTGCGCCACAGCGTTGAAGCGCCGGTCGCTCTCTGGATCCGGCTGAACAATCTCACGCACACTGGCCACATTAGTTGGCTCAATTGATAGCTCAAAGTTATTGATAGGTGCCACAACATTTCTCTGTGCGGGCTCTGTGATCGTTGCGCGATATATGCCTGCGGGTAACACGTCGATCAAGTCAATATTGGTAGTGAATTTGTGATGTTCTTTACGGCTGACCGCGCCGGACACGAATATGCCCAGATGGCCGACGCTCTCATGCGTGGCATAGATAATGGTTTGGTCGTGGGTTAATACGTCTTCATCGTCACCGTATAAGTCAGTAATCCAACCTAAAGCCTGTGGTGGCGGTGTGATGTTGTCACCATAGGAGCAGAAGACTACGATCGGCGAGCGAATGTTGCGTAGATCGATGCGTACACCATCCGAGGTATGCAGCTCAGCGGTGGCGAGACGGTTGCCGATGAAAAGATTGTCAACGATGTACTGTATTTCAACATCATTGAGGTAGACGTATCCACCCCAGTATTTCTCGAAGTCCAGGTAGCGAGGCGCCTCTGTGTCGACGTTTGCGTACAGATGGTGTTGCTTGTTCCAGAGCGTATTGGCTGGATTGAGATTCTCGAAGTTTTGCACCAACCACGCGCCGTCGAAGCGGCCGGCGCCCATGTCGCTAGACATTGCAGTTAGCCAGCTGCCACCAAGCAGCCCGGCGGTATAGCGCATGGGGTCACGGCCGCGCCAGCCCGCCCAGTAGGAAAGCGGTGCTCCGGCGACAATGATCGGTCCGAACAGCTCTGGTCGAATGGACGCGGTCATCAGAATTTGCCATCCGGCTTGGCAATTGCCAATGACGGCTGGCTTGCCTTCTGGGCACGGGTGCAATTCAATTATTCTTTCAAGGAAGGCCGCTTCGGCCTGCATCACGTCTTCGATCGTTTGCCCCTCTATGGGGTCGGGCAGAAAGCCAATGAAATAGCAAGGGTGACCAGCGTCTATTATCACGCCGATCTCGCTATCGACTTTGAAGCCTCCGATGCCAGGACCGTGGCCAGCGCGAGGATCAATCACGACGAAGGGTCGTTTCATATGATCTACCGGCTTGTCGTGAGGCGGCACTATCCGTACCAGCCAATAGTTCACTGGGCGGGGCAAGTCTTTGCCGGACATCACCACTTCGGAAAGGAAATTCAGAACATTTGGAACGCGCTCAGCCAGATGCGCTTGATACTGGTTGCCGCGTTGGCGTATGACGTCTGCGTAAAGGATACCGCGTTGCCAGGTGTCAACTGCATACTCTGCCAGAGTAGCAAGGTGTGGCAGTTTGGCAGTATCGGTTTTTGGCTTGGCCGTGTCGCGGCCTTTACCCTGCGAGTTGTTCCGTGTTTCCGCGTTCATATTGGCTCCCTCCCGTGCGCCAGCGCAGTTTGTTAACAGAAAGCCGCGATTATGGGGAAGTAGTGGTTGCTGCGGGCATTCTGTCCATCATCATTTGCATCATGGCCTGCATCATGTCCATCCGCTTCAGCATCATCTCGTGATCTGCGCCGGACGGTGCTGCCGACGGGCTTTTCTCAGCTTGAGAGTGAGCGTTTCCCATCATTCCCGTACCATGCATGCCAGCCGATGCCATACCCATTAGCTGCATGCCTTCTTTCATCAAATCGAGGTGCTCGGACATGAGGGCACTACGTTCTTCAGGTGTGGCTTTCTGAATATTTTCATGAAAGGCGTGCATGGCCTTCATATGGGTATCCATTTTCTGCTTCAGAAGCGCCGGATCTGCCACTATCGATTTTTCAGAAACCGAAGTTTCATTGTTGCCTGCTCCCGCTGGGTGGTGTGCGTTATGCCCGTCCGTCGTTTGAGCCCACGACAGCGCGCTGGCCGAACTCAGAATAATGGTGGACGCAACTAAACGGATCCTTCTCATGATGACGCTCCTTATGTGAAAGTGACCACGAGCATGGTCATTGCATTCACTATACTGAGGAGGAACTGTCGAAACGATGTCGCGGACATTACAAAACAGCAATGTCTGCGACGCTCAAGCATTATTCAAGTGTTGGCACCGTCGCGACTGGTGGTCAGACGGACTTGCGCAGTCTTAGTGCGTTGAAGACCACCGACGCTGAACTCAAACTCATTGCCAGTGCCGCAAACATTGGCGAAAGTAGCAGCCCCGTGAGGGGATAGAGCACGCCGGCGGCCAACGGTACGCCGAGCGCGTTGTAAACGAACGCGAAACCTAGATTTTGCTTCATGTTCGCAATCGTTTTCTCGGACAGCTCACGGGCGATTGAAATGCCGCGCAAGTCGCCCTTGACCAAAGTCACTTGGGCGCTGTTCATCGCTACATCGGTGCCGGTGCCCATTGCAATGCCCACATCGGCTTTCGCCAATGCCGGTGCATCGTTAATGCCGTCTCCCGCCATGGCGACGACGCGTCCTTCGGCCTGAAGCCTGGTCACCAAGTCCAGCTTGTCGGCCGGCTTTACTTCTCCGTGTACTTCATCAATGCCCAGCTGCTTGGCAACGGAGTGGGCTGTAGCGATGCCGTCGCCAGTTGCCATGATGACCCGAATGCCGGCGTGCTGAAGATCGCGTACTGCCTGTGGCGTGCTTTGCTTGATTGGGTCGGAGACCGCCAGCAGACCTGTCAATTTTCCCTCTGCGGCCAGGAACATGACGCTCGCGCCCTTTGCGCGCAATTGCTCCGCCGTTTGCGTCATGACTGAGACATCAACACCTTCTTGTTGCATCAAGGCGGTGTTACCCAGGACGAGCCGCTTTCCATCAACGTGGCCGCGAACGCCAATGCCGCTACCCGATTCGAAATCTTCAACCGCACTGAGTGTTAAGCCGCGCTCATGTGCAGCCTGGACAATGGCGTGAGCAAGCGGATGTTCGCTGCCTTGATCCAGGCTGGCCGCCAGGCGCAGCACTTCCTCTGCAGTTGCTTCATTCGCTGGCACTGCTTGTTCGAACGTCGGGCGGCCTTCGGTCAATGTGCCTGTTTTGTCGACGATCAGGGTGTCGACCTTGCGGAAATTCTCGATGGCTGCCGCATCACGAAACAGCACACCCTGTGTAGCACCGCGTCCTGTCGCCACCATAATGGACATGGGCGTAGCCAACCCCAGTGCACACGGGCAAGCGATGATCAGCACGGCAACCGCGTTGATCAAGCCGTACACCCAACTTGGTTGCGGCCCGATCAGGCCCCAAGTGATCAATGTGGCGACTGCGATGATGACCACCGCTACCACGAAGTAGCCGGCAACGACGTCGGCCATCCGTTGCATAGGCGCCCGCGAGCGCTGGGCTTGCGCCACAAGTTGAACGATTTGCGAAAGGACCGTCGCGGAGCCCACTTTTTCGGCGCGGATCACGAGTGAGCCGGAAGTGTTCATTGTCGCTCCGATCACCTTGTCACCGGGGCGTTTGCTGACGGGCAGCGGTTCACCCGTCAGCATCGACTCGTCCAGCGAGCTGCTGCCCTCTTCGACAGTACCGTCAACCGGTACTTTTTCGCCGGGCCGCACGCGAAGCCGATCACCCTCGTGGACATGGGTCAGCGGCACATCTTCTTCGGAGCCATCGGCGTTGATGCGCCGTGCGGTCTTGGGTGCCAGGCCCAGCAGCGACTTGATGGCCGCCGACGTTTGCGAGCGCGCCCGCAGCTCAAGGATCTGACCAAACAGCGTCAACGAGATGATGACGACCGCTGCTTCAAAGTAGACGGCAATCCGTCCCATGGACATGAAGGTGTCGGGGAAGACGTCGGGTGTCACCGTGGCCACAACGCTATAGACGTATGCAGCCGCCGTTCCGAGGCCAATGAGTGTCCACATGTTGGGGCTGCGGTTGATAACCGACTGCCAACCGCGAATGAAGAAAGGTTGGCCGGCCCAGAGCACAACGGGTGTCGATAACACCAGTTCGATCCATGTTTGTGCCGACATGCTGAACCAACCGAGTTGTGGTCCGAACATGGCGAGAGCCGTAGCGATAATGGTGAAAGGCAACGTCCACCAGAACCTACGCGAGAAATCCCTGAGCTCCGGGTTATCGTCATCGAGACTAGGCAGTAACGGCTCAAGCGCCATGCCGCATTTGGGACAACTGCCCGGACGATCCTGGCGAATTTCAGGATGCATAGGGCATGTATATATAGTTCCCGGTGCAACGCTCTGTTCAAGGTCTTTATCGTCTCGGCCCGATGCGGGCGTCAGAAACTGTTCTGGTGCTTTATCGAATGTGCCCATGCATTTGGCACTACAAAAATGAAAGTGCCTTCGCTTGTATTCGACGTGATAGGGCGAGTCTTTTGACACTTGCATACCACACACGGGATCTGTAAGGGCAACGTTGTGACTGGGCGGATGCGCATCGTTGTGCTCGTGTCCGGGAGACAGATTTTTATTGTTCATGATGCCAATGCCTTCTGTTGCGAGATGGAATTATGGAACGCAGCGTCCAGGGATCAAGCTTATGCAATTTCATCATGCCATAGTCGGATCTCTTTCCCCTGACATTCTGATTACTAGTCCATTACATTTGTGTAATCTTTGTGTAAAGGAATTATCTTCTGGTAATTTGCAAGGAAATCACATCAATCAGTAGTGCTCGTCATCTATATCGGAAGCGGTTTTGCCGATAAATGCGAGGGGGGCGACTGTGACTTTTCCTGTTAGAGGATGTGCTAACGGTACACGGCAGCATTTTTTTGTTTCTAATACTAGCGTTTTCGCTAAATGCCGTCCTTAGGCACCTAAGTTCTGAAGCGAGGCTCGATGGAACTCCGCCACCTTCGTTGTTTTCTTGCCGTTGCAGAAGAACTGCATTTCGCACGTGCCGCCGAGCGACTACATATTGAACAGTCGCCGTTGTCGCGGACGATCAAGGAGCTAGAGGAAGACCTTGGGGCGAAACTGTTTATGCGTACAACCCGCAGTACGCGCTTAACCCGTGCCGGCCATGAGTTTCTGCTGCATGTGCGACGCATTCTGCCAATGGTGCAGCAGGCCAGGGACAGTACACAGGCGGTAGCGAACGGCTATCATCGTCAGTTGCGTATTGCCTTGTCGGACGCCTTGCCGTCCCCGTGCCTGCCGGCATTGCTGGCCCGTTGCCGGGAGCAGGAACCGGAGGTTGAGGTGCGCATGTTTGAGATGCCGTTCTCGGAACAGTTCCGGGGTTTGCACGATGACCTGTATGACGTGGGCCTTAATCAAGTGGGCGACGTGGGTGATGTGCTGTTGGCACGCCCCGTCTGGCATGATCCGCTGCGGGTTGTCCTGCCTGAGCGCCACCCTCTGTTGAACCATAGCCGGGTGCCTTTGCGGGAATTACTGCGTTATCCCTTGGTTTTAGGGCACACGACGATATGTGAGGGTTTTACGCGGCAGATAGATCGTATTTTGCACCAGACCGATCAGGAGCCGCTAATACTGGAGCGGGTAAGCTCGTTCGACATGATGGTGACGCTGGTGGCGGCAGGGTATGCCCTGGGATTGGCTGGCGCTTCGCATATGCTTGTATGTGGTGACCGTGGCGTCGTGGCGCGTCCCCTGGCTGGCAAAGCGGCCACGCTTACAACTTATCTGGTGCATCGCAATGAAAATCTGTCCGAAGCTATGGAACGATTCATCGGGCGAGTGGAAACACTGGAGTGGTCGGGTACAGACTCACCCGATTACCGTCAACCCGATCCCTCGGGGGTATGATGCGAAAAATATCGCTGTTATTGGTTTTGGTAGCCGGGTTGGCCGGTTGCGGCCCGTCTGAAGCGCCTGCTCCCAAGCCAGACATCCCTACCGTCGAGGAACTGGCCGCTGACCCCGAACGGCTCAAAGAGTTGCGTGCGCAATGTAAAACGGATCGGGCCAATCTTGGCGATGTGCTGTGCGACCGCGTAGCTGAAGCCACGCGCAAACGCTTCTACGGTGACGGCACCGTGCCTTACACCCCATCGGATACGCCACCCAAGTTCTGATTCGTCGGCATTTCCCTACAAATCCTGTTTTTCTTTATTGACACGCCGCAACGCGCCCGCGCCTGCGGCGTTTTCTTCGTGTGCGCCCCTCCATGAATTGATGTTTTTTTCATCAGCATTGTCCTGATAACGGTCTTTGACCGGCACTGACCTGGCACCGATGCTCATAGGCAGGCACATCCGTGTGCCGCTATTGAACGAGGAAATCAGGCAGAAGAAGTCGGAGGCTAGGCCATGCAAGGGACGAACGTACTGTTCGGGCAGATTGCCGTCGTATTCGGCATCGTGATCGCCGGAGTGTGGGGCGCTACACAATGGACAGCCGCCGCCTTGGGTTATCAGCTGCGCCTGGGTGCGCCCTGGTTCGATTTCCACGGTACGCCGGTTTATTACCCTTGGCGTCTCTTTGAGTGGTGGTTCTTTTTCGATGCCTACGCGCCGGAGGTCTTCAACATCGGAGGCATGATCGCTGGTGGCAGCGGCCTGGTTGCCGTGGTGGTCGCCATCGGCATGTCGATCTGGCGTTCGCGTCAGGCGCAGCTGGTCACCACTTATGGTTCGGCCCGCTGGGCCGATAGTGGCGACATCCGTAAGGCCGGATTGACCCAGCCGACCGGTATCCTCCTTGGTCTGCATGACGAACAGTATCTGCGCCACGAAGGGCCAGAACACGTCTTGGCCTTCGCTCCCACGCGCTCGGGCAAGGGCGTGGGGCTGGTGGTGCCGACGCTGCTATCCTGGCCGGCCTCGACCGTCATCCATGACATTAAGGGTGAGAACTGGCAGATCACTGCCGGCTGGCGTTCGCGTTTCTCGCACTGCCTGCTGTTCAATCCCACGGATAGCCGCTCGGCCGGCTACAACCCGCTACTGGAAGTGCGCAGGGGCGAGCACGAAGTGCGTGATGTGCAGAATATCGCCGATATCCTGGTTGATCCAGAAGGCGCGTTGGAAAAGCGCAATCATTGGGAAAAGACGTCGCACGCACTGCTAGTGGGTGCCATCTTGCATGTGCTTTATGCGGGCGAGGACAAGACGCTGCGCGGCGTGGCGAATTTTCTGTCAGACCCCGCCTGCCCATTCGAATTGACGCTGCATCGCATGATGACGACCGCCCACCTTGGCGCGGATAGGGAAGAAGGCAGGCCGCATCCCGTGGTGGCGTCTGCCGCTCGCGAAGTGCTGAATAAATCGGATAACGAACGTTCCGGTGTGTTGTCCACCGCCATGTCGTTCCTGGGCCTATACCGCGACCCGACGGTGGCCGAAGTCACCTCGCGCTGCGACTGGCGTATCGCCGACCTGATTGCGTCAGAGCATCCAGTATCGCTGTATCTGGTGGTGCCGCCCTCGGATATTTCACGAACCAAACCGCTGATTCGCCTGATTCTCAATCAGATCGGGCGGCGGCTCACTGAATCGCTCGACGGTTCCGATGGCATTGAGCGTCGCCACAAGCTGCTGCTGATGCTTGATGAGTTTCCGGCGCTGGGCCGTCTGGACTTCTTCGAGACGGCGCTGGCCTTCATGGCGGGCTACGGTATTCGCAGCTTTCTGATCTCGCAGTCGCTCAATCAGATCGACAAAGCCTACGGACAGAACCATTCGATTCTGGATAACTGCCATGTCCGTGTGACCTTCGCCACCAATGACGAACGCACGGCCAAGCGTATTTCCGAAACCCTTGGAACCGCTACCGAGCTGCGCGCCCAGCGCAATTATGCCGGCCATCGCCTTGCGCCCTGGCTGGGACACCTCATGGTGTCGCGCCAGGAAACGGCGCGGCCACTCTTGACCCCCGGCGAAGTGATGCAGCTTCCACCGGATGAAGCCGTGGTGATGGTGTCCAGCGTGGCGCCGATCAAGGCGAAGAAACTGCGCTATTACGCCGATGTCAATTTCTCGCAACGGGTGTTGCAGCCGCCCGCGCTGGCTGCTGGGCGCTATGCGGATGCGCCGCCAGCCCGTCCTGACGACTGGGACGGACTGGCGATTCCGACTGTTTCCGCCACTGTCGAGGCGATGGAAAACCATGACATGACCGGCACGGCGGACGATGGCGGCCCACGTCACCAGCCTGAGCTTGAGGACGTTATTGCCTACAGCCCCGAACCCGAATACCCGGTCAGCGACTTGTCGCTGCTTGATGACGATGAGCGTCCCACTATGCTGCCCAGCCAGCTTGACCCCGCCATGCAACGCGTGGCGCGCATGGCCTCCCTTGATCCTGATGACGGAATTCAGCTATGAGCCGCTACCGCCTGAACCTCTTTATCCATCCCGAACACGCCAAGCGCCTGGATGAGCTGGCCGCCAAGAAAGGCGTATCCAAGTCATCCATCGTGGCGGCGGCGCTGGCGTCCTGGCTTTCGCCCGATGCCGGCGACCAGCGCGAAGCGGCGATGGCCAAGCGACTGGATCGGCTATCTCGCCAGTTTGAGCGGCTGGAGCGTGACCAAAACATCCAGATCGAAACACTGGCGCTGTTCGTGCGTTACTACCTGACCGTCAGCACGCCGGTTCCCGAAGCCCATCAGGATGCGGCTCGCGCCCAGGGCAAGGCGCGCTTTGAGCAATTCGTCGAACAGCTTGGCCGCCACCTGATGCGCGGTCGCAGTCTGGTGCGCGATGTAGTGGAGGAACTGCACCCCGACCCTGTGCGCCTGGATGACACTACGACCGCGTTCGAGCAGCAGGAGCGCGTGTCATGAGTGCCGTTCCGAAATCATCAATTGCCGTCGCGCTGAATCGCCGCATTCAGATGTTGCGCACCGCGATGGGGCCGGTGATCGCCGAGGCGCTGGAAGACCCCGACGTAGTGGAAATCATGCTTAACCCCGACCGCTCGCTCTGGGTGGATCGTCTCTCCACCGGCCGGGCGCCGCTGGGCCTGGAACTGTCTGAAGCGGATGGCGAGCGGATTATCCGCCTGGTCGCTGCGCATGTTGGCGCGGAAGTGCATCGCGGCCAGCCGCTTCTGACCGCCGAACTGCCCGAAACCGGCGAACGCTTCGAGGGTATCTTGCCGCCCGCCGCGCCCGGCCCGGCCTTCGCGCTGCGCAAGCGCGCCGTGGGCGTGATTCCGCTGGACCGTTACATCGCCGACGGCATGATGAGCACGGCGCAAGCCGACTTTCTGGTGAGAGCGGTCCGTGGGCGGCTGAATATCCTGATCGCGGGTGGCACCAGCACGGGTAAGACCACACTTGCCAATGCTTTGCTCGCTGAAATCGCCGCTACGGGCGACCGTGTGCTGGTGCTCGAAGACACGGTGGAGCTGCAATGCACGGCAAACGATCATGTGCCGCTGCGCACACGCATGGGTGTGATCACGATGCAGGAACTCGTGCGCGCCACGATGCGGCTACGCCCCGACCGTGTGGTGGTCGGTGAGGTGCGTGGCGGTGAAGCGCTGGATCTCATCAAGGTCTGGGGTACGGGTCACCCCGGCGGTATCGCCACCATCCACGCGGGTTCTGCCGTGGGTGCGCTCTTACGCCTGGAGCAACTGATTCTGGAAGTGGCGGTGAACCCACCGCGCGCTCTGATCGCCGAGGCGGTCAATGTCGTCATCTACATCGCTGGTCGCGGACGCAAGCGCCGTATCGAAAGTATCGCCCGCGTGGCCGGCTTTGACGGCACGGGCTACCAACTGGTCGATGCGCTGGAAACGCCATTGTCCGAGCCATCGCTTGCTTCTTTTCCATCCTCTGATCTGCCTGGAGACTCGTTATGACGTCTGTTAATGCCTTCCGTATGTGCATTGTTCCCCTTGTCGCTGTGACGCGGTGGCGTCGCCTTGCCCACCCTGTGGTGCAAGGGCTGCTGCTGGCCGTACTGCTGATGTCGGCGGCTGGTGCAGCGCAGGCTGCTGGTTCCTCCATGCCCTGGGAGGGGCCACTGCAATCCATTCTGGAGTCCATACAGGGGCCGGTGGCGCGCATCGTGGCTGTCATCATCATTATCGCCACGGGTCTGGCACTCGCCTTTGGTGACACCAGCGGCGGCTTTCGCAAGCTGATTCAAATCGTCTTCGGCCTGTCCATCGCGTTTGCCGCATCGTCGTTCTTTTTGTCGTTCTTTTCATTCTCCGGCGGGGCCGTCGTATGAATACGGACATCGAAGGCGCTCCCAGCTTCGCCGCTGGGTTTGAGGTGCCGCTGCATCGTTCGCTGACTGAACCGATTTTGATGGGCGGCGCACCGCGTACCGTGGCGATTGCAAACGGCACGCTGGCCGCTGCCGTGGGGCTGGGCTTGCAACTATGGATTCCAGGTGTGGTGCTCTGGATCGTTGGCCATTCCCTGGCGGTATGGGGCGCGCGTGTTGACCCGCAGTTCATGCAGGTTTTTGCCCGCCACATCAAACATAAAACGCTGTTGGATGTGTGAGGAGATGATGCCATGCTGAACCTTGCCGAATATCGTCAGCGCCCCGCATTGCTCGCCGACTGGCTGCCCTGGGCCGGATTGATCGCGCCCGGTGTGGTGCTGAACAAGGATGGATCATTTCAGCGCACGTCATGCTTTCGCGGGCCGGATCTGGATAGCGCCATCCAAGGTGAGCTGATCGCGACTTCTGCCCGCTTGAATAATGCGTTGCGCCGTCTGGGGTCGGGCTGGGCGCTTTTTATCGAGGCCGAGCGTCGTCCAGCGGCAGACTATCCCCATTCGGACTTTCCTGAAAGCCTGTCCTGGCTGGTCGATCAGGAGCGCCGTGCTGCCTTCGAAGAGGCCGGGCATCACTTCGAGAGCGCCTATCACCTGACGCTCGTGTTTCTCCCGCCCGAGGAATCCCGCGCCCGCGCAGCGGGAATGCTCTATGAGAATCGTCCGGCAGAAGGGGTGGACTGGCGCGAACGGCTGGCTGCCTTCGTAGCGGAAACGGATCGCGTCTTTGATCTGCTCGATGGTGTGATGCCGGAAATTTCCTGGCTGGGTGACGGCCAGACGCTGACCTACCTGCATTCCACCATCTCGACACGGCGTTACCGCATCGGCGTACCGGAAGTTCCGTTTCACCTTGATGCACTACTGACTGACTCCGCGTTGGTGGGTGGGCTGGCTCCGACGCTGGGTGATGCGCATCTGCGGGTGGTGTCGGTGCGAGGCTTTCCGACTTCCACCTGGCCGGGCATTTTGGATGACCTGAACCGGCTTGGCTTTGCTTATCGCTGGAGTACGCGCTTTATCTGTATGGACAAAGCCGAGGCGGAAAAGGAGCTGCGCCGCCTACGCCGTCAATGGTTCGCCAAGCGCAAGAACGTTGTGGCGCTGCTCCGGGAAACGATTTTCCAGCAGGAGTCACCGCTGGTTGATACCGATGCCAGCAACAAGGCCGCCGATGCGGACGCCGCCTTGCAGGAGTTGGGCAGCGACCAAGTTGCCTTCGGGTATGTCACTACCACCGTGGCGGTGCTGGACACCGACCCCGCCGTGGCCGATGAAAAACTGCGCATGATTGAGCGCGTCATTCAGGGCAGGGGCTTTGTGACGATTCCCGAGACCTTGAACGCTGTGGATGCCTGGTTGTCCTCCATTCCCGGCAATGCCTATGCCAACGTGCGGCAACCCATTGTGTCTACATTGAATCTGGCCCATATGATGCCAGTGTCTGCGGTGTGGGCCGGGCCACAGAAAAATGAGCATCTGGATGGGCCGCCGCTCATTGTCACGCGCACAGAAGGCGCGACGCCATTCCGGCTGGTGACGCATATTGGCGATGTGGGCCATACCCTGGTTGCCGGGCCGACTGGCATGGGCAAGTCGGTATTGCTGGCCGTCCTGGCCAAGCAATTTCGCCGGTATCCCGGTTCGCGCATCTTCGCTTTTGACATGGGCCGCTCGATGCGCGCCACCATTTTAGGTCTGGCGGGCGAGCACTATGACCTTGGCAATGATGGCGAGATCGCCTTTCAGCCGCTGGCACGCATCGACCATGAAGGCTACCGCACCTGGGCGGCGGAATGGATTGAGGGCCGCTTGCTGCACGAAGGTATGGCCGTCAGCCCCGACGACAAGGCTGCCATCTGGTCGGCGCTGGGGAGTCTGGCGGGTGCGCCGGTGGAGCAGCGCACGTTGACGGGCTTTTCCGTACTGCTGCAATCGAACACGCTGCGCCAGGCGCTTGCGCCCTATGTGCTGGGCGGTGCGCACGGCAAGTTGCTGGACGCTGACCATGACCGGCTGGGTATGGCTGACGTGCAGGGCTTCGAGATGGAAGAGCTGATGCACAGCCCCGCCGCCGTGCAGGCGGTGCTGCGCTATCTGTTCGCAAGGTTTGACGAACGCTTTGATGGCGCGCCAACCCTTCTGATTCTGGATGAGGCATGGCTGTTTTTGGATGAACCGTCTTTTGCCGCCCGTATCCGTCAGTGGTTGAAGACCCTGCGCAAGAAAAATGTCTCGGTGATCTTTGCTACGCAGTCGCTGGCCGACATCAAGGATTCGAGCATTGCGCCAGCGATTATCGAAAGCTGCGCGAGCCGCATCTTCTTGCCCAACCCGCAGGCAACGGAGCCGCAGATTCGCACGATCTATGAAGGCTTCGGCCTGAACACCCGACAGATCGAGATTGTGGCCACCGCCCAACCCAAGCGCGACTACTACTACCAGTCGCGTCTGGGCAACCGCCTGTTCGATCTTGACCTCGGGCCGGCCACGCTGGCCTTTGCGGGGGCATCCACCCCGCAGGATCAGCGCGACATCGACCGCATCCTGCTGGACGCCGGCGTACCTGGCTTTGCGGATGCCTGGTTGCGCCATCGCGGTCTGGACTGGGCCGCCAACCTGTTGCCCGAGTTTCCCGGCTTCGCACCTTCAGTCACTGCCGTTGCTTCTCACCTACAGGAGAATCTGCTATGAAAACTCGCATGCTATCTGTATCGCTTGCTGCCGTTCTTTCGGCGTCATTACTCACCGCTTCGCCCGCTTGGGCCTGGAAAACGGTCTTTGACCCATCCAACTATACGCAGAACACGCTGACCGCCGTTCGTACACTGCAGCAGATCAACAACCAGATCAACCAGCTTCAGAACGAGGCCCAGATGTTGATGAATCAGGCCCGCAATCTGGCGAGCCTGGATTTCAATGTCGTCAACCGTCTGCGCACCACGCTTGCCGCCACCGAGCGCCTGATCGGCGAGGCGCAAGGGCTCAGTTACGAGGTGGCGAATATGGATCAGGAGTTTGCGCGCTTGTATCCCGACCAGTATGCCGCCACTGTGAGCGGCGACAGCATGGCTCAGGATGCCCGTGAGCGCTGGAAGAATACGTTGAATGGCCTGCATACCGCCATGCGGGTGCAGGCCCAAGCCTCGCAGAACCTGCGCGACGATGAAAGCACGCTGGCCGATCTGGTGAATCAAAGCCAGTCGGCGCAAGGCGCGTTGCAGGCTATGCAAGCGACCAACCAGCTTCTGGCCTTGCAGGCCAAGCAGGACATCCAGGCGCAACAGCTTCAGATCACCCAGGACCGCGCCGCCTCATTGGAGCTGGCACGCCAGGCGGCGGCGACCGAGCGCGCCCGTGAAGTGCGCCAGCGCTTTCAGGGCAGCGGCACGCCGTATACGCCGCAAGCCGTGAATTTCTACGGCAACTGATCGGAGCGCTTGAACCATGAATGACGTGGCGGTGATCGACCGTTTTCTCGCTACCTTTGCGCAGTACATCGACTCGGGGTTCGGGCTGCTGCAAGGCGATGTGGCGTTTCTCACTGCTACGCTCATCGTGATCGACATGACGCTGGCCGGCCTGTTCTGGGCGATGAATCATGCCAGTGGCCAGGGCGACGACGTGATCGCCAAGCTGCTGCGCAAGGTACTTTATGTCGGGGCATTTGCCTACATCATCGGCAACTTCAATGTGCTGGCTGGCATCCTGTTCCGTTCTTTCGCTGGGCTGGGCCTGATCGCTTCAGGCTCGTCGCTCACGATGGGCAACTTCTTGCAGCCGGGACGGCTGGCGAAAACTGGTATTGATGCCGCCGCGCCCATTTTGGAACAAATCGGCGACATGGCAGGATTTCCCGAGGTGTTCACCAATATCGACCCAATCGTGGTGATGTTTCTCGCCTGGATGGTGGTGGTGCTGAGTTTCTTCGTGCTGGCGATTCAGCTTTTCGTGACCTTGATCGAGTTCAAGCTGACCACGCTTGCCGGCTTCGTGCTGGTGCCTTTTGCACTCTGGAATAAGACCTCATTTCTTGCCGAGAAGGTACTGGGCAATGTGGTGTCCTCCGGCGTCAAGGTGCTGGTGCTGGCTGTGATTGTCGGTATTGGTAGCGGCTTGTTTTCTGAGTTCCAGGTACATCCCGAAGAGCCGTCCGTCGACTATGCGCTGGTCATCATGCTGGCGTCGCTCTCTTTGTTGGCGTTGGGGATCTTCGGGCCGGGCATCGCGACGGGGCTCGTTTCCGGCGGCCCGCAGTTGGGCGCAGGCTCCATGGCCGGTGCCGCCGTGGGTGCGGTTGGAACTGCTGTTGCCATCGGTGCAGCCGCCACGGGAGTGGGTGGGGCGGTGGCGGCGGGGGCACGCATGGTTCCGGGCGCCGCCCGCATGGCTTCCGGCGCGGCTCGATCCATCGGTTCGAGCGCGGGCAGCATCCGGTCTGCTTTTCAGACGGGTGCAGCGGCGGGTGGTGGCCTTAAAGGAGCGGCGGGGGCAACCCCTGCTTCTGGTGCCGAGGCAAGCGCATCCGGTGGAGCGTCCACCGAGACAGCCAGCGCCCCTGCCCAACCGGCATGGGCTAAGCGCCTGCACCGCCGACAACAACTGACGCAAGCCGCCACGACCACTGCCCACGCGCTGCGCGGTGGGGATGGCGGCGGCGCGGGCCAAGGCCCAAGCCTGCGTGATTCCGATTCATAAGGGGAACCCTCATGCGTTTCAAACGACCGCTGGTGCGTTATGCCGAATCTCCGCAACCCGCCACACCTTACCAATCCGCCGCCCAGGTCTGGGACGACCGTATCGGCTCGGCGCGGGTGCAGGCCAGGAACTGGCGGTTGATGGCCTTTGGCTGCCTGTTGTTGGCGCTGCTCATGGCCAGCGGTCTGGTGTGGCGCTCGATGCAGTCCATCGTCACGCCCTATGTCGTGGAGGTGGATAACGCCGGCCAGGTGCGGGCCGTTGGGGAGGCGGCTTCGCCGTACCGGCCCAACGATGCACAAACCGCCCACCATATTGCCCGCTTCATCACGTTGGTGCGCTCGCTCTCCATCGACCCCGTCGTGGTGCGCCAGAACTGGCTGGACGCCTACGACTACACCACGGACAAGGGGGCCGCTGTGCTGAATGACTACGCACGGGTGAATGATCCCTTTACCCGCATTGGCAAAGAGTCCGTGACGGTGCAGATCACGAGTGTCGTGCGGGCGAGCGACACGTCCTTCAACGTGCGCTGGACAGAACGCCGCTACGTCAATGGCGCATCCGCAGGTCTGGAGCGTTGGACAGCGGTGGTGTCCATCGTGCATCAGCCGCCGCGCACCGAAGCGCGTTTGCGCAAGAACCCCCTGGGGCTTTACGTCAATGGCCTGTCGTGGAGCCGTGAACTTGATTCTTCTGAAGGAGCACAGCGATGATGCCGTCTTTGCGCTTTTACGCTTTTCCGTTGGCCCTGCTTGCCCTGGCGGGCTGCGCCACACAGGGCAAGCCGCCACCGGCCATCTCGCTCGATGAGCCGGTACAGGCTGAACTGCTGCCCGAGCCGCCTAGCCCGGTCGAAGTGATCGCTGTGCCTGAACCCCTGGCACTGCCGGCGCAATTGAAACCCTTGCCGGGTACGGAGGGCGGCACGTCCACGCCTGAACCCGCCGATGAAACCGTGCGGGTATCTCGCGCCAATGCCGAGGCTCGCGTTGCGCCGACCCGCGAGGGTTACGTCAATGCCATTCAGGTCTGGCCCTATAGCGACGGAGCACTCTATCAGGTCTATACCGGCGTGGGCCGCGTGACGGTGATCGCGCTGCAGCCAGGGGAGGAACTGGTCACGGTTGCCGCCGGTGACACCGTGCGCTGGATTGTTGGGGACACCTCCAGCGGCAGCGGCGCTGACTTGCGCGTGAACGTGCTGGTCAAGCCGATTCGGTCAGGTCTGAAGACGAACCTGGTCATCACCACCAGCCGCCGCACCTATCTGCTGGAACTGACTTCCACCGAAAAGACGTGGATGGCGTCGGTATCTTGGGAGTATCCAAAGGATCAGATGCTGGCCTTGCAGCGCCAGAATCAGGCAGCGCACGCCGGTGCGCCTGTTGATAGTGGGGTGGCGCTGGAACATCTGCGTTTCCGCTATGCCGTCAGCGGCAGTAATCCACCTTGGAAGCCGCTGCGGGCCTTTGATGATGGGCAGAAGGTCTATATCCAGTTTCCGGCTGGCATCGAGCAAGGAGAGTTGCCTCCGCTCTTTGTGATCGGCGCTGAAGGCGACGGCCAACTGGTGAATTACCGCTTCCGCTCACCGTACTACATCGTGGATCGGCTCTTTGGTGCGGCTGAACTGCGCCTGGGCGGTGATCGGGGTGACGTGGTGCGCATTGAACGCACTGATGGTGTGACGCGGAGGAACTGAACATGAGTGAGGAACGCGCACCCGATCCAGCCACGCCACAAGCGGCCGATAAAGTGCTCCCTGAAACCGTGGCGCTGCGCGCCCAGCCCCGGCCTGTGACGCGATTGAACCGGCGCACCTTGGCCTTGCTGGTGGGTGGGCTGTCGGTGGCGGTGCTGGGTGCCACAATCTGGTCGCTGCAACCCCAGCGACGCGGTGCAGGTACACAGACCGAGCTTTACAACGTGGACCGGGTATCGAAGTCTGAAGGGCTTGACGCCTTGCCTGCGGACTACTCTATGCTGCCAACACCAGAAGTGCCACCCGATGTGCCGGAACTTGGCCCGCCTTTGCCCGGCGACTTGGGGCCGGCCATTGTGAATAGCCAGCAACCAGCGGTCGCCACGTACGCGCCGCCGGGCGTTGATGCTGAAGCTGCCGAACGGGAAGCGCGGCGAAAAGAGGCAGAAGCGGCTGCTGCTTCGTCGGTGTTCTTCCGCACCGGCCAGGGGCAGTCTGGACAACCTGCGGCGACGACTGCACACGCTATGCCTGTGGCTCCTGGCATGGACAACACATTGGCCGCCTTTGATCCGCTGGCGGCAGGCCCAGCTTCGACGGCAGCACAATCATCCGATCCCACTGCTGCACAGAACCGGCAAGACCAGAAAGAGGCGTTCTTGCAATCCGGCTCAGCGGAAACCCGTAATTCTGGCAACCTGCAAATGCCCGCGTCGCCATATCAGGTCATGGCCGGTACGGTGATCGCAGCCGCCTTGGTGACAGGCATCAAGTCAGATCTTCCGGGTGATGTCATCGGTACTGTCACAGAACCCGTCTATGACTCCGCGACCGGCAAGTATCTGTTGATTCCGCAAGGCTCGCGCATCCTGGGCCGTTACAACAGCCAGGTCAGCTACGGCCAAAGCCGGGTACAGGTCGTGTGGCATCGGGTCATCCTGCCTGACACGTCCTCGCTCACACTGGATAACCTGATCGGCACCGACCCGGCGGGCTATGCCGGCTTGGAAGATGACGTGGACTGGCACTGGGGCCGCATCGTTGGCGGTGCGGTACTGACAACGCTGCTGGGTGTTGGCGCCGAGCTGGCCGCCCCGGAAAACCGCCAGGACGGCGACCGCATCATCATCGCCGGGCGCGACAGCGCCCAGGACAGCATCAATCAGGTCGGCCAGGAAATGACCCGACGCAATATGAACATCCAGCCGACCCTGACCATTCGCGCAGGAATGCCCGTGCGAATCATCGTCAACCGGGACCTGGTGCTGCGGCCATACCAGCCATTGTTCTTCAACAAGGGAGTATCACAATGAGCACCACCCGAAAGCTGCGGCTGGGGCCGCTGCCCAAGACTGAAACCGTTAAGGTGACCTTTACATGTCCGGCCAGTCTGAAAGCGGAGCTGGAGCGCTACGCTGCGCAGCATGCGCAGACGTATGGGGAGGCAGTTGATGCCGTGACATTGATTCCGCATATGCTGGAAGCGTTCATGGCCGGGGATCGAGGGTTTAGGAGGGGCGATAGGGGCAGGGTGGTGTCTTCGGCTGGGCCATCGTCGCGAACGGCTTGATGTCAGTTCTTCTTATGGTGATGCACTACCTGAGCGTCAAACGTCGCCACATTGGTTATTGGATGTCAAGATGGTTACAATGAAGAAAGCCCCGCACAAGGCGGGGCTACTTACTACTATCGTCTGTCCCTGGGGGGAGACTTTCGTCAACAAGGCCCGGGGCTAGTGGGTTCACTATAAGGCAAGTGCGCAGTGGTGTCAACCAAAGAGGCAATCCAAGAAATAAGAGCTGCTTTGTCCGCGGCCCGTATGAGCACCTATGAAGCAATTACTGGCGTCAACGGAGACGATGATACCTCTGCGCTTGGTCTTTATATCTGGAATGCACAGATTTCGGGCGCGTTTCTTGCGCCGCTTCATATCTGCGAGGTCGTAATTCGCAATGCGATTTCTGATGCATTGGCCTGGAAATATGGTGCCAATTGGCCATGGTCATCTGCGTTTGAAATGAGCTTGCCTTCACCACCTGTTGGTTACAACGCGCGTAGAGACTTGTTTGACGCCCGACAAAAAGCACCCGTTGTGGGACAGACAGGTAAAGTCATCGCCGAACTGAAATTCGTCTTTTGGCAACGAATGTTCACCAGCCGCCATGATCAACGACTGTGGTCTCACAAGCTCACAACGGTTTTACCGCATCTCGACTTGACGCAACCATATCAGCAGTTGAGGAAAAATCTATATGACGACTTGGAAGCGCTAAGGGTATTACGTAATCGCATTGCCCATCATGAGCCTATCCTATCGCGAAATTTGCAAGCGGATTTCTCCCGGATAACTCAAGTCATTGGATGCCGCTCTGGTGAAACTGCCAACTGGATGCTTCGCTATCAGCAGGTGACTCAGCTCCTGCGCGATCGACCGACGACGTGAGTATTGGTGACTGTAGGGGAGTCGTAGGGGAGGCGTAAGGTGCTGTTCCCTGGTTAAAACGCAGCCAAAATAGGTGTCATAGGGCACAGCAGCGCAGTGAGGAATGTGTGGGCGAAGTATGCCTGCACACGCCAGGATATGCCATAAGTTGACGGTCAAGTTCTTGGGACAAATTTGGGACAATTTAGTCGCCAGAATATCCCAATCCATGCCCATAGCAAGTCAGAGAAGGATGAGGCGTATTTAACTTTAGCTTGTTGATTTTAAAGAAATATTCTGCATTTTTGTCCCATAGTATGGCAACTCTTGATCCACCATGGGCGTGTGGGCGGACAGGTCGGCTGGGGAGGTCATGGCGCAGTACAGGTCAGGAATTCAACAACAATGCCGTCGCAGAGACGGCCAATTGACTATTGTAGCGAGCGCGAGCGGGGTGGGGCCAGGAGGTGGATGAATCGTTCCTGACAAAGTTGGAGGGCGATTGAAAAATAGATCAGGATTAACTTGCTCTGATTTATTGAATAATAATAGAATTCATTCTCATTTCAATTCAAAGCATTCATTGTGAGCGTTTTTGACTGTAGGCGCCGTGGGGAAGCGTGCGTCTTGAAAGCAGGCGTCCGGAAATGGACGGTCTGCTGTGCTCTCACAAGGGAAGGCGAAATAAGGAATAAAGCAATGACTATGCAGGAGCGCCGCTTGCGCGGCCTTGGGGGTGTTTCATCTTTTGCGCTTCGACGCTTGTCGGTTGCCATGGCCGGCTTGCTGTCCGTGGGAGCGGCGGGTGGGCCGGTTCTGGCGCAAACGACAGATCAGGTGCAGGGCTCCGAGGTGTCGGCCGGCAGCGGTCCTGTTGTCGAGGAAGATCGGACCCAGTCGTTGGCGCCCATCCGCGTGCAGGGGCGCCGCGAGGCGCCGGGCACGACCGAGGGCTCCGAGTCCTATGCCAGCGATGCCAACAGCACCTCCACGCGCTTGAATCTGTCGCTGCGCGAGACGCCGCAGTCGGTCAGTGTCATGACCCGTCAACGGATGGACGACCAAGGCCTGAATCAACTGATGGATGTGGCGGCCCAGACGCCGGGGCTGGTGTTCAGTTCGGGCGGCAATTCGGGCTCTGACAGCAGCGCCATCTACGCGCGTGGCTTTGCCGTGGAAAACTACATGGTGGACGGAGTGGGGCAGACCTTCAGCGGCTACCGTACCTTGTTCCAGACTAATGATATGGTCATGTACGATCGGGTCGAGGTGCTGCGTGGGGCCAGCGGGCTGATGAATGGTGTGGGCGAGCCTGGCGCCACCATCAATCTGATCCGCAAGCGTCCCACGCGTGACTTCCAGTTTCGAGGCAAGCTGGAAGGGGGATCCTGGAATCACTATCGGGGCGAAGCGGATCTGTCCACGCCTCTGAACGAGTCGGGCAGTCTGCGCCTGCGCACCGTGGCCGCCTGGCAGGACAATGATTCCTACATTGATCGTCTGAACGAGAAAAAGAAAATCTTCTACGGCGTTTTCGAAGCCGACCTGACACCCAATACCCTGGCCAGCCTGGGCTATACCTACCAAGAGCACAACAGCACCGATCACTCCCGAGGCGGACGACCACTGTATTTCACGGATGGCTCGTTGGTGGACTGGGACCGATCCGACTCCGCGGCGGCGCGCTGGGCGTATTCCAAGCGGCGCAATCAAAGTCTGTTCGCCTCGCTGGAGCATCGTTTCGAGAACAACTGGACCTTGAAAGGCACGTTGAACCGCTCTGAATACCGTTACGATGAGGTGCTGGGCTATGCGGCCGGCGGCGTGGTGGATCGCCAGACCGGCGCGGGCGTGAATCTGTGGGCCGGCCGCTGGGCGGGCAAGCCGGTGCAGACCAGCCTGGATGTGTATGCGAGCGGGCCTTTTTCTTTGTTCGGTCGCCAGCACGATGCGGTGTTCGGCTTTACGAGTTCGCGCACCCGCGAGGATGCGCCGGGCTATGGGCTGTGGTCTTTCAAGGGCTGGAGTTCCGCCGTGGACGACATCTTCACCTGGGATGGCCGGCAGCCCGAAGAACCCTACAATCCGGCCACGGGGCAGACCCGTTCGGTGGAAAAGGTCAACAGCGCCTACGCGACGACGCGCTTCAAGCCCACCGACAGCCTGGCCGTGCTGCTGGGCGGCCGGGTGACGAGCTGGTCGCTGGACAAGAACACGCTGAATTTCGCCAGCGGTCAGCGCACCATCTATGACCGCTCTGCCAACGATCAGATCACCCCGTATCTGGGGCTGGTCTATGACTTGACGGACAACTGGTCGGTCTACGGCAGCTACACCACGATTTTCAAGCCTCAGGATTATCGCGATCCCGACGGCAATTACCTGGATCCGCGCACCGGCAACAGCATGGAAGTGGGGTTGAAGGGCAGTTATTTCGATGACCAGCTGAATCTGGGCGCCGCTTTGTTCCGCACCCGCCAGGAAAATTTTGCCGTGGCGATACCGGGCGTGTACGCGCCCAATGGCGATTCCGCTTACGAGGCCGTGTCCGGCGCGCTGACCAGAGGCGTGGAGCTGGAAGCTGCGGGCCGGATCACGCCCCAGTGGCAGGCCGCTGTCAGCTATACCCGGGTGATCTCGCAAGATCGCGACGGCAAGCCCTTGCTGGCCAATGTGCCGCAGAATACCTTCAAGCTGTATACCACCTACAACCTTCCGACAGTGGGGCAAGGCTTGACGGTAGGCGGCGGATTGCGCTGGCAGAGCGATGCCTATGCCGACAATTCAGGACCTTATAAAGAGCGCCTGGTGCTGCCTAGCGTAGCGGTAGTGGACTTGATGGCCCGCTACAAGGTCAGCAAGCAGGTCAGCGTGTACATGAACGTGGATAATCTTTTCGACCGGCATTATCTGACCTCGACCAATACCGCTGTCTACGGCCAGCCGCGCATGATCCGTGCGGGCGTCGACTTGCGCTTCTGATGGAAACACCGATGAAGCTCAAGGCAGTCAAGCGCCGCTGGGCCATCGCCGCCGTGGCGGCGATGGCGCTGGCGGCCGTGGCGGTGCAGGCTGGACGGCCTGTCGAACGCTACGAAACCGTGTCGGTGACGCGCGAGGACATCAGCGCCACGGTCGCGGCCGTGGGCACGCTCAAGCCCAGCCGCTATGTCGATGTGGGGGCGCAGGTGTCGGGACAGATTACCCGGCTGTCGGTGGCGCCCGGCGATGTGGTGGAGCAGGGACAGTTGCTGGTGGAGATTGATCCCAGCGTACAGCAGGCCACGGTCGATGCCGGCCGTGCCTCGCTCGCGGGCTTGCGGGCGCAGTTGGCCGAACAGCAGGCCCAATTGACCTTGGCACGGCAGCAGTTGACGCGCCAGCAGCACTTGGAGCAGCAGGGAGCGACCCGGCAGGAGGATGTGCAGACTGCACAAGCCAACCAGGCCACGGCGCTGGCCCGCGTGGCGCATGTGCAGGCTCAGATCGAGCAGACCCAGGCCACGCTCAAGGCCGACGAGGCCCGGCTGGGTTATACGCGCATCTATGCGCCCATGGCGGGCACCGTCATCGGCGTACAGGCTCGGGAAGGCCAGACGCTGAATGCCACTTACCAGACACCCAATATTCTGCGCATCGCGGACCTGGGTACCATGACCGTCTGGACGAGCGTGTCCGAGGCCGATATACGACGGGTCAAGCCCGGCATGCCTGTGTCGTTCACCACCTTGGGCGATCAGGGTGAGGCGCAGGCGCGCCGCTGGCATGCGCACGTGCGTCAGATCATGCCCGCGCCTGAAGGGGCGAGCCGCGAGGAAAGTGTGGAGACGCCCTCGTCCGCCACGCAGGCGGTGATGTATATGGTGCTGTTCGATGTCGCCAACGACGACAGGGAGCTCATGCCCCAGATGACGGCCCAGACCCTGTTCGAGACAGCACGCGCGGATCAGGCATTGCTGGCGCCCTTGATGGCCCTGAGCCCCGATCCACAGCAGCAGGCGGCCCATCGTCTGCCGGTGCTGGTGGACGGCACGGTGCAGGACAGGCAGGTGCGTCTGGGCGTGCGCAATCGCCACCAGGCTCAGGTGCTGGAGGGTGTAGCAGAAGGCGAACAGGTAGTGACGGCAATAATGCCAGTCGAACGCGGCTGGCGGTGGCTGCAATGGTAGGGGCCGCAGCGCCCTTGATTGAGTTGCGGGGCATCAGTCGCATCTACGGAGGGCCGCCGAGCAGCAAGCCAGCTGTGCAGGTGTTGTTTGATGTGGATTTGACCTTGCATGCCGGTGAATTCGTGGCGATTGTGGGTGCATCGGGGTCGGGCAAGTCCACGCTGATGAATCTGCTCGGTTGTCTGGACAGGCCGACTGCCGGTACGTACCGGTTCCAGGGGCGCGATGTGGCCCGGCTGGATGCCGACGAACTGGCGCGGTTGCGGCGTGAAACCTTTGGCTTTGTGTTCCAGGGCTATCACCTGATTCCGACCGAGACCGCCAGTGAAAACGTGCAGATGCCGGCCATCTATGCCGGGCTGGATGCGCCCGCTCGTGCGGGGAGGGCCGCTCATCTGTTGGGCAAGCTGGGGCTGGCGGACAAGCTGGACAACCGGCCCAATCAGTTGTCGGGCGGTCAGCAGCAGCGTGTGTCCATCGCCCGCGCCTTGATGAACGGCGGTCGGGTGATCCTGGCCGATGAGCCGACCGGCGCGCTGGATTCGCGCAGCGGTGCCGAGGTCATGGCTTTGCTGCGCGAACTGTCGGACTCAGGCCATACCATCATCCTGATCACGCATGACCATCAGGTCGCCGCCATGGCGGATCGCGTTATTGAAATCCGGGACGGGCGAATTTTGTCCGACAGTCGTCCGACCTCGCCCGAGGCTGGGACGCCCACAGTGCTGCCCGTGATCCAGGAGGATAGCCGTTCGCCCTGGCTGTCTGAAGTGAGCGATTCCGCGCGCAGCGCTTTGCGCAGCATGCTCATCAACCGCTATCGCACGGCCTTGACCCTGCTGGGCATCATCATCGGAGTGGCGTCCGTCATTGTGATGCTGGCGGTGGGCGAGGGCGCGCGTCAGCGCGTGGTGGCTCAAATGGGCACCATGGGCACGACCATCATGTATCTCAGCAGCAGTTCGCCGCCTAATGGGATGCCGCGTGGACAGTTGACCGAAGAGGATCTGCGCGCGGTAGAAGGGTTGGAGGAAATCCGGCGGCTGATGCCTGTCATCGGTGATCCGATCACGGTGCGGCGCGGCAATGTTGATCGTGAAATCTATGTGTTCGCCTCCAATGAATCCATGCCCTTGATCCATCACTGGCCGATCGCCCAAGGCCGCTACTACACCGCGGCGGAAGACACCGATCTGGCGCCGCTTGTTGTGTTGGGCCATAAGGCGGCGCGGATTTTCTTCCCGGAGGTGGACTCCCCTCTGGGTCAGCAATTGTTGATCGGTAACTCGCCCTTTGAAGTCATCGGGGTGATGCAGGAACGCGGTGCCGATTCGGCCGCCCAGGATTATGACGATATGGTTTTCATTCCCTATCAGGCGGCGCGGGCGCGGGTGTATCAGGCTCAGACCCAGCCCGACTACGTGGTGATCGAGGCGCGTGACAGCAGTGTGGTGCTGGAGGCCGAGCAGGCGATGCGACAACTCATGATTCAGCGCCATGGAGGTCGAGAGGATTTCTCCATTGGCAATGCCGCCGCGCGCCTGCAGGCCGAGGAGTCCACGCGCCGGACCATGAGCATGATGCTGGCTTTGATCGCCGCTGTTTCCCTGGTGGTGGGCGGCATAGGCGTGATGAATGTGATGCTGATGACGGTGCGTGAACGTACGCGCGAAATCGGCATACGGATGGCGACCGGCGCGCGTCAGAGCGATATTCTGCGCCAGTTCCTGACCGAAGCCGTGCTGTTGACGGTGACCGGGGGCGTGCTGGGGGTGCTGGCGGGTGCGTCGATCGGCGCTGGTTTGATCGTGGGCGGAGTGGAGGTAGTGTTTTCGGTCAGCGCGGCCGTCGGGGCCTTTGCCTGCGCGGTGCTGACCGGGGTGGTTTTCGGGTTCATGCCGGCGCGGACGGCGGCGGCGCTGGACCCGGTTCAGGCGCTGGCAGGAGAGTAGCAATGCACACTAGTGGATGGATGTGGGCGGCGGCCGGCTGCGTGTTCTTGCAGGCTTGCGCGCCCGTGACCCCGCGGCCCGATGCGGGACTGCCCGTGGCACCGGAGGCCTATGAGTATTCAGCGTCGGACCAGATTTCCGGGGTTCAGCCCGCACCGCAGTGGTGGCAGGCTTTCGGCAGTCAGGCGCTGGATGCCTTGATGCAGGAGGCCGAGGCTGACGTGGCTGTGCTGCGCCAGGCTCAGGCCCGTGTTCTGCAGGCGCGGGCCCAGGCCCGGATGGCGGGGGCAAGCCTGTGGCCGGAACTGGAGGGCTCTGTGACGGCGCAGCGTGATGCTCCGTTTGTGCGGCGGCATGGGACAGGGGAAAGCCAGTACCAGGCTGGTCTGCTCATGCGCTATGAACTGGATGTGTGGGGGCGCAACAGTGCGTTGGCAGACAGTGCACTGTTGCAGGCTGAGGCAGCCGCTTACGAGCTCGATGTGCTGCGTGTCAGTGTGCAGGGCCAGGTGGTGCATCTGTGGCTGCAGGCGGTGGGCGATGCGCAGCGCTTGCGTATCGCGCGCGACAATCTGGCCGTCGCGCAGCGTCTGCTGGAGTTGCTGGACGTGCGTGCCCAGGCCGGCGCCGCTTCTCCGCTGGAGCGGGCGCAGCAGCGCGGCTTGTTGGCCAGTCAGCAGCGCGCCTTGTATGTCTTGCAGGAAAACGCGGCCTTGAAGCGCCTGGAGCTGGGCGCTTTGCTGGGCAGACCTCGGGCCGTGGCCGAGCCGCAGGACGATATTGCCGCTTTGCGGGTGCCGCAGGTCGACGCGGGACTGCCGTCGGCCTTGCTGGCGCAGCGCCCGGATGTGGCCCGTTCAGAAGCCTCGCTGGCGGCAGCGCATGCCGATTTGCGCGCTGCCCGTGCCGCGCTGTACCCCAGACTGACGTTGGGCGCGTCGGTCGGAGCCAAAGGAGATCATTGGGACAGCAGTCTGGAGCATCCGATCTACAGCCTGCTTGGCGGCCTTGTCGCCCCTGTTTTCAATGCGGGACGGCTGGCAGCGGGTCAGGATCTGAGTGATGCCCGTTTGCAGGAATGGCTGGCGCAGTACCGCCAGACGGTGGTTCAGGCTTATATCGAGGTGGAGGAGGTTCTTGCACGGTTGCACGCGCTCGATGGCCAGGCTCAGGCGAATGAGCAGGAATGGAGGCAGGCCGAACTGGCATTGCGGCTGGCGGAAACCCGCTACCGTTCGGGTTCGGAAACACTGCTCACGCTGCTGGATGCGCAGCGATCTTTCTATGCCGCCCAGGATACTCGTGTGGGCCTGATGCAGGCCCGACTGCAGTCTCGAGCCGCCTTGTTCAAGGCGCTGGGCGGCGGCTGGCAGGCCGCCACTCCGAGTTGATGCGTCAGAAAGGCCCTCGGGCAGCATGCTCGTCGGCTCGCCGGCGGTCTTCGGCGGTCACCGAGCTGAACCTGGACAGATGGCGGGCCAGCCAGCCTCTGCATTGATCCAGATAGCTGTAGACCACGGGCACATAGATCAGGCTAAGCAAGGTCGAGCTGATCAGGCCGCCGATGACGGCTACGGCCATGGGGGCGCGGAATCCGGCATCGGCGCCGCTTAGAAACAAGGTGGGCGCCATGCCGGCAACCATGGCCAGAGTCGTCATGACGATGGGGCGGGCACGCTCCTGGCCGGCCTGCATCAGCGCTGCGCTCAGCGCCATGCCTAGTCGGCGTTTGCGGCCGGCGAACTCCACCAGCAGAATGGAGTTCTTGGTGACGATGCCCATCAGCATCAAAATGCCGATAATGGCGGCCAGGTCCAATGCTCCTCCGTAGAGCAGCAGCCCCGCGATGGCGCCGACGATGGACAGCGGCAAGGCGAGCAGAATGGTCAGAGGTTGCAGAAAATCGCGGAACAGCAGCACCAGCACGGCGTAGACCATCAGCACGCCAAAGCCCATGGCCAGGCTGAATTTCTCGAACATCTCCTGCATCAGTTCGGCATCGCCCGTGTCGTTGCGGCTGATGCCCGCTGGCAGATGTTGCAAGGCGGGTAGAGCCTGGACGCGCTCCAGGGCCTGTCCCAATGGCGTGCCGGGCAGTAGATCAGCGTCAACTGAAATCCGCTGCTGGCGGTCACGCCTGTCGATGCGCGCCGGTCCGGCACCCATACTCAGCTGCGCCACGGCATGCAGGCCGACGGTGTCGCCTCTAGGGGTGGGAATGGGCAGGCGGCGCAGCAGATCCAGGTCATTGCGAACGGCGTCGGGCAACCGCACCCGGATCGGAATCTGGCGATCCGCCAATGAAAAACGCGCCGACTCCGTGTCGGTTTCACCTAATGTGGCCAAGCGTAGCGCTGTTCCGATGTCCTGGCTGGTGACCCCGGTCAGTGCCGCTTGTTCGGCCAGCACCTGCACCCGCAGCTCGGGCCGCAGCAAGGGTTCGTTGACCTGCACGTCTGTCAGGCCGGGGAGCGCGTACATCTGGCGGGCCAGCTCATGCGCGCTGCGGGACAGGCTGTTGGCGTCATTCCCCAGCAGCACGATGCTCAGATCGCGCTCATCGCCCCGGCCCCGGAAGTACAGCCGCAGATCGCTGAATTCAGACAGTTGCCGCTGCAGTTGGTGTTCGACTTCTTTCTGGCTGTGGCGTCGCTGGGCATAGGGTTTCAGGCGGATCAACAGACGTCCGCGCGACACGTCCTGGGCGCCGCTGGAGTCGGCGCCGCCTGCGGTTGCCAGCACCTGATCCACATCCTCGTGGCGACGTATAGCGACGCTCAGTTCGCGCAGCCGCTGTTGAGTCTGCGACAAGGTGGAACCGGGTGGCAGGGTGACGTTCAGCTGGCTCAGGCCCTGGTCCGAGGCGGGTAGAAAGCCCGACGGCAGCAGAGGGATAAGGGCGACGGACAGCGCCAGGACGGCGAGGCCGCTGAACAAAGTCAGCCGGCGGTGCGCCAAGGCCAGGGCCAGCAGTTTCAGGTAGCGGGCGATCCAGCCGCTGGGACGCACGAGCGCGTGCGCCCTTGGTTGTAGCAGATAGGCGGCCAGCAAGGGGGTGGCCAGCCGGGCCGCCAGCAGGGAGGCCAGGACCGCAGCCGACACCGTCACGCCGAATTGCTCGAAGTACTGGCCTATGTATCCACCGATGAAGCTGACCGGCAGGAACACCGCCACGATGGCTGCCGTGATGGCGATGACCGCCGGCCCGATGGCGTCCGAGGCGTCGATAGCCGCCTGGAAGGGACGCTTTCCCATGGCCAGATGGCGCTCGATATTCTCGATTTCCACGATGGCATCGTCCATCAGAATGCCGATGACCAGGGTCAGCGCCAGTAGACTGATGCCGTTGAGCGTGTAGTCCAGCATGGCCATGACGGCAAAGGTGGGCAGAATGGACAAGGGCAGGGCCAGCGCGGCCACCATTGTGGCGCGGCTATTGCGCAAGAACAGCAGCACGACCAGCACGGTCAGGCCGGCTCCTTCGAGCAGGGCCGTCATGGAAATCTTGAAGCTGTTGTAGGTGTAGTCGGCCATTCCCAGCACCTGTTCCAGCTGCACGTGGGGATGCTGCTCCTGGAGCTGATCCAGGGCCTGGCGCACGCCCTGGTCCACTTGTGTGTCGCTGTGGGTTTTCGAGCGGTAGACGGCGAAGCCCACGACGTCCTGTTCATTCAGGCTGGCTTGCTGGCGCAGGTCTTCGTGGCCATCGTAGATGTGAGCCAGCTCGCTCAGCCGGGCCCAGCGGCCCTGCCCTAAGGAGATAGGCAGCGCTGCCAATGCGTCCAGGTCGGTCTGGCTGCCCAATGTCCGCACGGCCTGCTCCTGGCCGTGTAATTGAACCCGGCCGCTGGGTATATTGATATTCAGGCGGCGCAGTTGCGTATTGATATCCGCTACGCTGACTCCCAGGGCCAGCAACTGCTCGGGCTTGAGTTCCACGCGGATCTCGCGCCGCACGCCACCCAGGCGTTCGACCTGCTCCACGCCTTGCACGGCCAGCAGGGCGCGCCGCACCGTGTTGTCCACGAACCACGACAGTTCGGCCGGTGTCATGGCGTCGCCGGCTACCGCGTAATAGCTCAAGGCTTCGTTTTCGACATCGACGCGGGACACCTGGGGCTCGTGAATGGAGCCCGGCAGTTCGGCGCGCACCTTGGCCAGCGTATCGCGCACATCGTTGACGGCGCGGTCAGGGTCTACGCCCAGCTGAAATTCCACCATGCCCAGATACAGCCCGTCGCTCAAGGTGGAGGTCGTGCGCCGCAAACCTGGCAGGGCGGCCAGCGCATCTTCGATGGGGCGCGCGACATCCAGTTCCAGCTCGCTGGGCGCTGCTCCGGCCTGGGCCACGGTGACGGACACCAGCGGAAAACTGACCTGTGGGCTGGCCTGGATAGGCAGAGTCCTGAAAGCATGCCAGCCGCTCAGGCTCAGGATCAGGAACAGGACGATCGTGGGTACAGGGCGGCGAATCGCCCAGGAAGAAAGCTGGACGTTCATGGCTGGTGTGCGGCGGCAGCGATGACATTCTGGCCTTCGTTCAGGAAGGCAGCCGCCTGGGCGACGACGGACTCGCCGGCTTTTAGTCCGGCGTGTATTTCCACGTAGTCCCCATGCCGCTCGCCGGTTTGAACACGGCGTCGGACGGTCTGATGACGGTCATTGATGACCATGACACTGGTCTGGCCGCCCGTGTCGATGAGCAGGCAGGCGGCGGGTACAGTCACGGACACATCGCGACCGGGAAGCTCCAGCACGGCCTGCACGAACTGGCCTACCTGGGTCGGCGGGGTGGCGTCGGGCAGGGCGATGCGCACAGTGCCCAGGCGGGTGTAGGGATCCACGCGAGCAGAAACCCGACGCACGGCGCCGTTCAGTTCCTGGCCATGCAGTCGGATGCGTGCGATCAGACCGGGGCGAAGCAGGCTCAGTTCTTGCGCCGGTAACTCGCCCTCCAGTTCTAATCTGCCCTGGGCCGCCAACACGAACAGGGGCTGCGCGCCGACGAGGGCGCCGGGCTGCGCATGGCGCTGCAGCAGCCTTCCGGTCTGAGGAGCCAGAATGCGCGTCTGGGACAATTGGTCGCGGCGTTGCGTCACTGCGGCCCGGGCGCGTTCCACCCGGGCCTGGGCCGCATGCACACGCGCTTGCGCTGCTTGGGCCAGGGCCTTTTGTTCATCGATCGCGTGGGCGCTGACCGGGCCTGCGCCCAAGGCCTGCAGACGGGTGTAGTGGCGTTGCGCCTGCACATGGTCGGCCTGCTGTTCGCGCAATTGGCCCTGGGCGTCGTCCAGTTCGGAGTGGGCTTCGTTCAGGCGAGCTTTGTGCTGGGTGTCGTCCAATTGTGCAAGCAATTGTCCGGCGCTTACTTGTTCGCCTTCTTCTGCCAGAACATGGGTGATGCGGACATTGGTCTGTGCACTGCTGATCATGATTTCGTCCTGTGCAACCAGCGTGCCGAACAGGCGCAGCGTACGGACCCAGTGCGCCGGTCGGGCCTGGGTGACGCCGACGGTTGGATCCGGTGCCTGGGCTGGCTCAGTGTCGGAAGGGGCGGTGGGTTTGAGCAGCAGCAGGGGCGCAGATATCAGCGGCAATGCCATCAGGGCGATGGTTCGCCATGTCACGCGCCGCGCGCCAGGCTTGTTGGGAAAGACGTTCATGTCGCCAGACAGAGAAGGGTTGCGGCGCGAAGCGTGCCGAAAGCCGGGTCATCATGGCGTGTAGGTCGTTGATAAGGAGTGAAGAGAACCAGCAAAGCCGCAGCGGATGGGCAAAAAACCGTCTAGAGGACCGGGTAGAGTGCTGATAAATTTCCGTTTTTTGGGCGCAATCAAAACAACACCGAGCAGGGTGAGGCCGGCGGCCCTGCTTCGGCGGGCTGGGGCCTTCGCCCGCGCTACGCGCGGGTTCCCTTGTCGGCCGTCCTGGACAGGCGCCCCCTTAACTCGCCCGCCGAAGCAGGGCCGCCGGCCTCACCCGAGCAGCGCGGTGGTTCCTGGCCCAAGGGGCGTGACGCCTCTGATCCACACTCAGGCTTGCTGTCAGTGAACCCCCGATAGGCTCTGAAAAGACGGCTGTTGAAGTCTGTGCAATAGGCATTTCGAGCCGGTCAAGGCTCTGTCTGCACGGGGCGGGCGGGTCAGACGGTTTGCCGTAGGTGGGCCGCGGGGACGGGAGGCAAGCATCGTGCTGTCTGACGGCGGCGCTTGTTGCTTGTCCGGGGGACAAGCAACCCGCCGGAGTTCACGATGCGCCCGTCAACGTGGCCCGACCAGGGAACCGGCGCGCAGCGCCGGCAAACCGTCAGCCTGCGCCGTGCAGACAGAGCCTTGAACGGCGTTTATAGAATAGAAGAAGCCGGATTTGAGCCCGCCATGTGCGTCCGCAAGCAGTGCTTCAGGCGCAAGCCTGTTGCGGCAGCCTTCGGCACAGCGAGTCGTCCAGCAGGCTGGCAGCGGCCTCATCCAGCAGGATGTGGACGTTGGCGTGCTGCTTCAGGGCGGTGAACGGCAAGGCTTCGGTAATACCGCCGTCCTGGTAGTTCAGCATGGTGCGGGCCTTGTGCTCGCCTGTGACCACCAGCACGATCTCGCGTGCGCTCAGGATGTCCTGAATGCCCATGGTGATGGCCGAGGTCGGCACGTCGTCCATGGAATCAAAAAAGCGGCTGTTGTCCACGCGGGTGCGTTCGGACAGCTCCACGACGTGCGTGCGGCTGTCGAACGGCGTGCCGGGTTCGTTGAAGCCGATATGGCCATTGGTGCCCACACCCAGCAATTGCAGCGCGACGCCGCCGTGAGAGGCGATAGCGTCGGAATAGTCCTGGCAATGTTGCTGCAGCTGTGGGGTCAGGCCGTCGGGCAGGCGCAGGCGCGACTCGTCAAAAGGCAACAGATTGAACAGATGCTGGTGCATGTAGAAGTTGTAGCTTTGCGGATGCGTGGCCGCCAGTCCGACATACTCGTCCAGATTGAAGCTGCTGACCTGAGAGACGTCCAGCTTGCTTTCCAAAACGTCCTGGACGAAGCGAGCATAGATCGGCTCCATGGTGCCGCCGGTCGCCAGGCCCAGGACGGCGCGCGGATCGGTGCGGATGATCTCGGTCAGGCGTGCGCTCAAGTGCCGTGCTATGGCGTCGGAATCAGGGAAGACAAGGAACATAATGTCGAGCTTCTGGTGATGAGTTCGATTGAAAAAAAAGCTTCGCCGCAGGGCGGCGAAGCAATCAGCTTTTGGAATTCTAATGTCAGCGGCAGTGCGCGTCAGCAACTTTTAGCAAGCGAATGACTCCGTCAATGTTCGGTGTGGCCGGTTTCACCCAGAAAGCCTCCGCTCTGGCGTGCCCACAGGCGGGCGTACAGGCCGCCTTGCTGCAGCAGTTCCTGGTGGCTGCCCTGTTCCACGATGCGGCCCTGGTCCAGCACGATCAGGCGGTCCAGCGCGGCGATGGTGGACAGACGGTGAGCGATGGCGATGACCGTTTTGCCTTGCATGAGCGTATCCAGGCTTTCCTGGATGGCGGCCTCGATCTCGGAATCCAGCGCGCTGGTGGCTTCGTCCAGCAGCAGGATGGGGGCGTCCTTGAGCATCACGCGCGCAATGGCCACGCGCTGTCGCTGCCCGCCGGACAGCTTGACGCCGCGCTCGCCTACATGCGCCTCCAGGCCCTGTCGGCCTTCGCGGTCGTGCAGGTTGGCGACAAAGTCGGCCGCTGCCGCGCGCTGAACAGCATGCTCTAGCTGCTCAGGAGTGGCGTCGGGTCGGCCATACAGGATGTTGTCGCGCATGGAGCGATGCAGCAGCGAGGTGTCCTGGGTGACCATGCCGATGGCTTCGCGCAGGCTGTCCTGGGTGACGTGAGCGATGTCCTGGCCGTCGATGCGGATCGTGCCGCCGTCTACGTCATGAAATCGCAGTAGCAGATTGACCAGAGTGGACTTGCCTGCGCCCGAGCGGCCGATCAGTCCGACCCGCTCGCCCGGCTGGATGACCAGATTCAGCGAATCGATGATCTGGCGGCTTTTGTCGCGGTAGGCGAAGCTGACGTTCTGGAACTCGATCCGGCCGTGCTGGACCTGCAATGGGCGGGCGTCGGGCGCATCCACCACGGTGGGCTCGCGGGTCAGCGTGTTGATGCCGTCCTGAATAGTGCCTACGTTCTCGAACAAATTGGTCAGCTCCCACATCAGCCAGTGCGAATGCCCGGACAGGCGCAGCGCCATGGCCATGACGGCCGCCACCACCCCGGCCGAGGCCTGCCCTTGCGACCACAGGTACAGCGCCAGGCCGGTCACGCCGATCAGCAGCAAAGTGGCCAGAACGTGGTTGGTCACTTCGAACAGGCTGACCAGGCGCATCTGGGCGTAGCCGGTCTGTTGGAAGCGCTGCATGGCGCGGCGGGCGTGGTCGGCCTCGCGGCGCGTGTGGGCGAACAGCTTGACGGTATTGATGTTGGTGTAGGCGTCGGTGATGCGCCCGGTCATCTGGGCGCGGGCGTCGGCCTGTGCACTGCCTATCTTGCCCAGGCGCGGCACGAAATACAGGCAGGCCAGTGCATAACATGCCACCCAGAGCAGGAAGGGAATCATCAGCAGCCGCTCGAAGCTGGCGGCCAGGATCAGTATGCCGATCAGATAGGCGCTCATGCCTACGACGACCTCGACCGCCATGAACAGAGTTTCGCGCACTGCCAGGGCGGTCTGCATGATCTTGGTGGTGATGCGGCCGGCGAATTCGTCTGCGTAGAAAGACATGCTCTGGTTGAGCATCAGCTTGTGGAACAGCCAGCGCAGGCGCATGGGGAAATTAATGGCCAGCACCTGATGCATGACCAGAGTATGCAAGGTCAGCAGCAGCACGCTGCCCAGCAGCACCGAGGCAATGCCCAGCAGGGTAGGCCCCTGCTGAGCCCAGAACAGCGCTGGCTCGACGGTGGGCAGCCAGTCCACGATGTAGCTGAGCAGGCCGAACAGCACCGCCTCGTAGGCGGACAGGCCGATCGAGGTAATGGTCATCAGGGCGATCCAGCCGCGTGAGCCGCGGGTACAGGCCCAGATGAAGGCGAAGAAACCTTTTGGGGGAATAGCAGGCGTGTGCTCCGGGTACGGCGGGACACGGCGTTCGAAAAAAGACAGCACCACAAGGGCTCCGGCTGGCAGGCCTGCGGATGGCGGGCCTGATTTGAAGAAGGGGTTCCACCCTGAGGGGTGCGGGGCGGGACGCTTTTCAATCGTAACGTAGCCGGCGTTGCTCGGCTGTAAAACCCGGATAACACCACAGTTCTTGTGTTGTAGATGTGTCAATGATCAGGCTCGGCCTGCTGTGGCCGAAGGGGCAAATCCGAAGTGCTTTCGGAAGGCCGACGTGAAGGCGCTGTGACTGTCGTAGCCGCATTCCAGCGCGGCCTGCAGCACGGGCTGGCCACGGGTCAGCGCCTGCAGCGCGTGCAGCAGGCGGGCTTGCTGGCGCCAGCGGCCAAAGCGCATGCCAGTCTGGCGCTCGAAATGGCGATGGAAGGTGCGCAGGCTCATGGCCAGTTGGGCGGCCCATTGCTCGGCGGTTAGGTCCAGAGCGGGCTGCTCCAGCAGTTGCCGGCAGACGCGCACGATGCGCGCATCGTCGGGCCAGGGCAAACGGTAGGCGTCTTGGGCCGGCTGATCCAGCTCGTCCAGAAGCAGTTCGCTGAGCAGCTGCGCGCGCCGGCCTGTGGCGCTGTCGTCGGGCAGGCAGGCCAGTTCCGCAATCAGTTCGCGCAGCAAGGGGCGGACGGCGATCACGCCGGGAGCCTGTTGCAGGTCGGGGCGCACGTCCGGGGCCAGGAACAGGCAGCGCACACGTACCGCGCCGCGCATTAACAGTTCATGGTCCGTATCAGGGGGCAGGCAGATGGCTTTGTCGGGCGGGATCAGCCAGCGCGACATCGGCGTGCGCACTTCCACCACGCCTTGCAATGTTGCCAGCAGTTGGCAGCGGGTATGACTATGGGCCGGCACGACGGCGCCGTCGTTGTAGTCGGCGGCGGCGCCGCTCAGGGGGCGGGCATCGGGGATGTCGGTATCAGGCACGCTTGGCTCTTTTGCACTAGAGAAGGGCTCATTATAGAAATCAGGTCGGCTTTGTGCTGGGTAAGATGGATCCGTACTTTTTTGAATCATGGGAATGTGTCATGCAAGGACTTGCGCTCTCGCTATCGGCCCGGCTAGCCCTGACCCTGGTCGGGGTCGGTCTGCTCTTGTCGTGCGCAGAACGATTTCCCCTGATCCCGACCTGAACAGGCGGCGTGTGCCGCCAGGGAAATCGCTCCATTGACTGACCGAGAGATTCCCATGTTGAGCCAACCCCAAACGAAGTACCGTCCCTTTGCTCCTGCCGGCCTGCCTGACCGCCAGTGGCCCTCGCGCACGTTGACGCAGGCGCCGGTATGGCTGTCTACCGATCTGCGCGACGGCAATCAGGCCTTGTTCGAACCGATGAACCGCGAGCGCAAGCTGCGCCTGTTCCATGAACTGGTGCGCTTGGGTTTCAAGGAAATCGAGCTGGGCTTTCCGGCTGCCTCGCGCACTGATTTCGATATTATCCGCGGCTTGATTGATGACGACGCCATACCGTCGGATGTGACGCCCATGGTCATGACTCAGTTGCGCGACGATCTGATCCGGGAAACCGTGCGCAGCGTGCAGGGTGCGCGTCGCGTCATTGTCCACCTGTACAACGCCATTGCCCCGGCCTGGCGTGAGTGGGTGTTCGGCTTGAGCGTAGATGAGATTCTCGCCATGGTGGAGGGGCGTATTGCCTTGCTGCGCGAATTGACGCAGGCGCAGCCCCAGACGGAATGGGTCTTGCAGTATTCGCCTGAAACCTTCTGCATGGCCGAGCTGGAGGTGTCGCTCAAGGTGTGCAATGCGGCCATTCGCGCGTGGGATGCGGGCCCGCAGCGTCCCATGATCATCAATCTGCCCACGACGGTAGAGGTGTCCACACCCAATGTCTTTGCCGATCAGATCGAATGGATGGACCGGCGTCTGGAGCGGCGCGAGCACATCGTGCTGTCCGTGCATCCGCATAACGATCGGGGCACCGGTGTGGCCTGCGCCGAACAGGCCATGCTGGCGGGCGCTCAGCGCGTGGAAGGCTGCCTGTTCGGCAATGGCGAGCGCAGCGGCAATCTGGATCTGGTCACCGTGGCCTTGAATCTGTACACCCAGGGCATCTCGCCGGGTCTGGATTTTTCGGACATCGCCGCCGTGGCGCGCATCGTGGAGGATTGCACTGGCCTGCCAATACATCCACGTCACCCCTATGTGGGCGATCTGGTGTTCACGGCTTTTTCAGGCTCGCATCAGGATGCTATCGCCAAGGGATTGGCGGCGCAGCAGCCGGACCAGCCCTGGCGGGTGCCTTATCTGCCGATTGATCCGCATGATCTGGGGCGCAGTTATGACCGCATCGTGCGGGTCAACAGTCAGTCCGGCAAGGGCGGCATCGCCTATCTGCTGGAACGCGATCATGGCGTGGCCATGCCGCGCCGGATGCAAGTGGAGTTCAGCGCCGTGGTTCAGGCCCGTGTGGATGACAGCGAAACGGAAATCAGCTCGGAACAGCTCTGGGCCTTGTTCTGCCGGGAGTATGGCGATCCGCGCCACACAGGTTGCTGGCGATATATCGAGCACGATGTGCGTGACCGAGAGGGCGAGCAGGCAATCGACCTGCGCCTGGATGATGGCCTGGGCGCCCAGGTGGTGCTGTCAGGACAAGGCAGCGGCCCGGTGGACGCTGTGGTGAATGCCCTGGGTCGGGCTTGGCGTGTGGACGATTTTCGCCAGGCCAGCCTGGGCAGCGGCGCCGACGCCCAGGCAGTGGCCATTGTCGAGCTGGCCGGCGGAAAATGCGTGGGCAGCCGCTTTGGCGTGGGCGTGCACCGCAACACCACCACAGCCTCCATTCTGGCCGTGCTGTGCGCCTACAACCGCGCCCTGATCTGACGTAGGCGCAGTCGACGGGCGACGGTGTTCGGCAGAGATCAGTACGCCACCGCCTGGCCATCCTTGCGGGGATCGGAGCCGCCGACATAGTGATCGCCCTGGCGTAGAATCAACTGCGCGCCGCCAAAGGCAAAGACGCCGCTGCCGCTTTCCACCACGATGTCGTGGCCCCGTTCGCGCAGGGCCTGTGCCACGACAGGGTCGAAATCGGGCTCCACGGCGACGCCTCGGCCGCCCGTTACGCGCCAGCGCGGCGCGTCGGCGGCCGCCTGCGGGTTCTGGCCGTACAGCAGAACCCGCAAGGCCATCTGCACGTGGCCTTGCGACTGGAACGGCCCGCCCATGACGCCGAAGGACATCTGCGGCGTGCCGTCGGCCTTCATGGCAAAGGCTGGAATAATGGTGTGCGAGGGGCGTTTTCCGCCGGCGACTTGATTGACGTGGCCCGGATGCAAGCTGAATCCGTGGCCACGGTTCTGCAGGCTGATGCCGGTGCCGGGCACGACCACGCCGGACCCAAAGCCCATGTAGTTTGATTGGATGAACGACACCATCATGCCGCTGGCGTCGGCGGCGGTCACATAAACAGTGCCGGAAGGGCCGGGCAGGCCATGGCCGGGGTCGCCGGCCTGGTCGCGGCGGATCAGGCTGGCGCGTTCGCGCAGATAAGCGTCGTCCAGCAGGTGCTCGGGCGCGTGGCGCATGTGCTCCAAGTCTGCATGGTGTTCATACAGGTCCGCAAAGGCCAGTTTCATGGCCTCGATGCTCAGGTGCACGGTGTCCACATGATCCAGGGGCTCGCGGCCTACGCCGGCATGCTGCATCATGCCCAGGGCCATCAGAGCCGCCAGGCCTTGTCCATTGGGGGGGATTTCGTGCAGCACGGAGTCAGCGAAGGGGTGGCTGATGGTGCCGCACCACTCGGCGCGGTGCTCAGCCAGATCCTGCTCGTCCATCGCACTGCCGTGTTCGCGCGCGAAGGCGGCGATACGTCTTGCCAGTTCACCCGTATAGAAGTCGCGCCCTTGCGTGGTGGCGATGCGCTCCAGCGTGTCGGCCTGATCCGGGTTGCGATACCACTGACCGGCCAGTGGCGCACGGCCTTCAGGCAGGAAAGCCTGTGCAAAGCCGGGCTGCTCGCCCAGGCGCAGGCGGCCTAGTTCCCAGAGGCGGGCGATGATGGGCGATACCGGGAATCCGTCGCGCGCATACTGGATGGCCGGTCCGGCGACTTGCTCCAGGCCCAGCTTGCCGAACCTGGCGGACAGCTCGGCCCAGGCCGACACGGCGCCGGGCACGGTGACGCTGTCCCAGCCTTTGTCGGGCATGCGTTCGTGGTTCTTGAAGCGATCAGGGCTCCAGGCGCGCGGCGAGCGGCCCGAGGCGTTCAGGCCGTGCAGCTGCGTGCCGTCCCAGACGATGGCAAAGGCGTCGCTGCCGATGCCACAGCCGGTGGGTTCGACCACGGTCAGGGTCAGGGCAGCGGCCAGCGCGGCATCCACGGCGTTGCCGCCACCTTGAAGCATGCGCAGGCCGGCTTGCGCCGCCAGTGGGTGCGAGGTGCTGACCATGTTGCGGCCCAGAATGGGCGAGCGCGAAGAGGGGTAGGGGTTGGTCCAATCCATGCTGTGCTCTGTCAAAGTACTTACTGAATCTGTATGCCGGTTTTTTCGATCAGGCCTTGCCAGCGTACGCTGTCTTCTTTCACCAAGGTGATGAAGTCTTCGCGGCTGGCGCTGCGGGGCTGGTCTACACCCAGATTCTGCAGGCGTTCCTGCACCTTGAGATTCTGAATGCTCTTGGTGAAGGCCGCATAGGCTTTGTCCCGGATATCGTCGGGCAAGCCGGCCGGGCCATACAGGCCGAACCAAGTCAACGATTCGTAGCCCGGCAGACCCGCTTGCTGGAACGTGGGCAGATCGGGCGCCAGTGCCGAGCGTTGCACGCCGGTCACAGCCAATGCACGCAACTGCCCGCTGCGCACGTAGGGCATGCCGGTGGGAATCGCATCGAGCAGCACGTGTATGGAGCCGCCCAGCATATCATTGATGGCTTGGCCGGTGCCGCGGTAGGGAACATGGGACATGAAGATGCCGGCCTGACTCAGAAAGGCCTCGGTGCCCAGGTGAACAATGGTGCCGTTGCCGCTGCTGGCGTAGTTCAGGTCGTTAGGATGCGCCTGCGCATAGCTGATCAATTCCGGCAGGGTTTGGGCTGGCACCTGCGGACTGACCAGCAGCACGCTGGCTGCGTCGCCCAGATGGGCGATAGGGGTGAAATCCGACTCCACCTTGTAGGGCAGTGCAGTGTACAGGTGGGGCGCGATGGCGTGCGTGCTGCTGGTGGTGAACAGCAAGGTATAGCCGTCCGGCTTGCTACGGGACGCTTCGCCCGTGCCTATGGTGCCGCCAGCACCTGTTCGATTGTCCACCACGATATTGGCGCTCAGCTCTTTGGCGGCCTGCTCCGCGATCAGCCGGCTGATGACATCGGTGGCGCCGCCAGTTGGAAAGGGCACGATCAAACGGATGGGGCGTTCAGGCCAATTGGCAGCCTGGGCTGCAAGACCGGCCCCGGCCAGGATCATGGCTACAAGTGCGCGCAAGGCGCCCGGCTGGCGTCGGCCCGAGCGGCGGGTGGGTTCGCGTGTGAGTGTCATGAGGCTTCTCCTGTCATACGGGGATGATAGGCAGGCCCTACATGCCGAACCAGCAAGAAATTAGCAGGTCTGCTTTGCTTTTTCGGCAAGGCTTACGCGCTGACTTCCAGATGGGGTGTCAGAAAGTCCACGAACTGGCGCACCATGGAAGGCAGCCGCCGTCCAGCCAGAGCCTGGACTTCGATCTGGCGGCTGAGCAGGACGCGCTCCTGGATCAGGCTGGCCTGCAGGAGTCCTTGTTCGATCAGATGGCGGGCGGACAGTTCGGCCGAGACCGTGACACCGGCGCCCGAGAGCGCGAACTGATGCAGGGAGTTCATGTGATTGCTGGTCAGCACCGGACGCAGATCCAAATCCTGCGCACTGCAGGCCACATCCAGCATTTGCCGCACCGTAGTGTCGGGGCCCGGCAGGGCCAGCGGGTGGGCCAGCAGGCTTTTCAGGCTGATGCGCTGAGTGCGGGTAGCAGGGTGCCCCGGGGCGGCCAGCGCCATGACGGGTGCATCCCGCCGGAACAGCACTTTGATGTCCTTGTCCGCGGTCTGGGTGAATTTGATGCCAATATCTATTTGACCGCTGAGCAGCAGCATGGTGATCTGCTGCGGCCCGAGTACATCCAATTGAAAGCGCACCCCTTGGTACTCATTCCGGAACAGAGCGATGCACTTGGGCAGGAGCTGAGCAGCCACGCCTTCGGAGGCCGCGATGCGTACCAGGCCCGTCTGCAATCCCTGCAGGGCGGCGATGTCATGCAAAGTGCGTTCGGCGTCCAGGGCGCTGCGCCGGGCATGGGCCGCCAGCAGCTCGCCAGCGGCGTTCAGTGCCATCCCCCGGGCGTGGCGCTCGAAGAGTGGAGTGGCCAGACTGTCTTCCAGGCTGCTGATCTGACGGCTGATGGCCGACGCGGCCACATGCAGATTGGCTGCGGCTTCCGAAATAGACCCGCAGCGCGCTACTTCCTGGAAGTAGCGCAAGGCGGTGTCTTGCAGGCGGCGTGCGTTCATCCCAGCTTGGGGCGCAGCTCGGCGGCGATTTCGTAAGAGCGCAGGCGTTTGCGATGGTCGTAGATGTTGGCGTTGAGCATGAGCTCGTCGGCGCCGGTCTGGCGGATGAAGGACTGCATCTGCTCCAGCACGCGATCGGCGTTGCCCACGGCGGTACAGCTCAGCAAGGAGTCCAGCAGCGCCTGGGCGGGCGGACTGCATTGTTCGTAGTAGTTGGCTGCAGGCGGCGGCAATTGGATGGGGCGGCCGCTGCGCAGGCTGACGAAGGACTGCTGCCACGACGATGCCAGCAGCTCGGCTTCCTCCTGCGAGTCGGCGGCGAACAGGTTGTAGCCCAACATGACGTAGGGCTTGTCCAGATAAGCCGAAGGCTGGAACTGGCGCCGGTAGATGTCGATGGCCGGCAAGAGCTGGGCCGGCGCGAAGTGCGAGGCGAAGGCGTAGGGCAGGCCCAGCGCTGCCGCAAGCTGGGCACCGAACAGGCTGGAGCCCAGAATCCAGACAGGGACATTCAAGCCTTTGCCGGGTACGGCCAGAATTCGGTTGCGGGGTTCGTCCGACAGGTAGTCCAGCAACTCGACCACGTCGCGGGGGAATTGGTCCGGATCGCTGTTCAAGTTGCGGCGCAGGGCCCGTGCCGTATCGGGGTCTGAGCCGGGCGCTCGACCCAGCCCCAGGTCAATGCGGTCGGGGAACAGCGACTCGAGCGTGCCGAATTGTTCGGCGATGAGCAGCGGCGAATGGTTGGGCAGCATGATGCCGCCGGCGCCGACGCGGATTTGGCGGGTCTGGCTGGCGATATGGCCGATCAACACCGACGTTGCTGCGCTGGCGATGCCGGGCATCCCGTGGTGCTCGGCCAGCCAATAGCGGTGGTAGCCCCATTTCTCTACATGCTGGGCGATGTCCACGGAGCGGCGAAAGGATTCGGCCGGTGTGGAGCCTTGGGTGACGGGGGACAGGTCCAGGACGGACAAAGGGTAGCTGGATTTCATGGCTTCGGGGGTAGTCTGGAATTCAGGATATAGTCAACGCATAGTAAGGGGGCGTCAAGCAAGCCCATAAGACCGGAAAGGATGATCATGAAGGAAGCCAGCCGTCGTACCGTGGATCATTATCAGCGTCATGCCCAGGCGTTCAGGGAAGGAACCTGGGACCATGACGTCAGTCAGAATCGTCAGGCCTTGCTCGATGCCTTGCCGGGACCCGGGCCCCACGACATCCTGGATCTGGGATGCGGCCCGGGGCGTGACTTACTGGCTTTTCAGGCGCTGGGACACCGGCCTGTAGGGCTGGATGGCTGCGCCGCCTTTGTGGAGATGGCGCGCCGTGAAACGGGATTGAAGGTCTTGCAGCAGGACTTGCTGGATCTGTCTTTGCCGGCGGGCGGGTTCGACGGGGTGTTCGCCAATGCCGTGCTGTTTCATGTGCCCAGTGCCGATTTGCAGCAGGTGTTGATGCGCTTATGGAGTTGCCTGCGCCCGGGCGGCGTGCTGTTCGCCTCCAATCCCCGAGGCCAGGGCGAAGAAGGATGGAGCGGCGAGCGCTATGGCTGTTACTACTCTTGGGAGCAATGGGCGCATCGCATGCAGCAGGTCGGTTTCGAGCCGGTGCGCCATTATTACCGCCCTGAAGGGCGGCCCCGGCACGAGCAGCCCTGGCTAGCGTCGGTGTGGCGCCGTCCTGGCTGAAAAAGGCACGATTGGTGATTTCTTGACCCATCTAGGCAATGGCTTGTTTTTTAATGCTATTTTTTGTTACTCCAAGGGTTTTCCCGAATTTTATACACACTTTTTGTGGATAAGCCTGCGGAAGGTGAGGGCAACAGGGACTACAAAGAAAAACGTCAAAAACTGTCGATTTTCTGACCTTTGTTTTTAAGTGCTTGATAAATAACGATTAGGTCTGGTGTTGCACGGCTTATCCTGCGACTTGTCCACATTTTCCGTGGATAAGCCTGTGTCGTTTTCTGCGCAGTGGGCGTTTTTTGGTCTTTGTTTTCAGGGTGTTGATAATAAAGAGTATTTTGTTGATTTGCCCAGTTTTTCCTGTGGTCTATCCACAGTTTTCGTGGATAAGATGCCGGTGCGGTCGGGGTTTGAGGGACGCGCTTTGCAGAGGCTATGATGGCGGCTTCCGTTTCGCGGTCGCTGCGGCATGTGCGGGCGGCTTGCACGGCAACTCTAGGAGACCCAACAGTGGAACAACTCAAAGCATGGATGGTGGAGTTTCCCGCCGCCTGGGCAATCGCCCTGAACCTGGTGATCGCGCTGGCCATTCTCATTGTGGGCTGGTGGCTATCGTCTGTGGCCGGTCGCGCCATCGAGCGGCTGGCGGAGCGCTCGCCCCGCGTGGACCCGACCATCGTCCCCATGAGCAAGAGCGTCACTGTGTGGACAATCCGCATTTTTGTATTGATCGCTGTGCTGGCGCGATTCGGTGTGCAGACGGCCAGCATCATCACCGTGCTGGGCGCAGCCGGGTTAGCCATTGGTTTGGCCCTGCAGGGCACGCTGCAGAATATTGCCGCAGGCATTATGTTGTTGATGCTGCGCCCTTTGCGCTCGGGTGAGTTTGTGTCGGTGGTGGGCAAGGGGGACGGCACCGTTCAGGAGGTGGGCTTGTTCCTGACCCGTTTCGTCCAGGTGGACGGCATCCATTTTTCGCTGCCCAACAGCTTGATCTGGGGCAATCCCATCATCAACTACAGCCGCAATACCACCCGCCGCCTGGATATCGGAGTAGGCGTGCGCTATGGCGATGACCTGGATCATGCCATCGCCTTGCTCAAGCAGTTGTTGGACGGGCACGAAAAAGTGCTGCAGGATCCTGCTCCCCAGGTCATGGCCATGGAGTACAAAGACAGCGTCATCACCGTGAATCTGCGCGCCTGGGCCAAGGCGGAGGATTTCTGGGATCTGCGTTTCGATCTGTATCGCCAGGCGGTGCAGGTCTTGAACCGGGCCGGTCTGCAGACGCCGATTCCAGTACGTGAAATTCTGCAATCCGCTGCGCCTGAAAAAGCAGCCTGACGACGCTTCTTTCCCTAACCCCGCCTTTGCAGGCGGGGTTTTTTTATTGCTCTGATCGCGATCCACGGCATGCCCGCAGCCAGGCCAAAGAGCGCGGCGCAGGCGACTTGTCAGTGACCACAGAGCAGCTCAAGCCGGCGTTGACCGATTTCATGCATCAGGACGAGTCTGGCCGGACTAGAATTTGCCCGCCACGGAGTCCAGTGCGTCGCGCAGCAGATTGGCGATTTCTTTTTGACGCGGTGCAGGCATGCGTTCGGTGATGGCGGTGACGCTCATGGCCAGGATGGGCCTGCCTTTGTGATCACATAAGGCTGCTCCCACGCCCAGGGCGCCGCGCACGGCATAGTTGCCGACCACGGAATAGCCTCGGATACGCGTATTGGCTACCAGCTGGCGCATTTCTCGCTGCGTCATGCCGCCGTACTGGTCCAGCACGCCGGCATTGCGCTCGATGATCTGGTCAATGGTCTCGTCACTGAGCTTGGCCAGATAGGCCATGCCTCCCGAACCCACGCCCAAAGGCTGTCGCTTGCCAACATAGGTCGCCAGGATCTGGACCGGGTAGGGACCGATCTCGCGCCACAAGCTGATCGACTCGTCTCCGTCGCGGCCCACCAGGAAGACGGCATCGCCCGTCAGTTGGGCCAGCTCCTGCATGATGGGCTGCATGATGGTTACGCGCGGATCCAGGCCGATCAAGCCGTGGTCCTGACGCGTAGCGGTATAGCGCCGGCTGTGCGCGCTGCTCTGGACCAGATCATGGTCCATCAGTGCCGCCAGCAGGCGATAAATAGTGGGGCGTTGCAGGCCTGTGGCGCGTGACAGATCGGTCACGCTGAGTCCCTTGCCTTGATGGTTTTGCAAGGTTTTGAGTACGAGCAGGCCACGTTGCAGGGTGCGGGGTCCGGCCGAATCCTGCTGCTCGACGATTTCGGGTGTGTCCATGTGTAGAAACGCGCTGTTGCTTACCGACAGAATTAGTTTAGGTAAGAATAAACGCGGCGCGCTCAGGTGTCCACCAGATGGTCATCGCCCGGGGGTGAGCGTGCCTGATCAAGAGCGGAGATACTGGTTTTCCTGAGAGGGCTGCATCACTGGACCATTTTGTTCAGGCGTTCGGCATCCAGGGGTTGCTGTCCATTTTCTATGCGTTGTCCCAGATCTTCCAAGGCCTGGCAGAGCTTGTGAATGCGGGCGTCCTGCTGGGCCGTATGATCGATCAGTTCGTGCAGAACTTTGGCCACCGGATCGTCGGCGGAACGGCAAACAGCGTAAGCCTCGAAGGCCGGGCTGCCGCCGGCCATATCGGATTCGACGCGGCCCTGGCGCAGCAAGTCCTGCAGTGGCGCGCCGTTCCAGGAAGGGCCTTGACAAGGCGCAGCGGCGGGGGCTGGGGCAGGCTCGTCCTGCACAGGCGCGTCTTTGACGATCAGGCGGGCTGGATTGCCCACGACCGTCGCGCCGGGCGGAACGGGTTTGACGACGACGGCATTGGAGCCTATGCGCGCGCCAGCGCCGACGGTAAAGCCGCCCAGCACTTGCGCACCGGCGCCCACCACTACCCCGCTTTCCAGAGTGGGATGGCGTTTTTCACCCTTGTACAGACGCGTGCCACCCAAGGTGACGCCTTGGTAGATAGTGCAATCGTCGCCGATCTCGGCGGTTTCTCCGATGACCACGCCAAAGCCGTGGTCAATGAAGACGCGCTGGCCGATGCGCGCGCCCGGGTGGATTTCAATGCCGGTCAGCATGCGGCCCAGGTGCGAACAGAAGCGCGCCAGCCAGAACCAATTGCTGCTCCATAGGCGATGGGACAGGCGGTGGACCAGGATGGCGTGCAGGCCCGGATAGCAGGTCAGCACTTCCAGCGTGCTGCGGGCGGCCGGGTCGCGCTGCAGGATGCAAGCGATGTCTTCGCGTAACTGTTTGAACATATAAGCTTATTTTGACACGCTTTGGGGCGTGTCGGGCGAGCCGGCTTCCGGCACGTGGAAACCAGCGGCTCGCGCAGTCTTGATCATGGCCGTGCATAGCCCTCGAAGCATGTCGACTTCGTCCAGCGTCAGTTGATTGCGACTGAACAGGTGGCGCATGCGCGGCACCAGTTTCTTGGGGTGCTTGGGGTCCAGGAACTTGACGCTTTCGATGGCTTGCTCCCAATGCGCCATCAGGGCCTGGACTTTGTCCTGGGTGGCCAGCTCCTTGCCTGGATCCGCTTTGCCTTCGGTATGCGGAATCAGGTCGCCTTGGCCGGAAATCAGGGCGTAGCGCAATTCCCAGGCGGCCAACTGCAGGGCCTGGGCGACATTCAGTGAGCTGTATTCGGGGTTGGCGGGAATGTGGCAGACATATTGGCATTGGTCGATGTGCTCGTTCGCCAGACCGACGCGCTCTGTTCCCAGCACAATGGCGACGGTGCCGGCGTGCCGGCGCAGATGCTCGCGGCTCAGTTCGGCGGTCTGGCGTATGTCGGCGGCGGGCGGGCCCAGGTAGCGGGGGCGTGCGGTCAGGGCGAAGGCCAGCGTGACCGGTTCCAGTGCCTGGGACAGCGTAGGGACGATAATGGCCGAGGCCAGTACATCGGTGGCGCCGCTGGCCAGGGCGATCGCCTGGGGATCTTGCTGGACGTCGGGGGTCTGCGGGTCGACCAGGCAAAGTTCGCCAAACCCCATGGTTTTGATGGCGCGGGCGGCTGCGCCCACGTTTCCAGGGTGGCTGGGTTGCACCATAATGAAGCGAACCCGGTCAAAATTATCGTTAAATGCCGATGCTTGCGTCTGAGTCATTTAAAATAGCTGGTTTGAAGCAGCGCTTCCTGTGCCTGCCCATGCGGTCTCGCCCTGCGTCAGGGCGAGCGGGGCAGACTCAATTATTGTTAAAAAACGGAATTTCCATGCACCCGATGCTCAATACCGCCATCAAGGCGGCTCGCCGTGCCGGCACCATTATCAATCGCGCCAGTCTAGACCTGGAGCACCTGTCGATTGCGCGTAAAGGCCCCAAGGATTATGTCACGGAAGTGGATCGCGCTGCAGAAGAAGCCATTGTTGAAATCCTGAGCGAGGCCTACCCCGACCACGGCTTCATCGGCGAAGAGTCCGGTGTGCGTCCCCCGCTGGAGCCGCGCGGCGACGGCGAACCAGAGTTCCAGTGGGTCATCGATCCTCTGGACGGCACCACCAACTTCATCCATGGCTTTCCTGCCTATGCCATTTCCATCGCTTTGCAGCAGCGCGGCCAAACGGTCCATGCCGTTATCTTCGATACCAGCCGCAACGAAATTTTTTCGGCCAGCCGCGGCGGCGGCGCTTTCCTGAACGATCGCCGTGTGCGTGTTTCCGGCCTCACCCGCTATCATGACGCCTTGATCGGGGCCCATGTGCCCGATTCGGGCGCAGGCGTGAAAAGCACCTCGCCGTTCGCCGACATGCTGGCTGAGTGCGCGGCTGTGCGTCGCGTGGGCGCAACGGTGCTGGACTTGGCCTATGTTGCCTGCGGCCGTCTGGACGGCTTTTGCGCGGTCAATCTCAAGCCCTGGGACCTGGCAGCAGGTTCGTTGCTCGTGACCGAGGCCGGCGGCCTGGTTGCCGACTTCGACGGCGAGCAGACCTGGAAGGAAACGGGTAACGTGCTGGCGGCCAGCCCGAAGATCTTCACCCAGATGCTGGCGCATCTGCAGGACTAGACCAAAGACCCCGGCCCGCCGGGGTGCTTTTTTTTGTCTAATGATCGCGGCAAGGAGCTGACATGGAGTGGTTGATGGACCCGACAGCCTGGATAGGGCTGTTGACGCTGGTGGTCCTGGAAATCGTCCTGGGCATCGACAATCTGGTTTTCATTGCCATTCTGGTGGACAAGCTGCCCCCGGAGTTGCGTGACCGGGCCCGCATCGTGGGCCTGTCGCTGGCGCTGATCATGCGCCTGGGCTTGTTGACGGTCATGTCGCGCCTGGTGCAATTGACGGATCCCCTGCTTAGCCTGGGCGAGCTGGATTTTTCCGGGCGCGATCTCATCTTGATCGTCGGTGGCTTTTTCCTGCTGTTCAAGGGAACGCTGGAATTGCACGAGCGCATCGACAATCGGGGCATGCATGCCTCGGGCTCGCGCATGTATGCCAGCTTCTGGGTCATTGTGGCGCAGATCGTGGTGCTGGATGCGGTGTTCTCCATCGATGCGGTCATCACGGCCGTGGGCATGGTGGATCATCTGCCCATCATGATGGCGGCCGTGGTCATTGCCATCGGCATCATGCTGGTCGCCTCCAAGCCCTTGACCGCGTTCATCAACAGCCGGCCTTCGGTCGTCATTCTGTGCCTGGGCTTCTTGCTCATGATCGGCTTTTCCCTGCTGGTCGAGGGCTTTGGCGTGCATGTACCCAAGGGCTATCTGTACGCCGCCATTTCATTCTCCATCCTGATCGAGGTCTTCAACCAGATGGCGCGCCGCAAGCTGCGCCTGGCCGAGGCCCGGCGCCCCATGCGCGAACGCACGGCCGAGGCGGTGCTGCGCATGCTGGGCAAGCGGCCTGTGTACGAGCTGTCCGCCGGCCCGGGGCAGCCCATGCCGGGCGCCCAGATGGTGTTCGGCGACGAAGAGCGCAATATGGTCAGCGGCGTGCTGACCCTGTCTGAACGCAATGTGCATTCGGTCATGACCCCGCGCAACGACATCACCTGGATCAACCTCCTGGACGAGCCGGAGCAACTGCGCGAAAAAATCACGCAGGAGCCGCACAGCATGTTGCCGGTCTGCCGAGGGTCGCTGGACGATGTCGTGGGCATAGGACGATCCAAGGAAATGCTGGCCGATCTGCTGGTGCATGGCCACATCCGTCTGGATCAGTTGCGAGAACCATTATTTGTCTACGAGTCCATCGGTATATTGCAGTTGATGGAGACAATCAAGCAAACCCGTGGTCAACTTGTGCTGGTTACGGATGAGTTCGGCGCCATTGAGGGCCTGGTGACGCCGCTGGATATTTTCGAGGCCATTGCAGGCGATTTCCCCGACGAGGACGAATCGCCGGACATTGTCGAAGAGTCTCCCGATCATTGGCTGCTGGATGGTTCGACCGACCTGCACCATCTGGAGCAGTTGCTGGGCATCGACGGTCTGGTGGACGAAGACGAGGAGTATTCGACCTTGGCAGGTTATCTGCTGGAGCGTTTTGGCCATCTGCCCGAAGTCGGCGATAGCTGCGAGCTGGTGCAGGCGGGCATGCTGTATCGCTTCACGGTCGATCAACTGGAAGGGCGGCGCATCTGCGCGGTACGTCTGGAGCGTTTGTCCGTTGATCCTGACATGCTGGCCGACGAGTCGGTTGTTTAAGTTTTATTAATTCACCTAGAGAAACATGACGGAAAGCACCTTGTATCTGCTGAAGGCCCTGCTGCTGGGGATTATCGAAGGCTTTACCGAGTTCATCCCTGTGTCCAGTACGGCGCACCTGTTGATCCTGGGGGAATGGATCAATTTTTCCTCCGGGGATGACAAGGTATTTGAAGTGGTCATTCAGTTCGGCTCTATTCTGGCGGTCATCTGGATTTTCCGTGCGCGTCTTATTCAGCTGATCGGGGGGACTTTCCGGGGTGAACGCAAGGAGGTTATGTTCACCCGAAATCTACTGATCGCCTTTTTGCCGGCCGCCATCATCGGCGCGCTGACCATCAAGTACGTCAAGGCGCTGTTCCATCATCCTATTGTGTTTGTTTTCACCTTGGTGCTGGGCGGTTTGTTGATGTTGTGGGTGGAACGCAAGCCTGAATTCGCCAAGAACGCATCCGCACCCGCTGAAGGGGAAACGGCCACGTCGCAGCGGGCCACGGCGTTTGCTCTGGAAGAAATCACCTGGAAGCAGGCTCTGGTCGTGGGTTTTGCACAGTGCGTGGCCATGGTGCCGGGCACATCGCGTTCAGGCGCCACCATCATTGGCGGCATGCTGGCCGGCATTCAGCGCAAGACCGCCACCGAGTTTTCTTTTTTTCTGGCCATGCCAACGATGCTGGCTGCTACGGTCTATGACTTGTATCGCAATGGAGCCGCTTTGAGTGCAGACCAGACCTCGGCGATTGTCGTGGGTTTCGTGGCTGCTTTCGTCAGCGCGCTGATTCTGGTCAAGGCTGTGTTGCGTTTTGTCTCCAGCCGCACCTATCGGCCTTTTGCCTGGTATCGAATCGCCCTGGGTCTGGTCGTGTTGGTTTGGCTGATGGCCCGCTAGATCGCGGCTTCGTCGCCAGGCGGCATTTGCGCCTCCCGTCCCCATTCGGATGATGCCTGGATGGGGATTTTTTTCGACTAGAAAGATATCTTTGGTTATCTTTTTTGCTATTTTGATAATTTAAATTATCTTTTTGACTTTGGGTGTCTAAATAGATAATCTAGATTATCTATTTATCCTAAAAGATCACTATCATGAGCTTGATTCAGGACTTGATACGCTTGCGCAAAGCGCATGGGCTGACGCAGGCCGAACTGGCCTCAAGGGCGGGCCTGTCCCGCATGACGGTAGGCAAGATCGAGCGGGGCCAGGTCGATCCGCAGCTGTCGACGTTGCTGGAGCTGGCTCGGGTGCTGGGGGCGCACTATATGTTGGTGCCCAACGGCTTGCGTCAGGAGCTTGATGCGTTTCTTGCTTCGGGCGGGCGCTATCTGGCGCAAGGCGCGGGTTCTGCCGCACCGATGTCGCTGGCGGACAGTTTGCGAGAAAAGTCATGAGCACGTCCATCAAGTATCTGCGCATGTTTCTGCATCTGCCGGATCTTAGCCGCCGCCCCATTGGTTATCTGTCTCAGTATGGGGATATTTTGCGCGTCTCGTTCGATGCCGATTACATCGAGGATCCAGACCGGCCCGTGCTCTCCTTGGCCTATGTGGGCCAGAACGAGGCGGCCACGCAAGCCATTTTGGGTGCGGCCCGCGATGCCCGTTTGGTGCGCACGGATGGGCGCTGGCCCAGTTATTTTGCCAATTTGCTGCCTGAAGGGCATAACCGCGACCGTCTGGCCCTGGAGCGTCATTGTTCGACCGACGACGAATTCGAGCTTCTGGCGGCGGCAGGCCACGACCTGATGGGGGCGCTGGAGGTGGAGCCCGTGCCGGCTCGCGAAGGAATCCCGGATGCGGTGCGTCTGTGGCACACCGCCTTGGGGCTGGATGTGCTGGAGCCCGGTTTTGTGGAAGATCCCGTAGAGGATGCAGCGGCCTTGCCAGGCGTGGTGACCAAGTTTTCCGCTGTTTACGACGGCCGGCGCTATGTGGTGCGCCGCCAAGGGCAGGCCGGCTCCACTATTTTGAAGCTGCCTACGTCGCGTCATCCCGATCTGGTGCACAACGAGTTCGCCGGCTACGAGCTGTGCCGAGCCCTGGGGCTGGATTGCGCGCCAGCGACCATCATCACACGCGAGCAGGCCGAGCTGCCTGAAGCCGTGCCGTTCAAGCACATTCTGGCCGTTCCTCGTTTTGACCGGGGGGAGCAGGGCCGTCGCATCCACATGGAGGAGTTTGCCCAGGTGCTGGGCTATGAGCCCCGGCACAAATACGGTAGGGGCATGGGGGACTATGCCGACATTTTGCGCGTGCTGGACGCGGTGTCTCGCCGTCGTGTGGACGATGTCAGGGAATTCATCTTGCGTTTTGTGGCCTTCATCTTGCTGGGCAACACAGATGCCCATTTAAAGAACTGGGCGCTGATTTATCCGGATGCGCGTCATCCTCAACTGACTCCGCTCTACGATCCTGTATGCGTGACTGCGTTTTTCGAGTCGGTCGGGCCTCATGACTATGGCGTCAATCGGCGCATAGACCGAGAGCTGCAGGCATTCGGCTGGAACGATCTGGAAGGGCTGATTCGGCAGGCAGGAATATTGAGGGCTCCTCATTACGTGCGCCTGGCCAAGCAGTTGGCGCGGCACGCCCAGTCTGTCTGGCCGGCCTTGTTAAAGGAGGCGCCTGTGTCCATGCAGCGGCTGCAGGGCGGGCTGGCCTTGACACGTTAGCCTGGTGCCGGCGTCTGCGAAGTCAGTGTTTGGCACTGAGCGGACTGCCCCCATTGATGCAGGCAAAGCTCGCTGCCCTGGATGCTGATATAACCGCCGCGGGCTGGGCCGCCATGGTCGCTGTCCCAGTCCGGCAGCACCCAGCGCCGGGCCTGTTCCTGGCCTGCAATAGGGTGGCAGGCGGGACGATGGGTATGGCCATGCACCAGCGCGGCGATGGAATACGCCGCTGCAGCCTGTTCGACGGCCTCCGGGCTGACATCCATGATGCTCGCATTCTTGTATTGGTTGCCCTGGCGGCTGCGTGCGCGGGCGGCATCGGCAATCCGCTGGCGCAGGCTCAGCGGGCAGGCCAGATACAAGGACTGAAGCCACGGTTTACGTACCCAGCGGCGAAAGCGCTGGTAGGCGGGGTCATCCAGGCAGTATTCGTCGCCGTGCGATATCAGCACCAGTCCGGCCGATGTCTCCAGCAGCGTCTGGTCAGGGAGCAGATTGGCCTGTACATGGCGGGCGAAGGTGTCGCCCAGCAGGAAGTCCCGGTTGCCGCGCATCAGGTACAGGCGGTGCTGCCGGCCATAGTCTTGCAGGGCGGAACTGATTCGGGAAAGCCAGGGGGCAGGGCGGGATATCTGGTCATCGCCTATCCAGGCATTGAAGATATCTCCGCCCAGAATCAAGGCGTCGGCTTGAGTCCGCGCCTTGGCCAGGAACTGGAGAAAATCCTGGGTGGTCGCTGGATTGTCCGGCCCCAGGTGCAGGTCGGCAGCAATCCAGACGACGCCGTGCAGGGTGTGCTTATTCAGCAACCGTGGCTTTTTCGATGATGACATCTTCGACCGGAACGTCCTGGTGGAAGCCTTTGTTGCCGGTGCGCACGCCTTTGATCTTGTCCACGATTTCCGTACCTTCGACGACTTGACCGAACACGGCATAACCCCAGCCATTGGGTGTGGGCGCGGTGAAGTTCAGGAAGTCGTTGTCGGCCACGTTGATGAAGAACTGAGCGGTCGCCGAATGCGGGTCGGACGTACGGGCCATGGCCAGCGTGTACTTGTTGTTCTTCAAGCCATTGTCAGCCTCGTTCTTGACGGGAGCTTCGGTGGGTTTTTGCTTCATGCCGGCTTCGAAACCGCCGCCCTGGACCATGAAGTTGTTGATCACACGGTGAAAGACGGTGCCGTCATAGAAGCCGCTGTTCACGTAGTTCAGGAAGTTGGCGACCGTGTTGGGGGCCTTTTCGGCATTGAGCTCGATCAGGATGTCGCCTTGGTTCGTCTGCAGTTTGACGCGCGGAGAGGTGCTCATGGGTGTACCTTGAGAAGAGGTGGAAGAATCTGCCGCAGCAGGCATGCTGACCATGGCGGACATGGTCAGACAGGCGGCAATACCGAGAGTGCGCAAGCCTCGGGCCTGCGCACACCATTGAAAAGCGGTTGCAAACATAAAAAAGAGGGCGTTCCGGTTGAGTGAAAACCCTATTGTTGCAGAATTTGCCCGGTTTGTTGTGCGCGCTCGGCGGCGCTGGAAACGCCTTCCGAAGCCGCCTTGCGATAGGAATCATTGGCCAGCATCAGTTGTACTTCGCCCATGTTCTTGCGTGCCAGAGCGTAGGCCGGGTCTGCGGTCAGCGCCATTTTCAGGGCTTCAAGCGCCATGTCCAGCTTGTCCTGGGCGATGTATTCGGCTGCCAGGTTGTTCCAAGGCTCGGGCAGTTCCGGGTAATAGGTCGTCATGTCCTGATAGATGCGGATGGCGTCGTTGTGCTGGCCATTGGCCGACAGGGCGCGCGCTTTCAGGAACAGCAGTTGTACGTCCGTGCCGGGTTCGCCGCGTTCCTGCCGCTGCTTGAGCTGATTGTCGATTGCCTGCAGAGCGTCGGCATAACGGCCTTGGGCGATCAGGCTGCTGATGCGTCGGCTGACTTCCCCGGCGCTCAAGGGCAGGGAAGTGTCCACGCTGGGCGACAGCACATCCAGTGCGCGGGCCAAACCTTTCCAGCCGCGTTCTTGCTCGCGGGGGAGATCCAGTAAGGGGTCGTTGACACGCGGAGCCGAGGAGGAGGGCGCCGGCGCGACCTGGGCGGGAGGGTGGGGCTGGGCCAGTGCGCCCTGTACGCCGCCGGCCATGAACAGGGCCAGTGCGCAGGGGGCAAGAAGCCAATTCCGTCGAGGTGTACTGAACACAGCGGGAGCGCCTATAAAATCTGGCTTGGAGACCAGGAAGGTTGGTTGATTGCTGCCTTTAACGAGGTCTGCTTGCTATACTTGTCGACCATCATTCTAACCTTGCCCGTTGTCGGGCGGGAAATCCGGATCGCAGCCAGGAACCTGTCTGGCACAAGAATCCGATTTTATGACGATTACAGCCCATGTTGCGCATTTATAACTCGCTGTCACGCTCCAAAGAGGCGTTCACTCCCGTTGAGCCGGGCCACGTACGCATGTATGTGTGCGGGATGACGGTGTACGACTTCTGTCACCTGGGGCATGCGCGCATGCTGGTCAGCTTCGACGTGGTGCAGCGCTGGCTGCGAGCCAGCGGTTACACGGTCAGCTACGTGCGCAACATTACCGACATCGACGACAAGATCATCCGCCGTGCGGTCGAGCGCAAGCAGCGCATGTCGGAAGTCACTGACTTTTACATTGCCGCCATGCATGCCGACGAAGCGGCCCTGGGCGTCCAAAGTCCCGATTCGGAGCCACGCGCCACTCAGCACGTACCCGATATGCTGGGCATTATTGCCAAGCTGCAGGAAAACGGTCTGGCCTACCAGTCGGATGATGGCGACGTGAATTACGCCGTGCGCCAATTCCCCGGCTATGGGAAGCTCTCGGGCCGCTCGCTGGACGACTTGCGCGCGGGCGAGCGCGTGGCGCTTAATTCCGCCAAGCGCGACCCCCTGGATTTCGTGCTGTGGAAATCGGCCAAGGAAGAAGAGCCGCCCGAGTCCAAGTGGGAATCGCCCTACGGCTTGGGACGTCCGGGCTGGCATATCGAATGCTCGGCCATGAGCAAGGCCTTGCTGGGACTGCCTCTGGACATTCACGGCGGCGGCCCGGATCTGAAATTCCCGCATCACGAAAACGAAATCGCGCAAACCGAAGGCGCCTTCGGCGGCCAGTTGGCCAATGTTTGGATGCATTGCGGCCCGCTCATGGTCGACTCGGAAAAAATGTCCAAATCCCTGGGTAACTTCCGGCGTATCCGCGACACCATTGCGCCGGATGGCCTGGATGACGGGCAGAGCGGCTACCAGGCCAATCCGCGCGAAGCCGAGATGGTGCGTTTTTTCATTGTTCGCAACCATTACCGTAGTCTGCAGAACTACGCGCCGGACAATCTGCTCGATGCCCAGCATTCCCTTGATCGCCTGTACCAGACCTTGCAGAACGTGCCTGCCGCCTCGGTGGAAATCGATTGGACCCAGGGCCAGGCGCAGGCTTTTGCCCAGGCCATGGACGACGACTTCAATACGGCGGGCGCCGTGGCGGTGCTGTTCGAGCTGGCCGGCCAGGCCAACCGCGACAAGGACGCGCAGGCCAGCGGCCTGATGCACGCGCTGGGCGGCGTGCTGGGGCTGCTGCAGCTTGATCCTGCTCTGTATTGGCAGTCGCCTTCGCGTTATCTGGGCAATGCGGTGGCATCCAGCCTGGATAGCCAGGCGATCGACGCGCTGGTTGTCGAGCGTACGCAGGCCAAGGCGGACCGTGACTTTGCGCGTGCGGACGCGATCCGCGATCAGCTCAAGGCGCAGGGCGTCGAACTCGAAGACCGTCCCGGCGGAGCGACGCAATGGCGCAGGGCATAGCCGGTTCCCTGGCCGGTCCACAGGTGCGCCTGGTGGGCAAGCCGGATTACTGGGACGAAGCCTGCGCCCAGCTCATGAAGCGCGACCGCATCCTGCGCAAGCTCATCCCTCAGCATGGCGAGCAATGGCTGCAACACCGGGCGCCGGCCTTTATGACACTGGCGCGCTCCATCGTGGGGCAGCAGGTTGCGCTGCGCACGGCTGATCAACTCTGGCAGCGTCTGCTCGAGCGCTGCGGTCAGCCTCTGTCGCCCGCGGCCTTGCTGGCGCTCAGTCCGGACGACTTGCGCGGCCTGGGTCTGCCCAAACGCAAGGTAGAATACATCCACGATTTGGCCTCTCACTTCGATGCCCGTAAAATCGACCCCCAAGCCTGGCAATCTTTGCCGGACGAAGCCGTGGTCGCGGACCTGTGCGCCATTCGTGGCGTAGGCCGCTGGACCGCCGAAATGTTTCTGATTTTCAACTTGCACAGGCCCAATGTCCTGCCTCTGGACGATGCGGGCCTGCTCAAGGCTATTTCCCAGCACTATTTCAGTGGCGAGCCGGTCTCCCGGTTCGAAGCGCGCGAAGTGGCCCAGGCCTGGGCACCGTGGTGTACGGTGGCTACCTGGTATCTGTGGCGCAGTCTGAACACGGTTGCTGTACGATATTAAATTAGGCCCAAACTTAAGACCCAACAATGCGAAATACATTCCTGGAATTTGAGCAGCCTCTGGCCGAGCTCGAAGGCAAGATCGAAGAGCTCCGCTACGTGCAGTCTGATTCCGCTGTGGATATTTCAGAAGAGCTGAGCCGTCTGCAACAAAAAAGCCAGACGCTGGCCAAGAATATCTACGCCAAGCTTACGCCCTGGCAGACAGCCTTGGTCGCTCGCCACCCCCAGCGTCCCTATACCCTGGACTACGTGCGCGAGATTTTCTCGGATTTCCACGAGCTGCATGGCGATCGCATGTATGCGGACGACCTGGCCATCATCGGCGGGCTGGCGCGCTTCAACGGTACGCCCTGCATGATCATCGGCCACCAGAAGGGCCGTGACACCAAGGAGCGCGCCCGCCGCAATTTCGGCATGCCGCGTCCCGAAGGCTACCGCAAGGCTCTGCGCCTGATGCGCCTGGCCGAAAAATTCGGCATCCCCGTCTTCACCTTCGTGGATACCCCGGGCGCTTATCCGGGCATCGGCGCTGAAGAGCGCGGTCAGTCCGAAGCCATCGGCCATAATCTGTATGCCATGGCCAAGCTGCGCGTGCCCATCATCTCGACCATCATCGGCGAAGGCGGTTCGGGCGGGGCTCTGGCCATTGCCGTGGGCGATGTGGTGTCCATGCTGCAATATTCCACCTACGCCGTGATTTCGCCTGAAGGCTGCGCGTCCATCCTCTGGCGCAGCGCCGACAAGGCGCCGGTCGCCGCCGAGGCGCTGGCGATCACCGCTCCGCGTCTGAAAGAGCTGGGCCTGGTGGACCGCGTCATCAATGAACCCGTCGGCGGCGCCCATCGCGACCCGACCATGATGGCGCGCCAGTTGGGCCGCGCTCTGGCCGACGCATTGCGTCAGGTGTCGGGGTTGTCTACCGAACAGTTGCTGGATCAGCGCATGGAACGCCTGTTGGCGTATGGCCGATTCCAGGAAGTTCGTGCCTGATCCTACAGGCGCGCATCCGTCCCGCCGCTCCCGGCGGGGCGATCGTTCTTCAGCCGCTGGCGGATCCGCCTGTCGGCCAAGCAGCTCCGGTTCTCAGGCCGGAGTTTTGCATTGCGACTGGCCCGATCTGGCCGGATTCGAGCCGTCTGTGTGCTTGCAGCAGGCTTTGGCGCGGAATCTGGCCTTCAAGCGCGGTCAACGCCTTGGTTTGGGACTGAGCGGCGGTGCTGACTCCGCCATGCTGGCGGTGCATGCTCATCTCTGGGCAATCAGCCGTGGAATCGAGCTTCATTTCTTTCATGTGCACCATGGTCTGCAAGCCATGGCCGATCAGTGGCAAGAGACTGTGCATGAACTGGCGCGCCGACTGCATCGGCCGTGCCACAGCCTGAGGGCGCAGGTGCGCCCTGAAAAGCTCAGTGCGGATGGCATGGAGTCCGCCGCGCGCGATGCTCGTTACCAGGCGTTGGCACAGATGGCGGATTTCGTTGGCGTGCAGGATATTCTGCTGGCGCACCACCAGGATGATCAAGCGGAAACGGTCTTGCTGCGGCTCTTGCGCGGCGCAGGGCCGACGGGGCTGGGCGCCATGGCGCCCAGCCTGGCGCGCGATGGCCTGACCTATTGGCGGCCCTGGCTGGAGCAGCCGCGCGTGACGATCCTGGGGGACAGCGAACGATTCACCGCCGCTACGGGCTGGGCTGCCGTGCAGGACCCTACGAATGCGCATCCCGACTACACCCGTGGAGCGCTGCGGGAATTGCTGACGCCAGCGCTGAATGCGCGCTGGCCGGGCTGGCAATCGGTTTTGCAACGTCAGGCGCGGCTGAGTCGCGAAACCCGTGATGTGCTGGAGAGTGTCGCCCGCCAGGACTTGCAAGCGCTGGAACTGGGCGATGATGGACGCAGTTTCAGCCTGGCGGCCTGGCGCAGGCTGGAGCCGGCCCGTCAAAGTCTGGCGATTCGTCATTGGCTGCAGGGGCAGGGCGCCGGCATGCCCACCGAGGCGCGGCTGGCCGAGCTGATGCGCCAATTGCGAGGCCTGCACGCCCTGGGCCACGACAGACAACTGCAACTGAAACACGGCCCCTGGCTGATCCGCTGCGTCCGCGGCCGCGTCATCCTCGACACGGATCGATAGCCGGGATCGATCTGTGCAGCGTGGGGAGGCATTTGTCTTTTTGGCTTGTTTTTTTTACGGCTTATCCCGCTGGATCCAAACGTAATAGCAGAAAGTCGTTAAAATAGATCGTTTTTCTGTCTATTCCAGACATTAGCCCTTTGATGCAGAGTAAAAGATGTCCCTGATCGTACATAAATATGGCGGCACGTCGATGGGCTCGATCGAGCGCATCCAGAATGTGGCGCGTCGGGTTGCCAAGTGGCATGCAGCAGGTCACCAGGTCGTTGTGGTTCCGTCGGCCATGTCCGGCGAAACCAATCGGCTGCTGGGCCTGGCCAAAGAGCTCAGTCCTCAGCCCGACCCCCGTGAACTCGACATGCTGGCCGCAACCGGCGAGCAGGCCAGCAGCGCCTTGCTGGCGATGGCTCTGGCTGCGCAAGGCGTGCCCGCTCGCAGCTATGCCGGTTGGCAGGTGCCCGTGCGCACCGACAACTCCTACACGCGTGCGCGCATCCGCTCCATTGATGACACCCGTATCCGTCAGGATCTGGACGCCGGCCGCGTGGTCATCGTGACGGGTTTCCAGGGTGTGGACGAAGAAGGCAACATCACGACCTTGGGCCGCGGCGGCTCCGATACCTCGGCGGTGGCCGTGGCGGCGGCCATGAAGGCGGCCGAATGCCTGATCTATACCGATGTGGATGGTGTTTACACGACCGATCCCCGCGTCGTTCCCGAAGCGCGCCGCATGAAAGTGGTGTCGTTCGAGGAAATGCTGGAAATGGCCTCCCTGGGCTCCAAGGTGCTGCAGATCCGTTCGGTGGAGTTCGCCGGCAAGTACCAGGTTCCCGTTCGCGTGCTGTCCTCGCTGACAGACCCCCTGATTCCGCTCGAAGAAGAAATGTCTTCGGGCACGCTGATTACTTTCGAGGAAGATCAAAAAATGGAAGCTGCCGTTGTTTCGGGCATCGCCTTCAGCCGTGATGAAGCCAAGTTCACCCTGCGCGCCGTACCCGATACACCCGGCGTGGCCTACTCGATCCTGGGCCCCATCGCCGCGGCCAATATTGAAGTGGACATGATTCTGCAGAACCTGTCGGTGCAGGGCACCACGGACTTCTCCTTTACCGTCAGCCGCAACGACGCGCTGCGCACCCACGATCTGCTGACCCAACAGGTCGGTCCTGCCGTGGGCGCGGGTGAAATCGTTTTTGACGAAGCCGTCTGCAAGGTTTCCATTGTCGGCATCGGCATGCGCAACCACGCTGGCGTCGCCAGCTCCATGTTCCGCGCCCTGTCGCAAGAAGGGATCAACATCCAGATGATCAGCACCAGCGAGATCAAAACGTCGGTGGTGATCGCGGACAAATACATGGAATTGGCCGTGCGTGCACTGCACAAGACCTTCGAGCTGGATCAGGAAAAATAATTCATTTCGCTATTTGCATTGGTTTTTTTTAAATGCTATAGTAGCGTCTTTCCTAGAGTTGGAGACGTGGCCGAGAGGTTGAAGGTACTCCCCTGCTAAGGGAGCATACGGCTTATACCCGTATCGAGGGTTCGAATCCCTCCGTCTCCGCCAGCTTGGTCTTCGGACCGGACAAAAACCCGCTAAGTTGCTTAGCGGGTTTTTTGTTTTTGGGCGCAGCGGCCGGCTTTCTTTAAAGAATCAAATTGTGTCGCAGCGGCGCCGGCCTCGGAAGTCCTCATCCGCCTGTGTTTGAGGCTGTTAAGCGTCACTTTCCGATGGCTGGGAGAACGTATTGTTAATCAATGTTGATTCTGAAGCAGCTTCATACAACCGTTGTGACAGCTCTGATTACAATTGGGTGGAAGCTTTTTTTGCCGCGCAGGGTGACGGCGTTACCATTCAGAGCAAGCAATGATTCGAAAAATACTGCGGATTTGTGGTTTTGCCTTGTTCAGCCTGCCTTTGATGGCGGCCTCGCCGAACGTTGAGCTCGATGACAAGGCGGTCATCCGCTATGTGCAGAGCCTGGACCAGATGTTGCCGCTGTTGCAGGCGGTGGATCGCAGTGGGCAGGCCTGGATCGAGGGCTTGCCCGAGGGGGTTCCCGGCGCGCTGTATATAGGACAAGTCGAACGGGGTTCCGACCTTTACCAACAGATGAATCACAAGGTGCAGGAGCACGGATTCGCCAATGTGGACCAGTGGGCCCGAATCGGCGACCGGATATTGCTGACACGCCTGTATATCCAGGAGCAGGAGGAGCTCGACCAGTTGTATGACCATCTGGATGAGCTGGAGCAGAACCTGCTGAACAATACGCGCCAGTATTCCACGGCGGAGCTGGAGCAGATCATGCGCACCTTCCAGGACAGCAAGAATCACATCTTGATGCTTGTTTCCACGCGTGGGGATGTGCCCCAGGTGCAGCCTCATCTCGCCGAACTGAATGCGGCCTTGTCCTCATTCGAATAAGCGCACAGAAGAATCCCTGATCGCCCGGTTTCGCCTTGAGTCGGGCTGATATGTGTTCAAAAAGAGCCTGTTGACATGTTTTGACGCTTTTTTTCCGCGTCGTTGCGCTGGTATCGGGGATAATTGCCCACTGTTTCAAATCATGTGGAAGAGAAAGCGCCATGCGGATGATTTTGATAGTGGTGGGGGCGGCCGTACTGGCCTACCTGATCGTGAAGGGGGTGCGCCAGGTGATGCTGGAACGCCGTCGGGCCCAAGGCCCTACGTCATTGCCTCGTGATGGTGAGCGTGATGAGTAATGATAAAAACCCCCTGATTTCTAAAGGCAAAGCAATGGCAGGCTCGGTATCCACAGGCTCTAAAGGGCTCAAGTTTCTGGCGGCAGTGGTCGTCGTTTTCCTGCTTTTGCTGGTGGCCTCGATGGGTTCGTTCCTGCAGGTGGATCAGGGCGAGCGCGGCGTGGTGCTGCGCAACGGCAAGCTGGTTCGGGTGGCCGAACCCGGTCTGGATTTCAAGGTGCCTTTTTTCGATACCGTGCGCAAAATTTCCGTGCGCGACCACACGGTGCGCATGCAGCTGGAAGCTTACAGTTTTGACCAGCAGTCCGCCTCCATGATTGCATCCGTGACGTACCGGGTGCCCGAAACCGACGTGGCCCAGCTGTACTCGGAGTACGGTTCGCTCGAAACGCTGGAGGCCCGCTTGCTGGAGCGCAAGGCCCTGGATGTGATCAAGAACGTATTCGGCAAGTACACGGCCGCACAGTCCATTCAGAATCGGGAAAAGTTGGGCGCCGACATCAATGAAGCCATGCGCATCTCTTTGGAGAGTTCGCCCTTGCAGATGATGGGCGTGCAGGTGGAAGAGGTCTCGTTCTCGCAAGCCTACGAGCAGTCGATTGAGAACCGTATGCTGGCCCAGGTGCAGATCGAGACCACGCGCCAGCAGAAGGAGACCGCTTCCATTCAGGCCGAGATCAAAGTGGTGCAGGCCGAAGCCGAAGCCCGTGCTCAGCGTGAGCGCTACATTGCCGAGGCCGAGGGCATCAAGCTGCGCGGTGAAGCCGAGGCGGCGGCCATTCAGGCCAAGGCGCAGGCTCTGGCTCAGAACACCAATCTGGTCAATCTGAATGCCGTTGAGAAGTGGGATGGCAAGCTGCCGGAAAGCCTGGTGCCGGGCTCGGCCCTGCCATTCATCGGCCTGCGCTGATCGTAACGCCGGTCTTTGACAGTCCGGCCGTTCGCCCCCTGTATAAGGATGGCGAGCGGCCGGATTTTTATTGGCCGGCCAGTGCGTGGCGCCGGTAGGACACAGTCGGCGTGGCTTCGGGGCGCGTTTCGGAGCGTTGACGGTGTTCCACCTTGAAGCTGCCTACGGTGGCCACCAGCAGGTCCGCCTGCTCGCTCAGACTGTGGGAGGCGGTGGCGGATTCTTCCACCAAGGCCGCATTTTGCTGGGTTACGTCACTCAGTTGCAGCACGGCGTCATTGATCTGCGCCAGGCCGGTGGTCTGTTCTTTCGTCGCTGCGCTGATTTCACTCATCAGATCGGTGACCTGCTGCACTTCGCGAACGATGCCCTGCATGGCCTCTCCGGCCGAGTCCACCAGTCGGCTGCCGGTTTCCACCCGCACGACACTGTCATCGATCAGGGACTTGATATCCTTGGCGGCCGAGGCGCTTTTCTGCGCCAGGCTGCGCACCTCCGCGGCCACGACGGCGAAGCCGCGCCCTTGCTCGCCGGCGCGAGCAGCCTCGACGGCGGCGTTCAGGGCCAGGATATTAGTCTGGAAGGCGATGCTGTCGATCACACCTATGATGTCCACGATGCGCTTGGAGGAGTCGTTGATGCCTGCCATCGTCTTGACGACATCATTGACCACCTCGCCGCCCCGCGAGGCCGAGATGCTGGCGCTGGCGGCGCGCTGGGCCGCTTGTTGCGCCACATCGGCATTGCTTTGAACCGTGCTGGCCAATTCTTCCATGGCGGCGGCGGTTTCCGTCAGGTTGGCCGCCTGCTCTTCGGTGCGGCGGGACAGGTCTGTATTGCCGGCGGCGATCTGGGTCGAGCCGCTGGCAATGCTGTCGCTGCTGGCCAGCACAGAGGCCACCAGCTTGCGCAGAGACTGCTGCATGGTGTGCATGGCCAGCATGACGCTGCCTGGCGCTGCATTCCGGGCATCGATATGGCCGGTCAGGTCGCCTTGGGCAATGGCACTGGCAATGGCGGCGACCTGAGCGGGCTCACCGCCCAGCTGGCGTGTCAGACTGCGCGTCAGCAACCAGCCCAGCAGCAGTGCCAGCAGCACACCGGCCGCTGTCATCAGGCTCAGGGTTGTGACGGTGTCCGTATAGACATGGGCGATCTCGTCGGCAAAGCGTTGAGCGTTCTGGCGCTTCAGGAATACCATTTCCCGCATCAGGTCTTCCGCGGTTTCACCCAGTGCGCGGGATTGCTCCAGCGCCGCCAGCGTGGCGGTTCCAGTTTCTCCGGGCGCTTCGGTTTTCAAGGCGTTCACTACCTTGACCAGGCTGGCCTCATAGGCATGCGTAGCGGATCGTGCGCGGCTGACCATTTCCCGGCCGGCGGCAGTCACGAACAGATCATCCAGTATGTCCAGCTCGGACTTCACTTTGGCGAGGCGCTCGTCGAGTTTACGCAGCTCGGCATCCCGTTCCGTGAGCGTATGAACCAGCAAGGCGGAGCGTATAGAGCGGCCGGCGGCCACCAGCATGGTCGACGACGTGGCGGCGTGATCCAGCCCGGCCAGCTCCACGTCATGCATGGCGGCGCCCATGGCGTTGACATGGGCGGTGGCCCTGAACCCGACTGCGCCGATAATGGCGGCAAGGGCGGCGACAATCAAAAAAGAACCGATCAGTTTGGTCCTGACGGTAAGGCTGGCAAGCCGATTCATGTGTGTTTCCGTGTGCGTGTGCAAAAAGTTTTTTAGGGTTTTCCCTTATGAAAATTTTAGCGCTAGGCATATGGTGGCTAATAGTTGAATTGGGAAGATCCATGCCTGTACTTGTTGGAATTGGCTTCGTCTGCATCAGCGCTTACAGGCTGGGCGGGCTGAGTTACACTGCACGGATCGGCCAGGCAGCGGCTTGCGCAGTCCGGCCGTATTCTTCTCGTTCTCCAAGGGAGCCTTTGCTTCATGAGTAGTGACCTCAGCCCCCGCCCCGAGCAGGGCGGCACGGAACCATTGATCAGCCTGCGCAATCTGACGCTGATCATTTACGCCTTGTACATACTGTCCATTTTCGGGGGCATCACCTCCCTGGTGGGCATCATCATGAACTACCTGAAACGCGACGAGGTCCGGGGCACGTATCTGGAATCCCACTTTACCTGGCAGATCAACACGTTCTGGCTGGGTCTGATCGGCGTGTGCGTCTCGTTCCTGTTGATGTTCGTGGCTATCGGTTTTGTCACGATCTGGATCGTCGGCCTCTGGATTGTGTATCGGCTGGTTAAGGGTCTGCTGGCCCTGAATGACGGCAAGCCGATCGCCTGATGCTGCTCGCCTCCAACAAAAAGCCCGCGTCAATGCGGGCTTTTTGTTGTCTGCCGGTGGGTGATGGGGCCGCCGGGTGGCACAGTCTGTCATTCAAACGGCGGGGAAACCCAGATAGACGGTCAGGCCCAGGCCGCCCATCCAAAGCAGCAAAGGGACGGGCTTCAGCAGCAGCGCGGGTAGCAGACGGACAATCAGGCTGATCAAGCGGGCGAACAGCCACAGCAGCGAGGGCGACTGCTGGTGGTCTTTCAGGTAGACCATGCCCAAGGAGACCAGCATGGGCTGAGATAGATAGGCAGCATAAAAGAGCATGCCCAGGACAAAGGCAATCCAGTAATACAACATGTTCATGGAATGGAAAGTGGACAGGGATGGCGCATTATATCGGTCCGGGCGGTCTATGATCCCAATTCGAGGCCGGCCATGAACAGGACCGGCTGCTTACGACAATAGCGAGGCAGGCATGCAGAACATCTATTCCATCGACGGCCTGGTGCCGGTGGTCCACCCTACGGCCTATATCCATCCCACGGCGGTACTGATCGGTGACGTCATTATCGGCGAGGGCGTCTATGTGGGGCCTTTGGCCAGCCTGCGGGGCGATTTCGGTCGTATCGTCATGAAGGCGGGCTCCAATATTCAGGATAGCTGTGTGATCCACGGCACGCCCGAACAGGATACGGTGGTGCACGAAGACGGCCATGTAGGCCATGGCGCCGTGCTGCACGGTTGCAGCATCGGCCGCAATGTTCTGGTGGGGATGAACGCAGTGGTCATGGATGGCGCAGATATAGGTGCAGACAGCATCATCGGCGCCATGGCCTTCGTCAAGAAAGGAATGGCGGTGGCTCCGCGCAGTCTGGTGGCCGGCTCACCCGCCCGCGTGGTCAAGGAACTGGATCAGGCCTCGATTGACGGCAAGCACTTCGGCACGCGCATGTACCAGCGCCTGGCGCAGCGTTCCTTGGCCAGCATGCAGCGTGTGGAGCCTCTGACCGCCGTCGAGGCTGATCGCCCGCGCCTGCGCGAGGATCAGATCTACCCGCTGGATTGATGTTGCTGCCTTGACGGGGCCTCAAGCGGGCAGGGGAGGAACATGACAAAAGCCCTGCCGCATCGTTGTGCGGCAGGGCTTTTACATCCGCGCAGCGGTTTATTTTCCAGCGGCGGCCAGGGCTTTTTTCCAGGCGTCGATGACGGTGTCGTACTCGGCAGCGGCTTTCAGGGGATCGACCGGGGCGATCTTGATCTGATCCAGATTGGGCAGTTTGGTCAGCTCAGCCACATTGATGTCGCTGCGGGTAGGGCGACGGAAGTTTTCCACCAGCTCGGCTTCCTGTACCTCCTTGGACAGCAGCACATCTACCAGCTTGTGGGCGGATTCGGGGCCGTTCTTGGGGTTGCGGATCACGGCCACCGCTTCCGGGGCGATGAAGGTGCCGTCCTCGGGGTAGACCAGCGCGATGCCTTTCTGGCCGCCGGCCACATAGGAGTAAGCGGCGTATTCCATGGTCACGCCCAGCGGATATTCGCCGTTGGCGACGCTCTTGTAGACCTGGCCCGAGCTCTTGGAGACGATCACGTTGGCGGCCAGCTTTTGCAGGCCTTCGTCGCCGTACAGCTGGTAGATGCCGTAGACCTGATCATAGGCGCTGCCGGAGGAAGCAGGGTCGCCGATCATGATCTTGCCTTTCCATTGCTCGTCGAACAGGTCTTTCCAGGTCTTGGGCGCGGTCTGGCCCTTGAGCTGACGTTCGTTGACCATCACCACCATGACGTGGGCGTTGGAGCTCATCCACAGATTGTCCTTGCCATGGAACTGTTCGGGAATCTGCTTGGCTTCGGGCGATTCATAAGCCTCGAAGTTCTGCTGGAAGGCGGCCATGGTGCCATAGGCAGCACCCCAGACCACGTCGCCCAACGGGTTCTGCGCTTCGGCTTCAATGCGCTTCATCAGGGCGCCGGCCCCGGAGGTGACCTGCTGGATGGACAGATCAGGCGCCGTCTTGCGGGCGATTTCCAGCGCTGTGTCGATAGTCTGTACGTTGTTGGGAGTGTACATGACCACATTGGCGGCCAGGGCCGCGCCCGACAGAGTCAGTGCGCCGGCGCTCAGCGACAGGGCCAGACCGGTTTTCAGAAAACGTGGAGTCAGCATAGTGAGCCTTTAAAAGTTAGCGGCTGGAAAACAGATCCAGCTTGAGGAAACGGACGGCCAGATAGATAGGCACCAGAATCACGACCATCAGGATGACGCCGTAGGCCGAGGCGCGCGCGAGAAAGCCGGCGTCGATCTGACGGAACATCTGGATGGGCATGGTCTCCATGCCGCCGTAATACAGCACGATGGTGGCGGAGATTTCGGCCAGGGAGGTCACCCACATCAGGATGGCCGCGCCCAGAATGGCGGGTTTCATCAAGGGCAGGACCACCTTGAAGAAGCTGCGCACCGGGGACACGCCCAGGTTGATGGACGCCTCTTCGATGGAGTCGGGAATACTGTAGAGCGAGGCCGAGGCCGAGCGGATGGAAAAGGGCACCTTGCGCACGAAATATGCGCCGGCCATGATCACCCAAGTGCCGGTCAACACCAGCATGCCGCTGTTGTAGGTCTGGATCAGGGCAATGCCCAGCACCGTGCCGGAAATGGCCAGGGGCAGCATCACCATATAATCCAGCGCCGTCACCACGAACAGCCGCTTCTTGACGATCAGATAGCTGGTCACGGTGGCAAAGCAGGTGCCGGCCACGGTGGCGATGCTGGCCAGCATCAGCGAGTTCAGAATGGGTTCGGGCGCGTAGCGCAGAGCGCGTTCCATATTGTCCAGCGTGAAGGTGCCGTACTGCATAACCGGGCCGCTGGCCTTGGTGAACGCGCCCAGGATCACGATGAAGGCGGGAATCAGCGAGAAGGTTACGAACAGAATGGCGCCCACGGTCAGCAGCACGGCCGACAGGCCTTGCGCACGCACGGGACGGGGCGCGCGGCCCTGCTGCATATGATAGGTCTTGCGTTCGACCACGCGCTTTTGTACGAACAGCACGGCGCCCACCAGCACGACGGACACTACGGCCAGCACGCCTTGCATGGTGGGGTTGCCGCTCATCTCGGACAGGAAGGTGGTGTAGGTCAGCGAAGACAGCACGTCCACCTGACCGCCCAGGATCATGGGGATGGAAAAGTTGTCCACGGCCAGGGTGAAGACAATCATGGCGTTCACCAGCAGGGCAGGCATCAGGACCGGGAAGGTCACGCTCAGCGCCCGCTTGAAGGTGCTGGCCCCCAGATTCACGGCGGCTTCCTCAATGGTGCCGTCGACGGCTTTCAGGGCCGCCAGCATACCGATGTACACATAGGTGTAGTCGTTCAGGATCAGCACATAGGACATGCCGAACCAGCCGTAGAAGCTGGGCAGGTCTATGCCTACGCTTTCCAGCGCCAGGCGCACCACGCCGTTGTTGCCCAGCAGCATCAGCCAGGCCTGGGACACCACGATGTCCGGCAGCACGATGGTGGTCAGCGGCAGAATGGCGACAATGCCCTTGCCGGGGAAGTCGTAGCGCGCCACGACATACGCCAGCGGAGCGCCCAGCAGCAGGGTGCCGATGGTGGAAATAGCGCCCAACTTGACGGTGTTGAAGAAGGCCTCCACGTAGCGGGGTTCGTCAAAGAAGGTACGGAAGCCGTGCAGACTGGGCAGGCCGGTCGCCGGGTCGATCACGCTCTGGTAGAACAGAGAAGCCAGCGGCCAGACAACCCAGAACAGCAATACGGCTACGCACACCAGTGCAGGCAGGAACCAGGGGGAGCGGGAGCCAAAAGGCGTTGCAGCACTCGTCATGGCGATCAGGCCTCGACCAGGCGGCAATCGGGGCTGAAGCTCAGGCTGACGGCCGTGCCTGGCTGCAGGCGCGGATCCTGGGCGGCGGGCACGTCGGCATTGATGTGTTTGCCGTCGGTCAGTTTCAGGCTGTAGGCCGTTTTCATGCCCAGGTACTGGCGGGCCACCACTTGGGCTGGGATTCCGCCCTGCTGGACTTGCGTGCTCAGACTGATGTTTTCAGGGCGTGCCGCCAGCAAGACCTTGGCGCTGGCGTGGGTGCTGTTCAAGACTAGGTGGCCGCCGGCGATGTTGACTGTCGTCTGGCCTGCTTCGGTGTGCACACCCAGAGTGTCGATCAGATTGGCCGCGCCGATGAAATCGGCCGCATAGGCCGTCAGCGGGCTGGAGTACAGCCCTTCAGGCGTATCCAGTTGGTCGATGCGTCCCTGGCGCAGCAGGGCGATGCGGTCCGACATGGACAGCGCTTCCTCTTGATCGTGAGTCACGAAAATGGCGGTGATGTTGGCTTCCTGCTGCAGCTCGCGGATCACCTGACGCATCTGGATGCGCAGCTTGGCATCCAGGTTGGACAAAGGTTCGTCCATCAAAAGCACGCGTGGCTCGATCACCAGGGCTCGTGCCAGCGCAACGCGCTGGCGCTGGCCGCCGGACAGCTCGCCGGGATAGCGTTTGCCCAGATTGCCCAGTTCCACGCGTTCCAGGATGTGATTGACCTTGTTCTGGATTTCGCTGCTGCTCTTTCTGCGTACGCGCAGGCCGTAAGCCACATTGTCGAATACGGTTTTGTCGGGAAACAGAGCATAGTCCTGAAACACCATGCCGGTTTCACGCTTATGGGCGGGCAAGTGGGTGATGTCCTGCTTGTCCAGAAACAGGCGGCCTTCGTCCGGCGTGATGAAGCCGGCGATCATGCGCAGCAAGGTGGTCTTGCCGCAGCCGCTGGGGCCCAGCAAGGTGAAGAATTCGCCGTGCCCGATCTGCAGGCTGAGCTGATTGATGATGGTGTTGCTGCCGTAGCGCTTGACCACGCGGTCGATAGTGATTTCTGCCATGAGATAGACCCGTTCTGGACGGGAGAGTGGACACATGCCGCACCGGCGAGCCTAGGGTCTAAAAACGCCGCAATCCCGTAGGACGGCGGCGCGGGCGGGCGGACGGCAAGGTCATGGCCCCGGCGGATGCTCGGGGCATTATTACAAATTGATGACAAGTTATATATGAAGTTGCCCATTCTAGCAGGCAGTCAGGTGCTTTGAGCTTCAAATAGCGGAGGCCTCAAAGAAGGCTTGCTAAACACCTAAGTGATATATATCATTTAGTTGACTGATGCCGCATGATTGTCGCTTTGAATGGGCAGTGGCTCACGTTGGAGCGATGGTTTTTGGCAAGATGTTCACTGTGTTGCGGATGCGCCTATGAATTTGTTCCTGTCCTATCGACACCCCGCTGCTTCGCGCCTCGCCTCAGGGCGCGGCGGCGCTGGTCTGCCCTTGGCGCAGCACGATCTCGAACGTCAGCGCAGTCGGTGCGGTATCGTGCTCCAGCCAGCCCAGCAGGGCGTGGGCGCAGGCCTGGCCCAAGGCCAGTGTGGGCAGTTCTATGGTGGTGATGGACGGGCGCATCTGCGAGACCAGCGGCAGGCCGTCGCAGCCTACGATGGACAATTCAGCAGGCACGGGGATGCCCTTGTCCTGGGCCTCGAACAGGCAGCCCATGGCCAGCACATCGTTGCCGCAAAAGATGCCTGTCACGACAGGCTGGCCGTCGCGCAGCAGGGCTTGCAGCCCCAGGCGCCCTCCGTCCAGACTGAAGCTCTGCTCGCTGATCAGGCATGCCGAGGCGTCCAGCCCGGCTTGATTCAGCGTCTGCAGAAAACCGCGACAGCGGGCGCGCGTACGGTCATTGTTGGCCCGGTAACCGGTGATGATGCCGAATCGGCGATGCCCCAGCTCCAGCAGGTGCCGGGCAGCCAGCCGTCCGATATGCTCGTTGTCAAAACCGATATAGGGCAGGGTGTCGTGCGGCGACCAGGCGATCAGTACGGACGTGCCGCTTTGCCGGATGAATTGCCAGGTCGAATCTGCATGTTCGGCGCCCACAATAAGCAGCGCCTCCGCCCCGCTTTCCACCAGCGCGCGCACCTGCCGGCTTTCCTGGTCCAGATCATATTCATGGGCCGCGATCAGCAACTGGTAGCCGGCGCGGCTCAGAACAGACTGCAGTCCATGGACCGCTTGCGCGAACACGGCATTGTCCAGTGTGGGAACGATGGCACCTACGGTTCTGGCTCGGCCCAGGGCCAGGGCGCGAGCGGCGCCGTCCATGACATAGTCCAGTTGCTGCGCTGCGCGCTCGATGCGCTCGCGCGTTTCCGGGCGCACCATGTCTGGGCGGGCGAATGCCCGCGACACCGTGGCGACCGACACACCGGCCAATTGAGCGACATCGCTGATGCGAGTTCTGGATTTCATGGGTTCCCCGAAGCGTGGATGCCGATCATGATAGCAAGCCCGATCTGTAGGGCCAGGCGGATGATGCCACGTTTCACGCCCTGATTCTCTTTCTGATCAAGACGATCTACTGCGCGGATCGTTTTTTTTGATATGAAATGTAAGCGCATACATTGGAGACAAAAAATGGCTATTACGTATTTCAAGCAGGCCAGCAAGACCCCCGAGACCGAAACCGGTGCTGCCCGCGCCGTGGTGCAGGACATGTTGCAGACCATAGAGCAGCACGGCGAGCAAGCGGTACGCGACTACGCCCGCACGCTGGATAAGTGGACGGGCGACATCATCATGAGCGAGGCGCAGATCAACGCAGCTATCCGTGATGTGCCGGCCGATATCCGACGCGATATCGACTTTGCCGCGCGCCAGGTCTATGACTTCGCCCAGGCGCAGCGTGATTCCTTGAGTGAGTTCGCCGTGACCTTGTCTTCCGGTGTGCAGGCCGGGCAGCGCGTGATTCCCGTCAATGTGGTGGGCTGCTACGCGCCGGCCGGACGCTACGCACACATTGCCTCCGCCTATATGGGCGTGGCGACCGCCAAGGCGGCGGGTGTCAAGCACATCATCGCCTGCTCCAGTCCGTTTCGCGGCGGCGCGATGCATCCTTATGTGCTGTACGCCTTCAAGTCGGCTGGGGCCGATACCATCATGACGCTGGGAGGCGTGCAGGCGATTGCGTCCATGGCGTATGGGCTGTTCACGGGCAAAGCGGCGGATGTCGTGGTTGGGCCGGGCAACAAGTTCGTGGCCGAAGCCAAGCGTTCCTTGTTCGGTCAGGTCGGCATCGATGTGTTTGCCGGGCCGTCCGAGGTGGCGGTGATTGCCGACGACAGCGCCGATCCGGCCATCGTCGCCAGTGATCTGGTGGGTCAGGCCGAACATGGTCATGAATCCCCAGCCTGGTTGTTTACCACGTCCGAAACGCTGGCGCGGGACGTCATGGCCCTGGTGCCGCAGTTAATCGACGCACTGCCGCCCATCGCACGCGAGGCGGCCGGCGCGGCCTGGCGCGATTATGGCGAGGTCATCGTCTGCGATACGCGCGAAGAAGTGGTGCAGGTGTCGGATCAGTACGCCTCCGAGCATCTGGAAGTGCAGGCGCGCGATCTGGACTGGTGGCTGAACACGCTGACCTGCTACGGTTCGCTGTTTTTGGGCGAGGAAGCCACCGTGGCCTTCGGCGACAAGTGCAGCGGCCCGAACCACGTGCTGCCCACCAAGGGGGCGGCTCGTTACTCGGGCGGCCTGTCGGTACACAAATTCATGAAGACCCTGACCTGGCAGCGCATGGATCGGTCCAGCGTGCGAGAGGTTGCCCAGGTGACGGCGCGCATCTCCCGCCTGGAGGGCATGGAGGCGCACGCACGCACGGCGGATGACAGATTGGCCAAGTATTTCGCGCATGAGCAGTTCGAACTGGGGCAGGCGGTCACGGCCTGAACGAAGGCAAGGGAGACACCATGACACAACATTTGTTTGATTTGAGCGGGCGTACCGCCTTGGTGACGGGGGGCAATTCAGGCATAGGCCTGAGTATTGCCCAGGCCTTGGGCGAAGCCGGGGCCACAGTCATCTTGATGGCCCGGCGGGAAAAGGAGCTGGCCCAGGCCGCGGATCAGTTGCGTAGCCAGGGCGTGGCCGCATCGCATTCGGCCTGTGATTTGCGCGATGTTCCCGCTGTGCAGCATCAGCTACGCGAATGGGAGTCCCGGGGACCGGGCATTGACATTCTGGTCAATGCGGCCGGGGTGAATCTGCGCGAGCCTTTTGAGGCGGTGACGCCCGAGAGCTGGGATAGTCAACTGGATCTGCACGTGAAAGCCCCGTTTTTTCTGACCCAGGCGCTGGCACCTTTCATGGCGCAGCGCGGCTGGGGCCGCGTCATCAATCTGGCCTCGTTGCAGACGTATCGTGCGTTTGCCAACAGCGCGCCCTACGGCGCAGGCAAAGGCGGGATCGCCCAATTGACGCGCGCAATCGCCCAGCATTGGTCGGGCAGCGGCATTACCTGCAATGCCATCGGACCGGGGTTTTTCCCCACCCCGCTGACGGCAGCAGTCTTTGACGACGAGGTCTTGTCGGCTCGACATGCCCAGAGCACCTGCGTGGGGCGCAATGGCCAACTGAGCGACCTGCACGGTCCGGCGGTTTTTCTGGCCAGCGATGCATCAGCCTATGTGACCGGCCAGGTGCTGATGGTCGACGGAGGATACACAGCGAAGTAGCGCGCAGCACCATATCTATTGGTAAACATCCAGAACACTGGAGGAGACAAAACATGAAACAGGAAACAGAGAACGCCAAGCGGAACAATCTGCGGCGGGCGTCCATTTCAAGCGTGCTGGGATCAGTCATCGAATGGTATGACTTCTTCTTGTATGGCGTGGTGGCGGGTCTGGTGCTGGACAAGCTGTACTTTCCGGGCGATGACGCCTTCGTGGCGACCCTGCTGGCCTACGGCACTTTTGCATTGGGTTTCGTGGCTCGGCCCATAGGCGGCATTGTTTTCGGGCACTTCGGCGACACGCTGGGCCGCAAGAAAATGCTGATGCTGACCTTGCTTCTGATGGGCGGGGCCACGGTGGCCATCGGTCTGATCCCGACCTACGCCCAGATCGGCATTGCTGCTCCCATTTTGCTGTTGCTGTGCCGCATTATCCAGGGCATAGGGCTGGGCGGGGAGTGGGGCGGGGCGGTTCTGATGACCTACGAGTCGGCGCCTGCGCACCGTCGGGGCTTTTTCGGCAGTCTGCCGCAGACCGGTATGTCCTTGGGACTGGTGGGCGCTTCTGGCGTGGTTGGCCTGCTGTCCTGGGGCCTGAGCGACGAGCAGTTCATGAGTTGGGGCTGGCGGGTGGCTTTCCTGCTCAGCGGCCTCATGGTGCTGGTGGGCGGCTATATACGCAGCCATGTGAACGAAACCGAGGACTTCAAAACAGCACAGAAAGCGTCCACATCGCAGCCCAAGCGCGACATTCCTTTGCTGCGTACGCTGCGTCGCTATCCGCGCATGGTCATGGCCTGCATGGGAGCGCGCATGATTGATGGCGTGTTCTTCAATGTGATGGGGGTGTTCTCGCTCAATTACCTGACCCGGCAATTGAATTTCGAGCGCACACCGGTGCTGATGGGCATCATGTTCGGTGCGCTGTTGATGACCGCCTTCATACCGTTCTGGGGCGCGATGGCCGATCGGGTCGGCAAGGCCCGGATCTACGGCATGGGAGCGCTGCTGGCCGCGCTGTCCATTTTTCCGTCCTTTTATGTCATGCACAACAGTGACGGCGATATCTATCTGGTCTGGGCCGCCATCATTATTCCGTTCGGCATTTTCCATGCTGCAGTGTTCGGCACGATGTCCTCGTTCTTTGCGTCCTGCTTCGACGCATCCGTGCGTTACACCGGCATCTCCTTCGTTTATCAGGTGGCGGGCGTGCTCGCGGGCGGGCTCACTCCCATCATTGCCACTTTGTTGACCGATTGGAACGCCGGTGATCCCTGGTTTCTGTGTGCGTATGTCTTGATCATCGGATTGATCAGTACCTCCTGCACGGTCTGGATTTCCCGTCAGCCTGCTCCTGCCGAGGACGCCCAGCCCGTCTCGGATACCTCTGCGCCGCCGTCTCTGGGCAACGCCTACGCCGCCTCCCGTCATTGAAGGAATCATCATGAAAGCTTTGGTTTATACCCAGCCCAATCACGTGGCCCTACATGAAGTCGACTATCCGCCGCTGCATGATGGGGAGGTGATATTGCGCATCACGGCTGCCGGCATCTGCGGCTCGGACATGCATGCCTACCACGGCAAGGATCCGCGCCGTCTGCCAGGCTTGATCCTGGGCCACGAGCTGGCGGGAGTCGTGCACGAAAGCGCTTCCCCTCTGTTTCGCCCCGGCCAGAGGGTCACGGCCAACCCTTCCATTGCCTGTGGTGTCTGCGCCAATTGCGTATCGGGTCGCGACAATCTGTGCTCGGATCGCGGCATGGTGGGCATGTCCCGGCCGGGCGCCTTCGCCCAGTTCATGGCGATACCGGCCCGATGTGTCATCGCCCTGCCGGACGGGATGAGCGATATAGCAGCCGCATTGACCGAGCCGGCCGCTACAGCCCTGCATTCGGTCAATCTGGCGCTGAATGCCTTGAGCCGTCCCTTGCCCGAGGCCGGTGCATTGGTTATCGGGGGCGGGGCCATCGGGCTGTTGACGGCTTTGCTGCTGCATTCCTACGGGTGTCGGCGCATCGTCCTGGCCGAAACCAACCCCCTGCGCCGTCAATCCGCCGCCCGGCACACGGCAGCGCAGGTGTATGATCCGATCAATGATCCGGCCCGCAGCGGGCAGTTTGAGCTGGTGGTTGATGCGGTGGGCGCCGGCCCTACACGCACACTGGCGCTAGACAGCGTGCGTCCGGGGGGGACGGTGGTGCATATCGGTCTGCAGGATTGGGGCAGCCAGATCGACATGCGCAAGCTGACTCTGGCCGAGATCACCTTGCTTGGTTCGTACATCTACACCATGGCAGATATGCATGCCACGGTGGCCGCCCTGCACGAGGGCGCATTCGGAAACCTGGGCTGGGTCGAACAGCGCAGCCTGGGCGATGGCCCGCAGGCGTTTGCTGCCCTGGATTCGGGGGCCATCGCCGCTGGGAAGCTGGTGTTGGTTCCTGAACTGGAGGACTGAGATGCGACTGGGTGTATTCACGCCCCGGGCAACCGGGGAGCAACGAGTGGCCGCCACGCCGGAAACGATCAAGGCGTATGTCAAAGGCGGTCACGAGGTGGTGGTTGAGCCGGGAGCCGGGCAGGGCATCGCTTGTTCGGATTCGGATTTTGAGCAGGCCGGGGCGCGACTGGGCGACCCCTATCAGGCGGTGCTGCTGCTGGTGACGGGGCCGCAGGATCTGGACCCGGAGCGCCTGAAGCCTGAACACGTGATCGTGGGCTTGCTGGACCCCTACGATACAGGCGGCCTGGATCGTCTTGCCGCCAGCGGCTGCCAGGCGTATGCGCTGGAGCTGATTCCGCGCACCACGCGGGCGCAGAGCATGGACGTGCTGTCCTCGCAGGCCAATATCGCAGGCTATGCCGCCGTACTCAAGGCGGCCACCCTGTATCCGCGCTTTTTCCCCATGATGATGACGGCGGCCGGCACGGCCAAGGCCGCGCGCGTCGTCGTGCTGGGGGCGGGGGTGGCCGGCTTGCAGGCTATTGCCACGGCGCGCCGTCTGGGTGCCGTGGTGGAGGCGTCCGATGTGCGTCCGGCGGCCCGCGAGCAGATCGAGTCCCTGGGCGGGAAGTTCATCGCCGTGCCCTATGAAACCGACGAGGAGCGCGAGGCGGCAGAGGGCGTTGGCGGCTACGCCCGGCCCATGCCGGCCTCCTGGCTGGCGCGCCAGGCGGTGGTCGTGGCCGAACGCTGCGCTCAGGCGGATGTGATCATCACCACGGCCTTGATACCGGGCCGTCCAGCGCCGCGTCTGATCGAAGAAGAGGTGGTGCGCTCCATGCGCGCTGGGTCCGTGATTGTGGATCTGGCGGCGGCGCGCGGCGGCAATTGCGCGTTGACGGTCGCCGACCAGACGGTGCAGCGGCATGGCGTGACGCTGGTGGGGGAAACCAACTTCCCTGCTCGCGTGGCGGCTGATGCCTCTGCGCTGTATGCCCGCAATATCCGCAACTTTCTGGGCCTGATGCTTCAGGACCAATCTGATCAGCTGCACATTCCGCCGGACGACGACATCGTCAACGCCAGCCGGGTTGTGCAGGCTGGCCAACGACTCTTTCCTGTGCAAGGGGCCTGAGCCATGGACTTGATTTCGCCTGTTGTCATCAATTTGATCATTTTTGTTTTGGCCATCTACGTGGGTTATCACGTGGTCTGGAATGTCACCCCTGCCTTGCACACGCCGCTGATGGCGGTCACCAACGCCATATCGGCCATCATCATTGTGGGCGGCATGTTGGCTGCGGCGCTGACCGAAAGCTTCTGGGCCCAGACCATGGGCGTCCTGGCAACGGCCCTGGCAGCGGTCAATGTGTTCGGCGGTTTTCTGGTCACCCGGCGCATGCTGGAAATGTTCAAGAAAAAAACGGTTAAAAGTGTGCCGAAGGGAGAGCAGCCATGATTTCCATGAACACGGTCACGCTGTCCTATCTGCTGGCCTCGGTGTGTTTCATTCAGGCTCTCAAGGGGCTGTCCCATCCGGCTACGTCCCGGCGCGGCAATGCGTTCGGCATGGTGGGCATGGCGCTGGCCATCATTACCACAGCCGTGCTGATCTACAGCCTGGCTCCGGCAGGGCGGGAACTGCCGGGCTTGCTGCGGGTGGTGGCGGCTCTGGCGGCAGGCGGGCTGCTGGGCGCCATCATGGCGCGACGGGTCGAGATGACCAAGATGCCCGAACTGGTCGCCTTCATGCACAGCATGATAGGTCTGGCTGCCGTCGCCATCGCCATTGCCGTGGTGCTGGAACCGGTGGCGTTCGGCATCGGTTCGGCCGATCTGGCGCTGCCCATGGGCAATCGACTGGAACTGGCCTTGGGCAGTCTGGTGGGGGCCATCACCTTTTCCGGTTCGGTCATCGCGTTCGGGAAACTGTCGGGCAAATACAAGTTCCGCCTGTTCCAGGGGGCGCCGGTCACGTTCGCGGGGCAGCACTGGCTGAACCTGCTGCTGGGGCTGCTGGCGCTGGCCTGCGGGGCGATCTTCGTCGCCACACAGGCCTGGTGGGCCTTCGGCGTGTTGCTGGTCTTGTCGTTCCTGCTGGGGGTGATGCTCATCATTCCGATCGGCGGAGCCGACATGCCGGTGGTCGTGTCCATGCTGAACAGCTATTCGGGCTGGGCGGCGGCGGGTATCGGCTTTTCGCTGAACAACTCCATGCTCATCATTGCCGGTTCGCTGGTGGGGGCCTCGGGCGCGATCCTGTCCTACATCATGTGCAAAGCCATGAACCGGGCGTTCTTCAATGTGCTGTTGGGTGGCTTTGGCGCCGGATCGTCGGGGGCAGGCGCCGCCGCCGAGCAGGGCAGCCGCTCGGTCAAGTCGGGCAGCGCCGAGGACGCGGCCTTCATGATGAGCAATGCCGAGTCCGTCGTGATCGTGCCGGGCTACGGCCTGGCGGTGGCGCGCGCGCAGCATGCGCTCAAGGAGCTGTCGGATAAGCTGGGCAGTCAGGGCGTTACGGTGCGTTATGCCATCCACCCCGTGGCGGGCCGCATGCCCGGGCACATGAACGTGTTGCTGGCCGAAGCGGAGATGCCCTACGAGCAGGTGTTCGAGATGGATGACATCAACAGCGAATTTGCACAGACCGATGTGGTGCTGGTGCTGGGCGCCAACGATGTGGTCAATCCGGCGGCCAAGAACGATCCGGCTTCCCCAATTGCCGGCATGCCGATCCTGGAAGCTTACAAAGCCAGAACGGTGATCGTGAACAAGCGCTCGATGGCGGCAGGCTATGCGGGTCTGGACAACGAGCTGTTTTATATGGACAAGACCATGATGGTGTTCGGCGATGCCAAGAAGGCCATCGAAGACATGGTCAAGGCTTTGTAGGTCGGCAAGGACCTCGGCCCCGGCGCTGGCTCGGGGCCGATTCATTGCTTACAGCAGGGCGTTTGCCTAGAACTTGGGGCCGGAGCGCAGTTGCTCGCACATCTGCTTGCGTTGCGTGTCGGTGGCGCCGTCCAGGTCCTTGCGGCCACGCTGCAGGCCTTGCTCGAATGCCGCATTGAAATCGGCCTCGCTCAAGCCCATATCCTTCATGGCTTCTTTCTGTTTGTTCTTCATGTCCTGTAATTGCGTGTCCGTGTAGTCGCCGCAGACCTGGGCGGCCGCATGCATGGCGCCCCCCATCTGGGCTAACTGGGTCGACGGGTTGGCTTCTTGTGCGACGGCCAGGCCGCAGGTGAGAAGCAGGACGGCGGGCAGGACGTGGAAAGGGCGTGGGATCATGATGAGTCTTATTGTGTTGCTGTAAAAAAAGCCTGGGCTGACCAGCCCAGGCTTTTGAGTATAGCCAGTCTCAAACCAGGAGGTTGTTAGTAGCTCGATACGCTGTAGTCTGAGACTTTATAGTTTTCAAAGTGGATGTACAGCCTGCGATCGTCTTGCGCTCCGCCGGCGATGCTGCTGGCGGCACCCAGCCCGAAAGCGCCCATGGCTGATGACAGCAAGTCGGACGTTGCGTTGTTAGAGGACGAGTAAGTCCACATCGACGGACCTTTCGGGCCTTCTTGCGCAGAATCGGGCTTGCCGTACATCTGGCGCACTTGGTCGACGGTGGTTACACCTGGTTTCAGGTTGGTTTTCGTGTAGGCGACAGAGAATTTGTCTTCCCCTCCCGTTCCGCCGCCTTGCAGGGTCTGGCAGGCAGCGAGTGGAATGGACAGCAAAAGCACAGCAAGCATACGACGGGTCATAGGACTTCCTCTATGGGTGATGAACAGATCTGGTGTGGTCGCTTTTCCGGGTCTATCTAGAGGATGGGACTGGTTTAACGCAAAGGCAGAGCGCACGGGTGTGTTCCGTGCACGGGCCACGGATGGATCTCTCTGCTTGCCATGCTTTCTGTTGCTCGTAACCAGGCCAGTTCGAGGCGCGTCCTTAACAGACGTTGGCAGAAAGCACATCTCCCCTCTTTTTAATTGATGATGGCAATAATAGTGGTGTTTTAGCCTTAATTTCTGAAATTAAGAAAAAGTTACTATTGTTACGCCTATGGAGTGGGAAGAGGAAGTAAAAAAAGCCACTTCCGAAGAAGTGGCTTTTTTCTGTATTTGGCGCGGCTGGCAGGATTCGAACCCACGACCCCTTGGTTCGTAGTTCAGCCGTCGAAATAAGGGCTTTGATTTATATACGTTTTTTTAACACGTTTGCTACCAATTAAGGCCCCTTTCTGTACTGTCGTGTACTGTCCTGTACTGTCCTGCACGCTTATCTCACACAAAACTCACACATTCTGGAAACAACCTTGGTGGCAAGCTGTGGTACATATACTGTATATAAACACAGTATTAAGAGCCATGCTTACTTATCGCGAACTCAAGGCCATACAGGATGGCCACCGGCGCAATGACGACGTGCTGACGCTCTTGCGCGAGATCAAGCGGCTGCGCGAGCTGGCAGCGGCCAGCTACGCGGTCGTGGGCTTCATGTCGCTTGCTGAGCAGCCAGAGGAGGTCCGTACGGCTGTGGGCGACCTATGCAATAGGTTGCATCAAGAACCGGCCGTGCAGGGTTACCTGGTGGCGCGTAAGAAGCGGGAAGATCTGGAGTTCAGGCGCCGCTTGGCCAGCTCGACACCCACACCGGCCGGGACTGACACATAGGCAGATATTCAGCGATGGAATGTTCTCGCACGTGTGTACGTGCGCACGCAGGAACCGACCTCAAAAAAAGTCAGGTGGGGCATGGGAAAAGTGTAATATCTGTAATCTTTTTCCGAAAATGGCTGGAAAGCCTTTATCTATGCGGGTTTGAGCAAAACTGAAAACTGTAATCTTTGCGTAACTTTACCGTAACCTGATTACAGTCTATCTATGTAATTTATATAATTTATTTATTCTTTATAAATCAATCACTTATTAAAAGATTACAGTTTAGGTTACGGTAGATTACGGTCTGACTGTAATCTATTAAACCTTTATTAATCATATGGTTAGAGCCTAAAAAACGGCGAGATTACAAAGATTACACTTTTCCCATGCCCCACCCTGTATTTTGAATTGAGAGATGGGTCTTAGGGTGGCTCTCATAGAGGCCTCACACGGCATCATTCTGAATGTTGGCCTGTAGACATCAGCGGCATAAAGAAAGGCGTGCCAGCGTCCTGTACGCATCTATCCGGGCGCATAAATAACCTCTTATTCGACGAGCGTCGGAGGCGCGGAGGGGACGGCGATTGCCGGGTAGGGGCAGGCGTTGGTCACTTTTTGACCAGCCGCGTTGGCGCTGCGGGACGGCGGGCAGGTTCAGAAGGCGAAAAAAAGCCGCCCGGAGGCGGCTCAAGCTGCTGCAGGTGGACGTTCAGCGTAAGGCCGGCGCCGGCGCGGTGTCGTCTTCGATCACATAGTCATTGAAGCGAACCACCTCTTCACCGATCCAGTCGTTCAGTTCTTTGAATCGCTCCTGCAGGGGCACGAGCTCGTTCTTCACAAAGACCCTGGTCACGGGTCCTACCGACCCGAAGCCGCCCGCCACGCTTGGCATGACGCCCATGAGCTGGGGGGGCACACGGTGAGCCGCCAATATATCGTCACGCGTGACATTCTTGATATTGAAGAACTCATCCTTGGCGGCGACCTCAGACAGGGGTATGACCTGCATACCTTTTTCCTTTCCGCCTGGCGCGTACATGAACAGGTTCCGGAAGTTTCCCGGGCCTTTGCTGCTCTTGACTGCCTTGCGCAGTGCATCAATGTCTTCTTCGTTATGGGCCGGGTCGGTCAGGTACATGATGTACCCGGCGTGACTGCCGTTCTTGTAGTACCGGCGCCGGAACAGCGTGGCGTTTTCGTTCAACCAGGCCGACTGCAGAGCGGACAGGTACTCAGGGACACCATAGATTTCCTGGTTGATGTCCGGCTCCCTCAGATGAAAAATCGTTCCCTCTTTGAATTCGTGCTCCTTCAGCCAGTCATGTAGAAAGAAGTACTGGTTGAGGTTTTTGCTGGATCTGCGCATGTACTTGCCCAGGGAATGCTTGAGGGCAATAGGCTTTTTCAGCCGATTGCTACGTTGCTCCAAGTAGCTGTTGCCCAGGACCAGGTAGTCCAAAGCGAACGAGCTGAAGGTGCTGCGTGATAGAAGCTGATGCGGCCGGAACGTGCTGGCGATGATGTTGCGCTTCACATAGATGGCCGAGCTGTGGTGAGGGCTGGCCCTGAAGGAGCGCGAAAGGCCGTCCAGGCTGATCGGTGGTTCGTACCAGCGCCCGTTGTCCAGGGCCTGGAAGTACTCGACGATTCTGCCGTGATCCAGAACTGACTCGGGCTCGCCGAATGTAAAAACCTCTACGCCGGCGCTGGGCACGGTTTGCTCTTGCTTGTCCATTAACTGATTTCCATAATGGTCTGATTGGCATCGGTCGAGCCTTCCAAAGGCTCATGCGCGATGGCGTTCATGGTTGCCCAGGCCAGGTCAGCATGCCCGACTGCCTGGGTCCGGCCGGAGGCATAGGTAGCTTGGCGGCCGGATGGCGTGATGATCTTTCGTATCGACATGAATGACTGCGCCAGGTCGATGAAACCGGAATCGAACTCCAGGCGCCCGTTACGCATGACGTTCTGGGTTTTAAGCACCATTTGCGTCTTGACCTCAACTGAATAGTTGATGGCCACTGCGGCCGGGAAAAACAGCTTGACCAGCTGATGCACGGCCATACCCATGCCGGTGGTGTCGATGCCGATGTATGTGACGTTGTACTTTTTGGTGAGCTTCTGGATCTCGTCTGCCTGCTCTTGATAGTCGGGCGTTTCGAACTGGATCCGCTCCAGAATGCGGAACTTTCCACCAGGCACGCTGGGTGGAGCAACCACGACGCAGCCTTGCTTGTCACCCGTTGAAGACGGGTCGTAGCCGATCCATACAGGAAGGTTGCCAAACGGCCTGGCGGCATGTGGTTTGTAGTCCGTCCATATTTCCCACGAATCGACCATGCAACGCTGCAGCAGCTGCAGCGGGAACACAGACTTGGTGTCGTCTATGAAGCAGCACTTCAGCAGGTTGTCGAATTCTTCTTCTGTGTACTCTTCCTTGAGCTCTTCAATGTCGAACAGATCACAGCCGCCTGCCTCTGCATCGAAGATCGTCACAATTTGGCGCCAGATTCGGTCCGTGCACAGCTTGCCGGCCTGCAGGGTCTTGTGGCTGACGTCCATCTTGACGGTGTTCTTCTTGCCTCGCTTGTTGTGGCGCTCCCCAGACCAGAATGGGTACGCCTCGTGGCTCATTGCCGATGGTGTCGAGAAGTAGGTCTTTCGCCACTTCTTGTGCATGGCCATGCCGGAGGCCACTTTGTTCAGCTGCTCAAATCCGGGGATCCAGAAGAACTCATCGACGTACAGATTACCGTGGTAGCTCTGGGCTGTCCGGTAGTTTGTGCCCAGGAAGTACAGTGTCGCTCCGTTGAACAGAACGATGGGATCGCCTCGCAGCTCGACGCCAATGGTGTCACGCACGAACTGCAGGATGTACTGCTTGAAGACATGCGCCTGGGCCTTCGATGCGGAGATAAAGATCTGATTGCGGCCGGTCAGCAGCGTATCAATGAAGGCCTCTCGGGCAAAGAACCAGGTGGCCCCGATCTGACGGGACTTGAGAATGATGCGGGTGCGTTGGTCTCGGTTATCTGCCCAGCGTCGTTGGTAGTCGAACAGCGTGTCATCGAAGGCCTCGACCAGCTTCTCGATCTGCTCTTCGGAAATAAAATTCTTCGTCGGCTTGCGCTTTGGTTTATCATTTTGGGCGGCCAGTTTCGGGTTCAGGTCGACCTCATTGCCCCCGCCCAAGTACTTGCGCACCCGCGCATAGCGTTCCATTTGGCGGCCCAGCAGGTCGATTTCCTTGAAGTCCTGTCCGGTTTTCGCCTGCTTGAGTACCAGCTGCACAAGGCGACATTCGGCAGCACCTTCGATACGCTCGATGACGGGCGCCGTGTCCCAGCCGTCGCGCCGTTTCCATGAACCCACCGTTGGCTGCTTCTCGTCCAGATACTCGGCAATGACGGTCACACCCCAGCCTTGCCAGTACAAAAACTTGGCAAGACGGCGGTTGTCATGTTCGGCTGGCTGTGTAAACATGCCTGCCAGAATAGGCAACGGCACACTTATTAAAAATAGAAAGTGCTTGGTAAATGCTGTTTACAAAACCAGTATTCTTGAGCCAGCCAGCCTAAGCGGCAATCATGTCGGCACATCGTTATTTGCGAGCGAGAGCCGACATGAAATTCAAATCCAAGTTTTTTTGCGTTGCCACTGAGGGCGCCACCACCGACGGGCGAACCATTACCTCTGCATGGATCCAGCAGATGGCAAAGAACTTCAGTCGAGCGACGTATGGCGCCCGGGTGTGGCTCGAGCACGTGCGCGGCATGCTACCTGAAGGCCCGTTCCAGGCATATGGTGACGTGATCGCCCTGGAAGCACGCAAGAAGGACGATGGCAAGCTGGGCCTATACGCTCAGATCGAGCCTACAGAAGCGCTCATCAAAATGAACAAGGCGCGCCAGAAAATCTACAGCAGCATCGAAGTCAATCCGGAATTTGCCGACACCGGCGAGGCGTACCTGGTGGGCCTGGCCGTGACCGATAGCCCAGCCTCGCTGGGAACCGACATGCTGGCGTTCACCCAGCAGAATCCAGAAGGTTCACCACTAACTGGCCGCAAGCAGGACAAAGACAACCTTTTCACTTCGGCTGTTGAAGTCGAGCTGGAATTTGACGAGGTAAACGAAGGTTCCAGTTTCTCCGACCGAATCAAAGACGTGCTGGGCAAGTTCCGAAAGCAAGCGGTCAAGACGGACGATCAACTGGAACAGGTGCTGGGCGCCGTCGAAGAGGTAGCCACCCACAGCGCAGACCTGGAAAGCCGATTCGATGAGTTCTGCAAGAACTTTTCTGGGTATGCGGCCGGCCAGGAAACCCTGACCAAGCTGCAGGAATCTTTCAACGAATTCAAGGCAGCGGTCGAGAAGGCCGACGCTGGCAACGAAAATCGGCCGGCGGCCACGGGCGGAGACGGTCAAGTCCAAACAGACTGCTAACCCAACCGCTTCCCTTCATTCATACAAAGCCTTTTCAAGATCACTGACCGGAGAACGCAATGCGTAACGATACCCGCCTGAAGTACAACGAATACCTTTCCCGCCTGGCCACGTTGAACGGCGTGAATGTTGATGCAGTGGTGAGCAAGTTTGCGGCCACGCCCAGCGTGCAACAAACGCTCGAAAACAAGATCCAAGAATCCAGTGCTTTTCTTTCGTCGATCAACACCCATATAGTGGACGAACAGGAAGGTGAAAAAATCGGCCTTAACGTCGGTGGTCCTATTGCCAGCCGAACCGACACCTCTTCCAGTGACCGCCAAACCCGTGACGTCAGCGAACTGGACGATAGCAAGTATCGGTGCGAGCAAACCAACTACGACACCCACATTCGCTACGCGACACTTGATGCCTGGGCGAAGTTCTCTGACTTCCAAGTGCGCCTGAGCAACATGATCATCCAGCGGATCGCCCTGGACCGTATGATGGTTGGCTTCAATGGCACGTCAGCCGCAGCCACTACCAATATCACTACGAATCCCCTTTTGCAGGACGTCAATATCGGGTGGCTGCAAAAGATTCGCACAAAGGCACCGGCTCGTTGGCTGAAGGAAACGACCGCCGCTTCCAATAAGGTATCTGTGGGCGGCGAATCAGACGAGTACAAGAACATCGACGCACTGGTCTTTGATGTCGTTAATAGCATGATTGACCCCTGGTTCCGCAACGATACCCAACTGGTCGCCATTGTTGGACGCAAGCTGATGTCCGATAAGTACTTCCCCCTGGTCAACAAGGATCAGGCACCGACTGAACAGCTGGCCTCTGACATCATCATCGGCCAGAAACGAGTTGGCAACCAGAAGGCGGTTCAGGTTCCGTATTTCCCGGACAACGCCATTTTGATCACCCGCCTCGACAACATTTCTGTTTATGCGCAAAGCGGCACACAGCGCCGGTCTGTAATCGACAACCCGAAGCGCGATCGCATCGAAACCTACCAGTCGTCGAATGATGCCTTCGAGTTGGAAGACTACGGTTGCGCAGCATTCATAGAGAACATTGAAGTAGCAGCGGTCTGATCCAGCCCGCCGAAATAGGAGGCCTAACCATGGTTACCACACCAGCCCAGCGCCGCTTCGAGACCGTAATGGCGGCGCAGGCTTCGGCGGCTGCCGAGCCTGGCCAGTCTCTGGCCGGCTCCAATGCGTACGAGCTCATGCTGGCCAAGCTCTACGACGACAAGCGCCGCCTCAAAGAAATACAGAGCGTGGAGCGCAAGATCGAAGTCAAGCGTGAAATCCTGCCCGACTATGACAACTGGGTGGCTGGCTCTCTCGAGGAGGGCCAGGGCGCCCAGGACGAGGTGCTGGTCACAGTCATGGTCTGGCGCATGGACGTTGGCGACTTCGACGAAGCGCTGCGCATTGCAAGCTATGTCGTCAAGCACGATCTGGTCCTACCCGATCAGTACGAGCGCAATGTCCAGACGGTCATCGTCGACGAGATCTCGGACGCCGCCCTGGCTGCTCAGAAGGAAGGTCAATCGTTCCCGTACAACCTGCTGTGGGAGACCCTGTCACTTACAGACAAGTTGGACATGCCCGATCAGGCCCGCGCCAAGCTGCACAAGGCGGTGGGCTACGAGCTGCGCCTAGCTAACAAACCGACCGAGTCGGTCGAGCATTACGAGCGCGCCTTGAAGCTGAACGAGAACATCGGCGTCAAGGTCATCATTAAAGAACTAAAGGCGGAGATTGCCAAAGGCACCGCCTAACTGTGCTCCCCGAGCCGTGGCGGCGCGGGCCGATGGGATGGCCATTGATTTGTGCCCAGCCCTGACGCCCGCCCACCGCCACACTAGGACTTGACCATGTCTTTTGCTGTAGCCGCTGCAGATCCGCAAAACCCCGAGTCTGGGTCCACGCCTGAATCGATTCAGCAGAACTGGTGGCCTGACGTCGACCTGGATCATGCCCGGAACGTCATGCGAACCAATGGAACGGTCACCGATGATCGTCTGCATGAGGCCTTGCGGAACGCTGCGTACGCTGTCAACGACGAGCTGGCTGACTGGTCCGTGCCGCTACGCGAGGCCAACGCGGACGGCATGCCGGCGGGCCGGCTGACCGATTTGTACCTGCGTGCTGTCCATTTCTACGCCAAGGCCGAGCTGGTCGAGCGGTACCGAGACTTCGATACCACTGGCGCCGGCGACCGGCGGGCAGACGATCAGGAAGGCATTGCCGACGAATCCCGGCGCAATATGCGCTGGGCGATCAGCGATCTATTGGGCAAAACGCGTGTCACGGTGGAGGCGCTCTGATGAGGGTCCATGCACAACAACACGACACGGTAGACGCAATCTGCTGGCGATACCTGGGCCAGACCGCTGATGTCGTCGAGCAGGTATACGAACTCAACCCAGGTCTGGTTGGGCAAGGTCCGGTGCTGCAGCATGGCACGCCGGTGGTGTTGCCCGATACGGTCAGCCGAACCTCCACTTTGCAAACGGTGAAACTATGGGACTGACGATGAAACGAGCTGGTGGCCACCACCGCAGCTACTTGAGCCTGAACATGTCGGCGGACTGGCCGATTCGCCTTTTCTACGGCCTGGTCACACTGTATCAGGGCCTGTTTGGGATCTTTGTGCCGTCTTCAATATTTCACCAGGCACTGCAAAGTTATGACGGTGCCATCGCCATCATTACCTGCCTGCTTGTGGCCGGTGCACTGCTGATTATCGACGGATTGATGGCCATGGTGCGGTACTGCACATACATGAGCTGCTACAGCATCCAGCCAGCCATGGTGGTGTTTAACCGCCGGCGCCCGCTGCTATTCCTACCACCTGTCTTTTGTTACTACATGACGCTCATCCTTGTAAATAGGCGTATGGATGAGGGTGTCATGGTGGTCACCAGCTACTACGTGCTGCTCGCGCTGGCTGGTGTCGCCTTCTGTATTCGAGACGGAATCATCAGCCAGAACGCGCAAAGGGGATCCCATGGCTAAGAAGTTGTTCCAAAGAAGGGATCTATTGATCGTTGTGTGTTCTTACGCCGTACACGCATCCGTCTACGCATCGCAAGCCTCGTTGTGGGCGCAGATCAATTCTGCCGGCACCCTCATGGACTTGTTCATCAACATGATGAGCGCGATCTGCGCATCAATGGCAAATACTGCCTTCAGGCTCAAAAACGAGGCCCTGGTCGTGGCGCAGGTATTCAAAGAGCTGGCGTACGGCATCGGCGTGGGCTTCACCGCCGGCATCATCACGTATGCAGTAGCCGAGGCAGCAGACGCCAACAACTTCCTGCAGTTGGCGCTCGTAACGCTGGCCGGCTGGGGGGGCGCAAAAGTCATTGAAACGTACAGCACCAAGTACTTTGGCGGCAAGCGCCAAGACGCTGGCTAATTGGAGGTATGCATGATCATCCGATTAAATGACATCGGCGCCCATGTAGGTGACCTGCAGCGCCGTCTTTATATGCTGGGCCACAAGGTCGAGCAGAGCAACGTTTACGACGAGGCCACCCAGGCAGTAGTGCGCCAGGTGCAGCGGCGTGCCCGCCTGGTGGTTGATGGCATCTACGGGCCGAAAACCGAGGCCGTTGTCAAAGGACAGGAAACCGGCCGGCTGTTGCGTCATGCAGCTCTTGACGAGGCGGCAACTACGCTCGACGTGGATCTGGCCAGCATCATGGCGGTCAACGAAGTGGAATCTCGTGGCCTGGGCTTTGTGCGCGACAACCTGCCCGTGATTCTGTTCGAACGGCATGTCTTTTGGCGTCAGCTCGTGGCGCGTAAGATCGACCCCAAGCCTCTGGCCGACAAGTATCCAGGGGTGGTTAGCCAAAAGCGCGGCGGGTACGCCGGTGGGATCAGCGAATACACACGCCTGTCGGTTGCGAAATCCATCTGCATGCCGGCCGCTTTCGAATCCTGCAGCTGGGGCTTGTTCCAGATCATGGGCTTTCACTGGGAGCTTCTAGATTTTGAGTCTGTCGAGGACTTCGTGGCTTACCAGCAGGCAAGCGAAGACAACCAGCTGCGCACCTTCGTACGCTTCATCGTGGCCGATAAGGATCTGCACCGGGCGCTCAAGCAGCGCCGTTGGTCAACATTCGCTCGAATCTACAACGGGCCGGCCTATGCCGAGAACCTGTATGACGTGAAGTTGGCCAGGGCATACAAACGCTATGCAGGCGAGCTGAAGGCGGCGGCATGAACTACCTGCGCTTAGGCGTGGGCGTGCTGATCGTCGTCATGGCGGCGGTCGGCTGGGGCCAGTACCGTCAGATAGGTCTGCAGCGTGCGTTGATCACCCGGCAGGACGAGGCCATTCAAAACACTCTGGAAAGCCTGGACGCCGTCAAAGGCCTGGCCGAAACCAGCCGAGATCAAATGGCTGATCTGTTGACCGCACAGGGCCAGGTGCAAAGCAGCCTGTCAGCCCGTCAGCAGGAAATAAGGAGGTTACAAAGCGATGTTAAAGAAATACGCGCGTGGGCTGAGCAGCCTCTTCCTGCTGATATTGTCCGGATGCGGCAGCGTCCGGCCGCCCGTGGCGCCGGTGATTACGGTAAACCAATGCTCCCCAGTGGTGCCGTGCGTGATGCAGGCAGCGGCGCCCCGAACCAACGGCGACCTGAATCTGGTTCTGGAACAGACTGAAGCCGACTGGGCCAGCTGCGCAGCCCAGGTCGATATGATCTACAACTGCCAGCAGAAGGCGAAAAAAGATGCTCAAGCCCGACGCAATCCGTGAAATCATCACTCGCGCCAACCCATATCTAAAGCGGGATCCCGATAAGCTGCAGGTGTTCCTGGACGGTGGGCAGATCGTCGCTTATGGTGCGGTCAGCCTGTCGTACGAATACCGGTACACCTTGAACGTCATTGTCATGGACTACCCGAACCATGCCGACCAGATCATCGTGCCCATGCTGGCGTACCTGCGCACCCAGCAGCCCGAACTGTTCGAGAATAGGGACCTGGCCCAGAACCTGATCCGGTTCGATGCCGAGATCCTGAACCAGGGCACCATCGACCTGTCCCTGCAGGTGGCTCTGACCGAGCGTGTGATCGTTAGCCAGGATGAAGACAACAGGCTGACCGCTACCCATGTAGGCGAGCCTGCACACCCGGACTTTCCAGCCGAAGAGGTCACCATTGAGCTGATCAACAAGAAAACGGACGAAGTCCTGGGCACGTTCACCGCCCCAGCCTGGAATCCGGAGTTCTAATGGCCGACGATCTGCAGCGTATTGATGACTGGCTGGCCGCATTGCTGATGCGTCTGGACCCGGCCCAGCGTCGACAGGTCAATCGGCGTGTTGCTTTCGAATTGCGCCGCTCCCAGGCCTCGCGCATTGCTCAGCAACGCAACCCTGACGGCACGCGCTACCAGCCGCGTAGCGGCCAGCGCAAGAACCTGCGCAGCAAGAAGGGCACTATCAAGCGCCGCGCCATGTTCGCAAAGCTACGCACACAGAAGTACTTGAAGGTCAGCTCCGACGCTGACGGCCTTTCCGTAGGCTTTCGTGGGCGCGCCGCCGTCATTGCCATCGTTCACCAGTATGGCGACAAGCGTACCGCTCAAAGCGGGCAAGAGTTCATCACACCCAAACGTGAGTTGCTGGGTCTGACCAATGCCGAGCTGGATCTGATTGCCGACGCCTACCTGCGCAATCTGGCCGCGCTCGAATAGCCGTTCGCTTGGTAATACACCAAACCCAAACCCGCACCCCCGCGCGCGCGCGAAGTTTTGGCCATAGTGCTGGCTATGAGCAACGAAGAACTGGCCCGCCTCCTGCAGAACCTGATCCGTCTTGGAAGGATATTTGATATCGACCATGATGCCAGGTGCGTGCGTGTTCGTAGCGGGAACATTGAAACCGACTGGCGTCAATGGCGCGAGCAGCGTGCCGGCGAAACCAAGACATGGGATCCCCCAACGATTGGCGAGCAGGTCATTTTGCTTTCACCAGGCGGAGACCTTTCCGGCGCGATTATCGTTGGTTCTGTTGACTCCGACGACAACCCCCCGCCCAGCACATCGCCTGTCGAAACCGTTCGCCTTTTTCCTGATGGTGCGACGTTCAAGTACGACCATGCCGCCGGCGCGCTGACCGTCACAGGCATACAGACCATGCGCATGGAGGCTGCAGACAGCATTACGCTGCAGGCGGGAAGCAGCATTACGCTGGACGCGCCGGACACGACTTCAACCGGCACGCACACCATTAAAGGGCTGCTCACCTATTTGGCTGGTCTGGCTGGATACAACGGCGAATCGGGTACCACCAGCATTACGGGCGACATCACGCACACCACCGGAAACCTATCGTCGAACGGCGTGGTGCTGCATTTGCACGTGCACAGCGGGGTACAGCGCGGAGGCTCAAACACGGACGGCCCGATATGAGCATCGGAATGAGCACCACCACCGGCCGCTACATCGAAGAAATCGATCATTTGCGGCAGTCTATCCAGCAGATTCTGTTCACCCGCGTGGGTACGCGTGTGATGCGCCGTACATTCGGCAGTCTGCTGCCCGAGCTGATCGACCAGCCATTGAATGACCAGACGGCCATTCAGCTGTATGCAGCCACCGCCACGGCCCTGATCATGCATGAGCCACGCCTGCGACTTACGCGCGTGCAATTGGCTGTGAGCGCCGACATGCCCGGATCTGCGGATCTGGAAATATCCGGCACGGCCTTATTGAACGGCCGCAGGCGGGCTGTATCGCTTAGCGTCCCGGCCTTTCAAGGATCCACTGTATGAGTATTGCCACTTCGCCCATTGATCTGTCATTGCTACCTGCGCCGGACGCTTTGGAGGTTATCGACTTCGAAGCCATCTATGCCGCCCGTAAACAGCGACTTGTCGATCTGTTCCCCGCAGATGTTCAGCAAGAGGTTGCTGTCACCTTGGCGCTCGAATCAGAGCCTATGTCCAAGCTCCTGCAGGAGAATGCCTACCGGGAGATGGTTATACGCCAGCGCGTAAACGAGTGCGTTCGGCGGGTGCTGCTGGCCTTTGCCAAGGGTAGCGACCTGGAGCATCTTGGCGCCAGATACTATGTTGAACGCTTGGTCGTTCAGGCGGCAGACCCTAACGCGTCCCCGCCACTGACCCTCATCATGGAGGATGACGACGCACTGCTTGAGCGGATCCAGGACGCGTACGAAGGGCTGTCGGTAGCAGGCCCGCGCGGTGCGTATGAGTTCCATGCACGATCTGCAGATGGTCGCGTCATTGACGCTAGGGCCATTAGCCCACAGCCATGCGAAGTCGAGATCTATGTGCTTTCATTCGAAGGCGACGGCACGGCTAGCGAGGAGCTGCTCGACATTGTGGCCGAGGCAGTGAATGAAGAGGATGTCCGACCGCTCGGCGATCGCGTCACGGTCCTGTCATCGACCATTGTGGACTTCGAGATCGAGGTAAAGCTGCACATGAAAGCGTCCGGGCCTGGGCGTGCACAGGCCATTGCATTGGCTCGCGAGCAGCTGGAGACCTACTACACCCGACGCAAACGTCAGGGATGGTCTGTTTGGAAATCAAGAATTGACTCCCTTGCTGATGTGGAGGGTGTCGAACGGGTAGAGATCATAAAGCCTGCCGTAGACCTCGTATTGCTTGAGAGCGAAGCCGCCCGGTGCACGGCCATTACCGTCATAGACGCGGAAGCGTCGAGCGAGTAGCGTATGGCCCACATTTCCATCCTGCCCAAAAGCAGCACACCACTGGAGCGCAAGCTTGCCGAGGCCAACGCGGACATCGAGCTGGTGGACGCGACTGTGATTGTTCAGGTGACACGCGTCGAGTCCGCGCCGGTGGAGTTCCTGCCCTATCTAGCCTGGGAGGTGTCGGTCGATCGATGGTCAGACGCCTGGCCAGAGGAAACCAAGCGCCAGGTCATTCGAGAGTCGTTCTATGTGCATAAACGCAAGGGAACGATAGCCTCATTGCGCCGCGTGGTAGAGCCCTTTGGATACTTGCTCAATGTGCAGGAGTGGTTCGAGGAAGATCCTCCTGGCCCGCGTGGAACGTTCCGACTGGACGTGGGCGTGAATAACGAAGGCATTACCGAAGAAATCTATCTTGAGCTTGAGCGACTGATCGAGGTCACCAAGCCATTATCGCGGCACTTGCTTGGCCTGAACATCACGCTGCTCACGCGCGGCACCTTTTATTACGGCGCCGCCACGCTGCTGGGCGATACCACCACCGTGTATCCACCGGATCCGTCCGATATAGAAGTCTTAAGCCTGCCGTCCTACCAGGCGGCGACACACATTATTGATACTGTCACAGTGAGGCCACAATGAGCCAAGTATTCTTCACCACCCTGACCGCCATCGGCGAAGCCAAGCATGCCAACGCGGCTGTCACCGGCACCAAAGTCAACTACGCCCAGATGGAAGTGGGCGACGGCAATGGCGAAGTACCCCTACCTGATCGGCTGCAAGAAAGCCTTGTAAACCGGGTTCGTATCGAGAACATCAATACGGTCATGGTGGACCCGGACAACGCCTCGCAAATCATTGTCGAGCAGGTGATCCCCGAGGATGAAGGGGGCTGGTGGATCCGCGAGGTTGGAATTCGAGATCTCGCTGGCGACCTCATCGCCGTGGCTAGTGTGCCGCCCACCTATAAGCCGGTGCTGCTAGAGGGCTCCGGCCGGAACCAGATCATCCGCGTGGTGCTCCTGCTGGCCAGCACCGACGTGGTGGCCTTGAAGATCGACCCGGCCATCGTCATGGCCACGCGCAAGTATGTCGATGACATCTTCGCCGCACCATCTGGCGTGGTGCCAGGAACGTATGGCAGCGAGAGCGAATACCCGATCATCACGGTGAATGCCCAGGGGCGCATCACTGACGCCACGAAGATAAAAGTGGCTTCGGTTTGGGATGCAATTCCGGACGTGTACATAGGCGACATCATATTTGTCAAGGATATCGGGGAAATGTGGTGGACAGACAATGCTTTCATCACTGGGTACCGGACCAAGTGGTGTGGCATTTCGCTAAAGTCCCTGGACCTCACCAATAGGACGTGGACACTATCCATGCGTGGCGGCACATTCGATAAGACTCTGAAGAAGTACCAGGGCATCTATTCCTGGATCCTCGAGAACGATCTTATGGTCGATGCTGGTGATTACGAAGACGGCGAGGGCTTCTTTGCCGAGATCGGCGGCAACATGGTGAAGGCCCCCAACCTTGACAACATGTTCGACCGAAATATCGGTACTGACCTTGACACTGCAAATGCGAGACTGGCAGGTAGTAAACAGAAAGGGAGCCTCCAGACGTTCGATCCTGATGCGGCCGGCCCGGCAGTTAGTGGCTTGGGTCCAAACGCCGATGTCGGTGTGCGGGCGGGCTTTGGACTTGACTCAGCCGCTGGGGCAACTTACCCAAACGCTCAGGTATTGTTTAGGCCTTTCGAAGGTTCCACCGCATCAGTGTCGGTAGCGGCTGGAGTTGTGAGGCCAGACAATACTGCATTCCATCCTGTCATATGTTTGTAGCGTGGCCATATCTCTGCAAATGCGAGAACCCTGGGCACCAACCAGCTTGACGCGCTTCAAAACATCACTGGTTTGACTCGCGGCTGGACCCCTTTGACCGCAGGAACAGATACTGGGGCGCTGTTTGCAACAGGCGCACATAGTGACGGCAATACAGCCGGCACGACAGCCGGCCATGGCAGAGATATAGGAATCGACGCATCGCGCGTTGCGCGGACTTCGACAGAGACACGTAGTCAAAACACTGCATTCTGAACACGCGTTTCAACCGAAGTTCGGGCCGAGTTCGAAGCGCTAAATGTTATTAAATCAGATCCAAAGGACCCGGTCGACAAAGTGAACGGTCCCGATGCATTACCCGCGCCGGACTGATGTGTGAAGGCTCCTGATCCACTAAATACAGCACCTCCTGTCCCCGAGTTCGGCGGGCGTGACATAAAGGAGCCCGTAATATTCTGCAAGGCGTCTAATTGCTTGCTGCCCAGGGCTCTCGCATTTGCAGCGTTATAGACAGATGACGGGATTGAACGCAGTGTTAGAACTTCGTGTTTCGGTGGATGTTCGCACCACGCGTGATGCGTCCATCGTAAGCGTTCGGAGGTCGTGGACGGCTGCGACCGCTGCTAATTGAAGCACTCTCGCACTGCCAGGACTGGCTACATCTATTGAAAATGTACCGCTTAAATTTTCGCCCACTGCGGTGTAGTTGATACTGTTATTGTCGTTATAAAACTGTCGGCTGGAGAACGCACCCGTAATGTTTTCCAGCGCATCCGCTTGACGCGATCCGAGCGTTCTAGCATTTGCAGTTAAATGCACACACGAGGGTGAAATGCTGCGTTCTGCCCACGAGTTTCGGCAGAGGTGCGTGCGGATGCGCTTAGATTAAACGTGACTCGATCACTATTCGCTGTTCCCGCAGCAAAGCCTAATGGAGCGGAGCCGGTTGCATCTGCTTTTGCTGATAGTTGAAATGGCCCCGTCGCACCAATAACAGCACCTGACGAACTTGCACCCGTTCTTGTTTGAATAATCCCTGCAACCTGCTGCATCGCATCCAACTGTGCCGAGCCCAAGGCTCTTGCATTTGCAGTGCCACGAACGTATAACCCCCATACACAAATCGCGCCGGTAGAGCTTCGCGCGCGCGTGGGCCACCATGTGGGCATTAATCAGATTGAGATGCCGCCATGCTACTTGAACCGCTCAAGGTTTCCCGCGTCGACCCGAAGACGATGCTGCACATGTACAACGAAGACGTGCACCCGCACCCGGACGGCGAGTACCAGGTGCCTGGGAACTGTGTGCGCGTCCTGGCGCCCGATGTTGGCGAGAACGAGCGGGCCAAGTGGGTGTCGGAGGTTCCGCGTATTGCCTTCAACTTCGGCCATGCCGGTACCGGCAGCTGGGAGGTGGTCGACGATTACCGTAAAGCGGATCTGTTCCAGACCGCCAATGGGGAGAAGTACCAGGTAGACAGTGACGTTGATGGCGTGTCCTACGATGGTATCGGCCCGCTGCCCGCCTGGCTGACGCTGCAGGAGCGGCCGTCACGTTTTCACCACTACATCGACGGCGCCTGGGTGCTGAATGTGCAAGAGGAGCTCGAGGCCCTGATCAATGACAAGGTCATCGAGCTTTCCGCTGCCTGCCAGGCACAGATCTACGCTGGCTTTGTATCAGTAGCGTTGGGCCAGGAGCACCATTATCCGGCCCTGGATAAGGACCAGCAGAATCTGACTGCATCGGTGCTTGATTCCACCGTGCCAGGCCTGCCTGAAGGCTGGCAGACGCCGTTCTGGTGTGCGCTCGATGGTGCATGGGCGTTTCGCATGCACACGGCGGAGCAAATTCAGACGGTTGGCCGAGATGGTAAGGCCGTGATTCTGGCCTGCATGGCCCAGAATGCCGTGCTTGCTGCAGCCGCACGCGCTGTACAGAACAAATCGCAGCTGCCCGGCATCGTCTGGATAGCGCCAGAGCTGACCTAAGAGAAAAGACGCGGCGTTGCAGTGGGTGCGCTAACACCCGCTACAACCCGCTTCAGCAGAGTGACCTGCATGAAATGGCCAAGGCCGCGCCACCTGTCGACAGGCGGGGTAAGGTTATCATGATTAACAGGGTGTCACACGCATGTATTCCCCCATCGTTCCATGGATAGGCGGTAAACGTCGCCTGGCTAAAACGCTTCTGCCCCTCTTCCCCGACCATCAATGCTATGTCGAACCCTTCGCCGGTGGCGCCGCCATGTTCTTCATGCGGCCCGAACCAGCAAAGGTGGAGGTGCTGAACGACCGTAACAGTGAGCTCGTCAATCTGTACCGTGTCGTTCAGCACCACCTGGAGGAACTAGTCCGCCAGTTCAAGTGGGCGCTCATCAGCCGAGAAATGTTCAAGTGGCTGAAGATGACGCCATCTGACCCGCTGACCGATATTCAGCGTGCGGCCAGGTTCTTTTACCTGCAGCATATGGCCTTCGGCGCAAAGGTCGATAGTCAGTCCTTTGGTACCGCCACGACCTCCAAGCCCGGCCTGAACCTGCTGCGCATCGAAGAAAGCCTGTCGGCAGCGCACCTGCGCCTGGCACAGGTGTTCATCGAGCACTTGCCCTGGCAGGACGTGATCAAGCGCTACGATCGCGCCCACACCTTCTTCTTCATGGATCCGCCGTACTGGCAAACCGCCGGCTATGGGCAAGAGTTCCCCTGGGACGAATACGAGCAGCTGGCTCAGGTGCTGGGCACGCTGAAAGGCAAGGCCATTGTCACGCTGAACAACCACGCAGACATACGCAAGCTGTTTCGGTCCTTCGACTACCAGACCACTCAGATACGCTACACGGTGGGTAGCGGCAAAGGGAGCCAGGCCAGCGAGCTGATCATCCGAAGCTGGAAGGATTGATCGACAGGCACAGCAGCTACGCATACGTCGCCTCTTGCACCCGCTCGAGGCGAAGCTTTTCCAGCTGGCGTTTGCCCAGTGCACTGCGCGTGAGCTTCTTTGCCAATTCCCTGCCGTGCGGGTGGTAATAGCGAAGCAGCATGCGGGTGTCCTTATGGCCGGTTACCTTGGCCAGCTCGTGCATCTCGAACACCGTGGCCAGGACGGACGTCGATTCATGGCGCAGATCGTGAAAGCGCAGGTCTAGAAAATACTCCTCTCGGGGTGTGCGCTTGTACTTGTGGCAAAGATCCTCATACTGGCGCCTGGCCTTTCGCCTGGCCCGTATGAAGGCCCTGGTTATTGCCTCTGGGGTGCCGGCGAATATGCGGCCCTTGCTCGGTTTGTCGGCCACATACTGGCGTAGCAGATGCTTGGCCAGGGGCGTGAGTGGCACATAGCGCGACTCACCATTCTTGGTCATCGATAGAAAGATGGTGCCGTGTACCAGGTCGATGTTCTCGCGCCGGATGCCGGCGATCTCAGAACGACGCATGCCGCTCTGGACGGCCAGCACAATGATGATGGGCAGTTCCCGGCTCCTGGTGGCCCTGACGATCCACTGCAGCTCATTGCGGGGGCACTCCTGAGCCGACACACCCCGAAGCATGATTCGTGTATAAATGCGCCGCGTCCGCCCGTTCTGCACAACGGGGCGACGTACCAACTGCACCGGGTTGGCAAGCATTGGCATGGACCAGTCTTTCCTGGCCACCGTGTACAGGTGCGAGATCAGTGCCAGGCGGCGTACCACCGTAGACGGTTTCAGGTGCTGCAGCCATTCATCTCGGATCCGGGTCAGGTCAGTACTGAGTATGCTGCCGATGGGGCGCTGTGAGAGGGTGGTCCGCATCCAGGCCCTGGCAAGCGATCGCTCTTGCGTGCCTGCACGCTTATGGATGGAGACCTCATCTTGATAACGGTCTAGCGCGGCCGTCAAAGTTGGGGTAGTCTTTCGGCGCAGCTCTTTTCGTGAGATAGTTTTCATAAATAAAAAACAAATCCACGAATATGAGACGCCCCGAGCGCTTAGTAGCTGGATGTCAACACAGACAGCGCGGCTTTAATCAGCCTCTTTGCCGCTCCATTTCTGCGCTACAGTGTTCCCCCGCCTTTGCAATGCTGGATAACCAAACGCCAGCAGATGAAAGAAAACCCGCGCGGCTTCAGCATGTCGACTACTCCTTCAAAAGTCTTTGCAGAGGTCGAACATGGCTACCGATTACCACCACGGCGTACGGGTTACCGAAATAGACGGCGGTTCGCGCCCTATACGCACCATCACTACTAATGTCGTCGGTTTCGTTGCGACTGCTGAAGACGCCGATGCGGAGATGTTCCCCCTTGATCGGCCAGTACTGCTGACAAATGTCCAGTCAGCAATTGGCAAGGCGGGTGAGCAAGGAACTCTTGCCCGCACATTGGATGCGATCGCTGATCAGACCTCGCCACTGACTGTTGTTGTTCGGGTGGCTGAAGGTGCGGACGATGCAGAGACCACGGCGAATGTAATCGGAACCACCACACCAGCTGGCCAATACACTGGCATGAAGGCGCTGCTGGCCGCGCAAAATGGCGCGCCAAAGATCAAACCCCGAATTCTGGGTATACCCGGCCTTGAGAACGCTGCCACCATTGCCGAGCTCGCAGGTATTGCGCAAAAGCTGCGCGGCTTTGCATACGCATCAGACCTGGAAAGCGCGACCAAAGAAGACGCCGTCGCCCTACGTGAAACCTTTGGGCAGCGTGAGCTCATGATGCTCTGGCCGGAGTTCACCCGCTTCGACACCGCTACAGCAACGGAACAGGCCATTGCCGCCAGCGCGGCTGCGCTTGGTGTCCGTGCCAAGCTGGATGAAGAAATAGGCTGGCACAAGTCCCTATCAAACTATGTGGTGAACGGCGTCACGGGCATTTCCAAGGATGTCTACTGGGATCTTCAGGATCCTGCCACCGATGCGGGCTACCTGAACCAGAACGATATAACCACGCTGATCAATGACACGGGTTTCCGATTCTGGGGCAGCCGTACCTGCGCAGGCCCCACCAGCCTGTACCCATTCGAGAACTACACGCGCACGGCGCAAGTGATCATGGAAACCATGGCGATCAACCACTTCTGGGCGGTTGACGGTCCTATGAACCCCTCCTTGATCAAAGACATTCTGGAAGGCGTCAACTCCAAGTTTCGTGAGTGGAAGTCCCTGGGCTACCTGATCGACGGCCAGGCGTGGTTCGACCCTGAGCCCAATACGCCCGAAGTCCTGTACTCGGGCAAGGCGTACATCGATTACGACTACACGCCAGTGCCGCCACTGGAGAACCTGAACTTCCGCCAGCGGATCACCAATCGCTACCTGGTTGATTTCGCACAGCGAATCATCCAAGCCGTTTAACGATAGGCACTGACCTGGCCAGCACCGGCCAGCCAGCCAGATAACACAACGGAGAAAGCCATGTCTTTGCCGCGCAAAATCAAGAATTTCAACCTGTTCAACGATGGACAGAACTATGTTGGCCAGGTAGCCGAGGTGGTTCTGCCCAAACTAACCGCCAAGATGGAAGAGTGGCGTGGTGGTGGGATGGATGGGCCTGTCGACGTCGACCTGGGTATGGAGAAACTCACCATGGAATGGACGGCGGGTGGCATCATCAAACAGGTGCTGGCCCAGTACGGCACACTGACCCACAACGGCGTGCTTCTACGCTTCGCCGGCGCGCTGCAAAGCGACGATCTGGAAGAGGTCAAAGCCCTGGAGATAGTCGTGCGTGGCCGCCACAGCGAGATCGACATGGGTACCGCCAAGGCCGGCGACGACACGGCCATGAAGGTCACATCGTCACTCAGCTACTACAAGGTCACCCTGGATGGCGAAGACCTCATCGAGATCGACCTGATCAACTTCGTCAAGCGTGTTGGCGGCAAAGATCTTATGGATCCGTTCCGCCTGGCCCTGGGCCTGTAGTCAACCCCGTACGCCGGCCCGCCGGCGTTCCCTCAAATATCGAGTAAAGCGACATGAGCACAACAGACCAAAGCAAGAAGACCTCGTCCACCCCAGTGGAGCAAGAGAAGCCCACCACGGTAGTGCCGGACGATGCCACGGGTGCGGTCAAAGCCCCTGACGCCGTCATTGTTCCGCTGGAGGTGCCTATCAAGCGCGGCAATACGATGATCGACAGTATCACGCTGCGCCGTCCAAACCCAGGCGCATTGCGTGGATTGAGCCTGATCGACCTGGCCACGATGAATGTGACGGCGTTGCAAAAACTTCTGCCGCGCATCACTACGCCCACCTTGACCGAAACTGACATCTCGCTGCACCTGGACCCAGCAGACCTGACCGCCATTGGTGTGGAGGTTGCGGGTTTTTTGGTCAGGAACAAGGACAAGCAGGACTTCCAGTAAGCGTAGACGAGGCCATGGCTGACCTGGCCATGGTCTTTCATTGGACGCCCGGCGACATGGCTGACATGACACTGGGTGAATTGATGGAGTGGCGGGAACGCGCCCGCGTGCGGTCACAGCCCGAATCCTAACGGGTGCAGGGTCGGATAACGGATATGGACAAGACCCTACAGTTAAAAATCATCGCTGCCCTGCAGGACAAGCTCTCGGCGCCGCTGAAGCGTATGCAGGGCGTCTCCGGCAAAACCGCCACGTCCATGAAGGAACTGCGCGACCGCCTCAAGGGCCTGGAATCCACACAGCGCACTGTCGGTCAGTTCCGCGAGCTTTCCCGTGGCCTTAGTCAAACATCGGGCAGTCTGCAGGCGGCACAGGGCCGTGTAGCTGAGCTTGCACGCACCATCAAAAGCACCGAAGAACCCACCGCCGCGATGCGCCGTGAGTTCAACCAGGCTGTGCGGTCCGCTCAAAACCTCAAAAAGGAACACCAGCAGCAATCCCAGCGCCTGCAGGGCCTGCGCGATCGCCTTAACGCGGCTGGCGTATCCACCCGCAACCTGGGCAGCAGCGAGCGGGATCTGCGCAACAACGTCAGTCGCACGAATGAGCAGCTGGAGCAGCAGCGCGCAAAGCTCGCACAAGTTGCCCAGCAACAGCGACGGCTGGGTGAAGCAAGGGACCGGTACGCCAGGAGCTCACAGCTGGCCAGCAGCATGGCCGTATCCGGCTCTGCAGGCTTGGCAGCTGGATCTGGTGCACTCTATGCGGGTGTTCGGTTGATGGCGCCAGGTGTGCAGTTTGACGCCGATATGAGCCGTGTTCAGGCCCTTACGCGTCTTGAGAAGGACGCCGAGGCCTTGGCGGCACTGCGTGAACAGGCGCGCCAGCTGGGTGCTGACACAATGTTCAGTGCCACTGAGGCGGCACAAGGCCAGGGCTTTCTGGCTATGGCTGGTTTTGGTCCGCAGGCCATACTGGAAGCCATGCCCGGATTGCTGGATATGGCGAAGGCAGGCGGGAACGAACTGGCAGAAACTGCCGACATTGCATCCAACATCCTGACGGGCTTCGGGATCTCTGCAGATCAGATGGGTCGGGTGGGCGATGTCCTGGTGGGCGCTTTCACCCGATCGAATACAAACCTGGCCATGCTGGGCGAAACGATGAAGTACGCCGCGCCTATTGCGTCGAGCCTCGGCCAAGATATCGAAACCGTGGCGGCCATGGCCGGCAAGCTTGGCGATGCCGGCATACAGGGCGGCATGGGTGGCACCGCGCTGCGGGCCATCCTGAACCGTTTGTCAGCACCTCCGAAGATGGCCGCCAATGCCATAGAGGAACTGGGCCTCGCAGTGGCGGACGCGGATGGAAACTTACGCCCCATGCCTGACCTTCTCAAGGAAATCTACGAGCGCACCAAAGACATGGGCGAGGTCGAGCGCGCGGGCCTGCTTAAAGCGCTGGCCGGTGAAGAGGCCGTCAGTGCCCTGCAAGTGCTCGTTAAACAGGCTGGATCGGGCGATTTGCAGGAGTTCATTGAAATTTTGCGGCAAGCCCAGGGCGAAGCGACCAAAACGGCCAAGGTCATGGGTGACAACCTTGTAGGTGACCTGGACGAGCTTAGCAGCGCGTGGGAAGACCTGGGCATCCAGTTGCAGCAGCAACAAAACGGCGCCTTGCGGGAAACCGCGGTCATGTTGGCAAATGTTGTGGGTGCAGTGAAGGATTGGATGGTCGCCAACCCCGAGCTCACCAGCACTATCGTCAAGGTTGCGGCCGTCATGGCATTGGTGATCGCAGCCGGCGGTGCCATAACTATCGGCCTTGCCAGCATCATCGGCCCGGTCGCTATGCTGCGCTATGGCATGAGCATTCTAAGCATCCGTGGTGGGGGTTTGGCACGTGTGTTCACCATGCTTGGTCGAACGGTGTTCCCGCTGGTTGGCAAGGGCCTGCTGTTCATCGGTCGGGCATTGATGATGAATCCCATAGGGCTGGCCATTGCCGCTATCGTCGGCGCCGCTATTCTGATCTACAAGTACTGGGATCCGATTAAAGCCTTCTTCAGCGGGCTATGGACAGAAATAAAGGCGGCATTCGACGGCGGTATTGCCGGAATAGCGGCGCTAATCGTCAACTGGTCGCCTGTTGGGCTGTTCTACCAGGCATTCGCCGCCGTCATGTCCTACTTCAACGTGGAGCTACCTACCAAATTCACTGAGTTCGGATCCATGCTCGTGTCTGGGCTAATCAAAGGTATCAAGAACATGGCCGGATCGCTGAAGGATTCAGTCGTCGGCATGGGTACCGATGCGGTGGGCTGGTTCAAGGAAAAGCTGGGCATCAACTCACCCAGCCGGGTGTTCATCGGTTTTGGTCAGAACATTTCCGAAGGAACTGCCCAGGGCATTGAGCGGAGCCGGGCGCTGGCGGCGCGTGCGGCCGGGGCATTGTCGGCTGGCGTCTTGGCTGCGGGTGCCGTGTCACCATCCTTTGCCCAGGACCTGCCGGCCATCCGTTTTGATACCCGGCCCAGTATTTCGGCGCCGGCGGCAGTCGCCAGAGCAGCGGCACCCAGTGCGCCGGCGCAAGTCACGATCGAGGGCGACACTATCGAGATCCACATTCATGCTGCGCCTGGCATGAATCCCGACGACATTGGTCGGGCCGTGGCGGCCGAGCTGGACAGGCGCGACCGGGAGAAGCGTGCCCGAACTCGCTCTTCTCTGTCGGACTATGGAAACTAGGTGGCAATCATGATGATGGCTTTAGGCATGTTCATTTTCAGCATTCATACGGCAGCGCATCAGTCGCTGCAGCGGCGTACCAGTTGGCGTCATGCATCCAACTCGCGTGTCGGTGCGCGTGCTGGCTACCAGTTCATCGGCGCTGGCGACGAAACCTTGAATCTGCCAGGCTGGATCGCACCCGGCCAGATCGGCCTGGAGCCGGCCATGACGATGCTGCGCGACATGGGCAACACCGGCAAGGCCTTTACGCTGGTCGATGGACTAGGCCTATACCATGGCCTGTACTTCCTTTCGGACTTTGACGAGACCCACAGTCACATGACCAGGCAGGGCCGGGGCCGTAAGATCGAGTTCAGTCTGAATCTGACACGTATTGACGAAGACCGCGCTGATCAGCTGCTGGGCGACCTTAAATTGCCCCAGTTCGGCGTGCCTGGACTGGGTGCATTACAGTGAGTCTGCTCAGCCCCGTCTATCCTCGCCCAATCTGGCGTGTTTCGCTCGATGGGCGTGACCTGTCCAGCATCATAGAGCCGCGGTTCATGTCGTTGTCTCTGACCGAGAGCAGAGACGAGCAGGCTGATCAGCTAAGTTTGAACCTTACTGATCACGATGGCCTGCTGGAGATCCCTAGCCGGGGCGCGGCAATCAAGCTGGCGCTGGGGTGGAGCACCACAGGCTTGATCGACAAGGGCACCTTTACTGTCGACGAAACCGGCCACCGGGGCACGCCCGATGTTATATCGTTGCGCGCCCGAAGTGCTGACATGACCGGGCAACTACGCACACGCACCGAACGGAGCTTTCACGGCAAAACCATCAAGCAGATCGTGGACGAAATTGCCCTGGCCAACAGCTTGACTGCAGTGGTAGGCGAAGGCTTTGGCGCCAAGGTCATCAAGCATATCGACCAGGCCAACGAATCTGATATGGCCTTCTTGAATCGTATTGGAAAGCGCTACGATGCCGTAGCCACGGTCAAGGATGAAAGGCTGCTGTTCATGCCTGTGCGTGGCGCAAAATCGGCCAGCGGCGAGGATATGCCCCTGTGGGAGGTGTTCCGGCGTGATGGCGATCAGCACGAGTTCCTGACCACCGGACGGGATGCCTACACGGGTGTCAAAGCGTTCTGGATGGATCCGCGCAAGGCCGTACGACGCAGCGTAATGGTGGGCGTGACGGGCAATGCGAAGCACCTGCGCGATACCTTTGCGAATGAAACCGATGCACTGGCCGCTGCCCAGTCAGAGTGGCAACGGATCCGGCGTGGCCTGTCCACGATGAGGTTCAGTATGGCGACAGGGATGCCACAGCTATCCGCTCAGCACCGAATTCGTTTTCCCGACATGAAAGTACCAATCAATGAAATCGACTGGCTGGTTCGTGAGCTCACGCACAGCCTGGACGAATCCGGCCTCATGACGAACCTGGACTTGGAAATGTTCGATAAAGAAGATGCCGGCGCCGACGATGACGCCGTGGTGCTGGACTAGGGGAAAGTAAGACTACTGGGCAATAGGTTCGCCGTTAATGTTGATCTTCAAGTCCGGGTCAAATCGAGCGCTGGCCCAATAAGGAACAGGTGGTTCCCCTTCAATACGCCAACCTATCAGTGTGCGCGTGAATTCTTTTTTGTTGCTGTCCCTTATTTCCACAGCAATCTTTGTCAGAGTCGCCTCATCGACACGTGCTGGTAACGTTGCCTCCACCGTACGCTTAATAGGGCCGAGCGCCTCGTCCTTTGTGATTGTGTATTGAAGTTTCTGATCGCCCGATGCAGGTTTGAAAATCAGTAATAAACCCACCGAAAAGATAACACCTACAACGATCTGCTGCCATACCGGTAACGCCCTCATATCATGACTCCTTCGTTTACTGAGATAGCATCCACAATGTTATGAACTCGCTCGACTTTTAAAAATCAGACTGAAAATATTCATTCTCTCCAACTCATCAGCCGAAAGAGCGATCTGCAAATTATCATTCCCTTGGATAGATTGGTAAACACAGGGTTCAGTTGAAAGCTGCAAGTTCCTATCGCCCGAAATTTTCTGGCGGCCTGACCGCTGGGTGTCGTTCTGCGGTGTGGCATGATCAGCAATCAGTTGCTTGGCTATAGACAGGAAGTGGTCATAGCGACGGCCTACATCATTATCCTTCGGGCCGCTCGGCTCATTCCTTTTAAAGGGAATCACAGTGCCGCCCGGCTTTTCTTCTCTCATGTTCTGTCTCCTCTGCCGGACGGTTAGGCCGCTTTAATAAGCAGCTTCGCCAACGGTGCGGCTTCGCCGTCACCTTCCTTGACTGCCTGGTACAGCGCTTCGGCTGCCAGGCGTTTTTTATCCGATGGCATGGTTTTCTTTGCGCTGGCCAATGCGGCGTCCAGCGCTTGCCAGGCGTCCGAAAGAGCTTCGAGCTCGCGCTCAACCTGCGCTTCGGTTAGAGGTCGTTCGCCTGTGAACAGATAGGCGACGTCGACGCCATGTTCTATGAGCGATTCCAGGTAGGCCGCATCGGGCTTTCTGGTTCCCTTCTCATATGTGAGCTGCGCTTGTTTCAAGACCCCTGCGATGGCGCCGAAATCCGTTTGGTTCATCCCTAAGCGCTTGCGCTCTTCTGCAAGCCTCTTCCCGAAGTCGCTCATATGCGTACCTTTATTCAATAACAATGCTTGACAAGTACGCAAACGCGTACCACAATAACAACCGTCGCCATTGTTATCGAGTGTCACACCATGAAACATACCACCAAGCCGGTGCCTCGCGCATCAAAAACCGTGAAAAAACGCATGATCGGCCTTCGTCTTGATGACGAGCTAATGCTTGAGATTGAGCAGTTGGCTGATTCAGAGCTGCGCTCGCTGGCCGATATGGCACGCATTTGCGTACGCATGGGCTTAAAAGAGATCAAGGCCAGAACAGCCAGGGTCAACGGTAAATAGCCATGGGCAAACGTATAGGCATGCGCTGCCCGCATTGCGGGAACCGGGCGCAGATCCGCACAAGCATTGAGCAAAGCCCCACGCTGCGCGATGTGTATTTCCTTTGCGAAAACCTTGTGTGCGGCCACTCCTGGGTAGCCACCCTGGAAGCCGTGCGCACCATCGCGCCCAGCGGCATGCCCAATCCCTCGATCGATCTACCCATTCTGGCGCGCAACGAAGTCGAGCGCGTCTACGACCTGCTGCACCCAACCACCCAGAGGAGCATTTTCGATGAATAACTACAACCACATCCCGACGTCAATGAACGAAGTGCGTGACATTCAGGACGGTCTGCAGATCCGGGCGCTGGGCTATATACGCCAACACCACGGTGCCCATCTGAACCGACGCCAGTTGTTGCTGTGCACGATGGAGCACATACAGGGGCTGCACGCCATGTCGGGCGAGACCGCTGAAACCATCGCCGCGCGCGCCCTGTGCGAGTTCGAGAGTGTTCGGGCATCACTCAGTCTGGATCTGGAATCCAGCACTCCCTACATGCTGGTGATCAATGACCCGGACCGCAACTGCAAGCGCGTGTTTTCCATGCGCGACATTCGACGGATGCTTTCCACCGCGGATCTGACGCCGATGCGCACCCCATCGTATTCGGCAGCCATGGCGGGAACGACCCAGGCGCAGTAGCGAATACCCCCGCAGAGCAGTCGTATGACCCCGGTGTTCGCGAGTAGTGGCGCACCCGGGGCGGTATCAACCATACCCAAAAGAATCCTATGAGCATGTCCCCTGATCTTTTAAGCGATGCGCTGGCGCGCCTGGCCGAGTTCCAGTTTAAGGAACGAGGCGGCTGGCTGCGCCAGGGGCGGTGCCCGTCGTGCAGCAGAAAAGAGCTGTACACCAAGGCCGACGGCCCCTGGGTCGTTCGTTGCGGAAGGTTGAACAACTGTGGGTACGAGATTCACATAAAAGAGCTCTACCCGGACCTATTCGAGCAGTGGTCGACCCGGTACCCGGTCACGGCGGAAAACCCCAATGCCGCCGCCGAAGCCTACCTGTCCATACATAGGGGCTTCGATATTTCCAAGATTCGGGGCAGCTACACCCAGGAAAGCTACTTTGACGAAAAGCTGAAGGCTGGCACGGCCACCGTACGCTTCGCTGTCGGCAGCACATGGTGGGAGCGCCTCATAGACCAGCCGGGCCGCTTCGACAAGAAAGCCAGGTTTAAATTCGGTGGGTCGTACCAGGGCCAGTGGTGGGTGCCGCCAGGCGTGCACCCGTTGAACTCAAACAAGATCTGGCTGGTCGAGGGAATCTTCGACGCGATCGCACTCATGCATCACGGTGTTGACGCTGTCTCGCTGATGTCCTGCTACAACTACCCGGCCCAGGCCCTGGCCGAGCTCAAGGCCAACCGGGCCACCGGCACCCCTGATCCAGTACTGGTGTGGGCGCTTGACGGCAATGACGCTGGCCGCCGCTTCATAAAAAAATGGAAGGATAGGGCCGAGTCTGAAGGCTGGACATGCTTGGCGGCCATGATTCCGCAGAAAGGCCGTACCCAGCAAGACTGGAGTGATCTCCACCTGCTGGACCGTGCACAAGAGGATGCTGAGAAGCACCACCTGGCCGAAGAGGGCCTCAAGCACTATCTGTACCAAGGTGCATTGCTGACAGCGAAATCGGCCAGCGAGAAGGGCCTGCTGATCTACAGCCACTCGAACAACATGACAGAGTTCGAGTTCAGCCACGACAACCGGCTCTATTGGTTCAAGCTTGATGTTGATCGATACCAGGCCGCGATGAATCGAATCGACGAGCAGGAAGGCGGATTAAGCCCGGAAGAGCTGCGTGAGCGGGCTCTGAACGAGTCCAACAGCATCCGCGAGATTGCCAACTGCCTGCCCACGCCTTTGTATTTCCAGGAAAACAAAATCACCGACGAGTCCTGGTACTACTTCCGCGTCCAGTTCCCCCATGATGGGGCCCCAATTAAGAACACCTTCACCAGCTCCCAGATATCCACTGCCAGCGAGTTCAAGAAGCGTCTGCTGGGCATTGCCCCAGGTGCCGTCTACACAGGCAGCAATCAACAGCTGGAACGCTCCATGAAGAACCAGCTGTTCAACATCCAGCGGGTGGAAACGGTGGACTTTATCGGCTACAGCAAAGAACTCGGCTGCTACGTGCTGGGCGATGTGGCAATGAAGGATGGCACGCTACACAAGATCAACAGCGAAGACTATTTCGATATGGGTCGGCTGTTCGTCAAGAGCCTGAACAAGTCGGTAGACCTAACCATCAACAGTGACCCGCGAGAGTACTCGACAGAATGGGTGCAGCACCTTTATTCCGCCTTCGGCCCTAAAGGCCTGGCCGCACTTTCCTTCTGGTTCGGTACCTTGTTTGCAGAGCAGATCCGCGCCAGCCAGAAAAGCTTCCCGTTTCTTGAGATCGTCGGCGAGGCCGGCGCCGGTAAAACCGCACTGCTGGAGTTCATGTGGAAGCTGTTCGGGCGGGACCATGAAGGCTCCGACCCGGCAAAGTCCACCAATGCCGGCCGCGCACGTAACTTCGCCCAGGTGTCCAACCTGCCCGTGGTGCTGATCGAATCGGACCGCGACAGCAGCGAGAACAAGACCCACAACAAGAATTTTGACTGGGACGAACTGAAAACGGCCTACAACGGCCGCAGCCTTCGCTCTCGCGGCATGGCCACCTCGGGCAATGAAACATACGAGCCACCGTTCCGTGGCGCCATCGTTATCAGCCAGAACGCCGCCGTGTCTGGGTCAGAGGCCATCATGCAACGGATCATGCACCTGACCTTCGACAGGTCCGGGCATAACGACCAGAGCAAGGTCGCGGTCGACGAGCTCTCAGCTGCACCCATTTCCAAGGTCAGCGGCTTCATCCTCGCTGCCACCAAGCGGGAAGAAGCGGTGCTGGAGATCGTCAACAAGATGGCGCCCGTCTATCAAAAGCAGCTATTCGACCGGCCCGACATCCGCGTGATGCGCATTGCCCACAACCACGGCCAGTTGATGGCCCTGGCCGATGCCTTGCGCCTGGTGGTTAAGCTCACCGACGCACAGCACAAGCAGCTGCAGCAGCAGATTGTGACCATGGCCGTCGAGCGCCAGCAAGCCATCAACGCCGACCACCCACTGGTCAGCGAGTTCTGGGACATGTACGAATACCTGAACGGCGGTGACGAAGAGCGGCCAAGGCTGAACCACTCACGCAAGCCAGAGACAGAAATCGCCATCAACCTCAACCATTTTGTGACTGTCGCGGCAGATCACAAGCAGCAAATTCCAGCCATCCGCGATATCAAAAACCTGCTCAAGACCAGCCGTCGATACAAGTACGACGGCCAGCGTGTGGTCAACAGCGTCATCCATGCCCGCAGAGAGAACTACACAGGTAGTGGTTCCGAGCGCTGCTGGGTTTTCCTGAAGGGGACATCATGAGAATCTACATTGCCGGGCCGATGACGGGCCTGCCTGACCTGAACTTTCCCGCGTTCCATGCCGCTGCGGCCGCTTTGCGCGCCGCCGGCTACACGGTGATCAATCCAGCCGAGCTGAACTCCAACCCGGACGCGTCCTGGTACGAATGCATGCGCATCGATATCCGGGAAATGATCACCTGCGACAGCATATGCCTGCTGCCGAACTGGACCATGTCGCGCGGCGCTCGCCTCGAGTTCCATATCGCCGCCCAGCTGAATATGCAGATACTGGATGCGGCGACCTTCATCCCGGCAGCAGTCAAGGTGCCGGCCATCACAGGTATCAACGACGCACCTGGCCAGCATGGCTGGGTAGTCGGCATGCACGAGTACATCCATCACGGGCAGGCGCAAACGACTCGGGAGCCGGTATGACTGACCAGATACTTGCCCCAGGCCGCAGAGCCGGTAAAACCCACGCCACGGTCCAAAGAATCGTAGACGCCTATCTGAGCGCCCAACTGACGGTGCCCCTGGAGGTCGCGCTGGCCGACCCGGCCCTGTCCGTCTGCCTGAAGAACATCGTCCACGCCAACCAGGCCAACCCAGACCGAATGGTCGATATGCAGGCCGAGGGCGCCAAGCTGGTGGTCACCCCCATCAATGCGCCAGCGAAGGTCGCGCCGTTCCGCGCGATCGACGGATCCCGCCCGGACCTCATGCGCCGCGCCGCCGGCGACCTGGACGACTGACCATGGCCAAGTCATCCAAACCCCGCAAACCATACCGACCCAGGCCTACGAGGATCCCCATGCTTGTGAAAACCGAACTCACACTTGGACCGCTCGAAGACATCATCGATCACATTGAGCTGCACGGCACGCTGCCAGTCGATGATCGCGGCGATCCCATCTACACCGACCAGCACGGCAATACCTGCCCCTTGTGGGAGGTCATAGACGGCCTGGTTACTACTTTCGAAATGTGGAGCACCCGGCATCAGAAGCCACTGCCCCTGGCGCCCCTACGCATGTTCGTCGCGGCCCTGCATTACGCCATGCCGCTCACCGCCTTCAACCTTGAAGAAATCAAGAAAGCCATGCCGCGCCTGCGTGCGGTTGCCCGTGGCATGGACCACGACGACGCCGGCGACCTGGTCGTACAGACCCAAATCAAGGCCGAGCTCGAGGCGCAAGGGAGCCAGCCATGACGGCCGTTTCATTTCTGCTTATCGTCACAGGCGTAACCATCATCACGGCACTGGCTGCCGAAATCACCATCATCAGTCGGGAGACAAAATGAGCAAAAACTTATCCACAAAATCTGTGAATAACCGGGCGTCCAGACGCCGGCAGCAACAGCGCAAACAAGAAACCACGGCCCTGCAGGGTTCTTTGATCGATTTGCAGCCAACCAGCCGGGACCGTACAGGCGTGACCGTAGTCGTGTTCGTACTGGCCCTGGCAGCTGTAGCCGCGGCTGTGATGATTGTGGGTGGTGCTGCATGACAGATACCCGCAACATCTACCATTTCCACCTGTTTCCCGGATCCGGAGGCGGCAAGAAAGGGTTCCAGCGCGCACAGCCTCGCATACCGGGGCTACAAGGCAACTTCGTGTATGTCGGTGGCATGGACATTGATGCCGTCGCCGTGCGTGATTGTGACAAGCTCGGTGGCTATCCAACCACCGTACGCGACTTAGCCAGCCGTGAGCAATACATCGCCATCAACGGACAAGAGCCGCCGCCCGGGTGGGCAGAAGTGACACCGGACGATGTGCGCGCGGCAGCTCACGGACACGCGCCCAACGTTGTGTTCCTGTCCGCTCCATGCAAGGGCTTTTCCGGTTTGCTGGCGAAATCCCACGCGGCCTCAATCAAGTACCAGGCAATGAACGGCCTGACCCAGCGAGCCGTGTGGTTGTGCTTGGAGGCCTGGAAGGACGATCTACCCGAGTTCTTCATCTTCGAGAACGTGCCGCTGATCATGACGCGCGGTCGCCATTTCCTCGATCAGATCATCGCCATGTTCCGCCACTACGGCTACATCGTGCGTGAAACGGTGCACGACTGCGGCGAAGTGGGTGGCCTGGCCCAAAGCCGTCGGCGCTTCTTGTTGGTGGCTCGCCATGGCGAAAAGATGCCATCTGCAGTGTATGAACCGCCGATTCGCCCACTACGCTCCGTTGGCGAGGTTCTGGACCGTATGCACCTACCTGGTGACCCAGCGGCAGGCCCGATGCATCGGGTACCGCGCTTGGCCTGGAAGACCTGGGTACGGCTGGCATTCGTCGAAGCCGGTAAGGACTGGCGCAGCCTGAACCGCCTGGAAGTCGAAAACGGATACCTGCGCGACTACTTGATAGTGCCTGGCAACTTCCACAACGGCTATATGGGTGTGAACGGTTGGGAAGACACCGCAGGAACGGTGAGGGGCAGAAGCTTGCCATTGAATGGCACGTTCTCTGTGGCCGACCCACGCGCAGCTGCCGGCGCTGCTCAGTACCAACAGTACGGTGTCATGCGCATGGAAGACACGTCTGGCGCCATCATTGGTGTGAAATCACCAGGTCAAGGTACTTACAGTGTCGCAGACCCGCGCCATGTTGGCCCGGCCAAGCACTCTAATGAATTTCGGATCATGCCTTTTGACGGCACTGCGAAGGCTGTCACCAGCGCACACGGTACAGGTCAATGCGTTGCGGATCCCCGTGGCGGCCGTGGCTTCTCAAAGTACGGAGTAACTGCCTACGATGGCGCTGCCAATGCCGTGATCGGCGGCAGTACCAGTGGTGAAGGTGCTTACGCGGTCGCGGATCCTCGACCTACAGCCAGCGGGAAGCTTTTTACAAAATATCCAGTGTCGCAGTGGGAAGGAAAAACCGGCACCGTAATCGGCGGCGACGACATGGGTGCGTATGCGGTGTCCGACCCCCGACCCGACATGAACCGGGCCAAGGGTGACAACTACCTGACAGGCGGGCATTACGGTGTCAAGAGGTGGGCCGACTCCAGCATGGCTGTATCGGCTTCGGCGTGTCACGACAACGGCTGGTGGAGTGTGGCAGATCCTAGGCAGGCAGGTATCCAGTGCCCGAACTGCGGTGGTGCGACCGAGCAAGACGGCATTAGCTTCAAATGCCACGCTTGCGAAATGTGCTGGCCACTCACGCCGGACTGGGCCCCATCCATGCCGTCGCCCAACGACAAGCTGGTGTGCCGGATCACATCGCTGGACGGCACCTGGCACCGCCCGTTCACCACGCTTGAGCTGGCCGCACTCCAGTCCTACTACGATCCCGACGACTTCGCCGAGCACGGCCCTATGGTCATGGAAGGCACGTCCGATCAAGTCTGGCGTGAGCACATCGGAAACATGGTGCCGCCGCTGGCAGCCCAGGCCATGGCCGAAGAAATTGGCCGCGCCATCCTGCTGTCGTGGGCCGGCGAAACCTTCCAGCTTTCCGCTACCCCGATCTGGGTGCGCCCATTTGCGATCGCTATTTCTGTGAGAGGTAACCAATGAACCACGACGCTATTTCCGTGCAGCTGTGCCTGTCAGCAGGCCTTAGCGAGTCCGAAACCGACATTCTGCTCAAACGAATCAAGGGCCATCCCTCGCGGGGAGAACCTATCGGTGTCCTTTCCGCTGATGAACTGGACCGCATTCGGATGGGTGTGGACGCCATTTTGCGGCCCGCTAAACCGGGCCGGTTGTCCGGGAAGGTTTCCGCTTTACCTGATCGTGATGACGATGTTCTTGTTTATCTAGCCCCTGGCGTGCCGAGTGACTATACGTTGACATTAATAGAGAGGAGCTACGACCAGCGGGCAAATGCAATCATTGCCTTCAATACTTGTGCTGGCGACTTAGACGACAAACTCGATGCGGCATACAAAGCCACGCTGCGGCATTCGCCCACCCCAACACCAGAAGGGCAACAGGATGGCATGCTATGAATAACTCAATCTACATATACGGTCCACAAGGTTGCGGCAAGACCAGAAATGCTGAGCACCTTTGCAAGCACTACGGGCTGACAGTCATCATTGATGAGTACGGGGAGTGGCGTCGGACTGTATCGGTACCGAAACAGGGTGCACTGGTCATTGGTCAGACCGAGAAGGACGGCCCTGCGGGGATTACCGCTATACCGTTCGAGCAGGCCATGCAGGAAATGACCAGGCCTGTCTGCGCTTTGAAGGGAATGATCAGGCCGGGAGCGATGTGCAGCCAGATCATAGTTGGCCTGAAATATTGTGGCTACAAAGGTGAGTGCCCTCACAAGGTGGAGCCATGAAAGAACGTCCCATTCTATTCAGCGGCCCGATGGTACGCGCCATTCTGGAAGGCCGGAAAACCCAAACTCGACGCCTATTGAAGATACCGGGGATCATGCCGAGAACGGCATTTCCGATCACATCGCCAGATGAAAGCATTGAAAAGTGGGACGATGGCACCTTCCACTACTTCAGTACATCGGCAATGAGCGGGCCGTACCCGTGCCCCTACGGGGAGCCGGGAGACAGGCTTTGGGTGCGGGAGGCTTGGCAGCACGGAAACCATCCGCTCGGCCCATACCAACCAGGTTGCCCCGTCTACTACCGCGCTGATTATCTGGACGATCCGCATGGACCGGACGGTGAGAAGTCACCGGAAGGTCGATACCGAACTTGGCGCCCCAGCATACATATGCCTAGAACCGCAAGTCGAATCCTGCTCGAAGTTTATGACGTGCGGGTAGAGCGTCTGCAGGACATCAGCGAGGCAGCCTGCCTTGCCGAAGGCTGCAGTGGTGGCCACGGCTGCATATCTGGTTATCAATACAACGCTACGCCCGATGAACATTTCAAGTGGATTTGGGAATCGGTTGGCGGCGACTGGTCTGCCAACCCCTGGGTATGGGTAGTGGAGTTCCAAAGGCTTCAGCCATGACCAAGCGCGGATACAACACAAAAGAGGCCATGGCTTACCTGGGCGTGCAGCGCCGGTTCTTCGAGCGGCACCTTGCCCAGTTGCTCGAGGGCAAGGGCGTCAGGGCTGGCACATCAATCATCTTTGAAAAGCAAGATCTGGACGATGCGTGGGAACGTTATAAACTGTCACACGGTAGCGAACGTGTCCAACCAGAAGGAAACATGAAATGGCGACACGCTCACGTAGGCAGCGGGGTATCTCCCCGGACCTCGGCGACAAGTGGAAAGTCGATTGTCAGTACCGAGGCCAAAAGATTCGAAAACGTGGTTTCACAGATTATCGGTCGGCGGAGGAGTTCCTAACCCGGCAGAAGAGTGCGATCCACGAATCGGGCGTTTCCAGTAGCACAGCACAGCCGGCCTTGCCGGCTGTAACGCTCCTCGAGGCCTCGACGAAGTACCTGGAGCAAAAGCTCGAGAAAGGCATGCCGTCAGCTGAAACCGACGTCTACCTTCTCGCGCCGGTGGTTGAAATGCTCGGCTCTTTAACATTGGAGGAGATTTGCAACGAAACGGTCGAACCGTTCATCACGGCGCGTCGGGCGCAGGACATCAAGAACAAATCAATCAATAATGCGCTGTCCTGCATCAACCGAATCTGCAAACTGGCCGCTACGAAGTGGCGCCACACGGGCACCACTCATCCTTGGCTGGCAACGCTGGCGACCCTGGATCTGCTGGATCTTGAAGATCAAAGGCCACCACGACCAATAACCTGGTCGGAGCAGCGCTCGCTGTTCGAACACTTGCCACCTCACTTGGCTAACATGGCTGAATTCGTTCTGAACAGCGGTGTACGCAAGAACGTCGTGTGTCAGCTGCATTGGAAATGGGAGGTTCGCGTAAAGATCCGGCCTGGTCTGGAAATATCAGTGTTCGTTGTGCCCAGGTTATACGTCAAAGGCCGAAAGCGTGAACGCGTGCTTATTTGCAACTCAGTGGCTCAAAAGATCATTGATGCGCAGCGTGGAAGGCACCCTGATCGGGTGTTTACCTATTACAAGCAGGTTAAGGCTGGCAGCGGCAAGACGCCGAAGTATCTGCCGGTCGCAGACATGCACAACACAGCCTGGCAGCGGGCAAGGAAAGATGCTGGACTGGATGATTTACACGTGCATGACCTTCGGCACACCGTTGGCATGAGATTGCGCCACGCGGGCGTATCCGAGCGGACCCAGGACGAGATCCTGTGGCATTCCCGTAAAGACATGACGGCGCATTATGCGGTCGCGCAGATCCGCGAGGTGTATGACGCTCTGGAATTGATCACGCAGGAAGGCCAAGCGGGCGAAACGCTCAACTTGTTAGCTATCGTGCGGCGTGCTCAAATGGCATCTGTGCCGGCGCAACTCACACAAAACTCACACATCCAGAAAAAAACCGCCTAGAGAGTTGGAGCTCTAGGCGGTCTAACTAGCTGATATCACTAGTAAATTCTGGCGCGGCTGGCAGGATTCGAACCCACGACCCCTTGGTTCGTAGCCAAGTACTCTATCCAACTGAGCTACAGCCGCAAAGACGATTATTATAAGTCGTCTTGGAGTTTTTGCAAGTTGTTTTTGAAAAATGCCGCAACGACATAAAACAGGAACAACATTGCGCTTCAAAAAAAATCTTCCCGCTGAACGGGAAGATTTCTTGAAACTGGCGCGGCTGGCAGGATTCGAACCCACGACCCCTTGGTTCGTAGCCAAGTACTCTATCCAACTGAGCTACAGCCGCTAAAGAAGTAGAACTATAACACGGGTTTTTGGGTGTGTCACGAAAATGTCGTAATTTTTTTCTGAAATCTGGATCAAAAGAATAGTCATGAGGGCCTGAGCTGCTCGCGGATCTGCATCGGCTGCAGAATGTGTGGGCTCGATGACGAGAGGGCCACGTGGCGTCGGCTTGCTCCCCGTGACACAAACGCGCATCATTACGCCATTGTTTTGGAGCCGACTGGATGGACCTCTCGAAAATTACCTGCACTGAAGATTTCCGGCTCGTGGCCCAGCGCCGCGTGCCCAAGATGTTCTACGATTACGCCGACTCCGGATCCTGGACGCAAAGTACCTATCGGGCCAACGAAGAAGACTTTCAAAAGTTGAAGTTTCGCCAGCGGGTGGCGGTGGACATCCAGAGCCGATCCTTGAAATCTACCCTGCTGGGTCAGGAAGTGGCCATGCCGATGGCCTTGTCGCCGACGGGCTTGACCGGCATGCAGCATGCCGATGGCGAAATGCTTGCCGCCCTGGCGGCACGCGATTTCGGCATACCCTTTACGCTGTCCACCATGAGCGTGTGTTCTATTGAAGATGTGGCGCAGGCCACGCGCTCGCCGTTCTGGTTTCAGCTGTATGTAATGCGTGACCGCAGCTTCATCGAAAACCTGATCGCCCGCGCCAAGGCGGCCCAATGCTCCGCGCTGGTGCTGACCTTGGATCTGCAGGTGCTGGGGCAGCGCCACAAGGACATCAAGAACGGTCTGTCCACGCCGCCCAGGCCCACGCTGCGCAATCTGCTCAATCTGGCTACCAAGCCTTACTGGTGCCGCCATATGCTGGCCACGCGCCGGCGCACCTTTGGCAATATCGTCGGGCATGCCAAGGGCGTGTCGGACCTCAGCTCCCTGTCCACCTGGACAGCGGAGCAGTTCGACCCCTCACTGAATTGGGCCGATATCGAATGGATCAAGAAGGTCTGGGGCGGCAAGTTGATCGTCAAGGGCATCATGGATGCCGACGATGCGCGCCTGGCTGTGGACAGCGGCGCGGATGCGCTCATTATTTCCAATCACGGCGGGCGCCAGCTGGATGGAGCGCCCTCGTCCATTTCCTGCCTGCCGGCGATTTCGCAGGCGGTGGGCGACCGTATCGAGGTATTGGTGGACGGCGGCATACGCTCCGGCCAGGATGTGCTGCGCGCCCGCGCTCTGGGCGCCCAGGGCGCCATGATAGGCCGGGCCTTTTTGTATGCGCTGGGCGCAGCGGGTCAGGCGGGCGTCTCGCGCCTGCTGCAACTCATGGCCAACGAAATGGATGTGTCCATGGCTTTTTGCGGGCGCACGTCGGTGGACAAGGTGGATCGCTCTATCTTGCTCAATCCCGATATTTTCGATCGTCCCGGTTACTGAGTGCCGGTGTGCAGCGGTCCGGGTTGGGCGGGCAGGTGACCTCGGCCATGCGGCTGATCCAGATCCAGCATCGGTCCGGCCGGCACAATGCCTGTCGGATTGATATGCCGGTGGCTGACGTAATAGTGCGTCTTGATGTGGTCCAGGCACACTGTGCCGGCCACGCCCGGCATCTGGTAGAGCTCCAGCAGGTAGTGCCACAAGTTCGGATAATCGAACAGGCGGCGCACATTGCACTTGAAATGGCTTACATACACGGGGTCGAAGCGGATCAGAGTGGTAAACAGGCGCCAGTCAGCTTCAGTCAGGCGGGTGCCGACCAGGTAACGCTGACGGCTCAGCAGGGCTTCCAGCCCGTCCAGGGCTGAAAACAAGGCTTGCACGGCCAGCTCGTAGGCTGGCTGAGTGGTGGCGAAGCCTGCTTTGTAGACACCATTGTTGATGCTGTCGTAGACCTGGGCGTTCATGGCGTCGATCTGTTCCAGCAGTTCGGCCGGCGCCATGTCCAGCTTGCGTGCGCCCAGATCGTCAAAGGCGCTGTTGAAGATCCGCATGATGTCGGCGGATTCATTGTTCAGTATGGTGTTGCGCTGCTTATCCCAGAGCACGGGCACGGTTACCCGTCCGGTATAGCCGGGCTTGGCCCGCTGATAGAGCTGGTACAGGAACTGGGCATCCATTACCGGGTCGCCTACGACGCCGCCTCCCGGCTCGAAGGTCCAGCCCTGTTGGCCCATCACGGGGTTCACGACGGATACGCCAACCAGATCTTGCAGGCCCTTGAGCTCGCGCATGATCAGCGCGCGGTGGGCCCAGGGGCAGGCCAGCGACACAAAAAGATGGTAGCGGCCCGCTTGCGCGAGATGAGCGGTCTGCTCGCGGGGGCCTGGGCGGCCGTCCGGCGTGATCCAGTCGCGAAACTGGGACTGGACGCGTTTGAATTCGCCGGAGACCTTGCCGGTGACGGGTTCCTCGGTGTTCCAGATTCCATCGACCAGCATGCCCATACCTACTCCTTTAAGAATTTACTATTTACCCCTTAAGTTTAAGGGTGATCTCGGCCACATGATTGCCCTGATAGCGCGCGCCGTCCAGTTCGTTCTGTGAGGGTTGCCGGGAGCCGTCGCCGCCGGCCAGGGTGGAGGCCCCGTAGGGACTGCCGCCGGTGACCTCGTCCAGGCGCGTCTGGCCTTCGAAGCTGTACGGAAGGCCTACCACCACCATGCCGAAGTGCAGCAGGTTGTGGATGATGGACAGCAGCGTCAGCTCCTGGCCGCCATGCTGGGTGGCGGTGGAGGTGAAGGCGGCGCCGACTTTGCCGTTCAGGGCTCCGCGCGCCCACAGGCCGCCCGCCTGGTCCAGGAAGCTGGCCATTTGCGAGCTGATCCGGCCAAAGCGTGTACCCGTGCCTACGATGATGGCGTCGTAATGTTCCAGGTCGGCCACTGTGGCGATCGGCGCTTCCTGATCCAGCTTGAAATGCGCGGCTTTGGCCACGGCCTCCGGAACCAGTTCGGGAACGCGCTTGACGTCGACCGTCGCACCTGCGCTGCGTGCGCCTTCGGCAACGGCCTGAGCCATTTTTTCAACGTGGCCGTAGGCGGAATAATAGAGAACAAGGATTTTTGCCATCTGATCTGCTCCGAAAGTTGGACCGAGTGAATCGGCGGCGGCGTGCCGCCAGTCCGGTGAGATTCGGATCTGGCGTATCGGCACTGCTCCGTGCCTGCATCATAGATTCTGGCGCGGCGCTTTGCCAGTGGGCGCTTGTCTTGCGTTCAGGCGCCGGCCAGTCGGGCGACGGCGGGATCAGGCCGGCAGGAGGGCGTAGGTGGTGGTGGCGTGGGCCACCAGGCGGCCCTGCTCATCCAGCAGCTTGATATCGCCGAAAGCCAGGCTTTTTCCGCGCTTGAGCACCTGTGCGTGCACTCTGACATCTCCCTGGCTGACAGGGCGAACGAAGCTGGTGTTCAGGGATACGGTGGTCATGGGGCGGAATTCGCCCAGGCTGCTGCTGACGGCGAGCACCATGGCCGTATCGGCGGCGGCCATATAGACCTGTCCGCAGATCACCCCGGCCACATGCGTGATCTGGTCGGAGAAGGGCAGGCGCAGGGTGACGCTGCCTTCGCCGATCTGTTCGACCTGCAGTTTCAGGGCCTGCACCCAGGGTGCGAACAGGGTGTCCAGAGATTGGCGGGCGAGGAGAATGTCCATGCCGAATCAGCCGCAGTAGACCGAGATGATACGGTTCTGCTCATCCACGCGGATGCTCAGGCGGCTTGCGTCGTAGTCGGTGGTGTACATACGGTCTGGAACCAGTACGCGCGCCTGCGCGGCGCCGGCCTGGCGGACCAGTCGCTGGACCTGGTTGCCGGATGCTTCCTGGCCGGCGGGGTTCAGGACATCGGCATTGCAGATGCCGCCTTCGGGGTTGGATGCTTGCGAGGAGGGCGAGGCGGCGCTTTGCGTGGCCGATCCGCCCGTGGCGGTGCAGGCGGCCAGAAATACGGCCGGCAGCAGAGTCAGAAGGAAAGTAGGGCGCATGGAGGTTCCTTGAAAACATCAAGCCTGAAGCAACAATGATACCTTTTCTGCGTCCGATGCCTAGCGCGATTCATCGGGGACTTCCGGCTTTCCTGCCCCAGCCCGCGGATGCGTCGGGGTGGCCGGCAATAGCGTAGCGCAGGGGCGCTTGCGCCCAGTCGCCGGCATAGTCCACGCCGACCCGAGGGCCGATGCGAACATGTTCCAGAGGCAGCGCTGGCGCATCCAGCAGGTGCAGAGCGGGGGTGCAGGCGTCGGCGCCGTTGTAGTCTCTGTCTATGCCTAGTCCGCGGCACAGGCGGCCGGGACCGGACAGGGACGGGGAGGACGGAGCGGGCATGCTTGCGGCGCGCAGCAGAACAGCGGTGCCGTCGCCTTCGACGCCGCTGACCAGATTGAGGCAGTGATGCATGCCGTAGATCAGGTACACATAGGCGTGGCCGGCCTGGCCGAACATGACGCGGGTGCGGGGCGTAATGCCGCGGCGGCTGTGGGCCGCCTGGTCTTGTGGGCCCAGATAGGCTTCGGTTTCGACGATCATGGCCTGGCGCAGGCCGCGCTCGTCATCCAGCACCAGAGTCTTACCCAACAGCTCCAGCGCTACAATGCGTGCGTCCCGGGCGAAGAAATCACGCGGCAGCCAAATCGTGCTGTCAGGCATGGGGTGCGGGCACCGCCGCCAGCCGATCCAGCCATTGCCGGCGTTGCGCTTCGGGCAGGAAAGAAGATCGAAGACTGTTGGCGGCCAACGTGCGCAGCTCTTCCGCCTGCAGGCTCAGCGCCTGCGCGGTCTGCATATAGTTGTCCAGTACGTAGCCGCCGAAATAGGCCGGGTCGTCGGAGTTGACGGTGACGTTCAGCCCCTGGTCCAGCAGGCGCCTCAGATTGTGCTGGTCCAGGCTGTGAAACACCTTGAGCTTGAGGTTGGACAGTGGACAGACCGTCAGCGGCACGGCCTGTTCGATCAGGCGGCGCATCAGCTGGGGATCGTCCTCGCTGCGCACGCCGTGGTCGATGCGCTCGACCTTGAGCAGGTCCAGAGCGTCACGCACATAGTCGGCGGGTCCCTCTTCGCCGGCGTGCGCCACCAGGCGAAAGCCCAGCTCGCGGCAGCGAGCATAAATGCGTTCAAATTTGGCGGGCGGGTTGCCTTTCTCGGCGGAGTCCAGGCCTATAGCGATCCACAGGTCAGCATAGGTTTCGCGCAGCGGCAGGGCGGCTTCCAGAGTGGCGAAGGCCTCGTCCTCGCTCAGGTGGCGCAGAAAGCTCAGGATCAGATAGCTGCTGAGGCCCAGTTCCTGGCGGGCCTGGCGGGCGGCGCCGGCAATGCCGGCGAAGATGGTTTCCATGGCCACGCCCCGCACCGTATGGGTTTGCGGGTCGAACATGATTTCCGCGTGCACCACGCCGTCGTCATGGGCGCGGCGCAGATAGGCCATGGTCATGTCGAAGAAGTCCTGCTCCGTGATCAGCACGCCCGCACCGGCGTAATACAGGTCCAGAAAGGACTGCAGGTCCGTAAACTGGTAGGCGGCCCGCAGGCTTTCCACGTCCGGGTATGGCAGGCTGACGCCGTTGCGCTGGGCCAGACTGAAGATCAGCTCGGGTTCCAGCGTGCCTTCAATGTGCAGGTGCAGCTCGGCCTTGGGCAGGGCGCGCACGAATGGGCGCAGGGACTGAAGAGTGGCGGTCACGTCGGGCTCCATGAATGACAAGACTGCCTGTCATTATACGGAGCGCGCGCTGTTCGGTCAGGGGCGGCGCAGAGCGCCTGCCGCCAGCGCCAGCCAGGCTAATATCATCGCGACGCCGCCGATGGGCGTAATGGCGCCCAGCCATTTGATGCCGCTCAGCACCAGCGCATACAGGCTGCCGCTGAAGATCAGCACACCCGCCAGCATCAGTGCAGCGCTGCGCGCCTGCCAGGCGCGACTCAGGCAGGGGCCCAGAGCGGCTACCAGCAGCAGGCCCAGCCCGTGCAGCATCTGGTAGAGCACAGCGGTCTGCCAGACGGCCAGGGCGGTATCGTTGACCAGGGAGCGCAGGGCGTGAGCGCCGAACGCCCCCAGCCCGACTCCCAATGCCAGGACCAGGGCGCCGGCGGCGATGATGGATCGAGTATTCATGTTTATCCTTGCAAGGAGCAGTCCGGTGAAGGCGCAAGGCCGTTGTGCCCCTGGGCGGCGGAGCTCATACCGGGTGCTATTATCAGACAAAAAACAGCATAGCTTGCAAGGAGCGTGCATGGATGTAATGGATTCCTTGGCTCAGGACGATTCCGCCGCGATTGTGGCCGCCTTTCGGTATCGGTCGGGCCATCCGGCTGAGGCTGTCGATGTGCGTCGCCTGCCGGCCCGAGAGCTGGGGCAGGACGGTTTTGTCTGGATAGGTTTGAAGGAGCCTTCCGACGAGTTATTGGAATGTGTGGGGGGGCAACTGTGCCTGCCCACCAAGGCCATCGAAGAGCTGATCTCGCCGCATCGGCGGCCCAAGCTGGTGGAATACAGCAATTGCCTGATCGTCGTGGCGATTACCTTGGGCATGAAGGAGCTGCGACCGGCATTCGGCAACACTCAGTTGGTGATAGGTCCGGGGTTTTTGCTGACCGTGCGGCGTGGCTCGAACAGCAATTATCTGGAGCTGCGCTCACGGCTGGAAAACTCCCCCGAGTTGTTGCAGCGCGGCAGCGACTATGTGGCGTCGGAGTTGTTGGACCTGATAGTCGATCAGTATCTGGTGTCGCTGGAGCAGATGGAAAAAGCCGTCGAATCCATTGAACAGCAGTTTCTGATCCGCGGTTTCAAGGAAAGCGATGTGCGCCGCATCTACCGGCTGCGCCGCGACTTGCTGCGCATTCACACAGGCGTCACGCCTTTGGCCGAATTATGCCGCCGCCTGTCGCGGGTGGAGCTGCCCTACATCGATGCGGACACGCGGGCGTATTTCGGCGAGGTGGCCGATCGCATCGCACGTACATCGGAGTTCATCGGCAGCCTGCGCGAAGCGTTGGCCTTCGCTTTTGAAGGGGGGCTGATGATAGGCCAGATGCAGCAGACCGACACGACCCGCAAGCTGGCGGCCTGGGCGGCCATACTGGCGGTACCCACAGCGGTGGCGGGCATTTATGGCATGAACTTCAAGTTCATGCCGGAGCTGGACTGGCATTTGGGGTATCCCATGGCCTTGGCGCTGATGGGCGGGGTATGCGGATTTCTGTACTGGAAGTTCAAGAAGGCCAAATGGCTCTAGGACGTGGCGCCATGAGCGCTGCCGCAGGCCGGGCCATGCAAATGGCAAGGAGGCGTGATGAATCTGGACAAGGAACTGAGCAGCCAGGTGCCGGACCTGGACGATGATGACCTCTTGCAGGATGATCCAGTGCTCCAGGCCTGGCTCCTGCGCGGGCGGCTGCAGGCGGATGCGACGGGATTGGGGCGCTACGGCCGCGAACTGGGAACGGCTGCCCGGCGCAGACAAGGGGCGCAGGCCAATCAAGAGCCGCCGCAATGGCAGGCCTGGTCGCCTCAGGGGCGGCGCATCGACCATATCGAGTTTCATCCGGCCTGGCATGCCTTGATGTCTCTGGGCATGGAACAAGGCCTGCATATCTGGCCTCATACAAGGGAGCCCGGAGCGCATCTGGCGCGGGCCATGGCTTTCTATATGCATGGCCAGATCGAGGCGGGCACCCTGTGCCCCATGACCATGACCCGTGCAGCGGCGCCTCTGTTACAAGCGGATGGCTTTGAAGATTGGCGCAGACGGCTGGATGTGCACCAATATGATCCTGCTGCCCGGCCTGTGGTGAGCAAGTACAGTGTGCTGCTGGGCATGGGCATGACGGAAATGCAAGGCGGTTCGGACCTGCGCGGTTGCTCGACGCAGGCGCTGCCCGATGGGGCGGGTTTCCGTCTGCATGGACACAAATGGTTCTTTTCGGTGCCGCAGGCCGATGCCCACCTGGTGCTGGCGCGCGAGCAAGACGCGCTGTCCTGCTTTCTGGTGCCGCGACACCTGCCGGATGGTCTGAACAATCTGCGCATACGCCGCCTTAAAGACAAGCTGGGCAACCGTTCCAATGCCAGCGCGGAGATCGAGTTCGACGGCGCCTGGGGCCGGCGTGTGGGCGAGCCGGGCCGGGGGATCGCCCTGCTGGCCGCCATGGCGGGCCGCACCCGCATCGATTGCGTGCTCGGCAGCGCGGCCCTGATGCGCCAGGCGCTGGTGCAGTCGCTGCATTATTGCCGGCATAGACGCGCCTTCGGCAAGGTGCTGCTTGAGCAGCCTTTGATGCAAGCGGTCTTGCTGGATATGGCGCTCGAAAGCGAGGCGGCCGCCCACCTGGCCTTTTTCCTGGCGGAGCTGCAACAGCAAGTGGATCACGAACAGGCCCAAGGCGTGCTGCGTGTGTTGGCACCAGCCGCCAAGTTCTGGGTCTGCCGCCGCGCCGTGGCCTTGTGTGCGGAGGCCATGGAGACCTGGGGCGGAAATGGCTATGTCGAAGACGGCCCCATGCCGCGTCTGCTGCGCGAGGCCCCCGTCAATTCCATCTGGGAAGGGTCGGGCAATGTCATGTGCCTGGACGTGCAGCGCGCCCTGGCCCAGTCTGGGGTGCAGGCCGCCCTGCAGGCCGATCTACTTGATCGATGTGCAGGCGATGCGCGGCTGAGGCGGGTCGCTCAGGAGCTGTGGGCGCAATCGGCTCAGGCGGGCGAGCGGGCCTGGCCCCAGGCATTGATCCTGTTGTACCAGGCGTGTCTGATGCGAGAGCTGGCGCCTGCGCCACTGGCCGATCTCTTCATCGCGCAGCGCTTGGAGCGCGGGCCGACTGCGGTGTTCGGCATCGAGGGGGCTGCCCAGCCTGTGTCCTGGCTGGAGCGAAGCTGGCGCAGGCTGCAGGCTTAAGCAAGATGGGGACAATGCTCTGGACAGAGAGGCGGCAATACCTATAATTTGTTAGCGCCGATTCCGCTTTCCGCCTGGAGCCTTGTCCGTATCATGATTGTCCACTCTGTGTCCCGCCCGTTCTTTTTCTTTCGGCGAGCCGCCGTCCGCACCGGATGGGCCTTTGTGCTCATGATGCTGGCGGGACAGGCGCAAGCTTCCGGTTTCGAGCTGCAGGGGCGAGTGGTGCGGGTGGCTGACGGCGATACCCTGACCGTGCTGCTGGCCAAACGCCAGCAGCAACGCGTGCGCCTGGCCAGCATTGATGCGCCGGAGACCACCAAGGATGCGCGCCGCCCCGGCCAGCCGCATGCCGAAGCATCGCGGCGCTATCTGTCCGAGCTGGTGGCCGGCAAGGATGTGCAATTGTCTTGCTATGAAAAAGATCGTCATGGTCGGGCGGTCTGCGATGTGTTGCTGGAGAACGGCGAAACCGCGAACCAGAAGATGGTGCAGGCCGGACTGGCGATGGCCAACCGAGAAAAACGCGGCCGTTTTCTGCGTGACGAGCGTATCGACGGCCTGGAAAAAGAAGCGCAAAGAGAGCGCAGGGGCATCTGGTCGGGGCAGGAGCCGGTCGCGCCCTGGCAGTGGCGCTATAGCTGCTGGCAGAAAGGCCAATGCTGACCCGTATGCGGCGAGTCTTGCTGATTCTGGGCTGCGGCCTGTTGGCCGCTTGCAGCAAGCCGGTCAACAGCCCCTATGAAGAACACAGCGCGGCTGACAACGTGCTGTACAGTGCATTCACGACGCGCTCCCCCAATCACCTGGATCCGGCCCTGTCGTATTCAGGCGATGAAACGCCGTTTACTTACTCCATTTACGAACCCTTGTATGGCTACCACTACCTGGACCGGCCGTATCGCCTGATCCCCAAGGCGGCGGCCCTGATGGCCGAGCCCGTGTATCTGGACGCCAACGGGCGGCAACTGCCTGCTGATGCGCCTGGCGAGCAGGTGGCGATCAGCCGTTACGATATTCCCATCAAACCGGGCATTGCCTTCCAGCCGCATCCCGCTTTCGCTCAGGATGAGCAAGGCCAGTATCGGTATTACCCCATGCGCGCCCCGGACCTGCGCGATGCATTCAGCATTCAGGATTTTGCCCACACCGGCTCGCGCGAATTGAATGCGTTGGATTATGTCTACGCCTTCAAGCGTCTGGCCAGCCCGCGTCTGGCATCGCCTATCTCGGGCGTGATGGCCGAGCATGTCCGTGGCTTCAAAGAACTGGTGGATCAATTAGCCCAGGCGGACAAGCAGCTCCCCCGGCCCGATTGGCTGGACCTGCGTTCTTTTTCCTTGCCGGGCGTGCGGGCCCTGGACGACCATACCTTGCGCATCGAGGTACTGGGCAAGTATCCGCAGTTCAAGTATTGGCTGGCCATGACGTTCACCGCACCCGTACCCTGGGAAGCCGAGCGTTTTTACAGCCAACCTCGCATGGCGCAGCATAATCTGACACTGGACAGCTGGCCGGTGGGCACGGGGCCGTTCATGCTGACTGAGTCCCTGACCAACCGGCGCCATGTGCTCAGCCGCAATCCCCTTTATCGGGGCGAGCCTTATCCATGTGCGGGCGAAGCCTCGGACGGACCGGACGGTTTGCTGCAGGACTGCGGCAAGACCATGCCCTTTCTGGATAAGGTCGTTTTTTCGCTGGAAAAGGAAAGCGTGCCCCTGATGGGCAAGTTCTTGCAAGGCTATTACGACATCCCCCAGGTGGAGCGGGGCGAATATGGCGTGGCCATGACGGTAGCGGCCGGCGATTCTGCCGACAAGGCCCAGCTCTACCGCGACAGGGGCCTGCAACTGCGTACGGCGCCCGAGGCCCAGCTGTTTTACATGGGATTCAACTGGCATGACCCGGTGGTCGGCAAGGGTGACACCGCTGAGCAAGCCGAGCGCAACCGCAAGCTGCGCCTGGCTGTCAGCATCGCCTTCGACTGGGAGCAGTACGTTTCCATTTTTATGAACGATCAGGCCCAGGTCGCGCAAAGTCCGCTGCCTCCGGGCGTGCCTGGCTACCAGCCTTTGCCCCAGGGCGCCAACCCGTATGTCTATACCGTGGAGGGGCAATCGGTCCAGCGCCGCAGCCTGGATGAGGCGCGCGAGCTGCTGCGCCAGGCGGGTTATCCGGACGGACGCGATGCCGCTACTGGCAAGCCGCTCATCCTGTATTACGACTCCATGGGCGGCATGGGATCGGATGCGACGGTGGACTGGATGCGCCGCCAGCTTGGGCAGGTCGGCCTGCAACTGGAGGTGCGCGCCACCGATTACAACCGTTTTCAGGACAAGATGAAGCGTGGGGCGGCGCAGATGTTCATCTGGGGTTGGGTCGCGGACTATCCGGATGCCGAAAATTTCCTGACCTTGCTCTATGGGCCGCAGTCCAAGGTGGATCATGGCGGGGAGAACGCCGCCAACTACCAGAGTGCCGAGTACGACAGGCTGTACGAGCAGATGCGATTCCTGAATGACGGGCCGGACAAGGAAGCCGTCATTCACCAGATGGTCAAGGTGGTGCAGCACGATGCGCCCTGGATGTTCGGCTACGTGCCCAATGCCGGAGGCGCTTACCAATCCTGGGTACGCAATGCCAAGCCGTCTCTGATGATACGGGATAGCCTGCAGTATTACCGGATTGATGCCGGGCAGCGGGTCGAGCGCATCCAGCAATGGAATCGCCCCGTCTGGTGGCCTGCCGTTCCGCTCGTGCTGTTGCTGGCCGCCCTGGTGTGGGGGCTGCGGCGCATGGCGCGCCAGCGCCGCACACAGTCTGCGCTGCGCAAGGAGAAGTCCTGATGTTTTCCTATCTGATGCGACGGGTGCTCTACGGCATCTTGATCTTGATCGGCGTGAACCTGCTGACCTTCGTGCTGTTTTTCGCCGTGAACACGCCCGACGATATGGCGCGCCTGTCCATCGGCGGGCAGCGTGTCAGCCAGACGGCCATAGACAACTGGAAAGCCGAGCGCGGCTATGACAAGCCCCTGTTCTACAACGGTCAGGCGCAAGGTTCGCAGCGCCTGACCGATACGATTTTCTACGATCGCTCCGTGCCTTTGCTGCGCTTGGACTTCGGCCTGTCCGACCAGGGGCAGGACATAGGCTACCAGATCCGCAATCGCATGGGCCCCAGCCTGGCGCTGGCTCTGCCCACCTTTTTTCTGGGCTTGTGGGTATGCATCAGCTTTTCCCTGCTGATGGTGTTCTTTCGCGGCAGCCGTCTGGATTTTTCGGCGGTGGTGCTGTGCGTGGTGCTGATGTCCATTTCAAGCTTGTTCTACATTATCGCCGGGCAATGGTTGTTCGCGCGCGTGCTGCGCTGGGTGCCGTTTTCCGGCTGGGTGCAAGGACTGGATAATTGGCGTTTCCTGGTATTGCCAGTGCTGGTGGGGATTTTGTCCCGTCTGGGCGCCGAGTCGCGTTTCTATCGCAGCCTGTTCCTGGAAGAGGTCAGCCGGGACTACGTGCGCACGGCGCGCTCCAAGGGGCTGGCCGAACGCTGGGTGCTGTTCCGCCATGTCCTGCCCAATGCGTTGCTGCCTATTTTGACCGGTACTGTGTCCGCCTTGCCGCTGCTGTTCATGGGCAGCCTGATCTCCGAGTCCTTCTTCGGTATACCGGGCCTGGGCAGCTTCACGATAGACGCGATCAATGCGCAGGACTTCTCCATTGTGCGCGCCATGGTGTTCCTGGGGTCGCTGCTGTATATCGCAGGCCTGATTCTGGCGGACATTTCCTACACGCTGGTCGATCCCCGCATCCGTTTCAATTGAGTCCGCCATGCCGCAATTCGTCTTTCTCTGGACCGATACTTTTGTGCTGGCGCTGTTTCTGGCCATGGCAGTCTATGCCGTGCGCGTCAGCCGCAAACCTGGTTTGCGCTCGGCCTGGGCCAGCGTGGCGCGCACGCCTTCAGCCATGTGCGCCGCTGTGTTCCTGGCGTTCTTTTTATTGGTCGGACTGCTGGACTCCATCCATTACCGCCCCTTGTTGCCGCCTGCGCCGGGACAGCAGGCCTCGACGCCGACATACGCGCCGGTCGCCCGCTCGGTGCTGGACGACGTCCTGGGCCGCGTCTCGCTGTCGGATGTGGAAAAAACCTACTCGGCGCCTCTGGCGCGTTTTCAGTTGACCAAAGAAAGTATGCTGGTCGGCGGCGAGCCGGTGCGCGATTTTCCGCGTCTGGTCAATGCGGGCGTGGGTATGGACACGGAGCAGGCCCATCATCGCGACATTCTCAAGCTGGGCCTGCAGGGTTTGGCCTGGGGGCTGGCCTGGTCAGCGTCGCTGGCGCTGCTTCTGACGGCCTGGGGCCGCAGGCAAGCTTTGGAGCCGGGCTGGCGCGGGGCCTGGGCCTACTGGTGGCAGGGCCAGGGGCTGATACCTTGGCGAGCCGTCTGGATCAGCGCTTGCCTGCTGGGCCTGACGCTGTGCGTGACGGTCGCCTTAAGTGCTAATTACCATGTGTTGGGTACGGACCGGACCGGTAATGACGTTCTGTGGCAGGCGCTCAAGAGCGTACGCACTGCCCTGGTCATCGGGACGCTGACTACCTTCGCGATGTTGCCGCCGGCCATCATTCTGGGCCTGGCTGCGGGTTATTTCCGGGGCTGGGTGGATGACGTCATTCAGTACATCTACACCACCTTGACCTCCATCCCTGGCGTGCTGCTGATCGCCGCTTGCGTGCTGATGATGCAGGTCTATATCGACACGCATCCAGACAGCTTCGATACGGTGGCCGCCCGCGCTGACCTGCGACTGTTCATGTTGTGCCTGATCCTGGGACTGACGGGCTGGGCGGGATTGTGCCGGCTTCTGCGCGCTGAAGTCATGAAACTGCGCGAGCTGGATTATGTCCAGGCTGCCCAGGCTTTCGGCGTGCGGCCGCTGCGCATCATGCTTCGCCACTTGCTCCCCAATGTCATGCACATCGTGCTCATTACTTTGATCCTGGAGTTTTCAGGGTTGGTCCTTTATGAGGCCGTGTTGTCTTATCTGGGCATAGGCGTAGACCCCAGCATGCCCTCGTTCGGCCGCATGATCGACGCCGCCCGCAGCGAGCTCTCGCGCGACCCCATCATCTGGTGGGGCCTGGCCGGCGCCTTTTCCTTCATGTTGGCTCTGGTGCTGTCCGCCAATGTGTTCGCCGATGCGGTACAGGCGGCGTTCGATCCGCGCACGCGCCGCTTCCGTCCCGTGAGCCTGCGCAGACCAGTCAACGAGGTCAAGGCATGACTCAGATCAACATGAACTCCCCGGTTTCCCCCTCCGGCGCCGCTTCGGTGCTGAACATTCAGGATCTTGAACTGCGGGTGCAGTCGGATGCCGGCATGCAGAGCGTGGTGCGCAAGCTGTCCATGGCGGTGCGCCGCGGCGAGACCTTCGCTCTGGTGGGTGAATCCGGTTGCGGCAAGAGCATGACGGCCATGGCCATTTTGCGGCTGTTGCCCGAGGCGGCCTGGATGCATTCGGGCGTGATCGAGTTGGACGGCTTGGATCTGCCGCCGTTGCCCGAGGAGCAGATGCAGGACGTGCGCGGCCGGCGCATCAGCGTGATCTTCCAGGAGCCCTCCACCAGTTTGAATCCGGTCATGTCCATAGGCCGGCAGATCAGCGAGGTCATACGGCGGCATAGCGTGGCGCCGGCAGGGCAGGAGCGCGCTGCTGCCGTGCGTTGGCTGCAGCGGGTGGGTATCCCGGCTGCCGAGCAGCGCTACGACGATTTTCCTTTTCAGTTTTCGGGCGGTCAGAAGCAGCGCATCATGATAGCCATCGCACTGGCGGCCGAGCCGGATCTGCTGGTGGCCGACGAGCCGACGACGGCGCTGGATGTCACCGTGCAGGCGCAGATCCTGCAATTGCTGGCCGATATCCAGAAAGAGATGGGCCTGGCCATTCTGCTGATCACGCATGACCTGGCAGTGGTGCGCCAGTATGCCGATTATGTGGCTTTGATGCGCCATGGCGAGATCGTGGAGTCGGGTCTGGCCAGCCAGTTCTTCCTGCGGCCTACACACCCGTATGCGCGTGAGCTGCTGGGCGCCATACCGACCTATGAAAAGCGCGGCCGGCCCCTGTCGCGCGCACCCGACCAGGTTGGCGCACCGCGACCCAAAGCGGATAAGAGCGCGCCTGTGCTGGAGATCGAGTCCTTGTCGGTGGCCTATCGACATTCCGGCTCCCAATCCGGCTCCTGGTGGCGCCGACCTGTGCTCGTGCCGGTGGTCAAGAATCTCAGTCTGCAATTGCACAAAGGTGAAACCCTGGCCCTGCTGGGCGAATCGGGCTGCGGCAAAAGCACCGTGGCGCGCGCCCTGATGCGTTTGCTGGACAGCCAGGCGCAGATCAGCGGCCAGGCGCGTCTGCTGGATCAGGATGTCCTGACGGCCCGCGGCAAAGCCTTGCGGCAGCAGCGCGCGCGCCTGCAGATTATCTTCCAGGATCCCTATGGATCGCTGGATCCCCGTATGCTGGTAGGCGATATTTTGCAGGAGGGGCTGGCAGCCCTGCGCCCGGATCTGGATGCCGCAGCGCGCAGCAAGCGCGTCGAGACGCTGGTGGATCAGGTGGGCCTGCCCAAGAATACGCTGGAGCGTTACGCGCACGAGTTTTCCGGCGGCCAGCGTCAGCGCATCGCTATTGCGCGCGCCTTGGCAGTGGAGCCGGCAGTGCTTATTTGCGATGAGCCGACATCGGCGTTGGATGTCTCGGTGCAGGCGCAGATCCTGGACCTGATGCAACAGCTGCAGGCCGAGCTGGGACTTGCCTATCTGTTCATCACGCACAACTTCGGGGTGGTGGAGTATCTGGCTGATCGTATCGCGATCATGGCCCAGGGGCGCATCGTGGAGCAGGGCAGCGCTGAACAAGTGCTGTTCCATCCTCAGCAGGAGCAGACGCAGCGCCTGCTGGCGGCCGTGCCGAGGTTGTAGGTCGAAATCCTCCATCTGTATCGGGGGTTTACGTCGTTTGGATGACTACCTGCCCGGCTTTTATGTGTCTACAATAGGGCTGTCTGGTCAGTGATTGATAAGTAAACCATGAGCCTGAAGGTTTTTGATCTCGAGTGCGAGCACGGTCATGTGTTCGAGGGCTGGTTCAGCTCCCGCGACAGCTACGAAGAACAGCTGCAACGGGGGCTGCTGCGCTGTCCGGTTTGCGACAGCCATCAGGTCAATCGCAAGCTGTCTGCTCCGCGCATCAATATGGGTGCGCAGGCCCCGGCCTTAGACCGTGGGTCCACGCGGGAACCTGCTGTGCCCGATGCGCGCATGCAGGCCATTCAGGGCGAAGTCATGCAGCAGCTGCGCTCCATGATCCGCCAGTCGGACGATGTGGGCGCCCAGTTCACCGACGAGGCCCGCCGCATGCACGAGGGCCAGGCCGTACAGCGCTCCATACGTGGTCAGGCGACCTTGCAGCAATATCAGGAACTGGCGGAAGAAGGCATCGTCGCCATGCCTATTCCGGACTTCCTGGACGACGATCGTCTGCAATAAGTACGTCCATCTCCTTCAGGCGCCGGTGCACGGTGCTGCGGTGCAGCCCCAGCATGCGCGCCGCTTTTGAAATATTCCCTTTATGTGTCTCCAGGGCCGTCCGCAGGGCGGCCTGTTCGCGTTCGCGCTGACTTGCGCCCGTTAGGGGCGGCGCGGCTGACGGCATGCCGGATTCGGGTCGTTCTTCGGCCAAGAGGGTCAGTTGCGGCAGGGCGGGAAGGGTGGCGGCGCTCCAGACCTGTCCCGGCCTGTCCTGCAGAATGATCTGTAACAGCACCGAGCGAAGCTGGCGGTAATTGCCCGGCCAGCGGTACGACTGCAGGCGAAGCCGGGCGTCGTCGCTTAAGCGGGGGGCTGGTCTGCCCTGGCTCAAGCGCGTCAATTCGCTGCGGATGTAGTCGCCTAGGTCGGGGCGCTCGCACAGGGCGGGAACGACGCAGATGTAGTCCTGCAGCCGGAAAAACAGGTCTGCGCGAAAACGCCCCTGGCGCACCAGGGTTTCCAGCGACTGATGGCTGGCGCTGATCAGTCTAAAGTTCAGCGTATGGGTCCGTTCCGATCCCAGCGCCTGCACTTCGCGTTCTTGCAGCACCCGCAGCAGGCGGCTTTGCAAGGGCATGGGCATATCGCCGATCTCATCCAGAAACAAGACCCCGCCGTCCGCCTGGCGCAGCTTGCCGATATAGCCTTGCCGGCGCGCGCCGGTAAAGGCGCCAGCCTCATAGCCGAACAGCTCTGCCTCGATCAGCGATTCGGGCAGTGCGCCGCAGTTGATAGCCACGAACGGGCCGGGCAGGGGGCGGTGCCGCTGATGCAGCTCGCGCGCCATCCGTTCCTTGCCTACGCCGCTTTCTCCGCTCAGCAATACGGACAGGCCCATCTGCAGAGCCCGAAGAGCGGGTTCCAGAGCGTGCTGCTGCTGAGCCGACAGCAGGGGAGCTTGCGGGAGGGCGGGGGATGGCGGCGGCGACGGGCGCGGGCTGTCCGCTGATGGGCGAACATGCAGCGCATGCGCGCCAAGTGAGCGCTGGGCATGCTCCAAAGCGATATTCAATGGCAGGCCGGGCAGGCTGCGCCAGTCCTGGCTCAGCAGGGCGGCTGCCACCTCGTCGGCGGCCACGATGAGATCGTCCTGTACGATCAGGCGGCCGCTGTAGGGGCCTTCCAGCAGGGCGGCATCAGTGTGCAGGTGCACCAGCTGACGTTGCGGCGTGCACAGCGCGTCGAGCATCTGGCGGCTGATCTGGCGCGCATACAGACGCGCCATATCTAGAGCATAGCTATGCTCCAGGTCAGCCGGTCCGGAGATGTCCAGCACTCCCACGATATTGCCGTAGGGGTCGCGGATCGGCGCGCCGTGGCAGCTCAGGATTCGATTGCCGGGCAGATAGTGTTGCTGGCCATGAATGCGCACTGCCTGACCGGTGACCAGGGCGGTGCCGATGGCATTGGTGCCGCGATGGTGCTCGGCCCAGCTCACGCCGGCGCGCAGAGCCACCTGATCGGCGCGTTGTAGAAAATGCGGGTCGCCCGCCTGTTGCAGAACGGTGCCCTGGGCGTCGCACAGCAGCACCAGGCCGTGGTGGGGGCGCACCAAGGCCGCCAGTTCCTGCAGCGCGGCGCTGGAGTGGTGCAGCAAGGTGTGCTGCTGTTCCAGCAATTGGCGCAGATCGCCCTGACTCAGGTCGCGGGGCTCGTGGCTCAATTCGGTCCCCAGGGCCCGACAGCGCTCCCAGGATTGCTGCCAGAGCGTCTCTCCGGCCTGAGGCGATGAAAACAAGGTGGACATAATGACGCTCCGTTGAGTTGTCGCAGAATGCGACAGCGGCTGCGGTTTGCGACACTCTACTGTCGCAGCCTGCGTCTTCAGGTCTGAACATTATGGTCGCAGTGGGCGGTTACAGCGAGTCGGGACATTCGCTATGCGATCTGGCACGCAATTTGCTTCATGAAGGAGTGAGACGGGGGCGGCCAATGACCCCCATCCACGGATCGCCGTCAGGCGTTCACGACCCTAATACAAGGAGACATCATGAATCTGTCAGATCTGACATCAATGGGCCTGGACCTGGAGTTTCCCTTCAAGTCCCGTTACGACAATTACATTGGAGGCCGCTGGGTGCCGCCGGTCGATGGCGAGTATTTTGATAATGTCTCGCCGGTGACCGGACAGGTGTTCTGCCAGGTGCCGCGTTCGGGCGCCGCCGACATCGAGCTGGCCCTGGATGCCGCGCACAAGGTCCGTCGCCAGTGGGGGGCGACGCCGGCAGCAGAGCGCTCCACTATCTTGCTGCGTATCGCCGACCGTATCGAGCAGCATCTGGAACGCCTGGCGGTGGCCGAAACCATCGACAACGGCAAACCCATACGCGAAACCCGGGCAGCGGATCTGCCGCTGGCCGTGGACCATTTCCGTTACTTTGCTGGTTGCCTGCGCGCCCAGGAAGGCGCGATCTCGGATATCGATGCCACCACAGTGGCCTATCACTTCCAGGAGCCGATCGGCGTGGTGGGGCAGATCATTCCCTGGAATTTCCCCTTGCTGATGGCGGCCTGGAAGCTGGCGCCCGCGCTGGCGGCCGGTTGCCCCGTGGTGCTCAAACCTGCTGAACAGACACCGGCGTCGATCCTGCTGTTGATGGAGATCATCGGCGATCTTCTGCCCGCTGGCGTGATCAATGTGGTGACGGGTTACGGTAAAGAAGCGGGGCACGCCCTGGCATCGTCGCCGCGCATCGCCAAGATTGCCTTTACCGGCTCCACTCCTGTTGGCAAGGAAATCCTGCATGCCGCCGCTGATCGCCTGATTCCGGCTACGGTAGAGCTGGGGGGCAAGAGTCCCAATATCTTCTTTGAAGATGTCATGCAGGCGGATGACGCCTTTTTTGACAAGGCGCTGGAGGGGTTGACCATGTTCGCGCTGAATCAGGGCGAAGTGTGCACCTGCCCGTCTCGCATTCTGGTTCAAGAGTCCATTTACGAGCGCTTTATTCAGCGGGCGATCGAGCGTGTGGGCCGCATCAAGACCGGCAATCCGTTGGACTCGGGCACCATGGTGGGGGCGCAGGTGTCGCAAAAGCAGATGGAGCGTATTCTGGGCTATATCGATCTGGGCCGCGAAGAAGGCGCCAATTGTCTGATCGGCGGGCAGCGCAATCGGCCTGGGCAAGGCCTGGATGAGGGTTTCTACATCAGCCCGACCATGCTGTTGGGTGAAAACAGCATGCGCACCTTCCAGGAGGAAATCTTCGGCCCGGTGGCTTCGGTGACCACGTTCAAGGACGAAGACGAAGCCATCGCCATCGCCAATGATACGGAATATGGCCTGGGGGCAGGTGTATGGAGCCGGGACGGCTCCCGAGCCTATCGCGTGGGACGTCAGGTGCAGGCGGGGCGTGTGTGGACCAATTGTTATCACCTCTATCCGGCGCATGCGACCTTCGGGGGCTATAAGCAGTCGGGCATAGGCCGCGAAACGCACAAGGTCGCGATGGGCAATTATCAGCAGACCAAGTGCCTGCTGGTCAGCTATAGCGATCAGGCCTTGGGTTTCTTCTGATCGGCGCAGGGCAGGCCTGGCCGCGAAAGCGGCCGGACCGGACAAAAAAAGCCGCAGCGCGTGAGCGCTGCGGCTTTCTCCGGAGCCCTGCAGGATTTACATCACGCGGCTGCGGTATTCGTTCGTGCGGGTGTCGATTTCGATCTTGTCGCCGATGTTGCAGAACAGGGGCACGCTGATCTCGGTGCCTGTGTTGATCTTGGCGGGCTTGAGCACCTTGCCGGACGTATCGCCCTTGACGGCGGGTTCGGTGTAGGTGATTTCGCGCACGATGATGGTGGGCAGCTCGACCGAGATGGCGCGGCCTTCGTAGAAGACGGCTTCCACGGTCATGCCTTCTTCCAGGTAGTTCAGGGCGTCGCCCATGCTTTCAGCTTCGATTTCGTACTGGTTGTACTCTTCGTCCATGAAGACGTACATGGGGTCGGCGAAGTACGAGTAGGAGCACTCACGCTTTTCCAGTTGGACGATGTCGAATTTTTCGTCGGCCTTGTGCACGGCTTCGCTGTTCGAGCCGCTCAGCAAATTCTTGAATTTCAGCTTGACGACGGCAGAGTTGCGACCGGATTTGTTGTATTCCGTTTTTTGAACGACCAGAGGGTCACCATTGACCATCACGACGTTGCCAACGCGCAATTCTTGTGCGATTTTCATTAAAAAAAACTCCGAATGGGGTGGCTCCGCCGAACGCGCTGTCAGGGAGCTTTGAGGAAAACACTCTATTTTAGCGTTTTCGGGCGACTTGGGTGTAAAAAGTCAGCAAACTGGCGGCGAGATCGGCTCTTAGTCCCAGCTTTGTGCTATAGGCGCCGGCCTGTTGGCGCCAGGCTGTCAGCGCCGGGGCTTGTAGTTGCTCTGCCAGCAGTCTGGCGGCAAGCGGGCGATCACAGAGGCTCCAGGCGTGGTGCAGGGCGTGCACCGGATCCGGCAAGGCGGTGGTGTCCAGCCATGCATCCAGCTTGTCCAGGTGGGCCTTGTCCTCCTGCATGTACGGTTGCCAGATCATAGGTGCGCCGGCCCAGATGGCCCGTACCAGCGAGTCTTCGCCGCGCACGATGTTCAAGGTGCTGCGCCAGAGCAGAGCATCGAAATCAGCTTGGTCCACATGGGGAATTTCCTGCACCTGCAGGCGTCCCGCGGCTAGGGACGGCAAGCGCCGGGCGACCGAGTCCGGTACCAGCAGCAAGGTATCGTAGGGTTGTTGCGCCAACGCATCAGACAACGCCAGTACAGGCGCGTCGGGATAGCAGAACAGGAAGACCTGACGCATCTGACCGGTCATCAAGGCGCGCCGGAAGTCCTGGCGTACACCGAGCCGCTGCAGCAGAGCCTCGTAAGCAGCATCATCCGCCAGAAAGGCATCGCGCCGCGCCAGCAGGTCCGGTTCGCGCAGCAGGCCGCCGGTGCCGGGCAAAAAGCCTGGAAAAAAGAAATACTTGGCTGCTCTGTTCGCTTGCGGCGAAGGAAGTCCATGGCAGCCAGTCACCCAAGGTTCGGCGCTGAGGTATTCCAGATTGATCCAGACATGCTCCTGCGGCGAGATCTGCGCTTTCACGGCTTCAGGCAACTCGCACCCGAAGGCCTCGATCAACAGGGCGTGGGGGGCGGGGTAGGACCTGCGCGCCGTCGACCAGTGCTCGATGCGCACGCTGTGCAGATCCTGGGAGGACAGGTCCGTGCGCACATCCTGCTGGATGCGCTGGAAGCTGGCCAGGTCGTCCACCCATAGCCGTACCTGAGCGACCTCGGACGAGGCGGCCAACTGGCGCGCCAGACGCCAGCAAACTCCGATGTCGCCTAAATTATCGACGACGCGGCAAAAGAGGTCGACGCCGGGCATCAGTGCAGTTGGACCGGATCCAGATCGATTTCATCGGGCAGCTCGGGGTGCTGCATTTCGCCGTTGATGTCGGGAAAGAAAGGCGCGCTGCAGTCTTCGCAGACTTCCGTCGAGTGCAGGCCGGGCAGGCGGTGCACATGCTGCACGCCCAGGCTCTTGAGCAGGGCGGCGATGATGTCCGGGATATCGATGTGGTCGTCTTCGCTGAGCGAGGATTCGGCCTCTTCCTGGCTGAGAACAGGCCAGATGCAGCCGTAGATCACGGCGGGGGATGACAGTGTGCTGAAGCCCACCCGGTATTCTTCGACAGTCTCGTTGCCGCACGCCGCGATGACGGCGCGCAGTTGTTCCGGCCCTATATTGGCGGCGGTCTGCAGCCAGGTGACTCCGGCCTGCACGGCCAACGGGCGGATTTCCCGATCGGCTTCGCGCGTATTGACGTAGTAGGCGTTAGGCGCCAGATACTGGACCTGGCAGCCGGTGAATAGGGGGGCCAGGACAGGCGTGCACAGTTGAACCCAGTGCTCGATGCACGACAGATGCAGGGCATGGGCGCTGTCGCCGGCCTGCTGCCAGCGGAACAGGGGCTGGCCCGCGGGCGCCAGTGCTACGCCGATCAGGAAGCGGGCGTCGGCCAGCAGGGTGTTGGCTTCAGGCGGGATGCTTGGCTTGACGGTGTCCTTGCTGCGCTGCAGGGCCTTGCCCGCCAGGGTCTGGGTCCATTCGTGGGCTTGCTGGTAAGACTGGGGCATTTCGTCGTAGTTGACCAGGTCGGGCACCAGCGCACACAGAGCGCCGTCGGCCAGTATGGAGGCCTTCAGGGCGGATTCGAGCTCCTGGCGCTGGGTGTCGGTCAGGGTGCCTTGCGGAAGCTGGTAGCGCGTCCAGGCCGTCAGAGGTGCGGAGAACAGCAGCGCATCGTATTGAATCCCGTCGTGCTCAAGACGCAGGCTCTCGGCATGGGACTCGGCCAGTTCCATCAGGATTTCGTAGTGCTGGTGCTGCTGCTGGCTGCCCAGCAGTTCCAGCGTTTGTTCGACGGCCGTATTGCGGCGGCCTGCATACAGCTTGTCCAGCAACTGGCCGGCGAGATCTTGCCAGTAGCGGTCTTCGACTTGCGAGCCGGATCGAACCAGGGCGTCGGTGTAGTTGACCAGACGCTGGATTTCCTTGGGTTGTTGGGCGAGCAGTTTGGGATTGAGTTGCGACATTGACATAGAGTGCCGGTAGATGGACACCTTAGTTTACCCTCAAGGCAGGAACCTGGTGTGGGAATGGGATAGGCCGTCTGGCCGGGGAGGCGTGCGCCTGAGCGGGCAGAACACAAAAAAACGCCTCCGCCGCAAGCAGCGGCGGAGGCGTTCCCGGTAAACCTGGTGGTTTACAGGCCTACGGAGTCGGCGATTTCCTTGAATTCTTCGATTTGGTCGAAGTTCATGTAGCGATAGATGTTATCGCTGTCAGCCTGCAGCACGCCCATGTCGGCCAGGTACTCTTCGCGGGTCGGGATGCGGCCCAGACGCGAGCAGATGGCGGCCAGTTCGGCCGAACCCAGGAAGACATTGCTGTTCTTGCCCAGGCGGTTCGGGAAGTTGCGGGTGCTGGTGGACATGACGGTTGCGCCTTCGCGCACCTGGGCCTGGTTGCCCATGCACAGCGAGCAGCCGGGCATTTCCATGCGTGCGCCAGCCACGCCCAGCACGCCGTAGTGACCTTCTTCGGTCAGTTGCTGCTGGTCCATTTTGGTGGGAGGAGCCACCCACAGGCGCGTCGGGATGTCGCGCTTGCCTTCCAGCAGCTTGGAGGCTGCGCGGAAGTGGCCGATGTTGGTCATGCAGCTGCCGATGAACACTTCGTCGATGACGGTGCCGGCGACGTCGGACAGGGTCTTGACGTCGTCAGGGTCGTTCGGGCAGGCCACGATGGGTTCGTGGATATCGGCCAGGTCGATTTCGATGACGGCGGCGTAATCGACGTTGTCATCGGGTTCCAGCAGCTGGGGATTGGCCAGCCAGGCTTCCATGGCCTTGATGCGACGGCCCAGGGTGCGCTCGTCTTCGTAGCCGTTGGCGATCATCCACTTGAGCAGCGTGATGTTGCTGTTCAGGTACTCGATGATGGGTTCCTTGTTCAGGCGCACCGTGCAGGCGGCGGCCGAACGTTCGGCGGAGGCGTCGGACAGTTCGAAGGCTTGTTCGATCTTCAGGTCGGGCAGGCCTTCGATTTCCAGGATGCGACCGGAGAAGATGTTCTTCTTGCCGGCTTTTTCCACGGTCAGCAGACCCTGCTTGATGGCGTACAGAGGAATGGCGTTGACCAGATCGCGCAGGGTGACGCCGGGTTGCATGTCGCCCTTGAAGCGCACCAGTACGGACTCAGGCATGTCCAGGGGCATCACGCCCGTGGCGGCGGCGAAGGCCACCAGGCCGGAGCCGGCGGGAAAGCTGATGCCGATGGGGAAGCGCGTGTGCGAGTCGCCGCCGGTGCCCACGGTGTCGGGCAGCAGCATGCGGTTCAGCCAGGAGTGGATGATGCCGTCGCCGGGACGCAGCGAAACACCGCCACGTGTGCTGATGAAAGCGGGCAGTTCGTGGTGGGTTTTGACGTCCACCGGCTTGGGGTAGGCGGCGGTGTGGCAGAAGGACTGCATCACCAGGTCGGACGAGAAGCCCAGGCAGGCCAGGTCCTTGAGTTCGTCGCGGGTCATCGGGCCGGTGGTGTCCTGGCTGCCGACCGTGGTCATGCGAGGCTCGCAGTAGGTGCCGGGGCGCACGCCGGTGCCTTCGGGCAGACCGCAGGCGCGGCCGACCATCTTCTGGGCCAGGGAGTAGCCCTTGCCCGTGTCGGCGGGACTTTGAGGCAGGCGGAACAGCGTGGTGGGCGGCAAGCCCAGGGCTTCGCGGGCACGTGTGGTCAGTCCGCGGCCGATAATCAGCGGAATGCGGCCGCCGGCGCGCACTTCGTCGAACAGCACATCGGATTTGACCTGGAATTCAGCGATGACCTGGCCGTTTTTCAGGGCCTTGCCTTCGTAGGGGCGCAGTTCGATGACGTCGCCCATGTCCATTTGCGATACGTCCAGCTCGATAGGCAGGGCGCCGGCGTCTTCCATGGTGTTGTAGAAGATGGGGGCAATCTTGCTGCCCAGGCACACGCCGCCAAAGCGCTTGTTGGGAACGTAGGGAATGTCTTGGCCGGTGAACCACAGCACCGAGTTGGTGGCGGATTTGCGCGACGAACCCGTGCCCACCACGTCACCGACGTAGGCGACCAGATTGCCTTTGTCCTTGAGCGATTCGATGAAGGCGATAGGGCCTTTCTTGCCGGGCTCTTCAGGGGTGATGCCTGGGCGCGGGTTCTTGAGCATGGCCAGGGCATGCAGCGGAATGTCGGGGCGGCTCCAGGCGTCGGGAGCGGGCGACAGGTCGTCGGTATTGGTTTCGCCGGTGACTTTGAGGACCGTGATGGTCATGCTTTCAGGCACCTCGGGGCGGCTGGTGAACCATTCGCCGTCGGCCCAGCTCTGCAACACTTCCTTGGCGAAGGCATTACCTTTTTCGGCTTTTTCCTGCACGTCGTGGAAGGAGTCGAACATCAGCAAGGTGTTCTTGAGGCCGTTGGCGGCGATCTGGCCCAGCTCGGGCTGGTCCAGTAGCTCGATCAGGGGGCCGATGTTGTAGCCGCCGAGCATCGTGCCCAGCAGCTCCGTGGCGCGTTCGCGGCTGATCAGGCCACAGGTTTCGCTGCCTAGGGCAACAGCGGCCAGGTAGGAGGCCTTGACCTTGGCGGCGTCGTCCACGCCGGCAGGCACGCGGTGCGTCAGCAGTTCGAGCAGAAATGCTTCTTCGCCTGCGGGCGGGTTCTTGATGAGCTCGATCAGGTCGGCGGTTTGCTGAGCCGACAGAGGCAGCGGAGGAATGCCCAGCGCGGCGCGCTCGGCAACGTGTTCGCGGTAAGAATCCAGCATAGTGCAAGAACCTATCGATAAAGTTGAATTGAGGAAAATCCGGTGTTGCTTCAATTGTAATTTGAAGACGGACGTGAGGCAACAGTCTTATATCTTATATAAGACTTACGTCGAGCTGAATCAGGCCAGGAGGTCGGCGTATTCGGGGTGACGGCGGATATAGGCGGCGGCGTAGCTGCATAGCGGCCGCACTTTCCAGTGTTGGTTTTTTGCTGTTTCCAGGGCGTGGCGAGTCAACTGGCCGGCAATTCCCCGACCCTCCAGCGCCTGCGGCACGCCCGTGTGTGTGATGCTCATGATGTCGCCGTCAAGCTGGTAATCGATTACGCAGCGCAGACCGTCGACCGTGCAATGAAATTGACGCGCCTGGGCGTCATGGTGAATGTTCAGTTCCAAGGTAGTCTCCTTCCTTTCAGGCAGCGGCCGGCTGCAGTGCGATCAGCGCCCACAGCGCCAGCATGCTGAGCAGGCCAATGAAACATCCGCCCCACAGGCCCATGAGCGGCCATTTTATGCCCATGGCCACATCGTCGCGCTGCACGTGGGGCAGCAGACGGTTGGCATTGCCGAACAGGCCGTTCTGGCGTGTCGGGAAGTTCAGCCGCAGGAAGTAATCCAGCAGCACATTGGCTTTCAGCGACATCGGCAGGCGTTCCCAGGGGTATTGCGCCAGATAGGGGTGGCGCAGCGCCTGGTTGGTGCGGCGCACATTGAACAGCAGCAGATAGACGCCAGAGACCAGCGAGGTCAGGGCGCAGGCAATCATCAGGGTTGCCGCCATGGGCAGGGCGTAACGGACAAAATCAGCAAGCATCGGGTCACCGGCAAGAGCGGCCCCGGCTGCCTGGAGCAGCGGGGGCCGTAAGTCAAATCATGGCGCATGATAGCGCATGCCGGGGATGGCATGCGCGCAATAACCGGCGTTTTAAGAACGCTGGTCCAGCGGGACGAAGATCTGGTTTTCAGGGCCCACGTAGTTAGCGGTAGGGCGAATGATCTTGTTGTCCACACGCTGTTCAATAATATGCGCCGCCCAGCCGGCCGTGCGTGCGATCACGAACAGAGGGGTGAACATGGCCGTGGGCACGCCCATGGTGTGGTAGGACACGGCCGAGAACCAGTCCAGGTTGGGAAACATTTTCTTGACGTCCCACATGACGGTTTCCAGGCGTTCGGCAATGTCGTACATGCGCGTATTGCCATCTTGTTCCGCCAGTTCCTTGGCCACGGCCTTGATAACCTGATTGCGCGGGTCGGACACGGTATAGACCGGGTGGCCGAAACCGATGATTACTTCTTTGTTGTCCACGCGGCGGCGGATGTCTTCTTCGGCCTGATCGGGCGTGTCGTAGCGCTTCTGGATCTCAAAGGCCACTTCGTTGGCGCCGCCGTGCTTGGGGCCGCGCAAGGCGCCGATCGCGCCGGCAATGGCGGAATAGAAGTCCGATCCAGTACCGGCAATGACCCGGCTGGTGAAGGTGGACGCATTGAACTCATGCTCGGCATACAGGTTCAGCGAGGTGTGCATGGCGCGCTCCCACTCGTCCGACGGTTTCTCGCCGTGGAGCAGGTGCAGGAAGTGGGCGCCGATGCTGTCGTCGTCGGTCTGCACGTCGATCATTTCGCCATTGTGGCTGTAGTGGTACCAGTACAGCAGGGCCGAACCCAGGCAGGCAATCAGGCGGTCGGCGATGTCGCGGGCGTCAGGCAGGTTGTGGTCGTCTTTTTCAGGCAGCACGCAGCCCAGGACGGAGACGGCTGTGCGCATTACGTCCATGGGGTGGCTGTGGGCCGGCAGCGTTTCCAGGGCGCTTTGTACGGCCAGCGGCAGGCCGCGCAGACGCTTGAGTTTTTGCTTGTAGGCGCGAAGCTCGTCGCGATTGGGCAGTTTGCCGTGGATCAGCAGATAGGCGATTTCTTCGAATTCGCTGGCCTGGGCCAGATCCAGAATGTCATAGCCGCGGTAGTGCAGGTCGTTGCCGCTGCGGCCGACGGTGCACAGGGCGGTGTTGCCGGCCACTACGCCCGACAGGGCGACGGATTTCTTGGGCTTGAAGCCGGAGGCGGTATTGTTCTCGGTACTGCTCATGCGGGTCTCCTGGTTGATGGGCGGTCAGCGAGGCTGTCCGCCTGGGTAGGCTGCGGGCCTGGCGCGGGCCCCTTACGGGAAGGGGCGGGCGTCGGGCTCAGGATTTCTTGTTTTTCTGGAACAGGGCGTCCAGCCGTTCTTCATAAGCATGGTAGCCGATGCGATCGTAAAGCTCTTCGCGTGTCTGCATCAAGTCCACCACATTTTTTTGATGGCCGTCGCGGCGTATGGCTTGGTAAACGGTTTCAGCGGCCTTGTTCATGGCGCGGAAGGCCGACAGCGGGTACAGCACCATGGCGACCTGCGCACTGGCCAGTTCCTGCACGGTGAACAGCGGCGTCTGGCCGAACTCGGTGATGTTGGCCAGGACCGGAACATTCAACGTCTGGGTGAAGCGACGATACGTCTCCAGATCGTAGCAGGCTTCGGCGAAGATACCGTCGGCGCCCGCTTGGACGCAGGCCTGGGCGCGTTCCAGCGCGGCATCCACACCTTCCACGGCAATCGCGTCGGTGCGGGCCATGATGAAGAAGTCGGGGTCTGTGCGTGCGTCCACGGCGGCCTTGACGCGATCCACCATTTCGTCGGCGCTGACAATTTCCTTGCCGGGGCGGTGGCCGCAGCGTTTGGCGCCGACCTGATCTTCGATGTGGCAGGCGGCGGCGCCAAACTTAATCAGGCTTTTTATCGTGCGTGCGATATTGAAGGCGGACGCGCCAAAGCCAGTGTCGATGTCCACCATCAATGGCAGTTCGCATACATCGGTGATGCGACGTATGTCGGTCAGCACGTCGTCGAGCGTGTTGATGCCCAGGTCAGGCAGGCCCAGGGAGCCGGCCGCCACGCCGCCGCCGGACAGGTAGATGGCTTTGTAGCCGGCGCGTTCGGCCAGCAAGGCATGGTTGGCGTTGATGGCGCCGATGATCTGCAGCGGTTGCTCGTCACGCAGGGCCTGGCGGAAACGGGCGCCGGCCGATGTCAGGGAGGGATGGCTCATAGCTGGACTCCGAATAAGAAAAAAGGGTGCAGAAGGCGGGCCTGCTGCGGTGATGTTGTTTTTATAAGCAAGCAGCGTGCCAATGTTTGTGTGGCTGGTCTTTTTCTGGCGCGAGCGCCGTGCAGCGGTTCTTTCGGGCGGCCTGCCGGGTGGCGGTTGGAATGGACGGATTTGCTTTCTTATTCCATATGTTTCAATATTGAAACTAACTTTGAAACGTCGTTCCTTTATTGTAATGGAGAAATGGGCATGCCCTATGCACCCGCTTCCGCCGCCGCTTCGTCTGCTCGCCTGCGTATTGTCGCTGTAGGCCTGCACGGCCTGCGCTCTTTGTTGGAGGATCTGGCGCCGCAATATCAGGAGCAGGCCGAGATTCTGGTGGTCGACAAAGCCTATGGTGCAGCCGTAGAGGCGGTTCAGGCTTTGCGCCGGGGGACTGATATGGATGTGGTGGTGTCAGCCGGCTCCAACGGCAACTATCTGCGCGAGCATCTGGATCTGCCTGTCGTGATGGTCAGGCTCGGCGGCTTTGACATCATGCGCAGCCTGGCCCAGTCCGCCGGACAGCCAGAGCGTATGGCGGTGGTGACGTACGGCGACATGCCGACCGAACTGCGGGATTTCGTGCATGGTTTTGCTTTGCCAGTCGAGCTGCGCACTTATCGCAGCGAGGCCGATGCGCAGGCATGTGTGCTGGAGCTGCGGCGTTTGGGTGTGGGCCGGGTACTCGCGCCCGGACTGGTGGTCGACCTGGCGCGCGAGCAGGGCATGACGGGTATGCTGCTGTACTCGCAGGGCGCGGTGCGGGAAGCTTTGGAAGGGGCGATTGAGCTGGCGCGGGTGGCCCGCTCCGAGGCGGCCCGGCGCGAGCGCCTCAATACCATTCTGGCCCAGTTGCGCGACGGCGTGGTTTCCGTGGATGGGGATGAGCGCGTGGAAACCGTCAATCCCGCCATGGAGGCCTGGCTGGGCCAGTCGGCCCAGACCCTGCTCGGGCGTCGTCTGAGCGAGCTGCACCCTGAGCTGGACTTGAGGCCGACTTTGCGCAGCCTGGATGTGCAGCAGGACGCGGTGCAGCAGGTCGGCGGGCGCACGGCGGTCGTCACTCGTACACCCATTCTTGAGCAGGGTCGCCTGACGGGTGCGGTGCTGGTGTGTCAGGACCCGGCGGCCATTCAGCGAATGGATCGCAGCCTGCGCTCGCGCAGCCATCAGGCCGTTTCGCGGCATGCCCGTTACGAACTGTCCGATCTGGTGGGCGACAGCCCCGCCATGCAGGCAGTGCGTCTGCAGGCGCGCGCCTGCGCTCAAAGCGCTGCGACCACGCTCATCATCGGCGAGAGCGGAACGGGCAAGGAGCTGCTCGCGCAAGGCATACATAGCGCCAGTGCGCGTCGGGCCCAGCCCTTTGTGGCGGTGAACTGCGCGGCCTTTCCGGACAGTCTGCTCGAAAGCGAGCTGTTCGGATACGTCGAAGGCGCGTTCACCGGATCCAGTCGGGGTGGTAAGGTGGGCCTGTTCGAGGCGGCTCACACTGGCACGCTGTTCCTGGATGAGATCGGCGAGATGCCATTGCCCCTGCAGACGCGCTTGCTGCGGGTGCTGCAGGAAAAGGAGGTTTTGCGCATCGGGGCGATCGAGCCTACGCCGGTGGACGTTCGTGTCATTGCCGCCACCCATAGAGATCTGGCCGCCCGGGTGCGGCAGGGCCTGTTCCGGCAGGATCTGTTCTACAGGCTCAATATCCTGGTGTTGCATTTGCCTGCCTTGCGCATGAGGCGGCAGGATCTGCCCATGCTGGTCCGGCATCTGGCTGCCAAGGTGGGGCAGCGCCTGGGATCGATGCCGGATGCCGAGCTGCTGCAAGCCTTGCTGCAGGCGGGCGGCTCCTATGATTGGCCGGGCAATATTCGCGAACTGGAAAACTTGATCGAGCGTGTGATGGTGCTGGGGGCCGCTCAGCGGGATCAGCGGCTCTTGTTGGAGAGTATCGCGCCTGAGCTGCTGATGGCCGGTTCTGAGCAGGGGCATCCCGCTGCGGGCGTTTCTGCCACGCAGGAGGGGGCGCCCAAGGACTTGCGCGCTCAGCGCGAGCGCAGCGAGCAGGCCTACCTGGAACAGGTCCTGGAGCAATGTGGCGGTAATCGTGAACAAGCGGCTGCCCGGCTGGGCATCAGTCGCACCACCTTGTGGCGCAAGCTGCGCAAGCAGGGGTGAGGTGTGCCCTGTGGTGGGCGCGGCGCAGATCAAAAAAAACCGCCGGCAGAACCGGCGGTTTTTTTGAAGCGGCAGGCCATCAGCCCAGCAGGTCTTTCACGCCGTCGCGCTCTTCCAGCAGCTCGTTCAGGGTGTGATCCATGCGCTCGCGGGAGAAGGCGTCGATTTCCAGGCCTTCCACACGCTTGTACTCGCCGTTCTCGGTGGTGACGGGCACGCCGTAGATGATACCTTCGGGAATGCCGTAGGAGCCGTCCGAGGGAATGCCCATGGTGACCCACTTGCCGTTCGAGCCCAGCACCCAGTCGCGCACATGGTCGATGGCGGCATTGGCGGCCGAGGCGGCGGAAGACAGGCCGCGCGCTTCAATGATGGCGGCGCCGCGCTTGCCCACGGTGGGAATGAAGGTGTTGCGGTTCCATTCCTGGTCGTTGATCAGGGCATCGATCTTTTCGCCGTTGACGGTCGCAAAGCGCGTGTCAGGGTACATGGTGGGCGAGTGGTTGCCCCAGACGATCAGGTTTTCGATGTCGGCGACAGCCTTGCCGGATTTGGCGGCCAGTTGCGACAGGGCGCGGTTGTGATCCAGACGCAGCATGGCGGTGAAGTTCTTGGCCGGCAGGTCGGGCGCCGACTTCATGGCGATGTAGGCGTTGGTGTTGGCGGGGTTGCCGACGACCAGGATCTTGACGTCGCGCTTGGCGACCTTGTTCAGGGCGCGGCCCTGCGCGGTGAAGATCTGGGCGTTGAAGGCCAGCAAGTCCTTGCGCTCCATGCCGGGGCCGCGCGGGCGGGCGCCGACCAGCAGAGCAACATCGATGTCCTTGAAGGCGTCTTCAGGGTCGCTGTGAGCGGACATGCCTTGCAGCAGCGGGAAGGCGCAGTCGTCCAGTTCCATCATGACGCCCTTCAGGGCTTTCTGGGCTTTCTCGTCGGGCAGCTCCAGCAGCTGCAGGATCACGGGCTGGTCTTTGCCCAGCATTTCGCCGGAAGCGATGCGGAACAGCAGGGCATAGCCAATCTGGCCGGCTGCACCGGTCACAGCAACGCGCATTGCGGGTTTGGACATGAGAGTATGACTCCGTTTTGGGGTTTGAAAGTCGGTGACGAAAAACACAGTTTAATGCTTTTGGGCGTGTCGGATAGGACTCGTCCGGCGGTTTTTCGAAGGGGCGGGCAAGCCTCTTTTTTCACTGCGCAGCCTAGACCAAAACGGGCAGCGCGTCAAACGTCTTATATCTTATATAAGACAGAAGAGTGTTAGACATTCGAGGCCGGTCATGCGAAAATTAGCGTACTGTCTATTTTGTTTACAAGTGCGATGCGCCTTCGTGCGCCACCTGTATCAGCCTATTATCAACCATGTCTGAAAACGTGCCGCCCCTACGCGCCCAGGAAATCGAAAAATCCGCGCCCAGTGCGGCCTACAGCCCACTGTATCAGCAGATCAAGGCTTTGTTGTTGCAAGGGCTTGATCGCGGCGAATGGAAGCCCGGCGAATCCATCCCCAGCGAACTGGAACTGGCTGCTCGTTTCCAGGTCAGTCAGGGCACGGTGCGCAAGGCCATCGACGAGCTGGCCGCCGACAACCTGCTTATCCGCCGTCAGGGCAAGGGCACCTTTGTCGCGACTCACCACGAGGCCCGCGTGCGCTTCCGTTTCCTGCGCCTGGCGCCGGACGACGGCAAGCCCGTGCCGTCCTCCAGCCGCATCCTGGATGTGCGCCGCCTGAAAGCCCCGGCTGATGTCGCTGCGCTGCTGGATCTGCGCACATCGGACATGGTCGTCAACCTGCGCCGGGTGCTGGCCTTTGACCAGACTCCCACCATTTACGACGACATCTGGCTCCCTGGCTCGGTCTTCAAGGGGTTGACGCTGGAAGCCGCCAGCCTGAACAAAGGCCCCATGTACGCCTGGTTCGAGAGCAAGTTCGGCGTGAGCATGGTGCGGGCCGACGAAAAAATCGGTGCCGTCGCGGCCGCCGGAGAGGCTGCCGCTGTGCTGCAGGTGCCCGAGGGCACGCCTTTGCTGCAGGTCGAGCGCGTCTCCTATACCTACGGCGACCGGCCCGTGGAACTGCGCCGGGGTCTTTACCTGACCGAGCGCTTCCATTACCGAAACACTTTGAACTAGACCGACGGCATACGGCAATTGATACTGCATCGTCCAGTCAAATCGGTGAAAATACCAAGGTTAAGTTTAGTAATTACTTTTTTTTATCTACTTCGAGGCCATCATGTCTGATACCGCACCCAAGCAGCGCCCGCAGTATCGCAATATCAGCGTGCCGCAGATATTGAGCTACCGCTTGCCACTGGCGGCAAAATCATCGATTTTGCATCGCGTCAGCGGCGCATTGCTGTTCTTATGCCTGCCGCTCGTGCTTTTGCCGCTGTTCTCCCTTAGTGTCAGCTCTCCCGAATCGTTCGAGATCCTGCGCAGCTACGTCGACAATCCTGTCTGTAAGCTGATTCTGTTGGTTCTGATCTGGGGCTACCTGCATCACTTCTGTGCCGGCATCCGCTATCTGATCCTCGATCTGCACATCGGCAACGACAAAGAGTCGGCCAAGAAATCGGCCGGCATGGTTTTTGGGGTCAGCCTGGCGCTTACCCTGGTATTTGGTCTGAAACTCTTTGGGGTCTGGTAATGGCTACTCGTGAACGCATCGGCGCACACCGTCTGGTGGTCGGCGCCCATTACGGCACGCTGGATTTTCTGGCGCAGCGGGTCACGGCGGTCATCATGGCTGTCTACACCCTGGTTATCGTCTGCGGCATCCTGTTCAGCAGCGAACTCAATTTCGAGACCTGGCGCGGCCTGTTTACCTTCCGCATCGGTGCTCTGCCACTGGGCCAGTTGCTGGCCACCTTGTTCTTCCTGTCCCTGTCCTGGCATGCCTGGATCGGCGTACGCGATATCTGGATGGACTACGTCAAGCCCGCCGGTCTGCGCTTGCTGCTGCAAGTGCTGACCCTGCTGTGGCTGGTGGCCTCCGTCGTATTCTTTGCAAAAATCATCTGGAGTCTCTAAACCGTGGCTTCCATCAAATCTTCTCTGCCCCGCCGTCAATTTGACGTGGTGGTGGTCGGCGCCGGCGGCGCCGGCATGCGCTGCTCCCTGCAACTGGCTCAGGCCGGTCTGTCCGTAGCGGTCCTGTCCAAAGTATTCCCAACCCGCTCCCACACCGTGGCGGCTCAGGGTGGCGTCAGCGCATCGCTGGGCAACATGAGCGAAGACCATTGGTACTGGCACATGTACGACACCGTCAAGGGTTCGGACTGGCTGGGCGACCAGGACGCCATCGAGTTCATGTGCCGCGAAGCGCCGCACGCCGTGTACGAGCTTGAGCACTTCGGCATGCCCTTCGACCGCAACGCCGACGGCACCATTTACCAGCGTCCGTTTGGCGGCCACACCGCCAACTTCGGCGAAAAACCCGTGCAGCGCGCCTGTGCTGCCGCCGACCGTACCGGCCATGCCATGTTGCACACGCTCTACCAGCGCAACGTGGCGGCCCGTACCCAGTTCTTCGTCGAATGGATGGCCCTGGACCTGCTGCGCAATGAAGCCGGCGATGTGCTGGGCGTGACCGCCCTGGAAATGGAAACCGGCGAAATCTACATCCTGGAAGGCAAGCGCGTGGTGCTGGCCACCGGCGGCGCCGGTCGTATCTGGGCCGCGTCCACCAATGCCTTCATCAACACCGGCGACGGCCTGGGCATGGCGGCTCGCGCCGGCCTGCCGCTGCAGGACATGGAATTCTGGCAGTTCCACCCGACCGGCGTGGCCGGCGCGGGCGTGCTGATCACCGAAGGCGTGCGCGGCGAAGGCGGCATTCTGCTGAACAAGGACGGCGAACGCTTCATGGAGCGCTATGCGCCCACCCTGAAGGATCTGGCCCCGCGCGACTTCGTGTCCCGCTCCATGGACCAGGAAATCAAAGAAGGCCGCGGCTGCGGCGACGGCAGCTACGTGGTCCTGAAACTGGATCACCTGGGTGCCGACGTCATCAAGAAGCGTCTGCCTTCGATTCGCGAAATCGCCATCAAGTTCGCCAACGTGGACCCCATCAAGGATCCTATCCCTGTTGTGCCTACCATCCACTACCAGATGGGTGGCATCCCCACGAACTACTACGGCCAGGTCGTCACCCGCACCGCGTCCGGCGAAAACAAGATCGTCAACGGTCTGTACGCCATCGGTGAATGCGCGGCCACCTCGGTGCACGGCGCTAACCGCCTGGGCACGAACTCGCTGCTGGACCTGATCGTTTTCGGTCGCGCCGCGGGCAACCACATTGTGGATTCGCACCCCGAGAAAACCCACTCGCACCAGGAAATCAACGAGTCCAGCATCGAGTTCTCGCTGGATCGCGTCAACCGCCTGGAATCGCGTACGTCCGGCGAAAAAGCCCAGGACGTCGGCAACAAGATCCGCATGGCCATGCAGGCACACTGCGGCGTGTTCCGTACCCTGGACCTGTTGCACAAGGGCGTGGATGCCGTCGAATCGCTGGTGCCCGAAGTCAAGGACATCTACTTCAAGGACAAGTCCAAGGTCTTCAACACCGCACGTGTCGAGGCCCTGGAAGTGGCCAACATGATCGAAGTGGCTCGCGCCACGACCAAGTCCGCCGCCAACCGCACGGAAAGCCGTGGCGCCCATGCCCTGAACGACCACCCCGAGCGTGACGACGAGAACTGGCTGCGTCACACCCTGTGGTTCTCCGAAGGCAGCCAACTGGAATACAAGCCCGTCCAGATGAAACCCCTGACGGCCGAATCCATTCCGCCCAAGGCCCGGACTTTCTAAGCAGGATATTGAAATGAGCCAAACTCGCAAGGTCAAATTCGAAATCTATCGCTACGATCCCGATAAGGACGAGCGTCCCTACATGCAGAAGGTGGAAGTCGAGCTGCAGCCCACCGACAAGATGCTGCTCGATGCCATCCTGCGCATCAAGAACGACATGGACGACAGCATCGCGCTGCGCCGCTCCTGCCGCGAAGGCGTGTGCGGGTCCGATGCCATGAACATCAATGGCAAGAACGGCCTGGCCTGCACGACCAACCTGCGCGACCTGAAAGAGCCCATCGTTCTGCGTCCGCTGCCCGGTCTGCCCGTGATCCGCGATCTGATCGTGGACATGACGCACTTCTTCGATCAGTACCATTCGGTCAAGCCCTACCTGATCAACGATGCGCCGCCTCCTGAAAAAGAGCGTCTGCAGACGCCCGAGGCCCGCGAAGAGCTGGATGGTCTGTACGAGTGCATTCTGTGCGCTTGCTGCTCGACCTCCTGCCCCTCGTTCTGGTGGAATCCCGACAAGTTCGTGGGCCCCGCCGGTCTGTTGCAGGCCTATCGCTTCATCGCCGATTCGCGCGACGAAGCCACGGGCGAGCGTCTGGACAACCTGGAAGATCCGTACCGGCTCTTCCGTTGCCACACGATCATGAACTGTACAGACGTCTGTCCCAAGGGTCTGAATCCGTCGCACGCCATCGGCAAAATCAAAGAAATGCTGGTGCGTCGCAGCATCTAAAAGGTGGGTATGGACCAATGAGAACATTGTCGGAACTGGAACGTGCGCGTCTGCGCTGGCGTGCTCGCCGGGGCTTGTTGGAAAACGACCTGATGATCACCCGTTTTCTGGATCAGTACGAAACCGAGCTTACAGATGCGGACGTGTCGTCCCTGACCCTCTTGTTCGAAATGGACGATACAGTTTTGCTGGATGTCCTTCTGGCTCGCTCCGAGCCGGAAGGGCGGTACGACACGCCCGACATCCGGCGACTAGTGGAAATTATGCGAAAGCTTTAACCATTGAGGAAAAAAGTGATGGAATTGTCAGACAAGAAAGCCACGCTATCTTTCTCCGACGGCAGCCCGGCGGTCGAATTCCCTGTGTACCAGGGGACCGTGGGCCCGGACGTGATCGATATCCGCAAGCTGTATGGTCAGACGGGTATGTTTACCTATGACCCCGGCTTCATGGCGACCGCTTCCTGCGAGTCGGGCATTACCTACATCGACGGCGACAAGGGCCAGTTGATGTACCGTGGCTACCCGATCGATCAGTTGGCGCAGAAATGCGACTTCATGGATGTGTGCTACCTGATCCTGAACGGCGATCTGCCGAACGCTGGCCAGAAGCAGGAGTTCGACTCCCTGGTCACGAACCACACCATGGTTCAGGAACAGATGCAGTACTTCCTGCGTGGTTTCCGTCCTGACGCACACCCCATGGCCATATTGACCGGCCTGGTGGGCGCGCTGTCGGCTTTCTACCATGACTCCACGGACATCACCAATCCTCACCACCGTCACGTCTCGGCCATCCGTCTGATCGCCAAGATGCCCACGCTGGTGGCCATGACCTACAAGTACTCGCTGGGCCAGCCGTTCATCTACCCTCAGAACGACCTGTCCTACACGGGCAACTTCCTGCGCATGATGTTCGCGACCCCTTGCGAGGACTACCACGTCAATGAAGTGGTGGAACGCGCTCTGGACCGCATTTTCATTCTGCACGCAGACCACGAACAGAACGCTTCCACCTCCACGGTGCGTCTGTGCGGTTCGTCGGGCACCAACCCGTTCGCCGCCATCGCTGCGGGCGTAGCCTGCCTGTGGGGCCCTGCTCACGGCGGCGCCAACGAAGCCTGCCTGAACATGCTGGAAGACCTGCAAGCCAACGGCGGCATAGCCAAAGTGGGCGAGTTCATGGAGAAGGTCAAGGACAAGAACTCGGGCGTGCGCCTGATGGGCTTTGGCCACCGCGTCTACAAGAACTACGATCCTCGCGCCAAGCTGATGCAGGAAACCTGCAAGGAAGTGCTGACGGCTCTGGGTCTGGAAAACGATCCTCTGTTCAAGCTGGCCATGGAAGTCGAGCGCATCGCTCTGGAAGATCCTTACTTCGTCGAGCGCAAGCTGTACCCCAACGTGGACTTCTACTCGGGTATTGTTCAGCGCGCCATCGGCATCCCCACTTCGCTGTTCACCGCGATCTTCGCGCTGGCCCGCACAGTTGGCTGGATTGCTCAGTGGAACGAAATGCTGTCCGATCCAAACTACAAGATCGGCCGTCCTCGCCAGTTGTACGTGGGCGACACGCAGCGCGACGTCAAGCGTTAAGAATTGCTTGTGGTCAGGTGTTTGGGCTTCCCCAGGCGCACTGACCGCAGGTAATGGCAGCCGAGCTGCCGGTTCGGACGCCAAGTGCACCTTTCGGGTGCACTTTTTTTTTGAGGGTTCTGCGAGGAATTCCAGGGATTCCTCCGTGTTTGGCGAGCCGTTTGGCCCAAACGGCGTGACGTCCGCGCTCGCCGTACAACCTATCAGCCATCCGCTGAATTTTCTGTTTGGCATGAGTGCGCATAGCCGGGGCGATGTCATTGGTGTTTTGAGTCGTTCAAGGCGCAGGAAGATCGGACGGGGCGGGTCAGATGGCTTGCCGCAGGCGGGGCGCGGGGGCGGGGTGCAAGCGTCGTTCTGTTTGACGGCGGCGCTTGTTGCTCGCCTGGGGGGCGAGCAACCCGCCGGAGTTAACGACGCGCCCGGCCACGCGTCTCGACCAGGGTACCGGCGCGGCGCGCCGGCAAGTCATCAGCTCCGTCCGATCTTCCTGCGCCTTGAACGGCGTCTTCAAAAAACAGTTTGTCATCGACTTGGCAAATTGGCTCTCGGAATTCTTCGAAGAGCCTTTTTTGCCTGGCTGGAACGGGAACTTCGTATCGGAGACGATCCATCGTCCGTTTCAACCCAGCAAGCCCTGCGCATGCAATATCGCCTCCCGGCACAGTGCTTCGTCCGCTTCCAGGCTGCGGCCGCTCACGCCCAGGGCGGCGATGCAGTGGCCCTGCCAGAGCAGGGGCGCGCCGCCGGGCAGGCTGCACAGGCCCGCATCCTGGAAGTCGGGCAGGAAAAGGGATTCGCGCTGCAGCCGCTCCGCCAGGCTGCGGGTTTCGGCGCCGAAACGAGCGGCGGTGTAGGCTTTGGCCTGGGCGATGGCGATACAACGCCCAGGCGCGCCGTCCATGCGCAGAAAGTGCAGCAGCTCACCCTGGCTATCGCACAAGGACAGGCAGACGGGCGGACCGCCGTCCGCCTGCGCACGCCCCAGCGCCCATTCCAGAATCCGGCGCGCCGGCGCCAGCCCCAGTCGGGGCTGAGCCAGAATGGGGTTTACCGAGTCAGCCACAGCGATACCTCCGGAACATAGGTCACCAGCATCAGTACCAACAGCATGATGCCCAGGAATGGCAGGGCGGCGCGGGCGATTTTCTCGATGCCTATCTTGCTGATGCCACTGGCCACGAACAGGTTCACGCCCACGGGCGGAGTGACGAAGCCTATGGCCAGGTTCATCACCATGATGATGCCGAAGTGCACGGGGTCTACGCCCATCTTCAGTGCCAGCGGCAGCAGCACGGGTGTGACGATCACGATGGCGGCCAGCGCTTCCATGAATACGCCGATGACCAGCAGCAACACGTTGATGAACAGCAGGATCAGGATGCGGTTGTCGGTCAGGCTTAGGATCTGGCCGGCGATGAATTCAGGAATCTGCTCGATGGTCATGATATTGCCGAACAGCGTGGCCATGGCCATGAGCAGGATGATGATGGACGATGTCACCGCCGATTCGATGGTGGCGTTCCACAACTTGATCCAGGTGATTTCCTTGTACACGAACATGCCCACCAGCAGGCCGTACAGGGCGGCGACGGCGGCCGACTCGGTGGGTGTCATGATGCCGCCGTAGATGCCGCCCAGAATGATGACCGGCACCAGCAGCGCCCATTTGGCGTCCCAGATGGCTTTGAGCAGCGCGGCGGTCGAGCGGTCGCCCGGCTCTCCGCGCCAGCCGTTGCGGCGCGAAATCAAGTAGGCCACCAGCATCAGGGCCAGTCCCATCAGAATGCCCGGAACAATGCCGGCCACGAACAGTTTGCCGATGGATACTTGCCCGGATACGCCGTAGACCACGAAGGGGTTGCTGGGCGGAATGATTACGCCGATCGCCCCGGCACACGCCACGACGGCTGCTGCGAAGGCCTTGTCGTACCCGCGTGCGATCATGGCCGGAATCGTGATGGTGCCGATGGCCGCCACCGTGGCCGGGCCAGAACCACTGATGGCGGAAAAGAACATGCAGGTCATGATGGCGGCCAGCGCCAGGCCTCCCGGCAAGGAGCCGACCAGCTTGTCGGCGACCGCCAGCAGGCGGTTGGACAAGCCGCCCGCCCCCATGAACACCCCGGCCGCAATGAAGAAGGGGATGGCCATGATGGGGAAAGAGTCGATCGACACGAAGGCGATCTGCGCCAGATAGTCGATAGGCAAGGTGCCGGCGCCGATCACCGTGGCCAGCGTCGCCAGACCCAGGGAGAAGGCGATGGGCACGCCCAGGGCGACCAGCACAGCGAAGTAGCCGAACAGCAAGAGACTGGCGTTCCAGTCTTCGCTCAGGAGCACGGGCAGGGCCAGCAGGGCGGGCAGGAGCAGGCCGGCAAGCCAGTCCGAGGGAGTGAGTTCGGCGCGCATGCGCACAATATCCTGCACGCAGCGCACGGCCATCAAGCCAAAGCCGATAGGCAGGATCATGTAGGGTATGGCATAGCTGATCTGAAGCGCGGGTGTGGTCTGCGGAAAGGTCATCTGCATCTGGATGTGCTCGGCACCCATATAGCACAGCAGGCCGGTCAGGATCAGGCTCAAGATATCGATGGACAGCCACACGCGTCTCTGCCAGGTCGGGCTCATGGCGTTGTGCACAACGTCCACGCGTATGCTGGTGCGTGTCAGGATGCTGATGGACACGGCCAGGTAGGAAATCCAGATGAAGATGTAGCGCGACAGCTCCTCGGTCCAACTGGCCCAGCCTATCATGGAACGCAGCATGGCCAGCAGTCGGTCGGGGTCGATGATGGCCGACAGCCAGGCGCGCTGATCGGGCGCCGTCGCCAGATGACTGAGCGTTGCCATGGCATAGCGGAACAGGGTCTGGTAGTTGATGATCAGAATCATCAACAGCAGGCCGATGAACAGGAATGGCTTTTCCAGCGCATTCAGACGGGAAGAGGCAGGGTTCATAGTGTTTCTTCCTCCAGGCGGAGGCGGCAGAAGTCCTGCCAGCCGCTGCAGCGGCCGGCAGGCAGGAGCGCAGCGGAGCGCCTTGTTACTGTTGGGTGTCGATGACCAGCTGGACCAGGTCGGCTGGCAGTTTCTGGGCGTACTGATCGTAGATAGGACGGGTCAGGGTACGCAGTTGCTCCAGGTCGGCTGGCGTGGCGTCGTGGATGGTGACCCCCGCCTTCACGAATTCCTCGCGGGCTTTCTTTTCATTTTCAGGGTAGTAGCGCTCGCGCTGTGCCTGGACCGCTTCCTGGGCGGACTCGCGGATGATCTGCTGTGCTTGCGGCGGCAGTTTGTCCCACCAGGCCTTGTTCGCCATGGCCACCTGCATGCCGTAGTTGTGCGCCGAGGTGATGGCGTATTTCAGAGCTTCATGGTGCTTTGCGCCAGCCAGATGCGGGAAGGTGTTGCCTTCGGCGTCGATCGTGCCTTGCTGCAGAGCGGTATAGACTTCGCCCCAGGCAATGGGAGCCGGATTGGTGCCCAGGGCCTTGGCCACGTCCACTTCGACCGGGGAGTCCGTGGTGCGCATTTTCAGTCCGCGCAGGTCTTCGCTCTTGGCCAGTGGCTTAGAGGCCGACACAAAGTGGCGGTAACCGTATTCGGCATACATGATGGGCTGCATGCCGATGTCATTGGCGACTTTTTCGAAATAGGCGTTCAGGGGGCCGCCCGGATCCATGGACTTGTAGAACTGCGCCTGCTTGGCAGGAGTAGTGATGTAGGGCAGGTCGAACACCTGGTACATGGTCGAGAAGTTGGCCAGGTTAGGGGTGGAGCTGACGCCGATTTCCAGTGAACCCTTCTGGGCGCCTTCAATCAGGACACGGTCGCTGCCCAGAACGGCGCCGGGGAACACCTGCACTTTGATCTTGTTGCCGGATTTCTCTTTCACCAGATCGGCGAAGGTCTGATAGGCCTGGGTAATGTGATTGCCGGGAGGGGCTGTATGTGCCAGGCGGAACTTCAGGTCAGGGCCGGTGTAATCGGCGTGGCTGGGAAATGCCACCAGGCAGGCGGCCAGGGGCAGGGCGTAGGCATACGCTTTCATGTCAACCTCCAATATCGTTATGGATGCCTGGGCATCTCTTATGCATGTCTAGAAAAGTATTGAATACCGTTTTACGACATTTTTAGTTCCGTTTAATGGAACTTGTTTGGATATTGGCGGCGGGTAATTAGGCTGTCAATCGGATTTTGGTGGAATCAGAACTTTTGGTGTCGAAATCAGTGTAAACCTCTAGGCAAAAATGGTTGGCCTTGCGGTATGGATCCAGAGGCAAGAGGCCTTACAGCCAGGCTTTCAGGGCGGGCAGGCACAGGCTGACGCCGATGAGCACCAGGATCACCAGGGTCAGGCGCTGCAGCGTCACGGGGCGCACGGGCGGGGGGTGGCGCTGGGCGATCCAGGTGGCGAACATCACCAGTGGAACCGCCAGGGCCGCCGTCCACAGGGCTTGGCTGCTGAGCGTGCCCTGGAGCAGCTCATGCAGGCAGCGCACGGCAGAGGTGGCTGAAAAAAACAACAGCAGCATGTGCCGTACCGTAGGAAATTCCAGTGGCTGTCGATACAGCTGGAAAATGATGGGTGGGCCGGGGATGCCGAACAGGCCGCCGCACAGGCCGGTCAGGATGCCGCTCACGAAAAAGGACAAGGAGCCCGACAGTTGCGCGCGCACGGGCGACTTCAGCGAGTAGGACACGCCGCTGTAGATGATGACCAGGCCCAGCAGGAACTCGAGCATCAGGCTGGCTTGGCTGCTCAGGTAATCCAGCAGCAACAATCCGGCTATGGTGGAAGGAACGATGCCGGCCAGCACGGCGCGGGCAGAGGGCCAGTGGATAAGGTGCCGTTTGCCGCGCAAGGCTACCGTGCCGTTGACCACGGTCAGCAGGCTGATGACCGTGGCCAGGAAAGCGACCGGAGCCAACTTGAGCAGGCTGCTCAGACCGATGACGATCATGGCCAGGCCAAAGCCGGTAACGGTTTGGAAATAGGTGCCCAGCCCTATGATCAGGGCTATCAGCAGCGTGGTCGGCATCGCTTGGATCGCTAATTACTTTAGGTGTTTAGTATTAACCCTATTGTAATGAAACGATTTGCCCGTGGCTTGGTCCAGGAGCGCTCGAGCGCTGGGTTCAGGGTAATTGAGCCAGGCAAGTGCGGCTGACGCGCGACAGACTGCGTGTGCCGGTCAGAGTCATGGCCACGCGCAGTTCTTTCTCCATCAGCTCCAATAGTTGCGAGACGCCGGCGCCGCCAGCCGCCGCCAGCGCGTAGACGAAGGGGCGGCCTATCAACACGCTCTTGGCCCCCAGCGCCAGCATGCGCAGCACATCCAGACCATTGCGCACGCCTGAATCCGCCAGGATGGTCAGATCCTCCTGCACCGTATCGGCGATGGCGGGCAGGGCGCGCGCCGATGAAAGCACACCGTCGAGCTGACGGCCGCCGTGGTTGGACACTACGATGCCGTCGGCGCCGAAACGCACTGCTTCCCGGGCGTCTTCCGGATCCAATATGCCTTTGATGACCATGGCACCGGGCCAGAAGTCGCGTATCCATTGCAGATCCTTCCAGGAAATGGAGGGATCAAAATTGGCGCCCAGCCAGCCTATGTAATCTTCCAGTTGGACGGCCCGGCCCAGATAGCGCGATACATTGCCCAGATCGTGGGGGCGGCCGCGCAATCCCACGTCCAGCGACCACTGCGGGTGCAGCATGGCCTGTCCGTAGCGTCGAAGCGCAGCATGGGGGCCGCTCATGCCAGAGTGCGCATCGCGGTAGCGGGCACCCGGCACCGGCATGTCCACCGTAAATACCAGGGTGGAGCAGCCTGCCGCCAGAGCGCGTTCCAGCACGCTTTTCATGAAACCCCGGTCGCGCAGCACATAAAGCTGGAACCACATGGGCCTGTTGATGGCGGGGGCGACTTCCTCAATAGGGCAGACCGAGACGGTGGACAAGGTGAAGGGCACGCCATGCCTGTCGGCGGCCTGGGCCGCCTGGACTTCGCCGCGCCGGGCATACATGCCTGTCAGGCCGACGGGGGCCAGCGCAACCGGCATGGAAAGTTTTTCCCCGAACAAGTCGACGCCCAGCTCCAGACTGGACATGTCGCTGAGCACGCGCTGACGCAGCGCGATGCCGGACAGGTCTTGCACATTGCGGCGCAGCGTTTCTTCCGCGTAGGCGCCGCCGTCGATGTAGTGGAACAGGAAGGGAGGCAGGCGGCGTTGCGCCTGGGCGCGGAAATCGGTCGGGGAGGAAATGATCATAATTGTGAAAGATGGCTGTTGAAACGGGACACGCGTTGCTCCCGGGCGTTGTTTTCTTCCGAAAGCCGCACCTTGTCCTGCACATGGTCCAGGTGATGGCCGATGAGTTCGCGGGCCAGGTCGGCTTCGCCTTGCAAAATCGCGTTCATTACGCCTTCGTGCTGCCGGGTCAGCAGTTCGACTTCACGCGCATTGTCGAATTCGAACATGGCGCGGCGGTTCTCCTTGACGGTGGAGAACACCAATTGGAACAGGCCGTTCATGATCTGCAGCAGCACCACGTTGTGCGAGGCCTGGGCAATGGCCAGGTGAAATTGGGCGTCGGCGCGGGCGGATAGTTCGGCATCCTGGTTTTGTTGATGGCGCACCATGACGTCAAAGCAGTGGCGGATGTGATGCTTGTCCGCCTCGGTGGCGCGTCGGGCCGCGTGCCAGACCGTGCTGGCCTCCAGGGCGTGGCGCGCTTCCAGCACGTCGTAGCGATACAGCGGATCCTGGCTGATCAGCTCGCCCAGCGGGGCAATGCTCTGCGCCGGCCAGTTCATCAAATCAGTCTCTTGAACATAAGTGCCGCCTCCGCGCCGCGTGACCAGCAGACCCTGCGAGTTCAGGGCGCGCAGGGCTTCCCGGATAGGGACGCGCGAAACCGCCAACTGTTCGGCCAGTTGACGCTCGGAGGGGATCCGATCGCCGGGTTGCAATTGCTGTTCATTGATCAGCAAGCGTATTTTTTCGGCGACTTGATCAGAGAGGCGGGAGCTCGAAAGCGTAGTCATAAAGTGTGTTTCCATCCAAAGTGGTATTACCACTTATGGGGTTTCAGGTAATTATACGGTCAAAAGCGGCGGTTTTAATAAGGGTTATTTCTGATAATGAAAAAGTGGTAATACCGGTAATATTCTTCGACCAAAGGAATGAAGGGTTGGTTGCGCTCGTCGGACATACGGTTCCAGGCCGATGTCGAACAGGGAGCGAGCGTTGGCGGCCCAATAAACGTGCTATCCACACGAAGGAGAAAAGGGATGAGTCCTGTCTATACCCTGCTGGCCTTGGCGCCATTGTTGGTCGTGTTCCTGTTGATGGTGGTGATGGGGCGCTCGGCCAAACTGTCGATGGGGGCCGCTTATGTCGTGACGGCCGCTCTTGCATTGTTTGTCTGGGGCAGCCAGACCTCGGTGGTGGCGGCGGCCACCATCAATGGCGTGGTCACGGCCCTGACCTTGCTGTTCATTGTATTTGGGGCCGTGCTGCTTTTGAATACGCTCAAGGTGGGTGGGGCGCTGGCCGCCATCCGCCAGGGTTTCATGGATGTGTCGCCGGATCGTCGCATACAGGTCATTATCGTCGCCTGGCTGTTCGGCTCCCTGATCGAAGGCTCGTCCGGCTTTGGCACGCCTTCGGCGGTCGGAGCCCCTTTGCTGCTGGCCCTGGGCTTTCCCGCCATGGCGGCCGTCATGGCTGTGCTGGTCATCCAGTCCACGCCGGTGTCGTTCGGTGCCGTAGGCACCCCCATGCTGGTGGGCGTGCGTTCGGGCGTGGACAACAAAGCGGATGTGGCCGCGGCCATCGCCCCCATGCAGCCCATGGAGTACCTGCAGCAGATCGTGGAAAACGTCGCCCTGCTGCATGCCTTGACTGGCTTTGTGATTCCTTTGCTGCTGTGCGGTTTGCTGACCCGCTTCTTCGGCGAGCGCCGCTCCTTCGCTGAAGGCCTGGGCGCCTGGAAGTTCGCCTTGTTTGCGGGTGTGGCTTTTACGGTGCCGTATTACCTGATCGCCGTGGTGCTGGGGCCGGAGTTTCCGTCCATGCTGGGCGCCATGGTGGGTCTGGTGATCGTCGTGACCGCGGCCCGCAAGGGCTGGTTCCTGCCCAGAACCGTCTTCGACTTCCCTGATCGCCGTCAGTGGCCGTCCCATTGGCTGGGTACGGTCAATATGGACGATGCCGCCCAGCAAGGTTCGCGTTTTTCGGTGCTGCGGGGGTTTTCGCCCTATGTGCTGGTTGTGCTGCTGCTGATCCTGACCCGCACCGTGCCAGCTGTGAAAGCCTGGCTGACAGGGCCCTCGGCTACCCTGAAGGTGGAAGGCATTCTGGGCACGGGTATCTCGGCCTCTGCGCAGTTGCTGTATTCCCCCGGTGCTATCCTGATTCTTGTGTCCCTGGCTTGCATCGCCATTTTCAGCATGAGCGGCAAGCAGTACATGGCGGGCGTCAAGGACTCGCTGCACACGATGGGCTGCGCAGCGCCTGCTTTGCTGCTGGCCGTGCCCATGGTGCAGGTGTTCATCAACTCGGCGGCAGCCGACGGTTCGATCGCCAGTATGCCTTTGGTGCTGGCGCAAGGGGCTGCAGCGGCAGCCGGCCAGGCCTGGCCCACGATTTCGCCCTGGGTGGGCAGCCTGGGCGCCTTCATTGCGGGCTCCAATACTGTCAGTAACATGATGTTTTCTTATTTCCAGTTCTCCACTGCCCAGCAGATCGGGCTGAATCTGGACCAATCCGCCGTCGTGGTGGCCTTGCAGGCCGTGGGCGGAGCGGCGGGCAATATGATCTGCGTACACAACGTTGTGGCGGCTGGTGCTGTGGTGGGCATGCTGGGACGCGAGGGAGAAATCGTCCGCAAGACATTGATCCCCATGGTGTATTACGTCATCCAGGCGGGCTTGATCGGCCAGGCGCTGATCACTGGTTCCCTGTTGTGGTGGGTGGCGGCGGCTATCTGGCTGGCCGTGACGCTGGGTGGTCTGAGCCTGTCGCGAGGGCGTCAGCCTGCGCCTGCCATGGCGACCTGAGAGCAGCGCATATAAAAACAGCGGCCCCGAGGGGCCGCTGTTTTTTTTGGGTCAGACTGAAGTCCCGAGGCTTAGCCTTGAGTTTCGATCTGTGCGTCCACCACGGCCAGGGCCGTCATGTTCACGATGCGGCGCACAGTGGCGCTGGTGGTCAGGATGTGCACAGGGCGTGCGGCACCCAGCAGGATGGGGCCCATGGCCACACCGTTGCTGCCCGTCATCTTGAGCATGTTGTAGGTGATGTTGCCGGCGTCCAGGTTGGGCGTGATCAGCAGGTTGGCCGCGCCGCGCAGCGTGGTGTCGGGGAAGGCCTTCAGGCGGATCTTCTCGGACAGTGCGGAGTCGGCGTGCATTTCACCATCCACTTCCAGGTCGGGCGCGCGCTCGGCCAGGATCTGGCGGGCCTTGGCCATCTTGCGGGACGACTCGGTCTGGCGGCTGCCGAAGTTCGAGTGCGACAGCAGGGCCACGCGAGGCACCACGCCAAAGCGCTTGACTTCCTCGGCGGCCTGGATCGTCATGTCGGCGATCTGTTCGGCCGTGGGGTTCTCGTTGACGTGCGTATCGCAGACGAACAGGGTCTGGGTCGGCAGCATCAGCACGTTCATGGCGGCGAAGGTCTGTGCATCCTTCTTCAGGCCGATGACCTGTTCCACGTAGTTCAGCTGGCTGTCGTAGTTGCTGGCCACGCCGCAGATCATGCCGTCGGCATCACCGCGTTGCAGCAGCATCACGCCGATCAGCGAGTTGTGCTTGCGGATCATGGCCTTGGCGATGTCGGGGGTCACGCCTTCGCGGGCCTTGAGCTTGTAGTACGACGTCCAGGTTTCGGTGAAGCGGTCGTCGTCTTCAGGATCGACGATCTCGATGTTCTTGCCGGCCTCCAGGCGCAGGCCGGCCTTCTTGATGCGCATGTCGATGACGCTGGGGCGGCCCACCAGGATAGGCTTGGCCAGACGCTCGTCGACCACGGTCTGCACGGCGCGCAGTACGCGCTCGTCTTCGCCGTCAGCGTAGATGATGCGCTTGGGCGCGGACTTGGCCTGCATGTACAGCGGACGCATCAGCGGGCCGGTGTGGTAGGTCATGGAGATCAGTTTCTGGCGGTAGGCTTCCATGTCCTCGATGGGACGGGCGGCCACGCCGGAATCCATCGCGGCCTGGGCCACGGCGGGAGCGATCTCGACGATCAGGCGGGAGTCGAAGGGCTTGGGGATGATGTAGTCAGCGCCGAAGCTCAGGTCCTGGCCGGCATAGGCTGTGGCCACTTCGTCGTTCAGTTCGGCCTGGGCCAACTCGGCGATAGCTTTCACGCAGGCCAGCTTCATTTCTTCGTTGATCACGCTGGCGCCTACGTCCAGTGCGCCACGGAAAATGAAGGGGAAGCACAGGACGTTGTTGACCTGGTTGGGGTAGTCCGAGCGGCCGGTAGCGATGATGCAGTCAGGGCGGGCGGCCTTGGCGATTTCAGGGCGGATCTCGGGCTCAGGATTGGCCAGGGCCAGGATCAGGGGCTGGCGGGCCATGGTCTTGACCATGTCGCCGGTCAGCACGCCGGGGGCCGAGCAGCCCAGGAACACGTCGGCGTCCACGCAGGCGTCGGCCAGGGTGCGGGCTGAGGTTTCCTGCGCGTAGCGGGCCTTGTTGGCTTCCATGTTCTCTTCGCGGCCTTTCCAGATGATGCCGCGCGAGTCGCTGACGTAGATGTTTTCACGCTTGACGCCGACGGCGACCAGCAAGTCCAGGCAGGCGATGGCGGCAGCGCCGGCGCCCGAGCAGACCAGCTTGATGTCGCCGATGTCCTTGCCCACGACCTTCAGGCCGTTGATGACAGCGGACGAGGAAATGATGGCGGTGCCGTGCTGGTCATCGTGGAACACAGGGATGCTCATGCGCTCGCGCAGCTTCTTTTCGATGTAGAAGCATTCGGGCGCCTTGATGTCTTCCAGGTTCACGCCGCCAAGCGTGGGCTCGAGCGCGGCGATGATGTCAACCAGCTTGTCGGGGTCGTTTTCGTTCAGTTCGATGTCGAATACGTCGATGCCGGCAAACTTCTTGAACAGGCAGCCTTTGCCTTCCATGACCGGCTTGGCGGCCAGCGGGCCGATGTTGCCCAGACCCAGCACCGCAGTGCCGTTGGTGACCACGGCGACCAGGTTGGCGCGCGAGGTGTACTTGGCGGCGGCTTCTTCGCCTTCGGCATGGATGGCCATGCAGGCCGATGCTACGCCGGGCGAGTAGGCCAGGGACAGGTCGTCCTGATTGGCTAGCGTCTTGGTCGGCACCACCGAGATTTTGCCGGGGGTGGGGTACGCGTGATAGTCCAGCGCAAGTTTGGCCAGATCGGCGTTGGCGTCCATTATGGTAAAGCTCCTGAGTGTATTTTTTAGCGTAAAAATGACAGTAATTTATAAGAAATCCAGGCTCGGATAGGTGCTGATTTGTTATAGCCAGCATATGCCATGACTGCGACCGGGTACGGCGCGTAGGCTCGCGCCCCTGGGGGTGAGGAGGCGGTGCGCGATGCTAGGCCCGGAACGGCCTGGATTTCGAGACCATTTAGCATATCGGAAAATTTCCCCCATGTGGGGCGGCGAGGGGCCGCGAACACAGCTTTTTGACACCCTTGGGCATGGCCGCAAGCATCCTGCGCGCAAGGGATGTGTTTGTTAATGCCAACGGTCTCTCTGGACGCTTGGGCATTTTGGGTGTCAATAATTGCGCCTTCTGCTGTCGGCGTTATACTAGAAATCATACGGCTTGTATAAGGCGTCCCACGTTGCCTTCTGCTCCGCTATCCGCTAACCGGCATGGCCGTGTCGCGGAAGGTTTTCCTGCATCTCAACACGAGTGAAGCACTCGGATAGGTGAAGCGTAATAATGTCATCGCAAAAAGAACTGCAAAGTAACTCCTATTTGTTCGGGAGCAATGCTCCCTATGTCGAAGAACTCTACGAGTCCTACCTCGACAACCCAGGTTCCGTCGCCGACCAATGGCGCGACTACTTCGATCAGCTGCAGCACCTGCCTGCCACCGACGGCCGCGACAACACCCGCGACCAGGCGCATGCTCCCATCGTCGAATCCTTTGCCCAGCGCGCCAAGGCCAACGCCTTCCTGACCCGCTCGCAGGCTCCGGATCTGGCCGTGGCCATGAAACAGGTCTCCATCCAGTCCATGATCGCCGCCTACCGTTCGCTGGGCGCCCGCATCGCCGACCTGGACCCGCTCAAGCGCTCCGAGCGTCCCAACTTTCCCGAGCTGGATCCCGCTTTCTACGGCCTGACCGAAGCTGACCTGGATCAGGTTTATTCCGCCACCAACACGTACTTCACCAAAGCCGACACCATGACGCTGCGCGACATGCTCAAGGCGCTGCGTGACACGTACAGCCGCTCGGTGGGCGCGGAGTTCATGCACATCTCCGATCCGGTGGCCAAGCGCTGGATTCAGCAGCGCCTGGAATCCGTGCACGGCACGGGCTCCTTCACGGTGGACCAGAAGCGCCACATCCTGCAGCAACTGACCGAGGCCGAAGGCCTGGAACGTTTCCTGCACACCAAATACGTGGGCCAGAAACGCTTCTCCCTGGAAGGCGGCGAAAGCTTCATCGCCTGCATGGACGAAGTGGTCAACCACGCCGGTGAAAACGGCGTGCAGGAAATCATTGTGGGCATGGCTCACCGTGGTCGCCTGAACATGCTGGTCAACATCATGGGCAAGATGCCCGGCGACCTGTTTGCGGAGTTCGAAGGCCGCCATGCCGAAGGCCTGACCGACGGCGACGTGAAATATCACAACGGTTTCTCCAGCGACCTGTCCACCCGTGGCGGTCCGGTTCACCTGTCCCTGGCGTTCAATCCGTCCCACCTGGAAATCGTCAACCCCGTGGTTGAAGGTTCGGTGCGCGCCCGCCAGGATCGCCGCAACGACGAAGAAGGCAGCCAGGTCCTGCCCGTGCTGGTGCACGGCGATGCGGCTTTTGCCGGCCAGGGCGTGGTCATGGAAACCCTGAACCTGGCCCAGACCCGTGGCTACGGTACCGGCGGCACGCTGCACATCGTCATCAACAACCAGATCGGTTTCACTACCTCCGATCCGCGCGACACGCGCTCCACGCTGTATTGCACGGACGTGGTCAAGATGATTGAAGCCCCTGTGTTCCACGTGAACGGCGACGATCCCGAAGCCGTGGTGTTTGTGACCCAGCTGGCTCTGGACTACCGCCGCGAATTCAAGCACGACGTCGTCATCGTCGTGGTGTGCTTCCGCAAGCTGGGCCACAACGAGCAAGACACTCCCTCGATGACACAGCCGCTGATGTACAAGAAAATCGGCATGCACAACGGCACGCGCAAGCTGTACGCCGACAAGCTGGTCACCCAGGGCGTGCTGGCCGAAAACGAACCCGAAGATCTGGTCAAGTCCTACCGTCAACTGATGGAAGACGGCAAGCGCACGGTCGAACCCGTGCTGACCGATTACAAGAACAAGTACGCCACCGACTGGTCTGCGTTCCTGAACGCCAAATGGACCGATCAGGCCGACACGGCGCTGCCCATGTCCGAACTGACCCGCATCGGCGAAAAACTGACGACGGTTCCCGAAGGCTTCACGGTGCATCCGCTGGTGAATCGCCTGCTGAACGATCGTCGCGCCATGGCTCGCGGCGAAGCTAACGTGGACTGGGGCATGGGCGAACACCTGGCCTTCGCCACCTTGGTGAACAACGGCTACGCCATCCGCATCACCGGCCAGGATTCGGGCCGCGGCACCTTCACGCACCGTCATGCCGTGTTGCACGACCAGAAGCGCGAGCGCTGGGACGACGGCACCTACATTCCTTTGCAGAATGTCTCCGAAGGCCAGGCCGGTTTCCTGGTGATCGACTCGGTGCTGTCCGAAGAGGCCGTGCTGGCCTTTGAATACGGCTACGCATCCGCCGAGCCTAATATCCTGACCATCTGGGAAGCCCAGTTCGGCGACTTCGCCAATGGCGCCCAGGTTGTCATCGACCAGTTCATCACCTCTGGCGAAGCCAAGTGGGGCCGTCAGTGCGGCCTGACCCTGATGCTGCCGCACGGCTACGAAGGCCAGGGCCCCGAGCACTCCTCGGCCCGCATCGAGCGCTTCCTGCAATTGTGCGCGGACAACAACATCCAGGTCGTGCAGCCTACCAACGGCGCGCAGATCTTCCACGTGTTGCGCCGCCAGATGATCCGTCCTTTCCGCAAGCCCTTGGTCATCATGACGCCCAAGTCCTTGCTGCGTAACAAAGACGCCACTTCGCCACTGAAGGATCTGGCCGAAGGGCAGTTCATGCCTGTCATCGGCGAACACGACGAGTCCATCGACGCGTCCGCCGTCAAGCGCGTCCTGGTCTGCTCGGGCAAGGTCTACTACGACCTGATGCATGCTCGTAAGGAACAGGAGCGCAACGACGTTGCAATTATCCGTGTGGAACAGTTGTACCCCTTCGCCCACAAATCCTTCCAGGCCGAGCTGCAGAAATACGGCAATGCCAAGGAAGTCATCTGGGTCCAGGACGAGCCACAAAACCAAGGTGCGTGGTTCTATGTTCAGCATCACATCTACGAGAACATGGCCGAAGGCCAGAAGCTGGGCTACTCCGGTCGTCCCGCCTCCGCCTCGCCGGCCGTCGGCTACCTGGCCAAGCACCAGGAACAGCAGAAAGCCCTGATCGAATCGGCTTTCGGCCCTCGTGGCAAAAGCTTCATGCTGACCAAATAAGCACCCCAAATTTTTAAATACGGAAAATACAATCATGGCAATTACCGACGTTCTGGTCCCCCAACTCTCCGAGTCCATCTCCGAAGCCACGCTGCTCGAATGGAAAAAGCAGCCCGGCGAAATGGTGCAGGCCGATGAAATCCTGATCGAAGTCGAAACCGACAAGGTCGTTCTGGAAGTGCCTGCCCCGGCAGCGGGCGTGCTCAGCGAAATCGTCAAGGCCAACGGCAGCACCGTGACCTCGGGCGATATCCTGGCCCGCATCGACACCGACGGCAAAGCCAGCGCAGCGGCTCCCGCCGCCGCTCAGGCGCCTGCCGCCGAGGCCGCTCCTGCCGCTGCTCCCGCAGCGTCTGTTTCGTCCGTGGCCTCGCCTGCCGCCGCCAAGATTCTGGCTGAAAAAGGCGTGGACGCCAGCGCTGTTGAAGGGTCCGGCCGTGGCGGCCGCATCACCAAGGGCGATGCCTTGCAAGCCAACGCGCCTGCCGCCAGCAAGCCTGCCGCCGCTCCTGTTGCTCCTCCTACGCTGTCGCTGGACGGTCGCCCCGAACAGCGCGTGCCCATGAGCCGCCTGCGCGCCCGTGTCGCCGAGCGTCTGCTGCAGTCGCAAGCCGAAAACGCCATCCTGACCACCTTCAACGAGGTGAACATGCAGGCCGTCATGGACCTGCGCAAGACCTACAAGGATCAGTTCGAAAAAGAACACGGCGTCAAACTGGGCTTCACGTCCTTCTTCGTGAAGGCCGCCGTTGCCGCTCTGAAGAAATTCCCCGTGCTGAACGCGTCGGTCGACGGCAAGGACATCATCTACCACGGTTACTTCGACATCGGCGTGGCCGTGGGCAGCCCGCGCGGTCTGGTGGTGCCTATCTTGCGCAACGCCGACCAGCTCACCATTGCTGAAATCGAGCAGCAGATCGCCGACTTCGGCGTGCGCGCCCGCGACGGCAAGCTGACCCTGGAAGAAATGACGGGCGGCACCTTCTCGATCTCCAACGGCGGTGTATTCGGCTCCATGCTGTCTACCCCCATCATCAACCCGCCTCAGTCGGCCATCCTGGGCATCCACGCCACCAAGGACCGTCCTGTTGTGGAAAACGGTCAGATCGTGATCCGTCCCATGAACTACCTGGCCATGTCCTACGACCACCGTATCATCGACGGCCGCGAAGCCGTCCTGGGTCTGGTGGCCATGAAGGAAGCGCTGGAAGATCCACAGCGTCTGCTGCTGAACATCTAAGCACGCTGTAATCTTTTAGTTATATTTTTACGGCCAAGTGCTTGATTCCGAGCCTTGGCCGACTTTATTTTCCGAAACGCAGCGGGGAGCCGGCAAGACCGGCCCGATGACTTCCCGCCCGCACTGCTGGCGGTCCCGGATGCGTTTCCATCTTTATGGAAATTTCATGGCTAAACAGTTTGATGTCGTAGTTATCGGCGCCGGCCCCGGCGGTTACATTGCCGCCATCCGCGCCGCCCAGTTGGGCATGAGCGTGGCCTGCGTGGACGCCTGGTCCACCGCCGAAGGCAAGCCCGCTCCCGGCGGCACCTGCACCAACGTGGGTTGTATTCCTTCCAAGGCTCTGTTGCAGTCCTCCGAGCACTTCGAACATGCCAATCTGCACCTGGCCGATCACGGCGTGGACGTCAAGGGCGTGTCCCTGAACCTGGACAAACTGCTGGGCCGCAAGGACACCGTGGTCAAGCAGAACAACGAAGGCATTCTGTATTTGTTCAAGAAGAACAAGGTCAACTTCTTCCATGGCACTGCCTCGTTCGGCGCCAAGGTGGACGGCGGTTGGTCGGTGAATGTGGCCGGCGCCAATGCTGAAGAGCTGGTGGCCAAGAACGTGATCATCGCCACCGGCAGTTCGGCTCGCGCCTTGCCCGGCGCCGAGTTCGACGAAGACCAGATCCTGTCCAACGACGGTGCGCTGCGTCTGCCCAAAGTGCCCAAGAAGCTGGCTATCATCGGCGCAGGCGTGATCGGCCTGGAGCTGGGCAGCGTCTGGCGCCGCCTGGGTTCGGATGTCACCATCCTGGAAGGCGCGCCTGAATTCCTGTCCGCCGTCGATCGCGACGTGGCCAAAGAAGCCCTTAAGTCCCTAACCAAGCAAGGTCTGAAGATCAACGTCGGCGTGAAAGTCGGCGAGATCAAGAAGACTGCCAAGCAAGTCAGCCTCAGCTATGTCGACGCCGCGGGCGCCGAGCAGAAGCTGGATGCCGACAAACTGATCGTGTCCATCGGCCGCGTGCCCAACACGGCCGGCCTGGGTGCTGAAACCATCGGCCTGAAACTGGACGAGCGCGGCTTCGTGGTCGTGGACGACGATTGCGCCACCAGCCTGCCTGGTATCTGGGCTGTCGGCGATGTGGTGCGCGGTCCCATGCTGGCCCACAAGGCTGAAGAAGAAGGCGTGGCCGTGGCCGAGCGTCTGGCCGGCCAGCAGCCGCATGTCAACTTCGACACCGTGCCTTGGGTCATCTACACCTCGCCCGAGATCGCCTGGGTCGGCAAGACCGAGCAGCAGCTGAAGACCGAAGGCCGCGCCTACCGTGCGGGCAGCTTCCCCTTCCTGGCCAACGGCCGCGCCCGCGCTCTGGGCGACACCACCGGCTTTGTGAAGGTGCTGGCCGATGCCAAGACGGACGAAGTCCTGGGCGTGCATATCGTCGGACCTGTGGCCTCCGAGCTGGTGGCCGAAGCGGTCGCCATCATGGAGTTCCGTGGTGCTGCCGAAGATATCGCCCGTATCTGCCACGCTCACCCCACGCTGTCCGAAGCCATGAAAGAAGCCGCACTGGCCGTGGACAAGCGCGCACTGAACTTCTGATAGACTTTCAGGGTGTTTCTTGAAAAGGGCGGGCACAGGCTCGCCCTTTTTTTGTTCGGCCGGCGGACCGCCGGAACGCCGGACCGCCGGAACGCCACAAGGCAAAATTGATTTACCAGCAGGTGTCATGAACGTTCGAGAGTATTACCATCAGGCTTTGGCCGAAAAAGGCTACCGCGCCGACAGCGCGCAGGAACAGGCCATTGAGCGCCTGCAGCGCTTCTACGACGACTGGGTGGTGTTCCGCCAGGCCCGCTCCAGCGCCTTGCGCCGGTTGCTGTCGCGCCCCGCCGTGCCGCGCGGCGTCTATCTGTGGGGCGGCGTCGGGCGCGGCAAGAGCTTTCTGATGGATGCTTTCTATCTGACTGTGCCTCTCAAACGCAAGACGCGGATTCACTTTCATGAGTTCATGCGCGGCGTACACAAGGAGCTGGATCAGGTCAAAGGCATGAGCGATCCGCTGGACGAAGTGGCCAAGCGCATCGCCAAGCGCTACCGGCTGATCTGCTTTGACGAATTCCACGTGTCGGACGTGGCCGATGCCATGATTCTGTACAAGCTGCTGCTGGGTCTGTTCGAGCGCGGCACCTCGTTTGTCATGACCTCCAACTACGAGCCGTCCACCTTGTACCCGGACGGCCTGCACCGCGATCGCATCCTGCCGGCCATCGCCTTGTTGCAAAAGAACATGGATATCATGAACGTGGACACCGGCGTAGACTATCGGCGCCGCGCCCTGGAGCAGGTGCATACGTACCTGACCCCGCTGAATGACGACACGACGGCACAGCTCAAGACTATTTTTTCCTCGCTGTCGGACACCGCGCCGCTGGAGCCGGTGCTGACGGTGGAAAATCGCGAGTTGCGCGCAGTGGCCTTGTCCGGCACGGCGGTCTGGTTCGATTTCAAGACCTTGTGCGAAAGCGCCCGTTCCCAGAACGACTACCTGGATCTGGCCACGCGTTTCCAGACCGTGATTCTGTCCGATGTACCGCGCATGACGGCGCGTGACGCATCCGCTGCGCGCCGCTTTACCTGGCTGGTTGACGTCTTTTACGATCACAAGGTCAAATTCATCATGTCCGCCGCTGTTCCCGCCGAGGAGCTGTATGTGGACGGCCCGATGGCCAACGAGTTTCATCGCACGGTGTCGCGCCTGCTGGAGATGCAGTCGCGCGAATACCTGGAGTCCGAGCGGCGCCAGGCGGTGACGCTGTAAAGAGCCCCGGCTCTTGCTTCTTACCCTGTTGTTTAACGAGTGCAATCCATGACGATTCGAGTACTGACCGGCGTGACCACGACCGGTATCCCTCACCTGGGCAATTATGCCGGCGCCATCCGTCCGGCCATCCGGGCCAGCCAGCAGGCTGACGTCGACGCTTTCTTTTTCATGGCGGATTATCACGCGCTGATCAAGTGCGATGATCCCGAGCGCGTCGCCATCTCCCGCCGGGCGATTGCGGCGACCTGGATTGCCTGCGGCCTGGACGTGGAGCGGGTCACGTTCTATCGCCAGTCCGATATTCCCGAGATTCCCGAACTGACCTGGATGCTGAATTGCGTCACTGGCAAGGGCTTGATGAATCGCGCCCATGCCTATAAGGCCTCTGTGGACAAGAACGAGCTGGCCGGCGCGGAGCCCGATGACGGCGTCACCATGGGCCTGTTCAGCTATCCGGTGCTGATGGCTGCCGACATCCTGATGTTCAATGCCCACAAGGTGCCTGTGGGCCGCGATCAGGTTCAGCACCTGGAGATGGCGCGCGACATCGCCAAGAGCTTCAATCACCTGTATGGGCGTGGCAAGGATTTCTTTGTGCTGCCCGAGGTGCAGGTCGAGGAAGATGTGGCTTTGCTGCCCGGCCTGGATGGACGCAAGATGTCCAAGAGCTACGACAATACCATTCCCTTGTTCGAAGGCGGCCAGAAAGCGCTGAAGGCCGCCATCGCTCGCATCGTCACCGATTCCAAGGGGCCGGGCGAGGCCAAGAATCCCGACGACTCGCATTTGATGGCGCTGTATCAGGCTTTTTCGACACGCGAGCAAAGCCAGGCCTTCCGCCAGCAACTGCTGGATGGCCTGGCCTGGGGCGAGGCCAAGCAGGCGCTGTACGAGCTGCTGGAAACCATGATCGCGCCCATGCGCGAGCGTTATGAGTCCTTGATGGCTCGTCCGCAGGATATCGAAGAGCTGCTGCAGGTCGGTGCCCGCAAAGCCCGTTCTTATGCCACGCCGTTCATCCAGGAGCTGAAGGCGGCCGTCGGCTTGCGCGATCCTCAGGCGGGCGTTGGTGCCAAGACGCAAGCCAAGGCGCGTAAAGCCCGTTTCGTCAATTTTCGCGAAGACGATGGCTCTTTCCGTTTCCGTCTGGTGGATGCCGATGGTCAGGAGTTGTTTCTGTCCTGCGCCTACGCGGATCCCAAGCAGGCCGGCGCGGTGATCAAGGCCTTGCAGAACGAAGTGGCTGCTGATGTGCTGCGCGAGCACGAAGGACGCTTGACGGTGCAGTGGCAGGGCCAGGTAGTGGCAGAGTTGAATGCGGCAGAACGCGCTGCGATTGAACAGGCGTTGGCGACGTTCCGGGACGAATAAGAGCTAAGCCGGACATGAAAAAAATGCCTGCAGTGATGCAGGCATTTTTGTTGGAAGTCTCAGTCCCAGCAGGGCTCAGCCGGGATGCCCAGTTCCTGGCAGAGCGTCAGGATCTCGGCAATGTGTTCACGCTGGACCAGGATGAGCTGGAATTCCTCGTCGTAACTTTGGGCGAACTCAAGCAGCCCGTAGTCGGGGTGGCTGGCCAGCAGTTGTTCGTCGGCCCACTCGAAGAAACCATCTACATCCTGGAAAGGCATGTCGTCGTAGGGGAAGGGCGGCAGGTCGCGCGATTCGAACGCCGCCTGGACTTCCTCCCATAGTTCGTCCACGGTGTCCGCCAGGGCCAGGTAATCGTCCAGCTCGTAGCTGATGGCCAGCACCAGGGCGCCTTCGGGGTCGTGTTCCATCAAGGTGCGGGCCTGCGTACCGTAGGCCTCGCCCATGGCAGCAGGGCTGGCGCAGGCGTTCAGGATGGATCGGGCGATGTCCTGGATGTCCTGTTCGTGCTGCTCGAATCCGGTCAAGAGATTGAGCAGACGCTGCAGGGCTGAAAGGCGCTCGGGTGTAGTCATGGCTTATCTCCGAAGTTTGCTGAAGGCGGCCGCCATGGCGCCCTGGGGGTTGGCGTCGGCCGTACGGGCCTGGCGTGGCTGGTTGTGGCGGCGCTGGCCGGATGGGCTGCCCGATTCGCTGCGGCGAGCGCTTGTCGGGCTGTCGTCGTTCAGGCGCATGGTCAGGGCGATACGCTTTCGGGCGACATCGACTTCCTGCACTTTGACCTTCACGGTCTGGCCGACGCGCACGACATCGCGCGGGTCTTTCACGAAGGTATCGGACAGAGCCGAAATATGCACCAGTCCGTCCTGGTGCACGCCGATGTCCACAAAGGCGCCGAAGTTGGCCACGTTAGTGACCACGCCTTCCAGTACCATGCCGGGGCTCAGGTCATTCAGGGAGTTTACCCCTTCCTGGAATTGGGCCGTCTTGAATTCCGGGCGCGGGTCGCGGCCTGGCTTTTCGATTTCGTTGAAGATATCGCGCACAGTGGGCAGACCAAAGCGCTCGTCGGTGAAGTCCGAGGGCGACAGGGTTTTTAAGGCGCCGGCGCGGCCCATGACGCCGGCGGCGTCAGCCTGCAGACGTTCCAGAATGCGGGCGGCCACCGGATAGGCTTCCGGATGGACGGCGGAAGCATCCAGAGGGTTCTGGGCTCCGGGAATGCGTAGGAAGCCGGCCGCCTGTTCGAAGGCTTTTTCGCCGAAACGGGGCACGTCGCGCAGTTGGCGACGGCTCTGGAAGGCGCCGTTTTCGTCGCGCCAACTGACGATGTTCTTGGCCAGGGTGCTGTTCAGGCCCGAGACGCGGGCCAGCAGGGCGTAGGACGCGGTGTTCACGTCCACGCCGACGGCGTTCACGCAGTCCTCGACCACGGCGTCCAGGCTGCGCGCCAGCTCGCGCTGGTTCACATCGTGCTGGTATTGGCCTACGCCGATGGACTTGGGATCCAGCTTGACGAGTTCGGCCAGTGGATCCTGCAGGCGGCGGGCGATGGATACGGCGCCGCGCAGGCTCACATCCATGTCGGGAAATTCCTGTGCCGCCACTTCCGATGCGGAATACACCGATGCGCCGGCTTCGGACACCATCACGCGGGTCAGGGGCAGCTGCGGGAAGGCCTGCTGCAGGTCGGCGACCAGCTTTTCGGTCTCGCGCGAGGCGGTGCCGTTGCCGATGGCGACCAGTTCTACCTTGTGGCGTGTGGCCAGGGAAGCGAGGGTGCGTAGACTGCCTTCGCGATCGCGGCGCGGCTCGAAGGGGTACACGGTGGCGGTGTCCAGCACTTTGCCGGTGGCGTCGATGACGGCCACTTTGACGCCGGTGCGTATGCCGGGGTCCAGACCCAGCACATTCTTGTGGCCGGCTGGCGCAGCCAGCAGCAGATCGCGCAGGTTGGCCGCGAACACGCGGGTGGCTTCCTGCTCGGCGTCTTCGCGCAGGCGGCCGACCAGTTCGGTTTCGAAGGCGGTCAGCAGTTTCACGCGCCAGGTCCAGCGGCAGACTTCGGCCAGCCAGTGATCGCGCGGACTGGCGTCGGCGGCAAAGCTGGCGCCGATGGCGGTCAATTCAGCCACTTTCAGCACGCAGGGGTGGGGCAACAGTTGATCGGCGTCCGGCTCCAGGCCCAAGCGCAGTTCCAGCGCGCCTTGCTGGCGGCCGCGCAGCAAGGCCAGCACGCGGTGCGAGGGCAGCTGGCGCAGCGGCTCGTGGAAGTCGAACCAGTCGCGGAATTTGTCGCCTTCTTGCTCCTTGCCTTCGGCCACCTTGGAGTACAGGTGGCCGGACTTCCAGAGGTAGTCGCGCATGGCTTCGAGCAGATCGGCCTGTTCGGCGAAACGTTCGGCCAGGATATCGCGTGCGCCGTCCAGCGCGGCCTTGGGCGAATCCACTTTGGCGTCCGGATTCAGGTAGCCTTCGGCCAGCGCCAGCGGGTCGGCCGTGCGGTCCGCCAGAATGGCGTCGGCCAGCGGCTCCAGGCCTGCCTCGCGGGCGATCTGGGCGCGTGTGCGGCGCTTCGGTTTGTAGGGGGCGTACAGGTCTTCCAGGCGCTGCTTGGTATCGGCGGCCAGAATGGCCTGTTCCAGCTCGGGGGTGAGCTTGCCCTGTTGGCCGATGGATTCCAGGATGGCGTGCCGGCGGGACTGCATGTCGCGCAGGTAGATCAGGCGCACTTCCAGCTCGCGCAGCACATTGTCGTCCAGCCCGCCGGTGGCTTCCTTGCGGTAGCGGGCGATGAAGGGGACGGTGGCGCCGTTGTCCAGCAGTTCCACCGTGGCGGCGGCCTGGTTGGCGCGTATGTTCAGTTCGGAGGCCAGCAGCGTCAGAATCTGCTGATGATCCTGTTCCCGGGCGAGGGTTTCCACAGTCATTTCAGTCATGGGTCCATCGTTGTAAAAGGGTCTTCAAGCGCCGCATTTTGCCATAAAGACCGGCAGCGACACAGGAATGACGAGTATCATCTTGTATGTATCTACTGTGATTGTAGACAGTTCTTGCTATGGTCACATTTCACTACCGGTCGTTTGCCCATGCTGTTGCAGGATTATTCCGATATTTTCTCTCCCCAGGGGCCCCTGGCGGACTCTGTCTCCCACTACCGTCCTCGTCAGGCTCAGCTGGAGCTGGCCCAGGCGATCAGCCAGACGGTGGCCGAGGCGGGCGTATTGATTGCCGAAGCCGGGACGGGCACGGGCAAGACCTGGGCCTATCTGGTGCCGGTATTCATGGGCGGCGGCAAGGCGCTGGTTTCCACCGGCACCCGCACCCTGCAGGACCAGCTCTATCGGCGCGATATCCCGCACCTGCGCAAGGCGCTGGCCTTGCCGGTGGATGTGGCGCTGCTCAAGGGGCGTGGCAACTACGTCTGTCATTATTACCTTGAACGCCTGGGCCAGGACGATCGCGCCTTGAAGTCGCGCGCCGAGATCAGTTATTTGCGCGCCATCCAGTTGTTTGCCGAACGCAGCCGCTCCGGCGACAAGGGCGAACTGGCCGAAGTCCCCGAAGACGCCGACATCTGGCACCGCGTCACGTCCACCCGCGAAAATTGCCTGGGCCAGGACTGCCCCTTTGTGCGAGATTGCTTTGTCATGAAAGCGCGTCGCCATGCCCAGGAAGCCGATGTCGTGGTGGTCAACCATGCCTTGTTCATGGCCGACCTGGCGCTGCGCGAAGAAGGCGTCACGGATCTGCTGCCCAGCGTGGATTTGGTGGTGTTTGACGAGGCGCATCAATTGCCCGATGTGGCGACCCGTTTTCTGGGCAGCAGCGTCTCGCTCTATCAGATCGTGGATCTGTGCCGTCAGATCGAAGCGGCGGGGCTGGCCCAGGCACGTGAAACCGTGGACTGGAGCGCAGTGGCGCGCAAGCTGGAACAAGCCGCTCGGGATCTGCATTTGCGCACCGCTTCTCTGGCCGGCCAAGGGGGGCGTGCTACGTTCCAGGCGCTGCCCGAGCCCGAAGCCTTCGATTCGGCCCTGGAGCAGTTGCTGGAAACCTTCGATAAAGTCATCAAGATGCTGGCCATGGTGGCCGAGCGCCACCCCGACCTCGCGGCGGCGCACAAGGCTGCTCTGGAGCTTCGCGCCCGTCTGTTCCAATGGAGTCAGCCTGATCGCCAGGGGCGTCACGCCTATCTGTCCGACGACTCCGACGAGCGCGAACAGGCCGACCAGGCTGTACGCTGGGTGGAAAGCGGTCAGCATTACCTGCGCTTGCACAGCGCGCCTTTGTCGGTAGCCAAGATATTCTCGCGCTACCGGGGCAAGGAGCAGTCCTGGGTGCTCACCTCCGCTACCTTGTCCGTGCATGGCGACTTCAATCACTTCAAGCGTCAGCTGGGCCTTTTCGATGCTCGCACCGAGGCCTGGTCCTCGCCCTTCGATTACGCCAAGCAGGCCCTGTTCTATGTGCCCAGCACCTTGCCTTTGCCCAGTCATCCGCGCTTCAACGAAGCCTTTGTGGATGCCTTGATGCCCTTGATCGAAGCGGGGCAGGGCGGCGTGCTGGTTTTGTGCACCACCTTGCGTTCGGTCGAGCGCATTGCCGACATGTTGCGGGACCGATTCGACCAGCGCGATATCGAACGCAGTGTATTGCGCCAGGGGGAACGTTCCCGCCAGGTACTGCTGGACGAATTCCGCGCCCGCGGCAATGCCGTTCTGGTGGGCAGCGCCAGCTTCTGGGAAGGCATAGACCTGCCGGGCGATGCATTGACGCTGGTGGCCATCGACAAATTGCCTTTTGCTCCTCCGGACGATCCGGTGCTCGAGGCGCGCATCAACGATTGCCGCGAGCGAGGTGGCAATCCCTTCATGGAATACCAGTTGCCGGAAGCGGCCATTGCGCTCAAGCAGGGGGCCGGCCGCCTGATCCGCACCGAGCGGGACTGGGGCGTACTGATGGTGGGCGACACCCGTATCGTCGACAAGCCCTATGGCAAACTGCTGTGGCGCGGCTTGCCGCCTTTTTCCCGCACGCGGGATCCAGCCCGCGCTCTGGCTTTTCTGCACGAGCAAAAGCACCGGCGTCAGGCAGAGTCCTCGGAGCTGGAGTCGGAGCCTGCGCCCGAGTAAGGTGGGTTGTCTGTCGGTCTGCTTGTCGGCGGTATAGGGGCAGGCGTAAAAAAACCGCACCTGGGTGCGGTTTTTTTATGGCCGGATGCCGGGACGGCATCAGAACCAGTTCATGGGGTTCCAGTAGTTGACCTTGGCGTCCAGGCCTTGCTTGAAGTAGACCGAATCCGGATAGTTGGCGTCCAGCACCCGCTTGGTGTCGTCGCGCAGGTCAGTCTGGCCCAGCTTGTCGTAGGACAGGTACATCAGGTAGAGCGCTTTCTCGGCGATGGGTACGCCCTTGAAATCCGTGATGACGGTCTGGGCGCGATTGATGGCGGCGACGTAGGCACCGCGATGGTAGTAGTACTCGGCCACGTGCACTTCGTTCTGGGCGATGGTGCTGACCAGCCAGGTCTGGCGCTTGATGGCATCGGGCGCGTAGCGGCTGTTCGGGTAGCGTTGCAAGAGTTCGTGGAAGGCTTCGTAGGACTCGCGCAGGCCTTTGGGATCACGTTCGCTGGGGTCTTGCTTGGTGATGTTCGACAGGGCGGCGCTGGGCGGCGTGAAGGAGATCAGGCCTTTCAGGTACAGCATATAGTCCGTGCCGGGATGGCTGGGGTACTGCTTCTGGAAGCGGTCGATCGCGGCCAGCGCCTTGGCGGGCTCGTCGTCTTTCCAGTTGATGTAAGCCTGGTCGATCAGGGCCTGCTGGGCGAATGTGCCGAAGGGATAGCGGGACTCGACGGCCTCCAGACGGCTGCGCGCATCTTTCCAGTTGCCGGCGGACATCTCCTGGCGGGCATCCTGGTACAAGCGCTCGGCCGTCCAGCCTGCCGTGGGGTCAACGTCCTTCTTGGTGGTGCCGCAGCCTGCGAGCAGGGCAGCCGCAACCATCATCGTGGCCAACCGGGCCAGTTTGGTGCCACGAGCGCGCGGCAAGTTGAGGTTCAGACGAGTCACAAAAGCATCCTTGGTGTTAGCATTGCTGGTCAATTATATGATTTGTCGCCATGCCTGACACAGATACCGAAAAAGATAGTGTTTTTTCCGCGGAACCCCTGCGGTTCATCCTTCCCGTCAATGCCGCCCCGGACCGTCTGGACAAGACGCTGGCGCGCCTGATCCCTCAGCATTCGCGCAGCCGGCTGCAATCCTGGGTGGAAGGCGGGCATGTCCTGGTCAATGGCGAAACCGTCAAGGTCAAGCATACGGTATACCCCGGTGATACGGTGTTGGTCTGGGAGCAGCAAGCGCCCCAGGACACGGCTTTTGAACCCGACGATGTGGATTTCGAGGTGCTGGCCCAGAGCGAATCCTGGCTGGTGGTGAACAAGCCCGTGGGGCTGGTGACTCATCCTGGCGCCGGCAACTGGCGCGGGACCTTGCTCAATGGATTGCTGTTCCGTTTCCCGGCGCTGCGCCAGGTGCCGCGCGCCGGCATCGTCCATCGGCTGGATAAGGATACCTCCGGACTGCTGGTGGTTGCCCGCACTGAGGTGGCGCAAACACATTTTGTACGTCAACTGCAAGAGCGCAGCATGGGCCGGCAATACCTGGCCCTGGTGCACGGCGTGCTGCCGGGTCAGGGCACGGTGGATGCGCCCATAGGCCGGGATGCACGCGTTCCCGTGCGCATGAGCGCCAGCGCGCCCATCGCTCCCAAACCGGCTGTCACCCATTACGAAACGCTGCGCCAAGGCTACGCACCAGGAGAGGAAGCCGTTACTGAAGTGGCCTGCCGGCTGGAAACCGGGCGCACGCACCAGATCCGCGTGCATCTGAGCTCCATCCAGCACCCCTTGCTGGGCGATACGCTGTACGGGGGGCGCATGCTGGCTGGCGCGCAGCGGCAGATGCTGCATGCACACATGCTTCAGTTCGACGATCCGCAGACAGGCGAGCGGGTGTCGTTCATGGCGCCGCCGCCGCAGGACTTCCAGTCTGTTCAGGAGACTATTGAATGGAACACACGTCCTTGATTCCTACCGTCAGCGGCCCGGCTCAGTCCGGGCTGCTTTATTTTTGCACGACCCGTTCGGGCGGCGTCAGCGAAGGCGAGCGCGCCAGTCTGAATCTGGGCGTGAATACCGGTGATGATCCGCAGCAGGTGCGCGCCAATCGCCAGCGCTTGCATTCGCTTCTGGGGGCCGAGCCGGTCTGGCTGCAGCAGGTGCATGGTACGCAGGTGCTCGATGCCGACGTGGACAACTTGCCCGATGCGTCGTCTCGACAGTTTGATGCAGCCGTCACGACTCGTCCCGACCGAGTGCTGGCCATCCTGACGGCGGACTGCCTGCCGGTTGTCATCTGGGACCGGCAGTCGCGGGTGGTGGGGGCAGCGCACGCCGGCTGGCGCGGCTTGCAGGCCGGCGTGCTGGCACGCACCCTGGACCTGATGCGCCGCCGCTGTCCCCAGGCTGATGCCTGGCAGGCCTGGATCGGGCCCGCCATCAGCCAGCCTTGCTTCGAAGTGGGCCAGGAAGTGTTGGACGCGTTTCGTCAGGCCGGCGAGGGCTTTAAGGGCGTAGATGAATTCTTTATTCCCGGGCGGGCCCCAGGCAAATGGCAGGCTGATCTTCCGGGATTGGCCCGGCGACAATTGGAGACGCTGTGCCAAGGGGATATCCAGGTGCACTTGAGTCATTTGTGCACGTACCAGGATCAGGTGCGTTTTTATTCGTATCGGCGTTCCGCACAGACAGGCCGGCAGGCGACCCTGGCTCGCTTAACCGGCGCGTAACATGCGTTTTGTAGGATCTCGGGAGTATCGAAAAGGCAAATAATAGGTATTGGCTGATTAACCTAATTAATTACCCCAATTGACCCTTTTTGTTACCAACTTCATGATCGAAGTGTGAATCAGATTCGTCTACAGGTGGCCGATGTTGAATAAGGAAAATGTATTTCAAGGTTTCGCAGGCTTCATGGATTCGACACGGTTCGCTGAATTGCAGTCTCGTTACACCCGACAGTGGCAATCGCTATGGGAGCAAGCCCAGTGCGGCGAGCTTCCCGCTCCCCAGGATCGGCGTTTCGCCGACCCAAGCTGGCAGCATAATCCGGTGGCGTTGTTCAATGCGCATGTCTGGGAATTGGGCGTGAAGGCGATGCGCGACATGCTGGAGCTGGCCGAACTGGAGCCCGCCCAGCGCGAGCGTCTGGATTTTTCGCTGATGCAGTGGGGCGAGGCCATGTCGCCCACCAATTATCTGATGCTCAATCCACAGGCCCTGCAGGCCATGGTGGACAGCGGCGGGCAGTCGCTGTTGCAAGGCATGTTCAATTTTCTGGGCGACCTGCAGAAAGGGCGCATGACCCAGACGGACGAAAGTCAGTTCGAGCTGGGCCGTAACGTGGCGACCACGCCGGGCGCCGTCGTCTATCAGAACGATGTATTTCAACTGATCCAGTACGCCCCCACGACGGCTACCGTACACGCTGTGCCATTGCTCATCGTGCCGCCGTGCATCAACAAGTACTACATCCTGGACCTCCAGCAAGGCAATTCCTTTGTTCGACATGCGGTCGACCAGGGCATGACGGTCTATCTGATCTCCTGGCGCAACCCGCAGCCCGAAGATCCGGCGCAGGTGCAGTCGTTGGGCTGGCAGGACTACCTGGAGCAAGGTGTGCTGGAGGCCGTGCGTGTCGTGCGCGAACTCTCCGGCCAGGAAAAAATCAATACGCTGGGTTTCTGCATAGGCGGCACCCTGCTTGCCAGTGCGCTGGCCCTGGCCCGTGATCGGGGACAGGACCTGGCGGCGTCCATGACGCTGCTCACGACCATGTTGGATTTTGCTGACGTGGGGGTGCTGAATGTCTTCATCGATGAAGCACATGTGGCATTTCGCGAATGGCAGTTGGGGCAGGGCGGCTTGCTGAACGCCCGCGAACTGGCCAGCACCTTTTCGTTTCTGCGTCCGGCCGAGCTGGTCTGGAACTATGTCAGCAGCAATTATTTGCAGGGCAAGACGCCACCTGCGTTCGATCTGCTGTATTGGAACTCCGACGGCACGCATTTGCCTGGACCGTTCTTTACCTGGTATTTGCGCAATACCTATCTGGAAAACAGACTGGTTCAGGAAGGGGGCATGCCCTTTGGTAATCACCGGGCCGACCTCGCGCAGCTGGCGCTGCCGGTCTATGTCTATGGCTCTCGGGACGACCATATTGTTCCTTGGCAATCGGCCTACGCATCCTTGCGGGCCTTGCCGGCGGCCAATCACCGTTTTGTGCTGGGGGCCTCCGGCCATATTGCGGGCGTCATCAATCCGCCGGCCAAACAACGGCGCAATTATTGGATCGCGCCTGCAGGCGCGGAGCATGAGGCATCTGCCGCGCTGCCGTCGCAGGAATGGCTGGCTCAGGCGCAATCTGTGCCCGGAAGCTGGTGGCCGGACTGGATCGACTGGCTCAAGCCCTTGTCCGGCGCGAAGAAGCGCGCCCGCCGCACGCTGGGCCAGGCGCGCTATCCCGTGTTGGAAGAGGCGCCCGGCAGTTTTGTGAAGGTACGCGCAGACTAACTCTGTCTTGCTCGGTTCTTTTTTCGGAACAAGTCCGTGATTTGTTCCTTGTGCCTGGATCGGTCTTGCGCCTGCCTGCGGCGCGGGATGCGGACTCCAGCTTCGTCACCCCTCAGGAGATGTATATGAGCAGCAAAATAGCCTATGTAACTGGTGGTATGGGAGGGATAGGCACGGCAATTTGTCAGCGTCTGGCCAAAGAAGGCTTCACGGTCATCGCAGGCTGCGGTCCTAACCGCGATTTCCAGAAGTGGCTGGGCGAGCAGGCGGAACAAGGTTTCAACTTCCATGCGTCGGTCGGCAACGTGGCCTGCTGGGACTCCACGGTCGAAACCTTCAAGAACGTATTTGCCGAATTCGGGCGCGTGGATGTGCTGGTGAACAATGCGGGCATCACCCGTGACGGTACATTCCGCAAAATGAGTCAGGAAGACTGGCGCGCCGTGATCGACACCAACCTGAACAGTCTGTTCAATGTCACCAAACAGGTCATTGACGGCATGGTCGAGCGCAAGTGGGGACGCATCATCAATATCAGTTCGGTCAATGGCCAGAAAGGACAGTTCGGCCAGACCAACTACTCTACCGCCAAAGCCGGCATTCATGGTTTCACCATGGCTCTGGCGCAAGAGGTTGCCAACAAAGGCGTAACAGTCAATACTATTTCTCCTGGTTATATCGGCACGGATATGGTTCGCGCGATCCGCCCCGATGTCCTGGAGAAGATCGTCGCTACCATTCCGGTGGGGCGCCTTGGAACGCCCGAAGAGATCGGATCCATGGTGACCTGGCTGGCATCGGACGATTCGGGTTTCGCCACAGGGGCGGACTTTTCCCTGAATGGCGGCCTGCACATGAGCTGATGCTCGCCGGCACGCGTTCCACGTATTCACTGATTAGGAAGCAAGCATTAGCATGGGATCCTCTCGACTCATCAAGAAATACCCCAATCGACGTCTGTACGACACGCAGGCCAGTGCTTACATTACTCTGGCCGATGTCAAGCAGCTTGTCCTGTCGGGCGAGGAATTCACGGTCGTCGATGCCAAAAGCAACGAAGACCTGACCCGCAGCATTCTGCTGCAAATCATCCTCGAGGAAGAAAGCGGCGGGGTTCCCATGTTCTCCACTCCCGTGCTGATGCAGATCATCCGTTTCTACGGCAATGCCATGCAGGGGGTCATGGGCTCCTACCTGGAAAAAAATATCCAGGCCTTCATGGAAATCCAGGAGCGCATGACCGAGCAATCCAAAGGCATGTATGGGCCGCAGTTCGGCCCGGAGGCCTGGGCGCAGTTCATGAATGTGCAGGCGCCTATCATGCAGTCGGTCATGAATAACTATATAGACCAGAGCAAGAACCTGTTCGTGCAGATGCAGGACCAGATGCAGGACCAGACGCGGCAGATGTTTTCCGTATTTCCCTTCGGCAATCCGGCCGGAGGCAAAGACAAGAAAGGCTAAGTCTGCGCATCAGGCCGGCGGCTCGCCGGTCTTGAAAGGAGAGTGGGCCGCCAGCTCGTCGCGATAGCGGTCCACATGGCCCTGCTCCTCGTCCAGGAAATCCTGGATGGCCTGCATAAAGCGGGGATCCGACACCCAGTGCGCCGAGCACGTTGGCGTAGGCAGCAGCCCGCGCGACAGCTTGTGTTCCCCCTGGGCGCCACCTTCGAAGCGTTGCAGTCGTTCCCGTACGCAGTAGCGTATGGCCTGCTGATAGCAGGTTTCGAAATGCAGCCCCGGCACATAGTGCGTGCAACCCCAATAGCGTCCATACAATGACTGACCGTCGCGCAGCAACAGGGCGCAGGCGACCGGCCTTCCCTCTTGGTGGGCCAGGATCAGGACCATACTCTCGGGCATGTGCAGGTGCAGGCGCTCGAAGAAATCGAGGCTCAGGTAGGGCGTCTGCCCGCGTTCCATATAGGTGTTGGCGTAACACTGGTAAAAGTAGTCCAGTTCGGCGGCGCTAATCTGCGCGCCGTGGCGATGCTCAAACACAATGCCTTGCTCGGCTATTTTGCGACTGTCCTGGCGCAGCTTCTTGCGCTTTTGCTGAGTCAGGCTGGCCAGGAATTGTTCGTAATCCTGATAGTTCTGATTCAGCCAATGAAACTGGACATCGTGGCGGATCATGAATCCGGCCTGCTCCAAGGCATATCTGTCCTGCGGGTCCGGGAACAGCACATGAACAGATGAAAGTTGGTTGTCCTGGGCCAGGTGCACCAGTTGCTGCGCGAGCAGCTTCTTGTCCGTCCCGTTACGCGCCAGCAGGCGTGTGCCGCTCACGGGCGTGAAGGGGATTGCGCCGAGCAGTTTGGGGTAATACGCCAGGCCGTGTCGCTGGTAGGCTTGAGCCCAGGCTTGATCAAAGACGTATTCTCCGCGCGAGTGCTGCTTCAGATAGAGCGGAACGGCTCCGCACAAGAGTTCCTGCCGATGCATCAGCAAGAAATTCATGCTCCAACCTGTGCGTGGACTGGCGCAGTCGCTCTCTTGTAGTGCGGACAGAAAGGCATGGCGTAAAAACACGTGATCTCCCGCCAGTTCGTCCCAATCCTGGGCGGCGATCTGATCCAATCGTGTCAGGAGGGAGAAGCGGGCGGATTCGAAGTTCGACATGTAAATATTGGTAAGGAGGAGGGCTCGGGGGCGGGCCAGCCGCAGTAGCGCCGGGCTGGATTTGTATACTAGCCAGCGTTGCGTTCTATGGGAAGGACTGCCGGAGGTTGGACTGGGATGAGCCGACGCCGGTCGGTCGTGATAATGATGAAGAAAAAGCTGATAGGCGGCTGGGTCCTTGCGACCGCAGCCATGACGGCCCAGGCGATGCCTGCCTGCGATTATTTGCTCGAGCGCGCGGGCATTTCAGCTCAAGACGGCGTGCAGATGCAGGTTCGTGACGAAGAGGGGAGCTGTATAGTCCGCCATGGGCAATGGGACGCGGTGAGCTCCTCCATGATTGTCGCGTTTGAGGAGTTGAGATTCAGCGGGACGGGGTTGGAGCCGAAGGAGTGGGGCGATCTACCCCAGGCGGTCAGGCTGGAGGTGTCGGGCATCTATATCTTGACGGGCCGCCTGCCGGGGCAGGACTACCTGATGCGCCTGCAGGCCCGGCCCATGCGTTTCGGGCTGGCTTATGAATGGATGCCGCAAAGCGGACAATTGCGCGTGGAGCGCGCTGTGCTTAAAGGGGAAAGCCTGCGCGAGATCGGCTTGCAAGCGACGGCCCTTATAGCAGAGCGTATCGGGCAGCCCCTGCGTATCGATGATTTGCAGGGTGCAAAACTGCAGGCGCTGAGTTTTCGCCTGGATAATGCAAGCCTGGTCCAGAGCATGATCATGCCTGTGGTGGTGTCGAGCATCAGCCTGTACGAAGACCCCAAGCCTGCGATCGAGGCGGGTTTGTTGGCCGCGCGCACGGCGGTCATGGTGATGCCCGCGGCCACAGCGTCGGCGTCCAGCCGCAAAGCCCTGTTGGAGTTCATTGGCGAATTGCCTGCTCCCGACGGGCGCTTGGATGTGACATTGACGTTTGATCCGCCGTTGGACAGCGTGGGGCTGGCGCAGGTCGGTTCTTTGGGCGAGGCGCGTAAGGCGTTGTCCAGCATGAAGATCCAGGCTCGCTACGACAAGGGGCAATTGCCGGCCGCCTATGTGCGTGTACGCGACTGGTTGCGCAGTGTGCTGGCTGCTTCCAGGGGCAGGCCAGAGGCAGAGGGGCGACCGGAGTGATGCCAGGGTGCCTATGGATAACACTAATTAAACTGGGTTTTTGAAACCAATATAGTGTAGGCACTCAAAATTCATAATGGACAGGATGGATTCCATCCTGCTGCCCTCTACCAAGGAGACAATGTGCATCAGATTTGCATTTCGCCCACCATTCTGGCTCGCGTGCAGCATTTGCGCGGCCCCCAGAGTGCCAGCGTAGATATAGACTGGAGCAGGACGGCCCATCTGATCATCGACATGCAAAATGGCTTTCTGGAGGTCGGCGCGCCTGTGGAAGTGCCGCCGGCGCGCGAGATCGTGGACAATATCAATCGTGTGACGGCCGCTGTCAGACACGCGGGCGGGCGCAATGTCTTCTTGCGCTATACCTACGACCCGGACGAGGCTACGCCCTGGACGCGCTGGTACGATCATTTCTGTACCCCAGCCGCTGCCCAGGGGGCGCGACTGGGGTTTGCGCGCGGCGCGCATGGACATCAACTCTGGCCTTTGCTGGATGTGCAGGACAGCGATCTGCTGGTCGACAAGACGCGTTTCAGCGCCTTCACGCCGGGAACCTGCGACCTGCACGAGCGCTTGCAGGCCATGGGGGTGGATACGCTGATCATTTCCGGTACGCTGACCAATTGCTGTTCGGAAAGTACGGCCCGAGATGCTCATCAACTCAATTACCGGGTGATCTTCCTGGCCGATGCCAATGCCACGCTGACGGACGAGGAGCACAATGCTTCCTTGAACAATCTGTGTGCCTATTTCATTGATCTGATGCGGGTCGACGAGTTGCTCCCGCTGGCAGCGCACAAGGCAGTCAGCGCTTGATCCATGCCGCCCGTCGATGGCAAAAGCGGCTAGCATAGCGATAGCAAGCATAGTGCTGTCGCCGAAGTCCGCACCAGGCGGCAGCGGCCATTCAAGGAGGCTGGATTGATCGTCGAAGGGATGCAATTGCCCTCTATTGCGCTGGCGGCGACCAGCGGCGAATCCGTGGACCTGGCGGCCTTGGACGGGATAGCGGTCGTGTATGTCTATCCTCGAACCAGTCCGGCGGATGGGAGCGCCATTCAGGGCTGGGATGCCCTACCCGGGGCGAGGGGATGCACGGCTCAATCCTGTGCGTTCCGGGATCATTATGCTGAGCTCAGGAAAGCCGGGGCGCAGCGCGTCTTTGGCCTGTCTGTCCAGTCGACCGCCTATCAGCGCGAGGCGGTCGAACGTTTGCACCTGCCTTTTCCTTTATTGTCAGACGAAAGCCGCAAGCTGGCCGAGGCGCTGGGATTGCCAGTGTTCGAGGCCGGTGACCTGACCTTGTTGCAACGGTTGACCTTTGTGACACAGGCGGGCAGGGTGGTGAGTGTGCTGTATCCGGTCGAGCATCCGGCGCACAATGCTCAGGAAGTTGTGGCCTGGTTGCAGCAATACCGTAGTCGCCAGATTGAATAGACGAAAAAAAACCAGGCCTTGGCCTGGTTTTTTTAGAAATTGCCATGAAAGGCTATTTCCTGTATTTGGTTGCGGGGGCAGGATTTGAACCTACGACCTTCGGGTTATGAGCCCGACGAGCTACCAAGCTGCTCCACCCCGCGTCAGAGAAGTAACTATAACACGTTTTTTGATTATGTACATAGTGTGACGGTTTTATTTTCGCAGTTTCCGCTTTTTTTTGCCGAACGCGGCGTGCTCAACACGTCTTGGGCTTTCTTTGGACCGATTTTCTTGCGTCACGCCGGTCGTGATGGTGTAATACGTACTGTGAGTACGGTTATGGCTTGACTGGCATTTCAAAAAGCTCAAACGCGCGAGCAGCCTTCCGTACACCGTCTAGATCTTGTCGACTAGCACGGCGCTGTTATTGGCAGCCGGCCCCTTTGATCCATCAGGCGCCCCGGCAACGAATTTCTCTGTTTCAGCTTAGGCAGTCGGTGGCCCGGTTCGGTCATGCTGCGCGCCGTTCTTCGGCGTCTGGTCAGATGCCAGCAATTGCCTTCATTGTTCCTTGTGCTGTTTTTGCGCCGGCTGGGCTGGCGCGGATTCATCCCGGTATTGTTCCTGGACTTATCCAAGCATGTATCAATCCGCTATTTACCTACTGCCTGCCTCTGCGGCCTTGTCGGCCTGGACCGCTGCGCCTGCCTGCGTGATCGCTGGCGCGGCGGGTGGCGTTTCCAGGCAAGCCGCCGCTGTGGCTGGAAAAGGACAACAAAAAAGCCAGCTCGCAATGGCTGGCTTTTCTGGTTTGCCGTTAAAGGCGTTTAGTGCCCGGCATTTGGAATTCTGGTTGCGGGGGCAGGATTTGAACCTACGACCTTCGGGTTATGAGCCCGACGAGCTACCAAGCTGCTCCACCCCGCGTCAAGAAAATGAATATACCATTGAAACTTTACCTTATGCAAGTATCGTCTTACAGTGAGGCTTTCCAGCAGTGACCGAAAGTGAAATAATTCGCGTCCTGGAGACCGCACTACTGTGTGCGCGCCAACCGATGAACAGCGCTGAATTGCGCAAGATGTTCGTGGCGCCGGAGGTGTCGGGCGATGACTTGCGCCGCTATCTGGCCTTGTTGCAGTTGGACTGGAAAGAGCGGGGGCTGGAGCTGGTTCAGGTGGCCAGTGGCTGGCGCTTTCAAAGCCGTCCAGCCATGCAGGGATTCTTGTCCCGCCTGAGCCTGGAGCGTCCGCCCAAGTATTCTCGCGCTGTGCTGGAGACCCTGGCCATCATTGCCTGGCGCCAGCCGGTCACGCGCGGTGATATCGAAGACATACGTGGCGTCAGTGTTTCGACTCAGATCGTTCGAACCCTGGAGGACAGGGGGTGGATCGAAGTGCTGGGCTATCGTGATGCGCCGGGTCGTCCTGCCTTGCTGGGTACGACGCGGCAGTTTCTGAATGATCTCGGATTGCGCTCGCTGGATGAATTACCGGCGGTCGAGTCCATGGATTCCCTGGATATTTTGGCCCAGTTGCCCGCCGGCGCAGAAGCGGTGGAGCAAGGTGCTCAGTCGCAAGACGCGCTGCTGGAGCAGGGAGCCTCGGATGGACGGGTGACTGGAAGCGGGCAGTCCCAATCCACCGCCCAAGGCGGTGCAGTGGATGAACCGTCCGGGCCCATTGTGTTGGAGACGGCCCAGGCTGTCATGGAATTTGATCCGGCTTCGCTGGAGTCGGTGTCGGCGGATGCCGGCCGACCTGGCGCGGAGCCGTCGGAAGAAATAAAAAACTCTGGAGTAAATGATTAAAAATGACTGATTCGCACGAGACGAAGACAGCCCCTGCATCCGACGCCCAAGATGGCGCCGGCAAGAACGCTCGCCCCAAGGGGCAAGGGCGCAAGCTGCGCACACCATTCCGCCGCCGCCGAGGCGATGCCGCGCAAGAAGCGTCGCCGCGCCAACGCGAGTCTGCCGAGGGGGTTGCGTCGGCAGAGGCATCGCCCAAGCCGGCGCGTTCGCAGAACCGACGTAAGCCCACTGCTGGTCACAATAACAACAACAACAACAACAACAACAACAACCGCCGTCCGGCGGGGCAGGCTGCTCGCGGCGGTCGCGGGCGTGCGCAGCCATCGGCGGATGATGCGCCTGTGGTCATGCTGGAGGGGGATGATGACATCGCCTTCAGCCATCTGGATAAGCAGGCCCGCCTTGCGCAGAAGCTGGGCAAGTACATGGGCAGCGAGCTGATTCAGCCCAAGCTGCATAAAGTGCTGGCGGAGGCGGGCATAGGTTCGCGCCGCGAAATGGAGGAAATGATTGTCGCGGGTCGCGTGTCCGTGAACGGCGAGCCGGCGCATATCGGGCAGCGGGTCGGGGCTGACGACAAGGTGCGCGTCAATGGGTTGCTGGTTAATCGTGCTGGCGGCAAGCGTCCGCCTCGGGTGATTCTGTATCACAAGCCGGCAGGCGAAATCGTCACTCATGATGATCCTGAAGGGCGTGCCACTGTGTTTGGCCGCCTGCCTTCGCTGAAGGTCGGCAAATGGCTGTCGGTGGGGCGTCTGGATCTGAATACCGAAGGTCTGCTGATCTTCACGACATCCGGCGATATTGCCAACCGTATGATGCACCCGCGCTACGGCGCTGAGCGCGAGTACGCGGTGCGCGTGCTGGGCGAGCTGACTGAAGAGCAAATGCAGTCCCTGCGCGACGGCATCCAGCTCGAAGACGGCCCGGCCAAGTTCGGCTTGTTGGAATATCTGGGTGGCGAGGGCAGCAACCGCTGGTACCGGGTCATCATCCAGGAAGGGCGCAATCGTGAAGTCCGTCGTATGTTCGAGGCGATGGGCCTGACCGTCAGCCGATTGATACGGACCCGTTTCGGCGAAGTCGGCCTGCCCAAGAATCTGCGTCGCGGACGTTGGGAAGAGCTGGATTCGGATCTGGTGCTGGCTTTCATGCTGCGCTTGGGATTGGTCAAGGATGGCGACGAAGAGGGCGGCCATCAGCGTCGTGAGCGTCAGCCGCTGTCGCATGACAGTGCCTTGCCTCCCGGCTTTGGCACGCTGGAGCACAATGGTCTGAGCGGCGCGCGCATTGGGCGCGGCGGCCGTTTGGCGGCAGGGCGCGCCCGCCCGGCGCGGGGCGCCCAGGTGAACGAAAAAGCCAACGGCGCTTTGTTCATCAGCGGCGGTCTGGCTAATGGCCATCCGGATGCGGGGCGCCGGGAATCGAGCGGCTATCGTCAGCGCAGCGAGACCTCGCGCGGCGAGCAGGGTGGCCGCCGCCAGCGCTCCGAGCAGCAGCCGCGCGGGGGTGCTCAGGCGCGTGGGCCGCAGGATGGACGCCCGTCCGCTCGCCGCAAGCCGGGGGCGGATCGTGCGGGCGCGGGTCAGGGGGCGGGGCAGGGGCCTCGCGCCGCCGCCAAGAAGCCGACGACGGTGGTGCGCCGCCGCACACGCAAGGACGACGACTGGCAGCCCGCTGGCGTAGCGGCTCACGAATCCCAGTTGGGGCGTGGGCGTCGCTAGGGCCGGGATGCGCCGGACCCGGTGTCCGGCGCAGCGTGTTGTCCTGGGGCTGTAAGGCCGTGTGAATGCACGTATTTTCCGGTTTTCTGGTAGAATAAAGAACTTGGCTCAGTGGCGTTTGTGCCGCCTGGGTCTTTTTTGATGCTGCGTGCCAGCGATAGGGCCTGCGTTTTCTGCTGCATGCAGGGGCGGGCAATCTCCAGCCTCGTTGCGCTTGCAGCATGGTGGATCGTACGTTGGCAATGCATAAGGTCGACGCCGTTTGCAAAACAGGCGGTCGGTCGGCATGGTGACCATGGGCTGGCGTACAGCCCATTTTTTTTGGATTTTATGGCAGACATTTTAGCTTTGGCACAAGAGACCCTGGCAGGCACCGAATACGAGCTGGTGGACGTGGAACGCGCACCGCTGGGCCTGCTGCGAGTGGTCATTGATCATCCCGAAGGCGTGCGTATCGAGCACTGCGAGTGGGTGTCCAAACAATTGTCTCGCGTTTTCGAAGTCGAGAACGTCGACTATGCGCGCCTTGAAGTCACCTCGCCGGGGATAGACCGCCCCTTGCTGCGCATTGGTGATTTCGTGCGCTTTGCCGGCCAGCGCGTGCAGGTGCGCCTGCACGAGGCGATCGATAGTCACAAGACATTCGTGGGTACGCTCCACGCACCAGAGGGCGTCTCGCCTGCCGACGTGCCTCTGAATACCGTTTTTAGGCTGGAACTGGACGAAGCATCGGGCAAGCTGACGCAGGTCGAATTCACCTATGACCAGGTGGATCGTGCCAAATTGGATCCCGTTCTTGATTTCAAGGGTAAGAAGCGATGAGT
>JAEXOO010000033.1 GCA_023439305.1 Pseudomonadota bacterium
CAAGCACTTCAAACAACTGGCTTAGAAACTTAACTTTGCAATCTCGTTTGCAGAATCTAGAACTTTAACATGAAAAACTGAAATCATGCAAGCTTTATTTTCTGCCGGTTGGGAAAGTCTTCGGTGCGGGCCTCTTGGCCAAGGCGGTGAAGTCTTCTCTAACCGCTTGCTGTATCGCTTCGGGAAAACCCTGTTCGCTGCAGCAAGAAAGAAACTATAGCATGGCGTTTTCCCCAATAGCAAGCTTTTTGACAAGAATATTTCAGTCTGCACTAGGGATTTCCCGCAAAAAATAAACCACCTTATTGATATAAAAGAAAAAACCATTAAATACTACAAAATGTAATAAATTCAGATCCAGATATTCACCTCTTTGACAGCATCTTCAGGGGCGTTTTTCACGCCTCGGCACCCTCGTCTTCGCCCCCGATCGACCACTCTTTTTCGCCCTCTCTATATAGAGAACAAGAATGACGCTGATAGAAAGCCCTGCTACGCCACCACCAGGCATTCGCGTGCACTGCCACGGTTCGCCGCTCCACCAGAGTTCGGTCATCCCGCCTCTTTTTAACCCTCCTCTATATAGAGAGGGATGAGAGCGCACGTGCAAGAAGCTACTTCGTCCATTCGATTGCCCCTCGGCCTGGGCCGGCGACCGTCTTACAATACCCGGACAATCAACCTGCACTCATTCACCATGGCTCGTTCATCCTCCCCTCGCAGCACCGAGCAGCTCAGCCTGATTGGCGACGACATGCTCGCCGGCAACACACTGGAATGCAGCATCCTGACCCAGATATCCGGTTTGCCGTCTGACTGGCAGGCCGCCCTTGAGTCCGCTGATCTACGGACGACACTCGCTGCGTTATCCTCTTGGCTGGACAAGGAGCGCGCCGAAGGCGCCGTCATCTACCCCGCCGCCCCTTTCCGGGCCCTGCAGTTGCTGCCCTTGAATGATGTGCGCGTCGTCATCTTGGGACAGGATCCTTACCATGGCCCCAATCAGGCGCAAGGGCTTTCTTTTTCTGTACCCGACACCTGCCCCGCACCGCCCAGCCTGCGCAATATCCTCAAGGAATTGCAGCAGGAATACCCCGATCAACCCGAACCTGCGAGTCACGATCTGAGCAACTGGGCTCGCCAAGGCGTTTTATTGCTCAATACCTCCCTGACCGTGGAAGACGGCTTGCCAGCCTCCCACGCCAAAAAAGGCTGGGAAGCGGTAACAGACGCCTTGCTCAGTCAAGTAGCACAGCAAAGCAGACAAGCCATTGTCTATATGCTGTGGGGCAACCACGCTCAGGCCAAGACGGAGTTGATACGGGCCCATTCGGGCTCCCCTCATTTGATCCTGGCGGCCAACCACCCATCTCCTTTGTCTGCCCGCCGCCCTCCCGTTCCCTTCATCGGCTGCGGTCACTTCCGGCAGGCGAATGACTGGCTGGTCGAGCAAGGCGGCGCCCCCATTCAATGGCTGGCCACCGGCCCCTGACACCCACCTCTTATATATAGAAGCTTTTTATATGCCCCTGCCCCCCGCCGACCCCGCCCTGAGCGCTGAGGAGCAGCATGCCTTATGGAGCGCGGAATTGATTCAGCAGTACTCCTGGCAGTTTGAAGGCGCTACTCCCATCGCTGTCCCTCTGTCCTGCCTGCCGCTGATGGACGAGCTGTTCAAGCTGGTCGAGGACACCATCAAGGATGCTTTCGATCGATCCCTTTTTTGCTGGACCGACCTGAAGCTGACGGACTCAGGCCTGACAGCCTGGTATCTGGGTGTAGAAGACTACGATGAGATCATTGAGCCCTATATAGAGAGCCTGTCGGCACGGTGCATGCGCACTCCCGACTGATTCCCGGCCACAAAAAACCCGGCATGCGAGCCGGGTTTTTTGCGTTCTGCCGACCAGGCGGCCTGATCCGGCAAGAGCGAATCAGGGCTGCACGCCAGCCGCATGGGCCTGCTGATCCGCATGGTAGGACGAACGCACCATCGCGCCAACGGCTGCATGGGTAAAGCCCATGGCGTAGGCCTCGCGCTCGAACATGGCGAATTCCTCGGGCGTGACATAGCGCAGCACGGGCAGATGGTGCCCCGACGGCTGCAAATACTGGCCGATGGTCAGCATATCCACATTGTGCGCGCGCATGTCGCGCATGACGTCCAGGATTTCTTCGTTGGTTTCGCCCAGGCCCACCATCAGACCCGATTTAGTGGGGACTTCCGGATGCAGTTTCTTGAATTCCTGCAGCAGCTTGAGCGAATGGTGGTAATCCGACCCCGGACGGGCCTGCTTGTACAGGCGCGGCACGGTTTCCAGATTGTGATTCATGACGTCAGGCGGGCAGGCATCCAGAATGCCCAGTGCGCGCTCCAGGCGGGCGCGGAAATCGGGCACCAGCACTTCGATGGTGGTCTGGGGCGAATGCTCGCGCACCTGGCGAATGCACTCCACAAAATGGGCCGCGCCGCCATCGCGCAAGTCGTCGCGGTCAACCGAGGTGATGACCACGTAGGACAGCTTCATGGCGCCGATGGCCTTGGCCAGATTGGCCGGCTCGTTTTCATCCAGCGGATCGGGACGGCCGTGGCCCACGTCGCAGAACGGGCAACGACGGGTGCACTTGTCGCCCATGATCATGAACGTGGCGGTGCCTTTGCCAAAGCACTCGCCGATATTGGGACAGGAGGCTTCTTCGCACACGGAGAACAGCTTGTGTTCGCGCAGCGTTTCCTTGATCTCGTAGAAACGAGAATTGGGGGCCGCCGCCTTGACGCGGATCCAGTCCGGTTTTTTCAGACGCTCCGCCTGAACGACCTTGATCGGAATGCGCGAGGTCTTGGCCTCGGCCTTCTGCTTTTGCGTGGCGTCGTAGTCGACGGCCGCTGCAGCGGCGGGCGCAACCGTGCGGGGACGGACGGTGGGTTTGGGTTCGACGGAGGTGTCTACAGGGGTGGTCATAGGCGTATAGGTAGAAAGCAGCGTGCTGCGCTACGGTTGTGCCGCAGGCGCGTCATCGGTCGATTGTAGCCCCAAGCTTTACAAGCGCCTAGAAGCGGGGCCATAGTTTGCTCATAAGCCTCTTGAATATAGAGCCTGACGCATCCTGACAGCAACCCTGCCAAGTAGAACCTGCGCATACTACAAGTACGGAGACCCCATGCCCATCGAGACCGACAACGCCCCCGTGCTCCTGCAACGGCACGGCGGATTGGCCCGCATTACCCTGAATCGCCCCGCTCGCTACAACGCCTTGTCCGAAGAGGTGCTGGAGAGCCTGCAAGGCATCCTGAGCAGCCTGGCGCAGGACCCTACCCTGCAGTGCGTGATCCTGCAGGCCCAGGGCAAGGCGTTCTGCGCCGGGCACGACCTGAAGCAGATGCGGACCAACCCCGATCACGCCTACTACCTGGATTTGTTCCAGCGCTGCAGCCGCGTCATGCAGGGGGTGCTCAAGCTACCGGTACCCGTCATCGCCCGCGTACAGGGTCTGGCTACCGCCGCCGGCTGCCAGTTGGTGGCCAGCTGCGATCTGGTCGTCGCGGCGCAGTCGGCGCGCTTTGCCGTTTCCGGCATCAATGTGGGACTGTTCTGCTCCACGCCAGCGGTCGCCCTGTCGCGCTGCGTGCCGCCCAAGGCCGCCATGGAAATGCTGATGACCGGAGACTTCATCAGCGCGCAACGCGCCCAGGATCTGGGCCTGATCAACCATGCGGTGCCCGACGAACAACTGGATCAGACCGTGCAGGACCTGGCCGACCGCATCCTGGCCAAGAGCCCGGTGGCCGTTCGCGCCGGCAAAGCCATGTTCTACCGTCAGCGTAGCCTGCCTCTGGAACAAGCCTATGACTATGCCGGCCAGATCATGGCCGGCAATATGATGAGCGATGATGCCTGTGAAGGAATAGACGCGTTCATTGAGAAGCGCGCGCCGCACTGGCGGGGAAGCTGAGAGTCGGCCTCTCAGCGGTCAGGCGGCCGCAGCCTGCGTACGGTCTGCCAGTGCCTGGTCCAGATAGGAGCACAGGAACTGCGCAGCCTGCTCCGTCGTGACGGTCGATCCTTGCGAGCGCATGTCCGTGGTCTCCAACCCTTCGTAGCCGCAGGGATTGATCCCGCTGAACGGGGCCAGATCCATGGCTATATTCAAAGCCAGGCCATGATACGACCGGCCGTTGCGGATTTTGATGCCCAAGGCAGAGATCTTGGCCAAGCCGTCTTCGTGGGGTAAAGGCACATAGACCCCAGGCGCACCGGGCTTGCGGCAGGCCTGCGCCACGCCGAAATGCGTCAGACAGGCGATGACGGCGTCTTCGAGCAAGGCGACATACTCTTTGACGTACAGACCGGCGCGCCGCAGATCGAACAGGCAATACACCAGCAGCTGCCCCGGCCCATGATAGGTGACCTGCCCGCCGCGATCCGTCTGCACCACGGGGATGGCGCCGGGATTGAGCAGGTGCTCGGGCTTGCCCGCCTGCCCTAGCGTATAGACAGGCGTGTGCTCGACGAGCCAGATTTCATTGGGGCTGTCGGGTTGGCGCTGCTCGGTGAAATCGCGCATGGCCTGCCAGACCGGACCGTAGTCGGCCGGACCGGCAAGCCACTTGACCTGCAAAGAGTCGGACATGCTGGACACGCTACGATTACAGGACGACGCGCACCAGATGATGTGCGTGCAAGGCTCGGTAGAGACTGTCCAGTTGCTCGCGCGAGGTGGCCCGCACGGTGAAGGTCAGGCCGGTATAGTTGCCCGCCTTGCTCGGACGTTTTTCGATCGTCGTCTCATCGAAATCAGGGTCGAACTCCAGCACGATGGCCAGTAGTTCGTCCAGCAGGGTATCGTGAGTCTGGCCCATGACCTTGATAGGAAAGTCGCTGGGGTATTCGATCAGGGATTCTTCGGGTGGAATTGTACTCATGCTTGCTCCGTAGCCTGGATAGCCTTGTCATAGCCTTCGCGCAGCGTAGCGTAGACCGGCCCCGGCCGCCCGTCTCCGACGGGTTGACCATTAAACACAACGATGGGCAGCACCTCTTTGGTGGCTGCCGTCATCAGAATTTCATCGGCGCTGTCGACTTCCTCGCGGGAAATCCGACGCGCCTGGAAGGCTATGCCGGCCTGCGCCGCCAATTCCTCCAACAGCCCATAGCGTACACCTTCCAGGATCAGATTGTTGCGCATGGGCGCGAGCAGGATGCCGTCGCGCACGATCCAGATGTTGCAGGACGCACCTTCCGTCAGGAAACCGTCACGGAACTGGATGACCTCGTCCACCCCGGCTTGCACGGCTTGCTGCTTGGCCAGCACATTGCCCAGCAGGGACACCGACTTGATGTCGCAATGCAACCAGCGGATATCGTCGATGGCGATGGCCGTCAGGCCATTTTCGCGTTCGGCCTGCACGCGCTTGAAGGGCGAGACCATGACGAACACGCTGGGTGCGACGTCCTTGGGAAAAGCATGATCGCGCTTGGCCACGCCGCGCGTGACCTGGATATAAACCATGCAGTCTGCGCCCCGGCCCGAACGAGCCAGCATGTCCAGCACCAGCTTTTCCCACTCCAGGCGCGTGAAGGGGCTGGCAATGCCGACCTTGGCCAGGCTGCGCTCCAGGCGGTTCAAGTGCCCGTCCATGCGAAAGGGCTTGCCATGATAGGCGGGCACCACATCGTAGATGCCATCGCCGTAGATGAAGCCGCGGTCCAGAACGGATATCTTCGCTTCACCCAGGCGCACGAAATCGCCATTCAGATAAACAATGCTGTCGGGATCAATACCAGGGATCATGGAATGGTCTCGCTACGGAATGCTTATTCAAACATCAGGCGTACTTTGTCGGCCATGCGGCCGAAAAAGCCGGCCTCGGCCACGTCTTCCAATACGACCAGCGGTTGTTCAGACAAGGTTTTTCCATCCAACGACAGGGTCAGGCTGCCCACTTTCGTGCCCTTGGCCAAGGGAGCCACCAATGGCTGGGTGTACTGCGCCACCGGTTTGATCTCGGCCGATTTGCCACGGGGCACGGTCAGCCACAATGGCTCGGTCGTGCCCAGGCCCACGTTCTCTACGGTGCCTTCCCAGACGCGGGCATTCACGGCGGGGTTACCGGCGTCGTACAGCTTGACGGTCTCGAAGTTCTGGAAGCTCCAGTTCAGCAGCTTCAGGCTGTTTTCGGTACGGGCGGCGTCGCTGGCCGTACCCACCACCACGGACACCACGCGTCGGCCGTCGCGCAAAGCGGTGGACACCAGGCAGTAGCCGGCAGACTGCGTGTGGCCGGTCTTGAGGCCATCGACCGTCGTATCCAGCCACAGCAGGCGGTTGCGGTTGGGCTGCTTGATGTTGTTGTAGGCGAATTCTTTCTGGCTGTAATAGTGCAGATACTGCGGAAAGCGCGATACCAGAGCGGAGGCCAGAGTGGCCAGATCGCGCACCGAGGTCAGGTGCTCGGGATCGGGCAAGCCGGTGGAATTGACGAAATGGCTGGCTGTCAGGCCCAGCTTGGCCGCCTGTTCATTCATCAGGGCGGCAAAGGCCGATTCGCTGCCTGCGACCGCTTCCGCCAACGCGACGGAGGCATCGTTGCCCGACTGCACGATCACGCCCTTGAGCAGGTCGTCCACCGGCACCTGGCTGTTGACCTTGACGAACATGCGTGAGCCTTCGGTGCGCCAGGCTTTTTCCGAGATGTTCACAGCCTGGTCCAGCTTCAGGCGGCCCGTTTCCAGCGCATCGAACACCAGGTAGGCGGTCATGAGCTTGGTCAGCGAAGCGGGTTCGACGCGTTCGTCTATGCCTTCGGCGGCGATGACCTGGCCGCTGTTCACATCCAGGGACAGCCAGGCGCGAGCGGTCAGACCCGGTGGCGGCACGATGGACAGCTCGCCCGGCAGAACCGCAGCATGGCTCGATACCGTCGCGGGCGTCGTTGGCGCCGGCGCCGTCTGAGCCTGTGCCCACATAGGCAGGGACAGGGCGAGCGCCATTACACAACGGGAAAGAATCGGGGTTACGAGTTTGTTTGCAGAGGTCATGACTGGAAGAATTGGGTAGGCGCGGATGGGGCGGAAAGGGCCCATTATGGCAGAGCACCGCGGCCCTGTGAGCAGGCCCGCCCGCCTATCCGCCAGTGAAAACGCAACGATTTGCAAGCAAAAAACAGCTTAGGCTGCGATCGCAGCCAGATGACGGCTGACGACTTCGCGCAACTGAATCAGCTTGCCATGAAAGAAGTGTCCGGCCTCGGGCAGGACCACCATGGGCAATTGATGCTCGCGTGCGAACTCCATGCCTTCGACCAAGGGCACGACATCATCCAGCTCGCCGTGCACCAACAAGGTATCCGCAGGAGGCTGCACCGCACGGAAGCGAAAACGGTTGACGGCAGTCCCCGCGAGCACCAGGGCTTGGGGAACGGCATCGCCGACCTCGGCCAGCGCGGCATGCACCTGCGCCGCCACGGCGGTGCCGAACGAGAAACCGGCCAACAGCCAGGGCCCGCCGGCCCACTGAGGGAACTGCGCGTGGAACTGCTCGATAAGCTGGAGCATGTCGGCGGTTTCGCCGCGGCTTTGATCGAACTCGCCGTCCGACCGGCCCACGCCCCGAAAATTGGGCCGCACGACCAGCAAGCCCTGTTGCACGGCGCAGCGCGACAAAGTGGTCACCACTTTGTTGTCCCGCGCCCCGCCATGCAGGGGATGAGGGTGCAGGACCAGCGCCCAGCCGCGCGGCTCGTCGGCAGGCCAGTCCAGAGCACAGTCGATGACGCCGGCAGCGCCGGAAAATTGAATCGTATCCACGCGTTCAGACATGTTCAGACCAAATATCAAATAAGATTATGCTAAGCCCATCCAGTGTACCGGATTGTCATGACCACCTCTTCTGAATTCACCCTGCCCACTCCTCGGGACATGATCGCCGAGCTGCGTGTCCGGCTGCCGCACTTCAACCAGATCCGCTGGCTGGACTCCACCGAGTCCACCAATGCCGACCTGCTGAATCTGGCACGCCAGGAAACCGGCCCGCGCGTGCGCCCCTGGCTGCTTGGCGCCCATCTGCAAAGCCGCGGCCGCGGCCGCGCCGGACGCACCTGGCAGAATCGCGTCGGCGCCAACCTGATGTTCTCCTGCGCCTTCGATATCTTTCTGCCGGCGCGCCAATTGCCCACGCTGTCGCCGTTGGCCGGCATGGCCACGTGCGAAGCGCTGCGGCTATGCCTGGAGCCGGCCCTGCGCCGCCGACTGACCATGAAATGGCCCAACGACGTGCTGTGGGACCAGGCCAAGCTGGCCGGCATTCTGGTCGAGGCCACCCGCGCCAGCGCGGCGCCCAGCTCCACGGACCACCACGTCGTCATCATCGGCATCGGCATCAATCTGCAGGATGCCGCCGACATCAGCCTGAATACACAGCGCGCCGTGGCCGACTGGAGCGGCATCGCCGAACATTCCGCTCAAGCATCCCTGACGCGCTGCGCCGACATCGTGGCCAAAGTGGCCCAGTCCTGTTATTTAAGCCTGAACCACGTAACCGCCCAGGGTTTTGCCGACCTGCCCGAGCGCTACAAGCATGTGGACGAGCTGACCGGCCAGCACGTGCACATCATCGACAATGGAAAAATCCTGCATACCGGCATCGTGACCGGCATCAATGAATCAGGCCAGCTGCTGCTGCGCCACCCCGACGGGTCGGAACGCGCCATTACGGTGGGTGAAGTATCCGTCCGCCCTCAACGCTGATCGCCCTACCGGCGCTTTTCCTGTCCTACTGACCCGGCATGACTCTGCTGATCGACTCCGGCAACACCCGCATCAAGCTGGGCTGGCGCCACCCCCTTAGCGGCGCACGCGAAACCGCGCCGATCGGCCTGCATGCCGATCAGCTGGACCAATTGGCCAATTGGCTGCAGGCCGGGCATGCGCCGCTGGACGCGATCCGCCGCCACGACGGACGGCGCGCCCTCGGCGTCAATGTCGCCGGCCCGCTGGTGCAGGCGCAGATCGACGCCGCCGTGCAGGCGCTGGGCCTGGGCCCCGTGCTGTGGCTGCGCAGCGAACCCTGGGCGTTCGGCCTGCACAACGGCTACGAGCAACCTGCGCAACTGGGCGCCGACCGCTGGATGGCTCTGCTGGGCCTGTGCGATCGGCTCCAGGAGCACGCCGCTCCCGAACAGCCCGCATTGCTGGCCAGCTTCGGCACTGCCACCACCGTGGACCTGCTCAGCCCGCGCCATGACGGCGCACGCTCTTTTCCGGGCGGCTGCATTCTGCCCGGGCCCAGCCTGATGCTGGACTCGCTCAAGCAAAATACCGCGCAGTTGCCACAAGCGCAGGGCGAGGTCGCCGCCTTTCCTACCAATACCATTGCCGCCATCAGCACCGGGGTAGCGGCTGCCCAGGCCGGCGCCGTGCTGCGTCAATGGGAACAGGGGCGGCGACGATACCTTGCACCGCCCCTGGTCTTTATCGCCGGCGGCGCACGCGCTGCGATCCTGCACGAGCTGCGTGATCAGTTGCGCGATCATTGCCAGGCACTAGGTCTGGCCGCCCCGCCCATTCACGAGCTCGACACCCCTGCCTTGAGCGGCCTGGCCTTGTACGCTCGTGTCGGACAAAAGTGACATAACTTTGCCGTAACGCAAAAAAACCGCCTGATTCCCACATCCGGATACGCCCCGTCGTATTAAACGGGTGAAGTTCCCCGCTTGACCCCTTACAATCGAGCGCTGAACTGTTTCTTTCCGGTGTCGGGAATGCGCCTGCTTTTCTTGCTGATTCTGTTGGTGAATGTCGCCGTCCTGGCTTTTGGCCAGGGCTTTTTTGGCACGCCGCCCAGCGAGCAGGGCCGAGAGCCCCGACAGTTTTCGCAACGCAATCAGGACGCCGTCAAACTGGGCGCCCCCCAGCACCCAGCCGCGCCGCTCCCCTGAACTATCCACGCTGAACTCATGAAACCTATCCGTAAAGCTGTATTTCCTGTCGCCGGTCTTGGCACTCGCTTTCTTCCTGCCACCAAGGCCATGCCCAAGGAAATGCTGCCCATCGTCGACAAGCCTCTGATTCAGTACGCCGTCGAAGAAGCCGTGGCCGCCGGCGTCACCGAGCTGATCTTCGTGACGGGCCGCAACAAGCGCGCCATTGAAGACCACTTTGACAGCGCCCCGGAGTTGGAAAAAGAGCTGGAAGCCAAGAACAAGCTGGAAATGCTGGAGCAAGTACGCCACGTCATCCCCAGCCACGTCAGCTGCATCTATACACGTCAGTCGCGCGCTCTGGGCCTGGGACACGCCGTGCTGTGCGCCGCTCCGATCGTCGGCAATGAGCCGTTCCTGGTGCTGCTGGCCGACGACCTGATCGATGCCGCCACACCGGTATCGCGCCAGCTGGTGGAAGCCGCGCATCAGTACAACGGCAGCATCATCGCCACACAGAACGTCGCCCGCAGCGACACCAACAAGTACGGCATTGTGGCCGGCGAGGTCCTGGACGCCCAGGCGACCCGCATGCGCCGCATTGTCGAAAAACCCGCGCCCGACGTCGCCCCCTCCACCCAGGCGGTGGTGGGCCGATATGTGCTGGAACCGGAGATCTTCGATCACCTGCGCCGCACTCAAGCCGGCGTGGGCGGAGAAATACAATTAACAGACGGAATTGCCAGCCTGTTGGAAACTCGCGCGGTATATGCGTACGAATATGAAGGCACTCGTTACGACTGCGGTAGCAAGGCCGGTTTCTTTCATGCTACGCTTGAATTTGGTCGTAAATACCACGGACTTTAACGAGGGGCGCAGAGGGGTCCGTACTAATAACAAACCATGGTCGTAATTGTTCATTCAGGACTAGTTACAAACTGTGCAAAGGGCGATTTAGCTTGACTTACAAGCCATTTCACCCCTACGATTGACGGTGCAGGATTTCAAGTTCGTCGAAGTTTGTTCAATACGGTATTGTTTCTAATACTCATTGCCCTGATTTTTACATCTTGACAATCTTTTTTGAGCAGATTGCTCGTCATTTTTAGGGAATGCAGG
>JAEXOO010000020.1 GCA_023439305.1 Pseudomonadota bacterium
GGTCTGCCCAGGCAGACCCGCTGTCTGTTACGCGGTCGAGCGCTCAGTCCAGCGACAGTTTCAGATCGGTGATGATGCGTCCGTAGCGTTCATAATCGGTGCGCATGGCAGTAGCCAGTTCCTGGGGCGTGCTCCCTATTCCCACGGTGCCAGATCCGGCCAGCACCTGCTTCAGATCCGTGTTCTCCATGACTTGACGTATATCGTGCGCGATTTTCTCGCGTACAGCCAGCGGCGTGCCGGCCGGTGCCATGATGCCGGACCAGGAGATGAAGTCGCCATAATGCTCGCCCGTCGATTCGGTCAGGGTGGGGGCGTCTGGCAGCAGCGGGCTGCGCTGCTCGGCCGCGATTCCCAGCATTGTCACTGTCTTGCCTTGAACAAAGGGAAGGGCGCTGGGCAATTGGGCGAACATCAGGTCCACATGTCCGCCGGCTACATCGGTGATGGCGGCCGATACGCTGTTGTAGGGGATATGGTTCAGGGTCAGTCCGTGCTTGCGGGCGAAGGCCTCGGCCGCCAGGTGCGCCTGGCTGCCTACGCCGGGCGACCCATAGGTCAGGGTGCGTTCGGGTTGCTGGGCCAACGTCAGCAGTTCGGCGGCGGTTTGCACGCCCAGGGCGGAGTTGACGATCAGCACATTGGGAACTGAACCGACCTGACTGACCGGGTCCAGATCCTTGAACACATCGAAGGGCCGCTTTTTGTACAGATGCGGATTCACGGCCAGGTCGGACACCGGGACCGAGACCAGGGTGTAGCCGTCCGCCTTGGACTTTACGACGGTCATGATGCCGATGGTGCCGATACCCCCGGGCTTGTTCTCCACAATGACGCTCTGACCCCAGAGCTGCGTAAGCTTGTCGCTGACGGCGCGGGCCAGAATGTCGGCCGAGCCGCCGGCGCCGTAGGGCACGATAATGCGCACGGGCGCTTGCGGAAAGTTGGTGTCCTGCTGCGCATGCGCCAGGGGCTGGGCGGCCAACAGGGCCGCGCCGGCCAGGAGGTGAACGAGTTTTCCAAGCATGGTGTGTCTCCTCGTGATGATTGTTGTGTTTTATTCGTGCGTGCAGCGGCTGATCGGGCACATGTCCTGCGCGCTGCGCTTGAGCGGATCCCAATCTTGAAGACTGGGCCAGATGTCTTCGGCGAAATCCTGCACCTGTTGGCGCAGCGCGGGCAGATCCACGCCTGGGATGACGCCGTTCTGCATGCTGATCCTGCCATTGCAGATGACGGTGTCCACGTCGTCTCCGATGCCGCATTCCACCATGCTGCGGATCGGATCCCAGACGGGGCCGTAACGCAGCACGTCGCCGCGACCAATCCGCACCAGACTCATGTCGGCGCGCGCCCCGGCCGCCAGGCGCCCCAGGTCGTCGCGACCCAGCGAGCGTGCGCCGGCCAGGGTGGCGGCCTCGAAGACCTCGGCGGCGCTGGCGGCGGTCAGGTCATGGCTCATGACCTTGCCGTGATAGGAGGCGGTGCGCATATTCATGAACATATCGCGCGGATAGGTGTCGCTGCCTATGGTGATGTTGACGCCGGCCTGTCGATATGCCTTCCAGTTGTCCAGCGTACGCGCCCGGCGCACGATATTGATGGGGCAGTGGGAGATGGATACGTTCTTGCGGCCCATCAGGCCCAGGTCGTCGCCACCTGAATAATTCATCTTGGGATGATTGGAAATCAAGTTGGCATGACCGATGTTCAGGGTGGGGCGCAGCATGCCTACGTGATTCAGCAGCTCGATGGGGGTCATGCCGTGATCGCGCACGGTTTCCATGAATTCGATGACGTTGTAGCCGGCGTGCGTGGCCATGGGCAATTTCATCTCGTCGGCGGCGCGCACGGTCTGGCGCAGTAGCTCCATACTGCAGTTCTCGATCTCGCGCGGCACCAGGATGCCATGGATCAGGTCGGAATCATGCGCCTGCGCGCGGCGGATGAACTCCACGGCGTCCTCGAACAGTTGCTGGCCCTTGTCGGGGTAGGGGATGCGCTCCAGATGGCCGTCGTCGTCGGACTGCCAGCGGCCGCTGTCATAGCCTGGCCCCAGGTATCCACGGATACCGCGTTCTTCGCATTGTGCCCACAATGCTTCCTGCACGATGACATGCCCGCCCAGCTCTACGAAGGTAGTGACCCCGTTGCGCAGCAACTCGGCTACGGTGAAGGCCGCATGCAGGGCGATGCCCGGATCGCGCGCAGCCTGCTCTTTTTCCAGGTAGTTGGGATAACCGCGTATCTGGGTGCCTTTGCGCGCAATGGTGACATCCATGTAGGGCTGGCCGAACAGTGATGGGCGGCCGCCATCGGCCAGCAGTTTGTGCAGGGCACGGTGGCCGGAGTGGACATGGGTGTCGATGAAGCCGGGGGCCAGAACGCTGTCGGGAGCGTCGATGATGCGGTCTGCCTGGCCGTCGTAGCGCGGACCGACATAGAGGATGCGCTCGCCTTCGTAGACGAGCTGGCCGTGATCGATCACGCAGTGGCGTCCATCCTGGAATGCAATGAGCCAGCGTGCCTTGATCAACGTTTTCATGGTGTCTCCTGAGAAGGTGGGTATGGAGACCAGTGTCGGAGAGGCGGGCCTTGGCGGCAATTCCGTATTGGAATGATTGATTAGGCCGGATTGGAAAGAGCCGGCCGGGAGATGACGATGAAGAACCTGGATCTGGATCAGTTGCGGGTTTTCCAGGCTGTATTCCGTGAGTGCAATGTCAGCCGGGCTGCGTTGGCTCTGGACACCAACCAGTCCACCGTCAGCAAGGAGCTGTCCAAGTTGCGCTTGCACTTTGACGATGCCCTGTTCCTGCGTAGCGCCCAGGGGGTGGAGCCGACGCACAAGGCGCGGGCGCTGGCGCCGCGCATCGAACAGGCGCTGGCCTTGCTGGATGATCTGTTGCGCACCGACAGCGAGGAGGACGAGCCGGCCAGCCTGGCGGTTCGCTTTCGCGTGGCCACTACCGAGTATCTGTCCTTTCTGCTGATTCCAGCTCTGACGGCGCACTTGCAGCAGGTCGCGCCCGATTGCAGCCTGGAGGTGCTGGACATGGCGGATCAGGGGGCGGAAGACTGGCTGCTGGGCGGCCGGGCGGATCTGGTGCTGTCCTCGGCGGCGGCCGTGTCTTATCCCTTGTTTCGTCAGGAATTGTTCCAGGATCGCTATGTGGTGTTGATGCGCGCCTGCGGGCGCGACGGTCAGCGCATGAGTCTGGAGGAATTCTGCCGGCGCAGCCATATCGGCGTGCCCGGACATAATGGCAGCCGGGAGCGGCGGCTGGCCGATGCTTTGCAGATGCGCCAGCTGGAGCGGCGCGTGCAGGCCAGTCTGCCGCACTTTCTGGCTGTGCCGGCCTTGCTGGAACAGACTGACTTGATTATCAGCGTGGCCGAGCGCATGGCCCGCTCGTTGTGCGTAGGGCACGAGCTGGACGTGTTGGCGCATCCGCTGACGCTGGAACCGTTCACCGTCTACCAGGCCTGGCACGAGCGTACCCGCGCCAGCAGCGCCTATGCCTGGTTTCGTGAGCAGGTCAGGCTGGTGTGCGATGAACTGCAGGCGCAGCCCGCCTGAAGCAGGCTGCGCGAGGACTTACATCCAGGTCAGGCCGATGGAGATGACCACGCCGGATACGAACAGCTGAATCAGGCAAAAGCCCATGATGTCCTTGGCCTTCAAGCCGGCAATGGCCAGTACGGGCAGGGCCCAGAAGGGCTGCAGCATATTGGTCCAGGAGTCGCCCCAGGCTACGGCCATGGCGGTGCGCGCCATGTCGGCGTCCAGTGCCTGCGCCGCGGCGATCACCACGGGGCTTTGCACGGCCCACTGACCGCCGCCCGAGGGTACGAAGATATTGACCAGGCCTGCGCTCATGAAAGTCCAGAAAGGCAGGGTGGTGGCGGTGGCGAAGGACACCATCCACTCGGACAGGCTGGCGGCCAGGCCCGAATCAATCATGATGGCCATGATGCCGGCATAAAAGGGGAACTGGATCACAATGCCGGCGCCGCCGCGGATGGCTTCGTCCAGGCTCTTGAGCAGGCGGCGCGGCGTGCCGTGCAGAATGATGGCCAGAATCAGGAAGGTGAAGTTGATCACGTTCAGGTTCAGGGCGGCGCCGCGCACCACGTAATAGTCGAACAGATAGGCCAGACCGGCAGCGCCGATCAGCAGGGAGATGATGCGGCTGTTTTCCAGGCGGTCGGCGGGGCGGTCGGTGGTGGCGTTCGGGTCGTCGCCGTTGTCTTGCAGCAAGGCAGGATCCACGTACACGCTTTCCTGGTCGCTGGGCAGCATCAGGCGGTTGACCAGGGGGACCAGCACGAACAGCGCAATGACGATCGCCAGATTGAATACGGCGAAGATCGTATCCGAGGTGCCGATGATGCCTATCTTGTCCTGGGCAAAATGGCCTTCAGTGGCGATAGTCAGCGGGACCGAGCCGGCCAGTCCGCCGTGCCAGACCAGAAAGCCCGAATAGGCGCTGGCCACCAGCAGCCGGTAGTCCACGCGTACCTGGCGGGCCAGTTCTTTCGCGAACAGAGCGCCCACCACCAGGCCGAAACCCCAGTTGATCCAACTGGCGGCCAGCGATACCAAGGTGACCAGCACAATGGCCGAGCCAGCTGATTTCGCCAGTGAAGCCAGGCTGCGCAGCCAGCGCTTGACCAGCGGTGTGCTGGCCAGCATGTGACCTGTCAGCAGCACCAACAGCATCTGCATGGCGAAGGTCAGCAAGCCCCAGAACCCATTGCCCCAGTAGCGCACGACTTCCATGGGCGTGCGTTGTTCGACCGCCATGGCGGCGATGCCGGCGATCAGGGTCAGGAGGATGACGAAAATATAGGGATCGGGCAGATAGCGTTCGACCAGGCGGACCGAGCCGCGTGTCAGGGCTTTGAACATAAGGCGTTGACTCCAGTTTCAACAGGCGCCGTTGCTGTTGTTGATCATGATTTTGAAAAGCGCCCGTGATGGGGCGCAGTGGCGCATGCGCTGCTTTGTCCGAGTGGGACGATGCGGCTGGCCCAGTGTACAGGCAGGGTGTAGCTATACAGAGGTATGCCGTGCAAACGGCCATAGTTCGGGCATTTGACGACGATCCTCGTTCATCACCGGGGGCAAATAATGTTTATGCCTTGATTTTCTTTGGCTATGTACCTTACTATATAACGGTGTTTTCGAAAGAACCATCACTCATCGCTCGATGATGGGTTCTGTTTACGGGCCCTTTGGGCCCGTTTTTTTTGACCGCATCCTTGCAGCGGCGGCGCCTTGCCTGGCGCCCTGGAGGCAAGGAAGTTTTTCACAATCAGAAAGACCGTTAATCAGGGGAAGAGGATGACGCAACAGATGCAGCCTGTCGGGAAGAGCCGGAAAAAAGTTGTTATTAGCAAAGGCAAGTCACGGATTTTTATGGTCAGTACACTCAGTATGCTGACGATTTCGGCGGCTTGTGCAGAAGAAAGCGAACAGGTATTCGAATTGGGCAAGGTGGTCGTGCGTTCCGGTGCCGACCGGCAGGCGCCGTTGGGCGAGAGCGCCATCAGCCAGGCGCAGATGCGCGCCTACGATCTACGCGATGTGGGTGCTGCCGTCAGTGTGCAGCCCGGCGTCAATGTGTCGGCCGGCGGCCCGCGCAACGAGCAGACGGTGTTCGTGCGCGGTTTTGACTCGCGCCAGGTGCCCCTGTTCCTGGATGGCATCCCCCAGTATGTACCCTATGACGGCTATGTAGACTTTTCCCGCTTCACCACGTTCGACCTGGGCGAGATCCGGGTGGCCAAGGGAGCGGCCTCTCTGCTTTACGGTCCCAATATCATGGGAGGCGCCATCAATCTGGTGACCCGCAAGCCAGTCAAGGAGTTTGAAGGCGAGATCCGCGCCGGTTATGCCACGGGTGACCAGCGCTACACGGCTCTGAATGTGGGCACCAATCAGGGGACCTGGTATATGCAGGCAGGTCTGTCCTGGGCTGACGCGCGCACCTTCCCGCTGGGGCGCGGGTTTCAGGACCAGAAGGCGCGGCCCACCGACACAGGCGATACGCGCAGCAATGCCTCACAGATGGACAAGAAGGCCTCGTTCAAGCTGGGCTTCACGCCCAATGCCACCGATGAATACGTGATCGGCTATGTCAATCAGAAAGGTCAGAAAGACAATCCGGTCTACACCGGCGTGAAGGACGCCAAACTGGGCAACCGCTACTGGCGCTGGCCCTACTGGGACAAGGAAAGCCTGTATTTCCTGAGCACGACGGACATGGGCGCGGACAACACCCTGAAGTTCCGCCTGTACGAAGGCCGCTATACCAATGGGCTGGACATGTACAGCGACGCGACCTATTCCAGGCTGACGGGTCCGACCAGCGAATACACGGACAAGACACGTGGCGGAGCCGTCGAATGGGTCAATCGCAGCCTGCAGAATCATGAGTTGCACTTTGCCTTCCACTACAAGGAAGACTCGCATCGCGATCCCAAGACCACGGGCACGGAGCACTACAAGGATGTGACGACTTCCTTGGCTTTCGAGGACCGGATTGCCCTGGGCGAAGACTGGCGCCTGCGTGTGGGCGCAAGTCATGAACGACGCAAGGCCAAGGAAGCCCATGATTATGAAACAGGTACGGCAGACGCCACCAATGGCTTGCTGGAACTGGCCTATGACTGGAGCGAGGAGCTGGAACTGTATGGCAGCGTTGCTTATAAGACGCGCTTCCCGACCATCAAGGATCGTTACTCCAGCCGGCTGGGCTATGCCAAACCCAATCCGGACCTGAAGCCTGAACACGCCATCCACTATGAACTGGGCTTGCGCGGCCAGCCGTGGGAGGGCGCGCAGCTGGAATCCGCGCTGTTCCTGAGCCAGGTGCGCGACATGATCCAGAGCACGGTGATCCAGGCTTCGGGCTGCGACAAATTCCGCCCCGTCGGCTTCTGCGACCAGGCCACCAACGTGGGCAAGGCGCGTCAGATGGGTCTGGAGTTGTCGCTGCAGCAGCGGTTCTCCGAGCAGTGGTCGGGCGGTCTTGCCTATACCTATCTGAATCGACGCAATCAGTCTGATCCGGACATCAAGCTGGTCGACACGCCGGCTCATCGTTTGTTTGCCCATTTGAGCTGGTCGCCCAATGCGCAGTGGGAGGTCATGGGGACGGTGGAAACGGAAAGCGGCCGCTACTACTCCTACGCCGACGACCGTGGCCAGAACGTATTCGAGAAAACCTCCGGGTTTGCAGTGTTGGGCCTGAAAGGCATCTGGCGTCCTACGTCCGCCGTCACGTTGGAGGCCGGCGTGCGCAACCTGGGTGACAGACTGTACGAGTACAAGGAAGGCTACCCCATGCCGGGACGAGTCTGGTTCGTGGGCGGCAGCTACCGCTTCTGAGCGCAGCGGCGCCAAGCCCGTACAAGGAGGAAGGGATGAATCGTCGTGATCTGTTGCGGGCTTTTGCGGTCCTGCCCGTCCTGGCGCCGCTGGGACGGTTGAGGGCGCAGCCTGCGGTTGCAGATAATCTGCATCTGACGGTGGCAGGCAGGCTGCCCGACTCCGCCCAGGTGCGCCGGGTGGTGGCGGCAGGACCGCCTGCCTCGGTGCTGGTTTACTGTCTGGCGCCGCAGGCCTTGGCGGGCTGGCCGTTTCAGTTGGCGCCGCCGGCGCAGGCGCTGCTGCGCCAAGCCGGCTCATCGCTGCCCTATATCGGCCGCCTGGCCGGACGAGGCAGCACTTTGTCGCCCGAAGGGCTGCTGGCCTTGAAGCCTGATCTGGTGCTGGACATAGGCGATGTGAATCCTTACTACGAGTCGGCTGCCCGCTCCATCCAGGAGCAGACCGGCATTCCCTATGTGCTGCTGGGCGGCCGATTGCAGGACAGTCCCGCGCAACTCGAGCAAGGGAGCGCTTTGCTGGGACAGGCTCAGCGGGGGCAGCAATTGGCGCAGTATGCCCGGGACATCCTGGAAGGGGCCCGGCAGAAGGCGGCGGCGCGCGCCGGCGGGCTCAAAGCGTATCTGGCGCGCGGCTACGATGGCCTGGAAACCGGCATGGGGCAGTCTATTCATACCGAGGTATTGCGGATGTGCGGGCTGACCGTCATGGGCGACGCGAGTCAGGACAACCGCCTGGGGCGGGTGTCGCACGAGCAGTTGCTGCTGTGGCAGCCGGATATTCTGTTCGCGCAGGACGAGGCCTTTTTTCAACTGGCACGTCATCAGGCTCCGTGGAATCGGCTGAAGGCAGTGCGTGAAGGGCGTCTGTATCGTGTTCCAGCCTGGCCCTTCGGCTGGCTGGACGGGCCGCCGGGCATTAATCGCCTGGCCGGTCTGATCTGGCTCAGTGCGTTGCTCGATGGCGCTCATGCCGTGCCCGCCATGGAGGCGCAGCTGCAGGATTTCCATGACACTTTCTATGGCCTGCGGCTGTCGCAGCACCAGATGCGCAGATTGACCCAAGGTCTGGACCCCAATGGCATCGAGGACGGGGCATGATAGAGCGTTTGCCGTATGGGGTATTGCTGGCAAGCCTGGCGGCGGCGCTGCTGGTTCTGTTGTTTATCGCCTTGGGGCAGGGGGCGTATCCCTTGAGCACCGGTCAAGTCATGCGCGCGCTGGCGGCGGGGGGGACCGACGATGCGGCGCAGGCGGGACTGAGCGACAGTGCCGTACGAGTCGTGTGGGAGCTGCGCATGCCGCGCATGATGGCTGCCGTCCTGGTGGGGGCGGCCTTGTCGGCGGCCGGCGCCGCCTACCAGACTATGTTCCGCAATCCCCTGGTGTCGCCCGATATTCTCGGAGTGTCATCAGGGGCGGGGCTAGGAGCCATCCTGGGTATCTACCTGAACGCCACGCTGCTGGGCGTACAGGCGGCGGCCTTCATAGGTGGGCTGCTGGCCGTAGGTTGCGTCGTGCTGCTGGCAAAGCTGCTGCGTCAGCATCCGCCTGTGCTGATTCTGGTGTTGGCCGGCATGGCTGTCGCGACCTTGCTGGGTTCGGGGATTTCCTTGCTCAAGATACTGGCCGACCCGTATTCGCAATTGCCGTCCATGACGTTCTGGTTGCTGGGCGGACTGGGCGCCGTTCGGGGAGGCGAGGTCTGGCCTGCCTTATTGATGGTGGCAGCCAGTCTGTTGCCTGTCTGCTTGCTGCGTTGGCGCATCAATGTGTTGGCTCTGCAGGATGATGAGGCCCGTTCTCTGGGCATGCCCGTCTCTGCCTTGCGCGCATTGCTGATTGTATGCGCCACATGGATGACCGCTGTCTGCGTCGCCCTGGCCGGCATCATAGGCTGGGTCGGTTTATTGATTCCGCATATGGCGCGCTTGCTGGTGGGGCCGGATTTCGCCCGGATGCTGCCGGTGTGTCTGTTGTTGGGGGCGGCTTTTCTGCTGTTGGCCGATACCTTGGCTCGAAGCATAGGCACCTTGGAGCTGCCGCTGGGCGTACTGACGGCCTTGGTCGGCGCGCCTGGCTTTCTGGTGCTGCTGGCGCGCAGCGGGAGGCAGCGATGAGCACGTCGGGTGTGCAGGCGGTCGGGCTGTCCGTGGGGTATGGCCGTAAAGTCGTGGCCAGCGGGGTGGATCTGGCCCTTCAGGCCGGGCAGGTGGTCTGTTTGCTGGGGCCCAATGGCAGCGGAAAATCCACTTTGTTGCGTACCTTGCTGGGCCTGCAGCCGCCGTTGCTGGGGCAGGTTTGGGTGCAGGGCAGGCCTTTGGAAACCTGGCGACGTACGGAACTGGCCCGCCAGCTAGCGTATGTGCCGCAGGCGCAGGAACCGCCTTTTGCCTTCACCGTGGAGCAGTGGGCGCTCTTGGGCTGCGCCAGTGAGCTGGCCTGGCACGCTCAGCCGCGAGCGGCGGACCGACAGCGGGTCCGGGCTTGCCTGGACCGGCTGGGCATTGTCCATCTGGCTCAGGAGCGATTGGACCGGATCAGCGGGGGGGAGCGCCAGCTTACCTTGATTGCGCGCGCCTTGGCCCAGCGCTCTCGTTTCCTGGTCATGGACGAGCCATCGTCCAGCCTGGATTTTTCCAATCAGTTGCGGGTGCTGGAGCAGATCGCACACTTGCGTTCAGAAGGGCTGGGCGTACTGCTGTGCACGCATCAGCCTGAACATGCGGCGCGCGTGGCCGATAGAGTGATTCTGTATCGGGATGGGGGGATTCTGGCGCAGGGGGACCCCTGGGATATGTTGAGTCGGGAGCGCTTGCGCCAGTTGTATGGGTTGCCGGCGCACGCGTTCGAGTTGCCGCCTTGGTATGGACGGGAGCCTTAGGGCTCCCGAGCGAGCTACATGTTCTTGAGCGCCGCGCGGCCGTATTGGTTGTTGTGCTCCACGACGCGGGTCAGCATGGCCATGAAAGTCTGGCGCTGCTTGGCGGTGAGCGGATCCAGCAGGCGTTCCTGTGCCTGACTCATGCCGGCGCTCAATTCCTGCATGATGGCCAGGCCAGCCTCGGTGATGTAGGTCTGGCGCGAGCGCCGGTCATCCGGGTTGACGCGCCGTCCCAGCAGCCCTTTTTCTTCCAGGCGACGGATGACGTCGGCCGAGGTCGTGCGATCCAGCCCCAGTTCGTAGCCTATGGTGGTCTGATCCAGCCAGGGCGAGCCCATCAGGACGGACAGCACGCCGTGCTGCACGGGAGTGATATCGCTTTTGCACTCCTCGTAGAACATGGCGTAGTGGATCTGGTTCAGGCGGCGGACGAGAAATCCGGGCCGTGACCACAGCTTGCGCCGGAACAGCTCGGCATTTTCTTCTTCTACCGGACCCAGGATTTCGGCTTCGTTCGATTCCAGTCGTTCTTCTTGCTTTAACTCGGCGTGATTCTTCATGGATAAGTCAGTCATCAATAGAGTGGCCGCCAGCCTGCCGTCAGCAAGGCGGGAGGCTGGAAGCGGGACGACCTGCGAAGGGTACGGCTGCAAGGTCGGCGTCTACAAGGAAAGCAGGACTACGCTAGGGCGGGCAGGCACCGGATTTCAGATTTGTATTCGTTTCCACAAGGTGCTGTCCATGCCCCAAAGTATATGTGATTTCCCGACTTGCTGAAAACAAAAATAATCAGCATACTGATAGATATTGTTGGGGGGTCAAGCAATTGACCGTATGTAAATCAATGGTTTAGGGAAAATTTACAGTGGAACGTATTAAAAAAATAGCACTGGAGGAGCACTTCAACGCCGTCGGTTTCGAGGATTACTCGAAGGCCTTCGTCAAGCACATCGACAGTGCCGATGCGCGTGAACTGATGGCTCGCCTGCATGATTTCGACGCGCAGCGCCTAGAGATCATGGACCGCGCCGGCATCGAATATGCGGTGTTGTCGCAGACCGGTCCCGGCGTTCAGGTGGAGAAGGATGTGTCCGTCGCCATCGAGCGCTCCCGTCAGAACAACGACTTCCTGGCCGAGCAGGTCGCTCGTCATCCTGACCGTCTGGGCGGCTTTGCAACACTGCCCATGCAGGACCCGGCTGCCGCCGCACAGGAACTTACCCGCGCAGTGCAGGATCTGGGCCTGAAGGGCGCCCTGGTCAATGGCCATACTCATGGCGTGTACTACGACGATCGCGCCTATGATGCATTTTGGGAAACTGTGCAGAAGCTGGACGTGCCTTTTTACCTGCATCCCTTTGATGCCTACCAGATGCCGCATGCCTATTCGGGCCACCCGGAACTGACCGGCGCGACCTGGGGCTGGGGCGTGGAAACCGGCACGCACGCCTTGCGCATGCTGTTTGGCGGCGTGTTCGACCGCTGCCCCGAGGTCAAGCTGATCCTGGGTCACATGGGCGAAGGCCTGCCGTTCCAACGCTGGCGCTACGACAGCCGCTTCGCGGTCTATCCGCATGGTGTCACCCTGAAGCGCAAGCCGTCTGAATACATCGGCAGCAACATTCTGATCACCACCTCGGGCGTCTGCTCCGCGCCGACCTTGATGGGCGCTATCGGTGAAATGGGCGCTGAGGCTGTACTGTTCTCGGTGGATTACCCTTACGAGTCCACGGAACTCGCGGCGGACTTCATCGAGGCCGCTCCCATGGATGACAAGACGCGTGAACTGGTCTGCTACGGCAACGCTGCGCGTCTGTTCAAGCTGGATCGGAGCTGAGCATGAGCCATTATCTGTACGGCGCCAATGTTCATGCCAACGGCATCCGTCAGCATTACCTGCGCTATGGCGGCTCGGGCGATGGCCGCGATCAGCGCCCGGCCGTGATCATTGTGCCGGGCATTACCAGCCCGGCCGTGACCTGGGGTTTTGTCGGCGAGCAGTTCGGCCAGCATTTCGATACCTACGTGCTGGACGTGCGGGGCCGCGGGCTCAGCTCCGCTGCTGAAGGCATGGACTACAGCCTGGACGCACAGGCCGACGATTTGATCGCCCTGGCGCAGGCGCTGGGCCTGGACCGCTACATGGTGGTCGGTCACTCCATGGGTGCGCGTATCGGTCTGCGGGCTGCGCACAAGAACAGCCAGGGCCTGGATCGTCTGGTCATGGTGGATCCGCCCGTGTCGGGTCCGGGCCGCCGCGCCTACCCGTCCAAGCTGCCCTGGTATGTGGATTCCATGGCCATGGCTCGCCAGGGCTGCAGCGCCGAGGACATGCGCGCCTTCTGCCCGACCTGGACCGAAGAGCAGCTGCAACTGCGGGCCCAATGGCTGCATACCTGTCACGAGCCGGCCATTCTGGCCAGCTTCGAAGGCTTCCATACCGATGATGTGCATGCCGATTTGCCGCATTTGACCGTTCCAGCCTTGCTGATGACGGCCGAGCGCGGCGATGTGGTTCGCGACGAGGACGTGGCCGAGATTCAGCAGTTGGCTCCCGGCGTGACGCATGTGCGCGTGCCTGATGCCGGTCACATGATCCCTTGGGACAACGAGGCCGGCTTCTATGCCGCCTTCGGCGATTTCCTGGGACATCCCCTGGTGTGATGGCGAGCGGGCCGCTGCGGCGGCCCGCCTTGACAGTGATAGAGACTTCCCGGCCCGATGCCGGGATTCTTCACAAGGAGAGACAAGATGGCAGTCAGTGATTATCAACTTATCGAAGCCTGGCAGGAAGTGCTGCGCCTGTCCAAGCTGGAAGCGGGTCAGACGGTGACGCTGCTGACCAGCTCGAGCACGCACCCGCAGACGATGCAGTGCG
>JAEXOO010000040.1 GCA_023439305.1 Pseudomonadota bacterium
CAGGCCAGTTGGGCGCTATCGCCCGGAAATCGAGCGGGAATTCCTGATCTGGCGGCCTGTGATGGCCGGGCGGGCCACCGTCGGCGAGATCCGCCGGCGGGAGGTCCTGCTGCTGGACCTGATCAAACTCAACCATCTCATGGACGCCGAGGCGGCCGCAGACGCGGCGCGCCAGGCGAATAGCAAATGACCATTGTTCGAGAACTTGTGACGCTCCTGCGCTACAAGGTGGACGAGTCCGGGCTGAAAAAGGACGCACGGACCGCGCAGTCTTGGTGGCGCCGGGTCGTAGGCCTTGGACGAGCAGCCTCGGACGGCTGGCGGCAGGGCGTGCGCGGCGTGCTGGACGAGTATGGGCTGGTTCCTGGCCAGGTCATGCGCGGGATCATCCAGCAGCGTCGGCTGAATCGCGAGCAGCGGGAGTCGGCCAAGAACGTTAAGGCCGTGGGCGGGCAGTACACCGCCCTGGCCGGAACGATTAAAAATTTCTTCGGGGCATTCCTTGGGTTTGAGGGCATTCGGGGGTTTCTGACTGCCGGCGACGAGTTCGGTCAGATCGAGGCGCGGCTGAAAAACGCCACTAGCAGCTACGGCGAGTTCATTGCCGTGGATAAAGAGCTTGCTGCTAACTCGCGCGAGTCCTACAAGCCGTTTGCGGCAAATGCTGAGCTGTTCATCCGTACGAACGACGTGATGAAGGCGTTGGGCAAAACCACCCGCGACACGCTTGATGTGGTCTCGGCCACGAACCTGTCCCTGGCGGCCAGCGGGGCCACCGCTGACAAATCCTCGTCATTCATCGACCAGTTCTCGAAGGACCTGGGCCTGGGCGCACTGAGCGCCAATGGCTTCAGTAGCATGGTGGCCAACAACCAGCGCATGCTCAAGTATCTGGTTGATGGACTGAAAGAGACGAATCCAGCCCTGGGCGCGACCATGGCCAACTTCCAGAAGTTGGTTAAGGAAGGCAAGATCACCACGGATGTGATGATCCCCGCCTTGCGCAGTCAGATGGCCAAGATGCGGCAGGACGTCGAGGACATGCCCGTGTCTCTGGGCGATGCCGCGACGGTATTCCGCGACAAAATGGCGCGGGTGAGCTGGGCCATAGAAAAACAGTACGGGATCATCCGAAAGCTGACCACGGCGCTGGGTTTGCTGGGCGACAACTTGCGTGAAATCCTGCATTTGCTCTGGCTAGTAGGGATGTCCTGGGGCCTGACGCGGCTCGCAGGTAGCGCCGTGTCTATGACCGGCGTATTTCGTACGCTGCTCGGCCTGGTGGGTATGCTGATCAAGCGGTTTTGGGTGCTGGTGCGTCCATTTCTGCGCTGGCTGATCGTTGTGGAGGCTATTCGCCTCATTTTCAATGACGTCCTGACCTGGTTGCAGGGTGGGGAGTCGTTGTTGGGCACGATCATCGGCAGATCGGAAGAGTGGGAAAAGCAGATTCAGGCCGTGCGCGATGGGCTGGAATGGGTCAAGAACCTACTGGGCGGTGGCGCTGACTCCCTGGGCCAATGGCTCTCCAAGTGGGGGGGCATTAGCATCGTCGTGGGCGGGCTGATATTGCTGCTGGGCTGGATCCCGACCCTGCTTATCGCGGGGCTACTGCTGTTGGTGCGGTACTGGAATGAGCTTAAAGCGGGGGCCGCTGAGCTTTGGCAGTCGATGAAGGACGGTGCTGAGCAGTCGTGGCTGGAGATCCAGCGCAGCTTCACCCGTCTTTTTGATTGGTTTTCCGAGAAAATCGACTGGGTGAAAGGGCTGTTTGCTGGGATGGTCCCAGACATGAGCTGGGTGCCAAGCGGGGCCGACATTTCAGCTGGGTTCGATCGCATGCTGGGTACTGTGGGTTTGGGCGGGAAACCACCCGCAGCTGCCACAGGCGGACCTTATACCGACAGTCGCTCAACCAAGATCTATATCCAGACTGCGGACAACCCCGCCGCTGTAGCGCGGGCGGCTTCAGAGGGGGTGAACAGGGCGTATGGGCCTGCTGTGCCAGTCGCACCAAACTGGAACACGCCCAATGTTGAAGCGGCACCATAGGGGGAAGACATGGCCTTTGTATCTTTGTTGTTTGGGTTGCCTGGCAATCAGACCATGATCGGTAGCATCCCCCTGGATGCCCTGTTGTCCGAAGACACGGAGCTGACAGCCAATGCCAGCCAGTACGCGGTCGAGGATGGCACGGTGATTTCCGACCACATCACCCGGGAGCCGGAACGCTTGTCTATGTCTGGAATCATCTCGGCGGCCAGTATTTTCGCTTTCGGCGCGGGAGGCCGCTCCAAACTTATTGCCGCGAAAGACGCGCTGCGCCAGATCCATGAACGGCGTGTACCTATCACCATCATCACGGGCTCTGATGTGTACGTGAATTTTGCAATGGTGAATGCGCGGATCTCGCGCAACAACGAGGGCGAGCAACTGAGCCTGAGCTGCGGGTTTCATAAAATCGACGTGACGCAGCTGCGGGAGGGCGACATACCGCCTGCCAAGGTGGCCGCGTCGACAAAGGGTAAGGCCGGCAAAACCGGCGCAAAGGGTGGGAAGGTCAGCGATGCGACGGCCAATAAAGTACCGCCGTCCGATCTGGCCAAAAGTACAGGGTGGGGTACATGATCAAAATTCCGCTGGTCGACCAGAACAGTTTCGTTATTGAGGCCAGTCTGGAGGGCGCCACCTATTTTTTGCGGTTTGATTGGAATAGCGAGGCGGGTATATGGGTGTTGGGCCTGCAGGACGCCAGCACGGAAACTGTGCTCAATGGCGTTGCCCTGGTGCCAAACAGCCCGTTGCTGGGCCAGTTCCGGCATCTGGCCGTGCCTCCGGGGGAGTTTGTGGTGGATGCTCAGGACGATGATCTGCAGATCGGGCGGGACTCGTTCCTGACCGGCCAGGCCACCCTGTATTACGTGGACGAGGACGAATATGCCGCGCTTCGATAGAACCTATCGTCTGTTGGTGGGGCGGCCGGGGCAGAAGGGCGTAGAGATCGCGCCGCCGCTGCGAATTACGTTCGATATCTCAAAAGACACGGGCGAGGATCCCAATCAGATCAAGATCCGCATCTGGGGGTTGAGTCCTGCGACACGGGAGGCGATTGTCGAGCCTGACAACGTCGCCGCGCTGTATGCGGGCTACGAGCAGGAGGATGGCGCGCTGCTGATCGCCTATGGCACCGTGCTGCGGGGTTGGACGTTTTTTGACGCACCGGAAGTGATTACCGAGCTGGAAGTACTGGATGGCTATGCCGAGATCCGCGACACCGTCGTGAGCCTGGGCTATGGCCCGGGCGTGCGTGCGCGCCTGATCATCGAAGGCATCGCCCGCCAGATGGGACTGCGCCTGGTCATGGCCCAGGACGCGCCGGACCGAGTGTGGCAGAACGGATTCAGCTATTACGGCGCCGCGCGCGTGGCGTTGCACAAAGCGGTCCAGGGTACAGGGCTGGAATACTCGATTCAGAACGGTGAGCTGCAGGTAATCGCCCGGCGCGGTACCACCACTCGCCAGGGGTTCGTGCTGGCGGCTGACAGTGGATTGATCGGCGTACCCGAGCGTACACGCCAGGGCGCGCGCGAGAAGGCCAGGGTCAAGGACCAGCGCACCGGGGACAACCGAGACATCGTGTCGTCGCGTCAGCAGGCCGATGGCTGGCGGGTGACTTCCTTGCTGCTGCCCACGCTCAATCCAGGCGACCTGGTCAAGTTGGAGAGCCGCACGGTTCAGGATTGGTTTCGGATCGAGAGCCTACGCCATACCGGAGACTGGGGCGGGCAGGGCGATTGGATTACGGAGCTGGAGTTGGTCGACCGCAATGCGCCACCCAAAAAGAAAGGAAAAACATCATGAACGGGTTGATTGCCGCCGCCCTGGCGGAAATGAACGTGTGCATGCCGGGGGTCGTGGACGCCTACGACGGCAAGACGGTGACTGCTCGCCCGGCTATGCCCAAGCAGCTGGCCAACGGTGAAAGTCTGGCCGCGCCGCTGATTGTGCAGGTTCCGGTGTGCTGGCCGATAGCCGACGGCGGCCGGGCCATGATCACGGTGCCGCTCAAGCCGGGCGATCCCGTGGTGCTGCATTTCTCGCAGCGCAGCCTGGAAAACTGGCTGTCTGGCTCGGACCAGGCCCCGGATGATCCACGCCAGTTTGATCTGACAGACGCATTTGCCACTCCGGTGATGCGACCGGGTCCGGTGGCCGACATAGAGAACGTGTCGATCCAGTACGGGCCGGGATCCATGAAGTTGGCGCCCGACGGCAGTCTGACCATCCGCGTGCCGCGCAAGCACATCATTGCCGACGAAACTATTTTCGATAGCCCGGTGACCATCAATGGCCTGCTGACCTACACAGCGGGCATGTCCGGCTCGGGCGGCCAAGGTAACTCGATCAGCATCACCGGCGGGGCGCACTTTGAAGGCGGCGATATCACCCACAACGACAAGAACATCGGTTCTGACCACAAGCACAGCGGCGTGCAGCCTGGCGGTGGTAATTCTGGAGGGCCTGTGTGATGGGTTGGGATCTGAAGCTGGACCGAAACCACGACCTCGCGCTATCACGCGATCAGGACCTGGTGCTGGTGGATGGCGCTGACCGGATCCGCCAGCAGATCACGGTGACCCTGCTGACGTTCCTGGGCGAATGGTTCCTGGACGAAACCTGGGGCGTGCCGTATCTGGAAAAAATCCTGGTCAAGGCCCCGAGCCGGGCCGAGATCGAGAACATCGTGCGCGCCAAAGTGCGCGACGTGCCAGGCGTGCAGGCAGTGCCGACGGTGCAGATTGAGATAGACGCCGGGGCGCGTCGCGGGCGCATCACGCTGCCCGATATCGAAACCGACGAGGGACCGATCGAGGTCTCAGTTATCCAATAGGACAATGAAACATGGCTGATTACGGTGTAACCCCGGAGGGGTTCGTGCGCCCGCGCCTGCCCGAGATCCGGACGGAGATCATAGAGGACCTGCGCCGAAACCTGCGCGCCAAAGGCCTGCCCGACGATATCGAAACGCGGCCTGACTCGGTTATGGGCGTGCTGATCGACACGTTCGCGGAGCGCGAGGCGGCGCTGTGGGAGATGGGGGAGGGGGTGTATTACGCCATGTACCCGGGATCTGCGACAGACGTATCGCTCGACAGATCGGTTTCGTTTACAGGCGTGCGGCGCCTGAAGGCCGAGCGCAGCCGGGCATATGTGGTGGCGTATGGGCTGCAGGGCACGCAGATCCTGGCGGGCGCACAGGTCCGGCATCGCAGCACACAGAACATCTGGCAAACGACCGAGGATGTCACGATCAGCGCGGCCGCAGCGTCTGATGTGCGGATTGTGCCAATAGTCCAACCATCGCCCACGTATACCACCTATACCGTGACAGTTGACGGTGTGCCGTTTAGCCATGTCAGTGAACCTGGCGCCACGATCTCTGCGGTGTTGACGGGCCTAGTGGCCGCTCTGTCCACCAGTGGCTTGCAGGTATCCAGTGACGGCGCGGCCATTCGTCTGGTTTCCACGGCGACCGTGTCCGTCAGCATCCAGCTGACCAGCAACCTCACGTTCAGCGAGGTGGGTTCTGCGGTGCTGGCCGAGACGATTGATGCCATACCCGAGGTGTCGGACCCTGGGGATCTGAACGCAATCGTGACGCTGGTGCCGGGCTGGGTCCGTGTGGCGAATCTGCAGGCCGGCGCAGTCGGGCGGCTGCGCGAGACTGATCCGCAACTCAAGGCACGTTACCCCTCGGGAGTGTTCAGGCTTGGCGCCGGCACGCTGCCCAGTATCGGACCCAACATACGCAACGACGTGCCGGGCGTTGTGGATATCCGAGTGCTCCAGAACACGACGGACTTTATCGATTCGGCAGGCCGGCTGCCCCACAGCGTTCATGTGATCGTGGACGGTGGCATTGATGACGATATCGCCCAGGCTATTTATCGCTACAAGGGCGGCGGCATCGACACCAACGGGGCTGTATCCAAGACGCTGACTACTTCGGAAGGCCAGCAGATCATCCAATTTGACCGTCCAGAGCCGGTGTATGTCTGGGCTCGCGCGCAGGTGACCCTACTGCCGCCTGACGAACAAGCATTCCCGTCTGATGGCTTTGAGCAGGTCAAAGCCTCGATTCTGACCACCGGCAAGGGCCATGTCATCGGTCAAGATGTGCGGATCCAGCGTTTTTTCTGCCTGATCTACGGGACCAGAGGCATCGATACGGTCGACCTGCAGTTCGCCTATTCGACCGATCCAGATTTTGTGCCGGGGCCGGGCGACTACGCGGCGGCCAACATCGTGATCGGCGATATCCAGAAAGCGCTGTTTGACGCCAGCCGCATCGAGGTGACCTGATGAACCTGGAACAAGACCATGCCGGCATCGCTTGGGGCCATTTCCTGGCGCAGTACGGCGACTCGCCCAGGCTGGAATCACTGGTGCGCGCCCTGTACGCGCCTTTGCAGCACGGGCAGCTGAAAGCCCTGTACGACGAGCGGTGGCTCGACACGGCCGTAGGCGCGCAGCTTGACGGCATCGGGGAGATCGTTGGCCAGGCCCGCGAGATCGATGACACGCTGTTCGTGCGGTTCTTTGGCTTCCAGGGCCAGCCCAACGTGGCGGGTTTCGGTAAGGCTCGGCTGCGCCGGCAGTATGAGCCGGCCGTCGCTGGATCCACCAAGCTGCGCGATCCGGAGTACCGCAAGATTCTGTACTGGAAGATCGGCCTGAACAACGGCCACGGCACGGCGCCGGAGATCGCCGCGTCAGTGAAGGCCATTTTTGACGCCTCAATCGTGCGCGTGCGTGACCTGGGCAATGCCAAGCTGGGTGTCTGGTTCAACACCACGCCGCAGACCAATCCGGCGATGCTGGTGAATGCTGAACGATGGGTGCCGGCGCTCGCTGGCGTTGGCGTGGAGCTGCTGGCCAACACTGACGAAAAACCGTTCGGGTTCATTAATCAGGGGTTTTATGGGTTTGGCGTCGGTGTGCTGGCGCGTGGAGTGTGACGATGAAATTTGTGGGAAATAAGCTGCTGCTCAAGCAGGGCGAGACATTCAATTTTTCGGGCGCTGTGCTGAATAAACGCAGCGCCACGCCCATTGAAACCCTGGGGCTGACAGTCCGCTCTCAGATCCGGCGATGCAATGCTGAGCGCGACTTGATTGCGGATCTGGAGTGCGCATGGCTGGATCCGGCCGCGGCGGTAGTCACCATTCATTACCCCGGGGATTCGGCGTCCTGGCCGCCGGGCAACGCGCTGTGGGACGTTCAGCTGATCGATCAGTCCGGCCAGGTGCGGATCACCGATTCTGTGGAGCTTGTGATCGAGCGCCATGTCACCCGCACCGCCGCGGAGGGAGGCAATGGAACCCCTGGTCTTTAATCTCGCACCGGCCCTGGAGCCGGTTGTGTTCATCCTGCAGTCTGCTGACTGCGAAGTGCGGTTCGAGCAGCCCGAAAGCAGCATTTTAGTTGAAATTGCGCCATCCCTATTCATCAAAGACGAGGACGATCAGACCGACTTCCTCGGGTATTACAACCTCGCAAAAGGATAAAACATGTCTTTGTCTGCAAACGTCGTTGCTCTGGCCCAGGCCATCGGCGTGGATATCGGCTCCATCAATGCCCGCATCGGCACTCTGAGCACACTCACCACCACCGAAAAAAGCAATCTGGTCGGCGCGCTGAACGAGGTTCGTTCCAAGCTGCTGGCCGTTGAATCAACGGCGAACGGCGCGGCACGCATCAATGATGCTGCCAAGGGCGCCGCGACGACGTATTCGAGTAACAAAATCGAGTCGTTTGTTTCGGCCAAGATCGCCGAAATCGTGGACGGAGCTCCTACAGCCTTCGATACGCTCAAGGAAATTGCCGATTACATTTCGTCCGATCAGACGGCAATGGGCGCGCTGACTGCCGCTATCAACACCCGGATTCGGTTCGATGCCGCGCAGGCGCTGACCGCGCCACAGCAGGCGCAGGCCTGCGCCAATATCGGGGTCGGGAACCCAGAGACGGATTTCGTCGCTTCGTATACCACCGCCAAGGCCTGACCATGCTGGTAGAGCGGATCAAGAGTTTCTGCACCGCCGTCGGTGCAGACATCAAGGCGCTCTGGGCAGCGGTGAACGGAAAAATGCCCCGGCGCGGCCTGTATGTGAACCATGGCAATTCGACTGAGCGCCGCTATTACCTCATCGGCCGGATCACCAACAACAACGGTTCGTTTCGTGTGAAAGGCCTGATAGGCGGGCACGACATCAACACGCAGGGCGGCGGCGCGGTGGATCTGTCGATTCACTCGCGTGCGGGGAATATTCCGATTGTGGGGTTCGTCGCGGGGAACATGGGCCTGCAGGACCTGCAGGTCTACAAATCGGCCACCAGCGAGGTATTCATTTATCTGGTGTCCGGGCAGTACGGTTTGACCGATCTGGAGTACAGCGAAACGCTGGGCGGTACGGTGTATTTCTCACCGGGGTATTCACTTGATACGCCCGCAGAAACATTGATTTTCTCGGCCGCTGCGGTGGCTCCTGGGTTGGGCCGGGTCCGGATGATTGGCGGCACCCAGGTTCCGCCCAGCACGGCAGGCAGCGCCGGGTTCAACCTCCCTCCGGGCGTCGTAGTGTCGTCGCCTCGCGACGGTGACCTCTGGTCTACGCCGGCGGGCCTGTATTTCCATTTGAACGGCGTCACGCAGGTATTGGGCGCCAGGCCGGCCGTGTTCGGATTTTCTGGCCAGCCCAACGTGCAAGGGCTGGGTCGCGGCCTGTTCCGCGACAACGCCTATTAATTTTTGGTTCTGAATCACAGCAGCCGCCTTCGGGCGGCTTTTTTTATGGGGTATGAATAATGCCAGCAGTCAATTTTTTCGATGCCTTTGGCTACAAATGGGGCCAGGCGGGGACCGCTTTCAACTGGGACGACGCTCAGTACAAGCTGGGCTGGAGCACAGTGGGATCCGTGCCGCCTTCTGTGGAGCAGTTCAATCGCATTCATCAGGTGGCGGACGAAAAAGCCAACTATCTGTTCGAGCAGATCAAGAAAGCCGTAACGGATGCTGAGTTGACAATGAGTGCCGGCTCTACTGACACGCTCTCAAAGGCCATCCGTGCGCTGTCGCTCCCTATTTATGCGACGGCGCCCGCAACAAACGTAGGCCCTCTGGTGTACGTCATTGACCGTCAGCAGATCTTGCACTGGCAGACGGTAGGCACGTTCACCGGCTACGTCAGCCCGGACGTTGGCCGGTTCATCTGGGGTACATCCGCTACCGCTCGACCGGACGAAGTGGACCTGATCGGGCAGACGGTGGATCGCACGAATGCACGGTTTCGGGCGCTCATTGCCTGGGCCGAAGCCAATAGCCACATGGTTGCATCCGGCTCCTGGGCCGCCGGTGCTTTCAGGTTTTCGGTGATCTCTGGCAACAATGTGCGGCTACCTGATTTGCGCAACCAATTCATCCGCGCGACCGGAACTGACGCTGACACTGCAAATGCTAGATCGCTGGGCAGCGGCCAGGCAGACGCCTTCAGGAGTCACGATCACGCCGGTATTCGCTGGGGTGCTTGGGACCCGAATGGCGGTGCCACGGGTACAGGATCACCGTCCACCAGCATATTAATCACGTCATCTGGCAACAACCCTGTCGGGTCCGTGGCATCAAATGGAGGCGCTGAAACCAGACCACCTAACACCGCTTTCCATCCACGAATTCAAATTTGAATTCGCGGGTGAAACGCTACGTTGGCTGGGCGAGTTTCAGGGCCGCCGGTGGCCGTTGTGGGCCAGCGCGATGCGCCGTTGCCAGGCACTCCGTAGGACGATCCCGTTGAGCCCGCGATTGTCCCAATCGTTTCATGAGTGTGTGAACGCAGAGCGTCTGCCTGGAAACTACCTAACGCTCTCGCATTTGCAGTGGAGTGGCCACCTCGCTGCAAATGCGCGGGCCCTAGGCGGAATGCAGCGGGATGCGTTGCAGAACATGACGGGGAAAATTCGAGCTCGTTCAGCAATTGGTTCGACCGGCCCCATCGTCGGGGCTGATGGGGTTTTTGCATACACCACAAAATCTGAGGCCATCAACGCCGCTCCTGTTGCGTTTGACTCCAGTATCACAAACGGCGACGCGGTCACATTTGATATGAGCCGCGTTGCACGCACATCGTCTGAAACACGCGCCAGCAATACTGCGTTCCACCCTCGAATTCAGATATGAATTCGCGGGTGCATTGCGGTATTGATAGATCGGGTCTCACTACCCCCAAATGGCGCTACCCGTAGACCGTAGGCATTGATGCCGTTCCATGCGTTCCCGGAGGTGTTGAGATCCGCCCTGGTGACCTGCATGCCTATGTTTGCCACCCCCGATGTCGACAGGCTCGCTGAATTGACATCGAGTGCCGGGCGCGTAACTCCCCAGGTTACCCCGCTGTTAATCGAAGCTTGGAACTGTGGGGACTGCTGTTTAATCGCCTCGCCTTGGGCGGATCCGAGCGCCCTTGCATTTGCAGTCCCATAACCACTTTTTTCAATCAGCCACGCATGTGGCCAGGAGTTTTTGTATGCCGAATTTTCAAACCGATGCCCTGGGCGTGCTCAACGGCCAGTCCCTCTACACTGACAAAGGGTTTTCCGACGTAACCGTGGCACCTCCTGCGGACATCCCGGCTGGCCAGGTGGCGCGCTGGGTCTCCACTGTCGGCCTGCATGCGCTGGAATATGGCGATGCCGGCACCGGCTCCTGGGAGTTGGTGGACGACAACAGGCAGACAACGCTGTACACGGCTGATGGCGCGTACAGCTTGGGCACGGTACACGATGGGCAGGAATATGACGGCCTTGGCCCGCTGCCCGCTTGGCTCAGTAACGATGCGCCGGCGGCGCCAGAACCCACCCTGAGCGAACTGCGCGAGCTGCAGCTGGCCCTGGTGAATGCGGGGTTCGATCATGCGGCGGTGGCGCTGACCACGGGCTACCCAGAGGCCGAGCGCCTGACATGGCCAGTTCAACAGGCCGAGGCATTGGCGTGGGCAGCAGACCAGACTGCGCCGACCCCTTATTTAGATGGTCTGGCCGCCGCCCGGGGCATTGCTGTCGAGGATATGCGACAGAAAACCCTGGACCAGGCGCAACTGTTCCTGCAGGCCAGCCAGCAATTGGTTGGAACACGCCAGCGGTTGCGGGACCAGATCTATGCGGCCAAGACGGCGAAGGCCGTTAAAGCGGTGGTCTGGCCGGAATCAGGCGGCCAGGCGTAGCTGCTCGGCCTGGGTGCGGCCCAGTTTGCTGCGCATGAGTTTCTGTGCGAGATCCCGGCCGCGCGGGTGAAAATATCGCTGCAGCATGCGGGTGTCCCGGTGCCCCGTAACCTTGGCCAGCTCATGCGCGGGGAACACGTCGGCCAGCCTGGACGTGGCCTCATGCCGTAAATCGTGCAGACGCAGGTCCAAGAAATAGGCGCGCACCGGGCGGCGGCCGTACTGCCGGCATAGGGCGCTGTAGGCGCGGCGCGCGCGCTCACGGGCGCGGGCAAATGCCCGGCTGACGGATCCGGCCGACACGTCGAATATACGGCCGCGCAGCGGTTTGCCGACCAGCCATTTACGCAGTGCATCGCGGGCGAATGGCGTCAGCGGGACATAGCGGGTGTCACCGTTCTTTGTGTCCTGCAGTGTGATCACGCCATGCGTCAGGTCGATCTGCTCGCGGGTCAGGGTCACTATTTCCGAGCGGCGCATGCCTGTCTCAACAGCCAACGCCACGATGGTGGGCAGGCATTCAGAACGGGTGTGTTTCAGGATCCAGTCGATTTCCGAGCGCGGGCATTCTTCGGGGCTCACGCCGTACAGACGTATCTGAGTGAACAGGCGGCGGTCGCGCGCGTCATTGACGGCTGGCCGCCGCACCAGTTGCACGGGGTTGGCCAGCCAACTGTAGCCCCAGTCTTTGCGCGCCACGGTGAATAGATGCGACAGCAGCGCCATGCGCCGGTTGACGGTTGCCGGCGCCCGCTCTTGCATCCAGTCATCGCGGATGCGCTGCAAATCCTGCTGGGTGATTCTGGCCAGATTGCGGCCGGCCAGCAGCGTGCCAGTCCATGCGCGAACTAGCGACCGCTCTTGATAGGCGGATTTTTTTAGGGTCGACACCTCCAGCAGGTAGCGTTCCATGGCCTCGGCGAGGGTGGGGCAGGAGCGGGATAGACGGCGCTGGCGGGAGGCGTTCATAGGTAAATCTGCGTTGTAGGCCGTACAGACAATTGTTTCAACTGTGGATTTTTACAGCCGCCAGCAGGGCGGCATATTTTTTGGGGAGAGGAAATGGAGCCGACATCAAGCGCAGTATCGGCGGGAGTAGCCATGGGCGCTGTTTGGGCTACGGCATTTTTGCCGGGGGTGAATGGGGATGCGCTGATCGGGGCATTCGCTGGGGCTGTCGTGTTCGCGCTGCAGGCCAAAGAGCTCGGGCTGCTCAAACGGGTGGCCTACATGTTGATCTCAATCCTGATCGGCTACCTGGGCGCCGGGGAGGTCATGACGCACACGGGGCTCCAGAGCTGGACCCTGGCCGCATTTGGATTGTCGGCAACGGTGGTGACGCTGGCCTTGGCCGGCATCGACAAAATCAAATCGTTCGACATCACCAGTATTTTCAAACGGGGGTCATAGCATGCTCGTTTCGATATTCACGCTCATTGCCGTGCTGGCCAACGTGGCCACGGCGGGACGGCTGATCTGCTATCGCCGGGGGTGCGCCAGGTTCCGGCGCGGGATTTCGTTTCTGGCGTACGTGCTGATCGTCTGCTCAGGCGGGCAGGCATTGGACGCTCTGTTCAATCACAACCCGGCAACGCCCTGGGAGGCCGGATTTGCGGCGGTAATCGCGGTGCTGGTGTGGCGCGCGCGGGGCAACGTGGCCTGCATTGTGCGGGTCGCACACGACTGAAGGAAAGACATGCAAAAACTGATTGATTTGATTTCGGGCCTGTTGGTCCTTTTTTTTCGTCCGCAGAAAGCGGAGCCGGCGCCGGTCGAGCCTAAGCCCCTGCGTCGGTTGGCCTGGGGTACGAAGGTCAGCGCTGCGTTTCGCGAGCGCCTGTTCGAGATCTGCCAGATCCTGGGCGTGGAGCCAGACTATCTGATGGCGTGCATGGCGTTTGAATCGGCGGAGACGTTCAGCCCGTCGATCCGAAATGCTGCAGGCAGCGGCGCGACGGGGCTGATCCAATTCATGCCGAACACCGCCAAGGGCCTGGGCACAACCACGGCAGCGCTGGCGGCGATGACGGCAGAGCAGCAGCTCGAGTATGTCCTGGCGTATTTCTGGCCGTACCGGGGCCGCCTCAAAACGCTGGCTGATGTCTACATGGCGATCCTCTGGCCTGCCGGTATTGGCAAGCCTGATGGCTGGGCACTGTGGGATCAGGCCAGCCGGCCCACAACGTACCGCCAGAACGCAGGCCTGGACCTGAACAAAGACGGCACGATCACGAAAGCCGAGGCAGCAGCAAAGGTGCTGGCCAAGCTGGAACGCGGGCGCCAGGCGCAGTTTCTGTGGGAGGGTGTGTGATCACGCAGTTATGGAACAAGATCGCAGGCTGGCTGGGCCTGCTGGGCGGCCTGATCATCGCCGCCCTGGCGCTGCTGCAGGTGGGGCGGCGCCAGGGCAGGGCGCAGGCAGAACAGAAACAGGAAAAGGCGGACATGGCCGCCGTGGAGGTATCGAGAGATGCAGCTGAAACGATTGAGCGGCTGGACGATGATGCTGTGCGTGACCGTGCTCGCGCTCGCCGGATGCGCGACGCCAAGGGGCGGTAGCTACTGCGCCGCCGCCCAGCGTCCGTTCCAGTGGCGTTCAGACGCCGAAATTGACGCTACGCCGATCAGAGTGGTGCGCTATGTGGAAACCGAGGCTGAGACTTGGGCGCGGCTGTGCCAGAGGTAAACGAGACGATGTCTGGTGCCGACGCGCCGTTTCCTGGGTGTTCGCTATCGACCCGAAGCGGTCAGCCAAAAAAATGATACTGGCTCATCGTACCGGTATTAATATTCTGGTGGTTGATGGAAAAGTGGCCCGTAGGCATCAGGGTTGTCGGGATTCTGGGCTGTTCTTTTCCGCTGACGCGAGTAATCGTTCAACTGTGCCACATCCACACTGTAGTAACCCAGCAAATTGCTGCACTGGTACTCGACTTCGATGAGTTCCAAAAGAACATCTAAGCACACTAATACATCATCCTCCGTTGGATCATCAAAGGTTCCCAAGACCCCTTCACGACGATGGAAAGGGATGACGTCAAAATGCTCTCGGCTGCTGTTGACGCGATGATCTGCAAGAACAACATGCGCGATATGTTCTGCATAGGCCATGTCAGTAACGGCCCAAGCATAGTAGGGTACGAAGGGAAACGGCACGCCAGTAGTATATAGCTGCCTAGTCCGCTCAATAGGGTCAACACTCAAGCCCACCTTGACTCGGTTGTACCAAGTCGGGTCGAGGCTACGAAACACGTACACGAAACCAGGTACTCTTTGATCTAGTCTTAATCTCATCAGCTCAATTCCTGTTCTGATCCGCCTTATATAGATAGCAGTTTATATTCACACCGAACAGCATTCGGTGCTGTAATGGTCTGTGAGGCCAGTTCTGGCCGGTTGTAGTCATAAGGCAGGCGAGATGTCTTGCTCGGCTACTGGTAGGCAGTTGACACCGCCATCAGAATGTTTGCCGAGCTGCTTGGAGGGCTTGATGAGGCTGCGGAGGTCTACGCAGCAGAGGCTGATCGACGCCGAGTAGCGGGCTTGGCGTGTGAAGCTGCGTATACCGATGCTCAGGGTCGGTAGCTACTGCTCCGCCGCCCAGCGTCCGTTCCAGTGGCGTTCGGATGCTGAGATCGACGCTACGCCGATCCGAGTGGTGCGCTATATGGGAATAGATGCTGAGACTTGGGTGAGGGTGTGCCAAAAATAAAATGGGTAGCGCCCTATAGCTGACGATGCTTTGTATGTTTCAGCTATAGGGCAATTGCAAATATTTGCTGCTGATTGAATCCGATGGGGAACGGAAATGACGCAATGAAATGAAGAGCTAGTTTCAGATTCGTGATCGCTTCGGTAGCTGAAGAATAGCTTTAACAAGTGTTTCTAACTGCATCTCGCCTTTAAGAACTGAGTTAAGCATCTCGTTCCGTTGGCGATCGAACCTGTTGTTATTAATTGGGCTGTCCAAGGGGGCAATTAAAAGGTTGTAAGGAGTGATATACCTAACTCGTATTTGAGACTCACCCTGCATGTCTACGACTTCGCCATCAATAACGGTAGAGCCATCATCATACTCTGCCAGGTGAATAGGGCGATCGCGAAACAGGCCGAATTCTTCTCTGGCATATCCCCTTAATTCTATTTCCTCGGAAACGTAAGAAGAATCGTATAAGCCCGTGGGTTGAGATGGTTTAGTCTTAATGTAGATAAATGATTGATAGTAAGCACCAGCATTCACTGCTGCGAGCTCTTCGATAATTAACTCCTGATGGTCTAGTAAAATCGTGTCGTCGGAAAGTACTTTAAAGTGGTCGATGTGCATGTCACCACTGCGCCACCACCAGATCGGAGTCGAATCACAGAAGACGAAGGGTTCACGAAAAAATAACTTCAGCCGCTTCACCGCCTCAGGTGGGTCTCTGAACCATTGAATGCCACGTGCGCCAGGAAACGAGTCGTTAAATCGGTCATGAAAAAAAACAGTGCTTATATTGACTCCGATAGATGGTCGTGAATCTTCTTCAGGGGTAATAAAAGGACTTTTGCCCAGGATGGGTTTCGGCTTTAGTGGAACCCCAAATAATTCATGAAGCAACTGCTTCAGGTTTTCTGAAAAGATCGATTCATTAGTGAAATCAATGTATGCCCGTGTGCTAAGACAAATAGGGGTCTTGGTACATGAGGTGACGCCCCGGATACATGGAATAAACTTCGTCGTATCTTGTTGCTGGAAGAGCTCAGCCGTAAGGATGTTTTTCTCGTAGCCAACTCCACCAAGCCCTTCATTCGATTTTTTATTGTAGTTATCTGTACAGATGACCAAAACGCGATCAGAACTCGAAAGACCCTTCTCCATGAACTTCAGAATGTTTGAGCCGAGCTGAATGTCCCACTGATCTAGCACAACATCAACACCATTTTCGATCAGTTTGCAAGCGAGGTGATAGACCCAGTTACTGTGTTCTTCGTTGTCGTGTGAATAGGAAATAAAGACTTTGGGTGTTTGCATTTTATTAACTAGAGTTAGAAGGCATTTATTAGGCATGACGAGTTGGCCTAGGCTGTGTAGAGTTCCGTCTAGACAGCCAAGTTAGCTCTTATAGTGTTTAAAATAGCCTAAAAAAATTTGACTTATAAGTACGCGCAGGGTGGCAAAGAGTACTACTCGAGTGTTTGTGTATGATTGATATTACCTACAACTCTTGGCAGCATATCTCATTCGCTCGTCTTAGGGGCTTCAGATTGCGGTAGGTTGGTTTGTGCTCAGCGCTTGGTATTTCACATTGCTCATTTGACGCGTGACGGGGTGCCACTGAAATGCAGTTTCGGGCCGCGCCGTGCTCAATAGCTCCAGCGCTGCCTCGACGCTGGTGCTCGGCGACGTCCATTCGCGAGCCGCCTCGGGCGTCAGCACAACAGGCCGCCGGTCGTGAACATCCAACATGCCGCCCGCGCTGTCGTCTGTGACGATGGCGAAGCCGTGCGCCACGTCGTCGTCTTTGCCTGGAGTCCACGCAGTTATGGCTGCCATGTAGATCGGCTTATCGTCGCGTGAGTGGATGAACCATGGCTGCTTGTCGCCGACTTCTCCAGTCCACTCGAACCAGCCATCCGCAGGAACGAGCACGCGCCGGCCGAGTAGGGCCCGCCACATAGGTGACTTTTTCAGGATGGTGTCCAGGCGGGCGTTGATCACTGGCTGGCGTTTGTACCATTCTGGTTTGTAGCCCCAGAACAGGCGGTCTATCTGGTCGGAGCCATCGCCGAGCTGATGCAGCACCATAGGCCGGGTGCCGGGCGGAACGTTGTAGCGCAGGCCGCCAGCCAGCCGCCCAAGATCTCGGGCGTTCCAATTCATGGATTCCTCGTACTCAACGGGCTTACGGGCCTGCCTGATGCGTCCACACATTGCACTCCTCCATTCCACGAGACTACAAGTGCATCTTGCAGCAGAGCGAAGCAATGATCAATCGAACCTCTGGGCGTCTTTTCTTCTGCCGAGCGTGTTGCCGATTTTCGCTGTCAGCCACTTTTTCTGGTCCTCGATGGACATGGGTGGTAGCCCTTTATCGCCCCGTACCACTGACTCATGAGTCATCTGCTCGATGGCCCAACGTTGAATGCACGGCTCTGAGGTCATATTGACGACCCTGTCGGCGATAGAATCCAGGGTGTAGCCGCATGCCGCGTTCAGTAAATGGCCTTGAGCCTCGATGAGGCGCTCCTGCAGCCGGCGCACCTCCCACAACAGCCGGCGCACCTCGGGGTAGGGCGCAGAGGTCCATAATTGCCGCAGCTGGTCGTCGGTCAGCGGCTCAAGACTCACTGCCTTGTCTTTGATGTCAACGCCTCTCATGGTGGTTTGCTGTATAAATAAACAGCAATTTACCACCGTTTAGGCTTGAAGGTGTTACAGCAGCGGACGCAAAAAAGCCCGCCTCAAGGGCGGGCTCGGAGGTGCTTAAGCTCGGTCTAGCATCAGCAGATGCGACAGGTTATGGGGTGTTGGCTTAACAAACTCTGGGGTTTCGGCACCCGTCTCACACGCGACAAGGAATTGGCACCATTTTTCCAAAGCCTCACGCCTTTCGGGGCGCTCTTGTCGTACATCGTAAATGCTATCGAGCTCGCCAAGCTTATGATTTAAAGCAATCTCGGACTCTTCCCAAGACACGCCCATGTTTCGTAAATGACCTTTGGCGGTTGATCGAGTGTCGTGAGGGGTGAACCGACGAATTGCTATATCGTGCCGTTCGAACGCCCGGCAGATTGCGGCCCATAAAGTCGTTTCGCTGACATGGGTGTCACCTCCGACTTTGCGGCGCCTGCGTTCTTGGCGTGCTGGCAGGACATAGAGGGATTCACCCGACAGCTGGAACAGCTCACTGAACCAGCCAACCACGACAGGCGTCAAGGGTACCAAAAATCCGCGCCGCGTCTTTACAGACTCTGCCGGCACCCACCACATACCCTGATCAAGAAACACATGTTCTTTTTTTGCCCGTACCAGCTCAATGCCTCGCACACACGTTGCCAAGAGAATACGAAAAGCCAGTGCATTTTCAGTTCCGATCACATCAATATCTGGAAGAAGCTCCCGAAGTTCGCTCTCCGAGAGCATGACTCTCTTGCGAATAGGTGGTCGAGGGCCTTTGATGGATTTGAGCTTAATACCTGTGCAGGGATTAGCGGCAATGATTCTTAACCCGCAGGCATGGTCAAATAATTTAGACGCAGAGGTCAGGATGCGTTTAGATACGGTCCATGTTCGATTACAGGAATCAAGCATCGAGACGATGTCGATCGAGGTGATGCGCTCGACCGCCCGGGAGCCAAGGCGAGGCAAAATGATTTGATCATAGTCACGGTTGCGGGCGTCTATCGTCTCTTGGGCGTACTCTGAGGTCAGGAGGTGCTTGGCCCTGAAGTCGTTGGCAAGGTCTCGGACTGTCCAGGCAGCTCGAACCCGGCTTTTGTCTTCCTGCTTTTCGACGGCGGGATCCCGCCCTTCATCAATGGCCACGCGAGCGATTCGCGCCTTCTCTCGAGCAGAAGCCAAAGAAACATCGGGATAGTTGCCGATAGTCAGTTCGCGGCGGCGCCCCTGGCCCATGCGAAATCTAAGCACCCATGTGGCCGTCCCTGCCGCTGAAAGTGTAAAGGTGAGGCCGTCTCCGTCTGATCGCGCGACGGGCTCGCCTTTACTGATCCAGCTTCGAAGCTGAATGTCCGTGAGCTTGTGTGTAAGTTTCGCCATGCCACCCCCTTTTTGCTGCTGGGTGGGTGGCTGGGTAGCTGGCCAGTCTTGGCTACCCATTTAGCTACCCATCCCTATCGTTATGTACTGGCCTATCTTGGCACAGTGTGAAACAACATCTCAAGGAGATAGGGGCGGGCGGCTGGAGTTATGAGCCTTAGCGGTGCATAGTGAGACACTAATTCACTTTGCAGGTGGCTAATTTCATGGTGTGACGCTACTCGTTATAAAACAGGGTGTTGCACGGGTTTGGGGCGCCATTTCTCTGCTTGGATAGCAATGTGTGTTGGACTGGGACGGCGGCACCCGTGTTGCGTAGATGCCACTATCATATCAGCGTACCGCCTTGTTCCGCTCGACCATGGCGTGCGCGCTTTCAGCGGTGATGCCGCTGGAGCAAATGGCGGAAGGGTTAATTCTTAGGGGAACGCTGGTTATGAGCGTCTAGAATAAATAACCTACACATGTGCTGGGGATCCCATGAAAATATCCAGAACTGGGAATAATGGCGGAAATGATACGGGGGCCATGCAGTCGAGCTCATTTGAAGAACCGTGCCTTTGGTTTGACAGCGATGGCACGTTGGGCGCCCTTATACGAATTTCGGTGCCAGATGAAAAAGGTGGCTCGGTTCAGTACGAAGTGGTTGTTTCCGAAAAAGACATTCAGAAACTGCTATTTGATCTTTCCAACCCTCCTGATCAGCAGACGAGGCAGGCAGTCGCTGTACTCACGCAGCACAGTTTGAGAAGCCTGGTCCGACTTGTTGCACTTGGAGCTGGAGTGCAGCTGGTGAATTAAGTACTCAAGGCAAAAAGCCCGCGCAATGGCGGGCTCGAGGGGGGGGGGAGTACAACTCCGTTTAGTGGACTGATCCCCTGAAGATGCGTACCGGTGCAAATCGACCTCGCGCCGGAGAGGGAGCTGGTGAGTACTCCCGATAGCTTTCAAGGTTTCCGTCCCAAAGCTTGAAGCCTTGGCAGGACTCCCATCTGTCTTTTTGGTACAGCCAATGGGTAAAGCAAACTGAGCAGCGATATAAGCGGCGCAGCCCAGCTACGCCGAAGTCTTCCATTTCAGTGAGGGGCTCCATGTTGACATGAAGATGTGTGCGCGGCTTGGAGAGAGGTAGCGTTCTGCATAAGATGCACATCGTGTTGTGATCCAACTGGCCCATAATTTCCCTCCCGTGTGGGAACGATCTTATTGAGGCTGCGTCACTTGGTTGTGGCGCGCCATCTTTGCGCTTCTTGCGCACTGGTTGGCTGCTTATAATTAGCCTGCCTACTTGTGCGTAACGAAATATCTCATTTAACTTAAGCCCGGCACATAAGCGGTTTCCACTATTGTGGCGGTGCAGCGACATTGCCTTCCAAGCGCAGACCCCGTGGACAGCGACGCGTTGCGTGCCGGACGCAAAAGAGCCCGCCACAAGGTCGGGCTCGGCGGTGCTTAAGCTCGGTCTAGCATCAGTAGATGCGATAGGTTATGGGGTGTTGGCTTAACAAACATTGGAACAGCTCACTGAATCAGCCAACCACGACAGGGGGCAGCGGTACCAACAATTCGCGTCGCGTCTTTACGGACTCTGCCGACACCCACCACATACCCCGATCAAGAAACACATGTTCTTTTTTTGTCCGCACTAGCTCAATGCCTCGCACGCAGGCTGCCAAGAGAATTCGAAAAACCAATGCATTTTCGGTTCCAATCACATCAATATCTGGAAGAAGCTCCCGAAGTTCGCTCTCCAAGAGCATGACTCTCTTTCGAATAGGTGGTCGAGGGCCTTTGATGGATTTGAGCTTGATGCCTGTGCAGGGATTAGCGGCAGTGATTCTTAAGCCGCGGGCATGGTTAAACAATTTAGACGAGGAGGTCAGGATGCGTTTGGATACGGTCCATGTTCGATTGCGGGCATCTATCGTCTCTTGGGCGTACTCTGAGATCAGCAGGTGCTTGACCCTGAAGTCGTTGTCCAGGTCTCGGACTGTCCAGGCTGTTCGAACCCGGCTTTTGTCTTCCTGTTTTTCGACGGCGGGATCCCGTCCTTCATCAATGGCCACGCGAGCGATCCGCGCCTTTTCTCGAGCGAAAGCCAAAGAAACATCGGGTTAGTTACCGATGGTCAGTTCGCGGCGGTGCCCCTGACCCATGCGAAATCTAAGCACCCATGTTGTTGGACTGGGGCGGCGGCACCCGTGTTGCGTAGATGCCACTATCATATCAGCGTACCGCTGTGCCCAGCTTTATAAGGTGTGTCCGCTCGAAGCAGGCAAGCGGACATTGTGGAGAAACGGCAGGCGTCGCACCCAATCACCTGCAGCCAGGTTCATTGCGAGCTAATGCAATAGCCCTGGAGCATCAGGGTAATACGTTGTCCGTCAATAAGCGTCGGGACAAAAAGGCTGATCCTGCAGTGGTAAGGTGGCCATAATCCCACGAAAATAGTTCAGCAGGTCGTTCAGGGGTGTGGGTAAGGCAGCCCTTTTTTTGGCAAAGCACCTGCAAGACAGACACATATTGAACTGGTTCGGATACTAGTATTTGGCGTAGCTCAGCATCCACGTGCTGCGCTTCTAGGTTTAATCCGTTTTCCAGCCACTCCGGAATTTGACGAGGAAAGCTATCTTTCCAAGCTCCATACATTAGTTTTGGCAGCGCTTGCTTCCAGCTTGGGGCAGGGCCTAAAACAACTATTTTTTTGACGCCGGACTGTTTGATTTCGTTAATTGTTTTTAAAAGATTGTGGGTGGCCTGAGTTTTCTTATTCCAGTCGGTTTGATAGTTATTCCAAACAGCAAACATGATCACAGTTGATGGTGGGTTTTGCTTGATTGTTGAAATAATGTAGTCATTGCTTGCCTGGCATAAGGGGTAGGAATAATCAGAGATGGGCGGGCAGCTGTCCCGGGTCAGCTGTGATATTGAGGCTTGATTTCCCAGCGCTTCACGTAAGCCAGGGTAAAATCGTGCCGCATGAGAGTCTCCCCAGACAAGGATGGATTCCTTATCCTTTGAGTCAGGTAATACTAGGCACTCACTGGCGAAACCGTCGGCTGATTGCTCGGCTGACAGCCAGCATTGGCCTGCACGCGCATCCTTGGCATAGTCATATTGAAAATCTGCGATTTTTCGTATTTCGTCGGGAATTCGAAATGCAAGACCGTTTCTCTGGTAGGTGTCATATCCAACGTAGCCCACAATGATGAGCGCCACACTGAGAGCAGCAGTTTTCATCCATGTTTTTTTTCCGAATCGAATCGGTTTTTCGATGAGTTTATACGTTAACCAAGCTAATAGAACACTCAAGGCAACTGCGGCCGTTCGGACTGCAGGCGAGGGCGTTTCACCCTCAACAATGCGGGCAAACGAGAGGATGGGCCAGTGCCAAAGATAAAGCGGATAACTGATCAAACCAATAAAAACCATCAGTTTGTTTGCCAGTATGATTCGATTCAACCATGCCCTGGGTCCGGCCCAAATCAGAAGAACGGAGGCTGATACAGGTAATAACGCCCATCCGCCTGGAAATATTTTTGTTTTATTAATAAAGCTTACAGAAATCACAAGTAACAATGCGCCCACTGCCGACAAAATGTTATTACGTATTTGTTCCTGTTGGCCGGAAAAAGGGGCGGAAGAAAAATGGCGAACGAGGACTTCATGAATAAAAGTAGAGAAATGGTTGTTTTTGAAAAATTTTAGATATGCCAGAATAGAGCCAGCCAGAATTTCCCAAAAACGAGTCTGAGGCATGAAGAAAGTCTTGCTCGGGTCTGGTGCAGCCTCAGATAGGTTGAGTGCAAAAGAGAATAGAAAGAATATTAAAATAATTACAAGCGAATTAATGCCAAGACGCCATGTGATAAAAATAAATATCGGAAATATCAGGTAAAACTGTTCTTCAATCGCCAAAGACCAGAGATGTAGTAGCGGTTTTAGATCTGCTGAGGTATCAAAATATCCGATTTCTTGCCAAAGGACGAAGTTTTGAATGAAACCTGCACCGGCTGCTATATGCTTGCCTAGCTGCTTGAATTCGTCGGGCAATAAAGTTAACCAGCCAACGGCATAACATGCAGTCAGGACAACAATTAGTGCTGGGAAGATGCGCTTGATTCTATGCGCATAAAATTCAACGAAACTAAATTTTTCGTGTTGCAAGCTTCTGAAGATAATGGTGGATATCAGATAGCCGGAAATGACGAAGAATATATCGACCCCCACAAATCCCCCAGGCAGCTCTAGTGGGAATGCGTGAAATAAAACAACCGCGAGGATCGCTATTGCGCGTAATCCGTCGATGTCAGCTCTATAAGACGAATGGAAGTTATGTTCGTCGGTCTGGCGACTGAGCGAAGGTTTCATGTGAGGCAATGCAGGACGGAAACTCATGCATTTGAGCATGACCTCGATTTTTTTGCACGAGGTGGCTTTTCAATCACCTCACCGCAGAAGCAGATGTCTTTTTAACGAGGGGGACGAGGCTAAACCGTTGGGTGTTGGCCTGTTGAGGCGACACCGCTCTGTTTGTCGAAAGAAGATACAGACCAAGCGCCGCGGTGTTTCACGGGAGCGCTGCGAGTCCGTGGTCAGTTGTTTCTTTGGGTTTGCTCTTGATGATTTTCGCATTTCTTATCATGATGCGAATTTTGTCACGCCGACTGCTGGAGAAACGGTTCTCGTCTGTGTGCTGTGAGGGGGGAGTGGGGTTCGGTCGAACAGATGCCCATTGCCCAAGGAACGGCAGTTTTTTATGCCTGCAGTGGAGGCGCGTGCTGGAATCGAACCAACCTGGGCGGATTTGCAGTCCGCCACATAACCACTCTGTCACCGCGCCTTTTATTTTGTCCTGGGACATGTAAAATTATGCACGAGGACAAAGGCAAATGCAAGCCTGGAAGCACAAGGGCTGACCCTGGAACGATTCACAGCATGCAGGCGAACCGTCCCCCTATTTTTTTGGCCGCCTGCGCGCGGCGCTTTCTTGTTCAAGGACAGGGCATGCATTATCAATTCCCCATTGTCATCATCGACGAAGACTTCCGCTCGGAAAATGCCTCCGGGCTCAGTATCCGCGTGCTGGCCGATGCCATTACGGCCGAGGGTTTCGAGGTCCTGGGTACCACCAGCTATGGTGATCTGAGCCTGTTCGCGCAGCAGCAAAGCCGCGCCAGCGCGTTCATTCTGTCGATTGACGATGAAGAGTTCACGCAGGACGGCGATGCTGCGCCGGCCCTGGTCAATCTGCGCGCCTTCATCCGCGCGGTGCGCCGGCGCAATACCGACGTGCCCATTTACGTCTACGGGGAAACCAAGACGGCGCGGCACATGCCCAACGATATCCTGCGCGAGCTGCAGGGTGTGATCCACATGTTCGAAGACACGCCTGAATTCGTTGCGCGCCACATCGTGCGCGAAGCACGCAGCTATGTGGAAGGGGTCAAGCCGCCGTTTTTGAAAGCCTTGCTGGATTATGCCGAGGACGGCTCGTATTCCTGGCACTGTCCCGGACATTCGGGCGGCGTGGCCTTTCTGAAAAGCCCGGTGGGCCAGATATTCCATCAGTTCTTTGGCGAAAACATGTTGCGCGCCGACGTCTGCAATGCGGTGGAAGGGCTGGGGCAGTTGCTGGACCATAACGGAGCCATCGGCGCCAGCGAGCGCAACGCCGCCCGCATTTTCAATGCAGATCACTGTTTTTTCGTGACCAACGGCACCAGCACCAGCAACAAGATCGTCTGGCATCACGCCGTGGCGCCGGATGATGTCGTGGTGGTGGATCGCAATTGCCATAAATCCATCTTGCACAGCATTGTCATGACGGGGGCGATCCCGGTTTTTCTGCGCCCCACGCGTAATCACCTGGGCATTATCGGTCCCATTCCGCGCAGCGAGTTCGACGTGGAGACCATACGGGAAAAGATCCGCAACCATCCCTTGCTGAGCCATCTGGATGCCGATGCGGTGCAACCCCGCGTCATGACGCTCACGCAGTCCACCTACGACGGCATTGTGTACGACACCGAGGTCATCAAGGATGCCTTGGACGGCTATGTGGATGTTCTGCATTTCGATGAGGCCTGGATTCCCCACGCCGCCTTTCACCCCTTTTACGGCAGTTTCCATGCCATGGGCAAAAACCGTCCGCGGCCCAAGGATTCGCTGGTGTTTTCTACCCAGTCCACGCACAAGCTGCTGGCCGGCATCAGCCAGGCTAGTCATGTGTTGGCGCAGGATTCAGCCACCCGCCGGCTGGATCGGCACTTGTTCAATGAAGCCTACCTGATGCACACCAGCACCAGCCCGCAGTACGCCATCATTGCCTCCTGCGATGTGGCGGCCGCCATGATGGAGCCGCCGGGCGGGCGCGTGTTGGTCGAAGAAAGCATTGTCGAGGCGCTGGATTTCCGGCGTGCGATGCGCAAGGTCGAATCCCAGTTCGAGCAAGGCGATTGGTGGTTCAAGGTGTGGGGACCGCCTACGCTGGCCGAGGACGGCATTGGTCAGGCATCGGACTGGATCATCAGCGACGACGAAGAGCACGGCCGCTGGCATGGGTTCGGGCCTTTGGCCGATGGTTTCAATATGCTCGATCCCATCAAGGCCACCATTGTCACCCCGGGGCTGGACATGGACGGGCGCTTTGACGAGACCGGCATTCCCGCGTCTATTGTGGCCAAGTTCCTGGCGCAGCGCGGCGTCATCGTGGAAAAGATCGGGCTCTACAACTTCTTCATCATGTTCACCATAGGCATCACTAAGGGGCGCTGGAATTCCCTGGTCACGGCCTTGCAGCAGTTCAAGGACGACTACGACCGCAATTTGCCGGTCTGGCGCGTACTGCCCGAGTTTGCCCGCGAGTACCCTGTCTACGAGGAAATGGGCCTGCGCGATTTGTGCCAGCATGTGCACCAGATGTATGCGCGCCACGATATCGCCCGCCTGACGACGGATATGTATCTGTCGGATATCGTGCCCGTCATGAAGCCCAGCGAGGCGTTCGCCTGCATTGCCAAGCGCCGCACCGAACGGGTGCCTATCGACCACCTGGAAGGGCGGGTGACGACCAACCTCATCACTCCATACCCGCCCGGCATTCCCCTGTTGATACCGGGCGAGGCCTTCAACAAGACGATTGTGGATTTCCTGAAGTTCGCCCGTGAATTGCAGCAACAATGCCCGGGCTTCGGAACGGATATCCATGGTTTTGTCGAAGAGCGCGACGCCAGCGGCCAGAAGCATTACTACGTCGACTGCGTGGCGCAGTAAGCCGACAGGCCGGGAGCTCGTCCCGGCCTGTCGGGCTGCGGTTTGCGAGCGGCTCAGAGTCCGGCTGTCTGCGCGGCGCCGGACGCCTGCGAGCTGTCCGGATCGAAGCGGGCAGGGCCGTGCATGCGCCAGGCGCTGGCCATGGCGATCAGGCCCAGCAGGCTCAAATACCACACGATGTAGCGCGGGCTGCCTTCACCCCAGGCTAGCAGCGATGTCGCCACCAGCGGGGCCAGCCCGCCTCCCAGCGCGCCGGAAACTTGCACGGCGATGGAAATGCCGCTGTAGCGGACCTCGGGCGGGAACTGAGACGAAAACAGGCTGCCTTGAGGGCCGTACAGGCAGGCATACACCAGGCCGATGGCGAGCACCATGGCCAGGGTAATGACGCCGGTATCGCGAGTCTGCAGCATGTCAAAGAACAGCGGGGCAAAGGCCAGTATGCCGGCTGATCCCGCCATGAACACCCACTTGTGGCCCAGCTTGTCGCCCAGCAAGCCGAAGACGGGCATGGCGAACAAAGCGACAGCCGCGCCCCAGATCGTCGCATCCAACAGCACCGTGCGAGGCAGGCCCAGCGTGCCGGTCGCATAGGCCAGGGCGAAGGTCACCACGGTATAGAACCAGCTTACCTCGGCCAGACGTCCGCCTATCACCAGCAGAAGCTCACGGCGGTAGTGCGTGACGACGACTTTGGCCGGGACTGCCACTTTGTCGCCCTTGGTCTGCATTTGTTCGAAGTCTGGCGATTCGGCCACTTTCAGGCGTATGAACAGCCCCACCAGCAAGAGCGCGACACTGGCCAGGAACGGGATGCGCCACCCCCAGCTGAGCATATCCTCTTCGGGCAGGGTGGCGACGGCACCCATGGCCAATGAGGACAGAATCAGGCCGGGAGCAACGCCGGCTTGCGGCAGGCTGCCAAAGAAGCCTTTCTTGCCGTCGGGGGCGTGCTCCACGGCCATCAGTACAGCGCCGCCCCATTCGCCGCCCACGGCCACGCCTTGGCAAAATCGCATCAGAACCAGCAGTACGGCGGCCCAATAGCCTATGCTGTCGTACGAGGGGATCAAGCCGATCAGAATCGTGGGTATGCCCATCATGAAGAGGGTGATGAGCAGCATGGACTTGCGCCCGATGCGATCGCCGAAATGGCCGAAGACAATGCCGCCCAAAGGGCGGGCGAAAAAGCCGACGGAGTAGGTGGCGAAAGCGGCCAGCGTGCCTGTGATCGGGTCAAAGGCGGGAAAGAAGATCTGGTTGAAGATCAGGGCGGCGGCTGTACCGTACAGAAAGAAGTCATACCATTCGATGGTGGTGCCCATCATGCTGGCCAGACCCGCCGTCACATATTGGCGGCGCGAGCGCGCCGCCTGCTTTGCAGGCTTTGTCATGTTTGTATCCTTGCCGATGAGAAGGGGTCAGCGCGCAGACAGGCCGGGTGCGCGGTGTGTCTGCCGGGCCCAGTAGTCAAAGGTGGCGCGCACGATGGACGGCTTGAGCAGATAGTCGTGCGCTTCGCGCGCCAGCTCGTCGTCCACGGGCGTCAGGGGGCCGAAGGCCTGGGCGCGGATCTGCAGACGCGCCGCCCGTTCAAGGTAAACAGACAGATAGGTGGCTTCTTCGCAGGAACGTCCGGCGGTCAAGTAGCCGTGGTGCGCCAGGATAATGGCTCGCTTGGAGCCCAGCGCCTGGGAAATGATCACGCCTTCCTGGTCGGCAATGGGCACGCCGGGCCAGTCGGGCAAAAAGGCGCAATCTTCGTGCAAGGGAGTCATATCCATCTGGGCGATGACCAGCGGCTGGCGCGCTGCCGCCAGCGCGCTGGCCCAAGGAGAGTGCGTGTGAATGATGGACTGTACGTCTGGCCGCGCCTGATACACCCACAGGTGAAAACGCGTGGCCGGGTTGGCCATGCCCTGCCCGGACAAGGTGTTCAGGTCGCGGTCCACTTCAATGAAGTCATCCGGCGTGGCTTCGTCGAATCCCAGGCCAAAGCGCAAGGTCCAATAGGCGTCGGGCCTGTCGGAGCGCACGCTGATCTGGCCGGCCAGGCCGGCCTCTTGTTCTGTCATGGCCAGGATGCGACAGGCGTAGGCCATGGTTTCGGGAATGCTGCGCTCCACCGGGCGCAGATGACGGGCCATGTCTTGCGTGGCCCGGGTGTCGAAATAGGATTTCTCCCTGAGTGCGTTCGGCATCTTGTCTCCTTTGGAATTGTTGTCAGCCCCTTGGCAGTGGGCTTGGAGCAAGTATGGTTGCCTGATGATTCGGGAGCTATGAGGCGGCGCGCATAGCTGCTATTCCACCGTCGACTCGTACAGGGTTTCAGCCGCTCGCATGGCGCAGCTCAGCAATTCCATGGTCAGTGGCTGGGGCTGGCGGTCGGCGCGCAAGATAGCGACCACGCGACGCTGCAGGATAGGAGACTGGATCGTGAACTTGTGCAGTTCGTACTCGGCCAGCATTCTGTCGGGAATGCGCGCCGGCAAGATGCAGTCGCCAATTCCGGAGGACACCAGGCGCAGCATGGCGTCGATGGTCTCCACTTCAGCCACCACATCGGGCTCCAGTCCGCTGCTGTGGACCATGCGCCGCAGTGCGTAATGATCGGGAAAGCCCACCAGGCGCAAGGGTTTCTTGCTCAGCTCTCCGTGCGGCAAGGCTTCGGGGCGAGCGGAGATCAGGCACATGTCGTCATCGAACAGGGCGTGCGACACCAGTTCGCCGCAGTCCACGGCGACATCGTAGACAAAGCCGATATCGGCTTTGCCGCTTTCCACCAGTGATACGACTTCCGGCGAGCTGCGGCCCAGCAGCGACAGATTGACGCTAGGGTGCGTACTCATGAAGGTGGCGGCCACATCAGACAGGAAGTAGTAGCTCAAGGTATGTACGGTGGCCAGACGCACGGTGCCTTGATTGATCCCGTGGCGCTGGCGCACTGTGTCCACGGCCAGGTCAATGCGTCGATACGCGGGCTCGATGGCATCGCGCAGCAGTTGGCCAGCATCGGTCAGGCGCACCCCGCGCCCCGTGCGCACAAACAAGGGCTTGCCCAGGGTCTGCTCCAAGGTTCCCAGCTGCTTGCTCAGGCTGGACTGATTCTGGCCCAGCTCGTCGGCTGCGCGTGACAGCGATTCCAGTTGGGCAATGAGCAGGAAGATGCGCAGTGCGCGATCCAGGCTTTCCATCGTGTGTCTCCCTTGCGCGACTCAATAGATTCTTGCCAGGTATGGGCAAGAGCCTACACGCTGGAACCAGGACTGGCGATCAGGGCAAATAGGGATGCGCACAAGAGGGCGGGCGCTGGTAAGTAGAGGCTTGAATTGAGTGATGCAGTCGCAGTGAAATTTATTTATCTTCTTTAAAAATGACGTCAATTCATTTGAATATGATGCCATTTATGAGCAAAATTTGATTTGCGTTCTAATTATTGATATAATCAACGAATCGGGGCGCTGAGGGGGCGCCCTCTGTCGATGTCAACAGGAGTAAATCGTGAGTCAATCGAAACCGGTTCGTCGCAAACAGGCCTTCGAGGTCGAGCCCCTTAATTGGGTCGCTCCCAAGAAAGCAGTACGGGAAGCAGATACCGAAAGCACAGCGGAGCAGTCCAGCGAGCAGTGCACCTCCGAAGCAAGCTGACGGTAGAGCGACATGAAAAAGCGCAAGCAGATGCTTGCGCTTTTTTTATGTCTGCCGCCAAGAGACAAGAGCGGTTCAGCGGGCCTCGTCGGGCAGGCGTCCTTGCGTGAAGAGGCTGGCGGCTGCCCGGTCGAACCCCGCCCAGGCGGCGACGGCCAGTTGGGACCCGGTGCTGACGCGGCGCACGCCCAGCGCAGCCAGGTCGGGGACTGTCAGACTGGGGCTGATCAGCAGCACATTGACAGGGGTCGGCGCGACGGCCTGGACCAGGCGCTGGATGTCGTCCAGGTGGCGCAGTCCCGGCGCATAGACGACGTCGGCGCCGGCCTTGGCATAGGCGAGCAGCCGATCTATGGTGTCGTCCAGGTCGGTGGCATTCATCAGCAGGCCTTCACTGCGTCCGACCAGGATCACGTCTTCGTCGCTCGCCAAGATCGCTTCTTTGGCGGCCCGTATGCGATCGACAGCCTCGCCCTGCCTGTACAGGCCATCGTCCAGCCTGTCTTCAATGGACAGGCCGGCGATGCCGGTCTCTATGGCCAGCGAGACGTTCGCGGCGACATCATCGGGGTCTCGGGCAAAGCCGTCCTCGAAATCGGCATTGACGGGCAAGTCGGTCGCGCTGGCCAATTGGCGCAGATGGTCCAGCAGGACGTCCCGGCCCGGCTGGAAATCGTCCAACCCCTGTGCCCAGGCATAGGCTGCACTGCTGCTGGCAATCGCCTGCGCCCCTAGCCGTTCAAGACGACGTACGCCGCCCAGATCCCAGGGATTGGGAAGGATCAGGGTGCCTTGCTGATGCAGGGCGCGAAAGCGGCGGCGTTTTTCCTGCGTGGTGATGCTCATGACCATGCTCCAGAAAAGAAGGGAAAGGGCAGTGTGACGTCTCTGAATTCAGAGGACACTCCGATTCTTGCTTCTGAAGCCGGCTGCGACAAGTCGTCTGGGCATATAACAGACTTGCTGTTTGGTTATTTCTTTTTGGCTTTCTTGCGAATGATCAGTACTGGAATTTCGGATTGCGTGAGCACGTGCTGGGTCTCGCTGCCCAGCAGGACCCGCTGGTAGCCTTTGCGGCCGTGCGAGGCCATGACGATCAGATCGGCTTTCTGTTTTTCGGCAACAGAAATGATGCCGGCGGCCACCAGGTCCGACTTGACGACGGCAGCCTTGACCGCAACGCCGATGTCTTTGCCTGCTTGCTTGATGGCGGCCAGCTCGCTTTGCGCGTGCTCCATCCAGAGCGCTTCCACGCGGCTGTCCATTTTCTGGTCCAGGATGGGACCGCCTTCCAGGTAGCTTTGGCGATAGCGGGGGATGACGCGCAGCGCGATCAGCTTGGCGTTGCTGGTCTTGGCCAGGTTCAGGGCGTGCTGGACGGCGTGGTTGGACAGTTCCGATCCGTCGGTGGCGACCAGGATGCGCTCGTACATGGGGGAATTCCTTAAGATGGGGTTATCAGTGAGGCGTGTTTTGTTTAACGTATAAGCTACCTTACTGTGAATTGCCTCTGCTGTGTCCGACTCATGGGCGGTGCACGCAGAATATCTGTGTTTCGGATGCGGCCCTTGGCGCCGGCCATCCGCTTTTCCCGTCGCGTCCGTTCCGGGCGCAAGGAGACAGTCATGACAGACGTAGTGGTAGTCCAGGCATGTCGCACCGCCATTGGAGACTTTGGCGGTGCGCTCAAGAGTGTGTCCCCGGTCGAGATGGGGGCGACGGTGTTGCGGGCGGCATTGGACCGCAGCGGCGTGGACGCCGCCGATGTGCAACACGTGGTCATGGGGCAGGTTATCCAGACCGAACCGCGTGATATGTATTTGTCCCGGGTTGCGGCAGTGCAGGCAGGCATGGGCTACGGGACTCCCGCCATGAATGTGAATCGGCTTTGCGGTTCGGGGCTGCAGGCCATCGTGTCGGCGGCGCAGGGCATTTTGCTGGGCGATGCGCAGGTCGCGTTGGCCGGCGGGGCCGAGAGCATGAGCCGGGCGCCTTACATGTCCAGCGCCCATCGCTGGGGCGCGCGCATGGGCGATACGGTGATGATGGATATGATGACCGGCGCTTTGACCGATCCGTTTGATCGAGTCCACATGGGCATGACGGCCGAGAATGTGGCCCGCCAATATGGCGTCACGCGTGCGGACCAGGACGAGCTGGCGCTGCAGTCGCATCAGCGGGCGCGCCAGGCGATGGAGCGCGGTTATTTCAAGGGCCAGATCGTGCCCATTATTCAGAAGACGCGCAAAGGCGAAACGGTATTCGATCAGGACGAGCACGTGCGCGCGGACGCTACCCTGGAGAGCTTCAGCAGCCTGAAGCCGGTCTTCATGCCCGATGGAGGCAGCGTCACCGCCGGTAATGCCTCGGGCTTGAACGACGGTGCGGCCGCGGTGCTGCTGATGTCCGCCGAGCAGGCGCGGGTGCGCGGGCTGACGCCGCTGGCCCGTCTGGTTTCATGGGGGCATGCCGGCGTGGAGCCGCGCATCATGGGTATGGGACCGGTACCCGCTACGCGAGCGGCGCTGTCGCGGGCTGGCTTGACGGTCCAGGACCTGGACGTGATCGAATCCAATGAAGCCTTCGCCGCGCAGGCCTGCGCCGTATCGCGCGAATTGGGTTTGGATCCGGCGCGAGTGAATCCCAATGGCAGTGGCATCAGTCTTGGACACCCTATCGGGGCGACGGGGGCGGTCATTACCGTCAAGGCTTTGCACGAGCTGCAACGCGTCCAGGGACGTTACGCGCTGGTCACCATGTGCATAGGTGGAGGGCAGGGGATTGCGGCCATTTTCGCCCGGCACTAGGCGCTGAAGGCCCCGGCTGGCTGGTATGATGGCGCCTTTGAAAATCCGGCCGTCATGGCCGACGTGTTTCCAGGAGCCAGGCGATGTGCGCCGATTTCGAGCAAGACAGTCCCACGATGTCCGAGAGCGACGGCATTCGCTATCTGCACTTCGGCACGGAGTGGATCCAGGGCGCGATGCGCACGCGCAAGCCGGCCGAGCTGGTGCTGGCCTACACGCAGCAGATGATGGCCTGGCTGATGTTCACTACGCCGGCCAAGCAGGACAGGCTGGCCATTCTGGGCTTGGGAGCGGGTTCATTGCTGCGTTTTTGCTTGAAGCACACACCTTGTCAGGTGCGCACGGTGGAATGGAACCCTTCCGTCACGGGAATCTGCCGTGCATTTTTCCGTCTGCCTGACAGTGACCGCTCCCGGATCGACCACGAGGACGCGGGCGTCTGGGTCCAGGATCCCGAGCAGCACGGGCAATACCGAGCGTTGATGGTGGATTTGTACGATGCCGATGCGCAGGGGCCGGTGCGCGACAGCCTGGAGTTTTATCAGGATTGCCGGGCGGCGCTGGACGACGAAGGAATCATGACTGTCAATCTGTTCGGCGCGCATCCCAGCTTCGAATTAAATATCCGTCATATCCGCGAAGCCTTTGAGGGCCGTGTCCTGTTGCTGCCGGAAATGGACGAAGGCAACCAGGTCGTGCTGGCTTTCAAAGGGGGGGCTTTGAATATGACCGCCGGCGAACTGCTGCAGCGCGCCGAGCAGGTGCAGGCGGACTACCAATTGCCCGCCCAGCGCTGGGCGCGGGAGCTACTGTCGGCGCGGCGCGACAATAAGGCGCCTGCCGTTTGAGGCAGGGATTTCCTGCACAGCGTGGCTGTTTTATTCAGGGTAGACTTTAATGCCTATAAAATTACCGCTTTTCTCGCATCTAAGGAGTATCGGATGAAGCTGATCAGGTCTGTTCATCAACTGGCGGCCGCTTTGGCGTGTGTGGGGTTCATGTCCGGCGCCGCCGTGCATGCGCAATCTGTGTCGGTTTCGTCCATTGTCGAACATCCGGCGCTGGATTCCATCAAGGACGGTGTCCACAAGGCGCTGACTGATGCGGGTTACACCGAAGCCAAGGGCCTGAAGTGGCAGTTCCAGACCGCTCAGGGGAATCCGGCCATCGCTGCGCAGATCGCCCGCAAGTTCGTGGGGGACAAGTCGGATGTGATCGTCGCCATTTCCACTCCGGCTTCGCAGGCTGTCGTGGCGGCCACCAAGGATATTCCAGTGGTGTTTGCCGCGGTCACCGATCCGGTCGTGGCGCATCTGGTTCCTAGCACCGAGCCCTCGGGCACGAACGTGACCGGCACCTCCGATGCCCTGGCGCTGGAACCGCAAATCGAGCTGATCAAGAAAATCGTTCCTCAGGCCAAGACCGTCGGCATGGTCTACAACCCTGGTGAAGCCAACTCGGCCGTCGTGGTCAAGCAGATGAAAGAGCTGCTGCCCAAGTACGACATGTCGCTGGTGGAGGCCACGGCCGCCCGTACGGTGGACGTGGGTGCGGCTGCTCGCAGCCTGGTGGGCAAAGTGGACGTGATCTACACCAATACCGACAACAATGTGGTGTCGGCATACGAGTCTCTGGTCAAGGTCGGCAACGACGCCAAGGTGCCCCTGATCGCTTCGGATACTGACAGTGTGGCGCGTGGCGCCATTGCTGCGCTGGGCGTGAACTACTACAACATGGGCGTGCAGACCGGCGAAATCGTCGTGCGCATCCTGAAGGGTGAAAAACCCGGCGACATCGCATTCGAGACCAGCAACAAGCTGGAACTGTACGTCAATCCCGGCGCCGCCAAGCGCCAGGGCGTCGCCCTGGATGAGGCCCTGGTCAAGAGCGCCGCCAAGATCATAGAGTAAGCCCAAGAGAACATGTCCCCGAGGGGGCAGCCATGCAGGTGGGGCGCCACAAGCGTCCCACCTGATTCATTTGCACACTAGACGCACGACACCATGTCTACCTATTCGATGTGGGGAGCCCTGGAGATTGGTCTGATTTTCGGACTGGTCGCCTTGGGCGTCCTGATTTCCTTTCGCATTCTGCGATTTCCCGACCTGACGGTCGATGGCAGTTTTCCTTTGGGCGGGGCCGTGGCTGCCACGCTCATCAGCCAGGGATCGGATCCGTTCCTGGCCACGATTGCCGCCACCTTTGCCGGCGCGTTGGCCGGCAGCATTACGGGCTGGCTGAACGTGCGCCTGAAGATCATGGATCTGTTGGCCAGCATCCTGATGATGATCGCCCTGTATTCCATCAATCTGCGCATCATGGGCCGCCCCAATGTGCCGCTCATCATGGAACCGACCGTCTTCACGCTGTTGCAACCCGACACCATTGCCGACTATATTGCCCGGCCTTTGCTGCTGATCGTGTTGGTGGTGGCGGTCAAGCTGCTGCTGGACTGGTTCTTCGGCACGCAGACCGGCCTGGCCATGCGCGCCACTGGCTCGAATGCCCGCATGGCGCGCTCCCAAGGCGTTGCTACCGGCAATATGCTCTTGCTGGGCATGGCTATTTCCAATGCGCTGGTTGCGCTGGCCGGCGCGCTGTTCGCCCAGTCGCAAGGTGGGTCGGACATTTCCATGGGCATAGGCACCATTGTGATCGGCCTGGCCGCCGTGATCGTGGGCGAAAGCATTCTGCCCGCGCGCAAACTGTTCTATGCCACCCTGGCGGTGATACTGGGCGCCATCCTGTACCGTTTTTTCATTGCCTTGGCGCTCAATGCCGACATCATCGGCCTGAAGGCGCAAGACCTGAATCTGGTGACGGCCTTGCTGGTGACCTTCGCCCTGGTGATTCCATTGCTCAAGAAACGCATGCGCAGCCGAAAAGGGGGGCAGTGATATGTTGGAAGCAAACAAGCTGCGCCTGACCTTCAATCCAGGCACGCCGATCGAGACACGCGCGCTGCGGGGCCTATCTCTGAATATCCCGGAAGGGCAGTTCGTCACCGTGATCGGCTCCAATGGCGCTGGCAAGTCTACATTCCTGAATGCCATTTCGGGCGATCAGTCGGTAGACGATGGCGAGATCCTGATCGACAAGGCCAATGTCACGCGCATGCCGGTCTGGGAGCGGGCCAATTGGGTGGCGCGCGTGTTCCAGGATCCCATGGCGGGCACTTGTGAAGACCTGACGATCGAAGAAAACATGGCCCTCGCGACAGGGCGGGGCAGCCGCCGTGGCTTGAGCCGCGCTGTGCGCAACGCCATGCGCGACGAGTTTCGCGAACGCCTGGAAACGCTGGGTTTGGGGCTGGAGAATCGTTTGACGGATCGGATCGGTCTGTTGTCGGGTGGGCAGCGCCAGGCGGTCAGCCTGCTGATGGCGGCCTTGCGCCCATCCAAGATATTGCTGCTGGATGAGCACACCGCAGCCCTGGATCCCCGCACGGCGGATTTCGTGCTGCAATTGACCAACCGCATTGTGCGCGAAGGCGGCCTGACCACCATGATGGTGACCCACAGCATGCGCCAGGCGCTGGATGTGGGCGATCGCACCGTCATGTTGCACCAAGGCAAGGTCGTGCTGGATGTCAGTGGCGAGCAGCGCCAGGGCCTGGACGTGCGCGATCTGCTGGAGATGTTCGAGAAAGTGCGCGGCGAGACGCTCGCCGACGATAGTCTGCTATTGAGCTGACCGTTTCTTGCAATGCGAGAAAAGACCACGGTGGCCCAGGCGGGTGACCGTGGTTTTTTTTCACGGTCGGCTCACAGCAGTCTGATTATGCTTATCCTTTTCAGTCAGGCAGGCGTCTCACGCGAAAAGGTGTAAATTCACGGCAGATTTCAGCCTTCACAATTTATATATGGCGAAACGAGTCCTGTTTCTCTTTTTCTGTATTTTTGAGAACGATTTCGACATATACTTCTGGTTTGCCGAAACCATACTACGCAGTCAGTTTAAGCGTAACACACTGTATAACGCTTAGCTCAGGAGTACTTCATGTCATCTACAAGCCTGCTGGGTTGGCAGCCTTTGCGCATCGCTGCTTTCTCTTCCATGGTCCTGCTTGCCGCCTGCGGCAACAAAGAGCCCCAAGCCGACATGAGCGGGATGAAAATTCCGGTCAGTGTCGTTACCGTGCAGCCGACAACCACGGAGCTGTTCTCGGAGCTGCCCGGGCGAGTCGAGGCCATCAAAGACGCCCAGATCCGCGCCCGTGTGAACGGGATCGTCGAAGAAATCAACTTCGAACAAGGCAGTGACGTGAAGCAGGGGCAGTTGTTGTTCACCGTTGATCCCGCTCCTTACCGCGCCGCCCGCAATCAGGCTGCCGCTCAGCTCAAGAACGCGCAGGCTGAAGCCCGCAGCGCCACCTTGCTGGCCCAGCGCTACGAGCGTCTGATCAAGGAAAACGCGGTGTCGCGCCAGGAGTACGACACAGCCAAGGCACGCGCCTTGCAGGCTGACGCAGCCATTGCCGCGGCCAAGGCTGCCTTGGACGCGGCCGACATTGATCTGGGCTATACCAAAGTGACCTCCCCGATCGACGGGCGCATCGGCCGCTCCCTGGTGACCGAAGGCGCCTTGGTGGCCGCGGCCAACGGCACGCACATGGCCACGGTGCAGCAATTGGACCGGGTCTACGTGGACGTGACTCGCTCGACCTCGGAGCTGTCCCAGCTTCGCCGCGCCATGGCGGACGGCAAGCTGACCCAGGTGGGTGAGGGCAAAGCCAAGGCGCATGCCATTCTGGAAGACGGCAGCACGTACGACCACGATGGCGCGCTGCTGTTCAGCGGCGTCAGTGTCGATCCCTCCACATCCCAGGTAACCCTGCGAGCCGAGTTCCCCAATCCCGACCAGATCCTGCTGCCCGGCATGTATGTACGCGTGCGGCTGGAGCAGGGCGTGGCGCGCGATGCCTTGCTGGTGCCCGCTCAGGCGGTGCAGTACACCAATGACGGCCGCACCAGCCTGATGATCGTGCGGGACGGCAAGGTTCAGTCTGCTCCCGTTTCGCTGGGCGGCGAGAACAAGGGCCAGTACATCGTGAACCAGGGCCTGCAAGCGGGTGACCAGGTTGTGGTCGAAGGATTCCAGAAGATTCGTCCTGGCGCGCCCGTTCAGCCCATTCCCTGGAAGGGTGACAAGAAGGCGGACGGCGCTGCGCAGGGTCAGGCCGCTGGCGGGGCGCCAGCTCAGCCGGCTGCCGAGCCGGCTCCAGCCGCGCAAAACGAAGCCAAGTCTAGCGAGTAAGCGACATGCCTCAGTTTTTTATTGATAGACCCATTTTCGCCTGGGTCGTTGCCTTGGTCATTACGCTGCTCGGCCTGCTGGCCTTGCCGAATATGCCCGTGGCGCAGTACCCGGATGTGGCGCCGCCTCAGGTGACCATCCGTGCGACCTACCCAGGCGCAACGGCCGAGGACGTTTCCAGCACGGTTGCCAGCGTGATCGAGAACGAGCTCAACGGCGCCAAGGGCCTGCTGTATTACGAGTCGGTCAGCGATTCCTACGGCTCCACGGAGATCACGGCCACCTTCCGTCCCGGCACCAATCCGGACCTGGCGCAGGTGGACGTGCAGAACCGCGTCAGCAATATTTCCGCTTCGCTGCCATCGGCGGTGATGCAGCAGGGCCTGAAAGTGGAGCAGTCCAGTACGGGCTTTCTGCTGGTAGCGACCTTGTCGTCCACCGATGGCAGTCTGGATCAGACCGCTTTGGCTGACTATATTCAGCGCAACATCCAGAATACGATTTCGCGTGTTCCGGGGGTGGGCCGCTTTCAGCTGTTCGCCGCTGGTCGCGCCATGCGCGTCTGGGTGGATCCGCAGAAACTGGTCGGTTACCAGATGAGCATGTCCGAGGTCACCTCGGCCATCAGTCGTCAGAACGTGCTGGTCTCGGCCGGCATCATGGGCTCGCCGCCTAATCCGGATACTCAGCGCGTGACCGCTCCCATTACCGTCAACGGTCAGCTTGAGACGGTGGAAGAGTTCGAAAACGTGATTCTGCGGTCCAATCCGGACGGTTCGGCCGTGCGCATCAAGGATGTGGCTCGCGTGGAAGTGGGCGCCGACAACTATCAGTTCGGTGCTCGCCTGAATGGTCAGCCTACTGCTGCCTTCGCCATTTCGCTGTCGCCCGAGGCCAACGCTCTGGAAACTGCAGATGCCATCAAGGCCAAGATGGACGAGCTGGCCGAGTTCTTCCCGGACAATATCCGCTACGACATTCCCTACGACACCTCGCCCTACATCAGCAAGTCGATCTCCCAGGTAGTCAATACGCTGCTGGAAGCCATGGTGCTGGTGTTCATCGTGATGTTCGTGTTCCTGCAGAACGTGCGCTATACGGTAATTCCGGCCCTGGTCGTGCCGGTGGCCATTCTGGGGGCCTTCGGCGTGATGCTGGCGCTGGGCATGTCCGTGAACGTGCTGACCATGTTCGCCATGGTGCTGGCCATCGGTATTCTGGTGGACGACGCCATCGTGGTGGTGGAGAACGTCGAGCGCATCATGGTCGAGGAAGGCATCTCGCCCAAGGAAGCAACCAAGAAAGCCATGCCGCAGATCAGTGGCGCCATCGTGGGTATTACGCTGGTGCTGACCACGGTGTTCCTGCCGCTGGCCTTCATGTCCGGTTCGGTGGGCGTCATTTACCGCCAGTTCTCGGTGGCTATGGCCGTGTCCATCGCTTTTTCGGCGTTCCTGGCCCTGTCTTTTACCCCGGCCTTGTGCGCAACCATGCTCAAGCCCATCCCCAAGGGCCATCACGAAACCAAGCGCGGCTTCTTCGGCTGGTTCAATCGGGTGTTCAATACCACCACGAACCGCTATGAAGGCCTGGTCGCCAAGACGCTGCGTCGCGGCGGGCGCATGATGTTCATCTACCTGATCATGGTGCTGGTGCTGGGTTTTGTGTACCTGCGCATGCCGACCGCCTTCCTCCCAGAGGAAGACCAGGGCTACGTGATTGCCAATATCGAGCTGCCTTCGGGTTCGACGGCCAACCGCACGATCGAGATCATCGAGCAGGTCGAGAACTACTTCAAGCAACAGCCTCAGGTGCAGAATATCGTTGCCGTGCAGGGTTTCAGCTTTAACGGCAACGGCCTGAACTCGGCCATTGCCTTTGTGCCCCTGAAGGACTTCAGCGAACGCAAGGGGGCGGAGAATTCCGCTCAGGCCATCTCCGGCAAGGCCATGGGGCAACTGCTGTTCGGCCTGCCCGACTCCATGGTGATCGCGATTGTGCCGCCTGCCATCTCGGCGCTGGGCAACTCGGCCGGTTTCGACATGCGCCTGGAAGACCGCAGCGGCATGGGCCACGACGCCCTGATGGACGGGGCCCAGCAGTTGCTGAACCTGGCCAAGCAAAGCCCGGTGCTGGATCCGCAAAGCGTGCGCATCACGGGTCTGGGGCCAGGCCGTCAGGTCAGCCTGAAGATCGACCGGGAGAAAGCGGCCGCGTTGGGCGTGAACTTCGACGAAGTCGCCTCCTTGATCTCGACCGCCATGGGCTCGTCCTATGTCGGCAAATTCACCAACCAGGGACGGGTGCAGAGCGTCTGGGTGCAGGCCGATGCGCCTTATCGCATGACCACGGACGACGTGCTCCAGCTCAATGCCCGCAATACCGAAGGCAAGATGGTGCCGCTGTCGGCCTTCGTTTCCGAGGAAGTGGAGCAGGGGCCGGTGCAGATCGTACGCTATAACAGCTACGAATCGGTGCGTATCGGCGGCGGTCCGGCTGCCGGTTACACCTCGGGCGACGCCATGGCTGAAATGGAACGCCTGATGAAAGAGCTGCCTGCCGGCTACGGCATTGAATGGACGGGCCTGTCGTACCAGGAACGTCAAGCCAGCGGCCAATCCAGTGTCCTTATGGGCCTGGCCGTGCTGGTGGTATTCATGGTGCTGGCGGCCCTGTACGAAAGCTGGGCGATTCCGCTGTCTGTCATGCTGGCGGTTCCGCTGGGCATGCTGGGCGCGGTGTTGCTGGTGTTCGGCATGGGCATGGCCAACGACGTGTACTTCCAGGTGGGGATGGTGACCGTGATCGGTCTGTCAGCCAAGAACGCCATTCTGATCGTGGAGTTCGCCAAGGACGCCTATGCTCGCGGTGCGACCTTGATCGACGCCACACTGGAAGCGGCTCGTCTGCGTTTCCGTCCGATTCTGATGACCTCGTTCGCCTTCATTCTGGGCGTGGTGCCTTTGGCGATTGCCACCGGCGCCGGCGCTGCCAGCCAGAACGCCGTGGGTCTGGGCGTGTTGGGCGGCATGCTGGCGGCAACGCCACTGGCCGTGCTGATGGTGCCTGCGTTCTTCGTGGTCATCCTCAAGCTCTTCAAAACCAAGCCTCGTCTGTTTGGCGAAGCTGCCAAGCAACACGAGCGCGAGTTGGCCGAGAAGGCCGCGCAACAAGAACGGTCCGAAGGAGGACAGGTCTGATGTCTCGCCTATTCTTACGTAGTCCCCTGGTGCTGGCCGTTGCGTTTGCCTTGTCGGCATGCTCGCTGGCGCCCAAGTACGAGCGTCCCGCAGCGCCCGTGCCGGAGCAGTTCCCGCTGGCCCAGCAGGGCCAGGCGGGCGCCGTCAATGCGGCGGATCTGGGCTGGCGTGAATTTTTTGCTGATCCGCGCCTGCACGGCCTGATCCAGCAGGCTCTGGAAAACAACCGTGATCTGCGCATCGCCACTCAGCGCATCGAAGAAGCGCGTGCTCAGTACGGCATCGCGCAGAGTGATCAATTACCGACTATCGGCCTGTTGGCCGCCGAGCAGGCCACGCGCTACCCCGTCGAGTCCCGCCCCGGCGGCCCGGACTCCTCGTCGGTGTCGCGCGGCTTCCAGGCTGGTATTGGCATCACGTCCTTCGAGCTGGATTTTTTCGGCCGGGTCCGTAATCTGGCCCAGGCGGCCCGTGAGCAGTTCCTGGCTACCGAGCAGGCCCAGCGTACGGCGCATATCGCCGTCGTGGCCGGCACGGCAGAAGCCTATTTCCGGGTGCGTGCCGCCGACGAACTGCACAAGCTGATGGAAAATACGCTGCGCAGCCGTCAGGAAACCCTGCGTCTGGTGCAGTCGTCTTTTGATGCCGGCGTGGTTTCTTCTCTGGATCTGAACCAGGCCAAGGTGCAGTACAACACGGTGCGCTCCGACATGCAGCAAGTCGAACGCGACCGTCAGCGGGCCCTGAATGCCTTGCAAGTGCTTTTAGGGGCTCCCGTGCCCGACGGCCTGCCGGGCGGCTTGCCCTTTACCCGCGCCCAACTGCTGCCGGCGCTGCCGGCGGGGCTGCCCTCGGATCTGCTGGAGCGTCGCCCCGATATCCTGGGCGCCGAACATGTCTTGCAGGGCGCCAATTACAGTATCGGTGCTGCGCGGGCCGCGTTCTTCCCGAATGTCAGCCTGACCGGCTTGCTGGGCTTCCTGAGCCCGGAACTGGGTGGACTGTTCAGTTCAGGCAATCGCTACTGGCAGTTCCAGCCGCAAATCGTGATGCCGCTGTTCTCGGGCGGCACACGCGGCAACCTCGATCTGGCCACAGCGCGTCGCGACATTGCTGTGTCCGAATACGAGAAAAGCATCCAGGTCGCCTTCCGCGAAGTCGCCGACGCCCTGGCGGGCGAGGCGACATACGGTCAGCAGATTGACGCGCTGGAAGAAGTCGACAAGGCAGCCAGCGAATCGCTGCGGCTGGCCAAGCTGCGCTATGAAGTCGGCGTAGACAGCTTCTTGCAGGTGCAGACCGCCGAGGTCAACCTGTACGGAACGCGCCAGGCTTATATCCAGACCGGCTTGTCGTCGCTGCTCAATCGCGTGGAGTTGTACAAGGCGCTGGGCGGCGGCTGGAACGCCGATACTGTCGCCGCGCCGGCCAGCGCGACATCGCAGGGGTAAAACAGGCGATAATAGGCCCAGTCAACCATCCCTGAATTCATGGAGGCCGTAGGGGAATGATAGAACTGGGCGTCAATATCGACCACGTTGCGACGCTGCGCCAGCAGCGTTTCACCACTTATCCCGATCCCATCCAGGCCGCCCTGCGCGCAGAAGACGCCGGGGCGGACCTGATCACTTTGCACCTGCGCGAAGATCGGCGCCATATACAGGATGCCGATGTCTTCAATATGCGTCCGGTTCTGCGCACCCGCATGAACCTGGAGTGCGCCATCACCCCCGAAATGCTGGACATTGCCTGCCGCGTCAAGCCGGACGATGTCTGCCTGGTGCCCGAGCATCGCGCCGAACTGACCACGGAAGGCGGCCTTGATGTCGTCACGCATCGGGAGCAGGTTCAGGCGGCCGTCCAACAGTTGCAGGCAGCGGGGATACGCGTGTCGCTGTTTATCGATGCCGATCCTGCGCAGATCCTGGCTGCCAAAGAGGTAGGCGCTACCGTGGTCGAACTGCATACGGGCACCTATGCCGATGCCCAGACCCCCGAACAGGCGGCTGCCGAACTTGAGCGCATCCGGGCGGGCGTCGCTCAAGGGGTGACGCTGGGGCTGCGCGTCAACGCCGGCCATGGCCTTCATTATGGCAATGTGCTGCCCATCGCCGCCTTGCCGGGCATTGCCGAGCTGAATATCGGCCATGCCATCGTAGCGCAGGCTGTGTTCGATGGCTGGGACAAGGCGGTACGCGACATGAAAGCGCTGCTGGTGCAGGCCTGCACCCCTGGCAGGGCTTGAACTCCCGGCTTCGCCATGGGCGGAGCCATTCACCGATTCTGGAAGATGTATGAGCACCATTGATTCTTTGCTGTCCCGCCGGTCCATCAAGCTGGTTCAGGGGCCGGGTCCTGACCAGGACCAGTTGGAACTGATACTGCGCGCCGCCATGTGTGCGCCTGACCACGGCCGTCTGCAGCCGTGGCGCTTCAAATTGATCCGGGGTACCAATGTGCAGGCCCTGGGCGAATTGGCCATTGCCGCCAGCGAACGCGCCGGCACGCCCATTGCAGACCAGAAAATCACCGGCATGCGGGCCTGGCTGGACAAGGTCCCTCTGCTGATTGCCGTGGCCTGCCACATGGATCATGGCAATGACAAGATCCCCGAGACTGAACGCCTGCTGGCGACCGGCGCCGCGGTGACCAATATGCTGAATGCTGCCCATCAGTTGGGCTTTGGCGCGTTCTGGAGCACGGGCCTGGGCACGTACATTGACGAAGTGCCTGAAACGTTGGGGTTTGATGCGCTGGACTACCAGTTCATGGGTTTTGTCTCCATCGGCACGCCCATCCGTGTCCTGGGTCCGGCCGAGCGTCCTGATCCTGCTGGATTCGTCAGCGAATGGCAGGCTGACTGAGCCTTGATACGCGCCTGGGTGGCTGGCGAGTCCCCCAGGCGCACACTCTTTTTCGCACGATTCGACGCCGCTGCCCGCGTATTGCTTGGGCTCAATTATCAGCTTACTGAAGTTTGAAGCGTTTATTTATTCTTATTTAAACTAAGCACGTCGAATTGCCGTGACACAAATGGCGTTTAACTCGTAGAATTGCATTTTTTTACATTGGTTACATTGGGCGAACGGTATTGCATCGTTCATTTGATGTACAGCCATTTTCATGCTGATTCTACGTGCCGTGTCCGCTTGCTTCCGTGTACACCTTGTCTGCTTTTTCGCCGGCTTGCTGCTCAGCACGAGCGTCGGCGCTCAAAGTGCGCCGACGCTTCCTTGCCAGGAACCGTCGGCTTGTTTTCTGGGCAGTTTCTTTCCTCATCTGCAAGATGGGCAAGCCTTGAGCGTGCGGACCTTGATCCGAGAGCCCGGAGCCTCCCATGCTTTGCTGGAATTGGACTTGCTGTTGAGTCCCGGCCGTGCTCTGGCGGAAGTGATTGAGCCGCGTCGTTTTGGCGGCAGCCGCATTCTTCAGCATGAGCGTCAGTCCTGGCTGTATATGACCCAGTTGGCCCGCCCGGTGCCGGTGCTTCCGGCCCAACTGGCCGCCAGCGATCTTTGGGCTGGCCTGCCGTACATGCTTCGCCGCGCCCGCCAAGCGTCCTCCGCCCAGATGCAACAGGATGAAAACGGAGCCTGGCATCTACGCCTGCCCGCCGATGCGGCCGTGCCCGACACAGGAGCGCTGGATCTCTGGTGGGATCAGACGACGGGACACGCCTTGCGCGCCGAAGAGCGAAATGCAGAAGGTGTGCTGATCGCCACGTTGGAAATGCGCTTTTCCAGGCTTTCGGGGCTGGACAGCGTCCCCTCCGAAATTCGGATGCGTCGCCTGGATGGGCACTGCTGCGATCGGGATATCGAGTACAGCGACGCTCGTGTGGTGAGCCCTGGCGCGCTGGCATTCAGCTTGACCGATCTGGTGCGCCCATGAGGCTGCGCAGATGGGAAGAACGCGTACGCGTGTGCTGTGCCAGCCTGTTGCTCATGCTGAGTGCATCGGCCTGGGCGGGGCTGGGCCAGGGCTGGAGCTGGGATGGGGAAGCCACGACCGTATTCATGGTGCCAGACGTCCGGGAGGACAGCCTGTACAACCCCGGCAACCTTCTGGGGGGCGTGGCCAGACTGTATAACGACTCGTCACTCAGGTTTAATGCGCGCTGGCGCAACGCGAACTGGCTTTTGTCCGCCAGCCCACGTCTGACCTACACGCGCAGCTTCGATGATCCGCATGGAAGGGAACACCAGATCCATAAGGATGCCTATCTGCACAAGTGGCGTCTTGAGCGCCGTCTGGGGCCGGTAGATGTGTTTTACAACCGGGAAGACATGCTGTGGGGGGCTTCTTTGCTCGCGTCTCCATCGAATCCTTTTTTTGCCAATCAGGATCGCACCAATACGTTGGTGGAAATGCCGACCCGCGATTTCCTGGGCGCCCGTTTTCACTGGAGCGAAAGTGACAGCCTGAACCTGATCGCCAATGTCGGGCAGGGACGGGATGTGGAGTTGTTGCGGCCCTTCAAGCCTACCTATGCCGTTCAGTACGAGCACATCGGGCGTGAGATGCAGTGGGGGGCGATCGCGTCGTGGCGTGATCAGCGTTGGCGGCTGGGCGGCTGGGGGCACGTGCTGACGGGTTCGAGCAGTCTCTTGTATATGGACGCGGCCTGGGTGCAGGAACCCGAGCGCCTGACACCGCAGCTGAGTCCCTGGCTGGGCTGGCATCTGGCTCCCCGTGATCGTCCTGACCGCCGCTATCTGGACGCGCTGGCAGGCGCTACGCTGAGTCTGGGCCCCGCTACGACGCTGAATCTGGAGTATCGCTATAACGGGGCGGCGTATGACCGCGCAGAGCGCAGGGACATGGATGCTTTTGCCTTGTCGAATACGGCGCGCATGCTGTTTGTCGATCCTGTGGGGGGCGGCCTGGAGCTGGCCAAGGCCGTGCAGCCCAATCGCAGTCCGTGGGCGCGGCAGATGGCCTCCTTGTATATCAGTCAGGCCTTGGGCTTGAATACCCACGCTTTCGGTCTGGTTCAATACGATCTGGAAAACAAGGATCGGGCCTTGACCTTGATACTGGAGCAGGCATTGGGATCCCGCACCCGCCTGGTGTTCAATGGGACGGTGTACGGGGGCGGGGATCGCCAGACTTTCCAGCGTTATGTCAATCACGTGCTCTTTGCGGGGCTTCGCTTCAGTTTCTAGGCACAGCGGGTGTCCTGCGCCGTGTCAGGCGTCGCTCTGCCGGCCGGCCAGGTGCTGGCGCAAGTGGGCGATGAACTGAGCCGAGGCTGGCATCAGCGTGCGATTCTTGCGAGTCAGAATGGAGATGCGCCGCATGACCTCGGGCTCCACGAGCTCAGCGGCATGGACATCAAAGGCAGGAATATAGGGGTGGTTATTCATGGGCAGGATGCTGACGCCCATACCGGCATTCACCAGGCTCAGCACCGTAGTCGCAAACGAGACTTCGTTGGTAATGTGCAGCTCAATGCCCAGATCCTGGCAGGTCTGGTCGATCAGTCTGCGAATGGGGCTGGAAGGAGCCAGGGCGATGAAGGGCTGGCCTTGCAAGTCGGCCCAGGCAATGGTCTTGCGCTGGGCCAGCGGGTGGCCCTTGCTGCACAGCGCAATGAATTTATTGTCGAAAAGATGGCTTTCTTCCAGATCCAGGCTTTTATTGAGCATGTAGCAGGTGCCTATGCCGAAATCGACGCTGCCGGCCGCCACCGTTTCGGCAATAGCCTCCTCGGCGACATCGTGCAGGCTGAGCGCGATGCGGGGATATAAGGCTCGAAAGCTCTTGAAGCAGGGGCTGAGCAGGCCTGAGGCAATGACCGTGGAGGCGACGATGCGGACCTGTCCGCGCTGCAACGTCGACAACTCATGCAGGTCGGTAATGCCTTTGTTCAAATCGTTGATGATATTTTCGGCCACCTGATAGAAGTAGCGGCCGGCTTCGGTCAACTCCACCCGACGGGTATTGCGGTCCAGCAATTGGACTGACAGACGTCCCTCCAACTCCCGGATCAAGGCGCTTAACGCTGATTGTGTGATGTGCATGGCCGATGCCGCCTGGGTGAAATGCTGGGTGTCCGCGACCAAGATGAACGCACGTAGCTGACGCAGGGTGATCCCCATTCTCTTCTCCGATTCAGTGATTTTTCTTCTTAAAGAACAAATATAAACAATTTGTTTAATGAGTGCTGCCTTGCTGTAATGGCTTCAACAGTCCGGACGGACACGAAACACAGCAATAGTCGAGGTTAGCGAGATGACGACCACTCACTTATCCCCCCAGACAGGCATGTATCCCGCACGTATCGGTCGGATCCGCAAGCTCGCCTCTGACATCCTGGAGCTCGAGGTGGAACTGGAGCAGGGCGATGCACCGTCCAGACCTGTCTATTCGGCCGGCGCCCATGTCGACCTGCATCTGCCCAACGGGCAGGTGCGCCAATACTCCCTGGTGAGCTCCTGTGATGAGCGCCACTATCGCGTTGCTGTCGCGCTCAGCCCGATCAGCCGAGGCGGTTCAGCCTACATCCATGCCCACTTGCAAGCGGGGCAGGTTGTGCAGGTGAGCGAACCCCGAAACAATTTTCCCTTGCGAGATTGCCGGGATCACGCCGTGCTGATCGCAGGCGGCATAGGAATCACGCCGATCTGGAGCATGGTCCAGGAATTGGAGAGACGTGGCCAGCGCTGGACCCTGTATTACTGCGCCCGTACCGCGCAGCAGGCGGCTTTTCTAGCTCCGCTTCAGGCCTTGCTTGCGTCCAGCGCGCAAGGAGAGCTGATCACTGTTTTCGATCATGAGCCGCGTCAGAGCCCCCTCGCTCTTGAGCGGGTATTCGAGGCCCATGGCCGTCAGGCACGCTATTACTGCTGCGGACCGGCCGGGATGCTGGATGGATTCCTGGCGGCTGCGCAGCGTGCGGGCGTGCCCACCGAACGTGCCCATATCGAGCGCTTCGCGGCGTCCCCGGTCTGTGGGCAGGAAAACATCGGTTTTGAGGTCGAACTGCGCAATGGCGCCATTCATCAGGTGGCCGGGCATCAGTCGATCCTGGATGTGCTGATCGAGGCCGGACTTAATCCTATGTATTCATGCAAGGAAGGGATCTGCGGGTCCTGTGAGACCCGAGTTCTGGAAGGGACCCCGGATCATCGGGATTCGCTTCTGTCACAGCAAGAACATGCAAGCAACAAGACCATGCTGATTTGCGTGTCGCGCTGCAAAGACAGTCGATTGGTGTTGGATATTTAAAAAACGGAGAGACAAGACAATGAAACTGCCCACTCAGGATTACCGGGAGCATCCGCTGTATCAGACCCTGCATCAGTTCTGGCATCCGGTCGCCTATTCCAGCGAGGTGGACGACAAGCCGCAGCAAGTGGTTCTGCTGGACCAGAAAATCGTCATTGCCCGTATCGGGGGCAAAGTCACTGCTCTGGCCGATCGCTGCGCTCACCGCGGCGCGGCGCTGTCCAACGGCATGGTGGTCGACAATTGCTTTGAATGCCCTTATCACGGCTGGCGCTATGACGCACAGGGCAACTGTGTGCGGATTCCAGCGCGCAATGATCTGGTCCAGGTCATGAAGCCCAGGATTCCCGCCTATCAGGCCAAAGAGTCAGTGGGCATCGTATGGGTCTGTCTGGCCGAAACGCCCCGCTTTGATGTGCCGTACTTTCCAGAGTTCGATGATCCGGCCTACCGGCTTGTTCAGGGGCCGGCATACGACTGGGAAACCAGTGCGCCGCGTCGCCTGGAAAATTTCGTGGACTTCTCGCATTTTGCCTTCGTGCACGACGGCAGTATCGGCAGCCGTTCCCGTCCGGAGGTGGATGCGGTGGAGCCGTGGCGCGAGCCGGAGCAGGGGATATTGCGTTTTGAGCGCCCGCCCATCAAAGAACCCAGCGTCGGCAAGAAACGAAAACTGTTGGGCATAGAAGGCGATGCCTGGATAGAAGTGGCCAACTCCTATCGGGTGACCATGCCCCATACCGTGCATCTGGGGCGCCGGGTGGAGAACGGCAAGCACTATGTGTTGATGATGGCGGCCTCGCCCGTCAGTGCGGAAAAGACGCGCAGCTTCTGGTGGATAGCCCGGGACTTCGGGCTGGAGCCTGAGCACGACAGCTTTTTTGTGGATTTTGAGCTGGAGGTGCTGGCTCAGGACCTGCCGGTCATCGAGTCGCAAGAGCCTAAGTTCCTGCCCTTGATAGGAGACGAGGCCCGACTTGAGCTGCCGGTGCGAGGCGCCGATGCCGTGACCACCGAGTATCGCCGCTGGCTTCTGGACCTGGTCAGGGAGTATCAGCATCAGACAGCCGACGCCGTTGGCGCCTGAGCGGGGGAGGGACTATGAGCAAACCGATTTTGCTGGGCTGCGCCGGGCGGGGAGTACAGAACTCCCGCCCGGGTCATCCGGTGTCCTTGACCGAGCTGTCCGTCGATGAGCAATTCCGTCTGGTGGTCGAATCGGGTGTATTTGACTTTTTTGACCGTCTGCCTCTGGCCGACAAGGTGGATGACTATATAGCCGCTGTGCAGAAGTATGCATTTCCGGTGCTGGGTTCGGCCTGGACCTACCGCATCGGTGATGGGGAACTGGAGATTCTCGAAGGTCATCTGAAGAACTGCGCCCTGACTGGCGTGCGCTATCACAACATGATGGTGCTGACCCACCACGCTCAGGGGCATGTGGTGCGCGACGAAGAGCTGATCCGACTGTATATGGAGGCCTTCGAATTGGGGGAGCGATACGGCGTGGAGATCGGCTTTGAAGTCCACATCCTGATGTGGTCAGAGGATTTTCGCCGTGTCACGCCGATTGCGGAAAAAATAAGGAGCCAAGGAGTCCCGTTCAATTTTGTGATGGATTACAGCCATTGCATTTTCAAGATGGCCAATCCCGGCGAGCAGGATATCTCGGGCATTCGACAGGATGTACTGAACGGATCTGTTGTTCTGGATCCCTTCGAGCCGGGCAATCTGCTGGATGAATGGCTGGGACTGAACATGGTCTGGTGGCAGCAGAACAGACCGGCCGTACCTAATGGGCCCGTCAATAAATGGGCGTTGGGCGAGGACGGTTTGCCGGGGCGTGGTGTGCAGTATCCCTTTCTGAGACCCAACAAGGGGGAGTGGTACGAGCAATGGCACGCCTATCTGCTGGAGCCTACCAAGGAGGTCATACGCCGAACGCTTCGATATCACCTGAGCAGTAAAGACAGCCCATTGAAGTTAATGACGGTGGACTATATCAATCTGCCGGATTATGGCTTGGGGGTGGAGTACAACACGCTGGAAAACAGCATCGCAGTGGGGGAATTCATCCGGAAAACCTATAAGGAAATGGAACAGGAACTGAAAAAATAGGAAGCATTGATTTTTTCACACGTCACAAAAAAACGAGACAAGAACAGCCTGCGTGCGGCGACGCCGGCAGGCTGGGATTCCTATAAGGAGGCGGCATATGGGTAATGAGACCAATACTCAACCCGTGCAACACGAGGTGACGGCGGTAGATGAGATCGTAGCTCCGGAGAAGCTGTTCGTATTCGGATTGCAGCATGTGCTGGTCATGTATGCGGGGGCCATTGCCGTGCCCATTCTGATCGGTACGGCGGCCAAATTGTCGGCGGATCAGATCGCATTTCTGATCAGCGCCGACTTGTTTGTCTGTGGGGTGGCGTCGTTCATCCAGTCGGTGGGGATCTGGAAGTTCGGCATACGACTGCCTTTGATGATGGGGGTCACGTTTGCGGCAGTGCCGCCCATGTTGGTGATGGTCCAGAATCCGAACCTGGGACTTCAGGGGATGTTCGGCGCCATTATCGTGGCCGGCGTGGTCGCTATGCTGATGGCCCCGGTGGTCGGGCGCTTGGTACGCCTGTTTCCGCCCGTGGTGACCGGCACCGTGATCACGGTGACGGGGCTGAACCTGATCCCCGTGGGCGTCAACTGGATAGCGGGCAGGGGAGAGGCGGCGGGCAGCTTGTCGAATCTGGCCATCAGCGTTTTTGTCTTGTCCATCATTATTGCGATCACCAAGTATGCCCGGGGATTCTTGCGCAATATTGCTGTCCTGGTTGGAATTGCAGGGGGGTTTCTGGTGTCGACCATGTTGGGTCTGGTCGACTTCAGTCGTCTGGGCGATGCGGCCTGGCTAGCCATGATCACGCCGTTTCATTTTGGCTGGCCCATCTTCGATGTGGGGTCCATTCTGGCCCTGTCCATCATTATGGTCGTCGTGATGATTGAGACGACCGGCATGATGTTGGCCGTCGCCGAAATGGTCGGCAAGAAAGTCGGTACCGAAGACGTGACGCGTGGTTTGCGCGTCGATGGCCTGGGCACCTTCATCGGAGGCATATTCAACACCTTTCCCTATGTGACCTATTCCCAGAACGTGGGTCTGGTGGGCGTGACCGGTATCAAGAGTCGGTGGGTCTGCGCCTGTGCCGGGGCCATCATGGTTGTTCTGGCATTGTTTCCCAAACTGTCCATGCTGTTCGCGCTGATTCCGCAGTCCGTGCTGGGCGGGGCCGGCATCGTCATGTTCGGGATGGTGGTAGCCACCGGCATCCAGGTCCTGGCCGGCGTGGACTACAAGGGGACGAGCGGTCGGAACAATTTGTTCATTGTCGCTGTCAGCGTCGTGATCGGCCTGATGCCCATGGTCAACGGCAAGGTGTTCAGCCGTTTGCCGGAATGGTTGTCGCCGTTCACGCACAGTGGGATTGTACTGGCCGCCCTGGCCGCGCTGCTCCTGAATCTGTACCTGAACGGACTCCCCACGTCGGCAGTTTCGCGCCGTGCGGCGGCGGGGCTGGTGGCGGAAGAGTAATCCGTCGGTGGGCGGCTGGTCTCTTAGCGGCGGGAATCGGAGTTGGTTCCCGCTGCTTCGGCAGGGCAGCAAGTGCCTTCCAGGCTGTCCAGAATAGGGCAGTCGGGGCGATGGTCCCCATGGCATTGCTCGGCCAGCTGACGCAGCTTGGCCGCCATATCCAGCAACTGGGCGGCACGGCTTTCCAGTTGCTGGATATGAGTCTGGGCCAGTTGCTTGACTTCGCTGCTGGGGCGCTGCCGATTGCGCCACAGGCTGGTCAGTTGCTGAATATCAGTCAGGCTGAACCCCAGATCTTTGGCGCGTACGATGAAGTGTAGCGTGTCCAGATCCTGCGCCTGATACACGCGATAGCCATTTTCCGCCCGCTCGCTGTTCAGCAGGCCCAGCTCTTCATAGTGACGGATCATTTTTGGCGTCAGGCCGGTTTCTCGAGCGGCTTCACTGATCAGCATGGCTTTCCTTCGGGCAGTCCAGAATGACTGCGTTATGATTCAAACATGAATTGAACGCATTGTAGAGCCGGGCGCTCCAATGGAGAAGCCAGGTTTTTGGGTGGTTCTGGCGGTCATCTTGTCGAATCAGGAGAGCATATGAAGGAAATTCAGTGTGATGTGGCGGTGATTGGCGCCGGCACGGCGGGCATGACGGCATACCGGACGGCCAAGCGTTCGGGGCAGAAGGCGGTGCTGATTGAGTCGGGCCCCTATGGCACCATGTGCGCGCGAGTCGGATGCATGCCATCCAAACTGCTGATCGCGGCGGCGGATGCCGCCTACCACGCCCGCCATACTGCTCCCTTCGGTGTCCATGTCGATGGTCAAGTACGTGTCGACGGGGCTGAGGTCATGGAGCGGGTGCGGCGCGAGCGAGACCGTTTTGTGCAATTCGTCGTGGACGATGTAGACGGTTTTGATGCGCAGGACAAGGTGCGCGGCCGGGCGCGCTTTGTGTCCGATCAGGTGCTGCAAGTCGATGATCATACCCGCATCACGGCAAGTCACATCATTGTGGCGACGGGCTCCGAGCCGGTACGGCCCAAAGAGCTGGACGCCCTGGGCTCCTTGCTGATCGACAATGAAGATGTTTTTTATTGGAATGATTTGCCGCACCGCGTGCTGGTGATCGGCGCTGGCGTGATCGGTCTGGAGCTGGGCCAGGCCTTGGCGCGTCTGGATGTGGATGTGTCCATTATTGCGCGCAGCCAGAGCCTGGCTGGCTTGTCCGATCCCCAGGTACGCGCTGCAGCCCGAGCCATCTGGAGCCAGGAGCTGAACCTGCGCGCCGATGTGACCGTGCTGGGCGGCGAGCGTGTGGATGGCAAGGCGCGGGTGCGTCTGCAGATAGACGGCCAGGAAGTGGTCGAGGACTATGATTGCGTGCTCGCCGCCGCTGGTCGCCGCCCTCAGCTGGATGGCCTGGGCCTGGAGAACACTGGCGCGCAGTGGGACGATAAAGGCCGGCCTGTCTATGACAGGGCAACGCTGCAATTGAAAGGCACGCCCATTTATCTGGCGGGCGACGTAAACCAGCGCGCGCCCATTTTGCATGAGGCCGCGGACGATGGCCGTCTGGCTGCCTTGCAGGCGGCCGGCAATGGCGCTCAGGCGCCTGCTGCGCGTCGTGCGCCCATGGCCGTGATGTTCACGGATCCGCAAGTGGCCGTTATCGGTACGCCCTTCAAAAGCTTGCCGGAAGGCGCTGTCGCAGGGGCGGTGAATTTCGCCAACCAGGGACGGGCGCGAGTGATGCTGCGCAACCGGGGTCTGCTGCATGTGTATGCCGATCGGGACGGACAGTTTCTGGGGGCGGAAATGGTGGGGCCGGATGCCGAGCATATCGGTCATTTGCTGGCCTGGTCCTTGCAGATGGGACTGAGCTTGGACCAGATGCTGGCCATGCCGTTTTATCATCCGGTCTTGCAGGAAGGCCTGCGTACGGCCTTGCGCCAGGCTCAGTCGGCGTTGAAGAGGGCGTAAGTAAAAAGAACGGCGGCTGCTTGGTTTCGGAGCGGGCCGCTGCGGAGCCGGTCTTTTCAGAGCAGACGGCGTACGCCGTCTGTCAGCACCTCGACCGATTCGGTGTCGGGCGCCAGGAATCGCGCGCGTCCTTCGCGATCAAAAAAGTAGACCCCCCGGCTATGAGCGACTTCGTAGTCGTCCGGGGTCTTGGGGTCGGGCTTTTCGATCTGATAAGCCACGCGGTAGCGGCGCGCCAGATCGGCTATCTGTTTTTCCGTGCCGGTCAGGCCGATGGCGTGTTCGTCAAAGGCCTTGACGTAGGTTTCCAGCGATTCGGGCGTGTCGCGATGCGGGTCTACGCTGACGAACAAAATGCGGACCTGATCGGCTTGGGGGCCCAGCTCTTCCATCACGGCGGCCAGTTGGGCCAGGGTCGTCGGGCAGACGTCCGGGCAACTGGCATAGCCGAAGAACATCAGTACGATCTTGTCTTTGTAGTCGGCCTGCGTGACGGTCTTGGGGCCCGACGTCTGCAGGGAAAAACGCAGGTCCGGCAGAAAGCCACGCACCGGGTGCAGGTTGGCGGCGCCGGCCGGGCCTGCCAGCATAAAGCCCAGCAACATTGTCAGACCAAGATGTTTGAGCAGGACAAGGCAGGGCTTCATGCAGGTTCTCCGGTCAGGCAGGCTCGGGGGTGAGGCCGCTGTGGCGCAGCAGGGCGGCAATGGATGGATCGCGACCGCGGAAGGCGCGGAAGGATTCGGCCGCCGGACGTTCGCCGCCGACAGACAGGACTTCGCGCCAGAAGCGGTGGCCGGTGTTGCTGTCTAGCGTATCGCGAGCGCCGTCTGCATGGACGTAGGCGTGTTCTTCGAAGGCCGAATAGGCATCGGCCGACAGGACTTCCGCCCATTTGTAGCTGTAGTAGCCCGCTCCGTAACCGCCGGCGAACAGGTGCGAGAACTGGTGCGGGAAGCGGTGCCATTGCGGCGGGAAGATCACGGCCACTTCCTGGCGCACCTGATCCAGGGTCTGCATGACTGCGGCGATGTCCATGCCGCTGTCGCGGGCATGGATCAGCATGTCGAAGAGCGAAAATTCAATCTGGCGCACCATTTGCATGCCGCTTTGGAAGTTGCGCGCGCGGTGCAGCTTGTCGTAGAGTTCGCGCGGCAGATGTTCGCCGGTATCGACATGGGCGGTCAGCATCTGCACCACCGGCCATTCCCAGCAGAAGTTTTCCATGAACTGCGAGGGCAGTTCGATAGCATCCCATTCGACAGCGGCAAAGGCGGACGCGGCGGGGTCATCCACGCGCGAGAGCAGCGTGTGCAGTGCGTGGCCCGACTCGTGGAATAGGGTGATGACGTCGTCGTGCGTCAACAGGGCAGGGCGGCCCGCCTGGGGCTCGGCAAAATTGCAGACCAGATAGGCGACGGGCAGGCACAGGTGCTCGCCCAGCCGGCGGCGGGTGCGTTCACTGTCTACCCATGCCCCGCCTTGCTTGCCCTGGCGGGCATGCAGGTCCATGTACAGGTAGCCCAGTACCTTGCCGTCCGAGCTGCAGACTTCGAAGGCGCGCACGCCGGGATGCCAGACAGGCGTGTTGGTCGGGCGCAGAGTCACGTCGAACAGACGCTGGATGACCTGGAACAGCCCTTTGAGCACGGCGGGTTCGGTGAAGTACTGTTTGACCTCGTCCTCCGAGTAGGCGTAGCGCTGCTCGCGCAGGCGCTCGGCGCTGTAGGCGACGTCCCATGGCTGCAAGGGATCCAGCCCCAGTTCCTGGCGGGCGAACTCCTCCAGTTCGGTCAGGTCCTGGCGGGCATAAGGACGCGCCTTGGCCGCCAGGTCGCGCAGAAACGCCATGACTTGTTCGGGCGTGTCGGCCATGCGGGTTTCCAGGCGCATGTGGGCGTAGCTGGCAAATCCCAGCAATTCTGCTTCCTGGGCGCGCAGGGCCAGCAGGGTTTCGATGGCCTGGGAGTTGTCGAACTGGGGGTCGCCCTGTTCGGATGCCACGGTGGTATAGGCGCGGTACATCCGTTCGCGCAGCGCCTGGCTGCGGGCATATTGCATCACCGGCAGATAGCAGGGCATTTTCAGGCTCAGGCGCCAGCCCTGCTGTTCATTGTCCTTGGCGGCGCGGGCCGCGGCGGCGATGACGTCGGCGGGCAGGCCGTCCAGCTCGTGTTCGTCGGTGACCAGGTAGTGCCACTGGTCGATGGCATCGAGCACATGTTCAGAGAACTGCTGCGAGGTCTGAGCCAGTTCGTCGGAGATTCGGGCGTAGTCATCGCGGGCCTGACCTTCCAGTTCCACGCCGCTCAGGCGAAAGTCGCGCAACGCCAGGGTGATGATGCGCTGGCGCTGGGGGCTGAGAGCATTGAAGGCGGGGCTGTCGGCCAGGGCCTGGTAGCGCAGGAACAATTGGCGGTTCAGGCCTACCCAGGTGGAGAATTCGCTCATGCGCGGCAGGCAGTTGTTATAGGCCTCGCGCAGTTCGGGCGTATTGATGACGGAGTTCAGGTGGCCGGCGACCGACCAGGCGCGGTAGAGAGTTTCCGTGGCGTCGGTGACCGGCTCGACGACGGTGTCCCAGCTGGGTTCGCGATCGTCGTTCGACACGGTTTCCACGGCCTGGCGGGCCTGCGCCAGGAGCTGGTCTACAGCCTGCTCCACATGCTCGGGCCGGATGGCGGGGTAATCAATGAGGCTGTCGATAGCGACCAGCAAGGGATTTGTCGTCATGGCACTTTGTTTCAGAGAGTGATGCCGGCCGTACGTTCGGCCGCTTCCAGGGTGTTCACCAGCAGCATGGCGATGGTCATGGGGCCTACGCCGCCAGGTACCGGCGTGATGGCCGAGGCGACCGCGCTGGCGCTGGCGAAATCGACGTCGCCGCACAGCTTGCCGTCAGCGCCGCGATTGATGCCCACGTCGATAACAACGGCGCCGGGTTTGATCATGTCGCCGGTGATGATGCCGGGGCGGCCTACGGCAGCCACCAGCACATCGGCCCGGCGCGTCTGGGCGGCCAGGTCGCGGGTCTTGGAGTTGCACAGAGTGACCGTGGCACCCGCCGCCAGCAGCAGCAGAGCCATGGGCTTGCCGACGATATTGCTGGCGCCCACGATCACGGCTTCGGCACCGCGCAGGTTCACGCCTTCCGATTCCAGCATTTTCATGACGCCGTACGGCGTGCAGGGCCGGAACAGCGGCTTGCCGGTCAGCAGCAGGCCGGCGTTGCTGATATGAAAGCCGTCCACGTCTTTCTCTGGTGCGATGGCTTCGATGACCTTGTGCTCGTCCATGTGGTCGGGCAGGGGCAACTGCACCAGAATGCCGTGCACGCTGTCGTCCTGATTAAGACGTGCGATCAGGGCCAGCAGTTCCGCTTCGGGGGTGTCGCCAGGCAGGCGGATCAGGTCCGACTTCAGGCCGGCAGCCTCGCAGGCCAGCGACTTGTTACGTACGTAGACCTGTGAGGCGGGGTCTTCGCCCACCAGCACGACGGTCAGGCCAGGCTGCAGGCCTTGCTGCTTGAGTTCGGCCACGCGGGCGGCCACTTCAGCCTTGATCCGGGCGGACAAGGCTTTTCCATCGATGATGCGAGCACTCATTTACGCTTCCTCGGACTTGGCAAGGGCGATTTTCATGAGGTCGGCGACCGTAGTGACTTCCAGTTTTTCCATGATATTGGCGCGATGCGCTTCGACAGTTTTAATGCTGATGTTCAGATCGCCGGCGATCTGTTTGTTCAGCCGGCCTGCCACGATGCGTTCGAGCACTTGCTGTTCGCGCGCGGTCAGGCGGCCAAGAATTTCTTGCTGGTCTTTCTGGGCCTGAGCCTGCGAGGCGCGGGTCGAGGCCTGTTCGATCATGCGGCCTACGATGGTGCGCAGATCGGCTTCGTTAAAGGGTTTTTCCAGAAAATCGATCGCCCCTTTTTTCATGGTGCTGACCGCCATGGGCACATCGCCGTGGCCGGTGATGAAGACGATGGGAATGGAGGCCTTGCGCGCGATCAGGGTTTCCTGCAGTTCCAGGCCGCTCATGCCGGGCATGCGCACGTCCACAATCAGGACGGCGATCTGGGCCGGGTCGTAGGCGCCCAGGAATTCTTCGCCTGAGGCAAAGCAGCGTACGCGGTAGCCGTTGGCCTCCAGAAGCCAGCGCAAGGAGTCGCGCACAGCTTCGTCATCATCAACTACATAGATTGTGCATGGCATCTGAGGGCTGGTCATTCGGGTATCTCCAGTTTGTTATCAATAGTGTCCGGTACATCCGGCGCCGCACAGGGAAGGGTGAACGAGAAGATCGTCCCTCCTTCGGGGTTGGCGGTCGCCCACAGGCGGCCGTGATGCGATTCAATAATGGTACGGCAGATGTTCAGGCCCATCCCCAGGCCTTCGGACTTGGTGCTGTAGAACGGTTCGAACAGGCGCTCGGGATCTTTCAGTCCATGACCGCGATCGATGACGGCCATTTCCAAAAGCGATCCCTGCTGGCTGATGACCAGCTTGAGTACGTGGTGTTCGCTGTGCTCCATTGCTTCGATGCCATTCTTGAGCAGATTTAATAATACCTGTTCTATGAGGATCGGGTCGGCAATGACATCCGGCAAGGGGTCTGGAATAGTAAGGTCTATATCGATCTGGCGCTTGCGGGCGTCGATCTCGGCAAAACCCACGGCATTTTCGACGATGCGCATGACGCCTACCTGCTGGCGACGCGGCTCGCTTCGTTTGACGAATTCACGGATGCGGCTGATGATCTTGCCCGCCCGCTCCGCCTGCTGGGCCGCCTTTTCCAGGGCAGACAGCAAGGTTTCCGGCTGGTAGCGGCCGGACTTGAGCATAGCTACGGCGCCCATACTGTAGTTGCTGATGGCCGTCAGGGGCTGATTGAGCTCGTGCGCCAATGAAGAGGCCATTTCCCCCATCGTGGTCAGGCGGCTGGTCAACTGGACTTTTTCCTGCTGCACGCGCGAGGCCTCTTCGTGCTTGCGCCGGTCGGTGATGTCGCGCGCGACCTGCAGGCGCACCCGCCGCCCGTCGGTCCAGGCCAGCATGCGATGATGCACCTCGAACCAGCGCGCCGCCGATTCTGAATAGATTTCGACTGTCTCGTCGGTGAAACGGCCCAGGCGTCCGCCGAGCAGCTCGGCATGACCATTGGACTGGGCGCCGAAGAACCGGCGGTAGGTGCGGTTGGCGAACAGCAGTTCCAGTCCTTCCGTCGTGTCGGCCACCACGGAAATGGCGTCGTCCAGGCCCTCCAGCACCGTCATGAAGCGCTCGTGGGCGGCGGTCAGGGCTTCGCGAATGCGCTTGGGCTCGGTGATGTCGGTCATGGAAGTCATCCAGCCGATCTGCTCGCCATTGGGCGCGCGCAGCGGCGAGACATACATGCGGGCGGTGAAACGCGAGCCGTCGCGTCGCTGCGCCTCCACTTCCAGGCCGCTGCTGGGCGTGCGGCCCGACAGCAGCAAGTCCAGTGTTTCCTGGTGCTGCTGGTGGCGGCCGGGCAGCCAGTAGGGGAAGGGGGCGGTGCGTCCGACCAGGTCGGCTTCGTTCCACCCGATCATGCGGCAGAAGGCGGGGTTCACGTAGGCGATGCGGCCCTGCATGTCGAATACTCGCATGCCGGTGGACATGGAGTTCTCCATGGCACGGCGAAAGCCGGTCTCGGCGATCTGGGCGGCCTCGGCGCGGGTACGGAACCGCGTGTAGCGCCAAAGGGCCAGCAAGCTGAACACAATCACCAGCGACAAGGCGATGATGACCATCATCAGGCGCTGCTGGCGAGTCTCCTGGTCGATGGTGACGAACATGACGCTGTCGTTCTGCAGGCGTTGCAGCCAGATGAACACGCCCATGACACATAAATAAAGAAACAGCACGACAACCGGCGTCAGCCAATAGAAACCGCGACGGTTTTGCTTGGCCTGGTCGTAGAAGGTCGTTGGGATCAGAGACTTTTTGGAATGGTTGGCCATGACTGCATCAATGTTGTTGTGCGTGAATTGTAATGTAGGGCCATTTTCATGGGCAATTTTTCACATTATAAAAACTCATACCATAAAATGAAATTTTGCTTGAGCGTTTTAAGGTTCTTTCCTAGAATGGCCTCGATGTAGGCGTATAGCGCCTTCACCGCTCACGGTCCGCAGTCATAAGCTTTAATACCAACGCTTTGGCCTATTACCTGTTCAGCGTTGTGCAAGTCCGGACTCATACCCCATATACGGAGACACTATATGTCCTCAACTCAAGACAATAGTTCGGCGCAGGTCAATCAAGACCAAGCCTTGGAAACAAAAGAGTGGCTCGAAGCCCTGGAAGCCGTTGTGGACCGCGAAGGTCCTGCACGCGCACACGACCTGATCGAGAAGCTGATTGACCTGGCGCGCCGCTCGGGCGCCCACATCCCGTTCTCGCCCAATACGGCCTACGTCAATACCATCCCCTCCGGCCTGGAGCCTCCGCACCCCGGCAACCTGGAGCTGGAAGAGCGCATCCGCTCCTACATCCGCTGGAACGCCATGGCCATGGTCGTGCGCGCCAACCGCGAATCGCCTCCAGACGGCGGCTCGGTGGGTGGCCACATCGCCTCCTTTGCCTCGCTGGCTACCATGATCGGCTGCGGCCAGAACCACTTCTGGCACGCTGAATCCGAAGATCACGGCGGCGACATGGTGTTTTTCCAGGGCCACTCGTCGCCCGGCATGTACGCCCGCGCCTTCATGGAAGGCCGCATCTCCGAAGACCAACTGAACAACTTCCGCCAGGAAGTGGACGGCAAGGGCTTGCCCTCCTACCCGCATCCCAAGCTGATGCCTGAATTCTGGCAGTTCCCGACCGTTTCCATGGGTCTGGGACCACTGATGGCCATCTACCAGGCTCGCTTCCTGAAGTACCTGCACGCTCGCGGCATTGCCGACACCAGCAACCGCAAGGTCTGGGTGTTCCTGGGCGACGGTGAAATGGACGAACCCGAGTCCCTGGGCGCCATCGGCCTGGCCGCACGCGAAAAACTGGACAACCTGATCTTCATCGTCAACTGCAACCTGCAGCGCCTGGACGGCCCTGTGCGCGGCAACGGCAAGATCATCCAGGAACTGGAAGGCACCTTCCGTGGCGCCGGCTGGAACGTGATCAAGCTGATCTGGGGCGGTTACTGGGATCCATTGCTCGCCCGCGACAAGGAAGGCATCCTGCGCCGTGTCATGGAAGAAACCGTGGACGGCGAATACCAGGCCTACAAGGCCAACGACGGCGCCTACGTGCGTGAGCACTTCTTCGGCAAGCACCCCAAGCTGCTGGAAATGGTCAGCCGCATGAGCGACGATGACATCTGGCGCCTGAACCGCGGCGGCCACGATCCTCACAAGGTGTATGCGGCGTTCGACTCCGCCACCAAGCACGAGGGTCAGCCTACCGTCATTCTGGCCAAGACCATCAAGGGCTACGGCATGGGCCACGTCGGCCAAGCCAAGAACCCATCGCACCAGCAAAAGAGCCTGGATCTGGACGCCGTGCGCGAATTCCGCGACCGCTTCAACATCCCCGTGCCCGACGACAAGCTGGACGAACTGCCGTACTTCAAGCCAGCCGAAGACTCGCCTGAAATGCAGTACCTGCACACCCGCCGCAAGGCGCTGGGCGGCTACCTGCCCAAGCGTCGCACCAAGGCTGACGAACAGCTGACCGTGCCTGCGCTGGAAGCCTTCAAGCCCATGCTGGAAGCCACCGCCGAAGGCCGCGAAATCTCCACCACTCAGGCATTCGTGCGTTTCCTGAATACGCTGCTGCGCGACAAGCAGGTCGGTCCGCGCGCCGTGCCTATCCTGGCTGACGAATCCCGCACCTTCGGTATGGAAGGCCTGTTCCGCCAGATCGGGATCTACGCGCCGGAAGGCCAGAAGTACACTCCGGTCGATAAAGACCAGGTCATGTACTACCGCGAGACGGAAAACGGCCAGTTGCTGCAGGAAGGCATCAACGAGCAGGGCGCATTCAGCTCCTGGATCGCTGCGGCCACGTCCTACTCGAACAACAACCGCATCATGATTCCGTTCTTCATCTACTACTCGATGTTCGGGTTCCAGCGCTTCGGCGATCTGGCCTGGGCAGCGGGCGACATGAAGGCACGCGGTTTCGTGCTGGGCGGCACCGCCGGCCGCACCACGCTGAACGGTGAAGGCCTGCAACACGAAGACGGCCATAGCCATATCCAGTCTTCGCTGATCCCCAATTGCGTGTCCTACGACCCCACCTTCGCTCACGAAGTGGCTGTCATCATGCAAAATGGCCTGAAGCGCATGGTCGAAGACCAGGAAGACGTGTACTACTACGTCACCCTGATGAACGAAAACTACGCTCAGCCCGGTCTGGTCGAAGGCGACGTGGACGGCATCCTGCGCGGCATGTACAAGTTCAAGTCGGTCGGCGAAGGCAGCAAGCTGCGCGTCCAACTGATGGGCTCGGGCACGATTCTGCGCGAAGTCATCGCCGCACAGGAACTGCTGGAAAAAGACTGGGGCATCGGCTCCGACGTCTGGAGCGTCACCAGCTTCACCGAACTGCGCCGCGACGGCCTGGATTGCGAGCGCACCGCGTTGCTCAATCCCGAAGGCAAGGACCTGCCGGTTCCTTACGTCACCTCCAAGCTGCAAGGCACCGACGGCCCCATCGTGGTCTCTACCGACTACATCAAGGCCTTTGGCGACCAGATCCGTCCGTTCGTTCCCAAGGATCGTACGTTCAAGGTTCTGGGCACCGACGGCTTCGGTCGCTCCGACTTCCGTTCCAAGCTGCGCGAGCACTTCGAGGTCAATCGTCATTTCGTGGTTCTGGCTGCGCTGCGCGCCCTGGCTGAAGAAGGCAAAATCCCCTTCAGCAAGGCATCCGAAGCGATCGCCAAGTACGGCATCAATCCTGCCAAGGCCAACCCGCACCACGCATAAGGGACTGCACCATGAGCAATATCATTCAAGTCAAAATCCCGGACATCGGTGCTGACGACGCGGTCGACGTCATCGAAATCCTGGTCAACGAAGGCGACACCATCGAAGTGGAGCAGAGCCTGATCACGGTGGAGTCCGACAAGGCCTCCATGGAGATCCCGTCCTCGCACGCCGGTGTGGTCAAGGCCATCAAGGTCAAGTTGGGCGACAAGGTCAAGGAAGGCAGCATCGTGCTGGAACTGGAAGCGGCCGACGTCGCCCAGGCCGCCCCTGCCGCCGAACCGGCCGAGGCTGAAGCGCCCAAGGCTGAAGCTGCTGCGGCAGCGCCAGCCGCTGCCCCTGCTGCGGCCCCGGCCGCCGCCGGCGGCGAGCAGAAAGTCACGGTGCAAGTGCCCGATATCGGCGATGCCCGTGACGTGGACGTGATCGAGATCATGGTCAACGTGGGCGACACCGTCGAGGCCGACCAAAGCCTGATCACGGTGGAATCCGACAAGGCCTCCATGGAAGTGCCTTCGTCGCATGCCGGCGTGGTCACCGCCATCAAGGTCAAGCTGGGCGATAAAGTCAGCCAAGGCAGCGACATCCTGGAACTGACAGTGCAGGGTGCGGCTCCTGCCGCTGCGCCGGCCAAGCAGGAACAGGCAGCGCCCGCCGCCGCTCCCGCCGCTGCGCCTGCGCCCGCCGCCTCGTCGTCGGTCGTGACGGGTGCCGGCGCACCCGCTCCGGCCCGCGTTTCCCCGACGGCAGCCTTTGCCGAGGCCGACGTGCCTTTGCGCAATCTGCCCCATGCTTCGCCTAGCGTACGCAAGTTCGCTCGCGAACTGGGCGTGGACCTGGGCCGCGTGCACGGTTCGGGTGAAAAAGGTCGCATCACGGCCGATGACGTGCGCATCTTCGTGAAGCAGGCCTTGGCCGGCGGCGCCGCTCCCGTCACGGCTGCGGGCACCGCTGCCCAGGTGGGCGGTCTGGATGTGCTGGCGTGGCCCAAGGTGGACTTTGCCAAGTTCGGTCCGGTGGAAGCCAAGCCGCTGTCGCGCATCAAGAAGATCTCTGGCGCCAACCTGCATCGCAACTGGGTCATGATTCCTCATGTCACCAACAACGATCTGGCCGACATCACGGGCCTGGAAGCCCTGCGCAAAGAACTGAACGAAGAATTCAAGAAGTCGGGCGCCCGCGTCACCATGCTGGCCTTCGTGATCAAGGCCGCCGTGGCTGCGCTCAAGAAATTCCCCGAGTTCAACGCCTCGCTGGATGGCGACAACCTGGTGCTCAAGCAGTACTACCACATCGGTTTTGCGGCCGACACCCCGAACGGCCTGGTCGTTCCCGTGATCCGCGACGCCGACAAGAAAGGCATTCTGGATATCGCCCGTGAAACCGGCGAACTGGCTGCGGCTGCCCGTGACGGCAAGCTGACGGCAGCCCAGATGCAGGGCGGCTGCTTCACGATCTCGTCCCTGGGCGGCATCGGCGGAACCGACTTCACCCCCATCATCAACGCTCCTGAAGTGGCGATCCTGGGTCTGTCGCGTTCGAGCATTCAGCCGGTATGGAACGGCACGGAATTCGAGCCGCGCCTGATGCTGCCTCTGTCGCTGTCTTACGACCACCGCGTCATCGACGGCGCCTCCGCTGCCCGCTTCAATGCCTTCCTGGCAACGATGCTGGCCGACTTCCGCCGCATCGCGCTGTAAGGAGCTCTTATGAGTCTGATTGATCTGATCGTACCGGACATCGGCGATATCGACGAAGTCGATGTCATCGAAGTTCTCGTGCAGGTGGGCGACACCATTGATGCCGAGCAGAGCCTGATCACCGTAGAGTCCGACAAGGCCTCCATGGAAATCCCCGCCTCGCAGGGCGGGGTGGTCAAGGAAGTGCTGGTCAAGGTGGGCGATAAAGTGTCCCAAGGCACGGCCGTGGTGAAAGTGGAAGCCGCCGCAGCTGCAGCCGCTGCGCCTGCTGCCGCAGCACCGGCCGCCAAGCAGGAAGCGCCCAAGGCGGCGCCGGCTGCTGCCCCGGCTGCCGCTGCGCCAGCGCCCCAGGCCGCCAGCCATCAAGGCGGCTCGGACGACTCCGTGGACGTGGTCGTGCTGGGCGCAGGCCCCGGCGGCTACAACGCGGCCTTCCGTGCTGCTGACCTGGGTCTGAAAGTCGCCCTGGTCGAGCGCTACAGCACCCTGGGCGGTGTTTGCCTGAATGTGGGTTGTATTCCTTCCAAGGCGCTGCTGCACACCGTGGCCGTCTACGAAGAAGCCAAGTCGCTGGCGTCGCACGGTATCAAGTTCGGCGAAGCCGAAATCGATATCGACGCTTTGCGCGACTACAAGAACAAGGTCATCGGCAAGCTGACCGGCGGCCTGGCCGGCATGGCCAAGGGCCGCAAGGTGCAGGTCGTGGTTGGCAACGGCCAGTTCCTGGATCCGAATCACATCGAAGTGACCGCCAACGACGGCACCAAGAAGGTGATCAAGTTCGGCTCGGCCATCATCGCCGCGGGCAGCCAGTCGGTTAAGCTGCCGTTCCTGCCGGATGATCCGCGCGTGGTGGATTCCACCGGCGCGCTGGAACTCAAGTCCGTGCCCAAGCGCATGCTGATCGTGGGCGGCGGCATCATCGGCCTGGAAATGGGCACGGTGTACTCGGCCCTGGGCGCTCGCCTGGACGTGGTGGAAATGCAGACGGGCCTGATGCCCGGCGCTGACCGCGACGTGGTCAAGGTGTGGGAGAAGATGAACAAGCATCGCTTCGACCACATGATGCTGGAAACCCGCACGGTCGGCGCGGAAGCCCGCGAAGACGGCATCTGGGTAACCTTCGAAGGCAAGAACGCTCCGGCCGAGCCGCAGCGCTACGACCTGGTTCTGCAGGCCGTGGGTCGCTCGCCCAACGGCAAGAAGATCGGCGCCGAAAAGGCGGGCGTGCAAGTCACGGACCGCGGCTTCATCGACGTCGACAAGCAGCAGCGTACCAATGTGCCGCACATCTACGCCATCGGCGACATCGTGGGCCAGCCCATGCTGGCGCACAAGGCCGAACACGAAGCGCACGTGGCGGCAGAAGTCATCGCCGGCCAGAAGGCCTTCTTCGATGCCCGTGTGATTCCGTCGGTGGCCTACACCGATCCTGAAATCGCGTGGGTCGGCCTGACGGAAGACCAGGCCAAGAAGGACGGCATCAAGGTCGAGAAGGGCGTGTTCCCCTGGGCGGCCTCGGGTCGTGCCATTGCGAACAATCGCGACGAAGGCTTCACCAAGGTGCTGTTCGATGCCGAAACGCATCGTATCCTGGGTGGCGGCATCGTGGGCACCAACGCCGGCGAGCTGATCGGCGAACTGGTTCTGGCGATCGAGATGGGCGTCGATCCGGTGGATCTGGCCAAGTCCATCCACCCGCACCCCACGCTGTGCGAATCGGTCGGCAAGGCTGCCGCCGTGGCCGAAGGCACGTGCACGGACTTGCCTCCCGCACGTCGCAAGTAATACCCATGGGCGCCTTGCATGCAAGGCGCACCGGGCCGACGGCAGGTGCTATCATCAGCGCCTGCCGTTTTTTTTGTGGATTTCTGTCATGTCTAGTCCTGTTCTGAACGCCGGCTCTGCGCTGTCCGATTGGCTCTCCTACCTGGAAACATTGCATCCGTCAGCGATCGACATGGGCCAGGCGCGCATCCGCGAAGTGGCAGAACGTCTGGGCGTGAAGATAGACGGCGTGGTCATCACGGTCGGCGGCACCAACGGCAAGGGCTCGACCTGCGCCATGCTGGAAGCCATCTTGCTGGCAGGCGGATACAAGGTCGGCGTGTACGCGTCGCCGCATCTGGTGCGTTACAACGAGCGCATCCGCCTGAACGGAGAACTGGCCGCAGACGAGCAGATCACCGCGCAATTTGCGCGTATCGACCAGGCGCGCGGTGACATCTCCCTGACCTATTTCGAGTTCTCCACCCTGGCTGCGCTCTTGCTGTTCCAGGAGCAGCGCGTGGATGCGGCAGTGCTGGAAGTCGGGTTGGGCGGCCGCCTGGATGCCGTCAATATCATCGATTCGGACTGCGCCATCATTACCAGCGTGGATATCGATCACGCCGAATATCTGGGCGACACCCGCGAGAAAATCGGCTGGGAAAAAGCGCATATTTTCCGCCCGGGCTGCCCAGCCATCTGCGCCGACCCCGTGCCGCCTCAGACATTGATCGATTACGCACACGAGATCGGGGCGCAGCTTTGGCTGTTCGGCAAGGATTTCAATTATTCGGGCGACCGTCAGCAGTGGGCCTATGGCGGTCGCGGGCAGCGCCGCGCGGGCCTGGCCTATCCCGCCCTGCGCGGCGCCAACCAGTTACTGAATGCGTCGGCGGCGCTGGCAGCGTTGGAGTCTCTGCGGCCGCGTCTGGCCGTACCGGCCCAGGCTGTCCGTGAAGGATTGCTGCGCGCCAATGTACCCGGCCGCTTCCAGATTCAGCCCGGCGTGCCCTGCGTGGTCTTCGATGTGGCGCATAATCCGCATGCGGCGGCGGCGCTGGCGCAGAATCTGGACAATATGCCGCCGTATGCCAAGACCATTGCCGTGCTCGGCATGTACAAGGACAAGGATGTCGACGGCGTCATCGCCCGTCTGGCGGGACGCATTGATCATTGGATGTGCGCCGGACTGGAAGGTCCACGCGGCTTGAGCGGCGACGATCTGGCAGCCCATGTGCGCGCCGTGCTGACCCAGCATCCGCGCCAGCCCGAGGTGGCGGAACCGGCGCAGGAAGATTCGGCACATCGCCCGGGAGTACGGCCGGCTGCGCGCAATCCTGTCGTAAAGCCGCCAGCGGTCGTATCCGGTTACAACAGTCCTGCGCAGGCCTATGAAGCGGCTCGAAAAGAGGCGGGCGACAATGATAGAATTGTGGTGTTTGGCTCGTTTGCAACCGTAGGCCCGATACTTGAGGCCGCAAACGATCGCTCATCCTCCTGATCGTCCGCAAGGCAGTCCACTACATAGGTTAGGGTTCATGGGTTTTTTCTCACGTAACGATGCTTCCTCGTCGTCGGGTCGCCGCGGCGCGTCCTCCAGTGATTCGCAGTTGTCAGAGCTGCGCAGCCGGGCTCGCCGCCGTCTGATTGGCGCTCTCGCGCTGGTCCTGGCCGTTGTGGTGGTCGTGCCCATGCTGACCGTGGACAAATCCACGCCCGAGCCGGAACCTTCGCTGGCCATGGGGCCGTTAGGCCAGACAACGGCGCCGGTTCAGCCTTCGCGCCCTGGCGAACTGATCGTCGAAGAGGGCTCCCAGCCCCCGGCCCTGATTCAGCCCGAGCCCCCTTTGGTGGCCGACTCCGGTTCCAGCGGTACGGTTGAAACCGTCCAGAATCCTGGCCTGGGCGCTGATCCGGCCCATGTTGCCCCGCCTGCCGAGCCCGTGCGCACCGAGCCGCCTCGCGTCGAACCCCCCAAGCCGGCAGAAAAACCCAAACCGGTCGAAAAACCCAAGCCCAGCACGCCGCCCGCCAGCCAGAGTAATGGTGGCAAGCGTACCGACGACGGCTCTTACGCTCTGGCCCTGCTCGAAGGCCGCGTGCCCGATACGCCGGCCCCCGCTGCGCGCACGCCGTCCAAGCCGGCCGCTCAGCAAGGCAGCTTCACGCTGCAGATCCTAGCCGTATCCAACGAAGGCGATGCGCGCTCACGTCGCGAGCAGCTTGTGTCGTCCGGCGTCACCAATGCATATGTAGAAACCGCCCAGTCCGGCGGAAAATCGACCTATCGTCTTCGTGTGGGTCCGTTCCCCACGCGTGAAGCGGCCCAGGCTGCTCAGACTCGCCTGCGTTCCCTGGGTTACGAGAACAGCTTCATTTCGGCTAAGTGACCAGCTTCGACTATATCGTCCTTGCCGTCATCGGCGTATCGGGCCTGCTGGGCCTGATACGCGGCTTGATCAAGGAAGTGCTGTCGCTGACCGCCTATCTGCTGGCCTTCATGGCCGCGATCTGGTGGGGGCCCCGCACATCAGGCTGGATACAAGTCTGGATCGAAAACGGCTTATTGCGTACTGCCCTGGCGTACGGAGCCGTTTTTTTTGTGGTGTTGCTGCTGATTGGTTTGCTGAACATGCTGCTGGCCACGCTGATCGAACAAACCGGACTGACCCCGGCTGATCACGGCCTAGGCGGGCTGTTCGGCTTGGCTCGCGGGGTGTTGCTGGTGCTGATTCTGGTCATTCTGGCCGGGCACACCGAACTGCCCAAGGAGCCCTGGTGGGAGCAGGCCAAGCTGGCCGACCCGGCCATAAGGGCAGTCCAATCCATCAAGGCCATGCTGCCGCCGTCCTTGGCAGAATGGCTGCCTTATTGAGAACACACTAACGGGAACCAATCATGTGTGGAGTTGTAGGGGTTGTCGCGCGCAGCCCTGTGAATCAGTTGATCTATGACAGCCTGCTTTTGCTGCAGCACCGCGGGCAGGACGCCGCCGGTGTGGTGACCTGGCATGACCAGTTCTTCAGCATGCACAAGGCATATGGCCTGGTGCGGGATGTCTTCCGTACACGCAATATGCGTTCTTTGCCGGGCAACAGCGGCATCGGCCATGTGCGCTATCCCACGGCCGGATCCAGCGACAGCGTGGACGAGGCGCAGCCCTTTTATGTCAACGCTCCCTTTGGCATCAGTTTTGCCCATAACGGCAATCTGACCAATTGGCGCGAATTGCGCGAAGAGCTGTTCACCATCGATCGTCGCCACATCAATACCAATTCCGATTCGGAAGTGCTGCTCAATGTGTACGCGCACGAGTTGCAGCGCGCCGCCACCGGCCCTGAGCTATCGGTGGACGAGGTGTTCGAGGCGGTTTCCGCCGTGCATCGGCGCGCCCGAGGCGCTTATGCCGTCGTGTCCCAGATCGCCAATTTCGGCCTGGTTGCGTTCCGCGATCCCAATGGAATCCGTCCACTTTGCCTGGGTCGCAACGTCACCGACAAGGGCGAGGAATGGATGGTGGCCTCCGAGTCCGTAGCCTTGACCGGCTGCGGCTTCGAGCTGGTGCGCGATGTCGAGCCCGGCGAAGCCATTATTGTGGATCTGGATGGCAATTTGAGCAGCCGTCAGTGCGCGCAGAACCCCAGCCTGAACCCCTGCGTCTTCGAGTATGTGTATTTTGCGCGTCCCGACTCCACCGTGGACGGCGTATCGGTGTACGACGCCCGACTGCTGATGGGCGAGTACCTGGCCGACAACGTGGCCAAGAACCTGCGTCTGGCCGATATCGATGTGGTCATGCCGATTCCTGATTCTGCGCGTCCGTCGGCCATGCAGCTGGCCGCGCGCCTGAATCTGAACTATCGCGAAGGCTTTATCAAGAATCGTTACATCGGCCGCACTTTCATCATGCCCGGCCAGGAAGTGCGCAAGAAGTCCGTGCGCCAGAAGCTCAGCGCCATCCCCATGGAGTTCCAGGGCAAGAATGTGCTGCTGGTGGACGACTCCATCGTGCGCGGCACGACCAGCCGCCAGATTGTGGACATGGCGCGTGCTGCCGGCGCCAATAAGGTGTTTTTCGCGTCCGCCGCGCCGCCAGTGCGTTTCCCCAATGTCTATGGCATCGACATGCCGACCCAGACCGAACTGATCGCCACCGGCCGCAATGTGGATCAGATCGCCCGGGAAATCGGCGTGGACGGTCTGGTGTACCAGGATCTAAGCGATCTGGAACAGTCCCTGAGCGACCTGAATCCGCGTTTTGCTGGCTACGAGTCGTCGTGCTTTAACGGCGAATACGTCACCGGCGACGTGGACGCGGCCTATTTGAAGCGACTGGCCGATGGTCGTGAAAACGGCAAACCGGTGCCGGATGTGACGGACTGATCAGTCTGCCGCAGCCGTGTCGCTAGGACACGGTTTTGTTTAGAAATGCCAGTCAGCCACCCGCTGACTGGCATTTTCTATTGGTGTTGCAGGTCCGTTTCTAAGGAGCAATGGAGGACACCCCGAACGGGGTGTCCTCCTTGTCGACAAAAGTGGCAAATGACCTTGCCTGGCGCCTTACATATGTCCAGGCAGCCACAAAGCCAAGGTAGGGATCAGCAAAATAAGCGCGACGCGAGCGATATCGACGCCAATGAAGGGTAGGACCCCGCGGAAGATGGTGGTTACGGGAACGTTACGCGCCACGCCATTGATGACAAAGACGTTAATGCCATAGGGTGGAGAGATCAGTCCAATTTCGCACACCATCACGACGAGGACACCAAACCAGACTGGGTCAAAGCCCAAGGCGTGCACGGCCGGGAAGACAATAGGCACAAAGATCAGGATAATGGCCATCGTATCGAGGAAACAGCCCAGCAGAATGAACGCGGCCAAAATGATGACCAGCGTGATTGTTGGGGAAACGGGTAAGGTTGTCAGCATCTCGGCGATGTCCTGAGGAGCCCCTGTCATCACCAGAAACTGCCCGAAAATCACGGCGCCTATCAGTATCGTGAACAGCGATGCGCTGATGCGGATGCTCTCGATAAACGCATTGATGATTTTTCGGCGATCCAGCCGTCGTTGGCCAACCGCGACCAACAGTGTGGCCGCTGCGCCGGCTCCCGCCGCTTCGGTGGGCGTGAATATCCCTGCATAAATACCGCCGATCACTGCAGTGAAGATCAGCATAGCGGGCCAGATTGCCGCGGTTGCGGCCAGCTTTTCCTTGAGTGACAGCTTGCGGCTTAGCGCCGGCATGGCCTGGGGCTTACGCCAGGCGATGAAAAAGACCATCCCCATGTAAAATAGCACAGCCACAATGCCGGGCACGATGCCGGCCAGAAATAGCTTGCCGATATCGGTTTCGGTCACAAAGCCATACAAGATAAACGGCACCGAGGGTGGAATCAGAACGCCCAGTGTCCCGCCTGCCGCCACCACGCCGGTGGCATATCGGTCGTCGTACCCCATTTGTTTCATTTCCGGCAGCGCCAAGCGGCCCATCGTAGCGGCAGCCGCCACGGACGATCCGCAGATGGCCGAAAAACCCGCACAGGCGCCGATGGTGGAGATGGCCAGGCCGCCGCGTAAACGCCCGAACCAGGCCGAGGCAGCGCGGTACAGCTCTGTGCTGATGCCGGATTCGCGGGCCAATGCTCCCATCACGACAAACAAGGGAACGACAGCGAAGTTCAAGTCGGCGGCGGTTTCCATAGGCGTCAGGGCCAGCACTTTCAAGGCCGCCATACCGCTGGTGCTGAGGGCAAATCCCACTACTCCGACTGCAATCAGCGCCAGACCAATGGGAACACGTAGAGCCATCAGGAAAAACGTCGCAATAAACCCGCCTGCTGCTAAAAGGTTGGCGCTCATTGCTCATCTCCCAGTGCGGTGCTCGTTCTTCGGGATGTGGACCGCACCTGGCTGGCCAGATTCTTGAGCGCAATGACAGCACAGAGTAATAAAGCAATGCAGGCCAGTGCAAAGAATGGCCACATCGGCATGCGCAATTCATAGGTGCCTACGCCGCTGTTGTAAATATCCAGCACCCGTCCGATGGCAGAAAGCCCTAAGCCAAGCATGACGAGGGCGGTGACACTGGCGGCGATGATCTCGATCAGGCGGCGCCCATGATGCCGGCAGTACTCCCAGAGCAGATCGACACGGATGTGCTCATCGTGTTGACAGCATCCAGCAAGGCCGAAGAAGATGGCCGGCAGCAGCAATAGCCGGGCGATGTCGTCGCCATCGAGCAGCGGTGCATTAAACAAATACCTTGATATAGCGGACAGAGTGATCATGATCATGACGATGAACAAGAGCCCTCCGCTGACGTATTCAACAAATTGGATTATTTTTTTCATGTCGCCTCCTCACTATTACGGCCTCTGAACACAGAGGCCGCTATTACTAGAATTTGGGAAAGAGCTGCTTTTCGGCTAACCAGCGCGACATGGGCATGCGCTCTTTACGGGCCGCATTCTTGAAATCGTCACGATGCTCCTTGTTCGGCCAGACATCGCGACTGGTCACGGCCATGCGGGTCAGAATGGGTTCGTCTTTGCGAATGTTCCAGACCATCATGTCCTTGGCTAACACAAGGGGGCCTTGATAATAGGTTCGAATGTCATTTTCGACTTCGGGGCCGGTATCGAAATCATTGAAAAAATGGAATGCCACGGCCAGTCGTGGATTGATCAGCTCGAAGACCTTCCCGGCTTCAACGGGCGCCGAATGTGCCATCGTGCCAATGCCTACTGCTGACTTCTGATCGTAGCCGGAGCGTTCGACCAGCTGCGTCACGGTATTGAAGGTCTCATGAACGACCAGGTCGGCATTCTGTGCATTGTCGACAAAGAACTGGCTGGGTGTCGTGTCGCCGGAATACACGAACGACAAACCGTTCCAATCAAGACGGAAACTGACGGCGCCGTCGTAGATATGTACGGCTGGAAAACTGGTGATTTTGACGCCGTTCTTGTCATAGACGACGTGGGTCTTGGAATAATCAAATTCGGTGACATTGACCTCTGCGCCAACCGTTGGCAGCAGGCCCACACGTGTATCGGTGTCCCATGCATAAGATTCCATCTGTTTTTCTACAAAATGCTTCATGCCATATTTGGGCACGGGGCCCGATGGACCGTAGACCTGCAGGGGATGCGTGCGGCCTCCGGTCCAGCTGCCGATCCAGATCTGCGCGAAGTCTCCGACATGATCAGTGTGTAAGTGCGTGGCGAAGTATGCCGTCATTTCCTGATAGGGAATTTCCAGCGCGCCAAAATTGGTTTGCGTGCCATAACCGAAGTCGAATTGGAATCGGTCTCCATTGCCCAGCTCCACTAACCACCCCGCATTTGCTTGCGATGGCCGCAGAAAAGGGCGCCCCGTCCCCAACGCTGTAATCCTCATCTCATCTGCGCCCAGGGTTTCGGTGTTGGGGTAGTAGTGTTCGCGCTTTTTCATATGGTCTCCACGGTTAACTAGGGATTTGAACAATCAAGTCCTTGATAAAAGCAGTGTAAGGAGGCTTAAAATTTACGTAAAATGCGATTTTTGGCAGATGTGATAATAAATTTGGATCACCCAAGGAGCGGGGCATGACAACCGTACGGCTAAAAACCCGGCAATTAGCCTTGTTGGTCAACATTATGGAAACGGGCAGCCTCAGACAAGCTGCAGAGCGCATCCATCTTTCCCAACCGGCGGCCACACGCTTGCTGCAGGAGCTGGAGGAGGCGGTTGGAGCGCAGTTATTTGAGCGGTCCAGAACAGGAATGCAAGTGACGACCGCCGGCCATACCATGGTGGAACATGCTCGAGTACTTTTGGCTGCGATGAAAGATGCATTCGTAAGCACACAGAACGCAGCCAGTGGAAAAATCGGTGCACTACGCATCGGCGTATTTGGGGCTGCCGACCCTGAATGCATCGCCACCTGCATTCTTGAACTTAAACATCAGTTTCCTGACGTGCGCGTGCAGATTAAGGAAGCACCTTTGGAGATGCTGTTGAGTGCGCTTGAGAATCGAGACCTTGATCTGGTTGTCAGCCGGGTGCTGGATACTGATTTTGGCGACACGTTGAATCATGAGATTCTGTATAGCGACACCTTTCTGCTGGTATGCGGCGAACAGCATCCCCTGGCCCATGCCCGGGCCGTGCAGCCGGATGCGCTATTCAACAGTACCTGGATCATTCCATCTCGGGAGACGCTGGCGCGCCACCATATTGATGCTTACTTTGCCAAGGCTTATGGAAGAGCTCCGCCCAACACTATTGAGTCCACCTCGTTTCTGGCCAACATCGCATTGCTCAAGCAATCGGATGCTGTGGCCGTCATTGCCGCTCAGCTGGCGGGTTTTCTGATCAAGCAAAATGTACTCAAGCCATTGCCGCTGCGTATTGATGGCTTTAATCGTCCTGTTGCGATGATCAGTCCCAAAGCACAGACTCCAAAACCTCAGGTTGAACGCATGATGGCACTCATGCGTGCCTATGTCAGAGGGAATAACGTAAAGACGGCTTCATCCGTATAAAGCGCAAGATGGCGAAAAAATGGAGTCTTCGTTGCAGCGAAAGACTCCACTAAAAAATCAAGAAAAACGGTTGGTATCGTTGCGTTTAGCCGACCGCTTCCTGTTTTTGCTTAGAGATGGCTTCTTCATCCAATCTTTTCTTTACCATCCTCCGAGCGATGTTCTGCGCCTTGTCGGCTTGCAGATGAATGACCGTGCGCCCTGGGTTGCGCTTCATGACCTGGTGCGTTCCTTCCACGAGAACCCGGTCCTGATCGAAAACCGCCGCGATTTCCTTACGAAGGGTTTCTGAGAACGTGTCGTCGTCGCGCAGGAAACGGCGGCTAAAGGCCCAGAAATACCAGCTGGTGTCTTCTGTTTCGGGAGTGATCGCATTTAGGCTGCAGGATTCAACGCCTTCCGAGCGCCGTTCCGGGTGCTCTCTGACATCTAAACCGGTCGGCGCTGCGCCATTGTCCAGCATGACAAAACTAGGGGCTTCGAATCGGATGATCTGCCAGCGATCCGCCATGACATCTTTGCCCAGTTTGCGATTCAGATTGCGCTTCCAGAAGGGCGATGGGTCATGATTGATCATCCATCGTTCGGCTGTTACTGAAATATCGTCATTGCGGACATCCAAGGGGTTATCCAATACCACCGGGTCGCCGAGCGTCCCTTGGTGGACAAAGGTCACGTGGGTAAGGTCCATCAGATTATCGACGATTAATTGATAATGCCCCTTCACATAGCACGTACTGCCTACAGAGGTCCAGCCATCCATGTCATTGCGAGCCATCCCTGCAGGGATAAGGGCTGGGTCAGCAAGCTCAGGGTCACCCGGCCAGACCCAGATCCAGCCATGCTTTTCATGAACCGGCCAGGTATCAACACGCGCACTGGGCGGAATCGTACTGCGCCCGGGAATCTCGACACAGGCGCCACTGCCGTCAAAGCGCATGCCGTGGTAGCCGCAGCGCACTGTCGCATCCGGCTCCATCCAGCCTAGCGATAAGGGAGCCTCTCGGTGGCAACAGCGGTCTTCCAAGCCGACCGCCTTCCCTTGAGCATCGCGGAACAAAATCATGGCTCGTCCGCAAATGGTGCGGGCCAAGATTTTGTCACGCGTAACTTCTTCAGGCCAGGCGGCCACGTACCAATTATTCAAAACAAACGCCATTTGCTCCTCCGTTCTTATAGTGCATTTCAAGGCTTCTGTTTGATTGCCAGTCAAGCAGAAGCGATCTTTAAAAACTACTTCATCAGAGCCCCATGTTTGTCGAGGCTTGTCACGAAATTGGCATATATCTTTTGGGCGTCGAGGCCGGAGTCTGTGATTTCTTTAAGCCAGGACTCCTTGACATGATCTGCAACCACTTTCCAAGCAGCAATCGCTGGGGCATCGGGTGCCGTCACGGTATTGTGGTCGGCCAGATTCTTCAGCCCCGGTTCTTCTGATGCATAAAGGGGTTCGGCGAATCGATAGGCGGCTTCGGGTGTGCAGTTTTGGTCCAAGGCTGTGCGCTGCTTCGGTGTCAGCGACTCATACTTGTGCTTGTTGATCACGATCACCCAGGCCGGCTGCGACAGCTGCAAGGCAAGATGATGCTTGACGGCCTTGTCGGCGCCAAACGAGATTAACGAAGTCGGTGTGCTCATGGTGCCGTCGACCACGCCTCGATCCAGCATTTCACGAGCCTGCGGATTGGCGCCAGGCACGGATGCGCCACCCGCTTCGCGAATCAATACGGCTTCCATGGAGGTCGAGGGACGAATTTTCATCCCTTTTAGATCGCTGGGCAGAACTACCTTTTCTTTGGTGTGCAGCATGTCGCCGTACATCATGTGGCCAAAGCATACTTTGACATCGCCCATTTCTTGAGCGGCATATTGGCCATACCATTCTGTCAGCGCCTGGCTTCCTGAGCGCGAGTCACCGACGAGCATCGGTAATTGCGATCCAGCGAAAATCGGAAAACGGCCCGCATTGAATCCAGGGTTTGCCCAGGCTATATCGGCGATGCCGTCACGGGCCAAATCATAGTGATCGGCGGGTTTTCCCAATTGGCCGGCGGGAAAGACCCGAATCTTGATGCTGCCTTCTGAGGCCTGTTCGACAGATCGGATCCAGTTTGGAAAAGAGACTTTGGACAGTTCATGCATGGGCGGTACGAAATGTGCAAACTTCAAGGTCACTACTTCGTCGGCGGCCAACACCGGCGTGGAACACGCCGCCGCCAAGGTAGCAAGGACGACTTTTGTTGCTGTTTTCATGATGTCTCCTAGCAGCGCCGTATCATGGGTATCGGTAAGATCCGGCGAGCGTTCAGTTCGTGTTTATGCCTTCTTTTTCTGCATACGGATTATTTTCGATTCCACGCAATTGAGCAGGCCGGCTACACCGTTGCCGCGACCCATCCCAGACTCCTTCCAGCCGCCGAAGGGAATGTCCACATCGAGCAGCATATGCGCATTGACCCAGACGGAACCGGCGTTCAGACCTTGCCCGACTTGTGCGGCCCGTTCTGGATTGGACGACCAAACAGAGGCGCCCAGGCCATAGGGCGTGCTGTTAGCGCGTTCAATAGCCTCATCCAACTGGCTATAGCGCAGGACGGGGATGATGGGGCCGAACTGCTCTTCTTGAACAATACGAGCATCGTCGGGCACATCCCCGACAACAGTCGGCTGTACGAAATAGCCGGCGCTGTTCAAGACATTTCCTCCCGTCACGATGCGTACGCCGGGAATAGAGCGGGTGTCATCCAACAGGGATTTGACGATCTCGAACTGCATGGCGTTTTGCAGCGGCCCAATCTGCACGCCGTCGGTCAGACCATTTCCGACTTTCAAAGCACCAACGAGCTGGCCCAATGCTGCGAGCATGGGCTCATACAAACTATCAGGCACATAAACACGCTTGATCGCCATGCAGATTTGACCGGCATTGCGAAGAGCGGCGGCGACGATCAATGGAGCAACTTTTTTTACATCGGCATCGTTAAGCACCAGCGCGGGATCATTTCCGCCCAACTCAAGTCCGACTCGCTTGAGGGTTCCCGCAGCGCTGGCCATGACTTTTTTTCCGGTGCGTACCGATCCGGTAAACGAAACCCGGTCGATGTCAGGGTGTTCAGTCATCCATTGACCGAAAGGATCGCGGGCAGACAGCACGTTCACAACTCCGGCCGGGAAAATGCTGCGAGCGATCTCGCCCATCATCAAGGTCGTGAACGGTGTGTAAGGGGAGGGTTTGGCAATAATGGTGCTGCCGGTTTGCAAATAGGGTGCCATGCGGATGGCGAACAGATTCACCGGCGCATTCCAGGGTGAAATAATGGCAGCTACACCGGCTGCCTGATAATGTTCAGTGACGCGCTCGTCGCTGTTCTCTTTGATGACCACAGGCACGAGGAACTGCTCGGCGTAGCCTTCTATATTGCTAACCGCACGGGCAATCTCAACGCGTGATTCAGCCAGTGGCTTGCCTTGTTCAAGAGTTAGCATGTGTGCCAATGCCTCAGCCTGCCCACGCAGAGCACCGGCGTAGCGCTTCAAGAACGCGCCACGTTCGCGCCAGCCTAAATCATTCCAGCCGGGTTGGGCGGCGCGGGCAGCGGCGACGGCCGCATCGAGTTGTTCCCGAGTCGCGTCAGGCGCTTGCTGGAATATCAGGCCCGTTGCCGGATTGATGACATCGAAGCTCGTCGAACTGTTTTTTGCCTGCCCATGAATGGTGTGCGTGAAATGACGAGGTACGTCAATAATGGCGTCGTTCATTGTTTGAGTTCCTATCACAGCATGACGGCGCCGCCATCGACAACGATGGTCTGGCCGGTTATGAAATCGCTGTCTGCACTAAGCAGAAACACGAGTGCACCGATCAGATCCTCAGGGGTCTGTTCGCGTTTGATACAGCGCCGGTCGATAATGCTCGACTGCATGCTGCTATAACTGGCGCTGTCTTTGACAGCCTCGCTGGAAGTCAGACCCGGTGCGATGGCATTGATCTGAATGCCACCATCACCGAGCTCACGGGCGAGAGAGCGAGTCATGGCAATGACGGCACCTTTTGAGGCGACATAATGCGGTAGGAAAGGAATGCCGGCCATGACAGTTGCCGAAGCGATATTCACAATTTTGCCGCGCCCGCGCGACCGCATGCTGGTAACCACCGCTTTGATGCATTCGAACGGCCCCATCGTGTTGACCAACATCACACGCTTGAACTCGTCAGAGCTGATGTCCGTGACGGGACTAGGCGTCAGGCTGCCAAACAGCGCGGCATTATTGACCAGGCCATCGATTGGTCCGAGGCGTTCCTGAACTTTGTATATAAATCGTCGAACGTCGCTGGGCTTTGTGACGTCAACCAGGCTTCCTATTGCTTGGCCGCCGTTGGCTACAATCTGATCCACGATTGCTTGTGTCGGCAAAACATCACATATACCGACCTGAGCTCCTTGTGCTGCCACGGCCAAGGCGTACGCTGCTCCTAGACCTTGCGCTCCACCTGTGATGACGACCGTCTGGCCCGAAAGCCTTCCCATAGAACTATTCATAAAACTGCCCCCCTCTTGGTGCCGCTTACGGCGTGTCATAGTGACTATGTCCGCTTATCGTCGCGAATATATTTAGTTGTCAATCAACTATAGGGCAGCCAATATTTCCAACATAATGCCAATACCTGAATTTGTGATCCGGAAAATGGATCACAAATACGAGCTTAGGTAGATGGATTCAGCTGGGATGCGACCGACACATATGGCCTTTTATTCAGGCCGTCGCCAGGCGGTGACCAGGGCGAAAGCCATGGGCCCTGGCCGACCAGGCTACGGTCAGCGCAAGTAATGCCAACACCGCCAAAGCCCACGGCAAGGAAGCTGCCCCCTGACGTTCCAGCAGTACGCCGCCGAGTACACCGCCGCCGGCAACAGCGAGATTGAAAACGGTCACCAGCATGGATTGGGCCACATCCGCCGCATCGCCTGCCGCGTCTGCCAGCGCGGTTTGCAGTAATGTTGGCGCACCGCCGAAGGTCAAGCCCCAGGCGGCAATACCGATCAGAACAGCGACCACGGAACCGGCCGCAAATCCAAGGGTCACCGCGGCGACAGCGAATCCGGCAAGACTCAATAAAGTGAGTGCGCGCAGGTAACGATCGACCAGCAGGCCGGTGAACCAAATACCCGCAATGGACGCCACGCCGAACAACAGCAGCACCGCATCGACACGCTGCCCCAAGCCCACGGAAGATAGATAAGGCGCAATGTAGGTATAGAGGGTGTTATGCGCCAGTATCCAGGCGAGCAGCGCCAGCAGCACCGGACGAATGCCCGGCATCGTGAACACGCGCCGGATAGGCAGTCTTTGCCCGGCTAATTGACCGACGAAGTCAGGCACTGCCAGCCGCACCCACACGAACAGCATCAATGACAGCGCCGACATGATCCAGAACACCTCGCGCCAGTCGAACAAGGTACCCAGCCAAGTTCCGAGCGGAACGCCAATCGCCAGCGCAATGGGTTGTCCGACGCCCGCAACCGCCAGAGCCCGTCCCTGCAGGCGAGGCGGCACCAGGCGCCGGGCATAGCCGGCCAATAGCCCCCACACTACGCCAGCGGCCATGCCCGCGATAAAACGCGCGGCCAGCGTCAGTCCATAATGGGACGACAGGGCCGTGATCGTGTTGAATACCAACAGGCCTCCAATCGCCAGCAGAAACAGCGGTCGGCGGTTCCAGCCTCGTGTCGCAGCAATGACAGGGATGGCTGCCAGCACCGAACCCAGGGCATACAGTGTCACCAGTTGCCCTGCCAAGGCTTCGGAGACACCTAAACCATGCCCGATCTGCGGCAGCAGACCGGCGGGCATGGTTTCAGTCATGATGGCGAGAAAACCCGCCATTGTGAAGGCCAGTAGTTTCCCCACAGGCAGGCCGGTGGACTGCGGCGCAGACGCGGCGGTGGTTTTATCAGAGGCATTCATGGGGCGATGGCTCCGGCAGCGTTCACATCAGCGAGATAGGACGCGGCCATGTCTTTGTCGCCATGTCCTGCGGCCAAGGCACGCTCAAAGCGCCATAGTCCGGCCTGTGCGGCATCCAGTTGTACGCCGTTCAGTCCTGCCGCTTCCACCACCAGGCGCGCATCCTTGGCGGCATTTTCGATGGAAAAACTGGTGGCGTAGTTGTCCGCCAGAATAGCGGCTGCCTTGGCCTGGAAATAGTCGCTGTCCATGGGGCCGCCTGTGACGACATCCACCACCAATGTGGGGTCAACACCCAGCCCCTTGGCCAGCGCCAGGCTTTCTGCCAGCCCGTGCGTCAGCGCGAACGCCCAATTATTGAGTGCGAGCTTTAAGCGGCTGCTCAAGCCCGTTTTTTCCGATACCCACAAGGTGCGCTTGCCGATGGCATCGAAAACGGTTTGTACGACACTGCGTTGTTCAATGGGGCCGGATGCCAAGATCACTAATTGGGCCATTTCTGCCGGCTGTCGGGTGCCTTGTACCGGGGCGTCATAAAACGTTAGGCCGAGCTGATCGGCCAATGTGGCCAGGGTGTCGATTGCCTCGATCCCAACGGTGCTCAATTGCAGCCAGATCGCTCCTTGCTTCAAGGCGGGGGCGGCAGCGTGCATGGCGTCCTGCACACTGGGGCCGTCCTTGAGGACAGTCACGATAATGCGTGCTCCCTGCACCGCTTCGGCTGGGCTATCGAAGGCTTGGATGCCGTCGGTGATCAGTGCCCGTGCTTTGGCCGCCGTGCGATTCCAGGCGCGTACCGTGAAGCCGTGTTTACGCAGGTTGCGTGCAACGGGCGCACCAATCAGGCCTGTGCCAAGCACGGCGATAGTGGGGGATGTGTGGGTATTCATGAAAACTCCTTGTTGTGAACGATAAGACCTAACGGGAACGATCATTCCAATATAAGTTATAGAAAAACCCGAAGCGCCACGGCAGTGCGTAGCGCGCTCGGGTTGGTGCTTACAGCGTGGCGAGCGCCACGTAGATCACATCCATCAGGCATTGCCGACGCTGTGGCGACGGACTGCCTTTGCCAAGCACTCGCATCCCTTGCGCAGTGTTGACGAAAAAGCGCGCCAAAGCGCGAGGATTCTGGGCGGATGCGATGTCGCCGGATTGCTGTCCGCGTTGAATCAGTTGCTCCAATGCTTTTTGCAGACGCAGGAAATTGTGCGCCACCAGTTCAGCGACCGCTTGGTCATGGCCAGCCAACTCCAAGGTGGCGTTGGCGACAAGACAACCGCGTTTCTGTGGATCGCACAGCTCATCTTCAGCAATGCCCATCAGAAACTGCCCAATCAATTCCTTGGGCGAACCGGAGCCGGACAGCAACGCCACGTTGGCCGTGGTCACGGCTTCATAACGCCGTAGCGCTTGCTGGTACAGCCCTTGCTTGCTCTCGAATGTGCTGTAGAGGCTGCTGCGCGACAGCCCAGTGCCGTCGACCAAATCCCGCACTGTGGTCGCCGCGTAGCCGCGCTGCCAAAACACCTTCATCGCGGCATCGGCAATCTCATCAGGCTCAAACTCTTTAGTTCGCATGGTAATTTTCTTACTGGAATGGTCGTTCCTATTAGCGTAAGATTCAGTTTGAAGAGTGTCAAGAGAAATCGGATCGTTCAACTTCTGGTCCGAATAGCGACAACGTCATTTGTTGTGGCTGGGGCGTCGTCTGAGTTCGCATCGAATGGAGTCGTCTATTCGTTCTGTCAGCGTCCCGGCAGTCGCCTGGCCAAGACGGGGGAGAGGTTCAAGTCGCGACACATGCTTGCTTAGGTACCGTAGCGCGCCGTGCGATGAGAAGACCCACAGCCACCACGGCGATGCCGATGTACGTGGTTAGATGTATGGCATCGCCAAACATCCAGGCCGCCCAGATCAACGTGACAGGAGGCTCCAGGTAGACTAGGGCAGCGACTTTGGTCGCGGACATATCTTTGAGCAGACGCCACAGGCTCAGATAGGCCATGAAGGTCGAGAACACCGTTAACCAGCCAATAGACACCCAGACCGACGGACTTGAGGGAACTTGCAGGATGCCACCGAAACCGCCGATGGCAATGAGCAGAACCAGGCTGGTTGCCGACTGCAGGAACAGGGGGAAAAACATGCCGTCTTGGCTATGGCTGGATCCTATCAACGCCTGACGACGCTGATACAAGGTCGCAATCGTCAAAGTGATGGCCGACACCAACGGCAGGGCGTAGACCCACAGGCTAAGATGTGTGCTCGATAGGGCGTATTCGCCCGAGATCACCACACCTACGCCGGCAAATCCTACCAATAGCCCCAACCACTCACGCCTTCCACTTTGTTCCTGATGACTGAAACGGGTGATGGCCGCTGTGATCAATGGTTGAAGCGCAGCGATGATCGCTGCAATGCCCGCCGGCAAGCCATGACGGATGGCAATGTACAGGCTGACCAGGTAGGCGAATTGCGACAAGAATCCAATGACGGCGTTATAGCGCACTCGCTCCCAATTCAACGTGCTCAATTGACCGTAGATGAACGGTAGCAGACACAGGCAGACGAGCAAAAACCGCCAGAACAACAGATTGATAGCCCCGGAATCATCGGTGCCAAGTTTGGCGCCGATGAAGCCAGAGCTCCAGGACAGAACAAAGACAATTTGGATCAGCAATAAGCGCATAACGGTCTATGGCTGCATGTCTCCATACAGCTCTTCAAAGGTGATAGGCTCCAGGCCCAGCTGGGCGTATTGCTCAGCAACGGATTGATTCAGGGCTCGCTGCAGGCGGCCCCAGTTTTTGACGGTAAGTGGAATGCCGTCGTCTGACGCCAGATGCCAGAAGCGGTTTGAATCTTTGATGGAGTGGGGGCAATGAAAGGACAGCACCAGGGACATACGTCGCCCAGTGCGTACGGGCATGACGCCATGGAACAAGCGACTGCCGTAGATGTAGAGCGCATCGCCGGGCTGAGGCAGCCCAGCTTCGCGCACACGATCCGCTTGCGGTGACTCTCTGTTGAACGTATCAATAGCGCCCTCGTGATACAGAAATTCGCCGCCCGTGTAGTTGTCTTGAGCGGTCAGCAAAATGTTCAAGACAAAGTTCGTTCCATCGGTATGCCACATGCCGAGCTGCGCCTGCTTCTCCTGTTCGCCTGCTGGGTAGAAGTAGTTGACTTGTGATCGAGGGGTCAGCATCGGATAGGGCAGCAACGGCAGGCCAGCGATACGCGACATCGCCAGCAGAAAACGGCGGCTATTCATCATGTCCGAGACGAACGGTGATAACGCTGTCACGCCACGAGTGCGTCGTGAAATGATCCAATCGCTGTTACCCGCATGACTTTCCAAGTTCGTGCAAATCGTTTGTAGTGCCTGAACACATTCAGGCGTGAACAATCCATGCACTTCGCTGACTGCAGCAATTTGCTCTAATTTCACCTGGCTTGATGGGCTATGTCGATAGCCCAAGCTGGCAAGAGAATGAACCTGCTTGGTCTTGACCCAGGTGTCGTTGAGATAGTCGTCATCCCACTTAAACCGCTCACCCACCACACCGCCGACCGGGCGGCCCATGTTCGTGATGGTCGATTTCATTGCCAGCTTGAGCCGCCCCAGGCCGCGCTCAAAGACTGGTAAACGTGCAGCCTTGTTCATAGCACCCCCTTGTTGATGGTTTAGTGGCCAAACTTGGCAACCTGGTACATCACCGAGCGATCTCCGCTCATAAATTCATCGATCACTTCACACTGACCATGCAAGCGTCGGATTCGACGGAACTGTTCCGCGGAATACTTCAAGCAGATATTGGTCAGCAAATAGCCTTCTTCCTGGGCGTTGCGTACCGGCTGCAACGTCACAGCTACATGCAGCCATTCGCCCTGCATTTGCAAACGAACGATCTGAATCTCATGCGCGCCCAAGGGCTCGAAGCCTTGCTGATACGCAATTAATTCAGAAAACCGCACCATGTTCGGGTTGGAGTAAAAGGTGTAGATCCTGTCTTGCTGGTCTTCATCAAACAGCTGCATTTCAGAGATGATGTAGGTCGGCCCACCCGAAAGATTTCGAATCAAGCGACCGGTGGTAACGGGCAACTCGTTACCTTCTTGGAAGCCAAGCATGGTGATGATCGTTACATCCTGCCCCTGAGCTAGCTTCCAGGCTTCGACTGTTCGATAGTCCGCTGCCAGATAGTTAAAGCTGCCGTTGGGCGTCACAAATGGGGAAACGGCCTTGTGCATATGCGATCGTGACGACTCGTTGATGTCGATCGCGGTGTAATCGACGACGCTGGCTGTGGTGCTGATTTCACGCAGGATTCGAGACGTCTTGACTGGCTCAGGACCCAGCTCGACGTAATGCACTTTGGAGCCATCGCAAAGCGCTGAAAGCCGTCCACTCATGTTTTGAAGAACGGTTTTGAGTGAACCTTGACCAGCCGGACATGCGCACAATGTGTGGTCTTCGACCCCTTGCTGGTTAAGCGCACGCATCAAGTTAAAAATCTCTTCGTTGATGCTTTTCTGATCTAGAGCACGTTCTGTGAGCGTTGAATATTTTTCGTGATTTTCAATAGTCCAGATTTGATTTTTCTTATATTTTTCATCGCGACTTAAACCGTCAATCACAAAATCATTGATACTCATTTTCATGCTCCATATAAATAATTAATAAATAACTTGACGATCTTTTCTCTTTAATACCTAGTTGACTTCACCATATAATTATTCAATAATTCAGTCAATTTGAATTATTGGGACTAGTTATTCTGTATGGGTGAATCATGGCGAAAGACTTGGATGTTAATTTGCTGCGAACCTTTCACGCCGTTGCGCGCTTTGGACGATTCAAGACGGCTGCGGCCCATGTACATCGCAGTGCATCGGCTGTCACTGCCCAAATTCAGAAATTGGAATTGCACTTAGGGCGCACGCTGTTCGTTCGCAACAACCAGGGCGTTGAGCTGACCAGGGCAGGCCGACTTTTGCTCGCTGACACGCGAGAGTTCCTGCTGCTCCACGACAAGCTATTGGCCTCGATGTCATCTCAGCGGATCGCAGGCAATATTCGAGTCGGCGTGCCGGATGGCTATGCCGCGCAGTTCGTATCTGAATTTCTGCCACAGTTGATAGAGGCAAACCCCCGGCTGGAGGTTGAGGTTGAGGCTCGCTCCAGTGCTGAGCTGCTGGATATGTTTGCGCGTCAGCAGCTGGACTTAACGCTCGCCGTCAGTCGCCAAAAGCTGGATCAAGGTGAACTGTTGTTCATGACCCAACCACAATGGGTAGCGACCGCCGGCTTTGATCACGACAAGCGGTTGCCCGTGCCTATTGCTTTGCAGCTGCAGGGGTGCCCCTACCGCGAAAGCGCCCTGCACGAATTAAAGGCACATGACATCGAGCATCGAATGCTCTTTGAAAGCAGTAACTGGCAGGCCGTCGAAGCCTGCCTGCGAAGTGGCCTGGCCGTCGGCATTATGGAGCTGCCATCGGCTGATGCCACGCTTTCGGCGCCGGTAGGAATTCGGCTGCCCGCCTTGCCAGCACATGGCGTCTATCTGCTCACAGACAGCGCTCATCCGCTGGTATTGCCCATTCGAGATATTGTCAAAAGCACCTTTCGCGCTGATGGATGGCTTCCAGCTGGATAAGCTGGGCGGGAAAGGTGGTGTTTCGATGCAGCAGCTGAGCAGCTACTTAGAAATGTTCTCCGGTACGCTGAGTCAAGCATCAGCCCATCCATGGGAGATCGTTAAAGTCGCGTTACGACTGAATGCCGGCGCCGTGATTCTTGCGCATAACCACCCAAGCGGCTGAGCCGATGCGAGCGCGGCGGATGTTAACTTGACGGCCAAAGTCAAAGAGGCATTGGCGCTGGTGGATGTACAGGTGCTTGACCACATCATTGTTGCTGGCTTCCATACGTTCTCGCTCGCAAAAAACGGGCTTATGTAGCCATCGAAGGGCGATATGCCCCATGTCGTGTTTGTTCAGTCTGCAGCGCCCGCAGGGGTCAGTAATGCGGCGCTGCAGAATCTACATCTGTGCTTCGACACATAGCCGTGCAAGCCGTCACGGTGGAGGGCGGATCTGCATGCCCGGTCAGTGTGTCACATCGTTCTCGCGTTCAAGTGCTGCGCGCCGATGGCGCTGGCGGCCGGCGGCCGGCGGCCGTCGTTGACACTTGAGCGCTGCGCTGCGACGTGTCTTCAAGTTCCGGGCAGTTCCGCCTCTGCAACCGGAGAAATAAGAAGGCTACAAAAGCACAACAGCGCAGGTTCATCAATACAGCCGATGAACACCAACAACAAATCATCAAACTGCTGCACGCAGCCGCGCATTCCCGCGGCCTAGACCGAGTATGGTCTGATTGGGTAGAGAAGGGCACGTTGGTCTTGTCTGGCCATAACAGCTATCGGGGCGGCACGCAGATACGTGACGGTGCCGTGTCCGTGTCCGTGTCCGCGGATACTCATCTGGGTGATGTGGCCGGCGACTTGGATTTTGGTGGCGGTACCTTGCGCGTGATGGGCACAGACCACAAGAAGACCGCGCGCGCCGTGACGCTGAATGCCAAGGGCGGTGTCATCGACATTGCAGATGATCAGCATACCTTCATATTGGACGGCGAAATTACCGGTAAAAGGGATCTCATCAAGCAAGGCGCTAGCACCTTGGAGTTGACCGCAAATAATGCTTACGGCAACACCTACGTTGCCGCCGGCGCTGTGATCGGCAATAGCACTGCTTTTTCCGGAGATATTGCCAATGCCGGAATGGTGGTGTTCGATCAAGCCCGCATTGGTCGCTATGCGGGTGACATATACGGTGTTAAGGATACAGCGGGTCACATGGTCAAGCGCGGTGAGGGCGAGCTGACTCTGGATGGCGAGTCCGTGCTGGGCTGGCGGATCGCGCAGGACCGCCTTGTGGTCGATGGCGCTTGTTTTAGCGGCCATGCCGATCTGGGTGACGATACGGCACTAACTTTCGATCAAGCCCGAGCGGCGACCTATGTTGGAGAGCTGTCGGGGGCGGGCAATGTCCAGGTGACGGGCGCTGAGCTGCTACTGATGGGGGATTCGTCTGATTTTATTGGGACGATGACCGTGTTCAAGAGTGGCTTGATCGTTGGCTCGGGAGGCAAAGGAGCCTTGGGCGGGACCATCAAGGTCCTGGAGGGGGGCTCATTGGGCGATACGGGGCCATAGGCTCACCGGACTCGACAGTCGTCATTGCGACTGGTGGCGTGCACGCGCCGGGCAATTCCATTGGCGTGCAGCACATCCTCGGCGATTACGCCAACTACGGCATCTTGCGTATCGAAGCCAATCCTGCCCAGGCGGATAAGCTTGTCGTGGCCGGCTCGGTAGACATCACGGGCGCTTCGCTTGATCTGGTTCTTTCGCCCGGTAACTCGGCAAGCTGGGATCTGTTCAACGGCCCTTTTACCATCTTGGCCAAGCAAAGCCCTGGCGCGGTCGTGGGCAGGTTCGAGCAGATCACGCAGAAGCTGCTCTTTCTGGATGCGCAGCTGGCCTATGACGACGGCGACGGTAATGATGTGACGCAGGAGCTGCAGCGTAATGAGCTCGCGCTTGAAATGGTGGCCGAGACTGACTGCAGGCGACGACAGGCGTAGCTGTGGACGCGCTCGACAATAGCCAGACCATCTGGCGCGAGATGATGCTGGGTCAGGATGAACAGGTGGCGCGGCAGGCCTTCGATGCCGTGTCCGGGGAAATTTATGCCTCTACCAGGACGGCCTTGATCGAGGACAGCCGTTTTGTGCGTCAGGTCGCCAATGATCATCTCCGGGCCGCCTTTGCGCCGCTGGGAGCGCCGCTTGGAGCCTCTGTGTCTGAACCGGAAAGCAGCGCGTCAGCGTCTGCTCCGGTGGCCTGGGCCAAAGGTTTTGGTTCCTGGGGTTCGACCGACAGCGACGGCAATGCTGCGACACTTGATCGCAGCACTGGCGGCCTGCTGCTGGGAGCGGATCGCAAGCTTGGGAATTGGCGGGTGGGTGTTCTGGGCGGCTACAGTCACTCTTCGTTCAAGGCCGGCGATCGAGACTCCTCGGGCAGGAGTGATAATTATCATCTGGGCCTATACGGCGGTACGCAGTGGGAACGGCTGGGCTTGCGCACGGGTCTGGGGTACACCTGGCACGACATCAAGACAAAGAGGGTCGTTTCCATCCCCGGTCTGACTGCCAGCCTGAAAGGGAGTTACCGCGCTGGCACCTTCCAGGCCTTCGGAGAGCTGGCCTATGGCGTCGATGCCGGCGCTGATATCCGGTTCGAGCTCTTCGCCAATCTGGCCCATGTCAGCTTGCATAGCCAGAGCTTTAAGGAAAACGGCGGACCCGCGGCGCTGTCTGGCCGCAGCGGCAACACCGATGTCACCTTGTTCACGCTGGGTCTGCGTGGTGAGTACGCCATCACCTCGGGGGCGATGAACGCAAGACTGACAGGAATGGTGGGGTGGCGGCATGCGTTCGGCGGCACCACACCGCAGTGCGTCCATGCTTTTTCAGCGGGCCTGGCCTTTACCATTGCCCGCGCTCCTATTGCCAAGAGCAGCGCCGTGCTTGAAGCGGGCCTGGAGTTAAACGTCACTGATAAGGTGACGGTCGGCTTGTCCTATGTCGGCCAATTGGCAGAATCGGCCAAGGATCAGGTGTAAAGGGAAATGTGAGCGACAGGTTTTAACCTTATCGACTGGCGCGACTTTAGATAGGTTTAGGGCGCCGCAGCAGCGCCGCCACCACACCCACGCCCAGAATGATGAACAGGGCCAGGCTCCATAGGGCGTATTCCATGCCCAACAGTTCCACGCGTGCATCCATGCAGGAGGCATAGATGCCGAACAAGGATGGGAAGGTGCTTTCCAGGCCGGACTGGGTGATGAAGCGGTCGGCGAAGGTCTGGTCGCACGAGAACAGATGCTGGGCCACTGTGTACTGATACCAGGCGGCCAGGATGCCGCCCGCGACGCTGGCCAGGGCCAGGATGCCGGCCACGCGCGAGGCGCCTTCGTGCCCGCTTTGGCGTAGCAATCCGGCGGCCAGGCTGGTGACGCCCAGCATCAGGTAGATCAGGCGCTGCAGCACGCACCAGGCGCAGGGGGGCATGCTGAATACATGCTGCGATACCAGTGCGGCGCCGACGGCCAGGAAGGACAGGGCGCTGATCAGGAAATAGGGCAGAGCGGAGCGTGGGGTGGTGGCGGCCATAGCGGGTTACGACGAGGAGGAAGAGTGGAAGGCTGATGCTTCGTGCAGCAAACCCAGAAAAAGTTCATGAAAACCGGCCCAGGCGATCTGTACGCCCAGGCACAGCAGGATGAATGCCGACAGGCGCATGACCACGGCGGTGCCGTTCTTGCCCAGCTTGTACAGGAACTGCGACGCAAAGCGCAGGCACAGATAGACGATGACGCAGGCCACGGCAATGGCAGGCACGGCGCCGGCCAGCTTGCTGGCCGTGCCCGTGACGCTGTTGTCGTGCAGAGTGGCCCCCACGGTCAGGGCGGCGGACAAAGAGCCAGGGCCGCAGATCATGGGGAAAGTCAGGGGGTAGAACGCCTTGGATCGGATCTGTTCCCAGGAATAGGACTCGGCCATGTTTTGTGCATGCGCGGCGTCGAAGTCCGAGGCGTTGACCAGGCGCCAGGCTGTAGCGATGACCAGCAGGCCGCCGCCCACACGGATAATGGGCAGGGAGATGCCGAAGAAGTTCAGCACGATATTGCCCGCCACCGTGGCGACGGCCAGCATCACGAAGATGTTGACGGACACCTTCTTGGCCAGCCGGGCGCGATCCGGCGTGCTGGCGCCTTCGGTCAGGGTCAGGAAAATAGGGGCGGCGGCCGGCGGGTTGAGCATGGGCAGCAAGGTGGCCAGCGCGAACAGAAAGCTGCGGCTGAAGTCGGCCAGGAAGGCGGAGAATTCCATCAATTCAGAGTAGGTTGTTGAGACAGGGCCAGACGCACATCGCGTTCCAGGCGCAGTTGGTTTCGGTTTTGTTGCAGGGACGATCCTGAGAGTACGAAAACGTCTTCGACACGATCGCCCAAGGTCATGACCTTGGCCGAGCGCAGGGTGACGTCGTGGCGCTCGAAGACCTGGGCCAGACTGTACAACAAACCGCGACGGTCCGTCGCGGTCAGTGTCAGAATCCAGTCTTCTCCTTTGTCATCGGGGCGCAGGTCCACGGCCGGCTGTATGGGAAAGACGCGTGCACGGCGGGAGCGGAAGTCTCGGTAGTGCGACGGTGCCTCCACCGCCGGGAGCGAAGGTCGGCTCAGGGCCTGGGCCAGCTCGGTCTCGATCAGCAGCGGGTCGCGTCGTGCGGCATGCTCGTAGGCGGGCAGCATGACGATGAAGCTGTCCAGCGCCCAGCCATGCCGGGTGGTGTAGATACGGGCGTCCTGAATGCTCATGGCCTGACTGTCGAAATAGCGCGAAATACGCAGGAACAGTCCATCGGCATCCGGCGTGTAGACCAGAACCTGAATCGCATCGGTCTGTCCGGCGATGCGGATGCGCACGACGGGCTCCGGGCTGTGCGATTGATGATACAGCTGCAGGGTATGCCAGGCGATTTCGCTGGCGTCGTGGCGCAGGAAATAGTGGTCGTCCAGCCATTGCCAGAATTCCTCGCGCGCGTCGTCCAGCAGGCCGGCCAGGCGGATTTCTCCGGCGGCGTCCCGTTTGCGCTGGTCCAGCACGGACACGCCGTCGGCTCCTTGGCCGCCCAGGGCCGCCAGAGTCAGGCGATACAAGTCTTCGAGCAGCTTGCCTTTCCAGGAGTTCCATACGGTGGGGCTGGTAGCCCGGATGTCGGCCACGGTCAACAGATACAGCGCGGTCAGACGGCGTTCTGTGCCGACGGTCTGCAGAAACCGGAAAATGACCTGAGGGTCGCTCAGGTCTTTCTTCTGCGCCACCTGGGACATGGTCAGATGATCTTTCACCAGGAACACCACCAGCTCGGTGTCGACGGGTGTCAATCCGTGGTCCAGACAGAAGGCCAAGGCGTCCTGGGCGCCCAGCTCGGAATGATTGCCGCCTCGGCCCTTGGCGATGTCGTGGAACAACGCCGCGATGTACAACAGCCAGTGGCGCTCGAAGCTGCTCATCAGCTGGCTGGCCAGGGACAGTTCTTCGCTGTGCGCTGCCATGGTGAAGCGGCGCAGGTTGCGGATCACTTTGAGAGTGTGCTCATCCACCGTGTAGGCATGGAACAAATCATGCTGCATCTGGCCTACGACCCGTCGGAAGACAGGAAGGTAGCGCGGCAGGAGATTGAGCAGGTTCATCAGCCGCAGGGTGTGCACGATGCCGCGAGGCTGCTGCAGAATTTGCAGGAACAGGCGGCGGTTGCGAGGCTCGGCGCGAAAGCCGGCGTCGATCAGGCGGCGCGCATGCCACAGGGCCCGCAGCGTATCGGCCTTCAGGCTGTGCAGATCGCCCCGTGACTGCAGATGCAGCATGGCTACGAACATCAGGGAAGGCTCGCGCTGGAACCCGTCGGCGTGCCGCAGCTCCAGCTGGCCGTGATGGATCTGGAAGTGGTCGTCCAGAACTACGGGCGATTGGGCGGGCTGGGGGAACAGGCGCTCTTCGATGCTCTGCATCAGAATCAGATTGAGCTGGCTGACGACACGGGCGGCCCAGTAGTAGCGTTGCATCAGCAGTTCGCTGGCGCGGCGGGTGGCGGTAGGCTGGAAGCCGTAGATTTCGGCCAGGGCCGGTTGCAGATCGAATAACAGGCGGTCTTCGGCGCGGCCGGTCAGCAAATGCAATTCGATGCGCAGTCGTTTGAAGGCTTGATCGACCCGGCTCAGGGCGCGCAGTTCAGCCAGGGTCAGCAGGCCCGATTGGGCGATATCGCGCCAAGTGCGGCCGAGCCCGGCGGCACGAGCCATCCACAGCAAGACCTGCAGATCACGCAGCGCGCCAGGGGACTCTTTGCAGTTGGGCTCCAGCGCGTAGGGAGTGTCTTGCAGTCGGGCGTGGCGCTGTTGCTGTTCGGCCTGCTTGGCCAGGAAGAAAGCTCGTGGATCGAGCTGGCTTTGCAGCTGGCGCTGAGTATGGCGCAGCAAGAGGCGCGAACCCGCCAGCCAGCGGCTTTCCAGCAGGGCGGTTTCGGTGGTGATGTCCTGTGATGCCAGCTCCAGGCATTGGACCGGAGTGACGACCGCATGACTGGGCGCCAGGCCGATGTCCCACATGGCCGCCAGCAAGGCTTCGATGCGGGCGATGTCCTGGGCCTGGGGCGCACGCTGCAGCAGGATCAGCAGGTCCACATCGGAATGGGGATAGAGCTCGCCGCGCCCATAACCGCCCAGCGCGGCCAGGCTGGCCTGGTCCGGCAGGGGGTGCAGGACCAGCAGCTCGCGCAGCGCCTGGTCGCAGATGCGGCGTAGGGCCTTGAGCAGGACGTCGGGCTGCAGGTGCTGCCGATAGCGCCTGCAGGCGCTGGCTCGCCGGCGGGCGATCTTGTCGCGCAGCGAGGCCAGGGCCGTACCGGGCATGGTCTTAAGCCTGGATGATGGCGGGTGGGGCGGGCATGCCGGGCGAGACGGTCAGGACTTCGTAGCCGGTATCGGTGACCAGCACGGCATGTTCCCACTGGGCGGACAGGCTGTGGTCGCGCGTCACGACGGTCCATTGATCGGCCAGGGTGCGCAGTTCGCGGCGGCCTGCATTGATCATGGGCTCGATGGTGAAGATCATGCCAGCCTCCAGCTTTTGTCCGGTGCCGGGCTTGCCATAGTGCAGGATCTGCGGGTCCTGGTGGAACTTGCGTCCCACGCCGTGGCCGCAATATTCGCGCACTACCGAAAAGCCTTGGCCTTCGGCGTGCTTCTGAATGGCGTGGCCGATGTCTCCCAGCGTGGCGCCGGGCTTGACCTGGGCAATGCCCAGCCACATGCATTCGTAGGTGGTGTCGATCAGGCGCCGCGCCAGGATGCTGGGTTCGCCGACCGTGAACATGCGGCTGGTGTCGCCGAACCAGCCGTCCTGGATGATGGTGACGTCCATGTTCAGGATGTCGCCGTTCTTCAGGACTTTCTCGCCGGGAATGCCGTGACAGATGACGTGGTTGACCGAGGTGCAGATGGAGCCCGGAAAGGGCGGGTAGCCGGGCGGGGCATAGCCTACTGTGGCGGATTTCACTCCCAGCTCTTCGATGCGTTGCATGCACAGCCTGTCCAGTTCGGCAGTGGTGACGCCGGCTTTGACAAAGGGGGTCAGGTAATCAAGGATTGATGCTGCCGTCTGGCAGGCTGCCCGCATTTTGTCGAGGTCTGAAGGGTCTGTGACGAGAATACTCATAGCAACTTGAACAGGTGTGTTGAAAAATAGTAGAATTATAGGCTTTCGTGAATTTTGCGGCAGCGCAAACCCGTTTTGCCTGGCTTTGCGGCCGGTCGCGCTGGGGCAACTCCTATCTAGGATACACCCGGTGCCTGTCTTGCGCTTGATTTGTCCGTTCACGGAATGTTGGCGGCTTGAAGGAGCTTTGCTTGGGCGCTTGTCGCGCCGGGCGGGTGTCTCCGGATCCGTTTCCTGTTGCGCACTCCCTTTGTGGGCGGCGCTTTTAATGTAGTAAATCGCGTGACCGCCCGTCTCGGGGTGTCTGGAATGCAGGCGAGCCTGCGGCCCTTGCCGGATACCGGGCGGTTACAAGACCAAACCCTTGGAGAAACTCATGTCTTTGATGCGTGAAATGCTGGAAGCTGGTGTGCACTTTGGCCACCAAACCCGTTACTGGAACCCCAAGATGGCTCAGTACATCTTCGGTCAGCGTAACAACATCCATATCATCAACCTGGAAAAAACGGTTGCTCAGTACGAAGAAGCCACGAAGTTCGTGCGCCAGCTGGCAGCCCGTGGTGGCAACATCTTGTTCGTCGGCACCAAGCGCGCCGCTCGCGAACTGGTCGCTGCCGAAGCTGAGCGTTGCGGCATGCCTTACGTCGACAGCCGTTGGCTGGGCGGCATGATGACCAACTTCAAGACGGTCAAGACCTCGATCAAGCGCCTGAAGGAAATGGAAGCTCAGTTGGCCGACGGTCGCACCGAGGGCATGAGCAAGAAAGAAGCCCTGATGTTCGAACGCGAACTGGAAAAGCTGAACAAGTCCATCGGCGGCATCAAGGACATGAACAACCTGCCTGACGCCCTGTTCGTGATCGACGTCGGCTACCACAAGATTGCCGTGGCCGAAGCCCGCACCCTGGGCATCCCCGTGGTTGCCGTGGTTGATACCAACCACTCCCCACTGGGCCTGGACTACGTGATCCCCGGCAACGACGACTCGGCCAAGGCCATCGCTCTGTACGCCCGTGGCATGGCTGACGCCGTGCTGGCCGGCCGCGAGCAGAACCTGAACGGTCTGGTTGAAGAAATCGCTGGCGACGAAGAATTCGTCGAAGTCGACGCCGACGCTCAGGAATAATCGGCTCGAAGCATTCGGCCATGCGCAGAAGTGTCATGGCCGAACGCTACACTTGCATTTCGTACCGCTCCGGCCCGCCGGAGCACGTTCTACAGAATTGGAGAAAACCGTGGCTCAAATCACCGCATCGATGGTTAAGGAATTGCGCGAGAAAACCGACGCGCCCATGATGGAATGCAAAAAAGCACTGACCGAAGCCGATGGCGACATGGCTCGTGCTGAAGAAATCCTGCGCGTGAAGCTGGGCAGCAAGGCCAGCAAAGCCGCCAGCCGCGTGACCGCCGAAGGCCTGGTCACCGTCTTCATCGCCGACGACGCCAAGACTGGTGCCGTTGTCGAAGTCAACTGCGAAACCGACTTCGTGGCCAAGAACGAGGACTTCATCGGCTTCATCGATCAAGTCGCTCAACTGATCACCAAGAACAACCCCGCTGATCTGGCCGCCCTGGCTGAACTGCCTCTGGCTGACGGCACCGTCGAAACCGTGCGCGCCGCTCTGGTGGGCAAGATCGGTGAAAACATCTCCGTGCGTCGTTTCCAGCGCTACGAAACGGCCGGCCAACTGGCCAGCTACATCCACGGCGGCAAGATCGGCGTTCTGGTGGACTTCACCGGCGCCGAGGAAGTGGGCAAGGATCTGGCCATGCACATTGCTGCCAGCCGCCCCAAGGCTCTGGACGCCTCCGGCGTGGATGCGGCCGACATCGAAGCCGAGCGCTCCGTTGCCGCCCAGAAGGCTGCCGAATCCGGTAAGCCTGCCGACATCGTCACCAAGATGGTGGAAGGCGCTGTCGCCAAGTTCCTGAAGGAAGTCACGTTGCTGAACCAGCCTTTCGTCAAGAACGACAAGCAAAGCGTTCAACAGATGCTGGCCGAAAGCAAGGCCTCCATCGCCGGTTTCACCCTGTATGTCGTGGGTGAAGGCATCGAAAAGCGCGTTGAAGACTTCGCCGCCGAGGTGGCAGCTGCCGCCGGTCAAGCTTAATCTGGCTTGCACTTGCAGGGCAGGCACCGTAGTGGCGGTGCCTGCCCTGCTGCTTTACACTCTCCCTGTCTTACGTCACTTGGAATCCCAACCATGACCACCCCTCATTACAAACGCGTCCTGCTCAAGCTTTCCGGCGAAGCGCTGATGGGCGAGGATTCGTTCGGTATCAATCGCAGCACCATTCTTCGCATGACGGAGGAAATCGCTCAGGTCGCCCAATTGGGCGTGCAGTTGGCGATCGTCATCGGCGGCGGCAATATTTTCCGGGGCATTGCTCCCGGTGCCCAGGGAATGGATCGTGCGACGGCCGACTATATGGGGATGATGGCGACCGTCATGAACGCCCTGGCCCTGCAGGATGCCCTGAAGCATCGCGGCCTGGATGCGCGCGTGCAGTCCGCCCTGAATATCGAGCAGGTGGTCGAGCCCTACATTCGTCCCAAGGCTCTGCGCTACCTGGAAGAAAACAAGGTGGTTATTTTCGCGGCCGGCACGGGCAATCCCTTCTTCACGACCGACACCGCAGCGGCGCTGCGCGGCGCTGAGGTCGGCGCGGAAATCGTGCTGAAGGCGACCAAGGTCGATGGCATCTACAGCGCAGACCCGAACAAGGATCCCGGCGCCACGCGCTATGCCCGCATCAGCTTCGACGAAGCCATCGTGCGTCGTCTGGAAGTCATGGATGCGACCGCGTTCGCCCTGTGCCGCGATCAGAAACTGCCCATCAAAGTGTTTTCCATCAACAAGCCCGGCGCGCTCACGCGTGCGGTCTCCGGCGAGGACGAGGGCACCCTGGTCCACGTTTAAAGTTATAGGAATTTAGTCCATGAGTCTCTCCGAGATCAAATCATCGACCGACGCCCGCATGGGCAAATCCATCGAGTCCCTGAAGACCGGCCTGGCCAAGATTCGTACCGGCCGAGCCACGACGGGCTTGCTTGATCACGTCCAGGTGGACTACTACGGCTCGCCCGTTCCGGTCAGCCAGGTTTCCAACATCACGGTGGTCGATGCCCGCACCCTGAACGTGCAGGTCTGGGAAAAAAACATGGCCGGCCCTATCGAAAAAGCCATCCGTGACAGCGATCTGGGCCTGAACCCCATTTCCATGGGCGACAGCATCCGTGTACCCATGCCCGCTCTGACCGAAGAGCGTCGACGTGATCTGGCCAAAGTCGTGCGCGGTGAAGGCGAAGATGCCAAGGTGGCTATCCGCAATCTGCGTCGCGACGCCAATGACACGCTCAAGAAACAGGTCAAGGACAAGGAAATCTCCGAGGACGACGAGCGTCGCGCCCAGGACGAAGTCCAGAAGCTGACGGACCGCTACGTGGCTGAGATCGACAAGCTGATCGCGCAAAAAGAAGCCGAGATCATGACGGTCTAAGGATCGCACTACAGGTGGCCAGGTGATTTCATTCAGTTCTACACAACGTGTTCCAACGCACACCCAAGTCCCTGGCCATCTGGCCATTGTCATGGATGGCAATGGCCGATGGGCAACCCGTCGCATGCTCCCGCGCACGGCGGGACATCTGCGCGGCGTCCAGGCCGTAAGACGTATTGTCGAGGCGTGCGGCGACCTGGGCGTACGTTACCTGACCTTGTTTGCATTCAGTTCGGAAAACTGGCGCCGTCCCCAGGACGAGGTCTCCATGCTGATGCGCCTGTTCGTCAAGACTTTGCAGAAAGAAGTCACTCAGCTCAAGAAGAAGGGCGTGCGCCTCCATGTCGTGGGCGATCTCGCGGCCTTTAACCCGGAGCTGCGCGAACTGATCGCCAGCGCGCAGGAGCAAACGCGCGAGAACGACACGCTGCACCTGACCATCGCCGCCAACTATGGCGGTCGCTGGGATATCTTGCAGGCGGCTCAAAAAGCCTTGGCCGCCAACCCCGAGCTCGCCGAGCACCCCGAAAAGCTCGACGAAAACCTGTTCAGCCCGCATCTGGCCATGGCCTATGCGCCCGAGCCGGATTTGTTCATCCGCACCGGCGGAGAGCGTCGCATTTCGAACTTCCTGATTTGGCAGATGGCCTACACGGAGCTGTATTTCACGGACGTGTACTGGCCCGATTTCGGCCGCTCCCAGCTCGAGGAAGCCTTTGAATGGTATCGCGGACGGGAGCGGCGTTTTGGCCGTACCAGCGCACAGGTGCTCAAATCCTCCGCCTCCTGAAGGGGTATGCCGTATGCTGAAACAGCGGGTCATTACTGCCATCGTCATGCTGGCTATTCTGGGCGCTGCCATGCTGGCGCCTGCATCGTGGCCGCTGCTGGCCATATTCGGACTGCTAAGCACCTTGGCCTGCTGGGAATGGCAGCGTCTGAGCCTGCCTGCCGACCAGCAGCGGTGGGCCTGGCCTATCGCGCTGGTGACCGGCGCGCTGATCGCCTGGTTGAGCCTGTATTGGTATGGCAGCGGCCCGGCAGGGCAGGCGGCCGATCTCGTGTATCGAGTACTCGTGCCCGTCATGACGCTGGTCTGGCTCGTGGGCGCCACCGCTCTGGTCCTGCAAGGGCAGGCCCAGCATCGGGCCCAGACCGCCTTCTTGTGCGTCATGGGCGTTGCCGCTCCGCTGGCAGCCTGGGCGTCCTTATATCAGTTGCTGTATGCCAAGGGGCTGGTCTATGTCCTGTCCGTGCTGATCTTGATCTGGGTGGCTGACATTGCGGCCTATTTTTCGGGCCGCGCCTTTGGCAAGGCGAAGCTGGCGCCGCGCGTCAGCCCCGGCAAGACATGGGCGGGCGCCGTGGGCGGCATGACCGCCGCCGCCCTCTGGATGCTGGCCAGCGCTGCCTGGCAGGGGAGTTTCGGCGCTGATCTGGTGGCGCGTTGGGGCTGGATCGCGACCGCTGCGCTGGGTGTCGTGCTGGCCGCCATTTCCATCGTCGGCGATCTGTTCGAGTCGCTGCTCAAGCGTCGCGCCGGTGTCAAGGATTCCAGTCAGTTGCTCCCGGGACACGGCGGCGTCTATGATCGGATTGATGCCTTGTTGCCTGTTGCGCCCTTGGCCTTGATTTTAGGTGGAGCGTGGCTGGCTTGATCCCCCGTCGGATGACCAGACCCGCTTCAGGGAAATACTCATGAACTTCCAGCATGTCTGCGTCCTTGGGGCTACGGGCTCCATCGGCGTCAGCACTTTAGATGTGATTGCCCGGCATCCAGACCGGATGGCCGTTTACGCCCTGACCGGGCACAGCCGCATGGAACTGCTGGCTGAACAGGCGCGATCCAGCGCCGCTCGCGTGGTGGTCGTGCCTGACTGTGCTGCGCGCGATCGCTTCCTGGCTGCGTGGCAGGGCGGGGCGACGCAGCCTGAAATACGCATTGGCGCTCAGGCCCTGGCCGATACGGCCGCTGATCCGCAGGTCACTACCGTCATGGCCGCCATCATAGGCGCAGCCGGTTTGCCCTCTGCCTTGGCGGCGGCGCGGGCCGGAAAGCGCGTGCTGCTGGCCAACAAGGAAGCGCTGGTGGCGGCCGGCGGCATTTTCATGCAGGCGGTGCAGCAAGGCGGAGCGCAATTGCTGCCTATCGACTCTGAACACAGCGCTATCTACCAGTGCCTGGCCGGAGAATCTCCCGTCCCGTCGGGGACGCCGGTCGCGGGCCTGCGTCGCTTGCTGGTCACGGCCTCGGGCGGCCCCTTCAGATCCCGTCCGCTCTCAGAGCTGGAGTCGGTGACGCCGGCCCAGGCCTGCGCCCATCCCAACTGGAGCATGGGGCGCAAGATTTCCGTTGATTCGGCCACCATGCTGAACAAAGGCCTGGAGGTCATTGAGGCGCATTGGTTGTTTTCAGTGCCGGTCGAACAAATCGACGTGGTCATCCATCCGCAAAGTGTCATTCATTCTATGGTGGAATACATCGACGGGTCGGTCATGGCGCAGCTGGGGCAGCCGGACATGCGCACCGCGATTGCCTACGGGCTGGGTTTTCCGGAGCGGCTGGCCAGCGGCGTCGGGCTGTTGGATCTTGCCACCATGGGGCGGCTGGACTTTGAGCAGCCGGACCTGGTGCGCTTTCCCTGTCTGCGCCTGGCGTACGATGCGCTGCGCGACAGCCAGGCGGCGTGTGTAACCTTGAACGCCGCCAATGAAATCGCCGTGGATCGTTTTCTGGACGAACAGATTCGCTATACTCAGATTCCAGCGGTCATCGAGCACTGCCTGGACAGGCTAAATGGCCGTGCCGGCCACGCTTTGGACGCGCTGGACGCCGTGCTGGATCTGGATCGCGAAACCCGTTCCCTGGCGCTGGATTACTGCCGCAGCGCGCCGCGCGGCTGACAGGATTTCACATGTTGTACACCTTGCTGGCCTTTCTGGTGACTCTGGGCGTGCTCGTGACGTTTCACGAGCTGGGCCATTACTGGGTCGCGCGCCGCTGCGGCGTGCGGGTGGAGCGCTTTTCCATCGGTTTTGGCACGGTACTGTATCGGCGCCTGGACAAGCACGGCACCGAATGGGCGGTATCCGCCTTGCCCTTGGGCGGATACGTGGCCATGCAGAACGACCCACCTGCCCAGGCAAGTCCCGAGCAGATCCAGGAATCGTTCAATTTCAAGCCGCTGTGGCAACGGGCCGCGATTGTGCTCGCAGGCCCCATGGCAAACCTGATCCTGGCGGTGTTCATCTACGCTCTGGTGGGACTGCTCGGCGCCCAGGAGCCTGCCGCGGTCATCGCACAGCCTGCGGCTCAGACGCCGGCTGCGCAGGCGGGTTTCCAGGGTGGAGATCGCCTGCTGGATGTGGACGGCCGGGAAGTGCGTTCCTGGGGCGAGGCGCGCTGGGAATTCATGGAGGCTCTGTCCTCGGGCGGAGTGCTCACGGTAGGTGTGCGCGACGCGCAGGGTCAGGTGCGTGAACGCAATCTGTCCTTGCCGGCCGGCGAGATCAGTCCGGATGGTCAGGACCTGCTGGCCCAGGCCGGCTTGGCGTTGCAGCCGCCTCGCGCCAAGGTTGAAGAAGTCTACGAAGGCAGCGCCGGCGAGCAGGCCGGCCTGCAGGCCCAGGATGTGATTCTGGCGCTGGGCGGGATATCGGCGCCGAACGTCATGCGGTTTGTGGAGCAGGTGCAGCAGTCAGCCGATCAAGTGCTGCCACTGCAAGTGCTGCGCGACGGACAAGTCCTGACGCTGGCCATTACACCGCGGGCGCAAGCTGGCGACGATGGCCGCGTGCTGGGTCGCATTGGTGTCAAGGTGGGGCCGGACTTCGAAATGGTGCACGTGCGCTACGGTCCGGTGGACAGTGTCCAGCGCGGATTTGTGCGTACGGCCGAAACGTTCTGGTTCTCGCTTAAGATGATAGGGCGCATGGTGACGGGCGAGGTCTCCGTGCGTAATGTCAGCGGCCCGGTTACTATTGCGGATTATGCCGGCCAGACGGCGCGCATCGGTCTGATCGCCTATCTGAATTTCCTGGCGCTGATCAGTATCAGCATAGGTTTGTTGAATTTATTGCCCGTTCCTATGCTGGATGGGGGGCATCTACTGTACTATGCCATCGAAGCCGTCCGCGGCAAGCCTGCTTCCGAGCGCATGCTGCTGGTCGGCCAGCGCGTGGGGCTGAGCTTGCTGGCTGTGCTGATGAGCATTGCATTTTTTAATGACATCACCCGCCTTTTCAGTTGACGGCGTGTGGCATACAATTTTCAACCATTTGACCGACCAAGGATTGTCCAGGATGTCGTTTAGCCGGAAACCCACTTTTGCGTTGCGTGTCTTGCCCGTGCTCGTGGCAAGTCTCCTTGCCCCCGCCCTGGCGAATGCATTTGCACCGTTTGTCGTGCGCGATATTCAGGTCAACGGCATCCAGCGGGTTGATCCCGGCGCCGTGTTCTCGTCCTTGCCGGTCAAGGTGGGCGAGTCCTTTACCGAAGAGCAGGCGGCCGACGCCATTCAGCGCCTGTATGCGACGGGCTTTTTCAGCGATGTGCAGATCGACACCAGCAGCAATGTGCTGATCGTCAACGTCAAGGAACGCCCCACCATCGCATCCGTATCGTTCAACGGCATGCGCGAGTTCGACTCCAAGAACATCATTACCTCTCTGTCCCAGGTGGGATTCGGTGAAGGGCGCGTGTTCGACCGCTCCATGCTGGAGCGGGCTGAATTCGAACTCAAGCAGCAATACCTGTCCAAGGGCAAGTATGGCGTGGAAATCACGCCCATCATTACGCCTCTGCCGCGCAACCGCGTGGGCGTCAGTTTCGATATCTTCGAAGGCGATCTGGCCAAGATCTCGGAAATCCGAATCGTCGGCAACGAGGCCTTCTCGCAGAGCCGTCTGCTCGACGAGATGGAGCTGACCACCTCGGGCATGATGACCTGGTACACGGGCACCAACAAATACTCGCGCGAAAAGCTGGAAGGCGATATGGAGCGCATCCGCTCCTTCTACCTGAACCGCGGTTATCTGGAGTATTCGGCTGAACCGCCTCAGGTTTCCATTTCGCCGGACCGCAAAGATATTTTCGTTACCTTGACCCTGCATGAAGGTCAGCCCTACACGCTCAGCAATGTGAAGCTGGCGGGCGACCTGCTGGGCCTGGAAGACAAGATCCAGCCGCTGGTGCAGCAAAAAAGCGGTGAGGTCTTCTCGGCCGACAAGACCAGCGCCACGGTCAAAGCCATCACGGATTACCTGGGCAGTCTGGGCTATGCCTTCGCCAACGTGAATCCTAATCCGGTGCTGGACCGCGAAGGCCACACCGCCGATCTGACTTTTTATGTGGATCCAGGCCGTCGCGTCTATGTGCGCCGTATCGACATCGGCGGCAATACCCGCACGCGCGACGAAGTCATCCGTCGTGAAATGCGTCAGCAGGAAGCAGCCTGGTACGACTCGTCTAGCATTCAGTTTTCCCGTGACCGCGTGGACCGCCTGGGCTACTTCAACGAAGTAGATGTCAATACCAAGCCGGTTCCCGGCTCGCCCGACCAGGTGGACGTGAACGTCGACGTCAAGGAAAAGCCCACCGGCATGATCAACCTGGGTGTCGGCTACGGCTCCACCGACAAGCTGATCCTGTCCGCCGGCCTCAGCCAGGACAATATCTTCGGCAGTGGCAACAGTCTGTCCTTGCAGGTGAACACCAGCAAGGTGAACCGCGCCGCCGTGATCAGCCACACCAATCCGTACTGGACGCGTGACGGCATCAGCAAGACCACCTCGATCTACTACCGTCGCACCACGCCGTACGAAACCAACGACGCCTGGGGCGATTACCAGAACACGGCCATCGGCGCCGGTCTGAACTTCGGCGTGCCCATCTCCGAATACGACCGTATTTTCATGGGCGTGAACTTCGAGCAGAACAAGCTCTCGCGCCTCAGCCCCGAGTACACACCGCGTGCCTATCAGGACTACGTGAACGAGTACGGCGAGCGCACCAATACGTTCATCTTCAACCTGGGCTGGTCCAAGGACACCCGCGACAGCGCCATCGCCCCCAACAAGGGCAGCCTCACCAGCCTGTCGGGCGACCTGGGCACCATGGATCTGCGCTATTACATGCTGCGTGCCAGCCACCAGCATTACATTCCGCTGGGCCGGGCCTACACGCTGGCTCTGAATGGCGCCATCGACTGGGGCCGTGCGTACGGCAGCAAGTCCTTCCCGGTGATCAAGAACGTGTACGCCGGCGGTATTGGTTCGGTGCGCGGCTATGAAGGCGCCTCGCTGGGCCCACGCGATACCCTGACGGGCGACTATCTGGGCGGTTCGCGCCGCATGGTGGCCAACGCACAGCTTTACCTGCCATTCCCCGGCGCCACGCGTGACCGCACGCTGCGCTGGTTCCTGTTTGCCGATGCCGGCAAAGTGGACAACACCAGCGGCGGGTGCGCCATGGGCCGTCCGGACCGACTGTCAGAAGATCCATGCGGCTGGAAGTATGCCGCAGGTCTGGGCCTGTCCTGGCAATCCCCTCTGGGACCGCTGCAGCTTTCCTACGGTCGCGCCTTGCGTGCCAAGGAAGGCGATGACAAGCAGGCCTTCCAGTTCCAGATTGGCACCGCTTTCTGATGTTCCTGTTTAGTGGCACAATTGCTCTATTCTGCAGCCTAATTAGCAAGGTAGATTTTTCATGAAGTCAAACATCGCAATGAAACTCACAACAATCGCCCGTGGCTTGTCCCGTGGCAATAAAGCGCTCGTTCTGGCTGCCGCTCTGGGTGTCAGCGCCATGACAGCCGCTCCTGTTGTTCAGGCTCAGACCAAGATTGGTTTTGTCAGCACCGAACGCATCCTGCGCGACTCCAAGCCTGCCAAGGCAGCGCAGACCAAGATCGAAGCGGAATTCAAGCGCCGCGACGAAGAGCTGGAAAAGCTGGCCAACAACCTGCGTTCGCAGGCACAGAAATTTGACAAGGACGCGCCAGTGCTGTCCGAGTCGGACCGCGTGAAGCGCCAGCGCCAGTTGGCCGATCTGGACTCGGACCTGCAGCGCAAGCGCCGCGAATTCCAGGAAGACTTCAATCGTCGCCGTAACGAAGAGTTCTCGGCCATCGTGGAAAAAGCCGATGCAGCCATCAAGCGCATCGCTGAGTCCCAAGGCTACGACCTGATCATTCAGGACGCCGTCACCGTCAGCCCACGCGTGGACATCACCGAAGAAGTCCTGAAAGCGCTGGGCGGTTGATGCACCATGCCGGTATTGCTGAGCGCCGAACAGGCAGTTTCCTTGCCTGAACTGGTACAGGAAATCAACAAAACCGGACTGGATTGCAAGCTGCCACAAGGCATTCACGAGCCTACGCCTCTTATCCGGGGCCTAGGCTCGTTGCTTTCTGCGGGGCCGCAGGAAATCAGCTTTCTGTCCAATCCCAAGCTGCAGGAACTTCTAGCCCAGACGCAGGCCGGCGTTGTCATCCTGACGCCGGACGTCCATGACGCTCTGGATTTCACTCCGGCATTCGTGCCGGTGCTCTGTTCGCAGCCGTACCTGATGTACGCCTTGCTGGCGCAGCGTTTTGACCAGGTTCGCCTGGCCAACCTGCCTCAGGGCATTCACCCGAGCGCTGTCATTGATGCCACCGCCCATATCGAAGAAGGTGTGTCCATCGGTCCTTTCTGCGTGGTGGAATCGGGTGCGCGCATCGGCCGCGGAACACGCCTTGGCGCGCATTGCGTCATAGGCGCAGAATCTTCCGTGGGGCAAGACAGCCTGCTGCATGCCCGCGTCACGCTCTATCATGGTGTGCATATTGGCGCACGCGCCATCCTCCATTCGGGCGTTGTACTGGGTGCGGATGGCTTCGGCTTTGCGCCCGACCCCATCAAGGGCAACGGTGCGTGGGCCAAAATTGCCCAAATCGGTCAGGTTCAGATCGGTGATGATGTCGAAATCGGTGCCAATACCACGATCGACCGCGGTGCGCTGGACAATACCGTGATCGGCAACGGGGTCAAGCTCGACAACCAGATCATGATCGGCCACAACGTCAAAGTGGGCGAGCACACAGCCATGGCCGCTTGCGTGGGCGTGGCCGGTTCGACTGAAATCGGGGCGCGCTGCACCATCGCAGGGGCGGCGATGCTGTCCGGTCACATACGGCTGGCCGATGATGTCCACGTCTCCGGCGGTACGGCCATCACCTCCAGCATTACTGAACCCGGTCGCTATACCGGCGTTTATCCCTACGCAGCCCATCTGGACTGGCAGAAGAATGCCGCCGTCCTTGGGCAGCTCGGCGGACTGCGTCGCCGTCTGCGTTCCCTGGAACGACAGACGGGCGAGGCGGCCGAGCCTTCTCGAAATACACATAACCAGAAATAAGCAGGACAAGAAAAAATGGAACTCGATATTCGACAAATCATGGATCGCCTTCCTCATCGCTACCCGATGCTGTTGGTCGATCGCGTACTGGACATGGTGCCGGGCAAAAGTATCGTCGCCATCAAAAATGTGTCGATGAACGAGCCGTTCTTCACGGGCCACTTTCCACATCATCCCGTCATGCCAGGCGTGCTGATCATCGAAGCCATGGCCCAGGCGGCTGCGCTGTTCTCCTTCACCGATCCCGAAGATCCGTATGCCAAGGTGGACAACAAGCTGGCCTATTACCTGGTCGGCGTGGACGGGGCGCGTTTTCGCAAGCCTGTGCTGCCGGGCGACCAGTTGCGCCTGGAAGTCGTGGCCGATCGCATCAGCCGCGCATTGTGCAAGTACACGGGGCGCGCCCTGGTGGATGGCCAGGTCGTGGCCGAGGCCAAGATCATGTGCGCCATCCGTCAACTGGAAGAGTAATCTATGCGTATTCATGAAACGGCCATCATCCAAGCCGGCGCTGAGCTGGCCGATGATGTCGAGGTCGGCGCCTATAGCATCATCGGGCCCAACGTCACGATTGGCGCGGGCACCCGGGTGGGGCCGCATTGCGTGATCGACGGTCATACGACCATAGGCCGCGACAATCATTTTTACCGTTTCTGCTCCATCGGGGGCATGCCGCAGGACAAGAAGTACGCTGGTGAGCCCACCCGCCTGGAAATCGGTGACGGTAACACGGTGCGCGAGTACGTCACCATCAATACTGGCACGGTGCAGGATGTGGGGGTGACCCGGATCGGCAGCGACAACTGGATCATGGCCTACGTGCACATCGCGCACGATTGCCAGATCGGCGACCACACCATCATTGCCAATAGCGTGCAGTTGGCCGGGCATATCCATATCGGCGACTGGGCCATTCTAGGCGGGCTGACGGCGGTGCACCAGTTCGTGCGCATCGGCGCGCACAGCATGATAGGCGGGACCAGCTCCATCCGTCAGGACATTCCTCCCTATGTCATCGGTGCGGGCGATCCGTTTCGTCCGGTCGGCGTCAACAGCGAAGGCCTGGGCCGTCGCGGTTTTTCAGCCGAGGCCGTGGCCGCGGTCAAGGAATGCTACAAACTGGTATATCGGCGCAAGCTCACCATCGAGCAGGCGGTCGAGGAAATGCGCAAGCTTGCGCAGCAGCAACCTGACAGCGCAGCGGCGATTCAGGCCATGGTCGATTTCCTGGACGCCTCCAGCCGGGGCATTTCCCGACCATGACCGCGCATCCAGGCGCAAGCCCCGGCGTGCGCAAGGGCGACAGCCTGAGCCGTTCCGATACATCCGGCCTGACCATCGGCATGGTGGCGGGCGAGCCGTCTGGCGATCTGCTGGCGGCGCGCATCATTACCGGTTTGCGCCAGGACGAGTCCAAGCTGCTGGTCGAAGGCATAGGCGGACCTGAAATGGCCGCAGAGCAGTTCCGCCAGCATTACCCCATGGACGCCTTGACGGTCTTTGGCTATGTGGAAGCGCTCAAGCGCATTCCCGGTCTGGTGTCCACGTATCTGGGCATGCGCAATCACTGGCTGCGCCAGCGCCCGGATGTCTTTGTGGGCATCGACGCGCCCGATTTCAATCTGCGTCTGGAACATAGACTGCGTCAGGCTGGCGTGCCTACAGTGCATTTTGTGGGGCCGTCCATCTGGGCGTGGCGCTACGAGCGTATTCACAAGATCCGCGAAGCGGTGTCGCACATGCTGGTGCTGTTCCCCTTTGAAACCGAGATCTACGAAAAAGAAGGCATCCCCGTCACTTATGTGGGACATCCGCTGGCGGCCAATATCCCGTTGCATCCTGATAAGCAGGATGCGCGCCGACGGTTGGGGCTGGACGGAGTGGGCCGAGTGCTGGGCGTGTTGCCGGGAAGCCGTTCGTCCGAAGTCCGATTGCTTGCACCGCGTTTTCTCAAAACCGTACAGCTGCTGCAGCAGCAGGACCCGGACCTGACCGTCTTGGTGCCTATGGTCAATGCACGGCGCCGCAGCGAGTTCGAGCAGGCCCTGGCTCAGTGTCCGGTACGCAATCTGCACCTGATCGACGGCGAGACACCGGGCGTGCGCACGGCCGACGCCCAGGGAATGGTGCGTCCGGCCGCCTGGACGGTAATGGAGGCCAGCGACGCGGTTCTGGTCGCCAGCGGCACGGCCAGCCTGGAAACCGCGCTCTACAAGCGGCCCATGGTGATTTCCTATGTGCTGACGCCCTTGATGGAGCGCATCATACGCTGGAAGTCCGGCCAGGACAGGCCTTACGTGCCCTGGGTGGGCTTGCCCAATGTGCTGGCCCGAGATTTCGTCGTGCCCGAGCTGCTGCAAGAAGACGCCGAGCCTGAAAAAATGGCGCGCGAATGCTGGAAGGCGCTGACCGACCAGGATTACGTGGCCAGGATCGAAAAAATATTCACTGAGATGCATCTGCAACTGCGGCGGGATACGCCAGCCCTGGCGGCTGAAGTCATCTTGAGGCTGGCCCATGAACATGCAGGCTGATCTGTTTGCGCTGGACGTGACGGTGGACCGGATCGCCGGCCTGGATGAGGCTGGTCGCGGCCCTTTGGCCGGACCTGTCTTTGCCGCTGCCGTGATTCTGGATCCGGCCCGGCCTATTGCGGGCCTGAATGATTCCAAGAAGCTCACGGCGCGCCGCCGCGAGCAGTTGGCCGAACAGATCAAGGAGCGCGCCCTGGCCTGGGAAATCGCCAGCGCCAGCGTGGACGAGATCGACACCATCAATATTCTGCAGGCCGCCATGCTTGCTATGCAGCGCGCCTGCAATGCGCTGACGACCCGTCCTAACCAGGCCCTGGTCGATGGCAATCGAGTGCCTGCTGGCCTGTGCTGCCCGGCGGTGGCCCTGCTCAAGGGAGACGCGACTCAGCCGGCGATTTCGGCGGCCTCTATTCTGGCCAAGACTGCCCGCGATGCTTATTGCATGGAGCTGCATGTCCGTTTTCCTGAGTATGGCTTTGATCAGCACAAAGGCTACGGCACCGCCCTGCACCTGGAGCGGCTGACCCTGCATGGCGCCTGCCCAGAGCATCGTCGCAGTTTTGCGCCAGTGCGACAAACCCTGTTAGGTACTACCCATGAGGCTGATTGAATCCAAGGACAATGCGCTGTTCAAGCGTGTGCAGCGGCTCGCGCAGGACAGGCGGGAAGTGGATGGCCCGGACCAGCTTGTCTGGTTGGAGGGCGTGCATCTGTGCCAGATGTGGCTGGAACATCGAGGCCAGCCGGAACTGGCCGTCTTCGAACTGGACAGGCACAGCGACGAGTTGCTGGAACTGGCGCGCTTTCTGCCGGGACGGGCTTGTGTCACGTTCAGTGCTTCCCTGATGAATGCGGTCTCTCAGGTCGGGCAAGGACAAGGCGTGGGATTTGTGGTGCGCATGCCGCGCAGCACACAATGGACGGCGCCGCGCACGAGAGCCTTGCTGCTGGACCAGGTGCAGGATCCGGGCAATGTGGGCACCGTGCTGCGCACGGCCGTAGCCGTGGGGCTGGAGGCCGTGTACCTGACGCCGGGCTGCGCCAGCGTATGGTCGCAGAAAGTGCTGCGCAGCGCTCAGGGCGCCCACTTTTCCATTCAGTTACACGAACAGGTGGATGGTGCGCAATTGCTGTCCAAGGCCGGGTTGCCGGTGCTGGTGACCTCCTTGGAGCCAGGCTCCACCGACCTCTACGACACCGCCTTGCCGGATACCGGCATATGGGTGTTCGGCAACGAGGGGCAGGGCGTCAACCCTGTCTTGACGGCCTTGGCCAGCCAGCGCCTCTTTATTCCTCAGGCGCCGGGCGTTGAGTCACTGAATGTGGCCATTGCCACGGCCTTGTGCTTGTACGAACAGCGGCGCCAGCATCGCGCCTGAAGCCTATCGTCGCCACGGCGTTCGCGGATGATCGATCGTATGGCGGCTACGCCTACAGTTCGAACTTGACGCCTTGGGCCAGGGGCAGATGCCGGGAATAGTTGATCGTATTGGTGCAGCGGCGCATATAGTTTTTCCAGGCGTCCGAACCAGACTCACGGCCGCCGCCCGTTTCCTTCTCGCCGCCGAATGCGCCGCCGATCTCCGCCCCCGAGGTGCCGATATTCACATTGGCGATGCCGCAATCTGAGCCTGAGGCGGACAGAAAGTGCTCTGCTTCCCGCAGATCGTTGGTGAAGATGGCCGAGGCCAAGCCTTGGGGCACGTCATTCTGAAGGGCGATGGCCTGTGCCAGTTCGTCGTAAGTCAGTACGTACAGAACAGGGCCGAATGTTTCTTCACGCACGATGGATGTCTGAGCCTGCATGTCTACGATGGCGGGGCGCACGTAGTAGCCAGAGGGTGCATCGGGAATATTGATGCGTTCACCGCCGAACACCTGCCCGCCTTCCTGTCTGGCTTTTTCCAGAGCGGCTTGAAATGCGTCATGGCTGGCCTGGTCGATCAGCGGCCCGACCAGCGTGCCGGTATCCAGAGGCAGGCCAATAGGCAGTTTTTCGTAGGCTTCTTTCAAGCGGGCAAGCAGAGTGTCCTTCACGCTGGCATGCACGATGAGCCGCCGGGTGGTGGTGCAGCGCTGGCCGCAGGTGCCCGCGGCGGCGAAGACAATGCCGCGCAGCGCCAGATCCAGATCGGCGCTGGGTGCAACGATAACGGCGTTGTTGCCGCCCAGTTCAAGCAGACTGCGGCCAAAGCGCTGCGCCACACGAGGGCCGAGTTCGCGACCCATGCGTGTGCTGCCCGTGGCCGAGAGCAGAGCGATGGCGCGGCTGTCCGCCAGGGCTCGGCCCACAAGGCGGTCGCCGATGGCTAACTGGCACAGGTGGGCGGGCGCTTGGCCGAAACGTTCCAGCGCCCGCCTCAGCAGAGCCTGTGCGGCCAGTGCCGTCAGCGGCGTTTTTTCCGAGGGCTTCCAGATGACGGCATTGCCGGCCACCAGCGCCAGAGCGGTGTTCCAGGCCCAGACTGCTACAGGAAAGTTGAACGCGGTGATCACGCCGACCAGACCCAACGGATGCCATGTCTCCATCATGCGGTGGGCGGGCCGTTCGCTTGCGATGGTCAGGCCATGAAGCTGGCGGGACAGGCCCATGGCGAAATCACAGATGTCTATCATCTCCTGCACCTCGCCCAGTCCTTCGCTCAGGATCTTCCCGGTCTCCAGGGATACCAGCCGGCCCAAGGCGTCTTTGCGGGCTCGGAGTTCATTGCCAAAAAGACGGATTAGTTCGCCGCGCAGCGGGGCGGGAGTGTCGCGCCATTCCAGGAAGGCAGCCTGACCATGCTCCAGCAGGTGCGGCAATTGCTCCGGTGCCAGCGTCCGGACATGGGCAATGAGCGATCCGTCGATGGGGGTGTGGACGTCCAGTCCGCCCTCGAGGTACAGGGCGGACTCCACGCCCAGTTCTTGCAGAAGGCAATGGCTGGTCTCGGATAGGGCGGGGTAGAGCATAAGAGTGCAGCTCCTGCCGACAGGCTGACAAGACAAGGCAATTGGGATGTGACAGGTCGGCGCGCCTGGACAGCATCCCTTTTACAGGCTGGATCAAGGGAATTATTTCACCAGACGCAGGGAATTGTTTTATCGAAAACCCTAGGCCGACCGACGCCGATTCCGCGCTATACACTGTGTGAAAGCCAGGCAGCCAGGAGCCGCCATGAACAATGATCCTCGCAGTCATGGACTATGGGAGGCCAGTGCACCCGCAGCGCCTGCAACGAGCTGCCTGACGGGTCAGGAACAGGCCGTTGATGTCGCGATCGTAGGCGGCGGTTTTACCGGCCTGTCGGCTGCTTTGCATCTGTCTGAAGGCGGGGCCGGGGTGGCCGTGCTGGAGGCCGAGGAGCTAGGCTTTGGCGCTTCGGGCCGAAATGTCGGGCTGGTCAATGCGGGCCTGTGGATCATGCCCCAGGCCTTGTCCGCGTTGCTCGGCCCAGTGTATGGGCCGCGCCTGACGCAGGCGTTGGGCAATGCGCCGGACCGGGTGTTTGAACTCGTGAGCAAACATGGCATGGATTGCCAGCCGGTGCGCAACGGAACCTTGCATTGCGCCGTCGGAGCCGGCGGCTGGCGTGAAATCCAGATGCGTTGGCGGCAATGGAAGCAGCTCGGTGCGCCGGTAGAGCTTTTGGGGGCCGAAGACACGGCCCGAGCGCTGGGTACGCAGGCGTATTTGGGCAGCTTGCTGGACCGCCGGGCCGGGACGATACAGCCATTGGCTTACGTGCGCGGGTTGGCTCGCGCGGCAAGCGAGGCTGGCGCACAGCTCTATACGCACAGTCGCGTCATGGCTGTTCAGGATCAGGGCGGGTATTGGCAGGTCAGAACGGAGCATGGCTCGCTCAACGCGCTGTGGGTTGTAGTCGCCACCGATGCGTATACGGACACGATCTGGCCTGAGCTTCAAAGGCAGCAGATTCGCCTGCCTTACTTCAATATGGCTACCCGGCCCTTGGATCCGCGTCGGTATGCTCATATTCTTACGAACCGTGAAGGGGCCTGGGATACCCGGACGATGCTGTCTTCGTTCCGCCTGGACCAGGCCGGCCGGCTGATATTCGGCAGTGTCGGCGCGCTGCGCGGCATCGGGGCCCGCATTCACGAAAACTGGGGACGTCGCGCTTTGCGCCGTCTGTATCCGGAACTGGGCGAGGTCGTGTTCGATTACGAATGGTATGGGCACATAGGCATGACCTGCGATGCCTTGCCTAGATTTCATCAACTGGCTCGCAAGACAGTCAGTATTACCGGGTATAACGGTCGGGGTATCGCGCCCGGCACGGTGATGGGCCGTGAGTTGGCGCGGTTTATCCTGGGAGAGATCGATATCGCTGACCTGTCCCTGCCCTGGAGCGACCCCGAAATAGCGCCTTTCAAGTCGGCGCGTGAAATGCTCTATGAATACGGTGCGATCGCCGCGCACGCCGTGAGTGATCGCGGTTGAAACAGGCTCAGCGTGGGTGTGGCCAGCTCCAGCTGGTTCACGCTGATGAGGATGCTAATGACGTCATAGCTGTCTGAGCGGTGGCGTCAGCAACATTCCTGGGCGGTGCGCGTCCGGATCAAAAGCCTAACCGGTCAAGCAGCCAGTCCGCCCGCTTGGCAACCCCTGTTTTGGGTAGAAGGTGTATTTCGTACCCCAGGGTAGGGTAGACCTGTATCAGATGCTCGTATTCGAGCAGCGCCTCGGTCATGGCCAGTTTGCGCTGGGCGTCCTGCTGGTACAGTTCGGGCCAGGGAGGAGTCAGGAATACCTGTGGGTGGTAGCGACAGTCGTCGCGCAGACGCTCCAGCCATTGCGGCTGTCCCAGGCGTGCCAGTCCGGCGGCGGCATCGATCAGGCTGCGGTCAAAGAAGACGGGACTATCGTGCTGCTGTTGATGATCGGCCAGGGCCTGCTCCAGGGTCAGCTCCAGGAACGCGCGCATGTCTGACCAAGGCAGGGCGTTGCCGCCGCTGGCTTGTTGCTGCTGGACAATTTTCCGACCCGGTTCGGCTACGATGGCGTAAGAGCGGCGTTCGAGTTCGCGCAGCAGGGTCGATTTGCCTCCGGCCGAACAGCCGGAGAGAATAATGCGGGGATTCATCTGGAGGATGTTGCGAAGAAGGCGGCGAGCGTCGCTTCAGGGGGCGGGCAAGACGGGCAGGGCCGCCTTGCCCCGGGGGGCGCTTAGTAGGTGCGGCGATCCAGGCCTACGTCGTCCAGGATCTTGGTGGAGATTTCTTCAATCGATTTGGTGGTGGTGGACAGCCATGGAATGCCTTCCATACGCATCAGGCGCTCGGCCTCGGCCACTTCCATGCGGCATTGTTCCAGCGATGCATACTTGCTGTCCGGACGGCGCTCGTTGCGCACCTCGGCCAGCCGGTCCGGGTGGATGGACAGGCCGAAGATTTTCTTGCGGTAAGGCGCCAGGGTGGCGGGCAGGGTGCCGCGCTGGAAGTCTTCCGGGATCAGCGGGTAGTTGGCGGCCTTGACGGCGTACTGCATGGCCAGGTAGAGGCTGGTGGGGGTCTTGCCGCAGCGCGACACGCCCACCAGAATCACGTCGGCCTGTTCAAGCCCATTGACGTACTGGCCATCGTCGTGCGCCAGGCTGAAGTTAATGGCCTCGATGCGGTTGTTGTATCGTTTCGACATGCCGCCGGAATGTGAACGTCCTACCGAACGGCTGGATTTCACGCCCAGAGCGCGCTCGATGTGACGCACAAAGGCGCCGAACAGATCCAGAAACGTGCAGTTGGAGGCGCCGATGATATGCGCCATCTTGGGGTCCACCAGCGTGCTGAACACCAGGGGCTGCTGACCTTGCTCCTGGGCGCAGCGATTGATTCGTTCGGCGACTGACTCGGCTTTCTCGATGGTGTCGATGAAAGGAATGCGGATGGCCTGGAACTCGAATTGGGCGAATTGAGACAGGACGGAGTGGCTGAAGGTTTCAGCGGTAATGCCCGTGCTGTCGGAGACGACGAAGACGGTGCGCTCGATAGGGGAGGAAGACATGGAATAAGTCGTGCACAATGCTCGGGAAACGGTACAATTTGCAAGGTTACCATTTAACCGCCGGACTCGGGGGCGGTAAGAAGGCCGGTTTGCCTAGGGCATGGGCGTCCAGATGGATTTTTTTCTTGATGCCTTAAGCAAACACGCTTTTTTTTCTATTCAAGGTGACTTATGTCTTACGTAATTGCATTCGACAAGCTCCGCATGACGGACGTCGATTCGGTGGGCGGCAAGAACGCTTCGCTGGGCGAGATGATCAGCCAGCTGGCCGATGTGGGGGTGCGCGTGCCCGGCGGTTTCGCCACCACGGCTGACGCTTTCCGCATTTTCCTGAAGAACGACAATCTGGACAAGCGCATCGCCGATCGCCTGAGCTCGCTGGATGCCGATGACGTACGTGAACTGGCCGCCGCGGGCGCCGAGATCCGTCAGTGGATCATCGACACGCCGTTCCCTGCCGAATTCGAGCAGGCCGTGCGCGGCGCCTTCGCCGAGCTGGATGCCGACGGCAAGGGCTCCTTTGCCGTGCGTTCCTCGGCCACCGCCGAAGACTTGCCGGATGCGTCCTTCGCAGGTCAGCAGGAAACCTACCTGAACGTGGTCGGCATTGACGAAGTGCTGGAAAAAATCCACCACGTGTTCGCTTCGCTGTACAACGATCGCGCCATCTCCTACCGCGTGCACAAAGGCTACGCGCACGCCGAAGTCGCTCTGTCGGCCGGCATCCAGCGCATGGTCCGTTCCGACAAGGGCAGCGCCGGCGTGATGTTCACCCTGGATACCGAATCCGGCTTCAAGGATGTCGTGTTCATCACCTCGTCCTACGGTCTGGGCGAAACCGTGGTGCAGGGCGCCGTCAATCCAGACGAATTCTACGTCTACAAGCCCACCCTTGCATCGGGCCACTACCCCATCATCAGCCGCCGTATCGGCTCCAAGCTGATCAAGATGGAGTTCGACGACAACCGCAACACCGGCCATGCCGTACGCACGGTGGACGTGCCCGTGTCCGAGCGCAATCGCTATTCGCTCAACGACGAAGAAGTCATCGAGCTGGCGCGCTACGCCACCATCATCGAAAAACACTACCAGCGCCCCATGGACATCGAATGGGGCCGTGACGGCATCGACGGCAAGATCTACATCCTGCAGGCCCGCCCGGAAACCGTGAAGTCGCAGCAGGCCAACAACGAAGTGCAGGAACGTTACCGCCTGAAAGCCACCGGCGATGTGCTGGTCACGGGCCGCGCCATCGGCCAGAAGATCGGTTCGGGCAAGGTTCGCATCGTGGCCGACGCCTCCGAAATGGATCAGGTCAAGCCAGGCGACGTGCTGGTCACCGACATGACGGACCCCAACTGGGAACCCATCATGAAGCTGGCGGCGGCCATCGTCACCAACCGTGGCGGTCGCACCTGCCACGCGGCCATCATCGCCCGTGAGCTGGGTATTCCTGCTGTTGTGGGCTGCAACAACGCCACCGACGTGCTCAAGGAAGGCCAGGAAGTCACTGTGTCCTGCGCCGAAGGCGACGAAGGCCGCATTTACGACGGCCTGCTGGATACCGAGATCGAAGAAGTCAGCTGGGGCCAGATGCCCGAGATCGGCTTGAAGATCATGATGAACGTGGGCAACCCTCAGTTGGCCTTCGATTTCTGCCAGATCCCCAACGCCGGTATCGGCCTGGCGCGTCTGGAATTCATCATCAACAACAACATTGCTGTGCACCCCAAGGCCGTGCTGGACTACCCCAATGTGGACAGCGACCTGAAAAAGGCGGTGGAATCGGCCGCCCGCGGCTACGCCAGCCCACGCGCGTTCTTCGTAGAAAAACTGGCTGAAGGCGTAGCCACGCTGGCAGCGGCTTTCTACCCCAAGCCTGTCATCGTGCGTCTGTCGGACTTCAAGTCCAACGAGTACCGCAAGCTGGTGGGTGGTTCGCGCTACGAGCCCGAGGAAGAAAACCCGATGCTGGGCTTCCGCGGCGCGGCGCGCTACCTGTCGGACGATTTCGAAGAGTGCTTCAAGATGGAATGCGAAGCCCTCAAGAAAGTGCGCGACGAAATGGGCCTGACCAACGTCGAGATCATGGTGCCGTTCGTGCGCACCCTGGGTCAAGCGGAGCGCGTGGTCGGCCTGCTGGCCAAGCATGGCCTGGCTCGCGGCGAAAACGGCCTGCGCCTGATCATGATGTGCGAAGTGCCTTCGAACGCCATTCTGGCTGATCAGTTCCTGCAGCACTTCGATGGCTTCTCCATCGGCTCCAACGACATGACCCAGCTGACCCTGGGCCTGGACCGTGACTCCGGCATGGAGCTGCTGGCCGCCGACTTCGACGAGCGCGACGAAGCCGTCAAGTTCATGCTCAGCCGCGCCATCAAGGCCTGCCTGGCGCAGAACAAGTACGTGGGCATCTGCGGCCAAGGCCCCAGCGACCACGCCGATCTGGCCCAGTGGCTGCGCGACGAAGGCATCCTGTCCCTGTCGCTCAATCCCGACACCGTCGTGGACACCTGGCAACGTCTGGCTACTGCCTGATATCCGCCATGCTTCGCCGGGCTTGTCCCGGCGGGCAGCTAATAAAAACCCTGTCGCGCGTCCAGTACGCGTGACAGGGTTTTTTTATTCTCGTTGATCCTGACATCAATGTCTTTGCAGCATCAAGTTCAGGTTCTGTACGGCTGCGCCGGCTGCCCCCTTGCCCAGATTGTCCAGAACAGCGGTCAGTAATATCTGGCCTGATTTTGGGTTCCAGAACACGGCGAGTTCCATATCGTTTGTGCCGTTTAGCTGTTGTGGATCGAGTCGATCTCGTGTTGATGAGGCGCTGAGGGGAAGGACTCGGACATGATCGCTGTGGGCGTAATGTTCGGTCAGGCATGCATGTAAAGTCGCCCCATCGACGTGGGAAGGCAATAGTTGCTGCTGCAAGGCCAGGCTCAGCACAATACCCTGCCGATAATTGCCATAAGCGGGAACAAAAATAGGGGCGATGCCCAGTCCGGAATGGTTTTGAATTTCGGGGACATGCTTGTGGGCAAGTCCAAGTCCATACAGCGACAAACTGGGTTTTGCCGCATCTGTTGCATTTTCGTAGGCCTTGACGGCCGCGCGTCCGCCCCCTGAGTATCCCGAAATGGCATGAATGGATAAGGGGTAGTCGTCGGGTACGAGACCTGCTTTTACCAACGGACGCAGCAGCCCTATGGCTCCGGTGGGGTAGCAGCCTGGGTTGCTGACTCGCTTGGAATAGCGGATTTTCTCGGCCTGATTGGTATCCATTTCAGGAAAGCCGTATGTCCAATGTGCTTCGACGCGATGCGCGGAGCTGGCGTCAATAACGCGCACGGCTGGATTTTTCAACAGAGAGACCGCCTCGCGGGCGGCCTGGTCAGGCAGGCACAGAATGGCTATATCACAGTTGTTCAGCGCCTCCGCCCGACTACGTGTGTCTTTTCGTTGCTCGCAGGGCAGGGTGTGCACAAGGATATCGCTGCGTTCGCGCAGGCGATCATGAATCTGCAGGCCGGTCGTGCCTTGGTCTCCATCAATGAAAATGCGAGCTGCTGCCATTTACCTACTCCTGGGGTGACGATTGATGTTTTTATCTTGTCCGACGGGGAAGCTTTGGTAAAGTTGAATTAATTGAACTTAACAGTCATATTTTCTGAAGAATGGATGATGAGAGAGATCAATCTGGATCAGTTGCGCACCTTTATTACCATTGCGGATTGTGGCTCTTTTGCTGAAGCAGCCCGTCAACTGCATCTGGCTCCCCCTACCGTCAGCTTGCATATTTCCGAGCTTGAAGGGCGTGTTGGCACCCGCTTGCTCTCTCGTACTCGGGGTCAGGTGCGACCTACGGCCATAGGCGAGAATCTGCTCGAGCATGCGCGTCGGCTGCTGGCTGATGCTGCTCATGCCCTGGATGATGTCTCCCGTCAGGCTCAGGGCCTGACAGGACGGGTTCGCCTGGGTGCATCTACCGGTGTTATTGCTCATCTTCTGCCCCAGGCGCTCGAAAAGCTGGCTCAATTACATCCTGCGATCGATGTGCAGATTGCCATCTTGACGTCTCGGCAGACCTTGGAGCGGCTCAGGGTCGGGTCCTTGGATATCGGTATCGTGGCCTTGCCGCAGGCGGGGGTGTCGGGTGTGGCCGTGGATGTCTGGCGGCGTGATGAGGTTGTCGCGTTTTTGCCGGCTCACTGGAGTGTGCCTGACCGCGTCAATCCTGAATGGATGGCGCAGAAGGCCTTGATCTTGAATAGTGCGGGTACGCATTTGTCGCAATTAACCCGCAACTGGTTTTCTGGTTTGGGTCCGTGTCCGACACCTCGCATCGAGCTGGATTACAACGATGCCATCAAGAGTCTGGTGGGGGCCGGCTATGGGGCGGCGTTGTTGCCGCATGAGGACGGTGCTCCGGAACCCAGTGCAGACCGGGTCGTGATGCGGCCTTTGCAGCCGCCTTTATGGAGAAGCCTGGGGCTGGCTTATCGCAATGCCGGCATGGAGCCGGCTACTTCTCATATGCTGGCGGTGTTGCGCAGTCAGGGCCAGGCTTGATAAGAGGGGTGTTACGCGTTATCGATCAGGTAGACGCGCATGAACATGTCGATGATGTGGTCGGTCTCGCTTTGTACGCGGGTTTCGTCCCAGGGGTCCATGGCGCCCATCAGCAAGATGATGACTTCGCCGTCGCACAGACAATGCAAATGGTCTGACATCAGCTTGGGGTCCAGCTTGCGCAGCACGCCCAGTTCGCTCTGGCGCGCCAGAAAGCGGGTGATGTTGTCCCAGATCTGGTCGTCCAGCATATTGAAAAAGCGCCGGCCGATATCGGTATTGCCGCCTACCGAGACCACGACCCGGAGCAATTGCGCGGTTTCCTTGGAATACAGCTTGCGCAGCATAGGGGGCAGGAAGCGGCGCAGTTCGGTGCGCAGATCGCCTTCGCAGTCCAGATCGATCAGAACTTGTTCGGTGAATTCCTGTGCGCCTTTGACCAAAGTGGCCAGAAGCAGGTCTTCCTTGGATGGGAAATAGTTGTACAGCGTACCCTTGGATCCGCCCGCCAACGCAGCGATCTGGGACATGGACGTGGCCTCGAAGCCGTGCTCGCGAAAAACCTCGGATGCCACTTCAAGGATTTTGTCACGGCGTTCGCGCCCCTTGCGGGTCGCGCGTTGTGACTTTCGGGGAACATCGTCGTGCATAATTGTGCTGATAAGAATGTAGGATTTCTTCCAGTATAAACCATACCGTATGTGCAACATTATGGTGAAGTGCTACGGCTGATAATTGTTTTCTCCCCTGTCTGTCAGGTGCTCGGCTGGGAATTTGGGCAAAGATAAAGAAAAAGACTTTCGAGGCGCAGTAGTGCCGAACTTCTATAGTCATTATCAGTTTTGATTTAAAGCATTCGGGCGTCTTTCTGATAACGTCAATTCTCGTTAACGATAAGGAGTCATGCATGTCCCAAACACAACCCTATCAGGTGGTCATTGTGGGTGGCGGAGCGGGGGGCCTGGAGCTGGCCGCCAAATTGGGACGCCAGTTCGGTCGCAAGCATGTCTTTCTGGTCGACAAGGACAGCGACCATATCTGGAAGCCTTCGCTGCACGAAGTGGCGGCCGGCACACTGGATATTCACCGCGAGGGTCTGTCTTATTTCATGCTGGCGCGTGATTGCGGCTTTACGTTCGTGCCCGGCGAGATGGTGGGCATTGATCGCGAAGAGCGGCGGATTGCGCTCGCGCCGGTGCTGGGCCCAGATCAGGAAGAAGTGTTTCCCGAGCGCGAACTGACCTACGACATGCTGGTCATGGCCGTGGGCAGCAAGTCCAATTTCTTCAATACGCCGGGCACGAGCGAGTACGCCATTGCCCTGGACTCCACGCACCAGGCCGAGCGCTTTCGGCTCAAACTGCTGAACGAGCTGATCAGTGTCAGCCGGCGTGCCGATCGCGAACAGGGCGCAGCCTTGCATATCAACATCGTGGGCGGTGGCGCGACCGGCGTGGAGCTGGCTGCCGAACTTCTGGAAGCGCGCGCCGATTTGAGCATCTACGGCATTCCCTCCAGCAATTCCGAGCGTGAGGTTCGCATCACCTTGCTGGAGGGGGCGGACCGTATTTTGTCGGCGCTGCCGCCCAAGCTGTCGGCGACCGCGCAGCAGCTGTTGGAGCAGCGCGGCGTGGCGGTTCGGACCTCGGTGAAGGTCAGTCGGATCGCCCAGGACCATATAGAAGACGCCACGGGCACGCACTTCCCCAGTGATCTGTGCGTCTGGGCCGCCGGCATCGAGGCCCCGGCTTTTCTGGCGCGCTTGGACCTGCCAGTGAACCGTATCAATCAACTGATTGCGGATTCCTGTCTGCGCACGCCGGATCCGCATATTCTGGCGTTGGGCGACTGTGCGCAGGTGCCTTGGGACGAAGAAGGGCGTTTTCTTCCTGCACGGGCTCAAGTGGCGCATCAGCAGGCCAGCTATCTACGCAAGCGCCTGGCAGCCTTGATTCAGGGACAGCCTGTGGGCGATGCGCCCTTCGTGTTCAAGGATTACGGCTCCCTGGTATCGGTGGGCCACAGCCGGGGAGTGGGCAGCCTGATGGGTGTGCTGTCGGGCAAGAGCTGGTTCGTGGAGGGGCTTCTGGCGCGCATCATGTACATGAGTCTGCACCTGATGCATCACATGGCGGTGCTGGGCGTGCTGCGCACGGCAACTCTGGCCTTGGGTCGACTGTTGAGCAAGCGGGCCGCGCCTCGTGTTAAATTACATTAATTGCAGCAAGTAAAACGGGCCTGACGGCCCGTTTTATTCATGGGCCTTGCGGCGGGTATCGTGCTTCATCAGGCGTTCCTGTTCGCGCTTCCAGTCCTTGTCGCGGGAGACATCACGCTTGTCGTGCAGCTTCTTGCCGCGGCCCAGGCCGAAGTCCAGCTTGATGCGGCCCTTTTTGTAGTGCAGGTTCAGGGGAACCAGGGTGTAGCCGCGCTGTTCGACCTTGCCGATCAGCTTGCTGATTTCCTCGGCCCTGAGCAGCAGTTTGCGCGTGCGCGTGGCGTCGGGACGGATGTGGGTGGAAGCAGTCGGCAGGGCGCTGACGTGCATGCCCAGAATGTACAGCTCGCCGTCGCGCACAATGACATAGCTTTCTTTGAGCTGCACGTGGCCGGCCCGGATCGCCTTGACTTCCCAGCCTTCCAGCACCAGCCCGGCTTCGAAGCGTTCTTCGATGAAGTATTCGTGGGTTGCCTTGCGGTTATCAACAATGCTCATGAATCAATTGCCAGCCTTAGATTGTAAAATCAGAACATTCTATCTATTAACCTGACCTGATGCATACAGTTAAACGTTCCGTCCTCGTTCCTTACAGCTGCGAACAGATGTTCGATCTGGTGGCCGACGTGGAAAAATACCCCGAATTCATGCCCTGGTGCGGTGGCGCTTCCGTCACGCAGCGTACCGAAACGGGCATGGAGGCGTCGGTCACCATCAGCATTGCAGGCATACGCCAGTCGTTCACCACCCGTAACGAGCACGACTACCCCAAGCGCATAATCCTGCGCCTGGTCGACGGCCCCTTTTCCGCCCTGACCGGCGACTGGGAATTTACCGCGCTGGGCTCGGACGGCTGCAAGGTGGTCTTCACCATGGACTACGAGTTTTCCAGCCGCGCTCTGGAAATGGTGGTTGGGCCTATCTTCAATCGTGTGGCCAACAGCTTTATCGATTCGTTCACGCGCCGCGCCCAGGAGGTGTACGGTGACTGATATCACCGTCACGGTCGTGGTCGCGACCCAGGCCCAGGTCTGGACCGCCCGTCTGTCCTTGCCGGGCGGCAGCGTGGTGCGGCAAGCCCTTCAGCAGGCCGGTCTGTCGGTCGGGCTGCAGGAGTGCGGGCTGCCTCCCCTGGAGGGCGGACAGGCCTTGGAGGGTTTGCAGGTGGGCGTATACGGCCAACGCTGCGAGCTGGATCAGGTCTTGCGCGATCAAGATCGAGTCGAAGTCTATCGGGAACTGGTGTTCGATCCCATGGAGTCCCGTCGCCGCCGTTATGCACATAAAATGGCGGTGCCCAAGGCGGCCCGCCCCCGGCGCAAGACCCCTCCCGCCGCCCGCTGATCTGCTCTCCTGTCCAGCGATTCGCTGTTCCGCTTCACTCCTGCCTTCATCCGCCGCCCCGCCTGATTGTCATCGGCATGACAACCTTGCGGGGCGGCTGGCATTATGGTGAGTAAAAATTAGGAGACAGCCATGATACTGACAGATGAGCAGCAGGCGTTCGCCCAGGCCGCCCGGGAGTTTGCACAGGGCGAGCTGGCCCCCCATGCTGCCCGATGGGACGAAGAGCAGGTGTTTCCGACCGACGCTTTCCGCAAGGCGGGCGAGCTGGGGTTTTGCGGTCTGTATGCGGCCGAGTCTATTGGCGGACTGGGTTTGGGGCGCTTGGAGTCCAGTCTGGTTTTCGAAGAAATGGCGGCTGTGGATCCGTCTACCACCGCCTTTCTGACCATCCACAATATGGCCACCTGGATGGTGGGCCAATGGGGCTCGGATCCGCTCAAGCAGCAATGGGGCACGGATTTGAGCGCTGGCCTGAAATTGGCATCCTATTGTCTGACCGAACCGGGGTCGGGTTCGGATGCAGCGTCCTTGCGCACGCGCGCCGAACGCGATGGCGACTTCTATGTGCTTAGCGGCAGCAAAGCCTTTATTTCCGGGGCGGGCGACACGGACCTGCTGATCGTGATGGCCCGAACCGGCGGCGATGGCCCCAAGGGTATTTCCGCGTTTGCCGTGCCGGCGGACAGCGAGGGCATCACCTATGGCCGCAAAGAGCAGAAAATGGGCTGGAACAGCCAGTCCACGCGGGCGGTCAGTTTTGACCGCGTGCGGGTTCCGGTCTCGGCCTTGCTGGGACAGGAAGGTGACGGTTTCAAATTGGCCATGAAAGGGCTGGACGGCGGGCGCATCAATATTGCCTGCTGCTCGGTGGGTGCCGCCCAGGGGGCGTACGAGGCCGCGCGCCGGCATATGCAGGAGCGGCGCCAGTTCGGCCAGCGGCTGGATCAGTTCCAGGCCCTGCAATTCAAGCTGGCGGATATCCTGACCCACATCGTGGCCGCGCGCCAGATGGTGCGCCTGGCAGCCACCCATCTGGATGCCGGCAGCGATCAGGCCGGCACCTACTGCGCCATGGCCAAGCGCCTGGCCACCGACCTGGGGTTTCAGGCCTGCCTGGACGCGCAGCAGCTTTTTGGCGGCTATGGCTATTTGAAAGACTATCCGGTGGAGAGGCTGGTGCGCGATGCGCGGGTGCATCAGATCCTGGAGGGTACGAACGAAATCATGCGCGTTATCATTGCTCGACAGATCATTGATCAGGGAGCTGATATCCGATGAACGATGCCGTGTTGTTTGAGCGTCTTCCCGCTAGGGATGGACAGGTGCTGGGATTGGCTACGCTGAACCGGCCACAAGCATTGAATGGACTGAACCTGGGCATGTGTCGCGCCTTGATGGACCAGTTGCAGGCCTGGGCTACCGACGAATCGGTGGCGCTGGTGATTCTGCAGGGGGCGGGCGACAAGGCGTTTTGCGCCGGCGGCGATCTGCACGCCCTGTATGCCGGCATGCAGGCCAATCAGGCCGGGCAGGCTTGGGATAATCTGTATGCGCGCGAGTTTTTTGATGTGGAGTATCGCCTGGACTACCTGATCCATACCTATCCCAAGCCGATATTGTGTTGGGGCAACGGGATTGTCATGGGCGGCGGAGTCGGGCTTTTCAACGGCGCCAGCCACCGCGTGGTGTCCGATACCACGCGCTTTGCCATGCCGGAGATTTCCATCGGCCTGTTTCCTGATGTGGGAGGGACCTGGATGCTGGCGCACCTGCCGTCAGGCATCGGTCATTTCCTGGCCTTGAGCGGCGCTCAGATCAACGCGTCTGATTGCTTGTTCCTGGGGTTGGCGGATGCCTATCTGCCGCAGGAGCGCTATGACGCTTTGCTGCAGGGCCTGCAGCAGATCGATTGGCAGGGCGATCGAGCCCTGATGGATCGGCTTGTGCATGACGCTCTGACCGAAGCCTGCGGCGGGGCCCAGCCGCAGCCAGGGCCTCTGGAGCAGCATTACGGTGTATTGCGCACCCTGTGCGCCAGCCGCGATTTCGAACGCATCTGCCGGGGCTTGCTGCGCTGGCAGGGCAGCGACGATGCCTGGCTGGCGCGAGCGGCGCAGACTTTCTCCCGTGGCTCGCCGGGTTCAGCGCGTCTGTCCTACACCTTGCTGGAGCGGGTGCGCCATCTGTCGCTGGCGCAGGTCTTCCAACTGGAATACATCGTGTCGTTGCAGTGCGGCGTGCAGGGTGATTTCCTGGAAGGCATCCGGGCCTTGCTGATCGACAAGGACAAGCAGCCGCGTTGGAAGCCCGATACGCTGGACAAAGCGGATGCCGCCTGGGTAGAGCGCTTTTTCGAGCCCGCCTGGCCTGCGGACCTGGATCACCCCCTGGCCGACCTGGGCCAAACCGAGGACGAAGCGGCCGCTTGAGCCGTCTGTCTGACTTCACTAAGGAGACATCATGGACACCATCGCATTTATCGGATTGGGCCATATGGGCAAGCCCATGGCCTTGAATCTGATCAAGGCCGGCTACACCCTGCAGGTCTACGACGTGCTGGAATCTTCCATGGCCGAGCTGCGCCAGGCGGGGGCCCGTAGCGCCACTTGCGCAGCCGAAGCCGTCAAGGGCGCTCAGGCGGTACTGACCATGCTGCCGGCCGGCAGGCATGTGCGCCAGGTCTATGAAGGCGAGCAAGGCCTGTTGCAGGTCGTGGGGCCGGGCACCTTGCTGGTGGACTGCAGCACGATTGAGGCCCAGGTCAGCCAGGATCTGTCAGCGCAGGCGGCGCAGCGCGGCCTATCCATGCTGGATGCGCCGGTCTCGGGCGGCACGGCAGGGGCGGCCGCCGGCACCTTGACCTTTATTGTAGGAGGCGAGGCGCAGGCGCTGGAGCGTGCGCGGCCTTATCTGGAGGTCATGGGCAGGAATATCTTTCACGCGGGCAAGGCTGGGGCCGGGCAGGTGGCCAAGATCTGCAACAATATGCTGCTCGGCGTGCTGATGGCCGGCACGTCCGAAGCGTTGGCGCTGGGCGTGGCGCATGGGCTGGATCCCCAGGTCTTGTCGTCCATCATTGCCCGCAGTTCGGGTCGCAACTGGGCGACCGAGCTGTACAACCCCTGGCCGGGCGTGATGCCGGATGTGCCGGCGTCGCGGGAGTACGAAGGGGGGTTCGGGACGGCCCTGATGCTGAAGGATCTGGGCCTGGCCGCCGATGCCGCCGTGCGTCAAGGCAATGCGGTGCCTTTGGGCGAACTGGCCCGTAATCTGTATGCCCTGCATGCATCCCAGGGCCATGAAAAGCTGGATTTCTCCAGCATTCTCAAGCTGTACCGGAATCGTCCTTGAGCTCGGGCAGCGCATAGGGCAGCGGCTGCACGCGCAGTGGCTGCCCGCCTTCCAGGCGGTAGGCATCCTGGGTGAAGTCCGACCACTGCACCTCCAGGAGTACGTACAGACGCTGCTGGCCGGCGTGCCAGGCGCGGTTGATGATGCGCGCGGCCGGGCTGTCGGGCTGGCCCTGCAGCCATACGTCGGCGCCTTCAGCCGGCTCCAGCGCCGACGGCAGTACGTCGGTGGCGGCAGCGGCCATGCGGCGTTTCACCGTGCCGCGATAGTGGCTGCGGGCCACCACTTCCTGTCCCGGGTAGCATCCCTTGCGAAAATTGATGGCGTCGATCAAGTCGAGATTCAACGTCTGGGGAATGAACATGTCCTGGGTGGCCGAGCCAATCCAGGGCAGGCCGGCGAGAATGTCCGCGCTGTTCCAAGGTCCGGCATCGGCTTGGGCCGGCTGCTGCGGGAAGGCGGCGATACGCCAGGCCCGAGCCTGATCGTCCAGCCGCCCGGGAGCCTGGATCAGCGTGGCGTCATCGGCCTGGAGAATGTCCCAGGCAGCATCGTGGGATGGGGCGGCCGCAACACCCTGCACCAGCAGGTCCGTCAGGGTGATGACAACCTTGCTGCGCAGCACGAACATGCGCAGGCGCTTGACGAGGCTGTCCGCCAGATCGCGGCGGACCATGGCAAACAGGGTGTCGTCGTGCGCGCGCCAGAGCACCATCGTAGCCAGGGTCCGCCCCTTGGCCGTGCAATAGGCGGCCAGGCAGGCGCGGCCAGGCGGCAAATGCTCGATATCGTTGGTGACCTGGGCATGCAGAAAGGCGACGGCGTCGGCCCCCTGGAACTGGATCACGCACAGGGCGGGGAGATCAATACACAAAGAAGCAGGCGTTCCGGTCATGGCTGAACGAAAAAAGAGAAACAATCTCTAATGATACTTCCATGCGCGCCGGCAGGCCGGTATACCCGCAAGCTGGCCGGGGCATGGGCGCAGGGCGGCGGCTAGAGGCTTGGTCGCGGCGCGTCCCTGTTACCACTTGTCCGCTCCGGGCCGGGCAATATTCGCCTACGACAAGCCCCATTCTGTTTACAATACGCCTCGCATGAAAAAAACCATCAAAATCATCTCTGTTCTGGCCGGCTTGGCGGTCGTGGCGGCGGGCGTCGCGGCAGGCGGTGCCTGGTATTGGGCCAAGAAGCAGCCAGTACCCATGGATGCCGAGCGTATCGACTATGTCGTCGAAGCAGGATCGGGGCCGCGTGCCATTGCGCGCAGCCTGAACCAGGCAGGGATACGCATCAACGAAGACGCCTTTGTCTGGATGGCCCGGCTGTCCGAACAAGATACGTCCCTGCAGGCCGGCGCATACGAGGCTGTCAGGGGCGATACGCCCTGGATGGTCATGGAGCGTATGTCCAGCGGCAATATGCTGCAGACACGGCTGACGATTCCCGAGGGCTGGACCTACAAGCGCATTCGGGATGTGCTGGCTGCCAATGAAAAAGTACGCCAGACCTTGAGTGAGGTCAGCGACGAGGATCTGCTCAAGCGACTGGGGGCGGAGCAAGGACATCCAGAGGGGCTGTTCTATCCGGATACTTATGTGTTCGTGCCCGGGACGGCGGATCTGGACATTCTGCGACGGGGTTTCCAGGCACAGCAGGAGCTGCTGGAGCAGCTCTGGGCTGATCGCGATGCTGATCTGCCCTTGAAGACCCCCTACGAGGCCTTGATCATGGCGTCCATCGTCGAGCGAGAGACCGGCCATAGTCAAGACCGGGCCCGGGTGGCGGGTGTGTTCATGAACCGGCTTCGTGTCGGAATGCCGTTGCAGACCGACCCTACCGTTATCTATGGCATGGGCGATGCCTACAATGGCCGCATTCGCAAACGTGACCTGACCACGGACACGCCCTGGAACACCTATACCCGTAGCGGCCTGCCTCCCACCCCTATTGCCAGCCCCGGCAAGGCGTCGCTGCTCGCCACCCTGCACCCCGAAAAACACAATTTCTACTACTTTGTGTCGCGCGGCGACGGCACCAGCGAGTTCTCCGCCAACCTGGCGGCGCACAACAGGGCGGTGGCCAAATACATCTTGAATCGTTGATCGGTTCTGTTGCGATAGGTGGAGCAAGCAGCCTGACGCTGACTGTCGTGCTGGACTGTCCGTGTGCTTCCTGGCTCAGGGCAAGGCGTGGCTTTGTTCAAAGGCGCGCCACTGCGCGGCGATTTTATCGGCCAGCTCGGCCAGCCCTTGGTCGTTCATAATCAATCGGTCCTGTGGTTGGCGCGCGATGCCCCACTCCGAGGAATGCTGACTGATGACTGGATTGCCGGGGCGCTCGATATGCCAGATTTCGCCGCCATGGCGGCGGATGAAGTCGGCTTCGTTTTCGTAGCGTATGTCTTTGATCAACAGGCAGCGGGCACGAGTCATGTCGGGCAAGCGGTGTGTGGGCGGCGCCAGGGGGCGTTGAGCGCGGCGCCGCTCGAAGTCCGGGTAGCTGGACAGCACCTGTTCGCGCAGGTGCTCGGCCGCTTGGCGCGGGCTCAAGCCCCAGAAGGTATCGGTGCGGTCGGCGCTTTCAGGTGTCTGCAGGCAGGCGGGGCTCATGCCGTACAAGGGATCCAAGGCCAATTCCCAGATCGTGTCGCTGCGATCGGGAGCGTGGCTGGGGCCGTAGTCCAACAGATGCTGGGCGCGCCGCAGCCAGTGCTCGGGATCGCGGGTGCGCATCCAGTCGGTGCCCAGCAGTTGAAAACATTGGCGGGGCGAGCGGTCCCATAGGGCGATCTTTTTTTCTTTCAGGCTGTCGTCGGTCCAGGCTTCGGCTTGCGTCAGTCCGAAAATGACTTCGCAGGCCATCTTGACCGGATCCGCCAGGGCATAGGCCGCCAGCAGGGAGCTTTGCGCCAGCAGCAGGCCGGCGACCGTGTCTTTGCCCGAGCGCGCGCGGGCGGCCAGACCTATCATCAAACTCACGTCATCTTCCTTGGGAGTGGAGGCGGCATTTTAACCGTTCATATTACAATGGGGATTGGCCTGTCCTCTTGATTGTGTTCAATCCGATCGCGAAGACAGGATGTTATGGCGGCAATTCCTAAGGCAACAACGTGTCCGACTGGCTGACTTTCCTTCCCTGGCAGACAAGTGCTGCGCAATCCTGGCTGGGCCAGCGGGAGCGTTTTGCGCATGCCTGGCTGATTCATGGCCTGCCGGGCACGGGCAAGACGCATTTTGCGCGCGCTGCGGCGGCCAGTCTTCTGTGTGAGCAGCCGGTCCAGGGACTGGCCTGCGGGCAGTGTCAGGCCTGTCTATGGGTGCGCAGCGGCAATCATCCCGATCTGCGTCTGCTGCGTCCGGAATTCGTTGCGCTCGAGGAAGACGGCTCTACGGGCCAAGAGGGCGACACGGCCAGCGAGGCGGCGTCCCGGAAAAACCCCTCGCGTGAAATCCGGGTCGAACAATTGCGCCAGTTGCAGCATTGGTTCAATACCGCGACTCATCGCGGCGGCTGGCGGGTGGCGGTGCTGTACCCCGCCCAGGCACTGAACCTGATTTCCGCCAACGCCTTGCTGAAAGTATTGGAGGAGCCGCCGGCGCACACCGTTTTTCTGCTGGTCGCCGATGCGCCCGATCGCCTGCTTCCCACCTTGGTCTCACGCTGCCGGCGCTTGCCTTTGCCGGCTCCGTCGGCCGAGCAGGCGCGCGCCTGGCTGGAGCAGCAGGGCGTGGGTCAGGCGGACCAATGGCTCCATGCCTGGGGCGGAGCGCCTTTGAATGCCCTGCGAGCGAGCCAGAAAATGGAGGCCCCTTACCCGGCCTGGCTGGCCCAATGGGTGGACGGCGTGCTGCAGGCCGGCCGCCAGGCGGATCTGTCGCTGGCCGATGAACTGGAGAAACTTCCTGCCCAGGAATGGATCGAACAATGGCAGCGTCTGTTCATGGATCTGCAGCTCAGCGGGTTTGGCCAGGGGGCCCGCTATTACCCCTCGTTGCAGACGCGCATCGACGCTCTGGCGGCCCAGGCGGGGCCGGCGTCCTTGGCCGACACCTTGAAATGGCTGGGGCAGCAAAAGGCCCTGGGCAATCATCCCCTGAATGCCAAACTTTATATTCACCATGCGCTGGACAGGTTGCACCAAGCCTGCAGGCGCGCTTAAAAAACTGTATCAATCATGTTTGTCGATTCGCACTGTCATATCAATTTCCCCGAACTGGCCCAGAACCTGGACGAAATCCTGGAAAAAATGCGCCAGAACCAGGTCGGCCATGCGCTGGTGGTCAGCGTGAACATGGACGACTGGCCCGGATTGATGGATCTGGTGCGGCCTCACCCGCATCTGTTCGCCTCGGTGGGCGTACATCCTGACTATGAAGATGTCGTGGAACCGACGGTCCAGGACCTGTTGGATCGGGCCGCCGATCCTAAAGTGGTGGCCATCGGTGAAAGCGGGTTGGACTATTATCGGCTGCAAGAGCCGCTGGATTGGCAGCGCACGCGCTTTCGCACGCATATCCGCGCCAGCCGCGAGTCGGGCCTGCCGCTGATCATTCATACGCGTTCGGCCAGTCAGGATACGCTGTCCATCATGGCCGAAGAAGGCGCCAGCCAGGCCGGGGGTGTCATGCATTGCTTCACTGAAAGCTGGGACGTGGCGCAGGCGGCAATGGCGATGAATTTCTATATTTCCTTTTCTGGCATTGTCACGTTCAAAAGCGCGGCCGATCTGCAGGACGTGGCGCGCAAGGTTCCCTTGAACCGTTTGCTGATCGAAACCGATTCGCCTTATCTGGCTCCGGTTCCGTATCGCGGCAAGATGAACAACCCATCCTTGGTGGTTCATGTGGCCGAGAAGATCGCAGAGCTGAAAGGCATCTCGGCCAAAGAAGTGGAAGAGGCGAGCACTGAAAATTTCTTCAATCTTTTCAGGAAAGTACCGAGATAAGTTAATGTGATTTATTTGGTTTTTCGGTTTCTGCCGTCAACACGTTTGTTTATGCTGCACTGTATTAAAGTAAATAATCAAGAAAAGGATATAAGATAATGATTAAAAACAATAATTCAATAAAATTGTCTGTGCTTTTTTTGCTTGTTGCCGGTGTGTTGGCTCTGCCCGTGCCTGCGCAGGCCCAGCAGCAGGATTCGGAGAGCCGCAACTGGTTTCTGGCGCTTGAGAACGACAGACCCAATGTCACGGTGCAGGAGCTTGCGCAGGGGGCCAATCCCAATGCCAAGGATGACAAGGGCAACCCGTCCTTGATGCTTGCCATGCGCAGCCAGTCCTGGAAAGTGGTGGATGCGCTGTTGGCGAACCGACGCACGGATGTGAATATCGAGAATGCCAGCCGTGAGACCCCCATGATGTATCTGGCGCTCATGGGAGAGACGAACCGCCTCAAGGCTTTGCAGGCCCGCGGCGGCCAGATCAATCGCGTGGGTTGGAGCCCCTTGCATTACGCCGCTTCCAAAGGCCGGGAAGAAACGGTGCGCTATCTTTTGTCGCAGAAGGCCATTGTCAATGCACCGGCCCCGGATGGCACCAGTCCCTTGATGATGGGGGCGCTGTCGGGCAATCGACGGGTCGTGGATATGCTGCTGCAGGCCGGCGCTGATCCTACGATGCAGAACGCCCAGGGCCTGAGTGCGGCATCCTGGGCGCGATCGGCCAATCATGATCAGTTGGCCGACTACCTGGAGCAGCTAGCCGCACGGCGTGCGGCTAGCGCCGGTGGTCCGGTAGTATCGTCGCCAGAGGGCGCGGCGCAGACGTACGGCATTCCGGATCGGCCTGTGGCGGATGATCCTCATCACGTCGAGACCCTGATTCTGGGAACGGAAACACCTCCAGCTTCCGAACCGGCTCCTAAACCAGCCAAGAGCAGCGGCTATTTTGACCTGGAACGCTTTGATCGTCCGGCCGAACCCTGATAAGGGCTTTCTCTAGTGCGGGTTGGTGGGTCTGACACTCAAGGTGTCGATCTGCCCTCGAATGCTGCCGGGACGGCAGGCGATGTCGGCGATCTGTTCGTCGCCCTTGTGCACCATCACGCCGCCGTAGACTTCAGGATGCTGCGCCTGTGCCTCGGTCATGGCTTTGGCGCTGCCTGAATAGACTTCGTAGGTTATATCCTTGTTGGGAAATTCAACGGTGTCCGTCATGTAGCGCCCGAATCCATCCCATACAAAACCTGAAAGCTCGGACCGGTCTCTCTTGAGCGCCATGTCGGGCGCGGCTCCCGGCTTGCCGAAGGTGTAATAGGCGTTGTCAGCGTCGGCGCAGATGCGGATTTCTTTCTTGGTCTTGGTCGAGCAGTAAAAGATCTCCTGTCCGATATCGCAGGCATGAGCGGCGGGCAATGGCGCCAGGCCCAAGAAAAGAGTTCCGGCCACGGTTAAAAGGCGTGTTGTCATGAATTCGGGCGTGTGATGAAGAGCACTTAGGAGGCAGGCAGGTATTCGGGCCGCAGGATGCCGCGCAGCTGGGAGTAGGGCAGCAGCAGTTCGGGCTGGCCCAGCGAATACGGGGCGATTTCATAGGCGTTGTACTTGATGACCAGACCCTGGTCGGTCAGCGCCACATTGACGGCGGGCTGGTAAGGCCACATCCGGCTCCAGCTTTGCGGATCCTGCTGGGCCTCGGGCAGTGCCTGTACCCAGGCGGCATGGGCCTGCTGCGCCAGCGCCTGAAACTGAGCCTGGCGTCCCGGCGTCAGCAGGCGTTCTAATGGCAGGGCTTGATTCAGGCGGTTGTCCCAGTTCAGGAACTGGCTGGCGGTCATGCCATGGGCCGCGCCGGTGATGTAGATCCCAGCGCTGAGCTCCACCACGGTCAGGTCGCGGTTGCGGTAGCGGGTCCGGGCAGCGAGCTGCACGATGTCCTTGTCGTTAGCCGTGGCCCAGTAGTAGTTTTCGAACTCTCTCAAGGTTCTGTAACCGGGTTGGCGGTCTGCAAGAATGGTCATCTGAGCCAGGCTTTGATCCACCAGAGTGGTCAAGGCGGGGTTGCCGGGGAAAATCAGGGACTTGACCTCCAGGCGGGGGCATTCTCCGGTGCAGCCCGGTTTGACATGCTGGTAGTTCAGGGGCTGGGTGAAGACACCGTCTTTCTGGGTCTGGTCCTGTGTCTGGGTCGGAATAAGGGAAATATCCGATGTCGGGGTGCTGGAGCAGGCGGCCAGCGCCAGGGCAGCCAACGGGGCGATCAGCAATCGGGGCGGGCGAATCAGGGGCATGGGCGTTCCGTATTATTTGATGGTCTTGGCGTCCTGGCCGAACAGGATCTTGCGAGCCTGCTCATCGTGAGCGGCGGTGCTGGGGTTGATGCGTTCAACCAGGGCATAGGCGCGCTGGGTGGCCGGCCGGGCTGCGATACGTTCGAACCAGCGCTTCAGGTGCGGGAATTCGTCCAGATTCTGGCCTTGGCGTTCGTGGGGAACGATCCAGGGATAAGAGGCCATGTCCGCAATGGAGTAGTCGCCGGCGATGAAGTCGCGGTCGGCCAGTTGTTTGTTCAGCACCCCGTAAAGGCGGCCGGTCTCACGCACGTAGCGGTCAATGGCATAAGGGATGCGATCGGGTGCGTATACGCTGAAATGATGGTTCTGGCCGGCCATCGGGCCCAGGCCGCCCATCTGCCAATATAACCATTGCAGGGTTTCGGTGCGTTGGCGCAGATCCGTCGACAGGAAGTGTCCGGTTTTTTCCGCCAGGTATTGCAGGATGGCGCCGGATTCGAACACGGAGATGGCGGCGCCGCCATCGGCGGGCGCCTGGTCCACAATGGCGGGTATGCGGTTGTTCGGGGCGATGCGCAAGAACTCGGGCTGGAACTGATCGCCCTTGCCGATATTGATGGGATGCACGGTGTAGGGCAGACCTGTTTCTTCCAGAAACAGGGTGATTTTGTGGCCGTTGGGCGTGGTCCAGTAATACAGGTCTATCATGCGTTGTCCTTTGGGCGTGATGGGGCGCAGTAGCGGGCAATCCGTTGGCGCGTCGACAAGGGCTCGGCTACTATAGCCTGCCCGAACATGCTTTACAGGAGGTCAGGTTCTGACATGAGCAAAATCTATCATAATCCGCGCTGCAGCACGTCCCGCAATGCCCTTGCCTTGATGCAGGAAAAGGGGCTGGAGCCGGAGATCATCGAATATCTGAAAACGCCCTTGTCCAAGGTCGAGCTCAAGTCCCTGATCGCGGCAGCGGGTCTGGACGTGCGCCAGGCCATGCGTCCCAAGGAAGCGGTATACGCCGAATTGGGCCTGGATAATCCCGCCTTGTCCGAGGATGAGCTGCTGGCCGCCATAGAAGCGCACCCGGTGTTGCTGAACCGCCCCATTGTGGTGACGGAAAAAGGGACGCGTCTGGCGCGTCCCCTGGAAGCCTTGAACGACATCCTGTGATGTCGCGCCCCGCCGGCAGGCGGGGCTTGAGTCTACTCTTGTTATTGCTGGATGGCTTCCAGCGCAATGCTGATGGTGACTTCGTCGCCCACGTAAGGCACATTGGCGCCCATATTGAATTCTGAGCGCTTGATCTGAACCTGGGCGTCGGCCCCCAGTGCAGGCTTGCCCAGCATGGGGTGCTTGGGCATGCTCAGGAAGGAATCGATGGTCAGGGTGACGGGCTTGGTGATGCCTTTAATGGTCAGTTCGCCCTTGGCAGCGACGGGCTTGTCGCCCTCGAACACGATGTCGTTTGAGGTGAAGGTGGCCTTGGGGAACTGGGCCGTGTCAAAGTGATCCTTGCCCTGGATATGTTCGTCGAACAGCGGGAAGCCGGTGTCCACGGAGCGAGTGTCCACGGTCATGTCGATCTTGCCAGTCTTGGCGTCGGTGTCCAGCACAACCGTGCCCTGAATGGCGTCAAAACGGTGCTGCTGGGTGCTCAGGCCCAGGTGCTTGTAAGCAAAGCGAACAAAGGTGTGGCTGGGTTCGACCTGGTAGGTCACGGGAGCAGCATGGGCGGCGAAGCTGAAGGCCAGGGTAGCGGACAGAGCGACGAGCGGCTTGAACATGGTGTGTTTCCTTGGAAGCAGGTAAGTCAGGGGTAAAGAATTCTTTAAGAGCGGGCTGTTCAGCGCGCGCTCATTCGGAAGTTGATGGTGATTTCGTTGGCGACTACGTCGTAGCTGGACCAGGAGCCCTCACCGATGGCGAAATCGCCGCGCTTGATGACGAAACTGCCGGTAAATATCGCGCCGTCACCCGATGGCTGCAGGGTGGCGCGAACCTGGACGGGCTGTTCGCGGCCCTTGATCTGCAAGGTTCCCGCCACTTCATACTGTTGCGCACCGATTTCACGGATCTGGCTGGATGTGAAAACGGCCTGGGGGTGAGCGTCGATATCGAACCAGCGTACATCCTGCAGTTCGTCGTCGGCCTCGGCAGAGCCGGTGTCCACGCTGTCCAGGGCGACTTTCAGGACGACTTTGGAACTGCTCAGTGCAGCAGGATCGAAATTCAGCTCGCCGTCGAATTGGCGGAACTGGCCATCAAGCTTGACGCCCATCTGGGCGTACTCGAAAGCGATCTGGCTGTTGGCGGCGTCCAGGGTCTGGTAGGCGGCGTGTGCGTTCAGGCCGACCGACAGTCCCAGGGATCCGGCCAGCAAGGCGGCGTACAGAGGTTTGATCATGCGTGGTCCTTGGAGGGGGCGAAAGTGATGCGGCGCAACAAGCCGTCGCGATCAATGAAATGATGCTTGAGGGCTGCCAGAACATGAATGGCGACCAGGGCGATCAGCACATAGTTCAGGCTAATGTGGACCTGAACCAGCGTTTCGCCCAGCGCCTTGTTCTTGGCGACCAGGTCGGGCAAGGGCCAGAGGCCGAACCAGACGGTCTGAAAGCCTTTGGCCGAGCTCATCAGCCAGCCGGTCAGGGGAATAGCGGCCATGACGGCATAGAGCGCTGCGTGTCCAGCGTGGGCAAGGCCGCGAGTCAGAGCGGACATGGAGGCGGGCAGGGCGGGGGGGCGATGGAGCAGGCGCCATGCCAGCCGCAGAATGAGCAGGATCAGCAGGCTGATGCCTATCCATTTGTGCCAGGAGTACACCTGCAGCTTGAGTGGAGACAGCGGCAAGGTCTTCATGGTGTAGCCCAGAATCACCATGCCGATCAGGGCCAGGGCCATCAACCAGTGCAGCAGGCGTGCGGTGACAGAGTAGGCAAGCGTCGGCGTCGGGCGGGAAGAAATGCTCATTGATAATGCCTTTCATTTACGAAGCCAGAGAACTTTAACCTGTTTGTAAGCTGAGACAAAGACCTGATGCTGCAACTCACTGTTGCAACGATGGATGTAATCCTGGGTGTCTGGCCTTGTCACATGTGCGTACGAGTGGACGCGGACGGGGACGCTACACTACTAGTTTGCATGACGACGGAAAGGATGCGGGCACATGATCAAGGCGGTGTTGGGATTGATATTGACGGCGGGCGTGCTGGCGGGCTGCCAGGATATGAAAAAGGCGGACGAGGCCAATTTCAGCGCGGCCATTCAATCCTATCTGGATACCCGCAACGGACTGTGTGTGGGGCTGCCCGGACGTCAGTATCCCTACCAGGCTGAGCATGATTCGGCACTGGCGCTTGAGGACAGGGCGCGCCTGGCCGCTCTGGAAGAGGCCGGATTGCTGCGTCAGGTCGGTACGCAGGAAGCGCCGCGCTACGAGCTGGCACCTGCCGGTGAGCCCTACCTGGTCCGGGGCGATTCTCAGCAGCAGGGGCTGCACGACGCGTTCTGCACCGGACGTCTGGTCGTGGACAGCATTACCTCGTTCAGTGAACCTGCCGAGGCCGAGGGCTTGAAGGTCAGCCGTGTGAATTATGTCTACCACCTGCAGGATGCGGCCGCCTGGCTGCAATGGTCCGCGCTGCAGAAAAGCTATCCTGAACTGACCTTGTTCATGGCACCGGCCGTACAAGGTCAGGCCTTGCTGGTGCTGACTAACAAGGGGTGGGTACACCAGAATCTGTTCAGGTAGGCCTGCGTCCGGCGGCGGACATGCGCCGCTTGCTGGATAGCATGTGCTGTCGTATTCTATAAAAATGCAATTAACGGAAATGATTTGGGCGCCATGACAAAAAAGTCTACACGGGAAGAAGGGCAGTTCGACCTTCCGATTCTGGGTTCAAAAGCCTGCGAGATTCCGGCCGAGGCCTTGTTTGATACGTGGTTGCAGCATCAGAGGCCGCCCATGCGGGCGGGAACGCAACGGGTCTATCGGACCTTGTGGCGCCGGTTTCTGCAAGAGTTGCAATTGCATAGAAAGCATTACGCCCAGATCGAGGCATCCGACATCCGGGATTTCCTGGGTGGGCTGGACGATGTGCGCCGGCCCCAGCGCGAGCGTTATCAACAAATCATCGCCCGTGCCTACGAAGAACTGTGTCGTCAGGACGGCCGCGCGGAAAATCCCGCCCTGGGTCCGGCCATCAACGATCCCATGAAGCAAGATTGGCGTCAGGCGCCGGATAATCAGGCCACGCGCTTTTTGTCCATGGATCAAAGCGCTCAGACCATCACCGCCTTGCAGAACCGCCTGCGGGTTCTGACCTTGGCCAGCGACATGACGATAGCCGCTCGCTGGCGGGAGTTCCGCGACATGACCATCGTGGCCTTGATGCTGGGCACGGGCTTGCGCCCGGGCGAGTTGGAAGTTCTGCCGCCGCAGGCGATTCAGCGCGCAGCCCGGATCCCTGAGGCGCCCGATGAAGATGTCATCGATAAGGACGCGCTCTGGCAGGATGGGCCTCTGCTGCTGACTGTTTCCGGTTCCGCTCGACGCGAAATCGCCGTTCCTTTATGGTGTGTGGATATCGTGCGGGCCTGGCTGGAATACAGCGGCGTGGCGGATGAACCCGGAAAGCCGGCTGAAAAAAGCCGCTTGTTTCCGGGCAGCCGCAAGCTGAGCACGGCACGGCCTCAATCTCAGATGAATCCCGCTACGCTGGCCCGTATTGTCAGTAAATGGGGGATGACGCACATGGATCTGCTGATGACGCCTCAGCGCCTGCGTAACACCTTTGGAGCGGGCCTGATCGAACGCGGCTTTTCTTTGCCGGAAATCGAACAGATCATGGGCTATGCGCCCGGTGCGGCCAGCGCCTGGCGGCTGCAAGCAAGCTGGCTAGCGTGGTTGCAGGCCCAGCAGCCGCCAGCGACGATTACGGAAGGAACAGAGCCCGGGACAGATTGATATGTCATCGTCCTGGCGCATTAGCCCGCCATAATCGAATGCTTTTTCCCCTGATTGTATGGATAGAACTATGGATGACCTTGTTTTTCGCCGCGCCGTCTCGTCCGATCTGCCTGCGATCGTCGCCATGCTGGCCGACGATATGCTGGGCCGACAACGAGAAAACACCAGCGAACCCGTGGCCGAGTGTTATCGCCAGGCCTTTGAGGCCATTCATGCCGATCCGAACCAGCTTCTGGCGGTGGCGGAACTCGATGGAACAGTCGTGGGCACACTGCAGATCAGCTTCATGCCGGGCTTGTCGCGCCAAGGCGCATGGCGTGCCGAAATCGAATCCGTGCGGGTATCCAATCAGGCGCGAGGTGCCGGCCTAGGCCGCAGAATGATGGAATGGGCCATCGAGCAATGCCGCAGGCGTGATTGCCAGATCGTGCAGCTGACATCCGATTTGAAGCGAGTCGATGCTCATCGTTTTTATGATCAGCTGGGATTTTCGGCCAGCCATAAAGGCTACAAGATGACGTTATGAATATGCGATTGTGACGCTTGTGATCGGATCATGACGATCTCATGGATAAACGCATAATGTGTATTATGTAAAGTCACGAATACAGACGTACCCGCATTTCCTCCTACATGGGTCTGGACAACGCAGTACATCAGATTGTCCAGACCAAGCATAAGGCGCAGTCATTTATGTGAAGCTGCGCCTAATGCCCCACTGTCGTCAGTCATTTTCTGACTCAAGCCATGCATCCTGAGCCAGATGCCGCACGTAGTCTCTGCCATCGGCCGGCCAATCTTCGCTTAAGGCCATGAAGACCGCGCGCCGACCGGCGTATAGGGCGCGGGCGGCCTCTTCGTAATGCGGCTCATTGCCCAACAAGGTACGCATGACCTGGTCGCATGCTTCCTGAGCGTGCCGTTGACGCGCCTGGGAGCTTCCCGCTTTGCGAGCTTGATCCACTAGTTTTCGCAACGTCACGGATGCGCCGCCTTTCTGCTCTGCCAGCCAGTCCCAGTGCCGAGGCAATAAGGTGATCTCACGCGCGACGACCCCCAGTCGTGGGCGGCCGACACCGCGCGACTCGGGTGCCGAGCCTGTTTCTCCCGAACCCATGTCGGGTTGGTTTGCTTGCTCATATTGTGCATATCGAGCCTGAATATCTTGCTCGCTGCCGCGTAGATCCATATCGATCTGTTTGCCCGTCCGGTCGTCAAACACCAATATGCTGTCCTGCAGGTGCGTGTTCTGAAACAGATACACGGCCAACTGAGATGGTGTGCCTTGAAATACACGTTGCTTCCCGCTGAAGCTGGTCCATTGATTCATGCTGTTTCTCCTGTAAGCAGGAAAATATTACCCGGGTGTAAATTGAGCTGTCAATTTTACCCGGGTAATAATTGTGTTTTTGTCGCTCGAGCTTAAAAACCAGGCACTCCATTCAGTCCGCTGCAGCAGGGAAACCTCTTTTTTTTGCGTGCAATAGGCGTTGGCATCTCTGGTAACGACGTGTCTATGGGTATAGTGAACGCCGAGTCCTGAATTGGAGCGATAGAAACATGGGCCATGTATTCCAGTTTGCCGAGCGCGATCCCAGCATGCCGGCGGATGAAGCAAAGAAACAGATCGAGCAGTTGCGCCCCGCCCTGCAGATCAGCCAATACGAGCGTTTGCAGAAAGCGGATCAGACGCTGTTAATCGTCGTGGCCGGCATGGATGGCGTGGGCAAGGGATCGGCCATCAATACTTTGAATACATGGCTGGATCCCCGGTACGTCCATACTTTGGCCTTTGGTGAACTGACACAAGAAGAAATCATGCGCCCGGCCATGTGGCGTTACTGGAATGCCTTGCCCGCCAAGGGACAGACCGGTCTGGTGTTTGGCTCCTGGTACGCCTCCCTGATGCAAGAGTTGAGTAACAAGAAACCCGATGCAGACAAGGTAGCTTTGTACACGCGTCTGATCAATCGTTTCGAAGCGCAGTTGGCCTATCAAGGCGTGCAGGTGATCAAGCTGTGGTTTCATCTGTCCGCCCAGGCCCAGTCGGATCGTTGTGCCAGCTTGCTGGCTAATCCGGATACTGCCTGGCGTGTCAGCAAGGCGGACTTGAAGGTCCACAAGAAATTCAATCGCTTGCGCAAGGCAGGCCTGGAAACCATAGGGCTGAGCCATCGCCGTCATGCGCCTTGGGTGGTCATTCCGAGTGCCGATCCGTACCTGCGAGACGTGTCCGTGGCGCGTGCCGTGTTGCAGGCCATGCGCAAACCGATACTGCCGCGCCAGGTCGTGGAGCCGCAGCCTTTTCCAGTAGGGTTGCGCCAGCCGCCGGCGTCGTTGGCGCAGCCTTCGCCCGTACCTGAGGTGCAGGACTATGATTCCGAGCTGCTGCATTGGCAGGGGCGCTTGTCGCGAGCCGTTCGCGACAAGGCGTTTCGAAAACGTTCGCTTGTCCTGGTGATCGAAGGCCAGGATGCCGCGGGCAAAGGCGGCACGATACGTCGACTGACGGCGGCGCTGGACGTGCGCAATTACGATATCCACCCTATTTCCGCACCTGATAATGTGGAAATGGCGCGGCCTTATCTATGGCGTTTCTGGCGCAAACTGCCGCGTTATGGAGATGTGGCCATCTTTGACCGTTCCTGGTACGGCCGGGTACTGGTGGAGCGAGTTGAGAAACTGATTACGCCGGCCACCTGGCGCCGAGCCTATGACGAGATCAATGGTTTTGAGGCGCAGCTAAACGCCAATGGCACCGTAGTGCTGAAGTTCTGGCTGTCTGTCAGCAAAGAGGAACAGCTCAAGCGTTTCCAGGAGCGCGAAAATTCGCCTTTCAAGGCCTACAAGATCACGCAAGACGATTGGCGCAACCGCAGCAAATGGACGGTGTACCGGACGGCAGCTCAGGATATGTTCGCTCATACCGATACCGAGACGGCGCCTTGGCATATTGTCCCCAGCGATGATAAAAAAGCGGCGCGCGTGCAGGTGCTGAAAATCGTTGTCGAGACACTGGAGAATCTGGACAAGACCAGTCTGGATCTGGTGGAGCCGGCTGTGCAGGATCAAGTCAGCGATCAGGTCTGAGGCCGGGAATACCTATCAAAGGTCCTGGCGTTGCGCCAGGATCAGGATGCGCACCCAGCGCCGCCGTTGTGCGGCGGGCGCGATAGGCAACAGCCATGTCTGTTCGGGATGCCGCAAAGAAAGCGCGACGGCATCGCCCTGCTCCGTCGCTCCGGCGATATCGGCAAAAATGAAGCCGCGCTGCCCTTGCTCTGTGCGCACGGCGCCCTGCTTGTGCAAGGCGTCCATGTGAATGTGGCCGGCCGGCCATTCCAGCGACAGAATGCGTTGGCCGTCACGCTTGTAGCCGTGCAGCGAGCGGTGCCGTTTCCAGAGCCAGACGAAAGGCGCGGCAATGACGCAGGCGGCGATCAGCAGGACCGCCACGGCAGCGACGACGCCCAGACTTGAGGCGACCATCGCATAGAGCTGCATGCCGCCATAGACCAGTCCGCCCAGAATGGCCAGGGCAAGCAGAAGGACGATGACAGGCATGCGTATTCCTCCCCTGATCAGCGCGCCTTGACCGTGACCAGTCCGGCCGCTTTCAGGGCGTTGGCGCGAGCCGTGTCCAGATCGGCGTCTGCGGCCAGCGCTACGCCCATGCGACGCTTTTCAAAACTCTCGGGCTTGCCGAACAGGCGGATGTCCGTCTGCGGAATGCGCAGGGCCTGGTCCACGTTCAGGAAGTCGACTTCCTTGCTGTCGACGCCGCCGTAGATGACGGCGCTGGCGCCGGGCACGCGCAAGGCGGTGTTGACCGGCAGACCCAGGATGGCGCGTGCATGAAGTTCGAATTCGGACTGCCACTGGGTGATCATGGTGACCATGCCGGTGTCGTGCGGGCGGGGGCTGACCTCGCTGAACCAGACCTGGTCGCCCTTGACGAATAGTTCCACCCCAAACAGGCCCTGTCCGCCCAGGTCCTGGGTGACCGCGCGGGCGATCTCGCGGGCGGATTCCAGCGCCTTGGCGCTCATGGGCTGGGGCTGCCAGCTTTCAACGTAGTCGCCATCGACCTGTTTGTGGCCGATAGGGTCGCAGAATTGGGTTTCCACTTGCCCGTCAGCCCCGATGGAGCGCACGGTCAGCAAAGTGATTTCGTAGTCGAAATCGATAAATCCTTCGACAATGACACGGCATTGGCTGACACGACCGCCTTCCAGCGCGTAATTCCAGGCGCGGGCGACATCATCGGGGCCGCTGATCTTGCTCTGGCCTTTGCCGGAGCTGCTCATCAGCGGCTTGACCACGCAAGGGTAGCCGATGCGCTCGTCAATGGCAGCTTGCAGGCTATCCAGGGAGTCGCAGAATTGATAGGGGCTGGTGGGCACACCCAGAGTTTCCGCCGCCAGGCGACGTATGCCTTCGCGATCCATGGTCAGACGCGCGGCGCGCGCTGTCGGGATGACGCGCACCTTGCCTTGCGCTTCCAGCTCTTCCAGCACGCCGGTGGCGATCGCTTCGATTTCGGGAACGACCAAGGCAGGTTTTTCGTGTTCGATCAGGGCGCGCAACTGATCCGGATCGCTCATGGTAATGGTGCGGGCCTGATGGGCGACCTGCTGGCCGGGCGCGTTGTCGTAGCGGTCGACCGCAATGGTTTCGACCCCCAGCCGCTGCAGGGCGATCAAGACTTCCTTGCCCAGCTCGCCGGAACCCAGCAACATGATTTTTTCTGACGACGAGGTTAAGGGGGTACCCAGCAGGCTCATGGCTTGCGCTCCGAAATTAAGAGAATTCCTTATTGTAATGCAGGCATCAGAAGCTGATCTGGCCCCGGCAAGCCCAATGTGATCGGGTATAGGGCGAACAGGCAAGCATCTCGTCGTTTGATTCAATATCTCTAGAAAAGGGATGATAGTCTCTTGTCAGGCCGGCCACGCTGTCGCAGATGGCCAGCCTGTGGCGACTGAATTTTTACGCGGATTTTTCCACCATCAGCTGCGCCATCATGCCCAGGTCTTCGTGCTCCAGAATGTGGCAGTGAAACATACGCAGGCCTGGCAGGTCCTGGCGAAATGCCAGCGTGATGGTCTCGTTGGGCCTCAGGTTGACGGTGTCGCGCCAGGCACGAAAGGGTTCGGGCGTGCGCACCGCGTCTGATTGGCGGGACAGCACCTGGAACTGGGTGCCGTGCAGGTGGAAAGGATGGTCCATGTGCGAATCATTCACTACTTCCCAGCGCTGCCATTGGCCCACGGGGCAGCGCAGGTCAATGCGGTCCATGTCGTAGACCTTGTCGTTCACACGGAACATGCGCTGCAAGGCGGCCATGTCGGGCATGGACTCCCCAGTCGGGCCTGCGTCGCCATGACTGGCCATCGGCATCGAATGATTCATGCCCTGCCCTTGCATGTTGCCGTGATCCATGTCCATGACTTCGCTAAATACCACACGTGCGCTTGCGGGCCCGTCCGGGGCTGCCGTCATGGGGCGCAGCTGCGGCGGTATGTGTAAAGCCCCGGCCTGTATGTCCAGATGCGCCAGGGTCAGGTCCAGGGGCTGCTCTTGCACCATCATTTTCTGGCGATCGTAGTAGCGGGCCTGCAGTGTGGTGGCGCCGGGCTGTCCGCTTTCCAGGAAAAACTCCGCGCGCTCCGCTGGCGCCAATAGTATTTCGTCGACAGCCGGGCGTGCCGCCTCCAGCAGGCCGCCGTCGGTACCCACCTGGATCAGTCGCGAGCCGGGGATATGCAGACGCAGATAGCGCGCTGCACAGCTGTTCCAGATGCGGATTCGGTCGCCGGCGCCGATCTGGATGCGAGGCTGGCGCTGGCCATTCACCAGCACGAACTGCCCTTCCCGCCCGTTCATCCAGTCCAACGGAGAGTTGACGGGAATGCGCCCTTCCGTATCCAGGCGCAGATCGCTGATGACCCAATGCTGTTCAGGAGCGTGGCGCAGCGGATCATCCGGGGCGCGCACAATCAAGGCGCCGGCCAGACCGTGGGCGACCTGTTCGCCGCTTTTGCCGTGCGGGTGCGGATGATACCAATACGTGCCAGCGCAGCCTGACGGCAGGGTAAAGCGGTAGTGACGGCTTTGTCCGGCGGGCACCGCATCCTGGGGATTGCCATCCTGCTCAGGCGGTACCGGCAAGCCATGCCAATGAATGGTGGTGGGCTGGTCCAACTGGTTGACGAATTCGATATCGACTTCGTCGCCTTCGTTCAATTCGATCAGCGGACCGGGCATTTGCCCGTTGTACAGCCAGGCTTCGGTCTGCTTATTGCCGGCCAGGGTGAGCTTGTGTCGAGCGGCTGTCAGGCGCGCCTTAAACTGGCCTGGCTTTTCGGCCTGATTGAGCAGCTTGGGCAAGGAGCGCAAGGCTTGGCCGGCGGGCATGCGTTCGAGGGGCATCAGGGCGGCAACTCCATGAGGTATGTCGGCGTGGGCTGACATCGTCCCGTGATGGCTCATGGCCTGGGCCAGGGCTCGCCCTGGCAAACTGCCCAGCAGGCTGGCACCCAGGGCCAGCTTGAAAAGTTCGCGTCGTTTCATTGTGTTATCCAGATAAAAGATCCATGGATTCACGCCGATAGGGCGTGATCGGGCGACGGTTCGTCCCGCAGGCTCGAACCGGCAATACAACTGGCATGGCTATCAGGAACAACGGGGAGGCGGGAGCGAGGGGCCGATCAGACGGGAATGAAAATCCAGTCTGCGCGGCGCGGGCGGATAAGACAGGCGCGGGCTGTGCGCAAAGGGCAATATCAAGGGCGCAGGCATGCAAGGGCAGCAGGCCCCGTGCACTGGTGTGGCGCAATGAGAGCTGGATGCGGGACGAGGAGATGAGTGGTCTGTCGCAGCATGCTGCAATTGATGTACGTGGCCCGGCGGCGTCGGTACCAGTGCCTGGGCATCGGGAATGCCATAAAGCAGGCTGGCCAGCAACAGAATAGCCACCAGCCAACGCCAGTGTGCGCCTGTACTGCCGGATCGTGCGAAGCAACCCCGAATATTCATGCGCCTAAGCTTATCACGGACTTCAATCCGTCTGTCCGGCTGCAGGCGGGATGGGTCTGCGTTTCAGGCGCACCGGGCTGGGGCGCTCGGCCTGGATTTGCTCCAGTTTGCTGCGCAGCATCAGGACATGGTCGTGCAAGTCTTCTTTTTCCCGCTCCAGCAAGGCGCTGCGCGTGCGTAGCAGTTGCAATTCGGTCTGCATTTCTCGCGCCAGTCCGTTGCTGAAATCCAGGGCGGCTTGCATGGCCCGGCGTTCGCCCTGCTCCTGGCCCAGTTCTTGCCGCGCAGCCTGCAATTGATCTTGCGCGGTTTTTTGATCGATGTCGTGACGTTGGCGCTGCTCTTGCAGCGCCTGTTCGATCTGTTCGAGCTGTTGGCGCAGACGAGTCTGTGCAGAGCGTTCTTTGTCTATCTCCAGCAGCGCCCGGCGTTCGCTGGCCTGGGCCCGTTCTTCTGTCAGCTCAATGGCTTTCTGCAGTTGCCCCAGGTCTTGGGTGAATTGTTCCCCCTGGCGGCGCAGTTCGTGTTGCAAGGCTGATTTTTCGTTTTCCAGTTCGTCCTGGCGTTGCCGGGCATGGTGCAGGTCCTGCGCAAGCGCCACTTTTTCTTCCCGGCTCGCCTGAAGCTGCTGCTGCAACTGCGCGATGCCCTGCTCTGCCTGCTGGTGGGCCCGTTCGTGCGTCTGGGCACGCTGCTCGGCGTTCTGCGCCTGCGTGCGGGCCTGTTTCACCTGTTCGTCTGCCTGGACCTGGTAGGCCTGGAGTTCCTGGCGCGCATGCTCCATGGATTGCTGCCAGACACGGCCTAGCAATTCGCCGGTCAAGGACTGCAGCTCGTCGGGGATGTCCGCCAGATCCAGCCTGACCCGGCTCTTTTCGCGCAACTCCTGCCAGAACGCCTGCAGGGCTTCGGCAGGCGCGCTCATGCTGCCTTTGCGCACCAGCTGATACAGCTTGTTGGCCGTGGGCGTGGTCCCGTAGCGAAAAAAGAGCAAAGCCGCCACTTCCCGGTACAGCGTCTGGGTATGGCTGAAGCGATCGCGTAATTGGGCAACATCGGCCTGCAATTGGCCTTCTGTAAGGGCGTTTTGGTCCATTTTCATCGTATCCGATTTATTTTTATTAATAATACAACGTATTATGTTGTGAATTCAATATTGTTGATTCATAAATTTGACATTAGCTCTATAATGTCAAATATCTAGAAAAATGGATGTTCTATGCTTGTGAACCCCTCATCCGCTCCGCCCTCCCCCGCTCGTCCGGATGCCATTGCACAATTGCTGGCTCAGTTCGATGGTCGGTCCGGCGTCAACCGGGCGCAGGGGAGTCGGGCCCAGATCGATGCGCAGACAGATATCGATGCTTTGCGGGCCTGGTTGGCGCGCTATGCGGACAGTCCGCGAACTTATGCCAATTACCGCAAAGAAGCCGAGCGGCTACTGCTGTGGGCCGTGGTGGAAAGGCATAAACCGCTGTCCTCTATCAGTCACGAAGACATTCTGGCTTACGAGCATTTCCTGGCCGATCCCCAGCCTGTGCAGCGTTGGGTGGTGCAAGGCGGCGCGCGTCCGGCGCGCCATCATCCGTCCTGGCGCCCGTTCGCCGGTCCTTTGTCTGACGCCAGCCGACGGCAGACCCTGTTGATCCTGAATGCCTTGTTCGCGTGGCTGGTGCAAGCCGGCTATCTGGCCGGCAATCCTTTGGCTCTCTCCCGACGCCGTCGCCCGGTCGGCCCGAGCAACGACGTGCAGCGCTATCTGAATGCAGAGCAATGGTCGTGGGTGCAGGCATGGATACGTGCCTTGCCGGAGGACGGGGCGGCGGCTGTCCGGCACAAGGCCCGGCTGCGCTGGTTGTTTTCCATTCTTTACGGCGGGGCCCTGCGTATTTCCGAGCTGGTTCAGGCGCGCATGGCCGACGTGTCTGTGCGGCCGGATGGGCAAGGGCTGCCTCAGTGGTGGCTGCAGATCCGCGGCAAGGGAGACAAATGGCGACGTGTGCCCATGACGCAGGAACTGATGCAGGAATTGGTGCGCTACCGGCAGGCTTATGGATTGGAGGGTTTGCCTCATGCTTTGGAAATACAGCCTTTGTTGATGCCGGCGGGTGCAAGCGCTGGGGTTTCGGGCAAGCACCTGACCCGGGCGATGGCGCATGTGCTGGTCAAGCAGGTTTTTGTACAGTCGGCCGCGGACTTGCGAGTCCAGCATCCCGAGCGTGAAGCGCAAGCTCGTGTATTGGAGCAGGCGTCAGCCCACTGGCTGCGCCACTCGGCAGGCTCGCACATGGCTAATCAGGGCATGGATCTGCGCGTCATCCGCGACACTTTGGGGCACGAGTCCATCGCTACGACCAATATTTACCTGCATGCCGATGAAGAGCAGCGCCATCGCGCGCTGGAACAGTCCCATCGCTTGGGGTGGTGATAAGCGCTATCAGGCTGGCGCACTGTCTGGGTTCGGCGCGGTATGCTACTTTAAGAAGTGCTTGAATGCGCCGGGCGCCCTGACTGGGCCAACCCGGCTTTTTGTTATGGAGCGAACCATGAGCTTTACCGTCTACCTGTCCGGCGAAATCCACACTGATTGGCGTGAGCAGATCGCCAGCGGCGCCAAGGCTGCGGGCCTGGACATCACGTTTACCTCCCCTGTGACCGACCACGATGCCAGCGACGCCGCTGGTGATCACCTGGGCCCGGAAAGTGAATCTTTCTGGCGTGATCATAAATCGTCCAAAGTGAACGCTATCCGGACCAAGACCTTGATCGAAAAAGCCGACCTGGTCGTGGTGCGTTTCGGTGATAAGTACAAGCAGTGGAACGCGGCTTTTGATGCCGGCTACTGTGCGGCGCTGGGCAAACCCTATGTCACCCTCCACGCAGAGGACATCATCCACCCTTTGAAGGAGGTCGATGCCAGCGCGCAGGGCTGGGCCACAACGCCGGAGCAGATCGTGGAGATTCTGCGCTACACCTTGAAAGCCTGATCGAAAATGCCGCCCCCAGGGGCGGCATTTTTTATACCGGCAAGGCTGTCCTGCTCTGGAACCGCTAGTCCAGTTTGACGCGCCGCAAGCGTAGCGCATTGGTCAGCACGAACACACTGGACAAGGCCATAGCGCCGGCCGCGAAAACGGGCGAAAGCAAGGGGCCGCCGAAGGGGTACAGCGCGCCGGCCGCAACCGGGATCAAGGCCACGTTGTAGGCAAAGGCCCAGAACAGGTTCTGGTGGATATTGCGCAGTGTGGCGTGCGACAGGGCAATCGCTGTGACGACCCCGCGCATATCGCCCGACATCAGTACGACATCAGCGGCTTCAATGGCGATATCCGTGCCCGTGCCGATGGCGATGCCGACATCGGCCACCGCCAGCGCGGGAGCGTCGTTGATGCCGTCACCGACGTAGGCCAGGTGCTGATGCTCCTGGCGCAGCGACTCGACCGCTTTTACCTTGCCGTCCGGCATGACCTCAGCGACGACGTCGTCGATGTTCAGCCGACGGGCGATGGCGTGCGCGGTGTGACGGTTGTCACCGGTAATCATCACCACCTTGATGCCTCGGGCATGCAGTGCCTCGATGGCCTGGGGCGTGGTTTCCTTGATGGGGTCAGCGACGGCCAGCAAGGCGAGCACACGGCCGTCGCGCTCGGCGTACATGGGCGTTTTGCCCTCCTGCGCCAGGGCTTCGGCCTGCTGGGTGAAGGCCGACAGGTCTGCTCCCAGTTGGGTCATCAGACGGTCGGCGCCTACGTGCCATTGCTGCTCGCCGATGCGCGCCGCCACGCCCAGGCCGGTCAAGGATTCGAACTGCTCGGCCTGGGGCAGAGTCAGGCCTTTTTCACGGGCCGCCGTCACGATGGCCTGAGCGATCGGATGCTCCGAGTGGTTCTCCAGCGCGGCAACGGCAGCCAGCACCTGTTGCGCGTCCTCCCCGGGTGCGCTGACAAAATCCGTCAGCTCAGGGGCGCCCTTGGTCAAGGTACCGGTTTTGTCGACGGCCACTACGCTTACCTCGCGCAGCGCTTGCAGAGAATCACCTTTGCGAAACAGCACGCCCGCTTGAGCGGCCCGCCCTGTGCCGACCATGATGGACGTAGGTGTAGCCAGTCCCATGGCGCAGGGACATGCAATGATCAGTACAGCCACGGCATTGACCAGGGCGAAGCTGAGCGCAGGAGCGGGTCCGAAGATCAGCCACACGATCGCTGTCAGGACTGCCAGCCCCATGACCGCCGGTACGAACCACAGCGTGATCTTGTCCACAATGGCCTGGATGGGCAGCTTGGAGCCTTGCGCCTGCTCTACCATGGACACAATATGCGCCAGCACGGTGTCCTGGCCGACAGCCGTGGCTTCGAACTCCAGCGCCCCCTTCTGGTTGACGGTACCGCCGATCAGATTGTCGCCTTGCGCTTTGGCTACCGGAACAGACTCCCCCGTCACCATGGATTCATCCACATAGCTTTGGCCGGACAGCACCTGGCCATCCACGGGAATACGTTCGCCGGGGCGCACCAGCACGCGTTCGCCGGTTTGCAGTGACTCCAGTGGAACGTCGACTTCCTCGCCGTTGCGGCGCACGCGCGCCGTCGGCGGCTGCAGGCTGAGCAGACGCTGGATTGCTTCGGACGTGCGGCCTTTGGCGCGAGCCTCCAGCAATCGGCCGAGCAGTATCAGAGCCACAATGACGGCGGCCGCCTCGTAATAGACATTGCGCGAGGATTGCGGCAGCAGATCGGGGAAGAAGGTGGTGACGATGGAGAACAGATACGCCGCCATCGTGCCTACGGCCACCAGGGAATTCATGTCGGGAGCGCCGCGCAACAGCACCGGGAAGCCCTTGGTATAGAATTCGCGTCCTGGGAACAGCAGCACCAGCGTGGTCAGGGCGAACTGAAGCAGCCAACTGTTCTGGGTGCCGATGCTTGCGCTGATCCAATGATGGAAGGCAGGCACCATATGCCCGCCCATTTCCAGGACGAACACGGGAAACGCCAATATGGCCGCCAGCCAGAAGCGCTTGCGCACGGATTCGTAGTGTTGTTGGGCGCGTTCGGCCTGGTCGCCGGATGCCGCGGCGCTGGCCGGCTTGGCGGGATAGCCGGCCTTGCTGACGGCCTCGATCAGATCGCCGGTCGCAACACCCTGCAGGCTTTGCACTGTGGCCTTTCCGGTAGCTAGGTTGACGGCGGCGCCTTGAACACCAGGAACTTTCAACAAGGCTTTTTCTACGCGTCCCACACAGGAGGCGCACGTCATGTCTTGCACATCCAGCACGACTTCCTGGGATGGAATGTCGTATCCGCCCTTCTTTACCGCCTGGATAATCTCCTGAACGGGGGCAGCGCCTTCATAGTCGACCGTTGCTTTCTGGGTTGCCAGGTTGACCTGGGCTTGCCGCACGCCCGGCACTTTCGAGATGATTTTTTCCACGCGGCTGACGCAGGAGGCGCAGGTCATTCCCTCGACACCCAGTGTCAGGCGGGAACCCTTGTCGGAGGGGCTAGTCATCATGAGAACCACCTTAGAATTGTCGTTGATGGTGTCACTGTAGGGCTTGACCCGATGGCAAGGTCAACAACACATAAAAAAACAGCGCCCCGTGTGGGGCGCTGTAGGTGCAGGATCAGTACAGCAGGCGCTTAGTAAGCAACGAAGCTATCGTTGGCGCTGTTCCATTCGCTGCTGGATGCAGCGACCTGGGCGCGCGACAAGGGCGTGCCTTCCGAGATCTGGGGGTAGTCGTTCATGGCGCCGGCACTGATCAGGCCTTTGTTCTGCGCATCAACCAGCTCTTGCTGAGTCTGCTGAATGTTGCTTGTGGCGACCGATTGCAGAACAGGGTAGTCCAGTTGTTCGCCGATGCCTTGCGAAGGAGCGGCGTGGGCGGTGCCCATCAGAGCGGCGGCGCCCAGGGAAAGACCGATAATGGTGGAACGTGCGATGTTTTTCATAATTCACTCCAACTCTAACTATTCGTTTAAGAAAGATTCGAAGTCAGATCATTTCCGAATCGATGGATGAAGTATGAGCGTTTCCCAACCTAGGAAAAACCCTTAATATTGCAAATATATTTCCATTCATGGAACAGTTTCTATGAGTAACATCACCGCCGGTCCCTTATTGAATGACATCGCCATTTTTGTGGAAGTGGCTCGCGCCCGGCACTTTACCCGCGCCGCAGAGGCATTGGGGATGCCGGTTTCCACCGTGTCAAGACGGATACGAGAGCTGGAAAAAGAAGTGGGCGTCTCTTTGCTTAAGCGCAGCACGCGCAACGTAGACATGACCGAAGCAGGCCAAGTGTACTTCGAGCGGTGCCTGGCCATTGTCGAGCAGGCGCGGCTGGCGCACGAGCAATTGCTGGATGTCGCGCAGTCGCCCCGCGGACGCCTGCGAGTGTCGATTCCCGCCAGCTTCAGTATTGTCTTCATGCCTGCAGTCATTCAGGGATTCCGTCAGCAGTTTCCCGACATTGAGCTGGATTGCGATCTGAACATTCGCCATATTGATCTGCAGTCGGATAATTACGACTGCGTGATTCGCGTGGGCCAGCAACCCGACTCCAGCACCGTCGCTACGGTGCTGGGCCAGATTCACTTGGGCTTGTATGCATCGCGTATCTACCTGGATCGGCATGGCAGGCCCAAGCACCCTTCCGAGCTTTCCGAGCATCGCTGTATCTGTTCCGGCCATGACGACAGCGATAAGGTATGGACGCTGCGAGGTCCCGGCAATGAACATTACGCGGCTCATGTCAGCGGGCCGGTTACCATCAATAATGCCATCATGATGCGCAAGCTGGCGGTCAGAGACATGGGGATCGCGGCCTCGTCCCTGGTAGAGCGGTATCTGGATACGGATGGCGCCCGCCTTGAGCGGGTGCTTCCCGACTGGGAATTCACGCCCTTCCCCATCATGGCGCTGCTGCCTTCGCGCATGATGCCCCAGAAAACCCGCGTATTCATCGACTACCTGAGATCAGAGCTGGATAAGTTGATCAACAATCCCGAGCTCTATCACGACACTATGTCTTATTAAGCCTGATAGGACGTATGCCATTCTGCATAAACGGATCGAGTCTGATCTGTGTTATTAATGGCCCCATGGTTTCAAGCGTATTCACTGCAATGAACAGGAGTTCATCATGATGGGCATTGGCAAGCGCGCCTTGTGGGCGACGGCACTCGCCCTGGCCTTGGGCAGCAGTCCGGCATGGACGCAAACGGCCCTGCTGGAAGCGGTCGAACAGGGAGACAGCCCCAAAGTGCGGGAACTGCTGGAGCGGCCAGGGGCCGGGAGCAGTGTCAATATCCCCGATCAGCAGGGTCAAAGCCCCCTGCTTCGCGCTACCTGGCTGAATCATGTGGACATAGCAGCTCAATTGATGCGCGCCGGCGCAGACGTCAATCAGGCCGACGCTATTCATGACACGCCTTATCTGGTCGCCGGCGCCGAGGGGCGGCTGGACATATTGCGCCTTACCTTGAAGAGCGGCGCGGATGTGGGCAGTGTGAATCGCTATCGGGGCACGGCCCTGATCCCGGCGGCCGAGCATGGTCATGTCGAAGTGGTGCGTGAACTGCTCAAGGCCGGCGTTGATCCCAACCATGTCAATCGCCTGGGCTGGACTGCCTTGCACGAGGCCATCGTGCTGTCCGACGGCGGCCCCAGACACCAGCAGGTGGTGCGCGAGCTGATCAAGGGCGGCGCCGACGTCAACCTGCCCGACGGCCAGGGCATACGGCCCTTATCGCTGGCGCGACAGCGCAATCAGCAGGCCACTGCCGCCATTCTGGAACAAGCCGGGGCAAGACCCTGAGGCCGTGAGCGTGTACAGTAGTACTCTTTTTAATCAGTCCACTGACTATATTTCATGACCATATCTGCTGCACCCCGCCTGCCCGGCGCCCACGCCAGCCAAGGACTTTGGCTGGCGTTTGTCATTCTTGTCGGTTTGAATCTGCGCCCTTTCCTGACCTCCAGCGGCACCCTGGCCCGGGACGTGGCGCAGGGTTTGGGCATGGAATTAGGCGAGATGGCCTGGCTGACTTTGCTGCCCATGATGATCATGGGCCTGGGGGCATTCTGCATGCCCTCGGTGCGACGGTTGCTGTCGGTGCGTCATATTGTCATGGTGTCCTTGATCATTCTGTGCCTGGGCTGTGCGTTGCGCTGGGTCGTGCCCAATGGCCTTAGCCTGATTTCCACGGCGCTGTTGTGCGGCGCGGGCGTGGCCATGCTGCAGGCCGTCATGCCCGGCATCATCAAGGAACAGTTTCCCCAGCATACGGCGCAGGTCACGGGCGTGTATTCGGCCACCTTGATGGGCGGCGGGGCTTTGGGCGCGCAGATCACCCCCTGGATCAGCACTTTGTCCGACAGTTGGCGGGTGGCGCTGGCATTCTGGGCCTTGCCGATCAGCGTGGCCTTGTGGATCGCCTGGAAGGTCGTGCCCCGGGTGGCGCGAGGCGGTGCTGCAGGACTGCCGTCGCTGGCCTTGCTGCGGCTTCCGCGCACCTGGTCTTTGATGCTGTGTTTTGGACTGATTAACGGCGGTTATGCCTCGTTGGTCACCTGGCTTGCCACGTTCTATCAGGATCATGGCTGGAGCGCAGCGGCCAGCGGCACGCTGGTCGCCTTGTTGTCGGTCGCGCAGGCGGTCGCGGCTTTCCTGCTGCCTACGCTGGCGGCCAGGAACAAGGACAGGCGCGGCTGGATCTGGCTGGCCTTGGCTTTCCAGTTGGCGGGTTTCGCCGCCTTTGCCTGGATTCCGGATGCCGCGCCTTATTTGTGGGGCATCATCATCGGGATTGGCCTGGGTGGCTGTTTTTCGCTGGTGCTGCTGGTGGCGCTGGATCATTTTTCGGATGCAGCGCGGGCGGGAACGCTCAGTGCCCTGATGCAAGGCGGCGGTTTTCCGATTGCTGCCTTATTTCCCATGATCAGCGCCTGGCTCAGCGACTACACCGGCGGCTTCAATGCGGCCTGGATGCTGCATTGCGTGCTGGTCCTGGGTGTGGTGGTGCTGACCTGGCGCTTTCAGCCCGCTGATTACGAGCGCATCATGCAGAGCAAGCCGCGCGCCTAGCGGCCCATGAGCCATCGCCCAAAAAAAACGGACATTCATCGAATGTCCGTTTTTTCGTGACGGGGTCTTACTGTGGAGCGCCGGCCATGATCCATGCAACGACTTGCTTGATGTCGTCATCGGAAATGCCGGGGTTCGGCGGCATGGGCATGGGACCGTATACATCTTTGCTGCCCTGGCGGATGTGCTGGGCGAGCAATTCCGCATTGGCCGGGTCGCCTTTGCGCTTTTCGGCCACTTCCTGGTAGGCGGGGCCGACAACCTTCTTGTCCACGGCATGACAGGCCAGACAGGCGTTCTTGGTCAGGATGTCTTTGACGGATTCAAAGGTGGGTTCAGCAGCCTGCGCGCCGAAACCGATGGTCATCAGCGATGCACAGACCAGCAGTTGTTTCAATTTCATTGGGCATCTCCCTTATATAACAGGCGCAGGAACGGGTGTTGCACCCGTGTGAATGCTGCGCACGTGACGTTTCCCACACAGAGGTCCATGTGGCATTCACTTCGTGATCATACGGTTATGATAGATCAGCTTTATGTAAATAACTGTATGCGTTGACATCGATCAAGTATATTCATTCACTTATTAGGTAATGTGCTTAGAAGAGTAAGTGCTTCAAGCTTAAATAGTTAATTTCCAACTAGAGGTGTCTATGCTGAATGTTCTCGTTCCGGTCGATGGCTCCGACGCGTCCACCCGCGCCGTACAGGCGGCGGTAGCCATGCTGGCTCACAAGCCCGAGGCTACGCTGCATCTGCTGGCTGTGCCCACGCCTATTGTGTCCGGCAACGTCAAACGGTTCTTTTCTGACGATGTGCTGCAGGCTTATTACCAGGATGAAGGCAATAATGCCTTGATCCCATCCCGTTCCGTGCTGGCCGGTCAATCTGTGCAGGTCAAGGAAAACATCATTGCCGGCAACGCGGCGCAGACCATCAAGGATTACGTGGAACGCAACAATATCGACCACATCGTGATGGGCACGCGTGGCCTGAGCGCCCTGCCCGGTCTGGTGCTGGGTTCGGTCACCACCAAGGTGCTTAGCATGGTCAATGTGCCGGTCACGCTGATCAAATAAATACAGCAGACGACCGCTTTACATCCAGGCCCGGACAGCGCGTGAAAACAGCGCGTCCGGGCCTTTTCATTTGACATTTCTCCTATGAGGCATGCCTTTTTGTAACAGCATGCGTGCTACACTTTGCGCGGCCGGATTTGCCGCCACGCGCAGCTCCGGCCTTTTCAATGACGACTCGAAGAGATACATAAAAAGGGATGCCGAGAATGATTCTGAGGAAGAAGCTTCTGATTACCGTATTGGCGGCCAGCGTAGGGTTGGCCGGTTGCGCCACCACGGATGGCGGCGGCTGGGGCAGCAAGCAGACGATCGGTACGGCCTTGGGCACGATCGGCGGTGTGCTGATCGGCAGCCAGATCGGCGGCGGCAGTGGACGTACTGTCGCCATGATCCTGGGTGCCTTGGCCGGCGGCGCTCTGGGGAATTGGATTGGCGCCAACCTCGATGAACAAGACAAGCAATCCCTGGCCTTGAGCACTCAGCAGGCGCTGGAGTCCGGGCGCACGGTGGACTGGTCCTCGGACCATAGCGGCGCTACCGCTTCCATTACTCCCGTGTCCAGCAAAACCGTGGAAAAGCAGGCGACGATCAAGCGTTCGCCCAAGATCGCCAAAGCCGACAAGCTGGATGTGATCAACAAGCCTTACCGCGCCGTCAAATCGGCCAATTTGCGCGCCGCGCCTGCCAACGATGCGGAAAAAGTCGGCGGCTTCACGGCTGGGCAGACCTTCACCGCGCAGGGACGGACCGCCAATGACTGGATCGCCGTTGCCCGTCAAGGCGTCACCGTGGGCTATGTCTATGCGCCGCTGGTCGCTCCGGTTGCGGTTGCCAAAGCGGATCAGGCCACGGATCTGGACTCCATTACCGTCGCCAAGGCGCAAAGTCAGGGTTTTGACCTGGATGCCATCAATCCGGCTGCTCCCGTCAGCGAAACCACGGTCGTGCAGACGACCTGCCGCACGATGGAATACAAGATCACCACCAAGTCGGGCAGTACCGACAGCAAGACGGTGGACGCCTGCCAGGGCAATGATGGCGCCTGGCAAATCGGTTAATTGAAGCTGAATACATGAAACATTCATTTGCATGGCTGCCGCTGGCAGCCAGCCTGGTCGCCTTGCCGGCGTGGGGCCAGGACTATCGCTTGGCTTTTTCTCAGAACGACAGGCTGGAGGTGTTCATTGACGGCAAGACAGCCGACAACTGGTGTTCTCCCAGCCCCGTTCTGCGCCTGGCAAGCCAGGTGACCCCGGTAGCCGCTACCATCGAGGGCATAGTTCCCAAACTGGGAGCCTTGATGGCTGCGCAGTGTGCTCAGGCCGAGCAGTTCCAATGGACGGCCGTTGACCCCCAAGGCAAGGAATTTGCCAAAGGCGTGGCGCGGAAGTCGGACCAGTGGATTGCCAAGGTAGAGCCGCCCGTCGCTGCGGCTGATCTGGACCAGACTGCTGCGGCGGAGGTCAAGGCAGCGCCTGAGCCGCAGCCGCTTATCAATTCTGACCCGCAAGTGGCCGCCGCCCCTGAGCCGGCGCCGCCCTCGCCTGCCCAGCCGGAGCCGGCGGCAACGGCCCCGGCCCAAGCGCCCGCTGCGCCTTTGCCGGTTGCCGAGGTAGAAAAGACGCAGGTGGCCAAAGAAACGGCGCCGCCCGAGCCGGCGGCAGCTGCAGCGCCCGCACCTGCACCAGAACCTGTCGCTCCCGCGGCGCAGGCTCAGCCCGAGCCAGCCAAGGCGCCTGTTGTTGCGCCGACGCCGGTCAGCCAGAGCGTGACTATCCAGGGGTGGAGCGCAGAAAAAAGCGCGCGCGCCCTGGATTTGGCGCAAGCCTTGACCACGCTCAAGGACCAGAATGGCTGCGCCATCCGTACTGTGGTCGAGATGGACGGCAATGCCGATTATGCCTTGCAGTCCGAAGGCCGCTTGAGCTGCAATGCCAACGGCATGCTTGATGGTCAGGGAAATCTGTCCTTGCTGCGCGGCGACGGCAAAGTGCTTGCCAGCACTGGCACGGTCTACGTGAAAAATGGCACTCCCATGCAAGGAGATGCCCTTCTGCCCGAGCCCATCGCCTTCAACGGCAAGGATGAATTCTGGTATTTGCTGGGCAATGACTCGCAAACACAGAGTGTCGTGCTGGCCATGATCAAGGCCAGTACGTATTCGGGCGTCGGCGTGATGCGCAACAATGACGCCCGCCTGGTCGTCATTCATGGTCAGGAGTCGACCTTCCGCAACGTCAACCAGATCCGGACTGTCATCGACAATGCCCTGACCCTGTTCAGCGCGGCCAAGATCAGCGGCAACGGCCATGTTCTGGTCAAAGTCTGGGACAACTTCGAAGACGGGGTGCTGCTTGAAACCAAGGAGTTCGGTTGGGACGAAGCCGACCGGAAAGCCAAAGCGCAGATGTATTCCCATCGTCTGTACGAAATTTCGGCCAATCGTTCGAATTGGGGACGCGACGCCGGCACCTGGCGCTACAACCCGGGCAATGCCAGTAACTATGTCTATGCCCGTGCCGAAGAGGCTGAACGTGAAGCTCGGCGCAAGCTGATGGAGCAGGCGCGCCAGGAAGAAAGCCGCCTGCGCGACTACGAAAGCATTGAGCAGCGCATTGCCCAGGAGGGCCCGGCCAAGTATCTGCGCCAGTCTTTCCGTGATGTGGACTATCAGCTTTTTGGCGACAACAACGGCTATCGCCGCCTGGTACAGGCCGGCGCCAATGGCGAGCGCTATGCCAGCTTCACCCGCATTGTGCAGGTCAGCGGATCGGACGGGCGTGACGCCAAGGCGGATTGGCCCTACGACCTGCGCCTGGTCGGCCAAGCCGAACTGAAAAAAGGCTGGTACATGGTGACCGGAAAATTGCGTTTGGACAGCAAACGCGAGGATGAAGACGGATTGCCCCTGTCCCTGGTCAGCCTGGACGGGCCGCAAGCCATACAGTCCTGCTCCGCCGACGGCTGCGCCGATCTGGCCAAGGACGCTCTGAGCCTGTATCGCTTGAGTCTGGGGCAACCTGACTGGACTCCGGAACAGGCCAAGGCCATCATTGAACAAGCGCGCAAAGGCGGTAATTAAATGGCTGCGAACAACTCTAAAACATGGATCATCGGCGGCGTGGCCGTCGTCGCTCTGGCCGGTGCCTGGCTGGGGCTGAACGCTCTGGCTTCCAGCAAAGCCGAAGATAAGCTGCAAAAAGTCGTGCGTGACTACAATCTGGGCCAATACGTGCGCTGGGATGAGGTCAGCGCATCGTTTATGGGGAGCGCCAGCATCAAGGGGTTGACCATCAGTTTTCCAGGCACCGAGCCAATCTACGTAAAGTCCGTCGCCTTGCACGAAGCGGAAAATACGGACAAGCGCACCCGGCTGAAGCTGGCTTTGGAGGAAGTCTCCAATGAAAACGTCGGCAAGCGCCTGCTGAATTACCAGGGTATTTCGGACGCCGTGGTGGAGTCAGGCGCGTATCGCTTGCCGCCGCCCAGCCTGGAGCTGGATCTGGATGCCGACAAGTCCCGCAACGAAGCGACCATCACGCTGAAGTACGATTTGCCCAAAGTCTCCAAAGGCGAGCTGCAGGCCAGTCTGATACAAGTGAACGGCGTCTTGTCCTTGCTTGGCAATCCGCCCGCGCCCAGTGGCGGTTTCGGCTCGACATCCTTGACGAGCTCATTCGAGCAGTTAGGGTATTTCATGCAACTGCTGCAACCTATCTCTCAGGTGCAGCTCAGCGAACTGAACTACGAGGTCACAGATCAGGGGCTGATGAAACGGCGCAGTGCCCTCTGGGAACGCTACAGCACGGATATGGACTACGAGCAGTCCAGCAAACCCGCCAAACTGCGCGAGAACAAGCGTGAAGAGCTGATCACGTTCACGGAGGGGCCGGAGTGCTCGAGCAGCAGCCACTCGGCTTTTTCCTTGGCGCAGAATCCTCAGAAAGCCTGCAAGGCCATACGCAAATTCATCCTGGGCGAGGGAACTGTGGAGTTGAGCTTCAAGCCCCAGATGCCGGTTCCACTGATGAAAATGGATGATTGGCGTCCGACTCGCTGGATACAGGGTTCGTTCAGCGAACGAGACGCACAGTTTGTGCGCAATCTGCGTTTCGATCTGCGCTGATCGATTCAGGAGTTCAAAAAAACCGCTTCAGTTGAAGCGGTTTTTTTATATTGCTTTTTGCAGCATGAGGTCGGCAACGACAGGGAATTTATGGCACGGGGCTTACGCGCAGCAATTGCCCTTGGCTGTCGTCCGTCAGAACATACAGCAGGCCATCCGGGCCGACCCGCACATCGCGGATGCGCGCACCCATATCCTTCAGCAAGCGTTCTTCGCCCACGACATGCCCGTCTTCTTCGTCCAATTGCAGGCGGATCAAGGACTGCTCTTTCAGAGCGCCGACAAAGACGCTGTGCCGCCATTGCGGCACGCGGTCCTGATCGTAAAAGGCCAGACCACTGATGGCCGGCGAGACAGACCAGTAATGAAACGGCTCGGTCAGACCCGGCACAGGCGTCGTGCGGGCCTCGGGGATGGCCTGGCCGTCATAATTGATTCCATGGGTGGCCAGAGGCCAGCCGTAATTGGCTCCGGGCAGGATTACATTGAGCTCATCGCCGCCTTGGGGGCCGTGTTCGGCGACCCAAAGCTGCTGGGTCCATGGATTCCAGGCCATGCCTTGCGGATTGCGATGGCCATAGCTCCAGATTTCCGGTCTAGCCTGGCGATTGCTGCGAAAGGGATTGTCGCGGGGCGCAGCGCCGTCAGGTCGGATGCGCACCACCTTGCCTTGCAAATGATCCAGTTGCTGCGCCGTGGGGCGCTGGTTGTTTTCGCCCAGGGCGATATACAGATCGAGACCCTTGGGGTCGAAGGTCATGCGCGCGCCATAATGCAATCCAGTGGACAGAGCCGGTTCCTGACGGAAGATGGGCCGGAAAGCGTCGATGCGGGTCAGGTCGGACGACAGCACGCCATAGCCAACCGTCGTGGCGGACACCTGCTTGTCGCGGCGCTCTGCATAAGCCAGGTAGATACGGCGGCTGCGAAAGAAGTCGGGCGCCAGCACGACATCCAGCAGACCGCCCTGCCCTACGGCGTGCACCTTGGGAACGCCGGCAATGGGTTCGGACAGCCCTTGATCCGGCGTCCAGACGCGCAGGCGGCCTGGGCGCTCGGTGATCAGAATACCGGCATTGCGCGGTAAAAAAGCCATGGCCCACGGATGCTCCAGCCCGGAGGCCAGGGCCTGTACGGCTACGGCTGGCCCCGCAATGGCCGGCGTGGGCATTTCCTGAGCCAGCGCCAGGGTCGGCGCCAGCGGGGACAGGCACAGCGCGAGGCCGGCCACCATGCAGTTGATGCTGAAATTTCTTCTTGTAATCATAAAACTAAGATGGGTTGATCGGAGGGTCGGAATCCTGAGGATGGCGGGCATCGGTTCCAGCCGCTGCGGCGGAGTTGCCCAGCAGGCCTTTCAGCAAATCCACGGGCAGTGGAAACACGATGGTATTGCTCTTGTCGCCCGCGATCTGGGTCAAGGTCTGCAGGTAGCGCAATTGCATGGCCGAGGGCTGACTGGACAGTACATGGGCGGCTTCGCGCAGGGCCTCGGCGGCCTGACGTTCGCCGTCTGCGTGGATGACTTTGGCGCGCCGTTCGCGTTCCGCTTCGGCTTGGCGGGCAATAGCGCGCACCATGGTGTCGTTCAGGTCGATGTGCTTGATTTCGACATTGGTGACCTTGATGCCCCAGGAATCAGTCTGTTCGTCCAGAATGCGCTGGATGTCCAGATTGAGCTTTTCGCGCTCGGACAGCATGTCGTCCAGCTCGTGTTTGCCCAGCACGGCGCGCAGCGTGGTCTGCGCGAGCTGACTGGTGGCATTCAGGTAGTTTTCGACCTGGATGATGGCTTTTTCAGGAGCCACTACCTTGAAATACACCACGGCATTGACCTTGACGGAAATGTTGTCGCGCGAGATGACGTCCTGCGCCGGCACGTCCATGGTGACCACCCGCAGGTCCACCCGCACGATCTGCTGCAGGAACGGAATGACCAGAATCAGGCCGGGACCGCGCACCGCGGTGAAACGCCCCAGGGTGAAGACCACGGCGCGCTGGTATTCGCGCAGCACGCGCACGGACTTGATCAGGACGATGAAGATCAGGAACAGGACCAGGATATAGCCCAGACTGGCATCGTAATAGAACATACGGCTCTCCTTGTCGATCGGATCAATCAGTGGCGCAGGCGCTGAACCTTCAGGGTCAGTCCCTGCACGGCGATCACTTCCACGCTCTGGCCCGTCTGCAGCGTGTCGTTGGTCTCGAAGCGCCAGCGCTCGCCCTGCACCTCGGCGTAGCCCTGTCCGGGCTTGTCCAGCACCAGCACCTGGCCCACAGCACCCAGGAGCGCGGAACGCCCGGTGACAGCGCGCCGGCGCAGCAACCGCCAGGCCAGCACCAGCGTGACCGCCAGCAGAACCAGCAAGGCGGCGACCAGAATCAGGAAGGTCGTGGCGCTGTAGGTGCGCAGCACGGCATCGTCTACCCACAGCAGCGCGATGCCGTTGAAGCCGGCCAGCACGGCCACGATGCTCAAGGCGCCGGTGCCGCCCAGGCTGGCTTCAGCCAGCAGCGCGCCCAGGGCCAGGGCAAAGGACAGATAGGCCAACCATTGGTAGTCCAGGAACTGCATGGCGTCCTCCTTGCTACGGCCCTGAGGGTGCGGTGGATCAGCCGGGGCGGGTCATGTCCAGCGGCACGATCCATTCGTCGTACTGTTCGGCGCTCAGATGACCCGATTGCAGCGCTGAGTCACGCAGCGTCAAGCCGTCGTGATGGGCCCGCTTGGCAATGGCGGCCGCCTTGTCGTAGCCGATATGCCGGTTCAGGGCGGTGACCAGCATAAGGTTTTGATCCAGATTGTGCTGAATTCGTTCCATGACGGGCTCCAGCCCTTGTGCACAATGCTCGTCAAAGGCCAGGCAGGCATCGCTGATCAGGGCAATGCTCTCCAATACATTATGCACCATGACCGGTTTGTAGACATTCAACTGAAAGTTGCCCTGGCTGCCGGCGAAGGCGACCGCCGCGTCGTTGCCATAGACCTGGACGGCCACCATGGTGATGGCCTCGCACTGGGTTGGGTTGACCTTGCCCGGCATGATGGATGAACCAGGCTCGTTTTCAGGAATCTGCAGCTCGCCGATGCCGCAGCGCGGGCCACTGGCCAGCCAACGCACGTCATTGGCCATTTTCATCAGAGCGCCGGCCAGGGTACGCAGCGCGGCCGACAGATTCATCAAGGCGTCGTGCGCAGACAGAGCGAAGAATTTATTCTCGGCGGACTCGAACGGCAGGCCGGTCAGCTGGGCGATATGGGCGGCGGCGCGCGCGCCGAACTCGGGGTGGGCATTCAGACCTGTACCCACGGCCGTGCCGCCGATGGCCAACTGGTATATACCGTCCAGCGCCTTGCTTACCGTTTCCAGGGCGAAATCGATCTGGGCTACCCAGGCGCCAATCTCCTGGCCCAGCGTGATGGGTGTGGCGTCCTGCAGGTGTGTGCGGCCGGTCTTGACGATGGCGGCGAATTGCTCCGCCTTCAGGTCCAGCGTGTTGCGCAACTGGCGCACATCGCGCATCAGGCGCCGACGGCATTCCAGCGCCACGGCGATGTACATGGCGGTGGGAAAGGTATCGTTGGACGACTGGCCGCGATTCACGTGGTCGTTCGGATGCACCGGTTTCTTGCTGCCCAGTTCACCGCCGGCCAGTTCGATGGCGCGGTTGGCGATCACCTCGTTGGCATTCATATTGCTCTGCGTGCCCGAGCCGGTCTGGAAAACGACCAGGGGAAATTCGGTGTCCCAGCGCCCGGCGATCACCTCATCGGCCGCCTGCACGATCAGGCTGGCCAGGTCGCCGGGTAATTCGCCCAATTCGCGGTTGGCCAGGGCGGCGGACTTTTTAAGTATGCCCAGCGCTTCGATCATGCTGCGCCCCCACTGGAAACGGTCGCGTCCAATGGGAAAATTCTGAATGGAACGCTGGGTCTGAGCGCCCCAGTAATGCTGGGCGGGAACCTCGATGGGGCCCATGGAATCCTGTTCGACGCGATTGGTGCTCATAGTTGCTCCTAGAAAATGGATGACGTTCCGCCGCACAGGGTGCGAAGCGGATCAGGCCTCGCGCTGAAAGCGAGAGGCCCAGACACAGGCTATGTCCAACAAGCGGTTGGAGAATCCCCATTCATTGTCGAACCACACCAGCATATTGACCAGGCCATCGCCGTTGGTGCGGGTCTGGGTGCCGTCCACTACGCCGGAGTGAGGGTTATGGTTGAAGTCGATGGAGGCATGCGGGCGCTCCGAATAGTCCAGAATGCCCGGCCAGCGCTGCACGGCCTGGCGAAACAGGGTGTTGATTTCGTCCTGGCTGGTATCGCGTTGCAGATTCACCATCAAGTCGATGGCCGAGACATTCAGGATGGGTACGCGAATGGACTTGGCCTGCACTTTGCCTTTCAGTTGCGGCAGCAGGCGCTCTACGCCCTGGGCCAGTCCGGTAGACACGGGAATCATGGATTGCAGCGCCGAACGCGTGCGGCGCAGATCGTGGCTGTGATAGCCGTCTATCATGGGCTGATCGTTCATGACCGAGTGCAGCGTGCTCAAGAAGGCGTGCCGTATGCCAAAGGCCTCGTCCAGTTGAGCCAGTACCGGAATGATGGCATTGGTGGTGCAGGACGCATTGGACACAATGCGTTCAGAGCCCTGGAGCTGTTCGTCGTTGATGCCCAGCACGACGGTGAAGTCCACATCGTGGGCGCTGTGCGCAGGATTGGAGACCAGTATGCGGGGGCAGCCAGCGTCCAGGAATGCCTGCAACTGGGCGCGGTCGCCGTAGGCGCCGCTGCATTCGATCAGCATGTCCAGGTCAAGCGCGTGCCAGTCCACAGCGTCGGGACGGGTTTCGTGCAGTACGCGGATCGGTGCGCCTGCCACGATCAGGTGGTCGTTGTCGTGGTCTACCTTGCCAGGAAAAACCCCATGCGTAGAGTCGAACTGCGTGAGATAGGCCATGGTGGCGATATCGGCCGGCTCATTGATGGCGACAACCTGGAAGTCGGCGCGCCGAGGCGATTCGTGGATGGCGCGCAGCACGCAGCGGCCGATGCGGCCGTAACCATTGATGGCGATGCGGATGGGACGGGTCAGGGACATGCGGGGCGTCAATCAGAAAGTAATGGAAAAACCGCCGTCCACGACCACGATATGGCCATTGACGTAGGAGGCGGCCGGCGATGCCAGGAACACGGCAGCGGCTCGGATTTCGTCCGGGCGGGCCCAACGGCCCAGCGGGTTGCGGCCAACCACTAGCGGGCCCTTGACCGGGTCCTGGGCCAGCGCCGCATTGCTATCGGTGGCAAAGGTGCCCGGGGCGATGCCGTTGCTGGTGATGCCCTGCCCGCCGAATTCCACGGCCAGGGAGCGCACCATGCCGGCCAGGCCCTGTTTGGCCACAGGATAGATGGCGTCGCCCGGCCGGGCCAGCGGGCCGGCAATGGAGGTAAGAGTGACGATGCGCCCGCCCGTCGTCCCGGCGTGCAGCATGGCTTGGGCCGCCAGCTTGGAGAGCTTGAGCGTAGCCAGCAGGTCGACGTGCAGCAGGTGGGCGATGTCGTCCCAGGCGGCGTCCTGTAAACGGCTGCGCAAGCGTATCCCGACGTTGTTCACCAGGATGTCGGGGGCGCCGGTCCGGCGGCACAGGTCCGAGAACGACTCGTCCAGGGAATCCAGGTCCGCCAGGTCTTGCGGCCAGACGTCGACCGTGGCTCCCGCTGCCCGCAATGGCTCGGCCACGGAGTGCAGTCGGTCTGCGTCGCGGCCGTTCAGGATGATGGCGGCGCCGTGTGCGGCGTAGGCGCGGGCAATTTCCAGGCCCAGCCCGTTGGACGAGCCGCTGACCAGGGCGCGTCGCCCGTGCAGAGAGAAATCGGCTTGATAGGAAGACAGATCGGTCATGGTGCTAGAGTACGTTACGCGGCGAGCCAGCGTTGAAAGCGGCGATATTGTCGATCAGCTGATCCGCCAGAGCCTGCATGGACTGCTCGCTGGCCCAGGCGATGTGCGGGGTCAGTATGTAGTTGGGCAATTCCAGCAGGCGCATCAGGATATGGTCGGCCGGCGGGGGTTCAGGCACGCAGACGTCGATACCGGCCCCGCCCAGCCAGCCTTCGCGCAGCGCCTGGTCCAGCGCCTGATTGTCGATCAGGCCGCCGCGAGCGGTATTGATCAGCAAGGGACGCCGCGCCGCCATCAGGCGGAATTCCTCAGCGCCCAGCAGGCTTTCAGTGTCCGGCGTCAAGGGGCAATGCAAAGACAGCACGTCCGACTGCGCGAGCACCTGCTCGAACGGCAGGCGGTCCGGTTCGCCAGAGGGTTGAGCCTGCCCGCGCCGCTGCGCGAAGATGACTTTCATACCCAAGGCTCTTCCCAGGGCGGCGACGGCCTGCCCCAGCGAACCGGAGCCGATCAGGCCCAGCGTGGAACCCGCCAGGTCGCGGATGGGGTAATCGAAGTAGCAGAATTGTCCTGACTGTTGCCAGCGCCCTTCCTGTACGGATTGGCGATAGGCGGTAATGCTGCGGCGCAGCGCGAAGATCAGCGCGAAGACATGCTCCGGAACGCTGTGGACGGCGTAGTTGCGTATATTGCTGACCGTGATGCCGCGCGCCCGGGCGGCGGCCAGATCAATGATGTCGCTGCCGGTAGCGGCAATGGCGATCAGCTTCAGGCGCGCTGCCTGCTCGAGCTGGGGTTCACGCAGTGCCACCTTGTTGGTGATGACGATGTCGGCATGGGCTATCCGTTCGGCCACTTGCTCCGGGCGGGTGCGGCCAAAGACCTGAAGCTGGTGCTCGAACGGCACAGGCTTGAGCTGGACATGGTCGGCCAGTGTGTCCCGATCGAGGAAAACGATGCGTATCGGTGGAGTCATGCGCGTCCTTGTTCTGCGGGGCCGGAGCGTGCGGCCCGTTTTCCGAGCCCCGCTTTTTACATGACGGGGCGGATCATCCGATATAGTAATGTGATTGGGCGGCGCTTGTCCGCCGTCTTGCCAAGACCTACCTGCTATTACGAGGTTATTGCCCATGCTTTTGTCCTTGTTGCTGTCGATCGGCGCTCATGCGGTCGTTCCGGCCAGTCCTGCGGCCCTCGCCGCCCCTCCTCGCCACTACGACATCCGAGATTTCTTCCAGAGTCCCAAGCGCAGCGGTTTCCGCCTGTCCGACCACGGACGCATGATCGGATTCATGGAGCCGGTTCAGATTGATGGTCAGCCAGCGCGCCAGAATATCTTCGTGCAGGAATTGTCGGGTAGCGAACCCGTGGGGCAAGCGCGCCGCATCACCTCGGAAAGCCAGCGAGACATTTCGCAATACTTCTGGAAAGGCGACGATACAGTCATCTATGCCAAAGATGTGAATGGCGACGAGAACTACCACGTCATCGCCGTGAATGTGGCCACTGGTAAGGTGATTGACCTGACACCGCTGGATGGCGTGCGCGCCGGCATACAGGACGACCTGCCGGACGACCCCGAGCATGTGCTGGTGGTGCACAATGGCCGCGATCCTGAAGTGTTCGATGTATATAAAGTCAATGTGCAGACAGGAATCAGTACCTTGGCGGCGCAGAACCCGGGCGACGTGCTGGGATGGAGCACCGACCATGATGGACACGTGCGCCTGGCCACCGCCCTGTCAGGCGTGGACTCCGAACTGCGCTACCGCGATACGGACTCCGAACCATTTCATAGCCTTGTCCGCACCGATTTCCGCACCGAAGTCAGCCCGCTGTTCTTCCACGCCGACAATCAGCGCTTTTACGCCTTGAGCAATCGCGGGCGCGACACCCAGGCGCTGGTGCTGATCGATCCGCGCAGCCCGGACCAGGAAGAGCTTATTTACGAATTGCCGCATCATGATCTGATGGGCGCCGGATTTTCACGGCTGCGCAAGGTGTTGACCTCGGCGGATTTCCACACCGACAAGCCGGGGCATCATTTCTTTGATCCGGTCAGCGAAAAAATCCATGCAGCCATCGCTCGCCAGTTGCCCGGCTACGAGGTCGCCTGGCAGGACATCACCCGCGACGAGAAAAAATTCATTGTCGCCAGTTATAGCGACCGCACACCGGGATCACGTTATCTGTACGATGCCGACAGCAATACGCTGCACAAGCTGGCCGACATCAATACCGCCCTGCCCGAAGAGGACATGGCGCCCATGCAGCCCATCCAGTTCACGGCGCGTGACGGCTTGACCTTGCATGGCTACCTGACGCTGCCGCTGGGGCGGCCGGCGCAGAATCTGCCGGTGGTGGTCAATCCGCACGGCGGGCCTTGGGCGCGCGATTACTGGGGTTTCAATCCGGAGGCCCAGTTCCTGGCCAACCGAGGCTATGCGGTACTGCAAATCAATTTTCGCAGCTCCACGGGCTATGGCCGTCGTTTCTGGGAGGCCGGCTTTGGCCAATGGGGGCTGGCCATGCAGGACGACATCACCGACGGTGTGCAGTGGCTTATCGACCAGAAAATCGCCGATCCCAAGCGGGTCGGCATTTATGGCGCCAGTTATGGCGGTTATGCGACCTTGGCCGGTATCGTCAAGACCCCGGACCTGTACGCGGCGGCAGTGGATTATGTAGGGGTCTCCAACCTGCTGACCTTCATGAACACCATCCCGCCTTACTGGAAGCCTTTCCTGGTCAAGATGCACGCCATGGTAGGGGATCCGGTCAAGGACAAGGCCACTTTGGAGGCCAACTCCCCTGCCCTGCACGCTGACCGGATCGTCACGCCGCTGTTCATCGCTCAGGGCGCGCATGACCCGAGAGTCAACAAGGCGGAGAGCGACCAGATGGTGCAGGCCTTGAAGGCGCGCGGGGTGGAGGTCGAATACATGGTCAAGGACAACGAAGGCCACGGTTTCCACAATGACGAAAATAAATTCGAGTTCTACGAACACATGGAGCGCTTTTTGGCGCAACATTTGAAGTCTTAAGCTACTGGGTGGCGCGGCCTGTTCCGCGCGCTCTTTTGCGGCCCCTTTTCAAGAGGAATCTCCATGAAACTGTATTACCTGCCGGGCGCCTGCCCTTTGGCCAGCCACATCGCTCTGGAATGGATAGGCAAGCCTTATGAAACCCATGCCGTCAGTCGGGATGAACTCAAACAACCGGCTTTTCTGGCGCTCAATCCGCTGGGCGCCGTGCCTGTCTTGCAGGACGAAGGCATGACGTTGACGCAAAGTTCGGCCATCCTGGAGTATCTGGCCGAAAAGAATCCTGAAGCCAATCTGCTGGGCAAGACGATTCAGGAACGCGCTGAAACACGTCGCTGGCTGGCCTTCATCAATGCCGATATCCACCGCAATTTCGGCGTCATGTTCGGCGTGCAACGCTACGCCGATCAAGAGTCCACCCAGGCCGAGGTGCGCGGCAAGACGGGCGAACTGCTCAAGAAGCTGTTTGCCGTGGCGGACCAGCAACTGGCCGGTAAGCAGTGGTTGACCGGCACGCGATCCGTGGCCGATGCATACTTGTATGTGGTGATGCGCTGGGCCAACGCCATGAAGATCGACCTGTCCGGTCAATCCAATCTGCAGGCCTTCTTCAAGCGCATGGAGCAGGATAAGGCCGTGCAGGCAGCGCTGCGAGCCGAGGGATTGGTCAAGGATTGATTCCAACTTCAGCATGACCACGAAAAAAGGGCTTCGTTTCCGAAGCCCTTTTTTGCATTTGACGCTAGGCGCCCAGATAGGCCTTGCGTATGTCCGGGTTGGCCAGCAGGTTGGCGCCGGTGTCCTGCATGACGACACGTCCGGTTTCCAGGACGTAGCCGCGGTCGGCCACTTGCAGGGCTTTGTTGGCGTTCTGCTCCACCAGAAAGACGGTGACGCCTTCCTCGCGGATGGTGCGGATGATGTCGAAGATCTGGGCGATGATCAGCGGTGCCAGCCCCAGGGTGGGTTCGTCCAGCAGCAACAAAGATGGCCGTGTCATCAAGGCGCGGCCGATGGCCAGCATCTGCTGCTCCCCGCCGGACATGGTGCCGGCGCGCTGGCCGGCGCGCTCTTTCAGGCGCGGGAACAGCTCGTAGACGTGCTCTTCGCCTTCTTCGATCTGCGTGCGATTCAGGAAAAAACCGCCCATTTTCAAATTTTCGGAGACCGTCAGATCCGAAAAGACGCGCCGTCCTTCGGGCGAAATGGCGATGCCCTTGCGCATGATGCGGTGCGTGTCGGCCTGGGTGATGTCTTCGCCCTGGAAGGTGATGGTCCCGGCGCTGGCGCGGGGCGAACCGCAGACGGTCATCAGCAAGGTAGTCTTGCCGGCGCCGTTGGCGCCGATCAGGGTCACGATCTCGCCTTGCTTGACCTCGACGCTGACCTGATCAAGCGCCTGGATGGCGCCATAGTGGGTGGATACGGAGTCCAGCTTCAGCACTTATTCTTCCCCCAGATAGGCTTTGATGACGCGCGGGTCGTTGCGCACCTCGTCGGGCTTGCCGGTCGCAATGGGCTTGCCGTATTCCATGACCAGAATCCGGTCGGAAACGCCCATCACCAGGCTCATGTCGTGTTCGATCAGCAGTACCGCCACATCGAATTCGCGTCGCAGTTGATCGATCAGCAGTTGCAGGTCGTGCTTTTCCTGGGGGTTCAGGCCTGCGGCCGGCTCGTCCAGCATCAGCAGGCGCGGCTGCGTGATCATGCAGCGGGCGATTTCCAGGCGGCGCTGGTGGCCGTAGGCCAGATTGCCGGCTTCGCGGTTGGCCATCTCGGTCAGGCCCATGAAGTCCAGCCATTGCACGGCCCGTTCCTTGGCGGCTTTTTCCGAGCGCTTGTATTTGCCCAGATTCAGCAGTCCGGACACAAAGCCGGCATTGAGCTGATGGTGCTGGGCGACCAACAGGTTTTCCAGCACCGTCAGCTTTTTGAACAGGCGCACGTTCTGAAACGTGCGCACCAGGCCTTTCTGGGCCACGTTGTGGCTGGCCAGGCCATGGATGGGCTGACCGTCCAGCATGACGCTGCCCGAGGTCGGCTTGTAAAAGCCGCCGACGCAATTGAACACCGTGGTCTTGCCGGCGCCATTGGGACCGATGATGGCAAACACCTCGTCCTTGCCCACGTCAAAACCCACTGAATCCACGGCCAGTAGGCCGCCAAAGCGCATGCACAGGCCGGAAACACTCAACAATGAACTCATGTGCGCAACTCCACGTGAGGCCGTTTCACGGGCAACAGCCCCTGTGGACGCCATACCATCATACTCACCATCACGACACCAAAAATCAACATGCGGTATTCCGCGAATTCGCGAGCCAGTTCAGGCACCACGGTCAGGACAATAGCCGCCAGGATGACGCCGATCTGAGAACCCATGCCGCCCAGCACCACAATGGCCAGGATCAGGGCCGATTCGATGAATGTGAAGGACTCGGGGTTGACCAGGCCTTGGCGAGCGGCGAAAAAGGCGCCGCCGAAACCTGCAAACATGGCGCCCATGGTAAAGGCCGACAGCTTGATGGTGGTGGGGTTCAGTCCCAGCGAACGGCAGGCGATTTCATCCTCGCGCAGGGCCTCCCAGGCGCGCCCGATGGGCATGCGCACGACGCGGCTGGACACAAACAGCGTGACCAAGGCCAAGGCCAGCGCCATCAGGTACAAATACACCACCACATCCTGGTTGCTGAAGGACCAGCCCACCAGATCGTGGAAGGTGGTCTGCCCTTCCGGGGCGCGACGGGCCATGGGAAAGCCGAATACGGTTGGCTTGGGAATACCTGAAATGCCGTCGGGACCGCCCGTGAAGCTGTACAGATTGATCAGCAGCAGGCGAATGATTTCACCAAAGCCCAAGGTCACGATGGCCAGGTAGTCGCCGCGCAGACGTAGCACTGGAAAACCCAGCAGAAAGCCGAACAAGGCGGCCATGCCCCCCGCCAGCGGCAGCGCTTCCCAGAAGCCCCAGCCCGCGTAATGGTAGAGCAAGGCGTAGGTGTAGGCGCCCACGGCGTAGAAACCCACAAAACCCAGATCCAGCAGCCCGGCAAAACCCACGACAATATTCAGCCCCAGGCCCAGCATGACGTAGATGAGCACCAAAGTGGCGATGTCCACCTGGGCGCGGCCGCTGAAGAACGGCCAGACGACGGCGCCCGCGACCACCAGATACAGGAAGACACGCTTGGTATGCATGCTGAGCTGCGGCAAAGTCCAGCGGCTTTGACGGCTTTTGCTGAGCTTGAGGCTGGGCCGGATAAGCTGCGCGACAAAGACGATGCCCATGCCGATCAGAATCATGTGCCAGTCGGACTCCAGATGAGTCGTCATGCCCGAGCGTACGATCTGAAAGCCGAACACGGGCGCGACGATGATGCCGGCCATGATGGCTGCGATAATGGCATTGCTGAAACGATTCATCATCAGACTTTCTCCACCTCGGGTTTGCCCAGCAGCCCCGTTGGACGGAACAGCAGGATGAACACCAGCAGCAGGAAGGCCACAATGTCTTTGTACTGCGAGGAAATGAAGGCGGCTGCAAAGGTTTCCGCCAGCCCTAGCAGCACGCCACCCAACATGGCGCCAGGAATGCTGCCGATGCCGCCCAGCACGGCGGCCGTAAAGGCCTTGATGCCCGCGATAAAACCGATGAAGGGATTGAGCTTGCCGATGGCGGTGGCGATCAGCACGCCGCCCACGGCGGCCAGCATGGCGCCGATGATGAACGTGAAGGAGATGATCTTATTGGTGTCGATGCCCAGCAGATTGGCCATGCGCAAATCCTGCGAGCAGGCGCGTGAGGCGCGCCCCAGACGTGAATACTTGATGTAGACGCTGAGCATGATCATGAGCACGACAGTAACCACGATGATCATGACGCGGGAATACGGCGCGGTAATGGTGAAGCCGCCCGAACCCAATGTGAACTGAAACGAGCCCGTCATCAAGGTGGGCACGGCCATGTCGCGTGCGCCCTGGCCCAGGGCAACCCAGTTCTGCAGGAAAATGGACATGCCGATGGCCGAGATCAGCGGCACCAGTCGCGGGCTGCCCCGCAGCGGCGCATAGGCGACTTTTTCAATCGCGTAGCCGTAGACGGCCGTCACCAGCATGGCGACGATCAGCATGATCAAGATGATGAGCCAGATCGGCAGGCCCGAGCCCACGCCGATGGCCGTTAAGGTTACCAACCCTACATAAGCGCCGATCATGTAGATCTCGCCATGCGCGAAGTTGATCATTCCGATAATGCCATAGACCATTGTGTAGCCGATGGCGATCAGTGCATAGATAGCGCCCAACGATAATCCGTTGAAGAGCTGCTGCACGATCTGAGGGAGTAAATCAGACATGCTTGTTTGCTTCCGTTGAGTCCGTCATTATTGTTTTGAGGCTTAGCGGGCGCCCAAATAACAATGCCCCCGTTCTTGTCGAGCGGGGGCATCGCGACTCGGATTTACCTTTTCACCAGATCGAAATTGCCGTCTTTGTCCCACTTGAAGACAGCGAACTCAAAATGCTTCAGGTCGCCCTTGGCGTCGTATTCTACCTTGCCAATGGCGGTGTCGAACGTATTGGCGTGCATGTAGTCGGCCGCCTTGGCGGAGTCCTCGCCCACCGCGTCTATGGTTTTGGCGATGATCTGTACGGCTGCATAGGCTGGGAACGTAAAGGCGCCGTTCGGATTGCGCTTGTACGTGGCGAAGTTTTCCATGGCTTTTTCATTGCCCGGCATCTTGGTGAAGTCAGTGGGCAAGGTCACGAGCAGGCCTTCGACCGCCGGGCCGGCAATGGCCACCAGATCGCGGTTAGCCACGCCTTCGGGACCCATGAACTGGTTCTTCATGCCCTGCTCGCGCGCCTGGCGCAGCAGCAGACCCAGTTCGGCGTGATAGCCCCCGAAATAGATCAGATCCGGGTTGGCGCCCTTGAGCTTGGTGATCACTGCCGAGTAGTCGCTGTCTCCCACGTTGATGCCTTCGAACATGACGATATTCATGCCCCTCTTGGCCAGGGCGTCGCGCACCTGCGTGGCCACCCCTGTGCCGTAGGTCTGCTTGTCATGCAGCACGGCGATGGTCTTGGGCTTGAGTACGTCGGCAATGTAGTCGGCGGCAAAAGGCCCCTGCTGGTCGTCCCGGCCTATGGTGCGGAAGAAGTAATGCGGCTTGATGGTGTCGGTGACCAGCGGTGAGGTTGCTCCGGGAGTGATGGCCACAATGCCTTCCTGCTCGTAGACATTGACAGCCGGCACGGTCGTACCCGAGCAGGCGTGCGCCACAGCGAACTTGGCGCCGGAATTGACGACGCGGTTGGCCGCAGGCACAGCCTGTTTAGGTTCGCAGGCGTCGTCAATGAGCAAGGGCTCCAGTTTTTTGCCTTTTACGCCTCCGGCCGCGTTGATCGCATCGATGGCAGTCAGTGCGCCCGCCTGGATTTGATCGCCGTACTGGGTGGCCGGTCCTGTCATGGGTTGCGGTATGCCGATCTTGATGGTCTCGGCCGCGGATGCGGCGCTCATGGCCAGGATGGCGGCCAGAGCGGCGATGCCAGGGGTAAAGCGTAGAGTGGGTTTCATACGTGCGATCTCCCGAAGCCGGTTCGTACCGGCGGTGGCGTGGAAAAATGAACCTGCTTTGCGCTGGCTTGTCAGCACAAGCTGTGCGGCGAAATCATTGTGGCGGAGTGCTACAAATGCTGTCACTTCGGATAAGCCCTACTGCGTGCACGTATCATTTCAAAATGAAACCAAAAATACTAAATGAAAGCAAACGCCAATAATAAATACATTATTTCAGAACATTCAATAAAAAACCCGGCGCATGGCCGGGTTGAAGCAGCTTGGATCCGCCGCCCTTGGGCGGGAAACCGTTCAGGAGAACTCGCGTGCCAGTTCGGCGGCCCGTTCGCGCGCGGCTTGGACAGCGCGCTGCACCAAGGGAGCGAAATCGCCTTGATTCATGACATTGAGCGCCGCCGCGGTCGTACCGCCCTTGGAGGTGACGCGCTCGCGCAGGACGGCCGGCGGCTCCGGCGACAAGGTGGCCAACTGCGTAGCGCCGTTAAGGGTCGCCAGCGCCAACTGTCGCGATTGCTCGGGGGTCAGCCCCTGGTCTACGCCGCCCTGGATAAGCGCTTCCAGGAACAGAAAGACGTAGGCAGGTCCGCTGCCTGACACTGCGGTGACAGCGTCGATGGCAGCGTCGTTCTCGACCCAGACCACTTCGCCCACCGAACCCAGCAATTGCTTGGCGATGGCCTTGTCGGCTTCGTCGACCTGGGCCAGAGCCATCAGCCCGGTGATGCCGCAACCAATGAAGGCCGGCGTATTGGGCATGCAGCGTATGACGCGTGCAAACGGCTTGTCGGGTTCGCCCAGCCATTCGGAGATGGCGGTTGCCGGGATGCCCGCCGCCACGCTGATGACCAGTGTATCGGCCTGCAGATAGGGCTTGCAGGCCAGCACGGTTTCCTTCATGACCTGCGGTTTGACCGCAAAGACCCAGATGCGCTGTCGGGACAATTCCGGCCCGGGCCGGCTTGCGGTCAGCACGCCTTGCTGGGCCCAGGATTCCAGAGCCGGCGGATGGATATCAATGGCCAGGACGTCGGGGCCGCCGCAGCGTTTGCCGATCAGGCCGGCCGCCAGCGCGCTGGCCATATTGCCGGCGCCGATAAAAGCCAGCTTGAAGGAGGTTTCGTGTGGATTCATCATCTCTCCATTATACGGTTCGGCCAGGGGCTGCCGCCAGGTGCTTGAGGGTAAGTCGTCATTGACCACAGAGCATCGCAATGGGTACATTCACGCGATCGTCATATACAAGTCATAAACTTGGCATCCGATGACTGCTACATCCTAGCGGTACCTTTTATACAGGAGAAAGTTCGATGCGAACGAAACTATTTGCTCTGTCCCTGGCGGGACTGATTGCTTCCATCGGCACGGCGCAAGCGGCTACGGAAATTCAGTTCTGGCACTCGATGGAAGGAGCCCTGGGTGAGCGTGTCAATAAGCTGGTCGACGAATTCAACAAGTCGCAATCCGACTATCAGGTTCAGCCCTTCTATAAAGGTACATACGGCGAATCCATGAATGCGGGCATTGCCGCATTTCGCGCCGGCAATGCGCCCGACATCCTGCAGGTCTTCGAGGTGGGCACCGCCACCATGATGGCCGCCAAGGGCGCCATTCAGCCCGTACAGGAAATGTCCGAGAAAGCCGGCGACCCGATCAACCCCAAGGACTTTCTGGGCGCTGTGGCCGGCTATTATTCGTCCAACGAGGGCAAGTTGATTTCCATGCCCTTCAACAGCTCCACGCCAGTGCTGTACTACAACAAAGACGCCTTCAAGAAGGCCGGTCTGGATCCCGAAAAACCGCCCAAGACCTGGCAGGAGCTGCAGGCCACAGCCAAGAAGCTGCGCGATGCGGGACAGGAATGTGGTTATACGTCTTCCTGGCCATCCTGGATCCTGCTGGAGAACTTCGCCGCCTGGCACAATATCCCGTTCGCCAGTCAGAACAACGGCTTTGGCGGCACCAGCGCCCGCCTGCAGCTGGATAATCCTCTGTTCCTGAAGCACATTACTTTCCTGGCTGATATGGCCAAGGACGGCACGTTTACGTATGGCGGGCGTGGAGATACTCCCAATGCGCTGTTTACCTCTGGCAAATGTGGCTTGTTCACGGGCTCCAGCGGCAATCGCGCCAACATCATCAAGACCGGTGAGTTCGAGTTCGGCACCAGCAGCCTGCCCTACTACAGCGATGTGCAGGGTGCGCCCCAGAACTCCATCATCGGTGGCGCCTCGCTCTGGGTCTTTGCCAAGAAATCGGACGACACCTATAAAGGCGTGACGCAGTTCTTCAAGTTCATCTCCAGTCCGGAACAGGCCGCCGCCTGGCACCAGGACACGGGTTATGTGCCCGTGACCGTCGCCGGTTTCGAGAAAACCAAGGAATCAGGGTTCTATGACAAGAACATCGGAGCCGATGTCGCGGTCAAGCAGTTGGATGCGACTACAACTGATAACTCGCGCGGCATCCGTCTGGGTTCCCTGCCTCAAATTCGTGACATCGAGGATGGCTTGATGGAGCAAATATTTGCCGGCAAGGTGACGCCTGAAGAAGGCCTGAAAGCCATGCAAAACCGTGGCAACGAGTTGCTGACGCGTTTCGAGAAGAGCGTCAAGTAAGCCGTCCCCGCTTCGGCGGGTGGTTTACAATCGAGCGTATGAGTCGGAAACCCTGATTCTGCCTGCCTTCGTCAGCATGACGACGCGCACACGCAAAACAGGCTCAGGTTCATACGCTCTTGCTGTTTTTCTGTTTGTCCTCGGCTTGCGGCTCGACGCTGGCCTCATCCATCGCATTGAAATCCCATGGAAAAACGTGTCGTATTTCGCCACAAGACACTTCCTTACCTGCTGCTGGCTCCGCAGCTGGCCATCACTCTGATTTTCTTTTTCCTGCCCGCCGGTCAGGCGCTCTGGCAAGCCTTCCATCTGGAAGACCCTTTCGGCCTGTCTTCCCAATTCGTGGGCCTGGACAATTTTCGCGAACTCTTCAGCAGCGCAGAGTACATGGCGTCCTTCAAGACGACGGCCGTTTTTTCCATTGCGGTGGCGGTCCTGGGGCTGACCGTGTCCCTGCTGCTGGCGGTCATGGCGAACCGGGTAGTGCGTGGCGCCCTGGCCTATCGCACCTTGCTGATCTGGCCCTATGCTGTGGCCACGGCCGTGGCGGGGGTGCTGTGGCTGTTCATGTTTTCGCCCTCGATCGGCATCGTGGCTGTCTTTCTGGTCGAACTGGGCCTGAGCTGGAATCCGCGTCTGGATGGCAACGACGCCATGCTGCTGGTGGTGCTGGCCTCGGTCTGGAAGCAGATTTCCTATAATTTCCTGTTTTTCCTGGCCGGCCTGCAGGCCATCCCGCGTTCCCTGATCGAGGCTGCGGCCATCGACGGCGCCAGTCCGTCGCGGCGTTTCTGGAGCATTGTCTTTCCCCTGCTCTCGCCCACCACCTTCTTTTTGCTGGTGGTCAACGTCATTTATGCCTTCTTCGACACCTTCGCCATTATCGACGTGATCAGTCAGGGCGGCCCGGGAGAATCCACCGCCATCCTGGTCTATCGCGTCTACAACACAGGCTTTCGCTCGCTGGACATCGGGTCCTCCGCGGCCCAGTCTGTTGTGCTGATGGCTGTCGTCATTGTGCTGACCGTGATCCAGTTCCGCTACATCGACCGCAAGGTCAATTATTCCTGACGCGCGCCAAGGAAGAATGTCATGATTGAACGCCGTCCCGTTCTTGATTTCATCACCCACCTGGTCCTGATCCTGGGGGTAGTGGTCATCGCCCTGCCCCTGTATATCACCTTTGTGGCCTCGACTCAGACCGCAGCCGAAGTCGCCCGCGCGCCCATGTCCTTGCTGCCCGGCTCGCACTTCATCGAAAACTACACGACTGCGCTGCTGGGGACCGCCACCAATACCCCGGCTGTGGGCCGCATGCTGATTGTCAGCACCGTCATGGCGCTGGGGATTGCGCTGGGCAAGATTGCCATCTCCATGCTGTCGGCCTTTGCCGTGGTGTATTTTCGTTTTCCTTTCCGCATGCTGTTCTTTTGGATGATTTTCATCACCCTGATGCTGCCAGTGGAAGTGCGCATCATGCCCACCTACAAAGTCGTGGCGGATCTGAATCTGCTCGACAGCTACGGCGGATTGATTCTGCCGCTGATCGCATCGGCCACGGCCACGTTTCTGTTCCGGCAGTTTTTCCTGACCGTGCCGGACGAGCTGATCGAAGCGGCCCGTATCGATGGCGCCGGCCCCATGCGTTTTTTCAGGGATGTGCTGCTGCCCCTGTCCAAGACCAGTATCGCGGCCCTGTTCGTGATCCAGTTCATCTATGGCTGGAACCAATACCTCTGGCCGCTGATCATCACCACGCACGAAGACATGTACCCCATTGTGGTGGGCATCAAGCGCATGATTTCCGGCGGCGACAGCGTCACGCAGTGGAACGTGGTCATGGCCACCGCCCTGCTGGCCATGCTGCCTCCGGCCTTTGTGGTCATGCTGATGCAGAAATGGTTCGTCAAGGGTCTGATCGACTCCGAAAAGTAATTCTCAACAGGCTCAACTGAATGGCTACCTTACGTTTTCAAGGCGTCAAGAAAACCTACCCCAACGGCGTCGCCGTCATCCACGGCATCGACATGGATATCCAGGACGGTGAATTTGTCGTCATCGTGGGCCCCTCGGGCTGCGGCAAATCCACACTGATGCGCATGGTCGCAGGTCTGGAGTCCGTCACCGACGGCCAGATCCACATCGATGGTCAGATCGTGAACGAACTGGAACCGGCCGAGCGCGACATCGCCATGGTGTTCCAGAATTACGCCCTGTACCCGCACATGTCGGTCTTCGACAATATGGCCTATGGCCTGAAGATCCGTAAATTCCCCAAGGCGGAGATCAAGCAGCGGGTGGACGCGGCAGCGGCCATCCTGGAGCTGGCTCCTCTGCTGGAGCGTCGCCCAGGGCAGTTGTCGGGCGGGCAACGCCAGCGAGTGGCCATGGGTCGCGCCATCGTACGCGAACCCAAAGTGTTCTTGTTCGACGAGCCCTTGTCCAATCTGGATGCCAAGCTGCGCGTGCAGATGCGCCTGGAAATCCAGAAGCTGCATCAGCGTCTGCGTACCACCAGCCTGTACGTGACCCATGATCAGGTCGAGGCCATGACGCTGGCCCAGCGCATGATCGTCATGAATCAAGGCGTGCCCGAACAAATCGGCACGCCTGCCGAAGTCTTCGAGAAACCCGCATCCGTATTTGTAGCCAGCTTCATCGGTTCTCCGCCCATGAATCTGTTGCCGGTCCAGGTTTCAGAACAAGGCCAGGTCAGCGATGACAACGGCCACGTTCTACAGTTCGGCCCAGAGCTCGTGCCGGCCACCGTGCGCGGCCGCAAGGTGTTCCTGGGCATACGCCCTGAGCACGTCCAACTGCATGCGCCCGGCCTGACGGCTCAAGTGGAAATGGTGGAAATCCTGGGCTCGGAGCAATTGCTGCACCTGGAGCATGGCGACTATCGCCTGGTTGTGCGCTGCCCGGTAGAGCACACGCGCAAATATCCGATCCAGCTGGGGGAAACCATCCAGATCGGTCATATGGCGCCCCATCCACTGCATTGGTTCGATCGGGATACGGGCCGACGCATCGACGATTGAACGGCCAAGACCGGCCACGCAAAAAAACCGGCTGAAAAGCCGGTTTTTTTTACTCGTACCAGACGTGCTTACTTGCCGTAGACGGACTTGTTACCGTCGGCGTGCCAGGTGAAGACGTCGAACTTGAACTCGTTCAGGTCGCCCTGCTTGTTCCAGTTCACTGCGCCGATCGGTGTCTTGATCGTATTGGCATGCAGGTACTCAGCAACCTTGACGGGATCGTCCACGCCGGCGCCCTGGATGCCTTCGGCAATGACTTGCGTGGCGGCGTAGGCTGTCAGCTGGAAGGCGCCGCTGGCGTCGCGCTTTTTGTCCTTGAACGCCTTGACGACAGCCTGGTTGTCCGGATCCTGCGTGAAGTCGGCAGGCAGCGTCAGCAGCATGCCTTCCACGGCCTTGCCGGCAATGGCGTTGATGTCGGGGTTGCCCACGCCTTCAGGGCCCATGAATTTGGCGGTGACGCCTTGTTCAGCGGCTTGACGCAGCAGCAGACCCATTTCGGGATGGTAGCCGCCGAAATAAACAAAATCGACACCCGAGGACTTCAGCTTGGTGATGACGGCGGAGTAATCGCTGTCACCGGCGTTGATGCCCTCGAAAATGGAAACCGTTGTGCCGGCTTTCTGCAGCTCGGAGCGCACCGACGATGCAATGCCTTGACCGTAGGATTGCTTGTCGTGCAGCACGGCGACGTTCTTGGGTTTGATCTGTTCCAGGATGAACTTGGCGGCTGCCGGACCTTGCTGGTCGTCACGCCCGATCGTGCGCAGGATCATCTCGTAGTTCTTGCCGTCGGTGACCGCAGGAGCGGTGGCCGAGGGGGTGACCATCAGCACGCCTTCGTTGTTGTAGATGTCGGTAGCGGCAATGGTGGCGCCGGAGCACACGTGGCCCACGACGTAGTGAATTTTGTCGTTGATGATGCGGTTGGCCACGACCGGGCCTTGCTTGGGTTCGCAAGCGTCATCCACCGTGACGGCTTCGAGCTGTTTGCCCAGCACGCCGCCGGCGGCATTGATCTGCTCGATGGCGGTATCCACGCCTTGCTTGACCATTTCGCCGTATTGCGTGACCGCGCCCGTGAAGGGGCCAGCGATAGCGATGCGAATGGTATCGGCATGGGCGACGCCGGACAAGAGCAGACCCGTTGCCAGGCTCATGGCCGCTGCAACAGGAGTGAAACGAATTTTCATAGAAAACACCTCCGTGATTGTGCAAGAGAGCATACACCGAGAAGCGCAGTACATGCCCTCCTGCATCCAGCAAATCAGGGTTTTCTATAGGGTGTTTGGCACACCCCGCCTACCCTCGAGGCCGGATTACTGCAGCAGGCTGCGCAGCATCCAGGCGTTTTTCTCGTGCACATCAAGGCGTTGAGTCAGCAGATCGGCGGTGGGCTGATCGTCGGCCTTGTCGGCGCGATCGAAGGCGGCGCGCGCCGTACGGGCCAGGGCTTCATTGCCCTTGACCAGCAGCTCGATCATGGTGGTGGCGTCGGGCACGGACTTGGGCTGGGAGATCGACGACAGTTTTTCGAACTCGGCGTAGGTGCCCGGCGCATAGTGGCCCAGGGCGCGAATACGCTCGGCGATGTCATCCAGCGCCTGCCACAGTTCCGTGTACTGCGTCATGAACAGTTCATGCAGGGTCTTGAACATGGGGCCGGTGACGTTCCAGTGGAAATTGTGCGTCATCAAGTAGACCGTATACGAGTCGGCCAGCACTTTGGACAGCTCCTGGGCGACGGCGGCGCGATCATTGGTCGAGATGCCGATGTCGATGTTCAGGACGCTGCTGCCGGCAGCGGGCTTGGCCAGCTTAGCGGCGGCTTTCGCAGGAGCCTTTGCGGGCGCCTTGACGGCCTTCACGGCTTTCTTGGCAGGGGCTTTCTTGGCGGGCGCCTTGGCCGGGGCCTTGGGGGCGACGGCGGCTTTGGTATCAGCGGCAGCGGCGGCTACGCTGGTCTCGGCGGGCTTGGCCTCGGCTGCCTTGGTAGCCTTGACGGATTTACTCACTGTTTTCACGGCTTTTGCCATAATGGACTCCTGTTGAACAGAGGGCTGAAAATACCTGGGGCAGAATAACACGCACGTGTGCTGCTTCAGGCTAATTCGGGGTAAGGAAAACTGCCGCTGTACTCGACATTCAGATAATTGACGCCGGCCAGCCCGCATTCCATGATGCCACGGGTCAGCGCGTCGATGGCCGAGGTGCGGGGAAAACTCTTACGCCAGATCAGGGCGATGCGCCGATCGGGTACGGGCTTTCTGAACGGAATATACGCCAGTAGATCATTGGCCTGGCCAGGCGACGACAAGGAACTGGCCGGCAGCACCGTCACGCCGATTCCCGTGGCCACCATGTGGCGGATCGTCTCCAGGGACGATCCCTCGAATGTGCGCTGTATGCCTTCGCTGGAGGCCGAGAAGCGTGATAGTTCGGGGCATACGCCCAGGACCTGATCCCGGAAGCAGTGCCCGGCGCCCAGCAGCAGCATGGTTTGCTCCTTCAGCTCCTCGGGGTCGACATCCTTGCGCTTGCTCCAGGGGTGATCATGCGGCACCGCCACGACAAAGGGTTCGTCATACAGCTCGCGTATCATCAGGCCTGTTTCGGGCAGCGGCAAGGCCACGATGGCGCAATCGATCTCGCCCTGGCGCAGCAGTTCCAGCAGGCGCACGGTGAAATTCTCCTGCAGCAGCAAAGGCATCTGCGGCGTCAGCTCGATCTGCTTGGGCACCAGGCGCGGCAGCAGATACGGGGCGACTGTGTAGATGATGCCCACGCGCAAAGGTCCGGCCAGCGGGTCATGCCCCTGGCGCGCAATTTCGCGCAGATTGGCACCTTCTTCCAGTACTTTCTGGGCTTGGGTCACAATGCGCAGCCCGATGGGCGTGATGCCGACTTCGGTGCCGCCTCGCTCGAAAATGACCACGCCCAGCTCGTCTTCCAGTTTCTTGATCGCCACCGACAGGGTCGGCTGGCTGACGAAGCAGGCTTCCGCAGCCCGCCCGAAGTGGCGCTCGCGCGCCACGGCGACGATGTACTTCAGCTCGGTCAGTGTCATGACAATTCCTTGTGCAAAACAGCGTTAAGACAATGCGTCAACTGCGCAGCAATTCTTCACGTCCTTTCATCCAGCGTTGCAGATGCGCCCGGGCATGATCGGGGTAGCGGCTGCGAAACTCCACGACCAGCTCCTGGGCCTGTTCGATCAGTTCTTCGTCTGATTCCAGGCTGGCAAAACGCAGCACTGCCTGTCCGGATTGGCGCAGGCCCATGAACTCACCGGGCCCTCGCTGCGCCAGATCGCGACGCGCGATTTCGAAACCGTCGTTGGTTTCGTACATGGCGCGCAAGCGCTGGCGTGCAACCGCAGACAAGGGGTTCTGGTACAGCAGCACGCAAACCGATTGGATCTGCCCGCGCCCCACCCGACCGCGCAGCTGGTGGAGCTGCGCCAGGCCGAAGCGTTCGGCGTGTTCAATGACCATCAGCGATGCATTGGGCACGTCGACGCCTACTTCGATCACGGTGGTCGCGACCAACACGTCCAGTTCGCCGCTTCGAAACGCGTCCATGACCAGGGCTTTGTCCGCGGCCGGCAGGCGGCCGTGGATCAAGCCCACTCTCAAGGGAGCCAGCGCCAAGGCCAGCGCGGCGTGCGTGTCCACGGCGGTCTGCAATTGCAGGGCCTCGCTTTCCTCGACCAGGGGGCAGACCCAGTATGCCTGGCGGCCCTGGGCCACTTCGGCCCGCACGCGGGCCATGATTTCTTCCCGGCGTCCATCCGACGCAAGCTTGGTGATGACCGGGCTCCGGCCCGGCGGCAACTCGTCGATGGCCGAGACATCCAGATCCGCAAAGAAGGCCATTGCCAAGGTGCGCGGTATGGGCGTGGCGCTCATGTTGAGCTGATGGGGGATATAGGGCCGGCCCAGCGCATCGACCGTGTCGCCCTTGCGGTTCAGTTCCAGGCGCTGGCCTACGCCGAAACGGTGCTGCTCATCCAGGATGACCAGACCCAGGCGCTGAAAGCTGACTTGCTCTTGAATCAGGGCTTGCGTGCCGATGACCAGCTTGGCCTGCCCGGCGGCAATGGATTCATAGGCCAGGCGCTTGGCTTTCGCGCTCAGGCTCCCGGTCAGCCAGGCCAGCTCTATCCCCAGGGGCTCCAGCCAGTCGCGCATCTTCAGGTAATGCTGTTCGGCCAGGATCTCAGTGGGCGCCATCAAGGCCACCTGGAAGCCGCTCGCGATGGCCTGGACGGCGGCCATGGCCGCCACAATGGTCTTGCCGCTGCCAACATCGCCCTGAAGCAAGCGATGCATGGGATAGGAGCGCATCATGTCCTGGGCAATTTCGTCCACACAGCGTTGCTGCGCATCGGTCAGCGAGAAAGGCAGCGACGCGGACAAGGCGCGGGCCAGGTCGGAGTTTAGCTCTGTCAGGGGCGCAGCACGTTGCGCCTGGCGGGCTGCGCGGGCCTCGGCCAGGGAGAGCTGCTGCGCCAGCAACTCGTCGAATTTGATCCGGTTCCAGGCCGGATGCCCGCTTTCAAACAAATCGTCGTAGCTGAGATCGGGCGGCGGGTAATGCAGCAGCCGGATGGCTTGGGCGAACGGCATCAGCGTATAGCGCTCACGTACCGCTTCAGGCAGCGTGTCACGCAGATCCGCATGATCCAGCGCATGTGCAATGGCTTTGCGCAACTGGGGCTGGGTCAGTCCGTCGGTGGTGGGATAGACAGGGGTCAAGGCTCGAGCCAGCGGCGCACCGGCGGCCGAAACCTTGGGGTGCACCATTTCCAGACCATGAAAACCCTGGCGCACTTCGCCTCGCACCCGTAGAGGCTTGCCGGCTTGCAGTTGCTTGAGCTGGCTGGGGTAAAAATGCAGCCAGCGCAAGGCCAGTTGGCCGCTGGCATCGGCCAGGCGCGCATGCAGCTGAGCGCGCGGACGCGATTGCACGTCCGTGCTGATGATCTCGCCCTCGACCTGTGCCATCTTGCCCGGATAAAGACACTCTATGGGCTCTACCCGCGTTTCGTCTTCGTAACGCAGGGGCAGGTGCACGACGAAATCGGCCGGTTCGCGCAGCCCCAGCTTGTCGAATTTCTGATCCAGAGAAACGGCCTTGCGGGCTGCCGGCCGCTTGGCCTTTGGGGCAGGCCCGTGCGCGATCATGGCAGTGGCGTCATCAGAAGTTGAGGATGGCCTCGACCTCGAACTGCGCGCCCTTGGGCAGACTGGCTACGCCGATGGTAGAGCGCGCAGGGAAAGGCTGGGGGATGATTTCAGCCATGATGGCATTGGCGCTGGCGAATTTGCTCAGGTCTGTCAGGAACAGGCTGAGTTTGACGATATCGTTCAGCGTCCCACCCGCTTCCTTGACGACGGCTTCCAGATTGGCGAAGGCCTGGCGAACCTGGCCTTCGAAGTTTTCGGAAACCAGTTCGCCAGTCGCCGGCTCCAGGCCGATCTGACCGGACAGGTAGACTGTCTTGCTGCCGGACGCGATGATGGCCTGAGAATAAGGACCTACGGCGGCAGGGGCGGCATCGGTAAATACGACTTGCTTGGTCATGATCTGAACCTCTGATGAGTGGTTTACTATCAGAGTTTAAGCGTCTATAGCTAAAATTAACAGACGCCGTCGCAATTATTTTTCGACAAAAGCGCGTTCAATGACGTAGTCGCCGGGCTGCCCTACACCGGGCGACACCGTGAAGCCCCGGCTGTCCAGCATGGCGCTGATATCGGCCAGCATGGCGGGGCTGCCGCACAGCATGGCGCGATCCTGGGCGGGATCCAGGGCGTCAATGCCCAAATCCTGGCACAGCTTGCCCGAGTCGATCAATTGGGTAATGCGACCTGTATTGCGGAAAGGCTCGCGCGTGACCGTGGGGTAATACAGCAGCTTTTCCTGCACGATTTCGCCGAAGTATTCGTTGTTGGGCAGTTCGTTCTGGATGAAGTCCGAATAGGCCAGTTCGCTGACATAGCGCACGCCGTGCACCAGCACGACTTTTTCGAAGCGCTCGTAGGTGTCGGGGTCTTTGATGATGCTCATGAAGGGAGCCAGCCCGGTGCCGGTCCCGAACAGGAACAGATTGCGTCCCTGGCGCAGGTCGTCGATGACCAGCGTGCCTACCGGCTTGCGGCTGACCAGAATGCTGTCGCCTTCTTTCAGGTGCTGCAGGCGAGAGGTCAGCGGGCCGTTCTGGACCTTGATGCTGAGGAATTCCAGGTTTTCCTCGTAGTTGGCGCTGGCGATGCTGTAAGCGCGCATCAGGGGTTTGCCCTCCACTTCCAGCCCGATCATGACGAAATGGCCATTGTGAAAGCGCAGCGCGGCGTCTCGCGTAGTGGTAAAGGAAAACAGGGTGTCGTTCCAGTGATGGACGCTTAGCACTCGTTCAGTATTGAAGGCTGCCATGGTTTTGTCGGTGAAGGATGACGGGGAATCCCGATTGATTGTGCAAAAACCCTGTCATTGTACCGGGTTCGCGCGCTAAATCCATGATCCATCACTGTATGACCTTGATCGCAATCAGGATTTACCATCATTTCTTGCAAATGGCTCCATTCAGCTTGTTTTCAGTCCCTGCCGCCTTTATGCTAGTCGCCCGGCGCCCTTGTTCTACGGGAACGCCCTCTTGTGAGCACGCTCAGAAGCTGGTACCTTTGCGTTTGATAATCATTACTATTTGTGCCAACCTTACCGATTAAACCGGATTCCGGAGTTCACCCCATGATGCGTTTCAAGCCATCCGCCCGTTCCCTGATCCACGCTCTGGTCCTGTCGGGACTCAGCGGACTGTCCATGGCGGCAGTTGCCGCAGACGAAGTCAACCTGTACACGACTCGCGAACCCGGCTTGATCACTCCTCTGCTGGAAACCTTCACCAAGGACACGGGCGTCAAGGTCAACACCGTGTTCGTCAAGGACGGCCTGATCGAGCGCGTCAAGACCGAAGGCGATAAATCCCCTGCCGATGTGCTCATGACGGTGGATATTGGCAACCTGCTGGATCTGGTGGAAGCGGGCGTGACGCAGCCGGCGGAATCGGCCGCCCTGACCAGCGCCATTCCCGCCAACCTGCGCGGCGCGGACAATCAATGGTTCTCGCTGTCGTTGCGCGATCGCGTGGCCTATGTCGCCAAGGACGTGGACGTCAACAGCATCACCTACGAGGATTTCGCCGATCCCAAATGGAAAGGCAAGGTCTGCATCCGCTCCGGCCAGCACCCCTACAATACGGCCCTGGTCGCGGCCATGATCGCCCATGACGGGGCTGAAGCCACTGAAAAATGGCTGCGCGGCGTCAAGGACAATCTGGGCCGCAAGGCCGCCGGCGGCGATCGCGACGTGGCGCGCGACATTTTGGGTGGCATCTGCGATGTGGGCATTGCCAATGCCTACTATGTGGGCCGCATGAAGAATGCCGAGGAAGGCTCCGATTCCCGTAAATGGGGCGATGCGATCAAAGTTGTGCGTCCGACGTTCGCCAACGAGAAAAGCCGCGGCACGCACGTGAATATCTCCGGCGCCGCGGTGGCCAAGCACGCTCCCAACAAGGACAATGCCGTCAAGTTGCTGGAATACCTGGTGTCGGACAAGGCCCAGAGCCTGTACGCCAAGGCCAACTACGAGTATCCGGTTCGCGCCGGTGTGGAACTGGATCCTGTGGTGGCCAGTTTCGGCGAACTGAAGGTGGATCCGCTGCCGCTGACGGAGATCGCCAAGCATCGCAAGCAGGCCAGCGAGTTGGTTGATAAAGTTGGCTTCGACAACTGATTCCTCCCGATCTTTTCCTGCCACCGCCCACCCCGAATCCTCGGGGCGGCGGTCGCCGCGCATTCAAGCGCCTGAAACTGTTCAGCTTCGCATCATGTCTTTTTTTCGCCGACTGCCTCTATGGCAAGTGGCAGCCCTGTTGGTTGCGGCCATCGTGGCCGCACCCGTCATCACCCTGCTGATCCATGCCCTGGGGGGCAATACGGCGCATTGGTCCCACTTGTTCCAATTCGTGCTTCCCAATGCATTGCGCAATACCGGCCTGCTTTTGCTGGGGGTGGGTGTGCTGGTCAGCTGCCTGGGCGTGGGAGCCGCCTGGCTCATCACCGCTTACGATTTTCCCGGACGACGTGTTTTGCAATGGGCCTTGCTGTTGCCCCTGGCGGTCCCCACGTACATTGTCGCCTTTGCCTACCTGGACCTGTTGCATCCGATCGGCCCCGTTCAGTCGTTGATCCGCGATCTGCTGGGCTACAGCAGCCCGCGAGAGTTCCGCCTGCCGGATCTGCGTTCCTTAGGTGGCGCCGTTTTCCTGCTGGGATTTGTGCTCTATCCCTATGTATACCTGAGTACGCGCGCCATGTTCGCCACGCAGTCGGCCAGTCTTCTGGAGGCGGCGCGCATCATGGGCGAATCAGGCCGCAGCGTGTTTTTTCGAGTCGCTTTGCCCATGGCCCGTCCCGCCATCGCCGTGGGCGTCAGTCTGGCGCTGCTCGAAACCTTGAACGATATCGGTGCATCCGAATTCCTGGGCGTGCAGACCTTGACCGTGTCTATCTATACCACCTGGGTCACCCGCTCCGACCTGGCGGGGGCCGCCCAGATCGCCGTATCCATGCTTGTCATCGTGGCGGGACTGATCACGATCGAACGATATGGCCGCCGGCGACAGGCCTATGCCGGCAATCAGCGCTCTGAGCCCATACGCCCTACCCGGCTGCGCGGCGCCGCGCGCTGGCTGGCACTGGCCCTGGGGCTGATTCCTGTAGTGATCGGCTTTGTGGCCCCGTCCCTGTATCTGCTGAATGAAACCATCAAGCATCTGGCCCAGGCGGGCGCCGTATCGAGTCAGTTGCTGGCCAGCGCCTGGAATACTATTTACATCGCCGCCCTGGCGACGCTGGCGACTCTGTCGTGCGGCCTGATTGTGGCCTGGGCGGCCCGTGCTGTACGCCATGGGCGCAAGCCGCGCTTTGCGCGTGTGCTGGCCGGGATCAGCAGTCTGGGCTACGCCATTCCCGGCACGGTGCTGGCCATCGGCCTGCTCACACCCCTGGTGCTGTTCGATTCTTTTTATAACCAGGTCTTGTCCTGGCTGGGGCTCAAGCCTGCTGGATTGGTTCTGATGGGCTCCACACTGGCCTTGATGCTGGCCTATACCTTGCGCTTTCTGGCTATTTCGATAGGCGGGCTGGAAGCTGGGCTGGCGCGTATTCCGCCATCGCTTGAACAAGCCTCGCGGCTGCTGGGTGAAACCCCCGGCGGCACGCTCAAACGGGTGCATCTGCCCTTGCTGCGGCCCGCCATGGGCGCGGCGGCGCTGCTGATCTTCGTGGATGCCATGAAGGAGCTGCCGGCCACGCTGCTGCTGCGCCCCATGAATTTCGATACCCTGGCCACCTGGCTGTATGCCGAAGCGGCGCGCGGCACCTACGAAGAAGGTGCCGTGGCCGCTCTGGCCATCGTACTGGCGGGTCTGATTCCCGTGATTCTGCTGGCGCGCACACAACTGACGGCCCTGGGCCGACGCTGATCATGACTGCATTCCTGGACCTGCAGGCCATTACCCTGGCCTATGAAACTGCCGAGGGCTTCCGCCCTGTGGTGGACCAACTGAATCTGCAACTGCCCCAAGGCGAGATCGGCTGCCTGCTCGGCGCCTCGGGCTGTGGCAAGACCACGGTGCTGCGCGCCATTGCCGGCTTCGAGCCTCTACGCGACGGACGTATCCTGCTCAATGGAGAGCTCTTGTCCAGTGTCGGACAGCAGATTCCGCCCGAACATCGCCATGTGGGCATGATGTTCCAGGATTACGCTCTCTTCCCGCACCTCACCGTGGAAAAGAATGTCGCGTTCGGCCTGCGCCGATGGGATAAAAGCGAACGCGACGCCCGGGTACGGGAAATGCTGGAACTCGTGGACCTGGATCGGCTCGCCCAGCGCTACCCTCATGAATTGTCGGGCGGCCAGCAGCAGCGTGTGGCCCTGGCTCGCGCACTGGCGCCCAAACCCTCTCTCCTGCTGTTGGATGAACCATTTTCCAATCTGGACGTGGATACGCGTGAGCGCCTGGCTTTCGAGGTGCGTGACATTCTAAAAAGCACGGGCATCACGGCCATCCTGGTCACGCACAACCAGGCCGAGGCCTTTGCCATTGCCGACCGCATCGGCGTGATGCAAGCGGGCAAGATCATCCAGTGGGATACCCCGTATGGTCTGCATCATCATCCCGTGAACGAGTTCGTGGCGGATTTCATTCGGCGTGAGGCCATCATGGCACAACGCGCCCAGGCTTTTCTGCGTGGCGGCCACGTGCCCGAGCCGGTCTATCACTAAGGCGCCAGCGCCATGGGCTTGACGACCATCCAGACTGCCATGGCCACCATCATCACGTTCTCGGTCAGGGAGACAAAGCCCAAGGGCACGGAGCTGTCTCCCCCAACGCACGCGCACTTGAGTTCGCGCTTGTCGATATAGACCGCTTTGAACACGGAAATAGCGCCGATACCGCCAATGCCCAGGGCCAGCGGAACCGACAGCCACATCCAGACGCCGGCGATCATCAGAACACCGGCCACGGCCTCGGCAAAGGGATACAGGCTGGCATACCGGACCCAGCGCTGCGCCAGCAGGTCGTAGTTCAGGAACATGATGGAAAAACTGTCTATATCCTTGAGCTTTTGCAGCGCCAGCAGGCACATGGCCATGGAGATGAACCATTCCACAGTCTGGATGGAAGCAATGGCGCCGAACGCGGCCCAGCTTGCGGCCAGCGCCATCAAGGCAGCCATGGAGAAGAGCGCGATTACTGGAGTGTAGGAAACCACATCCTTGTCCCTGGGGGCTTGCCCCAGGAAGGTGAGCAGTGCATCGTAGCCGCCGATCCGGCGGCCGTCGATAAAAACCTGAGGGGTGGTATCCACATGATGCCTGGCTTTGAACGCGTCGATTTCCTCTCGGTTCCGCAAGAGATGATCATCCACTCGATACCCTTCGCGCTTCAGGAGATCCAGCGCTTTCAGCCCATAAGGGCACGTGTGCTCAGCCGTCACCATGCGGTGCAGTTCGGCGCGTTTGGATGCCTGTGTCGCCATAGCCCACTCCTTTGACTTCCGATGCTGCGTTGCCGTTGCCGTTGCCGTCGCCCCGACCAGGCGATGGTTTTCTTGCGTCATGTCCCTACCCTAGCTGAAATGTCGCCTCACTCCTGTAACCAGCGGTATGCCGGTTGTGCGAGATTCCATCCGATATGGAGCACTGCTGCCCCACACGTGGAGCAGGCAAAAAAAGAGCGGCTCGCAGGCCGCTCTTGCAGGACTGAACCGGCGCTTGGCCGGTCCCCTTTACAGGCTGTAGTACATGTCGAATTCGACCGGATGCGGCACCATGCGCAGGCGGGTGATCTCGGCTTGCTTGAGCTCGATAAAGGCATCCAGCATCTCGTTGCTGAACACGCCGCCGCGGGTCAGGAACTCGCGATCCTTGTCCAGGGCTTCAATGGCTTGTTCCAGAGATACGCAGACGGTCGGGATTTTTGCGTCTTCTTCGGGCGGCAAATCGTACAGATTCTTGTCGGCAGCATCGCCGGGATGGATCTTGTTCTGTACGCCGTCCAGGCCGGCCATCATCAGGGCCGAGAAAGCCAGGTAGGGATTGGCCATTGGATCGGGGAAGCGGGCTTCCACGCGACGAGCCTTGGGGTTGCTGACGTATGGAATGCGGATCGAAGCCGAGCGGTTACGGGCCGAGTAGGCCAGCTTGACCGGGGCTTCGAAGTGAGGCACCAGACGCTTGTAGGAGTTGGTCGTGGGGTTGGTGATGGCGTTCAGGGCGCGGGCGTGCTTGATGATGCCGCCGATGTAGAACAGCGCGAACTCCGACAGCCCGGCGTACTCGTTGCCTGCAAACAGGTTCTGGCCGTCTTTCCAGATGGATTGGTGCACGTGCATGCCCGATCCGTTGTCACCCACGATGGGCTTGGGCATGAAGGTAGCCGTCTTGCCGTAGACATGTGCTACGTTGTGGATGGTGTACTTCATGATCTGGTTCCAGTCGGCACGCTCGACCAGCGTCGAGAAGCGGGTGCCGATTTCCAACTGGCCTGGGGCTGCCACTTCGTGGTGATGGATTTCCACGGGAACGCCCTGCTGCTCCAGCAACAGACACATTTCGGCGCGCAGGTCGGAGAAGGAGTCCACGGGAGACACAGGCACGTAGCCGCCTTTCACGCCGGGGCGATGGCCCAGATTGTTGCCGTTGAACTCGATGCCGCGCGACCAGGGGGCTTCTTCGGAGCGGATCTTCACGAAACTGCCCGACATATCGTCGTTCCAGGTGATGCCGTCGAAGACGAAGAACTCGGGCTCAGGGCCGAAGTAGGCGGTGTCGCCCAGGCCGCTGGAGCGCAGATAGGCCTCGGCGCGCTTGGCCAGAGAGCGCGGATCGCGGTCGTAGCCTTTCAGGTCCGAAGGCTCGACCACGTCACACGTCAGGATCAGGGTGGGCTCTTCGCGGAAAGGATCCATGCGCGCCGTCTTGGCGTCAGGGATCAGCAGCATGTCCGATGCTTCAATGCCTTTCCAGCCGGGCAGCGAGGAACCGTCGAAGGCAACGCCGGATTCAAATCGATCCTCGTCCACAGCATGGGCAGGCGTGGTCAAGTGGTGTTCGCGGCCTAAGGTATCCGTAAAACGGAAGTCCACAAACGCGATTTCGCGTTCAGCTATGATCTTCAGAACATCTTCGGGGGTGGACATGTTGACTCCAGCGTCAATGAGGAAAACAAAAGATGAAGGGGTTCACGACGGGTCCTTGTATGACCCGCAGTGGTAAATCCGGCGCACGCATCCCCGGCAGGCCTGCCCTTCTTTGTCTGGTCCACTTGAGTAAGAGAATTGTGACACTGGCTTTACCTGAAATTGATTGTAGAGCAATTGTGCAGATGCACAATAAAAAAATGACTTAAATGCACACATTCCTGTCAGGAAGCGTCTTCAGGCAGGAACGCTTCTTGCAGATCATTCAGGAAACGCCAGCCCAGCTCGCTTGCGCGGATACGCACAGGGTCCGATGTCAGCAGGCCTTTTTCAATGTTGCGCCGCAAAATAGGCGCGATTTTGGAGAGTGGGACGCCCGTACGTTCCTGGAAGTAAATGGCGGGCACGCCCTCTTTCAGGCGCAAGGCATTGAGCATGAACTCGAAAGGCAGATCGGCGGCAGGTACGCGAGCATTATGCGCGTAGTGGCTGCCGTCGCGTCGCGGCGCGGACTCCATCCATGTGGCCGGGCTGCGCACAGTAGCGGTGCGGACGATACGGTCGTGAAACGACAGCTTTCCGTGCGCGCCCGGACCAATGCCTAGGTAGTCGCCGAACTCCCAGTAGTTCAGGTTGTGGCGACTGTGTCCGCCGCGTTGGGCATAAGCGGAGATTTCATACTGATTCCAACCGCGGCTGGCGGTCAGTTCTATCAGCCTGTCCTGCATGGCGGCGCTATCGTCGTCGTCAGGCAGGGCGGGCGGGTATTTGGCAAAGACGGTATTGGGTTCCAGCGTCAGGTGATACAGAGACAGATGTTCGGTGCCGAAGGCCATGGCTTGCAGCAGGTCCTGCTCGGATTGAGCCGGGCTCTGGCCGGGCAAGGCGTACATCAAGTCCAGGTTGACCCGGTCTACGGCCTTCATGGCCATGCCGATGGCCTGGCGCGCCTGTTCGCCGTCATGGATTCGGCCCAGCGCCTTCAAGGCCTCGTCGTTGAAGCTCTGCACGCCCAGCGATAGCCGGTTGACGCCGCTGCGGGCAAAATCCAGGAATTTTCCCGCCTCGGCCGTGCCTGGATTGGCTTCCAGGGTGATTTCTGCGTCAGGCAGCAGATTCAGATGCGAGCGCAGCATGGCCAGCAGGCGATCCAGGGCCGAGGCGGACAGTAGACTGGGCGTTCCTCCGCCGATGAAGACGGAAATGACTTGGCGACCCCAGATCAAGGGCAGGTTCTGTTCCAGATCGGCCTGCAAGGCCGTCAGGTAGAGTTCTTCTGGCAACTCGGCCGGCGATGCATGTGAGTTGAAATCGCAATACGGGCATTTGCGCACGCACCAGGGCACATGCACATACACGGACAGCGGCGGCAGGCTGGGCAGCAAGGTGGCGGGGCCCGAGCCGGGCCGAATGCGCACTTCAGGCGAAAAATCGCTCATGGCGGTCACGCGCGCTCCAGGTCCGAACGGAGCAAGGCTAACAGGCTTTGCAATGCCTGCCCGCGATGGCTGTGGCGGTTCTTCAGTTCAGGCGGCAATTGTGCGACCGTCTGCTGGAATTCGGGGATATAAAAATGCGGATCGTAGCCAAAGCCCTGCTCACCCAGGGGCTGGTCCACAATTTCGCCGCGCCAGGTGCCTTCAACAATGATGGGGCGAGGGTCGTCAGCGTGGCGTACGTAGACCAGCAGCGCTACATAACAGGCTCGCCGGTCGGTTTGGCCATGCAGGCGCTGCACCAGCAGCGCATTGTTGGCAGCATCGGATTTTTCGCCGCCCTGCTCCAATACGGCATACCGGGCCGAATAGACGCCGGGCGCCCCGCCCAGAGCATCCACGCACAGGCCGGAATCATCGGCCAGGGCCGGCAATCCGGTCAGACGACTGGCATGGCGCGCCTTGGCCAGCGCGTTCTCGACAAAGGTGCCGAATGGTTCGTCCGCTTCGGGCACGCCCAATTGCCCTTGGGGCACCATCGTGATGCCCGCCTCGGACAGAATGGCGGAAAATTCCTTCAGTTTGCCGGCATTGTTGGATGCCAGCACGACCTGTTTGTTCGTGGTGTTCATCTTAGAGCCCCAGGGCCTGGCGCTGGGCGGCCATCAGTTGGCGTATGCCATGGTCGGCCAGGTCCAGCAGGCTGTTCAGAGTAGCGCGATCGAAGGTCTGGCCTTCGGCAGTGCCCTGCACTTCGACAAAATGGCCGCTGCCTGTCATGACGATGTTCATGTCGGCGCCGCAGGCGGAGTCCTCTTCGTAGTCCAGGTCCAGCACGGGAGCGCCGCCGGCCAGGCCGACAGATACGGCGGCCAGCTGATCGGTCACCGGACTGGACTGGAGCAGGCCTTGTTGCTGCAGAGTGCGCACGGCCAGGCTGGCCGCCACCCAGGCGCCTGTGATGCTGGCGCAGCGCGTGCCGCCGTCGGCCTGAATGACGTCGCAATCAATGTGCAATGTACGCTCGCCCAGTGCCGTCAGATCGAACACAGCGCGCAGGCTGCGTCCGATCAGACGTTGGATTTCCTGGGTGCGGCCGCTTTGCTTGCCTCGCGCGGCCTCCCGGTCCGAGCGCGTGTGCGTCGAGCGCGGCAGCATGCCATATTCCGCCGTGACCCACCCCTGTCCCTTGCCTTTCAGGAATGGCGGGACCTTTTCCAGTACGCTGGCATTGCACAGAACATGCGTGTCGCCCATGCGAATCAGCACCGAGCCCTCGGCATGCCGGGTGAAGCCGGTCAGAAATTCAACAGGACGGCACTGATCGGCGCGGCGACCGGAGTGGCGCGCGGTGGAAACGGTCTGGGACAAGGCAAGACTCCAATGGGGAAATCAAAACCCCTATTGTACGCTGTGCGGCAAGGCCCGCAGGGGTACGCCCATGTCCATCCATTTGTCCGCCTGGCAGGTAAACAGCAGTATCTGATGGCGCCCGGCCGCATCGTTGATGATGCGCTTCATGGCCTCCAGGCGATCGCTGTCGCTGTGCACCAGCACGTCATCCAGGATCAGCAGCGTCGGCCTGCCGGCCTGTTGCAGCAGATCCGCATAGGCCAGGCGGGCAATCAGCCCTATCTGCTCACGCGCGCCAAAACTCAAACCGTCAATATCGTCCGCCAGCAAGCCCTGGCCATCGCGCTGCAGCCAGCGCGGCGCCAGATGTTCGTCGAGTTCGACGCTGGCCTTGCCCAGCAGCAATCGAAGGTAATGGTTGATATGCTTTTGCAGCGGCTGATGCAACTGTTGCGTCAGCGCTCGACGCTGCTCTGTCAGTACCTGAATCAGCAGCCGCAGGGCCTGAGCACGGCGCTCGAAGGCAGCGCAACGCCGTTCACTGTCCTGCACGTGGGCCTGTAAGGTTGCGATCTGCTCCTCCAGTCCTTGAGCACCTTGTGTTTCCAGTTTGGCCTGCACCAGTTGAGCGGACAGCCGGGCCTGGGCGTAGGCCTGTTCCTGCTGTTGGGCGCTGCGCTCCAGACGTTCGACATCCTGCTCCAGATAGGCAATGGGCAGACCGTCCAACTGTTCCTGCACGGTATTCAACTCGGTGTTTCGCTGTTGGCGTTGTTCGCGCAAGCTCGTCCATTGGCGCTCGCGGTCTTGCTGGGCTGCCAGCCGCTGAGGATCGGTCCATTGCTGCTCGATGCGCTTGGCTTCAGCCTGCGCTTGCTCATGACGAGCCGACAGCGAGGCCAGAGCTTCCCGGCGTGTGCGCCAGTCCGATTCCAGAGCCTGCCACTGCTGGTCGGCCAGATGGGCTTCTTGGGCGCTGCGCTCCAGATCCAGGGCCGTCACGGGCTGCCCGTCGGGACGCACCGGCGGCTTGCTTTGGCGGGCAGCTGTCAGCAGGCCGTGCAAATGCGCCTTGCCCTTGGGGGCCAGGATCTTCATGGAGGCCCGCAGCCAGTGCTCGCGCTGCTCATGCTGGCGCGCCTGTTCACGGCGCTGCTCCAGTACCTCCAGACTGGCAACGCCCTGCTCCTGCAGGGCTTGCCGAAAAACGCGTTGTGCGAGCTCCCGTTGCTGCGACAGGTCGCCCAGCTCTTTGCCCCCCGGAATAATGCGCATCTGCCCCAGTCCTGGCAGCGTCACCTTGGTGCTGTCAGTCAGATGCAGCCGCTTCTGGCCGCGAATGGCCTCGCCATCCACGGTAATGACGGCCTGCTCGTCCAGTTCGATCTGCAGCTCTGTGGATACGGCTTCCAGTTGGTGCTGAAGGCGCTGAAGAGTCTGGTTTTGCTGGCGCAAGCCGGCCAGCGTTTCGTCGCTGATTTTTAATTGCAGCAAAGCCGCGCTGCATTCGGCCAAGTCGGTTTCATGACGCAACAGCTCATCCAGTTGCTCTTGGTATTGGACGGCTTGCTGCACTGCCTGCTCGTGCGCAGCCTGATCGCGTACCCACTGTTGCCAGGAGCGCGCACGTTCGTACTCCTGATGCGCCCGCTCCTTGTGCTGGCGGGCTAGCTGTACCCGCGACTCCAGGGAGTCCAGGCTGGCCTGGGCGTGGCCTCGTTCGCATTGCAGCGCATCGGCTTGAAGGGCGCGTTCGTTTCGTTGAGCCGCCAAAGCCATATCCTGCTGTTCGGCCTGCTGAAATACCCGCTCGCGCTCTTGCAAGGTTTCCAGTCCTTGCGTCAGCTCCTGGATGCGCGCCTGCAAGAGACGGGCTTGTTTGAGTTGATCCTGGGCAGCCAGAGCCTGCGCGCGTAACGACTCCCAGGGCCGGCTCCGCTCGCTTTCCGCCACCTGGCGGCGGGCCGCAGCCAGTTCGTCCACCCATTGCTGATACTGGCTCAGCTCGCCCTCCAGTTCCTGCAATTGCGTTTGCGCTTGATCGCGCTCGCGCCGGGCTGCCAGCCAGGGGCCGCGTGGCTGGCCCTGCGCTTGCGTGACGAACTGATCCAGTTGCTGCTGGGCCTGCTCGAGCACATAGTCGCCATCGGCGCTGGTCAGATCAGCCATTTCCGTCCCCAGAGCCTGCTGCAAAGTACCGGCGGCGTGCTGCACCGCAGCGCGCAGCTCCTGGCCTTGGCCTTGCTCGATCCACAGCAGGCCGGGCACGCCCCAGTTGCGCGCCTGGCTGCCGCCGCGCGCCGCGTAATCAAAGCCCATCTGATCGGCCAGGTATTGCTCAGCCTCGTCATTGTCCAGACGCTCGCGGCCTATCATCAGATCACAGCGCTTGCGCTTAAGGAAGCGTTTGCTCAGGCGCATTTCCTGGCCATTCATGCTGAAGTCCAGCTCGATTTCGGGTGCGGCGGAAGAATCCCCCCAGGGTAATATATCGTTCAAGCTGCTGGTGTTGTAGCGCTCGAAGAACACGGTGCGCAGCGCCTGCGCCAGAGTGCTTTTACCTGCTTCATTCGGGGCGCTGATGATGTTCAGGCCGGGCTGCAACTGATCCAACAGCACAGGGCGGCGAAACCGCTTGAACTGCTCGACCCGTAAAGACTTAATGTGCATGACGCTGCTCCTTGTCGCGCAGCAGGCCGGCCAGTATCAGCAAGGCGTCCTGCGCAGCCTGACCGTCGCTCGACTGGCGCAGGGTCTGCAATTGATTGACGGCGGATTTCAAATAACCGTCCGCCTGCAAGGCTTCCAGGTCTTCGTCCGTCGGTGACAGTATCAAGCTGTCACGCTCGCAGTTCCAGGCTCTGGAGCGCGCTTCCGCCTTTCCCAGCATGGCATCCAGTTGCTCGAATCCCGCCAGGCTCAACTGGCCGCGCAGCGTGATGTCGACCACGCTTTGTTCCGGCAATTGCGCCAGATCGCGCTCCAGCAAGGCGAGGTCGGCATCGATGCTGAACGCCATGTCCAGACTGAACCAGCGATGCCGACCTGTTGCCAGGGCCTGAACCTGAGGAACGGCGCCGGGTGCGCCCAGTTCGACCAGAAGCGCCTGCCCGGAGTCATTGTCGCGGAATCGGTCAGGTTCAGGTGTGCCGCTGTAGTAACAGCGTTCGTTGACCTTCAGCGTTCCATGCCAATCGCCCAGGGCCAGGTAGTCTAGCCGGGCTCGCTGGACGCGATCCTGGTGAATGGGGTTGTGGCTGTCTATGTGTTCCAGCAGGCCTGCGGCGCTGCCGTGCGCCAACCCCAGGCGCACGTAGCCGGCGGGGCTGACGGCTTGGTCGAACCAATCTGTCAGGTCGTGGTAGGTCTGGCGCTGAGTCAGTGGCGCAGGCAGGATGCATAAATCCAGTTCGTCCAGCACCAGAGGCTGGGGCGTGTCCAGGATATGCACGTTTTCCGGTATGCAGGCCAAGCGTCGGGCGCGCGTCCAGACACATTCGCTCAGGGCTGCATCGTGGTTGCCGGGCAGCAGCACCCATGGACCCGGGAATCCGACCATCGCATTGAAGGCCCGTCGCAATGTCCGATCGCTGAGGGTCTGCGAGTCGAATACATCGCCCGCGACCACCACGACATCCACCTGCCGTGCCAAAGCCTCCTGCGCCAGCCGCTCGATGACGGCAAAGCGCGCGTCGGCTAGCGCCGCCGCATCGTCCTGCTCGAAACGAGAATACTGGCGACCGATCTGCCAGTCCGCCGTATGCAAGATTCTTACCATGCCCAACACCCTTAATCAGAAGGCCTCCAGTGTATAGAACTTTGAGGTCGGCTGTGGGCGCCGCCGCCCGGCTGGCCGGGAGTACAATGGAACGTTTTCCATAATCAGAAAAGTGACTAAAAATGATCCGTAGCATGACCGCATTTGGCAGTGCCAAAGCCGAGTCCGACGCTGGCTCCATCAGTATCGAGATGCGCAGTGTCAACAATCGCTTCCTGGACCTGAGCCTGCGCCTGCCCGAGGAATTGCGTTTTGCCGAGAACGCCCTGCGCGAACTGGTTGCCCAAGGCGTGCAGCGGGGTAAGCTGGAAGTGCGGATCAATTTTGCCCGTGCCGGCGCCGAGCAGCAGCGCAGCCTGGACATGGAGGCCGTGCTGCGGGCAGCTGACATGCTACAGGCGGCCCGCGCCCATATCCCGGACCTGCCTGCGCCCGAACTGCATACCTTATTGAGCAATCAGAATGGCAATGCCTCGGACATGGACCCGGAAGCATGGTTGCCGCTGGTGCAGCAGGCCTGCGAAGGCGCCTTGGCTGATCTGCGAGCCACGCGTGAGCGCGAAGGCCAGCGCCTGGCCGACGTCATGCACGGGATCAGTCAGGAAATGAGCGTGATTGTGGACGAGGTGGAGCAGCACATGCCCACCATTTTGGCCGAGCAGCAGAACAAGATCGCCACGCGTCTGCATGATGCCTTGCTTCAGGCCAGCCCGGACGGCTTCGCGCTGATTTCGGGCGCCGAGCTGTCCGCCCGCGTCGCTCAGGAAGCCTCTACATTCGCCTTGCGCATCGACGTTGCAGAGGAGCTGGCCCGCTTGCGTTCACACTTGAGCGAATTGCAATTGATTCTTAAGGGAGAAGTGGGCGCCGCCAAGAAAGGTACGCGCCAGGGCAGCACCGGCAAGCGTCTGGATTTCCTGTTCCAGGAAATGAACCGTGAAGCCAACACGCTGGGCTCCAAGGCCGGCAGTGTGGACGTGACCCGTGCTTCGATCGACCTGAAGCTGTTCATCGAGCAGTTGCGCGAACAGACGCAAAATATCGAGTAAGCCCCTCCTTTTTCAGCCAGTCTATCGAGAGCTGCACGTGAATTTTATTTTCCGCAAAAATGAATTGCTGGTCGGCGCACGGACCGACGCCGTCGAGCTGCCTGATGCCGATGCCTGTCGGCAAATGGGTCTGGAAAAGGCGTTGTTTCATCCTCTGTGGCCGCAGGCCGGCGGCCCGGATCAAGCGTGTCACGTTCCGGCGGACTTTGCCGCCCCGCATGGTTTTGAGTTCCGCGCGCTGCGTTCGGTCCTGGCTGATATGGGTGAGCGTGCTGCCCTGGCCAACAGGGCCTTCCAGGTGTCCGAATGGCGGCGTACGCATCGTTACTGCGGCGTATGCGCTACACCTATGCAAGCGTCCGCCACGGAACTGTGTTTTCACTGCCCTTCTTGCGGCTTTTCCGCCTATCCGCGTATTTCGCCGGCCATGATGGTCTTGATACGCGATGGCGACCGCATTCTGCTGGCCAGCCACTCTACCTACGCGACGGCCCGCTACACAGCGCTGGCCGGATTCGTGGAGGCGGGTGAAAACCTGGAAGAAGCCATACATCGGGAAGTCATGGAAGAAGTGGGCCTGCAGGTCCAGGACATACAATATTTCGGCAGCCAGTCCTGGCCCTTTCCGCACTCTTTGATGGTGGCCTATACCGCCGAATATGCCGGCGGCGAACTGCGCATACAGGCTGACGAAATCAATGATGCCCGGTGGTTCGGGCCAGGTGATGTCTTGCCCGATTTACCGCATACCGATTCGATTGCAGGTCGACTGGTGCGCGCCAACCTGTCGGGGCCGCTCGGAGAATGATCGGGTTCAGCTCGTCAGGTGCGTGGCGACATTGCGCAACATGCGCCCCAGGTCATCCCGCTCTTGCGGACTGAGCACCGACAAGGCGTCATCAATCATCTGCTTGGCAGCCGGCCAGACCTGCGCATAGCGCTCTCGCCCCGTCTCGGTCAGATAAACCCGCATGAAGCGACTGTCGCTTTCGTCGGCGCGGCGCTGCACCAGCTCGCGTTCCTGCATCTGGTCGATGACCCGGCTGAGTACCGGCTGATGCACTACGATTGCCTTGGCGATTTCCCCTATGCTGCGCCCGTCCTTGTTCCATAAATATTGCAGCACCCGGAAATGCACATACGTCATATTGTGGTCACGCAAGGTCGTGGACCGCAATGTCTGGTCCAGCTTGTAGATGATGTTGGCCATCTGGAAGGCCACATTGGTTTCTACGCTGCTTTCGGGGATGGAGACGGAAGGTGTGCTCATGATGCCTTGATAAAGTCTGTCCAGCAGAACGCGGGGGGGGGGGGGGGCCCCCCCGGCCGGGTCCGCACAA
>JAEXOO010000024.1 GCA_023439305.1 Pseudomonadota bacterium
CCCGAACAGGATTGTGAAACGCCTTCGCGCCGATGATAGTGGACGGACGTCTGTGAAAGTAGGTCATCGTCAAGCTCTTATCCGCCAAAACCCCCGCAAGCTCACCCTTGCGGGGGTTTTGCTTTTGTGCGAACGCTTTGCATGTGCGCCCCTCCGGGCGTCGCCTATGCCCCGCTACCCAGTCCAGCCAGTCTTTTCCATTGACCTGCATCAAGCCTGACTTCTCTTCATTCGCAATGAATGGTCAGGGATATGTCAGGCTTGCCGAAGTTCTATTTTGATTTCGGAGTGGCTCATGAAGGACCCAGAGGAAACGGAAGAATCCCGACGGCTGGCGCGCATACAAGCGCATCTGGCTCACTTGCCTTTATTCAAGGAATTGCCGCAGGACGAACTCCTGCCCATTGCTCTGGGGACGCGGGAAGTTCATGCGCTGCGGGGAGACACCCTGTTTCGCAACGGTGATCCTTGCGTAGGTTTTCACGTGGTGGTGTATGGGCGCATCAAGCTGGTTTTTGTATCCTCATCAGGCATGGAGCGTGTAGTTCGGCTGGTGGGGCCCGGTGAAGGCTTCGGTGAGGCCCTGATGTTCATGGAGCGCAACTATATTGTCACTGCCCAGGCGCTGGTCGATTCCTTGCTGCTGCATGTGGGACGCGATGTTTTGTTCACGCGCCTGGAGCAAAGCCCAGGCGTGGCGCGTCGCATGCTGGCGGGCTTGAGCGAGCGCTTGTATCGATTGATGGGGGAACTGGAGTCCTACACCTTGCAGAACGGCGTACAGCGCCTGGTGTCCTATCTGCTGCAGGAGTGGCCTGGCGAAGAGGGTAGGCCGTTTCGCATCGATGTAGGAAAGTCCGTGATTGCTTCCCGCCTCAACCTGACCCCCGAGCACCTGTCCCGCATGCTGCGGGAGCTGATGGATCGCAATCTGATCCGCGTGCAGCGCCGCAATTTCACGATTCTGGACAGCGAGGCCTTGCGCCAGTATCGGGGTTAGTCATCTTGATTCGCGCCCCTTGTCAGCCGGTTGCGCGCTGATACAGGGCCAGAGCGCGGCGGCACTGTTGATAGCGCCGCCAACCTACGCCCAGATTCCAGCCCAGCAGGCAGGCCGCCAGCAACAGCAATGGTGCGGCGACGGCCTCCAGCCTATTCACGCCCAGAGTGGCCCCTGCGCACGCCAGCACAGAGACGCTATGTACAACCCAGTGCAGGCGGGCGGTGCGGACAGGGATGTACTGGCCTGTCTTGGGGATCAGTCGCAGCATCTCACGGGTGCGTTCGGGCTCTTCTACGTTGAATGGGACGGCTTGCTGCGCTTCTCGCCACAAGAGAAAAGGCACGATGGTGTAGAGCATGCCGATCACCACCGATCCCAGCGCCCCGACAATGACTAACAGGCCCATGCCCAATGCAGCGCCTTGGGCTGCCGCCGTATTCATCCAGAAAAGCAAAGGCACGCAGGCAAGCAGGCTGGCCAGGCAGCTGTACCAGAAAAGCGTGCTGATATCAGCCTGCGCCCGTTTGCGGCGCCAGAGTCGGGACCCGGTGAGCACCCCCCAGAGCGCAAAGGCCAGCAGTATCAGGTAGTCCACGAGCTCGCGCAGAGGCTGCCAGGGGCCGGGAAGAGAGGCGATGGCCCAACGGGCGATCAGCATGGCCGTCACGACCCAGGGCAGCCAGCGCACCAGGCTGCGGGGATAGAGTTCCGTGACCTGAAAAATGGGCAAGAGCTGGAACGACATGGCCATCAGCAGCAGGCCGGACCAGCCAGCGAGGCCCGCCATCACATGCGTGTCCAACAGATCGGGCACCGCCTGGTCTGTTCCCAAAGCGAGCAACATGGCCAGTCCCGACAGCACCGTCAGCGCCAGAAAGACCAAGGCGAGGCGCACTGGCACCAGAATTTCACGAATGCCGGGCAAGACGGTGCGGCGCTGACGCCAAAGTGCCGCGCTCACCAGGATCAGATACGCCGGAAGTGCGATTCCCAGCGACAAGGCTGCCGCCAGCCACGCCCATGGCTGCCAGGCAACGAATCCCGCCATCAAGAGCAAGGCGCCCGCCGTCAGCAGGCTCCAAAGGACTAAACCTGAGCGGCGAGACAGCGAGACACACACATTGCCCGCCACGGCCAGGATATGCAGCAGCGAACCGAGCATGGCGCTGCCTAGCACGCCCAGCGTCCAGGCATGCGTCAAGGCCAAGGCAGCGGGATGCCAGCGCGAGGAAAAAAGCTCGGGACCCGCACCGATGGCGAGCAGGGCGGCTACCAGACTGAAGAGCGGAATGTTCAGGAAAAAAGGCAAAGTCAGCGCCAGAGGCGGAGACTGGTCTATGGACAGCGCACGCTGCATGGTTCACATCCTTCGAATCAGTACTTGGAAGCAGTGCCCGGCATGTACGCCTTCGTAGTGGAATCCGTTGCGCTGCAAAATGGCGTAGAGCGGAAAGGGCTCGCGGTCCAGCCACAGGACCAGACGCTGGTCGGCGTCCAGCCCCGCCAAGGCGTCCAGGCAGCGTTCCAGGGGTTGTGGCGGCGGCAGTCCGCGCGCATCCAGTTGTATATCCATCCGGCTCATCCGCTTGCTCGTTGATGTCGATGAGGGCATTGTGCGCTCCGCGCAGGTTTCATGGGGCGTTTTGAATGAGCACGGTTTGCCCGGGGTCAGGAGATGCGCAGAAATTGATGTGGGTTAAGGAGCGGGGCGGGATGAGCGGGCATAGTGATGGGCATTGCCGGCTCGAGGCGCGTTTCGTCCCGGCGTTTGATCGGGAGTCTTATGAGCACAGAAAATCGGGCGGACACTCCGCCTCTGGAACCTCGGTTGGAGCTGGTCTGTCCGGCAGGCAGCCTGCCGGCCCTGAAAACCGCCATCGATCACGGCGCCGACAGTGTCTACCTGGGATTTCGCGATGCGACCAATGCGCGCAATTTCGCGGGGCTGAACTTCGACGCCCAGGCTATCGAGCAGGGCATACGTTATGCGCACGATCGCGGGCGCAAGGTCCTGTTGGCGCTCAACACCTATCCGCAACCGCATGGCTGGCAACTCTGGCGCGACGCCGTGGACCGGGCGTCGGATTCGGGGGTGGATGCCGTCATCATGGCCGATCCGGGGTTGATGGCCTATGCGCATCAGCGCCACCCCGATCTGCGCCTGCACTTGTCCGTTCAGGGGTCGGCCACTAATCCAGAAGCCATTTCTTATTACCACGATCACTTCGGTATTCAGCGGGTGGTACTGCCGCGCGTGTTGTCCATGAGCCAGGTGGAGCAAGTGTGCGAGCAGGCGCCGGTGCAGGTCGAGGTCTTTGGTTTCGGCAGCCTGTGCGTGATGGTGGAGGGGCGCTGCGCCTTGTCGTCCTACGCGACCGGCGAGTCGCCCAATACGCACGGCGTCTGCTCGCCGGCCCGGCATGTACGCTGGGAACAGACGGATGCAGGGCTGGAATCGCGCCTGAATGGCGTGCTCATCGACCGCTACCAGGACGGCGAAAATGCCGGTTATCCCGCGCTGTGCAAAGGCCGTTTCGATGTGGCGGGCGAAAACTATTATGCCCTGGAAGAGCCCACCAGCCTGAACACGCTGGAGCTGCTGCCTCAATTGCTGGCGGCCGGCGTCACGGCGATCAAGATCGAAGGGCGGCAGCGCAGTCCGGCCTATGTGGCCCAGGTGACGCAGGTCTGGCGTCAGGCCATTGACCTGGCACAGTCGCGAACAGCGCGTTATTCGGTTCACCCGGCCTGGATGGGCGCCTTGGGCAAGCTGGCCGAAGGTCAGCAACAGACATTGGGCGCCTATTCGCGGCCCTGGAAATGAGCGGAAACGGAGAACAATCATGAAATTCGCTTTGGGCCCCCTGCAATATTATTGGTCGCGCATCGCCGTGCTGCAGTTCTACGAATCGGCCTGCGACTGGCCGGTGGACATCGTTTATCTCGGTGAAACCGTGTGCTCCCGACGACACGAGCTGAAGCTGGATGATTGGCTGGAAGTGGCCGAGATGCTGGCGCAGGCCGGCAAGACTCCCGTGCTGTCCACACAGGTGCTACTGGAATCGGGGCGGGATATGAACACCTTGCGCAAGGTGACCGAGCATGGCCGCTATCTGGTTGAAGCCAATGACATGGGCGCGGTGCGCCGCATGCAGGGCCGGGATTTTGTGGCTGGCCCCTTTCTGAACATCTATAACGGACCGGCCTTGGGGCTGATCGCCTCGCAAGGCGCTGTGCGCTGGGTGATGCCCTTGGAAATGGGCCGCGCCGGTTTGGCCCAGCTGCAGAAAGACAGGCCTCGCGGACTGGAAACCGAGGTCTTTGCCTTTGGCCGACTGCCCTTGGCCTTTTCCGCCCGCTGCTTCACGGCGCGCAATCGCAACCTGCCCAAAGACAACTGCCAATATGTCTGCATGGATCACCCGGATGGCCTGTTGCTCGAAACCCGCGAAGGGCAGGGCTTTCTGACCATCAACGGTGTTCAGACTCAGTCGGCCTGGGTATACACCCTGCTGCACGAACTGAAGGATCTGCAGGGCCTGGGGGTGGACGTGCTGCGCTTGAGCCCTCAGTCGCGCGAGATGGGTACGGTCGTGCAGCTATACCGCGATGTCGCCGACGGGCTGCAGGACAGCACGCAAGCGCATGAGCACTTGCTGGAGCTGTTGCCGGCCGGCGCCTGCAATGGTTTCTGGCATGGTCGGCCCGGCCTGGACATGGTGACACCCACGTCCGAGCGATTCTGATCCAGGGCCTTGAGGCCTGATGCTCACGTTTTTGGAGAGATGACAATGACAGCTTCGAATCCGCGCATTCCCCAACCCCTGGCGGGCATCTTGCAGCGTCTGCCACGCTGGCCGGGGTCACGCTTGCTGGCCAGCGCCTTGAATGTCGTGATGGTCCCGCATCTGCCCGACGATGTGGGACAGCGTCTGGAAGGGCGCAGGCTGCGACTGCAGGTGGCGGATGCGCGCCTGGAGTTCGATTACACCTGGCGCAGCGGGGCATTCTATCCCTTGAGCGCCAGCGAGTCCGAGCCAGATCTGATTCTGCGAGCCGATGCCTGGGATTTTTACCAGTTGCTGCAGCGCAGCGAGGATCCTGACACCTTGTTCTTCAATCGGCGTCTGGTCATAGAAGGGGACACCGAATTGGGCCTGATGGTAAAGAACACCTTGGATTCGCTGGATCCGAGCGTGTTGCAGCCTCGCGCCGTCGCCCGGCAAGGCTGGGCCTTGGTGCGGCGCGGCCCTTTTTCGCGCCGCCGCTTACGCGTCGATACGCTTTGAGGGTTCAGGAGCGCCGCACTTCGAACGACGGAAACAGTTTCGCCAGGGCCTGGCTGATGTGGAGGCCGGGGTAGGCGCTCAGCGCCTGCCCGCTGTCGTTCAGGCCGGCATCCCGGCAACCCTGCGGGCGGAAAATTTGCAGTGCATAGTTCTGCACGCCGGCCTGATGCAAATATTGCCCCAACGCCAGGACGGCATCGGGGGTGTGCAACTGCGGGTGTATGGTGCTGCGGCATTCAAGGGCCGTGCCGGCATCCAGCAGTATTTTCAGGCTTTCCCGTGCGGCGTCGCCGCTGTTGGCAACGCGCGTGATGGCGTCGTAGTCCTGGAAGCCGGCTTTCACGTCCAGGCCCACCCAGTCTACCCAGGGCAGGACTTCGCGCAGACGCCGGGGGTGCGTGCCACCGGTGTGCAGCCCGATCTTGAAACCCAGCTGGCGTATGACCCGCATGGCCTCGCCCAGAGCGGGATCCATGGTGGGCTCGCCACCGCTGAACACCACGCCGTCCAGCATGCCGGAGCGCCGTCGCAGCACATTCAGGATGGCTTCCCAGTCCAGCGGGCTGTCGGGAGTCCGTTCCTGCAAGTGCGGGTTGTGGCAATAGCCACAGCGCCATGGGCATCCTTGCACGAATATGACAGCGGCCAAGTGGCCGGGGTAGTCGGTCGCTGTGAAAGGAACGAAGCCGCCCGCCTTCAGGCGTGTCGCTTCTCGGACCGAAGGAGGGGGGGCGGCTTTGTCCATGGCGTCAGGCGGCGCAGGGTTGGGTATTCAGGCTGGCGCGCTGTTCGGTAAAGTAGCGGCGCTCGTGGAATTCACCCTGCTTGCCGATATTGAAGGACGACATGGGGCGGTGGTAGCCCATGACGCGCGTCCAGATTTCGCAGGGCTGGCGTTCGGAGTCATCAAGGGTGAAAGTGGGTTCTGTCATGGAAAGCTCCTGGTTGAGGTCCGGGGCGAGGCCGCGGGTTAAAGAGAAGGGAAATCGCTCCCGGGCCAGCGGGTCAGGGAGGGGGGTGAGGGGTGGGCCTGACGGCTTCATGCCGTTGGTTCCTGCCGGCAGGCTGCCTGCTTGCGCGCAAGGGCGTCGGCGTCGCAATGCGGGCAGAACTCGTGCTTGCCGGGCAGGTAGCCATGCTTGGGACAGATGGAGAAAGTCGGCGTGACCGTGATGTAGGGCAGGGAGAAGCGGTTCAGCGCCCGCTGCACCAGGGCGCGGCAGGCATCGGCGGTGGACAGTGGCTCGGTCATGTACAGGTGCAGCACGGTGCCGCCTGTGTACTTGCGCTGCAGGGTGTCCTGGCGTTCGAGCGCTTCGAAGGGGTCGTCAGTGAAGCCCACCGGCAATTGCGACGAGTTGGTGTAGTAGGGCATGTCGGGCGTACCGGCCTGCAGGATGTCCGGCCAGCGAGCCCGGTCTTCCTTGGCAAAACGGTAGGTAGTGCCTTCGGCAGGCGTCGCTTCCAGGTTGTACATGTGGCCGGTGTCCTCCTGGAACTGGACCATGCGTCCGCGCACGTGATCGAGCAACTGCACGGCGAATTCGTGCCCCCAGGCGGTGGTCAGATCGTGCTCGTCCCGGGTGAAGTTGCGGATCATTTCGTTGATGCCGTTTACGCCCAGTGTGGAGAAATGATTGCGCAGCGTGCCCAGGTAGCGGCGCGTGTAGGGGAACAGGCCCTGGTCCATGTGTTCCTGGATGATGCGGCGCTTGATTTCCAGGCTGTCGCGGCCCAGCTCCAGCAAATGGTCCAGCCGAGCGAACAGGCCCTCGGCGTCGCCGCGATGCAGATGGCCCAACCGCGCGCAATTGATGGTGACCACGCCCAGAGAGCCGGTCTGCTCGGCCGAGCCGAACAGGCCATTGCCGCGTTTGAGCAGCTCGCGCAGATCCAGTTGCAGGCGGCAGCACATGGAGCGGATCATGTTGGGCTTGAGCTCGGAATTGATGAAGTTCTGGAAATAGGGCAGGCCGTATTTGGCGGTCATTTCGAACAGGCGCTGCGCATTGGGGCTGTGCCAGTCGAAGTCGGCCGTGATGTTGTAGGTGGGTATGGGAAAGGTGAAGGCGCGCCCGCGGGCGTCCCCCTGGGTCATGACCTCGATATAGGCGCGGTTGATCAGGTCCATTTCAGCCTGCAGGTCGCCATAGCGAAAGGGCATTTCCTGGCCCCCGATCAGGGGGATCTGCTCGCGCAGGTCCTCAGGGCAGATCCAGTCGAAGGTCAGATTGGTGAAGGGGGTCTGTGTACCCCAGCGGGACGGGACGTTCAGGTTGTAGATGAGCTCCTGCATGCATTGCAGTACCTGCTCATAAGACATGGCGTCTTTGCGTACAAAGGGCGCCATGTAGGTGTCGAAGGAGCTGAAGGCCTGGGCGCCGGCCCATTCGTTCTGCAAGGTGCCCAGGAAGTTCACGATCTGGCCAACGGCGCTGGACATGTGGCGGGGCGGAGCGGATTCGATCTTGCCGGGCACGCCGTTCAGGCCTTCGGTCAGCAGCATGCGCAGCGACCACCCCGCACAATAGCCCGAGAGCATGTCCAGGTCATGGATATGGAAATCCGCCTGGCGGTGCGCCTGCCCTATGGTTTCGGGATAGACATGGCTGAGCCAGTAGTTGGCGATCATCTTGCCCGAGGTGTTCAGGATCAGGCCGCCCAGCGAATAGCCTTGGTTGGCATTGGCGTTGACCCGCCAGTCCTGGCGCTCCAGGTATTCGGTGACAGAGCGGATGATGTCGATCTGTGGCACGGGACGCTGCAAGGCGTCGGAGGCGATCCTGTTGTTCATGTTTAGTCCTACATATAGTGTGTAATGTGATGCTATGCACTATATGTAGTATGTTCAAGAGCGCGTCGGAAGATTTTGTCCCAGACTTGATCCAGATTAATTCTGCACGAAAAGCGGCGGTTCCCGGCCGTGGCCGGGAACAGATTAGATACGCCTATGGAAGCGGAAGGCGTTGCAGCCGCAGGGGCATGGTTTCAAATCCGCCTTCGGGGTAGACGGCATAGCGCGGACGCAGGCCGGGGTCGGGCCGCAGTTCATGGGCGGCGAGCAGCGCCTGCACGATACTTTCCAGTTCCATTCGGGCCAGTTCAGCCCCCGGACAGGCGTGGATGCCGGCGCCGTAGAGCAGATTCAAGGCCGGGTCGCGATCCAGTCGGAATTCGTCGGGATTGCCGAACACGGCTTCGTCCCGGTTGGCGCTGGCCCACAGCAGCGTCAGGCGAGTGTCCGCCGGCACGGGGGCGCCGCCGAGGACTACGTCGCGGGTGGTCCGGCGGCGGTTGGCGACCAGGGGGGCGCGTATGCGCAGGATCTCGTCGTTGGCCCGGCGTATGTCGCCGGGGTGATGGCGCAGATGCTCCTGCCAGTGCGGGTGAGCGGCCAGGTAGTGGGCGATGATGCCCAGGCTGGCGGCCATGGTGCCCAGCTCGCCGACGGTCCAGTTGCGCAGGATGCTGGTGATGTCGGATTCGGTCAGCGGCGCGCCGTTGACGGTTTCGCGCAGCAGACGCGAGGTCGCGTCCTGGCCGGGCGGGTCGGCGTGGCGAAAGACCGCCAGCACGCGGCTCAGCAGGGACTCGAATTCCTGGGCCACCAGGGCGTTGGCCTGCGGATCGCGGGCGCGCGCCGCGGCGTTCTTGCGCTGCACCCACAGCCGCAGCGGCTCGTGCAGGCTTTCGGGCCAGCCCATGAAGGCGCATTGCATGTGCAGCGCGAAGGGGTGGGCCAGCGCGGTCATGATGTCCGCCACGCCATCGCTGGGCAGCGCGGCGATACATTGCGCGCTGATGCGGTGACAGGTCGGTTGGAACTGGGCCAGGCGTTCGGTGCTGAAATAGGGCTCGATCAGCTTGCGGTACTGGCCATGTTCGGGCGGATCCATGCTGTTGGGCACGGAGCGGTGGCGTGAGGCCTGGTTGCTGTAGGTGTCGTGATCCAGCAGCAGCTGCAGGGCGTCCGCATGCCGCAAGACCGAGTAGTGCAAAGTATCGTCGTGGGCGACGGGGCAGCGGCGGCGCTGCGTGTCGTAGTGATGCAGAGGGTCGTCCGTCGCACTGGCGGGCGGATTCCAGTTCTGGTGCAGGGGCATGAAGGCACCTCGTCAGTAAATTCGGATTCCGGGTGGAATCCGAATTTACTGTAGCACCTTGATACAGCTTTCCTTGCCAGCCACCCTGACGGTCAAATAGTTATTGCTTGAACTATAGAGACGGCAGGGCAAGCGGTGCGGATCAGAGGTCCGTGAAGCGCGCTGTCAGCGCCTGGGTCAATTGGGCATGAAACGCGGGCAAGCGCGCGATCACGTTCTGCCGACGTTCTGTCCAGGCCTGCTGCTGTTCGGGCGTGCGCCCGGGGGCGGGCGACCAGGCCGAGTCGGGGAACAAAGGATCATCGGACCAGCGCGGGATCAGATGCCAGTGCAGATGCGGCACCTGGTTGCCGAACTGGGCCAGATTGATCTTGGTCGGCAGCAGGTGGGCGCGCTGGGTTTCTTCGATGAGAAACACCGCATCCATCAGGTGCTGGCGCTGCGCGGGGGCGAGATCCGTCATTTCAGCCACATGATCCTGCCAGATGACGCGCGTATAGCCCGGAAAGAGGCTGTCGGCGACATCCAGCACATGCAGCCCGGCTCCCGACCACAGCAGGCGGTCGGGAGTCAGGGCGCACAGGGGGCAGTGCGCGTGGGTCATGCGGGCTGGCCGAAGAACAGGTGCTGCAGGGCGACGCCGGGATCAGGCTCGCGCATGAAGGCTTCGCCCACCAGGAAAGCCTGCACATCGTGTTCGCGCATCAGGGCGACGTCCTCCACCGAGTGGATGCCGCTTTCGGTGACCACCCGCTTGCCGGCGGGAATGAAGGGCAGCAGATCCAACGTATTGCGGGTGCTGGTTTCAAAGGTGCGCAGATTGCGGTTGTTGATGCCCAGCAAGGATGTTTTGAGTTCCAGCGCGATGTCCAGTTCAGCGCGATCGTGTACTTCGACCAGGACATCCATGCCCAGCTCGTGGGCCACGGTTTCGTAGTCCTTGAGTTGTTGGGGGGTGAGCGCGGCCACGATCAGCAAAATGCAGTCCGCGCCCAGGGCGCGGGCGTGGATGATCTGGTAGGGATCGATGATGAAGTCTTTGCGCAGCACGGGCAGGGCGCAGGCGGCGCGTGCCTGGCGCAGGTGATCGTAGGCGCCTTGGAAGTATTGCACGTCCGTCAGCACGGACAAGCAGGCGGCGCCGTGGGCGGCGTAGCTGGAGGCGATCTCGGTAGGATTGAAGTCGCTGCGGATCACGCCCTTGGAGGGCGATGCTTTTTTAACCTCGGCAATGATGGCGGGCTTGCCTTGGGCGATCTTGTCTTCGATGGCGCTGGCAAAGCCGCGCAGGTCGTTCCGGTTCTTCGCTTCGCGCAGCAGGTCGGACTCGCTGCGCAGTTGGCGGGCGGTGGCGACTTCTGATTTCTTGGTGTCGAGGATCTTGGCCAGAATGTCGTTCATGCGTTTAACTTCCTTGTGTAGGCGCAGAATTGTTCGAGTTTTTCTCGGGCGGCGCCGCTGGCAATGGTGTCGAAGGCCAGTTTCAGGCCGGCTTCGATGGAATCTGCGCGATTGGCGGCGTAAATGGCCAGACCGGCATTGAGGCCAACAATATCACGAGCCGTCCCTTCCTGGTTATTGAGAGCTTCCATGATAAGGGCCGCCGATTCTTCGCGGCTGCTGACGCGAATGCTGCGGTTGGAGGTCATGGCCATGCCGAAGTCTTCGGGGTGGATTTCGTATTCGCGCACCTGGCCGTCCTTGAGCTCGCCCACCAGCGTGGCGGCGCCCAGAGAGGCTTCGTCCATGCCGTCTTTGCCGTGGACGATGAGGACATGCTTGGCGCCCAGGCGCTGCATGACCCGCACCTGGATGCCGACCAGATCGGCGTGGAAAACGCCCATGAGCTGGTTGCCGGCGCTGGCGGGATTGGTCAGCGGGCCCAGGATGTTGAAGATGGTGCGCACGCCCAGTTCCTTGCGCACGGCAGCCACGTTCTTCATGGCGCCGTGATGGGCGGGGGCGAACATGAAGCCGATATTGGTGGCTTGGATGCTGTCCGCCACCTGTTCCGGGCTGAGCGCCAGGTTGGCCCCCAGCGACTCCAGCACGTCCGCGCTGCCCGAGGATGACGAGGCGCTGCGGTTGCCGTGCTTGGCCACTTTCACGCCGGCGGCTGCGGCCACGAACATGGCGGCTGTGGAGATGTTGAAGGTGTTGGAGCCATCGCCGCCCGTGCCGCACATATCCAGCAATTCGCTGGGGTCGGGCGTGATGACGGGCGTGGCGAACTCGCGCATGACCTGGGCGGCGGCGGTGATTTCACCCACGCTTTCTTTCTTGACCCGCAGGCCCATGAGCAGGGCGGCGGCGATCTGGGGAGACATCTCGCCACGCATCAGCATGCGCATCAGGTGCAGCATTTCGTCGTGGAAGATTTCACGGTGTTCGATGCAGCGCACCAGCGCTTCGGTAGGGGTGATGGTATTCATGATGTCAAAGATCCAGGAAGTTCTTCAGCAGTGCATGGCCGTGCTCGCTCAGCACCGATTCGGGATGGAACTGCACGCCGTAGATGGGCAGTTCGCGATGGCGCACGCCCATGATCTCGCCGTCTTCGGTCTGGGCGGTGATCTCCAGGCAGTCAGGCAGGCTGGCGCGCTCGATGGCCAGGGAGTGATAGCGCGTCACGTTAAAGGGCGAAGGCAGGCCCTTGAACAGGTCCGTACCCTGATGGGTAATGGGCGAGACCTTGCCGTGCATGATTTCCTGCGCCCGCACAATGCGCCCGCCAAAGGCGTGACCGATGGCCTGGTGCCCCAGGCACACGCCGAAAATAGGCAGCTTGCCGGCGAAATGTTGGATCAGGGCTACCGACAGCCCAGCATCCACCGGGGACTTCGGTCCGGGCGATACGCAGATCCGGGCCGGATTCAAGGCTTGGACTTCGTCCAGGGTGATCTGGTCGTTGCGTCGCACCACCACCTCCTGGCCCAGTTCGCCGAAGTATTGGACCAGGTTATAGGTGAAAGAATCGTAGTTATCGAGCATCAACAGCATGGGAGACTCCGACGGAATAGGTTGCGATCAGGGCTTAGATGGGCTCGTCCAGGCCGAACTGGACTTGCTCGGCGGCGCGGATGACGGCTCGCGCCTTGGCCTCGGTTTCCTGCCATTCTTTTTCGGGGTCGGAGTCGGCGATGATGCCGGCGGCGGCCTGCACATACAGCATGCCGTCCTTGATGACGCCGGTGCGGATCGCAATCGCCAGGTCCATTTCACCGGAGTAGCTCAGGTAGCCGGCCGCGCCGCCATACAGACCGCGGCGCACCGGCTCGAGCTCGTCGATCAGTTCCATGGCGCGCACCTTGGGCGCCCCCGTCAGGGTGCCGGCCGGAAAAGAGGCGCGCAGCACGTCCATCTGGCTCATGCCGTCTTTCAGCTCGCCGCACACATTGGAGACCAGGTGCTGCACGTGCGAATAGCGTTCGATGGTCATGGTGTCGGTGACTTGCACGGTGCCGGTCTTGGCGATGCGGCCAATGTCATTGCGGGCCAGGTCGATCAGCATGACGTGCTCGGCCCGCTCTTTGGGGTCGGCCTGCAGCTCGGCGGCCAGGGCGGCATCGGCCTCGGGCGTGGCGCCGCGCTTGCGGGTGCCGGCCAGGGGGCGGATGGTGACGCGCTCGCTGTGACGGCCGTTCTGCACATGGTCTTCCTGGCGCACCAGGATCTCGGGTGAGGAGCCCACGACCTGGAAGTCGTCGAAATTCCAGAAGTACATGTAGGGCGAAGGGTTGAGCGAGCGCAGGGCGCGGTACAGAGACAGCGGCGAGTCGCGGAATGGCTTGGTGATGACCTGGCCGACCTGGACCTGCATCAGGTCGCCGGCGGCAATGTATTCCTTGGCGCGGCGCACGGCCTCCAGGTAGTCTTTCTTGTCGAAATCGCGCTCGCACTCGGTCTGCATGCTGGCGTAGGCATAGGGAATGACCACGGGAGTACGCAGTTTCTCTCGCAGTTCCTTCAGGCGTCGCTTAGCCTGGACGTAGGCTTCGGGCTGGGCCGGGTCGGCGTAGACCAGCAGGTAGGTGCGGCCGGCCAGATTGTCCACGATGACCAGTTCGTCGATCTGCAGCAGCACGATGTCGGGCACGCCGTTTTCCTGGCCTGCTGGAAAGGGGTTGGGATTTTCGCCCAGCGAGGGTTCCATGTGGCGCACGGTGTCGTAGCCGAAGTAGCCGGCCAGGCCGCCGGCAAAGCGCGGCATACCTGGGCGCAAGGCCACTTTGAAGCGGGCCTGGAACTGTTCGATGAAGTCCAGGGGATCGCCTTCCACGGTTTCCACCACCTTGCCGCTCTGCAGGACCTGGGTGTGGCGGCCATGGCTGCGGATCACGGTCTTGGCCGGCAGGCCGATGAAGGAATAGCGGCCGAATTGCTCACCGCCGACCACGGATTCCAGCAGGCAGCTGTAGCGGCCGCCGTCCGGGCCGTTGTGCGCCAGCTTCAGGTAGATCGAGAGAGGGGTGTCCAGATCAGCATAGGTTTCCGCGATCAGCGGAATGCGGTTGTAGCCTTCGGCGGCCAGGGCATTGAATTCTATTTCTGTCATGGGTGTCTCGATAGGTCAGGGGGTACGACGAACCGAGCAGAAATAAAAAAAGCCCGGTCGTTGTGGTTACCGGGCTTGTTTTCCTGGAGGGGGGCGCAGCAGCTTATTTGTATTGCGACCACCGGACCTCAGGGAGCATGTCTACCCGATACACGAACGCCACCAGCGCCAATAAGCGCCATAGGTAGTGCGAACGTTCAGGGAAGTAGACATGAGTAATGTTACGCAGTTGCTGTTTGATTAACCTGGCGCACCCAGCGGGCCGCACAAGCAATGGAATCAACTATACCATCGGATTCCAGGCTTTGCACGTCCAGCCCTTCGTTGTAGCCGTAGGGCACCATCAGCACGGTCAGACCAGCGGCGCGGGCGGCCTGTGCGTCGTTCAGGGAGTCTCCCACGACCAGGGTTCGGGCAAGGGGGACGGCCATCTGCTCGCAGGCATAGACAAAGGGAAGGGGGTCGGGTTTTTTACGGGCGCAGGTGTCGCCGCCTACGATCAGCTCGAAATAGGGCGCCAGGCCGGTTTGCTCCAACAGGGGACGTGCAAAGCCCTCGGGCTTGTTGGTGACGACCGCCAGGCGCAAGCCCTGGGACTGAAAATCCTGCAGGCCTTCGAGTACGCCGGGATAAAGCCGGCTGTGCAGGCCGTTGCATTGCTGGTAGTGCTGATGAAACAAGTCCAGCGCTTGCGCTGTATCGGGCGTGTGGGTGTGGACATCGGCCAGGGCGCGTCGCACCAGGTTTTCCGTGCCTTTGCCCACGAAGGTAGCGATCTGTTCCTGGGGTAGGGCGGGCAGGCCCAGATCGGCGCGCATGGCATTGCACGCCAGCGCCAGGTCGGGAATGGTGTCGAGCAGCGTGCCGTCCAGGTCGAATAGAATCGAGAAAAATTTCATCATTTTGTAGCGCACTTGTGACAAAATATTGTCACTCTCCTGTTAATGTCTAAGCTTAAATAGTTCGCAGGGCTTCAGGATTTGATTCAGATTAAGTGATTACGATATGGCCGCTATGTTTGCCTGAGCTTATCCGTTAAAGTGAGTGCGCCGCATTTGGTTACATATTTGGCTTTCGGCTTTCCGTCCGGAGAGGCCGTGGGAGCGGAAGTATGATGCTCGACACATTTCACCAGATTCTCAAAGAAAAACAAGTCACACCCGTCTTCCAGCCCATCGTAGACCTGCGGTCCGGCTTCATTCTGGGCTATGAAGGTTTGATCCGGGGGCCGGAGCAGACCAGCTTTTATTCGCCTTTGGCGCTGTTTGACGCGGCGCGCCAGTGCGGCCGGCTGTGGGAGCTGGAAGATTTGTGCTGCCGGGAGCTGATCGCCAGCTTCAAGCGCCAGGCGCTGGCCGGCAAGCTGTTCCTGAATTCCAGCCCGGACATGGTGCTGCGCATGTTGCCCGCCGCCGGGCAGGAGTGCCGCGAGGGACTGCCGCAGCTGGCAGGCATGGACTGGAGCCGCGTGGTGGTGGAGCTCACCGAGTCTGAGCGTACCGACAGCTATTACCACTTGAACCAGGCGACCGAGCTGTACCGCAAAGAAGGGCTGCAGTTCGCCATCGACGACCTAGGCGAGGGCTACGCCTCGCTGCGGCTCTGGTCCGAGCTGCGCCCCGAATACGTCAAGATCGACAAATACTTTGTGCGCGATATCGACACGGACATGCTCAAGCAGCAGTTGGTGCGTTCGATCTGCGACATCGCCCACCATGCCCAGTCCACCGTGATCGCCGAGGGCATCGAGACCGAAGCTGAGCTGCGCACGCTCCGTTATCTGGGGGTGGCCTGTGGCCAGGGCTATTTGTTGTGCCGGCCGCGTGCCGAACCCCCGCCCCGGCTGGACAGCGCTCAGGCGTCTTTGTTTGGCCCTGCAGGCACGCGTTCGCGGCGCACCTCCCAGGGGCGCAATGCCATGAGCGTGCGCCGGCTGCTGCGCACGGCGCCGGCCGTGTCGGACAATACGCCGACCAACCGGGTGTATGAACTGTTCCAGGGGCATCCGGACCTGAGCGCTGTGGCTTTGCTGCGCGACGGCCGGCCCACGGGGATTCTGCGCCGCAGCCAGTTATATGACCAGCTTGCCCGACCTTATCACCGCGAGCTCTACGGCAACAAGCCGTGTTCGATGTTCATTGAAACGGCGCCCCTGATCGTCGATGGCGACACCAGCCTGCTGGAGCTGGGCGCGCTGATGTCGCAAGGGGCGGGCGATGCGCTCAGCGATGGTTTCATCATTACGTCCGATGGGGAATACATGGGCCTGGGCTCCAGCGTGGAGTTGATGCGCGAGATCACTCAGATCCAGATCATGACGGCGCGTTACGCCAATCCGCTGACGCAGTTGCCGGGCAATGTGCCCATCAATGAACATATCGATGCACTTTTGCGCAACCGCGAGAGCTTTGCGGTCTGCTATGCCGACCTGGACCACTTCAAGCCCTTCAACGATCTGTACGGCTATCGCAAGGGCGACGAACTGCTGCGCGCCATGGCCGAGCTGTTTACGCGCCATGCCGTGCGCGACGCCGATTTCGTCGGGCATGTGGGCGGCGATGATTTCATCCTGGTGTTCACCAGCGCTGACTGGGCCCAACGCTGCCAGCTTATTCTGGATGAGCTGGCGCGCGAACTGGAGCCTTTGTACTTAAGCGAGCATTTGCAGGCCGGCGGTTATCTGGCCGAGAACCGGCAGGGCGTGCCGGTATTCCACCCTCTGGTCAGCTTGTCTCTGGGCGTGGTGACCGTGGACAGGCCCGAATTGTATTCCGGGTCGCTGATCGCCGAACTGGCGACATCGGCCAAGGCGCAGGCCAAGAAAATCCAGGGCAACGCCCTGTTTGTGGAGCGGCGCCATCCTGACAGTCCGGTCCGCCAGCCGCGCTTTGACTGCGACGCTGTGCTTCAGTGAGGGCCCCCGCGCCCGCTTTGCGGGCCGGGGCGACTAAACGGCTCAGCCCTGTTCGGCCAGGGCGATCTGGGCGCGCAGGTCCGTGATGACCTGTGCGTAGTCGGGTTTGCCGAAGATCGCCGAGCCGGCCACGAAGGTATCGGCGCCGGCTGCGCGGATTTCGCGGATATTGTCCACTTTCACGCCGCCGTCGATTTCCAGCAGAATGGGTTGACCGCCTTGCGCCGTCCAGGCGTCGATGCGCGCGCGCGCCTGACGCAGCTTTTCCAGCGTGGCGGGAATGAAGCTTTGGCCGCCGAAGCCCGGGTTGACGGACATCAGCAAGACGATGTCCAGCTTGTCCATGACGTAGTCCATCCACTGCAGCGAGGTGGCCGGGTTGAAGACCAGGCCGGCCTTGCAGCCGTGGTCGCGTATCAGCGACAGCGTGCGATCCACGTGGTGCGAGGCTTCCGGGTGGAAGGTGATGATGTCGGCTCCGGCCTTGGCGAAGGCGGGGATCAGGGCATCGACCGGCTCGACCATCAGGTGCACATCGATGGGGGCGGTGGTGTGCGGGCGCAGCGCTTCGCAGATCATGGGGCCGAAAGTCAGATTGGGGACGAAGTGATTGTCCATGACATCGAAATGCACCCAGTCGGCGCCAGCGGCGACGACATTGCGCACTTCTTCGCCCAGGCGGGCGAAATCGGCGGACAGAATGCTGGGGGCGATGCGGGTAGTGCTGGCTTGGGACATAATAGGAGCCGTAAAGATTAGACATCACGCAAAACGTGAGCGTATGTCATTATTGTAGTTTCAAGCGGGCCGATCTGCAGCGTCCCGCATTTGTACAGCCGTAAATTGGAATCCATCATGAAGCCTGACGATATTGAGGTGCATGTGACGCCCCAGTACCTGCCTGAGCAATCCGAGCCTGACAGCAACCAGTATGTGTTTGCCTACACCGTGCGGATCACCAATCATGGGCAGCAGTCGGCGCAGATCATCAGCCGTCATTGGGTGATCACCGATGAGAACCAGCAGACACAGGAAGTGCGCGGCCTGGGCGTGGTCGGTCAGCAGCCGGTGTTGGCCCCGGGCGAATCCTTCGAATACACCAGCGGCTGCCCCTTGCACACCCCCATCGGGACCATGCGCGGCAGCTATCAGTGCGTGGGCGAGAATGGCGTTCCCTTCGAAGTGCCTATCCAGGAATTCGTGCTGGCTTCTCCCCGTACTCTGCATTAAGGCCTCCTCCACCCATGAAGATCGCATATTGCCTGCCCGTGCTGCTGGCGCTGGGCGCTTGCTCCACGACGCCTGTCGATCAGACGTCCTCTTCGTCCCTTCCCGGGGCATCGACCGATACCGGCGACATCGCCTTGCAGCCGCTGCGCGTGCCGGCACTGTCAGCCTTGCCGGAAACACCAGCGCGCGCGCTCGCCGGGCGCTTCCAGGCCGTCAATTGGTCGGCCCTGCCCGGGTGGCAGGCGGACGGGCTGGATCATGTCTGGAAGGGCTTCATCAATAACTGCAAGGGCCTGATGCGCCCGATCAGTGGCTCGCTGGCCATGCCGGCGCGCGCCAACCCGCGCGCCTGGCAGCCGGTATGCCAGGCGGCGGCCTCGGCCGGCTTGGGCGCCGACAGCCGCGACACCGCCGCTATCCGGCAGTTCCTGCAGCAGCAGCTTCAGCCGTGGCGCTTGTTGACTGGCGATGGCCAACCCGCCCGCAACACCGTTACGGGCTACTACGAGCCTTTGCTCAAGGCTGCGCGTTCGCGCAGCGGTGACTACCAATGGCCGTTGTTTGCGGCACCCGAGGACTTGTTGACTATAGACCTGGGCAGTCTCTACCCTGAACTGGCCGGCAAACGCGTGCGCGGCAAGCAGGTCGGCAACCGCGTGGTCCCTTACGACACGCGCGAACAGATCGTCTCCAAGGCAGAGCGCCAGCCGCCCGTGATCGTGTATGCGCAGGATCCGGTGGAAGGTTTCTTTCTGCAAATTCAGGGTTCTGGCCGCGCCGTACTGCCCGACGGCAGCGCCGTGCGCCTGGCCTACGCCGATCATAACGGCCGCCCTTACGCATCGGTGGCGCAATGGCTGGCCAAACAGGGCGAGATGCCCCTGGCGCAGACCTCCATGCAGAACATCAAGGCCTGGGCCAAGCGCAATCCGCACCGCGTGCAGGAAATGATGAACGTCAATACCGCCATGGTGTTCTTCAAGGAAGAGCGCATTGTCGATCCTGAGCTGGGTCCCAAAGGCGCGTATGGCATTCCATTGATCGGCGAGCGCGCCGTGGCCATCGATCCTACCTTCGTGCCGCTGGGGACGCCGGTCTTTCTGTCCACGACCTATCCCGGTTCGGGGCAGGCTTTGCAGAAACTGGTCTTTGCCCAGGATACGGGCGCGGCCATCAAGGGCGCGGCGCGCACCGACTTTTATTGGGGTACGGGCGAGCAGGCGGGCGCCCAGGCCGGACGTATGAAGCAGCAGGGTGACATGTGGCTCTTGTGGCCGCGCACTGCGGGAGCGCCGAGCGCACGATGAAGAACGAACGAATTCTGGTATGCGGGGGCGGACTGGCCGGCATGGCCGCCGCGCTGGGCTTGCGCAAGGCGGGCTTCGAGGTGTCCATTCTGTCGCCGGCCTACAAGCCCATGGCGTTGGCGCCGGGTCAATATCATCCCCGTGTCTACGCGTTGTCGGCGACCAGCCAGCGCTTTCTGGAGCAACTGGGCGTGTGGAACCTGATGCCGCCGGACCGGATCGAGCCCGTCCAGGCCATGGAGGTTCATGGCGACGGCGGTGGTTGCGTCCATTTGCACGCCTGGCAGGATGCCCAGGATTGCCTGGCCTGGATCCTGGAATCGGGCGAAATGGAGCGGGCGCTGCGCCAAGCCCTGCAGGTCTTTGGCGTGCCCTGGATAGAAGACCGCTTCGAGCGCCTGGAGCAGGGCGCTGTCGTAACGGCCGCCGGCCAGCGCGTGCAGGCGGATCTGCTGATCGGGGCGGATGGCGCCCGTTCGCCTTTGCGGACGGCGGCGGGTATTGAGCATCAAGCGCGCGAATACGGCGATCTGGGGCTGGTGGCGCATCTGAGCGCAGACCGGCCTCACCAGCAAGTGGCTTTGCAATGGTTTGCCGGCGACTCCATTCTGGCCTTGCTGCCCATGCCTGATGTCGATGGCCGGCCGCAGGTCTCTATGGTGTGGTCTGCGCCGCAGGCGCAGGCCGATCGCCTCCTGGCCCTGGAGGGCGAGGAGCAGGCACGCTACCTGCAGGCTTGTCTGCGCGCCATGACCGGCGGGCGGCTGGGCGAATTGACGCTGCGCAGCCCCGTGCATGGTTTTCCCCTGACGTTCGAGCGCAGCGGTATGGTGGCGCCCGGCGTGGCCCTGGTGGGCGATGCGGCGCATCGTGTCCATCCTTTGGCCGGCCAGGGGCTGAATCTGGGATTGGGCGATATCGAGGCCCTGGTCCAGGTGCTGAGCGCTGCGGGTCCGCAGCATTCGGTAGGCGATATACGCATACTGAACCGCTACAAGCGCGCGCGCGCCGAACCTATCGCCGCCATGCGGGCGGCGACGGACGGGCTCTATCGCCTGTTTGCCGCACCCGGCGCGCCGGCCTCGCTGCTGCGCAACGCGGGCATGCAAATGGTCGATCGCCTGCCTTGGGTGAAGCGTCGTATTATTGCGCATGCGGCGGGGGGGACGCCTGGTTCCCTGTTGTTCTGATGCGGGCTGGGTACCGGGCTGTTTCACTAAGGATGTTGATCGATGTTTAAGCAAGTTCGAGTCGTATTGGCCGTGGCGCTGCTGGCTGCTTGCGGCCTGGTCCAGGCCGCCGATGCGCCCGCCGCCCCAGGTTTCGAGCAGACGCGCAAGGCGTTCGAGTCTGCCTTCCCGGGTGTGCAGGTGAGTGCCATTCGCGCCACGCCCTATCCCCATTTGCTGGAGGTGCAGGTCGGCGGCACGCTGCTGTATACCGACGAGCAAGCCAGTTTTGTCTTGCAGGGCGCTCTTCTGGATACCAAGACCCGCCAGGATCTGACCGAGCGGCGGATGCAAGAGCTGAACAAGATTTCTTTTGACGCCCTGCCGCTGGACAAGGCCATCAAACTGGTCAAAGGCGACGGCAGCCGCCGCATGGTGGTCTTTGAAGATCCCAATTGCGGCTATTGCAAACGCCTGCACACGACCTTGAAAGACATCGACAACGTCACGGTCTACAGCCTGATGTTCCCCATTCTGGGACCGGACAGCCGGCGCAAGGCCGAAGACATCTGGTGCGCCAAGGATCCTGCCCAGACGCTGACGGCCTGGATGGGGCAGGGAACGCGTCCCGAGAAAGCATCCTGCGACCATCCCTTGGATCAGTTGCTGTCCGTGGGACAGACATTGCGCATCCAAGGCACGCCGGCCATTTATTTTGCCGATGGCACGCGCGCGGACGGCTGGCTGCCTGCCGAGCAACTGCAGTCGCGGCTGGAGGCCGCCAGCGCCCACTAAGCGTTTTTACTACCCGCTTGATGTAAGACAACCCGCCATCCGGCGGGTTTTTTTATGCTTAAATGATATGAAAACTATAAGTGTTTTTCGAGATGCCGGATAAAACAATTTCACTGTTTTTGTTTCATATGCCGTCCTGATTTATGCGTTAATGGAATGATATTTAAGACAAATCATTTCAAACGCTACACTTTTACCATTGTTGACTTTTTGCTCTGCAATGTTGAAGTGATAATCGGAACTATCGAACAACAGACGTCCGTTCCTGCTCGTTCGCAGGCAGACGTTATAAGCACTTGAATAGTAGGCTCCTATGGAACATGCACGCTGCGTTCTGATTGTGTTGGAAGATGGCCAGAGTTTGCAGCTCTGGCAGGAACAGTTGTCGCTTTTCGGTGCGCAGTCAATGGTGCTGAAGTCGTTGGACATGGTGGCCGATGCCTGCTGCAACGAGCAGGCGGATTTGCTGCTTTTCCCGGTCGAGTTGGGCTATGTCCCCCTGATGGTGGCCAAGCTGCGCAACGATTTCGAGCATATGGGCATTATTGCCATGCATGGCGATTTGTCGGCCAGCTTGCGCGTGCAGTTGTTGTTGACCGGAGCCGATGCGTGCGTGCCGGCAGATATTGATGTCCCCGAGTTGATGGCCTGGTGTCATGCCGTGCGGCGTCGCCTGTTGCATGTGCCCGGATTTGAGTTGGCGCCGGCCGCGGCAGACGGCGCGACCGGCGAGCACGAGGAATGGATCTTGCGCGATAAAGGCTGGACGCTGCTGTCGCCCGAAGGCGTCAGCCTGGAGCTGACCCATAGCGAGCGCCAGCTCATGGATGCGTTCGTGCGGCATGCGGACGCCCGTTTCAGCCGGGAAGACCTGATGCGCGACAAAGGTATTGCCGCCGGAGACAGCCGGGCCGTGGACTCGTTGATCAGCCGCTTGAGGCGCAAGGCCTCGCAAGCCGGTCTGTCCCTGCCTATCAAGTCCGTGCACGGCTGGGGATACACTTTTACCGGTAAGTTGGTGGCGCATCTGGAACCTCACGAGCAGGATGTCATGGAATTCCAGCCTTTCCACGAAGAGCCGGTTCAGGAGCACGCCATTCCGGACGAGCTGCTGCTGGCCGTGGAGTCCCTGGATGTCATGGATCCGCGCACGACGCAGTCGCTGTCCTTTTGCTACCAGTTGCGCGTTGCGGCCGATTCCGGCCAGTACAGTGGCGTGGATGCGCAGGTATTCTGGGTGGCGGGCCACGGCCAGCGGATAGGCGCAGACCATATCCTGCAGCACATGACCGATCTGGATCGCCGCCAGGCGTTTTGCGAATGGATGATGCAGACGCTGATGAGCGATGTGCGGCGCTGGTGGCAGGAGTATTCGCTGCGGGCCAGCCACATTGGTATCAAGCTGCCCGTGGAGATGCTGGAGCACTGCTACAAGCGCCTGCCCGGCCTGCTGCGACAGTTCGAGCTGGATCCTGCCTGCATCGAGCTTGATGTTTTCAGTGACAATTTGCTGGGCGACTTCCCCAATCTGGTGCAGAGCCTGGAATATCTGCGTGTGAGCGGGGTGCAAGTATGGTTGAGCAGCGCTGACATCGAGAACCGCCATTTGAGTCGTTTGCGCGAGTGGCCGATCCGCGGCATCAAGCTGGAGCCGCAGGTGATCAAGCGCGCCTGCGTCGAGCCCACTTTCAAGGCCTTGCTGGAGACCGCTTGTCACCTGATCAATGAGCTGGGCCTGGAAGTGGTGGTCAAGGGGGTGGATACGCTGGAGCAGCGTGATCTGGCCTTGAGCCTGGAACTGAGCCACTATCAGGGCCAACTGACCTCCGAGCTGATGTCCGAGGATGGGTTCTTGCTGACACTGGCCAGCAGCGAACCGGCTTTCAGCAGTCACAACGATCATTCGCGCCGTCTGGCTGGAGCGCGAAATTAGTGGCGACATGTGTCGCTCTGTTTTCTACTTGTAACTTCGGTTAAATATTAGCGTTCCGCGCCGTTACCCAAGAAGTTCGATGAGTCCTATTCACAGGCCGGCCGTGTTCCCACGGCCGGCCTGTGCGTACGTAGGAGCCTTGTCTTTTCTCCTGGTGTCGATGTGGGGTGTGTAATGCGTTTGAGTCTGAAACAGAAGTTGTGGTTGCCGCTGGCTCTGAGCCTGTTGGCCTTGTTGTCGGTCTTTGCCTTTGACAACTACCAGCTCTATCAAGCGCAGTTGCAGGAACGAAAAATCAGTTTGCAGCAGATCGTGAATATTGCGATGCAGATCACGCAGGATTACGACAAATTGGTGCAATCGGGTGTTTTGACCCAAGAGGTGGCGCAACGCCAGGCGCTGCAGCGCATCAGCAGTATCCGCTTCGGGCAGGAGGGCTATGTCTCCGTCTTGTCCGTGAGCGGCATCTCCATCATGAATCCCACGCGTCCCGATCTGGACGGCAAGGATATGAGTCATCTGGCCGATGCCAACGGCGTCAAGACGTTCGTCGAGCTGGGCCGTATCGGCGCCAACGGCGGCTCGGGATTTCTGGAGTATGTCTGGCCCAAGCTCAGCAATCAGCAGATTGCCGCCAAGCTGGCCTACGGCGTGGGCATGGCGCAATGGGGCTGGGTGCTGACTTCCGGCGTCTACATCGATGATATCCAGTCCGAGTTCTATGCCAATCTCTGGCAGTCGGCCGTGGTGCTGGCTTTGCTGGTGCTCGTTCTGGCGCTGGTGGCCGGTTTCCTGGCGCGTCAGGTCTACCGCGAATTGGGTGCCGAACCGGCCTTGCTGCGTGATGTGTCCCATGCGATCGCCGAGGGCGATCTGCGGGTTGCGCATACCTTGCGCCATATTCCCGCTGACAGCGTGATGGCGTCCATCGAGCAGATGCGCATCAAGCTGGGGGCGGCGCTGCGCACGATTCAGCACAGCAGCGAGGTCATCGCCAGCGGGGCGGTGCAGTTGTCCAACGGCAATCTGGAGCTGTCCAGCCGTACGACTCAGCAAGCGGCCGCCTTGCAGGAAACAGCGTCGGCCATGGAGGAGATGACCGGCACGGTGCGCATGAGCGAAGATAATGCGGGTCGTGCGCAGGAGGTATCCACCCAGGTTCAGCAGACGGCCCAGCAGGGCGGGCAGATGGTCAGCGAGCTGGTGGATCGCATGGGGACGATCCGAAACACCAGCCAAAAAGTGGCAGATATCACGAACGTGATAAATTCGATTGCGTTTCAGACTAATATTCTGGCCCTGAATGCGGCAGTGGAAGCGGCGCGGGCGGGGGAGCAAGGGCGCGGTTTCGCCGTGGTGGCCGGGGAAGTGCGGGCCTTGTCGCAGCGCACGACGGCCTCGGCCCAGGAAATCGCCCAGTTGGTGGAAGCGTCTTCTTCCAGCACGCGCGAAGGCGTGCAGTTGATGGAGCAAGTGGGCGGTGTCATTGAGGAAATGGTGACCGGCAGTTCGCAAGTGATGACGATCGTGCATGAAATTGCCGCGTCCACGCGGGAACAGACGATTGGCATCGAACAGATCAACGTGGCGGTGGGGCAGTTGGACACGGCGACGCAGCAGAATGCGGATATGGTGGATCAGGTGGCGGGCACGTCCAGCGAGCTGCAGGACCAGGTGCAGCAGTTGAATCGTTTGATCCAGACTTTCCGTCTGGCGTAAGGCGGGCGTAGGGCGACCAATTGATAGTAATTCTCATTATTTTTGATCGTATACTGCTGTCTGGTTCATGTTTTTGCTGAGCGGGGGATGTATGTGGCGTCAGTGTGCGGTTGCGGTGGGTCTGGCAGTCTGGATGACAGGAGCGGCTTGGTCGGCTTCGTTGCCGTCGGCCCAAGGACAGATTCAAGCACACGAGCATCACGAACGCATTCTCAGCTTGCAGCAGGATGATTTTGTGCAGGGGAACTGGCAGCACAGCGGCCAAGTCGCGCTGGACTTGCTGGGGCCTGAAGGTCAGCGCATACGGCGTCTTTCCCTGGATCATGACGACGGCAGCTCATTCGGCTTCGTGGCGCGCTCCGCCGGCGAATATCGGCTGCGCGTCGCCGGGCAGGGTGAATATCAATGGTCGGTCACGTCCATCTCGGCGCCGCAGGCGCCCGAGCAGGCCGAGCCTTTGCAGGGCGATGTCATCGGTCAATGGGCGATGCGTCTGCGCGCCGGCGAACCAGCCAGCCGTTTCTGGGATTATGTCGAGCAGGTGGGCTCGCCTCTGGTGGAGCGCTACAGCGCCACGCATGATCGTGTCACTTTTGTATGGCGCGGGGCCCGCAACAATGCCCGTATTCATGGCGGTCCGGCTTCGTATAGCGATCGCATGCGGCGTCTGGGTGATTCGGATATCTGGTACATCACCTATGACATTGCGCGGGATGCGCGCTTTACGTATCGTGTCGCTGCGGATGTGCCGCTGGTCGAGCCGGCCAGCCGGCGCGCGGCCTTGCGTTCGGCCTTGCAGCGCGATCCATTCAATCGCGCCCTGATTCCCGAGAACAGTGTGGATCTGTTCGATGGCGGTTCGGTGCTGCGTCTGTCACAGGCGCCCAGACCGCAGACAAGCGTCACGGCGGCGGACGAGCCGGCCGGGCAGTGGCAGCAAGGGCATTTGATCAGCAAGGCGCTGGGCAATGGGCGCGATATTCATATCTATCAGCCGGCGGGTACGCAGGCGGCCGATCTCAAGCATGTGCTGGTGTTGTTGGATGGCCGCGAGTACCGTGACATCGCCAATGCGCCTGCCGTGGTCGATGCGCTGATCGCGCAGGGCCGTATTCCTGCCACCTGGGTGGTGCTGGTCGATAATCCCGGCGCCGCCGCGCGCGCGCGCGAACTGCCTCCGAACGAAGCGTATCTGCAGTTCCTGCAAATGGAGCTGATGCCGTGGTTGGCGATGCATGGCGTGGCCGCCGCCGCCGGCGATACCGTGATTTCAGGTTCCAGCTACGGGGGGCTGGCGGCGATGCATGCAGGCTGGCGTCTGCCGCAGTACTTCGGCAATGTGCTCAGCTTGTCCGGGTCGTACTGGTGGGGCCCGTCGGGCGAGCGCGGCCAATGGCTGACCCGCCAGATCGCTGACACGTCGCCCGCGCCGGTCAAGGTCTACATGTCGGCCGGTATTTTCGAGAACTCCGGTTCGGGGCTGGATGTCAGCCTGGTGCAGGCCAACCGCCATTTGAATGATGTGCTGCGCGCCCGCGGCTACGATGTACGTTACGACGAAGCATCCACGGGGCATGATTACCTTGCGTGGCGGGATGCGCTGGCGGTCGGGTTGGAGCATTTGCTCGGAAGCCCGGCGCAGGCAAAGGTCGAGTGATGTTCGTGTGTGAAACGCGGGATGAGCGTTAGGCCGCTTTTTTGGACCTTGGCAAGACATCCGGTTTTCTTGAGCGGACACCGGGCCTGTCGGTCTGGCTGGAAGCTTGGATAATTCTATCCATACGCTTGGGTTCCAGGTGGAGCCTGTGGTACCATCTGAACAAGATGTTCGAGAGCGAGTGAAATACGAACGTGCTGCCTGGGCAATTGCTTGGGTCTTGCGGTTAGCAAGGGAAACAGAACCTCGCAGGTAAACTTAGTTTGCCGAGAAAAGGCCCTGCGGGGCCTTTTTCTTTTGTGCGCCGGGTTTGGGCTTTTTTTGGGGCGGAGCGAATGCCCCGGAGATTTGCCCTGCCAACGACGCAAAGCGCCATTTCTGTGCATTGGGCCTTGATACCAATGGTTTTAGGTAGGCGCTTTTCACAAACATGGCCAGGGCAGGCTGTGTAGCCGCCGTATTTTTTTTCAGACTGAAGAAAATAGAATACGTTCTAGGCCCGGCTAAGGAATCAAGCGCAATGTGTGCGGCATACGTATAGCTTTCGTCGGCACGGTAGATCATGCCGCTTAGCATTGCGTTTATTAGTTGTGGCAACTGCAGCGAGCATTCGTAGCGTTGCCTGTTGAAGGCACGCAGCTCACCTTTATAGCTGTAACGATAGTCGGGCCGATGTTGTGCAGGGTCGAATTCCTCTGTAAAGCAATGGCATCCGAATGTCACGGACATATCAATGGACATCGTTTTTTGAGCATTGAGGGGGACCTGTACGAGCATGGGTTTGAGATGTTCAAAAGTATGAAGTGTTCCCTCGATCTTCCTGTTTGGAAAGCTACTCATCATTTTGCCCAGAGTCCTTGGCCACGTGCAGGGCTAGCCCTCCAGGTTTACCGCTCAGGCACCGCTGGCTCTGATGTTCACCCAGGCCTATGCGCTGAGACTGCTTGGTTTTTCTTGGAAATGGACGCTGATCACGATGCCGGGTATTCAGAGGGCTGGCGTTGTTGAGATCTGTTCTGATGAACATCGTTCTGTCCTTGCATTTCTCGAATACCGCTCACGATACGAGTATTGCTGAGGAACGACAATGATCCAGGGGAGACAAATACTTCCAGGGTGGGGGGACGGTTTTTTGCCGCCCCAGGGGGGAGGAAAATGTCTCCCAAAGTAGATCCATTTGGCGTAATACCTATCCAAACGGCACAAACCATAACATAAAGCCCCCGCGTCTTAGTTGACTAGGGGGCTTTGTGTTAGACGCTTGTGCTTGCTTGAGGCTTACCCCTGATCCAGCGTCGCCCCACCGTCCACCCGCAGGTCGGACAAGGTAATGTGGCTGGCTCTGTCTGAGAGCAGGAACAGCACGGCCTCGGCGATTTCTTCGGGGCGGGCGATTTTCTGCAGGGGGATGCCCAGGCGATAGTGTTCGCCCGAGCCGGCGATGACGGTCTCGCGCGAGCTGCCTTGCTTCCACATCGCCTGCTGCATGGCCGTGTCCGTGGAGCCGGGCGATACGATGTTCACGCGGATGCCGTATTCGGCCAGTTCCAGCCCCAGGCAGCGGCTCAGTTGGCTGACGGCGGCCTTAGACGCCGCGTAGGCGCCCATGGCGATGCGCGGGGTGGCGGCGGAGTTGGAGCTGACGGTCACGATGGCGCCTTGGCGGCGCTCCATCATGCCCTGGGCCACATTGCGGCAGACGTTGAACACGCCGGTCGTATTGATGGCAAAGGTGCGGTCCCACTGCTCGTTCGTCAATTCCGTGATGCGGCCCATCTGCAGCACGCCGGCCACACAGGCCAGGCGCTGGATGGGTCCGAGCTTGCGTCGGCCTTCGGCCAGGGCCTGATCCACCGCTTGGGCGTCGCTGACGTCCACTCGATGGCAGGACAGGCGCTCCTGTTGACCCGCATCGCCCAGGCGCGATAGCCCGTCGGCATCCAGGTCCAGGGCGATCACGCGGGCGCCGCGCTCCAGCAGCAATTGCGCGACTGCAGCGCCTATGCCGCTGGCCGCGCCGGTGACGGCGATGCATTCGCCGTCGAATTCCAGTTGAGATGTGCTCATGCTTGCTCCGCTCAGGCGTTCAGGCTGTCCTGGATCTGCGCGCAGGTCAGGCTGACGCCGCAGCGCTGCGAGACATGGCGCACGGCCATTTCGTGTTCTTCCAGCGAGAAGTCAGCCACGCCGTCGATGGCCAGGAAGGGCTGGATGTCCTGCATGAAGGCTTCCAGGGCGGTGCTCATGCAGCCAATGTGCGCGTAGACGCCGGTGATGATGAGTTGATCGCGACCCAGGTCGGCCAGTTGGCGGCGCAGGTCCGAGCGCTGGAAGGCGCTGTAACGCCATTTGGTCAGCATGATGTCGTTGGCGGCGGGCGCCAGCTCGGGGATGACGGCCTGTTGGTCGTGCACCTGGGGGTTGGTCAGGCCCGGTCCCCAGAAATCATTCAGCAAGGCGCGGTCTTGTTCGGGCTGCTCCACGGGCTGTGCGGTGTAGAAAATGGGGATGTCCAGCTTCTGACACAGGGCGCGCAGGCCGGCGATGCGCTCGATCAGGGCGGGAATGGGGGCCTGGTCCATGTCGTACTTGCGCAGGAAGTAGGTCTGCATATCGTGGATCAGCAAGGCGGCGCGATGCGCCTGGGGGCGCCAGTCTACACGGTTGCTCACCGGGGTCTCGGGCAGGGGGTAGCTGGGAAGCGCATGAATGGTCATGGCCGGGTCTCCGTTAGATAGTTATGTCCTGGGCCAGGCCCAGGGAGTGAATCAGGGTCATGAGCTTGTTGCCGGTTTCCTGGCGCTCCAGCTCGGGGCGCGAGCCCTCGATGATGCCGGCGCCGGCGGACAAGGTCAGGCGTTGCTGTTCGTAATGGGCGCAGCGTATGGCGACCGCCCATTCGCCGTTGCCTTGGTGGTCGCTCCAGCCTATGGCGCCGGCGAAATAGCCGCGCTCGAAAGACTCGGTCGCCTCGATGGCTTGCATGGCGGGCAGGGTGGGGTGTCCGCAGACGGCCGGGGTCGGGTGCATGGCCAGGGCCAGCTCCAGCGAGCTGGTCGCCGGGTCGCGCAGGCGGCCGCTGATGCGCGTGGACAGGTGCCACAGATTGGCGGTGCTGGTCAGGCTGGGGCCGTCCGGCACGCCCAGTTCGTCGCAGAACGTCGCCAGTACACGGACCACATCGTCGATGACGACGGCGTGCTCGCGCAGATCTTTGCCCGAGGCCATCAAGCGTTCGGCGCTGGCCTGGTCGAGTTGCGGGTCTGCATGGCGCGGGGCGGTGCCTGCCAGCGGGTTGACGATGACCTGATCGCCCTGGCGCCGCACCAGCAGTTCAGGACTGGCGCCCAAGAAGGTGGCGGGGTCGCTTGCGTCGCCGCCGGGCAAGGGCATGGCATAGGTATAGCCGGCCGGATTGCTGTGCAGCATGTTGCGCAGCACGGTCAGCCGGTCCAGGGGCTGCTCCAGCGTGACGGACACCGTGCGCGCCATGACGGTTTTCTGAATATTCTGTTCGCGCATCGTCGTCAGAATGCGTGCGACGCTGTCTTCGTAGCCGGCGCCGTCCGGCTGCAGGCTCTGGGCCGCGACAGTATTGGCGGAGCGTGCCAGCGGCGGGCGCTGAGCCGGGCGGCGCAGGACCGGGTCCAGGGTGTATCGGGCCGGCACGCGCAGGTAGGCCTGGCGCGACGGGTTGAAAGGGATTACCCCCAACAGCAGGGGCGCGTCCAGGCCAAGTTGCGTAGCCTGGTCGAGCAAGTCCCGCGCCTGCCCGAGCATCTGCCCGTGGGCATTGTCCGTGTGCCGCTCCAGCACAGTCCCTTGCGCCAGCAGGCTGACGGTCGGGGAGGCGAACAAGGTGCTGCCGGCCTCGTAGTGTTCCAGCCATTGTTCGACCGTAACAGTGCGGATGTCATCACGGGTTCGGGTAGTCATGGGGGCCCCTTTCGGTTCAGTCATCAAACCCTGCGGCCCCTGGACGGGGCCGCAACGGGTGGCTTACTTCACATGGATGCGGGTGATGCGGTCGGCGGTCGGGTCATCCTTGCCCTTGGCTTTGTTGACCAGATAGGCATTGCCCTGACCGTCCAGCGAGACGTGGTTGGGGAAGCTGCCGCCATCCAGGTTGGCGACGATTTCACCTTTGCCGTTGACGGCGGTAACCGTGCCAGCGCCGCGCGAGGCCACGTAGGCCAGTCCGGTCTTGGGATCAAAGGCCACGTTCAGCGCGCCGGCGCCGACCAGAACCTGGTGCAGCACCTTGCCGTCCTTGGCGTCTACGATCAGCAGGTTGTCGCTGCCTTGGGAGACGACGTAAACCTGCTCGTTCTTGCTGTCCACGGCCACGCCGGAGGCATTGCGCGCGCCGGGCAGGGCGTGCACAGACTGAGCGTTGCCGTTTTTCAGATCGACGATGATCAGTTCATTGGTGCTCGCGCTGACGGTGTAGAGGCGGCCGTGCTCGGCGTCCAGGGCCAGGCTCATGGGGCTCAGCTCTTTGCGCGTCTTGGACTTCAATTCGATGGGATCCAGGGCGGCCAGCTTCTTGGTGTCGAACACCGAGATCAGCTTGGAGCCGGGCGAGGATACATAGGCGCGTTGCGCTTTATCGTCGATGGCGACATCGCGGGCGTGGCTGGCAGCTCCGTCCTCGAATTGTTTGACCAGCTTCAGGTCTTTCTGGCTGTAGACGGAGACGGTGTTGCTGCGGGTATTGGTCACCCATACATTGCTGTGGGCGTCGTCCACATCCACGCCGTAGACGGCCTGCACCTGACCGTCGTCCCGGCCTTTCTGGGCAGCAGGCGTAACCTGGGCTTCGATGGCCAGTGTCTGGGGGTTGACCTTCAGCAATTGCGATTCCTTGACGGGGGGACGGCCCACCGCCGAGGTCACGAACAGGGCTTTGCTTTTGGGGCTGTAGGCGCTCTGATACAGGCCCGACACCAGATGCTGGGACTGCAGTTCGAACTTGTCCTGGCCGCTCAGTTCGATCTTGGGCGAGACTTTCAGTTCGAACACCGTGGCGGCCGATGGCTTGCTGGCCTGGACGATGACGGGATGCAGGCCGGTAGCGGCTTGCGCGGGGATGGCGACCTTGGTGCTGATGTTGCCGTCTTTGTCGGCGACCAGAGCCTGCTCCGTCAGGGCATTGCCGTTCTGCAGCAGAATGACTTCCTGGCCGGGGGTGAAGCCGCGACCGGCCAGCTGGGCGTCGCCGCCTGCGTACACCACGCCGGCGGCGTTGACCATGCCTTGGAAATCAGGATCGGGCTGGTCGAAGGAGGGCGCGGCGAAGGCATTGGCCAGCGACAGTGACAGGATGGCAGCGCTCAGGCCGGCCTTGCGCAGGAGAGCGGCAGGGGTACGGCGAATGCAATTGACATTGATTTGCATCTTTTGTTGTCCTAGTGAAAAGTTCGGTCTACGGGACGCCCCATCCGGGGCGTCCTGCTACAGGGGTACAGCAGGGCAAAACGGAGCCAGCGCGCAAAGTCAGGCATGGGGCGGTGCATCCTGGCGGCTGTCGGAGCGCAGTCCCCGGTTCAGGACGCCAAAGCCCACGGCCGCGGCCGCGCAGGCCAGGCCGCCGACAGTGACGGCCAGAGCCGGTTGCAGCAGTCGGGACAGATAGCCCATCTGCATATTGCCCAGCGCCTGGCCCAGAGAGTACTGCGTCATCCACAAGCTTGAGACGCGGCCCAGCAGGTGGTCGGGCGTATGCTTCTGGACCAGCGCCATGCGCAGGATCTTGGAAATAGTGTCGGCGGCGCCCATCACGGCCAGGCAAAGCAAGGCCCAGATGAGTGAGGCCTGCAGGGCCAGGGCGGCGACAGCCAGGCCCCAGACCAGCACAGCCGCGACGATGGCGGCGCCGGGGCGGGCGACCTGGCGGCACCAGCCGCTGGACAGAGCGGCCAGCGTGGCGCCGACGGCGGGCGCGGCGTACAGGTAGCCGGTGGCCTTGGCGCCCATGCCCAGTATGGTGTCGCCCCATTCGGGCAGTAGCGCCAGCGGCGTGGCCAGGATGAGCGCGGCCAGATCGATCAGCAGCAGGGCGCGCAGCAAGGGGTTGCCAGCGACAAAGCGCAGGCCGTCCTGCAGGGCCTGCAAAGGCTGCTGCGGGGGGCGGTTGCCATTCTGCGGGGGCAGGGACGGAAGAGCGCGCAGCAGCAGCGGCGTGACGATGACGCCGCACAGCACGATGACATAGCAGAAGATCAGCCCCGGCCCGGAGATCAGCAGGCCGGCCAGCGCCGGACCGATGATGCCGCCCAGTTGCATGGCCAGGCCCGACAGGGCCGCCGCCGCCGCCAGTTTGTCGCGGCCCACCAGGGCGGGGGTGGCGGCCATCATGGCCGGCACGCTGATGCCGCCCGCCGCCCCGCCGATGGCCGCGGCGACGTAGATCAGCCAGACGCTGGGGGCGGGCAGCAGGGTGTTCGCCAGAAACAGCACGACGCTGATGATGTAGACGCTGCGTGACCAGACCATCAGGCTGCGTCGATCCATGCGGTCGGACAGCACGCCGCCGATGATGAGCGCAATGACCATGGGCGTGGCCATGGAGACGTTCAGAAAGGCGACAGCGACGCTCGATTGGGTCAGATCGTAGAGCTGTATGCTGGCGGCGACCATCAGCATGCCCGTCACCAGGACGGTGGCGGCGCGCGCGAAGTAGGCGTAGCGGAACGCCCGGCTCTCGCGCAGGGGGGAAATATCCAGAAGAAAACGGCTTACAGACATGGATCAGGCATCGCAAACAGGGTAGGCCGCCGCCTGGTCGGCGCGGGCCATGGCCGACTCCATCAGCGGGGCCATGACAGCCACGGCGTCAGGGCCGGTCAGGTGGGCGTGCAGCGAGGCGATGTCGTGGCTCTCGAGCTGCGCGGCATAGGGCCGCCACAGGTCCGGATGCAGATTGGTGCCTGCATGGTCCAGGGCGGCGCGAAAGTACAGCACGGGGCCGTCGTAGGCCTGGTGGCGGTGATGGCGCACCAGCCGGTTGTTGTTTTCCACGACCTGGAACACGCTGTCCAGGCGCGTATCAGGCAGCTCGGCCAGCGGATGCCCGCTGCGCGTGAGAAAACCGATGACGCCTTCGCGGGTCAACTGCACGTCCGGCAGGCTGTCCGGATCGTGGCCGGCGATATGCAGCAGCGCTTTGTAGATAGCGTTGGGTTCGGGTTCGGGCTGGCCGCGCCAGGCATCGCTGGGGTAGGCGTCCAGCAAGGCCAGCAGGCCGACGCTGTGGCCGCGGCGGCGCAGTTCCACCGCCATGGCCTGGGCGATGATGCCGCCCACCGACCAGCCGGCCAAATGGTAGGGGCCTTGCGGCTGGGCTTGTTCCAGGCGGTCGGCATAGGCCTGCGCCATGGCATCCAGGCTGGTGTCCAGCCCCTGCGCCGCATCCGACAGCACGCCGGCTTGCAGGCCGTGGATGGCCCGGCCCGGGGGCAGGCGGCGCGCCAGCGCGCCATAGCACCAGGACAGACCGCCAGCCGGATGGATCACGAACAGAGCAGGCTGATCGTCCGTGCCCGGACGCAGCGTGATCAGCGGGCCGAAGCCGTCGCCGGCGTGCGCGCCAGTCTGGTCCAGGTGACGGGCCAGCCGGGCAATGGTCGGAAATTCGAAGATCGTGCCTAATGAAATATCCTGGCCGCGCTGCTCGCGCAGGATCAGGGCCAGGCGGGCCGCCAGCAGGGAATGGCCGCCCAGGGCGAAAAAGTCGTCGTCGGCATAGAAGGTGTCATTGCGCTCCAGCACCTGGGCGAAGGCTGCGCCGATTTGTTCTTGCGTGGCGCCGTGCAGCGGCCGGCCGGCAGGACGGGCCAGCAGGGCGGGCGCAGGCAGGGCCTTGCGATCCAGCTTGCCGTTGGCCGTGACGGGCAGCTCGGGCAAGGCGACCCAGGCGGAGGGCGTCATGTAGGACGGCAGGTGTTCGCCGACGTAGGCGGCCAAGGTGTCTTCGTTAGCCGCGGTGTCGTCTTGCGGCACCCAGTAGGCCACGATGGCCATCTGGCCGGGCACGTCTTCACGGGCGATCACGGCCACATGGGCCACATCGGGATGTCGGGCCAGCACGGCTTCGATTTCACCCAGCTCGATACGCTGGCCCCGCAGCTTGATCTGGTGGTCCGAGCGCCCGAGGAAGACGACCGCGCCATCGTCGCGCCAGCGTGCCACATCGCCGGTGGCGTACATGCGCTCGCCATGCAGGGCGTAGGGATCGCGCACGAAGCGCTCGGCGGTCAAGTCGGGGCGGCCCCAGTAGCCTTGCGCCAGTTGGCGGCCGGCCAGATACAGGTGGCCGGCCACGCCCGGCGGCACGGGGCGCAGTTGTTCGTCCAGAATGTACAGCGCCGTGTTCCAGACCGGGAAACCGATGGGAATGGGCTGGGAGCGGTCTTCGCGCGAGGCCGGCCACCAGGAAACGTCCACGGCGGCCTCGGTCGGGCCATACAGATTGTGCAGTTCAGCGTGCAGGGTGGCGTGGAAGCGGTCGCGGGTGGCGGCCGGCAATTCTTCGCCGCTGCAAAAGACCAGGCGCGGAGCCACCCCCCGGGCGGCGGGCTCATCCAGGAAGGCCGCCAGCATGGAGGGCACGAAGTGCAGCACGCTGATGGCGCAGTCGCGCATCAGGCGGGCGATGTGCGCCGGATCCTTGTGGGCGTCCGGGGGCGCGACCACCAGGGTGGCGCCGCTCAGGAAAGGCAGGAAGAACTCCCACACCGAGACGTCGAAGGTGGCGGGGGTCTTTTGCAGGATGCGTTCGCCCGGACCGATGCCGTAGTGGGACTTCATCCACAGCAGGCGGTTGACGATGGCGTCGTGATTGATCAATACCCCTTTTGGGACTCCGGTCGAGCCGGAGGTGTAAATGATGTAGGCCGGATCGTGCGGGCCGGCAGGCGTCCAGGGGGCGGCACGGGTGTCGTCCTGCGGGCGCGGCGTCAGGATGGGCGCTTGAAGCGGGCAGTCCGCCTGGGCCAGCAGCAGGCGCGGCTGGGCCGCTTGCAGAATTGTGTTCAGACGGTCCTGGGGCTGCTGCGGGTCCAGAGGCAGATAGCCTGCACCGGCTCGGTGGATGGCCAGCAGGCTCAGCACCAGCTCCAACGAGCGCGGCAGGGCCACGGCGACGATGTCGCCGGTCTGTACGCCCGCCTGGCGCAACTGGGCGGCCAGGTTGGCGGTCCGCCGCTCGATCTGGGCGTAGCTGAGCACCTGGCCGTCGAATTCCAGGCCGGGCTGGTCCGGCCGGGCCCGAAGTTGCTCGTCGATCAGCGCCCAGAGGGTGGTCTCGGGCACGGGGTGGGCGGTCTGGTTGACCTGCGTGATCCAGTGGTGGTGTTCGGCATCGGTCAGGGTGGGGACGGCGGACAGGGCATCGGCCTGCAGGGCGCGGATCAGGAATTGTTCCAGGCGCGTCAGATGGACCTGGATCTGCTCCTGGCTGTACAGGCGAGGGTTGGCCTCGACTTCCAGACGCATGCCGCCGGCGTCGGGCTGAGCGCGGAAGGTGAAGTTCAGGTCTTCCACGGGGCCGGCGCACAGCACAGTCTGGCTGGCGTGCAGGCCCGCCTGCTCATAAGGCGCGTCGAAGGGCAGCACATTGATGATGGGGCCGTGCAGGCGGCGCATGCCGCCCAGCAGGCCCAGGTCGCGGCGCAGTTGTTCGCTGCGGTAGCGCCCATGGCGGCGCGCCTGGCGCAAGGCCTTGGACACCGAGATCAGGTATTGCTCCAGCGGCAGGGATTCGTCGATCTGCAGGCGCAGCGGCGCCACGTTCATGACGGTGGCGACGATACGGGCGCTGACGTTGCCCAGCCGGCCCATCCAGGGCACACCGACCGTGCATTCGTCCTGACGCGTGTGGCGGCGCACATAGGCGGCGGTCAGCGCGGTGAGGATGTCGGGCCAGCTGATGTCGCTGCGCCGGGACAGGTCCTGCAGACGTCCGGTCAGTTCGGGGCTGACGGCGGTGCGGGCCAGCAGGAAGCGGTGGTCGCTGAGCGCCTGGGCCTCGGTCAGGCTCTGGGCCGGTTCGGCTGCGCTCAGCGCGTCCAGCCAAAACTGGCGGTCTTTGGAGCGGCGCTCCGAGGCCCGGTACGCTTGATCGTCGTCCTGCCATTGTCCGAAAGGCAGCAGCGGCTCGCCGTGTTCACCACGGCCATGAAGCAAGGCCTTGTAGAGCTTGACCACGCGGGTCTCGATCAGCGCCATGCCGTAGCCGTCGGCGGCCAAGTGATGGATGCGTTGATACCAGAGGTGCCGGTCTGCGCCCAGCACGAACAGGATGTGGCGGGCCAGGGGTGCCTGGGTAGGGTCCAGCGGCGTGTGCAGATCGGCCAGCACGATGCGCTGCGCCTGCTCTCGGGCATCCGGCGCCTGCGACAGGTTCACGATTTCCAGCTGGATGCGTGAATCGGCGCAGACGTACTGGCGCGGCCCTTCGGGGGCGTCCACCATGCGCAGCGCCAGGGCGTCGGCCTCGGCCAGCGTGGTGTTGACGGCCTGCGTGAACAGGCTCAGGTCCAGGGGGCTGAGTATCTCCGTACAGTGGCCGGTATTGAAAACCGGGTTGAGCGGATCCAGGCGTTGGGCGTACCACAGCCCTTCCTGGGCTTCGGTCAGGGGGCGCAGCGGGAGGATGGCAACAGGATCAGACATCGCGAAACAGGTGCAACGGGGTGAGTCAGCGGGCGCTCTGCTGGGCGCGCTCGATCAGCGCCCACCATTGGCCCAGGGTGACGACCGAGGCCATCTCCGAGAATTCGACCGGCGCGCCGGCTTCGCGCCAGCGTGTGGCCAGTGTCATGACACGCATGGAATCCAGCCCCAGATCCATCAGGTTGTCGTCATCCAGCACATCTTCAGGGTCTTCGTGCAGCATGGCGGCGATGTCCTGGCGCATGCGTTCCAGGGTAAGCGGGGTGTTCATAGTCATTCTTGTGTTGTGTTTTCCAGTTGCTGGCGCAGTTGGGCGCGCAGCTCTTTGCGGCTGATCTTCAGGGCGGCGGTTTCCATGAACTTGTCCACGAACACGATCTGGTCAGGCACTTTGAAATCGGCCAGGCCGCGGCTGCGTATCCATTTCTTCAGTTCCACGGCGCGCGGTTTTTCGTTCTTGGGAATGATGAAGGCGCAACTGCGTTCACCCAGGAACTCGTCGGGCACCGAGACCACGGCGGCATCGAACACGTTCGGGTGCGCCAGCAGGTGGTCTTCGATTTCCTCGGCGGAGATTTTTTCGCCTGCGCGGTTGATGTGGTCGCCGGCGCGGCCTTGCACCACCAGATAGCCTTCGGGGGTCATGCGCACCACATCGCCCGTGCGGTAGAAACCGTCTTCGGTGAAGGAGCGGGCGTTTGCCGACGGGTTGTTGTGATAGGCGCGGATGGTATAGGGGCCGCGCGTCAGCAGGTAGCCGGTCTCGCCGGGGGCGACGGGCTGGCCGCTGTCGTCCACGATCAGGATTTCGTCATCCGGGCTGATGGGACGGCCCTGGGTGTTGATGATGATGTCGTCGGAGTCGTCCAGGCGAGTGTAGTTGACCAGGCCTTCGGCCATGCCGAACACCTGCTGCAGGGTAATGCCCAGGGTGGGGCGCACGCGCTTGGCAACTTCGGCGTTCAGCTTGGCGCCGCCGACCTGGATGACTTTCAGGCTGTCCAGGCGGGCCGTGCTTTTTTCGGCCGCTTCCAGCCAGAGCAACAGCAGCGGCGGAACCAGGCTGGTGTCGGTCACGCCTTCGCGCTCGATCAGGCCGAAGCAGGCGTCGGGACTGGGCGCGGGGCTGAGCACCACTTTACCGCCGGCATACAGCGCGCCCAGGAAGCCGGGCGAGCTCATGGGGAAGTTGTGTGCTATGGGCAGCGCGCCCAGAAATACGCTGGTTTCGTCCAGGCCGGCGATCTTGGCGCTTTCGCGCAAGGTGTAGATGTAATCGTCGTGGGTGCGTGGAATCAGCTTGGACAGGCCGGTGCTGCCGCCTGAAATCTGCAGGAAGGCCACATCCGATGGCTGAGCGGCCGAGACCGGCACGCTGGCGTCCGGGGCGCTGGCCTGCAACTGCGCCAGCGAGGTGAATTCCTGGGCCTGACCGACGATGAAGACGTGCTCCACCAGCGGGCAGCGCTCGCGCAGTTCGCGCACCAGTGGCAGGTAATCGAAACCGGCATGCTGGTCCACGCCGATATAGGCGCGCGCCGGCGCGCTGTTGGCGAAGTGCTCTACTTCGGTGATGCGGTGCGCCGGCAGCACATAAACGGGCAGCAGGCCGGCGCGAAACAGGCCGAAGATCACACTGACGAATTCAGGAATATTGGGCAGATGCACCAGGACACGGTCGCCCTTGCGCAGACCGGCCTGCAGCAGGCCCGCTGCAATCTGGCTGGCGTACTGATCCAGGGCGCCATAGGTCCAGCGCTGATCGGCGCCGACAATGGCTTCGCGTTCAGGGTGGCGTTGCGCACGCTCGCGCAGCAAAGTCCCGAAGGTTTCGCCTTGCCAATGACCGGCAGCGCGGTAGCGTTGGGCGAATTCGTCGGGCCAGATCTGTTCAACAGGAATAGATGTCATCATGGTAATGAGAACTATTACATAAAAAAAAGGGCTTGTCAGGTTTCTCTGCGGCGATTCAGCCGGCTGTCAGGCAGCAGACGGGCGTCCCAGCGCTCAATTTCCCAGGACGGCAGCACGCTTTCCAGGCACAGCGCTGCTGCGTAGTCGGGTTCGAGGGTGGTGCTTTGCACATGCAGGCCGTCCAGCTGCGGGTGCTGCGATTGTACGGTGCATGTCCGGTCTGGGTGGCCGCTCAGGCTCAATTCCTGGGGGCCTATGCTGAAACCCGTGCCGGCCAGCTTCAGGACGGCCTCCTTGGCGCACCACAGCGCATAGAAGTCGGCATCGCTGCGCAGCCAGTCTTGTTCGGCAGACACGCTGCAGCTGCGTATCAGCGCGGGTTCGACGGGCAGACGCAAGGTTTCGATGTCCACGCCCAGAGGCCGGTTGGCAATGCCTAGCAGCACGCGTTCGCCGCTGTGGGACAGATTGAAGTGCAGGTCGGGCTGCGCCATGTCCAGCACGGGCTTGCCCTGCGGCAAAGAGCGGATCGGGACTGCGGCCGGCGCGCAGCCCAGCAGCGGCGCCAGCAGGTGGCGCAGAGCGCCGTGTGCCAGCAAGCTCAATTGCTGGTCGGACACCTGACGGCGGCGCGCGATGCGGCGGCGTTCGCTGTCCGGCAACTGGGCTTGAAGCCAGGGTTCCAGACCGGGTGGCAGCGGCAGCGACAGGGCGATCAGCGCAAGCATGTCAGAGGCCCAGGTGGCGTTGCAGCAAGGCCGTATCCTGACGCAATAGCTCAGCAGGGCCGTCATAGACGAGCTGGCCGTGGCCCAGCAGCAGAGCGCGCTCGGCCAGGCGCAGGGCCAGACTCAGATTCTGCTCGGCCAGCAGGACGGTAATGCCTTGTTCGCGCAGATGCTGCAACTGGGGCAGCAAGGTGTCTTCGATGGTCATGGGCGCGAGCCCTTCGCTGGGTTCGTCCAGCAAAATGATGGAAGACTGGGTCAGCAGGGCGCGCGCCAGCGCCAGCAACTGGCGTTCGCCGCCGCTCAGCGCCGCGCAGGATGACTGGCGGCGCTCGAACAGGCGCGGCATGGCTTCGTAGATGCGTTCCAGCGTCCAGGCGTCGTCAGGGCGCGCGCGACGGGCCAGGCCCGCCAGACGCAGGCTTTCCGCCACGGTCAGGGTCGGGAAGCGGCCGCGTCCCTGCGGCACCAGCGCCATGCCCAGGCGGGCGATACGGTGCGTGGGTAGACCTGCGATGTCCTGGCCCTTGATGCGGACCTGGCCGCGCCACTGAGGGCCCATATTGAACAGGCAATGCAACAAGCTGGTCTTGCCGGCGCCATTGCGCCCCAGCAGGGCCACGCTTTGTCCGGTGGGAATGTCCAGCGAGATTTCCTGCAGGATGTCGGCGCGGTCGTAGCGGGCGCACAGGCCGTTCAGGCTCAGGTCTGCAGTCATGGGGTCTCCAGTGCCAATTCGCCCAGGTAGGCCTGGCGGGCGCCGTCATGGCGGCGCACCTGTTCGGGCGTGCCCGTGGTGAGCAGCACGCCGGAGGACAGCACGGCGATGCGATCACATTCCTGGAAGACGATGTCGATGTCGTGGCTGATCAGCAGCACGGCGCATTGGCCGCGCATGGCATGCACCAGGGCCATGACCTCGCGGGATTCGGATTCGGACAGACCGGCGGTAGGCTCATCCAGCAGCAGCACGCGCGGCTGTTGGGCCAGGGCGATCAGCAGATCCAGGATGCGCTGTTCGCCGTAGGACAGGTTGCGGGCTGGCGTCTGACCGCGTCCTGCCAGGGCGCTGTGAGCGAGCAGTGCCTGCGCGGCCGTATCGGCTTGCCGGCGCGCGGCGTGGCCGCCCCACCAACGGTAGGCGCAGCCTGTGCGCACGCGTACGGCCAGGGCCAGATTCTGCAGCAGGTTCAGTTCAGGAAAGATGCGGCTGGTCTGAAAGCTGCGCACCAGGCCTTGCTGCGCGCGCTGTATGGGACTGTGCGCGCCCAGGTCCTTGCCATCCAACAGCACCTGCCCGGCCGTGGGCTGCGCCATGCCGTTGATGATGTTGAATAAGGTGGTCTTGCCGGCGCCATTGGGGCCGATCAAGCCCAGGGTTTCGCCGGCGCGCAGGTCCAGGCTGACGTCGCTCAGGATCTCCAGTCCGCCCACGCGCAGCGCGATGTTATGCAGACTCAACAAGGTGCTCATGCTTTGCTCCGGCGCCGCTCGGCCAGCCCGTTGGGCATGAAGATCACGGTGGCCACGAAGATCAGGCCGACCAGCAGTTGCCAGCGATCGGTGTAAGAGCTCAGGTAGGTCTGGGCGAACAGGTAAACGGTAGCGCCGATGAAGGCGCCGCGCCAGGTGCGTATGCCGCCGATCACGCCCATGATGATGAGCGTGGCCGAGAAGCTCCAGTGCACCTGCTGCGGACTGACGTATTGATTGGCGAAGGGGTACAGACCCCCGGCGGCGCCGGTCACGGCGCCGGCCATCATGAAGGCGTACAGGCGGATGCGCCAGGCCTGGTAGCCCAGCGCTGCCATGCGCAGGGGCTGGTCGCGCAGGCCCACCAGGGCCAGGCCGATGGGCGCGCGGCTGAACGAGTGCAGCAGCAGCCAGCACAGCAGGGCCAGCGCCAGCGCCAGCAGCATCAGAGTGTAAGGGGCGCTCAGGGCCCAGTCGCCTAGGGTAAGACGCGGGAAGCCGCGCAGGCCGTCGGCCCCGCCGGTGACTTCGCGCCAGCGAAAGGCCACTTCCCAGACGAGCTGCCCCGCCACCAGCGTGGTGACCAGGAAAAAAAGGTCGGAGGTGCGCAGGCTGACCAGAGCCATCAGGGCGGACAGCAGCATGCCGGACAGGATACCGATGAGCAGCACCAGCGGCAGGCTGGCACTCAGCGATTGGCTGGCGATGGCGGTGGCGTAGCCGGCAAAGCCGAACACGGCGCCATGGCCTAGCGAGACCAGGCCGCCGTAGCCGATGAGCAGATTGATGCTGAGCACGGCGCAGCCGATCAGCAGGGCTTCGGTGGCAAAACGCCACAGAAAGGAATCGCCCCAGGCGGCGCTGCTCAGCAGGGCCAGGCAGGCCAGCGTCGGCCAGAGCCAGGGAGGCAGCAGGGATAGGGATCGGGTGTTCATTCAGACTTGTCGCGTGGGGGCGCTGCTCAGGCCCCGAGGCCAGAGAGTCAGCATGGCCAGCATGACGGCCAGGGTGGCGGCATTGGCGAAGGCGGGCACCCAGACGCGGGCGAAGGTGCTGACAAAGCCCAGGATCAAGGCGCAGATCAGTGTGCCGCGCACCGAGTTCAGGCCGCCGATGACCACGACCAGCAGAGCCAGCAGCAGGATTTCTTCATCCAGGCCGGGGTAGACCGACAGCATGCCCGCGCCCAGGGCGCCGCCCAGGCCGGCCAGACCGGCGGCCAGGGCCATGCCGATGGCGAACAGGCGGCGCGAGTCCAGACCCAGCGTTTCCACAATCTGCGCATCCTGCACGCAGGCGCGGATCGCAGCCCCCCACAGGGTGCGGTCCAGCAGCAGCCAGAACAGCAGGGCCAGCGCCAGGCCGGTCACGATCAGGAACAGGCGGTAGGTGGGAAACGGCAGGCCCAGTATCCAGACACCGCCGCGCAACACCTGGGGCAGCACGGGGGAAAGGGTATCGGCGCTGAAGCCCCAGCGCATCAGGTCGGCGAAGATGATGGAGATGCCGTAGGTCAGCAGCACCTGCATCAGGTGGGGGCGCTGGTAGAACTGGCGAAAGGGGAAGCGGTCCAGCAGCCAGCCCATCAGGGCGCACAGCACGAAAGCGGCCGGAAAGGCCAGCCACCACGGAGCGCCCGAGGCCAGCCATTGCACGCCGATGTAGCCGCCCAGCAGAAAGAAGGAGCCGTGGGTCAGGTTGATGAAGTTCATCAGGCTGAGCACCAGGGACAGTCCCAGCCCCGCCAACATCAGCAGGGCCGAGAAGGACAGGGCGTTGAGGACTTGAAGCAGGAAGTAAGACAAAACGGTGCTCAGCTGCGCGGGCCGGGGTCCTGGATACGGGAATACGTATGTACGACCGTGTTGAAGGGGCGGCCTTGGCCGTCCTTGCGCACTTCGTTGACGTAGATGTCCAGGATGGACTGGTTGTTGCGCGGGTCGAACTGCAGCGGGCCGAAGGCGGTGTCTATGGGACGGTCGAGCAAGGCCTGCTTGAAAGCAGGCTTGTTGGACAGATCGCCCTTGACGGCATCCAGGCCGGCTTTGATGACCTGGCCGGTGACGTAGCCGGAGGTGCTGGCTTCACCGGGCAGGCGGCCGCGTGCGGTCTGGTAGGCGGCGACGAATTCCTTGGCTCCGGCGGCGCCGGGCGACTGGTGGAAGGTGCTGACCCCGCCCAGGGCGGCTTCACCCACGGCGGTGACCACGTCTTCCTGGTCATACAGGGCGCCAGGGCCGATGATCTGGATCTTGCCGTGCAGCTGGTAGTCCTGCATCTGCTGGTGGAAACGGACCGCGTCGGCGCCGGCCAGGAAGGTGTAGACGAACTTGGGATTGCTGGCGGCCAGATTCATGATGATGGGCGCGAAATCCGGAGTGCCCAGCGGCGTCCAGATGCGCTCTCCCAGCGAGCCGCCCTGTTCCTGGTAGGTGTGGGCGAAGTCTTCGATGTACTCGCGTCCGGCCGTGTAGTCCGAGCCCAGCGTGATGCCGCCGGACTTTTCGATGTGTTCGTACGTCCAGAGCGCGCCGGTGTGACCCAGCATCCAGCTGGTCTTGGTGGGGCGGAATACGTAGGGGCTGGCGGCCTCGCGCGCCAGGGCATTGGCCGCGGCGTTGGAGATGAAAGTGGGCAATTGCGCATCGTGCACGATGTCGCGGATGGCCAGGGCGATATTGGCGCTGATGACCCCGCCCAGCACGTCGATCTGGTCGCGGGCAATCAGTTTGCGCACTTTGCGAATGGCTTCGTCGGGCTTGCCGTGGTCGTCTTCAACCAGCAATTGCACCTTGCGCCCGCCCATTTCGTAGTTGCACTGCTGCAGCATCAGCTCCAGGCCGGCGCGCATGCTTTCGCCCAGCGAGGCGAAGGGGCCGGACAGCGAGGTCAGCAGGGCGATCTTCAGGGGGGCGTCCTGGGCGCGCAGCAGGCGCGGCACACCGAACAGCAAAGGGCTGGCGGCAGCCGCCAACAGGAGCTGGCGACGGCCAGCGCTGGGAAGGGAAGTGGTCACGAATTGGTATTCCGCAAGACAGACGACCGCGCCTCTGACTACCGCTTCAGAGTGTGCGGATGATCGACTAAATGTTAATCATTATCATTTTAGGAGCTTTTGCCTCGTAAATAAAGCTTAAAGAGCGGGCAGCCTTTTAAGCCAAATCTGACGGGCTTTTTTTTGCGATTAGGTAGTTCTACGGTGGACAGGTATCTACCTATCACCCAGCAAACTTCATAACCATGCGTCATGCTGATCGGCATGTATTGCTTGCCGGGTGGCTTCCATGCCTTTGTTCGACGCTTCGTATCGCCAGCTGTTCAGCCACCTCTGCCTATTGCGAGATCTGCTGCGGGTGACGGTACCGAGCGAACTGCTTGAAGAGCTGGATGTGGCAAAGGCCTCGCCGCTTTCTCCTGCCTACATCGGCCCGGCGCTGCAACTGCGCCAGGGTGATCTGGCCTGGAGCATACCGCTGCGACACAGCGCAGAGCCCGCGCTGCTGCTCGGAATCGAACATCAATCTCGTCCGGAGCAGCATATGTCCCTGCGTATCGGCACGTACAAGCATTTGCAGCTGGAAGCCTTCATTCGGCAGCATCCCTCAACGGGTCCGTTACCCTTGCCTGTGATGATGGTGTTGTACAGCGGCAAGCAGGCCTGGAATGCTCCTTTGCAAAGTCGCCATTTGTTTTTTGATTTCTCTACTCCGTGGCTTGCCGACCACATACCGCTGCAATCTTATTTGCTGATTGACCTTAAAAAACAATCTCTTGAGCAATCTTTTCAAGCAGACAATCTATTCGCACTTGTTTGCCGCATGCAGCACAACCACGGTCTGGAACACCTTAGTCAATTGATGCAAACTGTTCTTGATACCTGCGCCGACGCAGGCCTGTTGCGCGATCTGGCTGCCTGGGTCAACCAAGCTGTCCTGCCGCGTTGCCTGCCCAATCTGGATATCCCCTACCATCTGCACTTAAAGGACATACGCGCCATGCTCGACGACAACTCCGACTCCTGGCTGCATCAATGGGAAGCCCAAGGTATTCAGAAAGGACTGGCCCAGGGAATTTCCCAAGGTATATCTCAAGGGCTTTCTCAAGGCATATCTCAAGGGCGTTCTGAAGGCTTGCGGAAGGGTTTGCGCGCGCAGCAGCACACCTTGATTCGCCAATTGAGCCACAAGTTTGGCCGGCTGCCGACGGTGCGCAAGCAGCAGATCAAGCAGGCGACTACCCGTCAAATTCGCATCTGGAGCCTACGGCTGCTGGATGCTCGCAACCTGGACCACGTCTTCCAGTCTACTGAGTCTTAAGAGCCTGTAACACATGTCAATCGGCCGGTCGGTCAGGTGGCTATTGGGAGCCGTTCAGGAAAGGGGCTGACTCGTCAGGGTGGGTCAGATGGCTTGCCGCAGGCAGGGCAGCGCGTAGGGAGGCAAGCATTCTGCTGCTTGAGCGCGGCGCTTATGGCTTGTCCGGTGGACAAGCCATCGCGCGAGTTCAGAATGCGCCCGGAGCGATGCTCCGACCAGGGTGCCGGTGCGCAGCATCGGCAAGACGTCAGCCCGGACTGAGCTGTGTTTGCCTGGAAGGGCATTCTCGCAGAGATGTCTTTTTCGAGTGAATTCAGGTCTGTATAAATCTTGAATCCGTGGTTTCTGACGGTTTAAGTCGCTTCCCCATTGATATTGGCCCGAATGCGGCTCAGGAACTGGCGCAACTGCTTCAATTCCTGGGGCGAGAAGCCCCGGATAGCGCGGTGGTGGATGTCCAGCGCGGCCGGGAGCACGTGCAGGAAGTGCTGTCGGCCCTGCTCCTGGATATGGACGATGACCATGCGCTGGTCCTGTTCGCTGGGCTGGCGCGAAATGTAGCCGGCGTTTTCCATGACCACCAGGGCGCGTGACAGGGTGGTCTGGTCCACGTCTGTGTACTGGGCCAGGGTGCTGACGCCCAGTCCGTCGGTTTCGTTCAGAAAGGCCAGCACGCGCCAATGGAGCAGAGTCAGGTCGTGGCTGCGCAACAGGATCTGGAAATCGGCGTTCAGCGCCGAGGTGGTGCGGTTCAGCAGATAGGGGATGAAAGTGTCGTGCCCGGTGTAGGCGTCGGTGGGGGCGCCGGCCAGGGAAGGAGTCGTCATAATGATGGGTATTCCACGCAGTCGAAAAAAAACAGGCCCGTCCCGGGAGGGCCGGGCCTGCAAGACCCCGGCCTGTGCCTGTGGACACGGCCGGGGGAGTGGCCGTGTCAGCCCGTATGATCCACCTTGCGCTGCAAGGCGGCAATCGTCAGGTTCAAGGCAAAGCCCAGCAGGCAGATCCAGACCAGGGGCACGAACATGTCGGTGATGCGGTAGCTGCGGGCTGCGGTGGTCAGCATGTGGCCCAGCCCGTCGGTGGAGGCGATCATCTCGGCCAGGAATACCACCACGCAGGCAATCACCCCGGCCACGCGCACGCCGGCGAGCACCGTCGGGCAGATGGCGGGCAGCACCACTTTCCACAGGCAGGCCGCGCGAGAGGTGCCGGCCGCACGCGCGGACCAGATCAGTTTGCGGTCTACTGTCTGGGCGGCCACCCAGCTGGCCATCAGCACCGGGAAAATGGCATCCGAAACCACCAGCGAAATCTTGGACGCGCTCTCGAAGCCCAGTATCAGGATCAGCGCCGGGTACAGCGCAATCTTGGGAATGGGCGCCAGCAGCCGGATCAATGCATCCAGCAACAGGGCGCTCCAGCGTGACAGCTGGGCGGTCAGGGCCAGCGCCACGCCCAGCACGGACGCGATCAGCAGGCCGGTGAGCAGGCGATAGACGGTGATGCCCAGATTGCCCCAGAACTCGGCCTCTCCGGCCAGCTCCAACAGGCGCAGCACAATGGCCGATGGCGCGGGCAGCAACTGGGGGCTGACCCAGCCCTGACGGGTGGCCAGCTCCCAGACGATCAGCATCAGCGCCGGACTGATGCACAGCGACAGGCCCGACAGGTTCCAGCGCCGCGTGGGCATGGAGGCTGCCGCAGGGCGCGGCTCCAGGCGGGCGGAAGGCAAGGTTTTGCTAGTCATGAATTTATCCCTTGTCGATCAGGGCCTGGGCCGAGTCGTACCAGCGCGTGCAGCGTTTGCGAACCTGTTCGAACAAGGCGTCGCAGGCGATGCCCAGCACGGCCAGCAGCATGATGACGGCATAGACGGTGGGGTATTGGGCCATGTCCATGGAGGTGAAGAGCAAGTTGCCTATGCCTTCCTGGCGCGCGATCATCTCCGAGGACACCATCACGATCAGCGCCATCACCACGCCGACCCGGCAGCCGATCATGACTTCCGGCAAGGCGGCGGGCAGCACCACCTTGCCCAGCCGGGCCAGTGGGCCCATGCCCATGGATTGCGCGACCCACACCAGCTTGGGTTCGATGCGGCAGGCGCCGTGGTAGCTGTGATAGAGCAGGGGCAGCGACACGCCCATGGCAATGACCAGGATCTTGGAAAAGTCGCCCAGGCCGAACCACAGCATCAGGATGGGCATAAGCGCGGCTTTGGGCATGGGATAGGCCAGGGCTACCAGCGGGTAGAACAGCGTGTAGACCAGCCTGCTGCGCCCCATGGCCAGGCCTAGGGGGACGGCGACCACCAGCGCCAGTCCGTAGCCGGCGAACATGCGTCCCAGCGATTGCAGAATGGCGGACCAGGCCGTGGGGTCGGCGATCAAGGCGGGCAGCTCGCGCAGGGCCGGGCCGGGGCCGGGAAAAGAGTCCAGCCCGATCCAACGGGCCAGCCCCGCCCAGACCAGCAGCACCAGGGCGGCGGCCATGATCAGCGTGACCCAGCGGCGCTCGTACCAGTGCTGCGGGCTCATGGGTGTGCCTCCGCCATCAGCGACTGCTCCAACTGGATGATGGTGTCCTGGTAGACCGGGTTGCGCAGCAGCTCCGAGCGAATCCGGGGGCGCGGCAGGTCTATGTCCACTACCTCCTTGATGCGCCCGGGCGAACCGCTCATGACCACCACGGTGTCGGACAGGAACACGGCTTCATCCACGCCGTGCGTGACGAACACCACCGTGTTGCGCAGTTGCTCCCACAAGGTCAGCAGCTCGGTCTGCAGATTGACGCGAGTGTGCGCGTCCAGGGCCCCGAAGGGCTCGTCCATCAGCAGGATGCCGGGCTCGTAGGCCAGGGTGCGGGCGATGGCGGCGCGCTGACGCATGCCGCCCGACAGTTCGCGCGGATAGAAAGAGGCATACGGGCCCAGCTTGACCTTGTCCAGCCATTCTCGGGCGCGCTCTTCGGCCTGGCGGCGCGGCATGCCTTGTTCCTGCATGCCGTAGGCCACATTGCCCAGCACGGTCTTCCAGGGGAACAGGGCGTATTCCTGGAAGACCGGACCGCGATCCGGACCAGGCCCGGTCACCGGCTTGCCGTTGACGCGGATCTGGCCGCTGGAGCAGGATTCGAAACCGCCCATCATGTACAGCAGAGTGCTTTTGCCGCAGCCGCTGGGCCCCAGAATGGATACGAAACGACCGGCCGGAATGTCCAGAGCGATGTCGCGCAGCGCTGTGTGCGATCCGCCCTGGCGCGTGCTGAAGACCTTGCCCACACCGTCCAGTTCTATCATGGCGTGGCCTCCCGCAGGTCGGCGCGGTAGAAGTCCTTGACGTTCAAGGCCTGCTTCAGGAAGCCGGCTTCATGGTAGCGGTCATAGGTCTTCTGAATCGAATCCAGATCGGGCTGCATGTCGGGCACGCGGGCGAAATCCTTGTCGGTGAACAGGTATTTGGACAGCAGCTCTTTGGGCGCGCGCGTCACTTGCGAGGTGACGTCCACGGCCAGGGACGGATCCTTGTTCATCAGGCTCATGGCGTGCTTCAGGTCCTGCACATAGGCGCGTACCACCTCGGGATGGGCGTCGCTGTAGGACTGGCTGCAGCCTTCAAAAATCTGCACCGACGGGCTGGCCACTTCGGACAGGGAGAACAGCTTGCGCAGGCCGCCTTTTTCTTCATTCAGCAAGGCGAAGGGCTGGGCCATGGGGCCGGCGTCGATACGACCGCTGCGAATGGCGTCGGCGGCCGGCGGAAAGCCGGTTTCGACGATTTTGACATCCTTGTCGGGGTCGATGCCGTTCTGGCGCAGCCACAGCAGCATGTCGAAATACACCCCGGCGCCATAGGCGTTGGTGCCGATGACTTTGCCCTTCAGGTCGGCGGCCGTCTTGATGGGGCTGTCGTCTTTCACGGCCCAGTACACGGAGAAATGGCCCTGGTCCGAATGGACGTGCTGGGCCACGATGTAGGCCTTCAGGCCGCTTTCGATGGCGCCGTTGGCCAGCGACATGGGGGCCATGGTGGCGCAGTCCAGCACATTGGCCCGCATGGCCTGCACCATGGGCGAGGTGCCCTGGAACTGAGTCCACTGGACCTGGTAGGTCTTGCCCAGATTGGGGAACAGGTCGGGGCGTTTGGCCATCAGGTACTTGGCCTCTTCGCCGGGAATGGTCCAGCCCACGCGCAAGGTGGGGATGTCCTGGGCCTGCGCCAGGCCCTGGCAGGCGAGAAGGGCAAACAGCAGTGCGGCTCGTTTTTTCATTCCTGTGTCTCCTTGGCGAGTTGATCGGCGCCGGCGGATGCCAGCCCGACATGGCGCAGCATGCCCAGAACGCGCGCCAGCACATCGCGGCGGTACGCCTGTTCCTGCTCAGCCGGGTAATCGTGAAAACCTTGCCCGCTGCGCAGGCCGTTGCGCCCGCTTTCCATATAGCGGGCGATGATCTCGGGCACGGCGTAGCGCTGGGCGTCCAGGTTCTGCGCCAGGTAGTTGCCGGCGTGATACAGAATGTCGTTGCCGCCGTAGTCGATGAACTCCAGCACGCCTATGCTGGCAAAGCGGAACCCCAGACCGTAGCGCGTCGCCTTGTCGATGTCGGCGGCGCTGGCCACGCCTTCGTCCACCATGCGTGCAGCTTCGTTCATGATCAGGGTCTGAAGTCTAGGCACGATGAAGCCGGGGTGGCAGCCGCAGACCACGGGCACTTTGCCGATGGATTCCAGATTGGCGCGCAGCCGGTCCAGCGCCTCCTGGCTGGTGCCGGGATGGGCGCTGATTTCGACCAGAGGAATCAGGAAGGCGGGATTGAGCCAGTGGGCATTCAGAAAGCGTTCGGGGTGGCTGACCATGGGGGCTAGATCCGAGGCCAGCATGGTCGAGGTCGTGGAGGCGATCAGGGCGTCCGAGCGCAGATGCTGGGCGATGCGGCCCAGTGCATCACGCTTGGCATCCAGGGTTTCGGGCACGCCTTCATAGACCAGGTCGGCGCGCGCCAGCACCTCGGGCGCCTGCTCGAGGCGGGCCACTGAAACGCGCGCCAGATGATCGGGCGTTTCGTGCGGCGCAAACAGGCCTAGTTCCGCCAGTTGCTCCAGGGTGGCGCGCAGTTCCTGGCGTATGTCGGCTTCCAGCCGGGCGCTGTCGGCAGGAGAGCGTTGTTTGAAATCCAACAGGGTGACGGCATGGCCGCGCAGCGCGTAGGCCAGGGCGATGCCCCGGCCCATGCGCCCCGCGCCCACCGCCACGATGGCGTTGACGGGGGCGGGCGCGCTCATCAGGCTCTCCCGTTGGCCAGCAGATCCTGCATCTGGGCGCGGGACAGGCTGTTCAGGCCCAGCGCGCCCAGCGTACGTTCGCCCTGGCGCAGATCCTGGCCGACCACGGCGCCGGCCACAGCCAGCAGGCCGTGCGTCACGGGTGCATCGACCTGGGCCCAGTCCGCCACCGAGGCCAGGAAGGCCAGGCCCAGCATGGTGTCTTCGCGCATGTAGCGGTGTTCCTGCAGATCGATTTTTTCGCGCCAGTCGCCGCTCTTGACCAGCTTGGCGTGGGAGGAGCGGTCACCGTACATCCACTGATCGTTCTCGTAGTGGTCAGACAAGGGAAAGTGCGGCGCGCCGTAGCCCAGGGCCTCGCGCACGCGCATGCGTTCATTGTCCAGCTCGGTGGTCACGGCTCGTACCGAGGGTTGAGTGCCTTCGTTGTGGATGTCCCAGGCGGGAAAGTGCTCCAGGGGACCGGCGTTCATCAGGATCAGCGGCGGGTGGATGATGGGGCCTGCGTTCATCAGGGCGCCGGACAGGGCGTCCTCGCAGCGCTCCACCGATGCAAAAGCCTGGGCGATGACCGACAGGGCATGATCCGTATTGCGGGCCGGGTAGACGCCGGTGGGCAGGCGCGTGGCGCGGGTCGTGATGTTGATGACGGTATCGCCGTGCTTGCGCGCCAGCCAGGGCAGGGTGCCGGTCTCGGCCCAGCTGACATCCGCCGAGTTGCCGCATTCGCGCACGATCTCGCTCATCAGGAACGAGCCGAAGGTGCCGGGCGGCAGAAACACCACCTGGCCGTCGCGCAGGTGCGGGGCCATGGCGCGGGCGATGTCGCGCTGGGCGATGGCGGGCGAGGGAATCAGCACCAGGTCGGCGCCGTCGATGGCCTGACCGATGTCGGCGCAGACTTGGGCGATGGCGACGTCGCGTTCGCCGCGTTCGTCCTTCAGGGTGATGATGGGCCGGTCCAGCAAAGGCTGGAGCTGAGCCGTGTCGCGGCGCCACAGGCGCACTTCGTGGCCTTGTTCACTGAGGTCGGCTGCTGCCGCGTAACAACCGTGTCCGCCACCTAATACCGCTACCTTCATATTTGTCTCCAGTCTTTGATTCTTGATTTCTATGCACTTGCATATAAATACAGACTAAAAGATGTTTAGGCCTAAAACAAGAGATGGGACGGGGGGAATTACCCTAGGGCTGCGCGCGGTCCTGGGTGATCAGGGCACGGTCGTCGTTGCGACCAGTTCCAGGGCGCGTCCGGTGGCCTGCGCCAGCATCTGGCCGTGGCCGGCCTGCGGCAGCACGTGCAGCCGGGCGGTCAGCCCGCGATCCTGCAGGCGGGTCTGCAATTTTTGCATGGCGGGCAGGGTGGGCATGCCGTTGCGGCGGCCTTCGGGGCCGGCTGCCTGTGCGCTGACGGGATACCAGGCCTCGGACGCTCCGGCCAGGATGTCCACCTGCGCTGCGCGCGCAGGCATATCGTTCAGCCAGGACCAGATCAGCGGATCGCGCCACCACAGCGAAGGGCTGGCGCACAGGTAGCGGTCCAGCGCCAGGTTTGCATGCGTCAGGGCGTAGAGCACGAACAGGCCGGCGTAAGAGTGGCCGTAGAGGCTGGCGGGAGACCGTGCCAGGGCGGGCACGAGTTCGCGGCACAGGGACAGCGCCAGGCGTACCTGCTCGATCATGACGGGAGCGCCGCCGGCTTGCCAGTCGGCTACGCGGGGATCGGTCCATGCGCCTCCGTCCGGAGCCGGTGGCGTGTAGTCCAGCGCACGGCAGCGTTTGATGTGCTCGGGGTCGCCGTCATACCCCAGTGACAACACGGCGCAGCGTTCCAGGGCCGGATGCTTGCTGCGTTCCAGCAGGGGCAAGGTCCATTGGCCGTCCAGCAGGCACAGCAGCGGCAAGGTTTCAGCGGCAGGCGTCTGCGGCAGGCGCAGCAGCGCCTGATGCTCGTGTCCCCCGGCGGGGGGCAGCTCCAGTGGAATCAGGCGGGCCATGGGCTTATCGGGCGGCTGGGCTGTCCTGCAGGTCTATCATGTAGGTGCCTTCCATGGGGACGGTCAGGAAGCGCTCGTTGACTTCTTGCAGGGTCTTGGCGGCCGAGACGCCCTGGAATCGGTCGGGATGGATCCATCCCGCCAGGGCTTCGATGAAGATCATGTGCAGCGGCGAGTCGTTGAAGGCGTGCCAGATGCCATGGCTGTTGCCGCTGCGCACGGCCGGCAAGGCCTGCAGGCGGTTGCCGTCTATGATGGCTTGCAAGCTTGCGCGGGCTTGCTCGGGGGACACGCCGGTGCCGATGCGCAGGCCCGAGCTCGTGCGCTTGCCCGAGCCGGTGCCGGTGGCGACATAGACGACGGGAGCGCGCGAGTTGATGTATTCGAAGTTCAGCTTGCCGGTCGAGCTCTTGAGTACGTCTGCGCCGATATTGTGGCCGCCGGCGTAAGAGATCATGTCGTTGAAGGTGCCGGCGCCGGGCGAGTTGCAGCAGTCCGTGCTGCCGGCGTGGGCATGCACGAAAACAGGCGGGCGCTGGTCGGAGGGCAGGTCGGCCAGACGCTGGGCGATGCCCTTCATGTGCTCTTCGTAGAAGGCGATGAATTCGTCCGTGCGGGCGGGTTCGCCAATGGCATGGCCCAGGGCGCGCAGGCTGGGTACGGTGTTTTCCAGCGGATTGACGAAAAAGTCGATGACGATGACCGGCACCTTGGCGGCGGTCAGGCGCTGGATCAGGGGCGATTCGGCGGCGTTCTGCCCGGGCGTGAGGCCTGCGAAGGCGGCTGTCAGCACCACCAGGTCGGGGCGCAGCGCCAGTGTCTGCTCTACCGAGAACGTGTCGGCGGTATGGCGGCCCACCACGGGCACGGAGCCCAGTTGCGGAAAGCGCTTGAGGTAGTTCTGGTATTCGTTGGCAAACGAGGTCTTGAACTCGTCCGACCAGCCGGCCACGATGCCGGCGGGATCCGGATGCACCAACGCCAGCACGGGGAAGTGGCGCGCCTGGGCCAGCACCACGCGTTTGGCCGGGCCGGGCAGCTCGACCTGGCGGCCCATGGCGTCGGTGACCTGGATGGCCTGGGCATGCGCGGCCAGCGGCAGCAGCAGGGACAGTGAGACAAGCAGGTGGCGCAGGATCTTCATGGGGTCTCCGGGGTCACAGCACGGGCTCTTGCAGCCCGTCGATGATGATTTGCGGCGTGCCCAGCGAGCAGCTTTCGACGCGGGCGCGCACGCCATAGGCTTGCGCCAGGGAATGGGGGGTGATCACCTCGCGCGGCGCGCCCTGGCCCAGCAGGCCGCCGCCCTCGATCATCAGGGCATAGTCACTGTGGCGCAGCGCCACGTTCAGGTCGTGCAGCACGATCAGGGTGATGAGCTGGTTGTCGTGGGTTTCCTGGGCCAGCAGGTCCATGACATGGAACTGATAGTTCAGGTCCAGGGCGGACAAGGGCTCGTCCAGCAGCAGCAGCTTGGGTTTGCGGATCAGGGCCTGGGCCAGTCCGACCAGTTGTTTCTGACCGCCGGACAGCTGATCCAGGTAGTGCATGGACAGGTGGGCGATGCCCAGGCGCTGCAGAATGTGCAGGATGTGGTCATGGTCCACATCGCGGGCCTGGCCGCCGGGGGCCGACGCATTGGCCGCCACCAGCACGGATTCGAACACGCGCAGATGCACCGAGGCCGGCAGCGACTGGGGCAGGTAGACTACTTTCTGGGCGCGCTGCTCGAAGCTGACGCCGCTCAGCTCCTGGCCGTCCAGCAGGATGTGGCCGGCGGTGGGTTTGAGCAGTCCGGCCAGGGACTTGAGCAAGGTGGATTTGCCGCTGCCGTTGGGGCCCAGCAGGGCCACCAATTGGCCGGCTTGCAGGGGTTGGACAGTCAGGTCGGACAGGATCCGGCGTTTGCCGTAGGACAGGCTGAGATCGCGGACTTCAAGCATGGCTTACTTCATTTGGCGTCGCAGCACGACGCCCAGGAAAAAGGGCACCCCGACCAGCGAGGTGACGATGCCCACAGGGATGATGATGCCGGGCACGATGTTCTTGGAGGCAATCGAAGCCAGCGACAGGATGACCCCGCCGACCAGCGCGCTGCCGGGCAGGTAGAAACGGTGGTCCTCGCCGAAGAGGCGGCGGGCGATGTGCGGCGCGATCAGGCCGATGAAGCCGATAGTGCCCACGAAGGACACGGCCATGGCTGCCAGCAGGCTGATGCGGATCAGCGAGGTCAGACGCAGGCGCGACACATTGATGCCGAAGCTGGTGGCTCGGTCTTCGCCCAGGCGCAGCGCGGTCAGTTTCCAGGTGTCGCGCAGCGACAGCGGCAGAATCAGGGCGAACAGCCCCAGCATGATGCCGACCTTGGTCCAGGACGAGCGCGACAGGCTGCCCATGGTCCAGAACACCAGCCCTTGCAGCGCTTCGGCGCTGGCCACGAACTGCACCAGCGACACCAGAGCGTTGAAGGAAAACACCAGGGCGATACCGAACAGCACCAGGTTGGCGGTGCTCATGGCGCCCCAGCGCGCGACGGCATCCAGCAGCATGGCCGACAGCAGGGCGAACACAAAGGCGTTGGCGGCAATGGTCCAGGCCTGCGGCACGCCCGGCAGGGACAGATCCAGTACGATGGCCAGCGAGGCGCCGAAGGCGGCCGCCGAGGAAATGCCCAGCGTGAAGGGACTGGCCAGCGGATTGTTCAGGATAGTCTGCATTTCCGCGCCGGACAGCCCCAGCGCCAGGCCGATGGCCATGGCCATCAGGGCATAGGGCAGGCGGATTTCCCAGACGATGACGCGGGTGGTGGGGTCGGATTGTTCCGGATTGAACAAGGCGTGGCTGAGTTCGCCCAGGCTCAGGCCCGAGGGGCCGAGCATGAAGTCGGCTACGATCGAGGCCATAATGATCAGGATCAGGGCGCCCACCAGCAGCCAGCGCCGCTTGAGGATGTGTTGATAGTCGGCCAGCGCCGTGGCCGGAACAGCAGATGTGGACATTAAGTGTCTGAATGAGAACCGTTTACGCAGAAAGAAAGTATAGTTCATCGGCCCCGCTTTGACGTCATCACCGCGACTCTTTTATGCAGCTTGAATACCTGGACTATCTTTCGCCCTTGGGGCGTCATTATCGCCTGACCCTGGCCGTTCCGTCGGAATGGGCTCCGGAAGGCGGCTGGCCGCTGGCCTGCGTGCTGGACGAGGCGCAGTTTCAGGCTGTGCTGGCCGCCGTGCCTGGCGCGGCGGCCTTGCATGGCGCCGTGCTGGGCGTAGCCTATGCCCAGGAGAATTGGCGCGATCAGGATTACACGCCGGGGGATCCGGGCGAGGCGGGGCGCGCAGATGACTTCCTGGTCTTGCTGCGCGATGTGTTCTTGCCATGGGCGCACGGCAAGGCGCGTCTGGATTCGCAGCGTCGTTTGCTGTGCGGCCATTCCCTCGCCGGCTTGTTCGCCTTGTATCTGCTGGTGCGCGAGCCCGGCTTGTTCCAGGCCATGGCGGTATCCAGCCCGTCGGTGTGGTGGGGGGACGCCTATCTGGCCCGATTGCTGGCGCAGCCCCTGCCGCAGGCGGCCTTGAGCGTGCCGGTGTCGGTCACGGTCGGAGAGTACGAGCAGCGCCTGGGGCCGGCCGAAGAAACCTTGCCCGAGCCGGCCCGCGAGCAGCGGCGCCAGCGTCTGCTGGAGCGTCGCATGGTCGATGGCGCGCGCGAGCTGGCGCAGATGCTGGCGCGCCAGCAAGGCGGTTCGCCGCAGTTTCGCATTCTGCCGCATTGCACGCACAGCACGGCTGGGCCGACGGCCTTGCCGCAGGCCTGTCTGGCGTGGCTGCGCGTCCAAGGAAACGAAGAACGACCTTGAGGCTTAATGCCAATACAGGCTTATCCGGAAAGGGATGGGTCAACGGCGTCGCCAGCCTCAGGCAGATATTCCAGCAAGTCACCAGGTTGACAGTCCAGGGCCTGGCAGAGTTTTTCCAGGGTTTCGAAGCGTATCCCTTTTACCTTGCCGGATTTGAGCAAGGACAGATTCTGCTCGGTGATGCCGATTTCCTGCGCCAGCTGGCGGGCTTTGAGTTTACGTCGGGCCAGTACGACGTCCAGTCGGATCATGATGGGCATGGCGTCAGACAAAACTGTTGTTTTCTTCAACGACCCGGGCGGCTTCCACCATGGCCCAGGACAGCACCCACAGGAATACGCCCAGTCCCAACAGCATGATGTCGCTCAGGTTCAGGTAGAAGGAATAGACCTGGTGCTCGGGCGGATTGTTGATGGTCAAGGCAATGCCGGTCAAGGTCTTTGATAGCGGGAAGGCAATGCCGAAACAGGTGATCAGGCTGGCGATGCTGCGCAGGCGCATCGCGTTGAGCAAGGTCAGCACATGGCCGCGGGTAAAGCTGTCGAGCATGTGGCGGGCGTAATTCATGCTGCGGATCAGCAGCAGCGCCGGCACTAGGGTGATGACAAAGCCTACCAGGCGATACAGCAGTCCGGTGTGCAGCCAGGCGGATTGTTCGGGAGCGATTTCCAGGAACATAACCATCGAAGGCATGAAGTCGTCGTTGGGAAGCCACAGGCCGATCGCACCGACGAACAGCAGAGTGCTGACAATCAACAGGAACCAACGCGCCCATGAAGCGATGCGCTTGATGGATTGCAGGGATTGGCTCGTCAACTGGGCGCCAGGCAGGAAGTCGTCGGGCGGGAACAGGGTCGGCATGGCGGGGCTCCGGTGTGCTTGCTGTCAGGCAGCCGTCGTATTGTAGTCAAAACTTATCGTCCCGCAATAAATTTTTATCGCTTAAATTGAGAGGGCAAGAGGCTTTTTGGTATTCCCGGAACAGCCAGCGGGGACGGTTCCGTATAATGCAGGAGCCATGCCCTCGGGCATGGGCGGGGCCCTTCGACCGCGAGCTTGACGCCCAGTCGGTCTGGCCTGCGTCAGGCTCTGCTACCCCTTTCTTTTCATCGCATTTCCAGGTTTCTTCCTTTATGGTCGCGCAGCGCGCTTCGTCCAGTTCAGCCTCTTCGTTTTCTCCCTCCGACAGAGAGGGCTTATTGCTGCATGCGCAGTGGCTGGACTATCCGCGTCTGGAAGGTGTGGCGCGCCAGGTCGCCAAGAAGGTCCGTTTTGAGGACAGGCAGGCCATACGTCGGGCTTGGCTCAAGGCGTGGCGGCTGCCGCAGGACACGGCATTTTTCAATCAGATCATTGGGGCCGAGCTGAGCCTGCCGGGCGCAGCCGCGCGGCTATGCGATCAAGGTGTGCCGCAGATCGTCGCGCATTGCCTGGAGCTGTTGTTTCAGCTTAGCGAGGCCGAGCTGACGCCCGAGACCTTTGCCGCGCTGCGCCAGGAACTGGTTGAGCGCCGGGCCGAGCTGGCCGGCGCCATTGCTTCTCAGTCTTTGCCCTTGAGCGAGCCCTGGCCCGAGGCGCAGCGTAGCGAGCGCCTGGAAGCCCTGGTGCAGGCCTGGCAGTCTTTGCCGGCCGCCCGGGAGTATCTGTGGCGACTGCAAGCCGAGCGCCGGGATGAAGCCGCACGCCGCGAGCGCTGGGAGCTTGCCCAGCAGGAACGGGAGCAGGCCCGGCGTCAGGAACAAGAACAAAAGCAAAGCAAGCTGAATCAGGCTCAGTCGCAACTGGACGCCTGGTTGCAGCAGCAAGGAGCAGAACCTCAATTTATTCCGGTCCGGGCTTTCGAGGCCTTGCAATCGGGCGAGCCGGCACACTGGTTCATGACCGTGCATGGACGCAATGCCAGCGCAGCTGTGCTGGCGCAGGTATTTGATCTGCCCCAGGATCAAAAGGACATCCTGCTGCAAGCCCAGGCGCAGCGAGAAGAACGTTTGCGCGAACAACGCCAACAGCGCTGGGCCTGGGAGCAGGAGTGCGTGGGCGCTGATGAGGTCATGGGCTTGCTGGGCATTACGCGGCAGGAATACGAACGCTGGCTGGCCGAAAAACGCCTGCCCAGTGTCAAGCTGGAGCTGCGGGGCGGCGGAAAAGGAGCGCGCACGCGGGTAGCGCACCACCCTGACCTGCTGGCGGCCATAGATCAGGAGCAGGTCGAGCAATGGCGCGGCGAGTTCGCGGCATCGTTGAGCACGCGCGATCGGGCTCAGTACGAACGCGCCGCTGACCGGGCCCGCACGCAATGGCGGCAGCAGCAGGTGCTGAGTCGGATTGATGACCAGGAACAGTGTCACCACGAAGCAGACCCCGACGATGCGCAGCGTCTGTGGTGGCGCAAGGATGTGTGGCTTCCGGTCAGCGTGCCGGTGGCCGGCGAGCGACAGCACTGGCGCGCCAATGTGCGCATGCAGGCGGTCCTGCCTTTGCCGCGCACCGGCGCGGAGCTGGACCGATTGCCTGCCCGCGTGGGCGTGCTGTTCGCACAAGGTGCGCAGAATCGACTGGCCCAGCGCCTGGCGGATGCGCTGGAGGCCTTTCTGCAGGCGCAGCGGCCCTTGATCGATGGCCAGTCTTTCCTGGAGTTGGCACGCGCGCTGCGCCAGGCGCTGGAGGAGGGCATCGAGCAGCAGGATGTCGAGGCGGGCGATTTTGAAAAACGCCTGGTCGGCGGACCCGTGCGCCGCATTCTGGAAACCGTAGAGCGCCAACGCGCCCAGGACTTGTTGCGTCTGGGTGATTTTCCGCAGATGTTCAGCCTGGCGCGCGGCATACGCCGGCATCTGGTGTTTCGCTTGGGGCCCACCAATTCGGGCAAGACGCATGAAGCGCTGGAGGCCTTGATGGAGGCGCGCTCGGGGGTCTATCTGGCGCCGTTGCGGCTATTGGCCATGGAGGTGCGCGACCGCCTGATGAATGCCGGCATTCCCTGTAACCTGGTCACCGGTGAAGAGCGCGTGATGGTGCCGGGCGCCCAGCATACGGCCTGCACGGTGGAGATGATGGACCCTACCCACGAAGTGCGGGTGGCGGTATTGGATGAAATCCAGATGCTGCAGGACGAGCAGCGCGGCTGGGCCTGGACGGCCGCCCTGGTGGGCATGCCGGCGCGCACCCTGTTTGTGTGCGGCGATCCGTCGGTGCTGGCTCCTTGTCAGCGCCTGGTGCGCTTTATGGAAGAAAGCATGGAGCTGGCGTTCACCGAGCGCAAGACGCCGCTGGAAGTCATGGCCCATCCGGTGGAGCCGCCGCGCGCAACACGCGCCCCCGATCGAGGCGGACGTCAGTCCCCGCCTTGGCGCGGGCGCAAGGATCGCCAGCGCGATACGCAGGGCGTGACCAAGGGCGATGCGGTGGTGGCGTTCACCCGCAAGGATGTGCTGACGCTCAGTGCGCGCTATCGCGCCCAGGGACTGAAGGTCGCCACGATTTACGGTGCTCTGGCGCCTGAGGTTCGGCGCACCGAGTCGGAGCGCTTTTCCCAGGGACACGCAGACGTGCTGGTCGCGACCGATGCAATCGGCATGGGTCTGAATCTGCCGATACGCCGGGTCCTGTTTTCGACGGTGCACAAGTTCGACGGTCGCTCCATGCGTGCGCTCAATGCCACGGAAGTGCGCCAGATCGCCGGGCGAGCGGGCCGCTACGGCCTGTATCCCAAGGGCTATGCAGGCGCCATGGACGGGCACGACCTGCAACATGTGCGTGCCCAGTTGCAGGCGGATACTCCGTCTGTGGATCTGCGCCTGCCGATCGCGCCCAGCCCCAATCACGTCCAGGCGCTGGCCGAACTACTGGACAACCAGAACATCGGCGCCGTGCTGCAGTATTTCGCCCAGAAAGTCGCGTCGGACAGCCCCCTGTTCCAGACCGCGGGGTTGAAGGACGCTATCGAGCTGGGTTTTTGTGTGGATCGCCTGGCCCCGCGGATGGAACTGCGCGAAAAATTCACCTTTGCCTGCGCGCCTGTATCGGTCGACAAGGACGCCGAGCTGGATTATTTCAAGCGTTGTCTGGCGGCGTTTGTCGCCCAGCGACCGCTGGCGCTGCCGCCGGCCCCTTCCTGGCTGAAATCGGCCAGCCCCTCGCGGCTGGAAGATGCCGAACTGCTCAGCAAGCAGATCAGCTTGTACGCCTGGTTCAGCATGAAGTTTCCGCACGTGTTCGACCAGGGACCGTGGCTGCCGGCGCAGCGAGCCGAAGTCAGCCGTTTTATTGAGCGCAGCCTGCTGCACCAAAGCGGCTTCGGCCAGACCAGCCGCGAGGCCTTCGGATCGCCGGGAGCACAGCGGCGCTTCTGACGAAATATCCTGTGCTACGGCATATACGAGTACGATGCCGTATTGCATTCATCTACATATATTCGCGTATGAATTACCGCAACTTGACGCTGGTGCTGGCGGCGCTGGCCATGCTCGGGCCGTTCGCCACGGACGCCTATCTGCCCGCCTTCCACCGGATTGGCGAAGAGTTCGACGTGGATCAATCGCTGGTGCAGCAAACGCTGAGCGTGTATCTGTTCGGTTTCGCCTTCATGAGCTTGTTCTGGGGCACGCTGTCCGATAGCTTCGGGCGGCGACCGGTGATCATGGCGTCGCTGATTTTGTTCGCCATCGGGTCGATCGGCTCGGCGCTGGCGCCTTCGTTTGGCTGGCTGCTGTTCTTTCGCATGTTGCAAGGCTGTTCGGCGGGGGCCGGCCGGGTGGTCGGTCAGGCCTTGGCGCGCGATTGTGTGCAGGGGGCGGCGGCCCAGAAGCTGTTCGCCCACATCACCATGGTGTTCAGCCTTGCGCCCGCGATTGCGCCGGTAGTGGGCGGCTACCTGAGCAGCCATACCGGCTGGCGGGCGATTTTCTGGATGCTGACGCTGGTGACGTTGGGACTGATCGCGCTCTGCCTGCGCCAACTGCCTGAAACCCTGGCGCCGGCGCATCGCCAGCCCTTGAAACTGAGGCCTATTCTGGGCAATTATCTGCGCGCCTTGCGCCATGGGCGTTTTGTGCTGGCCATTCTGGCCGTCGCCTTTGCATTTGCGGGCTTTGCCTTGTATATCTCCTCGGCGGCCAGTTTTGTCATCGGCATCCTCGGTTTGACGGAAACAGCGTTCGCGTGGCTGTTCCTGCCCTTTATCGCCGGCATGCTGGGCGGCTCCATGATCAATGCACGTTTTGCCGAACGCATTGCGCCGGCTCGCATGATACGGATGGGGCTGAGCATTCTGTTTCTGGGTGCCGGCCTGAACGCGACCTACAACCTGCTCTTTCAGGCCGCGGTGCCGTGGGCGGTGATGCCTATCTTCATTTACGCCTTCGGCATGTCCATGGCCTTGCCGGGCATGACAGTCGTGACGCTGGGCACGTTTCCGACCATGCGCGGTCTGGCTTCGTCACTGCAAAGCGCCGTACAAATGTTGATCTTTGCCACGGTGTCCGGCGTCGTGGCGCCCGTGCTGTACGACAGCGGTCTGCTGCTGGCATTGGGCATGCTGATCAGCGCTGCGCTTTCGGCATTCTTGTGGTGGTGCAGTCAGCGCGGTGCAGTGATCAAGGCCGATTAAGAGGTGTTAGAGCGGGCTGTATGGCTTGACGATACCGGGTCGCGTTCCGGACAATTTAGCTCAGCCGCTTACCGTGCTGCTGGCGCCGCGCTCCAGTGCGGCCTCGGATTGCCGGCAGGTCGGCGTTCCGCTGCCTTGAGCTTTATTCGTATTTTCTTGTTCTATTGACTCGCCTGATGAACCCAGCCGCCCCCTCCGCCCCGAATCTGGACGATGATGCCTTGCAACTGGAGGCGCAGGCCTGGGTGATCCGTTTGAAAACGTCATCCATGACGGCGCGCCAGGCGCGCGAGTTCCGCCGTTGGTGCGCACGCAGTCAGGCCCACGCCACCGCCTTTGTGCAGGCTCGTGAAATCTGGGATGCCTTGCCGCAGACGCGCGAGCAGTGGACACAGGACTTTGAGCAGCGTCATGGGCGTCGGCACAGTCCGGCGCGGCGCGCTTTCCTGGGCGGCGCCTTGGCCTGCGGCGCGCTGTATCTGGTGGCGCGGCCTCCGATGCAGTTGTGGCCCAGCCTGGCGGATTTGCGTGCAGATTACCGCACTGGCGCGGGCGAGCAGCGGCGTGTGGAAGTGGCTGAGCATGTCTGGCTGGACATGAATACCCGCACGCGCCTGAATCTGCGGGAAGACCCCCACCTGGGACGCTCGGTCGAGCTGCTGGACGGCGAGATCGAGGTGCGTCAGGCCGGCATGTCGGCGACCGCGTTTACGGTATTCGCCGGCGCAGGCACCATACAGGCCTTCAATGGCCGCACCAATATCCGCTATCTGGACCGCGAGGTCTGCGTGACCTGCCTGTCCGGCGGGGCTCTGGTGGATTACTTCGGGCAGCGCCAGACGCTGGAGCCTGGTCAGCAGGTGATCTACGGCCGTATGCCGTTGGGACAGCCGCAGGCAGTGCCGCAGCAGCAGGCGCCGTCCTGGCGCCAGGGGCGGCTGGTGTTCGACAATGTTCCGCTGTCCGAGGTCGTGCGCGAGCTGAATCGCTACTGGGCGGGCCGCCTGATCCTGACTGACGAATCCCTGGGCCGCAGCCGCGTCACCGCGCAATTTGCCCTGGATCGCCTGGACGAGGCTCCCGAGCTGATCCGCAACGCCTACGGCGTGGAGCTGACCCGCCTGCCGGGCGGCATTATCCTGCTGGGGCGTGCTTCGGCTTGAAATTTTTGTCGTGAGCTTAGCGGAAAACTGGGTTTACGATTTGACTCAAGCAGGAAAAGTCAGGTTTTCTTGAGCAGCGCCTGGGCCGACCGGCTTGGCTGGGTCTCTGGCCCGCGTTACACGCGGGTACCCTTGTCAGTGTTTGTGGCGGGCGGCACGTGAACTCGCACGATGATTCGTCCCCCGGACGAATCACAAGCGTCGTGCTCGAACAAGCACGTGCCTTGCCTCCCGCCCCTGCACACTGCCTGCGGCCAGGGCCCTGACTCGCCCGCCGGTCGGCCCAGGCGCTGCTCAAGAAAACAACATCGCTGGATTCACACACGTTCCGAATCGTTTCGCGTTGCTAAAGAAGGATTTCATTGGAGTAGTGGGAGCGGTAACACAGTCCAACGAAGTGAGTGTCAGGCCGTCGACGATATAGGTATTGTGAGCCGGTTCAGGGGCAGGTACGACAGACGGGGCGGGTCAGGCGGCTTGCCGCAGGCGAGGGATTGCGCAGGGAGGCAAGCGTCCTTCTGTTCGAGTGGGGCGCTTGTGTCTCGTCCGGGGGACGAGACACCCCACGAGTTAAGGATGCGCCCGGAGCAATGCCTCGACCAGGGCACTGGCGCGCAGCGCCAGCAAGCGGCCAGCCCCGTCTGTCGTACCTGCCCCTGAAACGGCGTTTTCAGAACACCCATAGCCGCGGATTACCACGCACTGCGCCCGTTTCAGCCTGAAAAAAAGCCACCCCCGCAGGAGTGGCTTCTGACACGCAGAGCGTCGGCGTTCTTATTCGGCGCTTGTTTGCGGGTCTTGCTGGCGACCGACGTGCACGGTGGCGATACGGCGTTGGCTGACTTCGGTGATCTCGAAGCGCAGGCCGTCGGCCTCCACCACGGCGCCGACCTCGGGCAGGGAGTCCAGGCGCTCCAGCAGGAAACCAGCCACTGAGTTGAAGTTGCTGTCCTTCAGGAGCAGTTCCTCGGCGTCCATGGCCTGGGCCAGCAGCAGCAAGTCTGTACTGCCGTCCACCTGCCACAGATTGGGGCCGATTTGCTGGATGGCGGGCTGTTCGTCCTCGTCCGGGAACTCGCCGGCGATGGCTTCCAGGATGTCGATCGGGGTCAGCAGGCCTTCGATATTGCCATATTCGTCCGTCACCAGTACGAACTGGCCATTGGATTGCTTCAGGATGGCAATGGCGGTCAGCACGTCGGTGTGCTCGTGCACAATGATGGGCTCGCGCAGGTCAGGCCACTGCTGGATCTGCGGATAGGCGTCCAGGTCGGCCAGCAGGTCCTTGGCGCGCGCAACACCCACGACCTGGTCCAGCTGACCATGGCAGACAGGCAGGAAACTGTGCGGCGTCGCCCGCAATTGCTGGCGCAGGGTTTCCGTGTTGTCTTCGGTGTCCAGCCAGGTGATTTCCTGGCGCGGCGTCATCAGCGAGCGGATGGGGCGTTCGGCCAGGCTCAATACGCCGCTGACCATATTGCGCTCTTCCGTGCGAAAGGCTTGCTCGTCCAGCTCGGCGTCATGCTCGTCCTGGCCGTCGTCCTTGCGCGTCTCGCTTTTGCGGTTGCTCAGCATGCGCAGCACGGCCTCGGCGGTGCGATCGCGCAAGGGGCGGCGCGATTGCGAGCGCAGTGCGCTGCGGCGTGCAATCTGGTTGAAGAACTCGATCAGGATCGAAAAACCGATGGCGGCATACAGATAGCCTTTGGGAATCTTGAAGCCCAGGCCTTCGGCAGTCAGCGTCAGGCCGATCATCAGCAGAAAGCTCAGGCACAGCACCACCACGGTGGGGTGGTTGTTCACGAAGGTGGTCAGGGGCTTGGAGGCCCAGATCATCAGGCCGATGGAGATGATGACCGCCGTCATCATGACGGGCAGCTCATCGACCATGCCGACGGCGGTAATCACCGCATCCAGCGAGAACACGGCGTCCAGCACCACGATCTGCGCCACGACCACGCCGAAGCTGGCATAGGCCTTGTTGGCGCTGGCATGGTGGCTGCCGCCTTCCAGGCGCTCGTGCAGCTCGCTGGTCGCTTTGAAGAGCAGGAACAGGCCGCCCAGCAGCAGGATCAGGTCGCGCCCCGAAAAGCTGAGCGGGCCGATCGAGAACAGTGGGGTGGTCAGGGTCACCAGCCAGGAAACGATGGTCAGCAGGCCCAGGCGCATGACGAGCGCCAGCGACAGGCCGATCAGGCGGGCGCGATCGCGCTGCTCGGGCGGCAGCTTGTCGGCCAGGATGGCGATGAAGATAAGGTTGTCGATGCCGAGAACGATCTCAAGCACCACGAGGGTCAATAAACCGACCCAGATGCTGGGGTCGAGTAGCCATTCCATAAGGATGTCCTGTTAGACAGAAAACAGAAAAAAAGACTGCGGATATTTCAGGTGAAGCGCACGTGCGCGCAAGATCAGACGCGCGGAGGCCGGCGCTCGGGGACGAACTCGCAGGAAATGGCAGGCAGGGAAAGGCAGGTGAATTCGGGCGGCCACAGATGCAGCCAGGACGGCTGGGCAAGGCTGGGCAGCGGAGTGTCGGCGTGGTCCACATAGTCCTGCATGGTGGTCTCGGCCATCAGGGCGGAGAGGTTCTGCAGGGAGGCCGTCCAGCGGACGCCGGCGCGCTCGGCAGGCCCTGCCTGGCTGACTTCGTGGCGAGCCATGGCGGACAGGCTGTCCTGGACGGTGGCCTGGTAGTGGGCGCTGTAGGCCTGGAAGGGGAGAATGAGCAGTAAGACGACGACGAACCAGCGTCTCATATTGTCAAATGCAAGTCAGGGAAGCCTCAGTATATCGT
>JAEXOO010000027.1 GCA_023439305.1 Pseudomonadota bacterium
AAATAAAATACCCCCCGCGGGCGGGCCGCGGGGGCGGCCGGCTTATGCCTGACGACTGATTATCTGCACGGGTCGCGCGTACTATGACGGATATTTTTGGTATTCCATTGCAGGCTCTGCTGGGCCAACTGCTGCTGGGCCTGGTCAACGGTTCGTTCTATGCCGTCTTGTCCCTGGGGCTGGCCATTATCTTCGGCCTGCTCAACATCATCAATTTCGCTCATGGCGCCTTGTACATGCTGGGCGCCTTCCTGGCCTGGATGGGACTGCAGTACCTGGGCCTGAACTACTGGGCCATGCTGGTGCTGGCGCCGCTGGGCGTCGCTCTGTTCGGGGTCGTGCTGGAACGCCTGTTTCTGCGCCACCTGTACCGCCTGGACCACCTTTACGGACTGCTGCTGACCTTCGGCCTGACCTTGCTTCTAGAAGGCGTTTTCCGCAGCATCTACGGCGTATCCGGCCAACCCTACCCCACGCCCAAGCTGCTTCAGGGAGGCTTCAACCTGGGCTTCATGTTCCTGCCCATCTACCGCGCCTGGGTCGTCCTGGCCTCCGTGGTGGTCTGCCTGGCTACCTGGTTCATGATCGAAAAAACCCGCCTCGGCGCCCTGTTGCGAGCCGCAACCGAGAATCCCAAGCTGGTCGAAGCCTTTGGCGTCAACGTACCGCTGATGATCACCCTCACCTACGCCTTTGGCGTGGGCCTGGCAGGTTTTGCGGGTGTACTGGCTGCGCCTATCCTGCAGGTCTCGCCCCTGATGGGCAGCCACCTCATCATCGTGGTCTTCGCGGTGGTGGTCATCGGCGGCATGGGGTCCATCCTGGGTTCCATCCTGACCGGCCTGGGCCTGGGCATCATTGAAGGCCTCACCAAGGTGTTCTGGCCCGAAGCCTCCAACACCGTCGTGTTCATCATCATGGTCATCGTCCTGCTGCTGCGTCCGGCGGGCCTGTTCGGGAAAGTCAAATGAAACGAGAAATAGCGGTCTTCATCGTACTGCTCCTGATCGTCGCGCTGCTGCCGGCCATAGGGGCCTATCCGATCTTCATCATGAAGATCATGTGCTATGCGCTGTTTGCCTGCGCCTTCAACCTGCTGCTGGGCTACACCGGACTGCTATCCTTCGGCCACGCCGCCTTTCTGGGCGGAGCCGCCTACGCCACCGGCCAGTCACTGGCCATCTGGGGCTGGCCCACGCTGGCCGGATTGCTGTTCGGCACCGCCAGCGCCGCCGTCTTGGGCCTGATCATGGGCGCACTGTCCATCCGGCGCAGCGGCATTTACTTTGCCATGATCACCCTGGCGCTGGCGCAGATGCTGTTTTTCTTCTTCCTGCAGGCCTCCTTTACCGGTGGGGAGGACGGCCTGCAGGGCATTCCGCGCGGCAGTATTCTGGGATGGGACCTGTCCAATGACCTGAATCTGTACTATCTGGTGCTGGCCATCTTCACTCTGGGCTTTCTGCTGATCTGGCGCTGCGTACACTCGCCCTTCGGCCAGGTTCTCAAGGCCATACGCGAGAACGAGCCGCGCGCCATTTCGCTGGGCTACGACGTGGACCGCTTCAAGCTGCTGGCCTTCGTACTGTCAGCCGCTTTGTCGGGCCTGGCCGGCGCCACCAAATCGCTGGTCTTTGTCTCGGCCACCTTGACCGACGCCACCTGGCAGATGTCCGGGTTGGTGATCCTCATGACCCTGATCGGCGGGCTGGGTACGCTGACCGGTCCGGTGATCGGCGCCATCATCGTCGTCGTACTGGAAAACAAAGTGGGCGAATGGGGTGCCATGCTGGCTCAATGGACAGGCTGGAACGGCTTTCGCACGCTGGGCGAATCCGTCACCATCGTCATCGGCCTGATCTTCATCCTGTGCGTGATGGCCTTTCGCCGCGGCATCGTGGGCGAGTTGGCTTGGCGGCTGCGCCGCCGTGAGGCGTAAAACAGACACCGTCGTCGTCCGTCGCGGAGCTTGTTTGATCTGGAACAAGCTCCGCACAGCAACTGTATCGGGATGTTGCTCTGGGTCAAATCAGGCGACGTATCACTCAGGCATTCTGTGGGTCTGAATCAACCCACGGAGTTCCCATGAAAACCCGCCACCTGTTTCCAGCCCTGCATCTGTCCCTGATCGCCATCGGCGCCGCCGCCGTTCTCTATACCCCTGTTAGTGCGGCTCACGAAGCAGGCGACTTCCTGGTCAAAGGCGGCGTCACCCTGGTCAGCCCCAAATCCAACAACGGCTCGGTCGCCGACGGCACCGTCAAGCTGGACGTGGGCAACAACGTGCGTCCCAGCTTCTCCTTGACCTACATGGCTACGCGCAACATTGGCGTTGAACTGCTGGGCGCCTTCCCCTTCAAGCACAATATCGACAGTAATCTGGGTCGCATCGGCAGCACCAAGCACCTGCCCCCCACCCTCAGCCTGCAATACCACTTCCTGCCCGACAGTGACTTCCAGCCCTATGTCGGCGTAGGTCTGAACTACACCATGTTCTTCGATACAAAATCGCAGGGCGCTCTGGAAGGCGCAGATCTGAAACTGAAAAACAGCTGGGGCTTCGCCGCTCAGGTAGGCGTGGACTACAAGCTGGACAAGAACTGGTTCCTGAATGCTGACGTGCGCTACATCAGCATCCGTCCCGACGTAAAACTGAACGGCCAATCCATCGGCAAGGCCAAGCTGGATCCCGTCGTTGCCACCATCGGCGTGGGCTACCGCTTCTAAGCCGACCAGACGCAAAACGGGCCACCGCACAGGTGGCCCGTTTTTCATTCCGCTTACCCGCTGCTGTTAGGCCGTCTCAGCCTCGCGCTTATTGCCCAGCCCCAGATAACTTTCAATCACCCGGGGGTTGTCGGCCAGTTCGCGCGCGGGACCTTCCAGCACCACATCGCCCGTTTCCAGCACATAACCATAATCCGCCACCTGTAAGGCGGCACGGGCGTTCTGCTCGACCAGCAAGATAGCCACGCCTGTGCTGCGCAAACGGGCAATGATCATGAAGATCTCACGCACGATGCGCGGCGCCAGACCCAGGCTGGGTTCATCCAGCATCAGCACTTTGGGCTGCGCCATCAAGGCTCGCCCAACGGCCAGCATCTGGCGCTCGCCCCCGGACAGAGTGCCGGCCAACTGACTGCGGCGCTCCTTCAAGCGCGGAAACAAGGCATACACATGATCCAGCGTGTCGCGCCAGCCCGGCTGGCGAGCCCGATACAGCCGGAAGCCGCCCAGCAGCAGGTTGTCTTCCACCGTCATGCTGCCGAACAGCTCGCGCCGCTCAGGCACCAGCGAAATACCGCCTGCCACGCGCCGCTCCACCTCCCAGTGGCTGATTTCCTCGCCCTGATACTGGACCGATCCTGTGCTGCGACCCACGCTGGGCAAAGCGCCCATCATGGCATTGAGCAAGGGGGCCTTGCCGGCGCCGGTGGCGCCGATCACGGTAACAATACTGCCGGCGCGCACATCCAGACTCGCGCCCATGACAGCGCTGACCTTGCCATACTGCGCCGCCAGATTGGTGACTTTCAGGATCACATCCTGGGGGATTGCCTGATTCATGCGGATGCTCCTGCTTGGGCGGGTGTTGCGGGTTCGTCCAGTTCCAGATCGTCGTCGATGCCGCCCAGATAGGCCTCCAGCACCGCCGGATTTTCCTGGATTTCCTTGGGCAGGCCTTCAGCCAGCTTGGTGCCGAAATCCATGACCACCAGTTTGTCCGTCAGATTCATGACGAAGTCCATGTCATGCTCGACCAGCAGAATGCTCATGCCTTCACGGCGCAGCTGATCCAGCACCTGGGCCAACTCCTGTTTTTCTTTGTAGCGCAGGCCGGCGGCCGGTTCGTCCAGCAAAAGCAGTACGGGGTCGGACGCCAAGGCGCGGGCAATTTCCAGAATACGCTGCTGGCCCAGAGCCAGATTGCCCGCTTGCTCATACAGATAATCGCCCAGGCCCACGCGTTGCAACTGGACCGCGGCTTCGTGCAACAACTCGGCCTCGCTGCGACGCTCGGCATGCAGCACGGCCGGTACGACACCTACCTTGCGACGCAAGTGAGCGCCCAGCGCGACGTTCTCCAGAACCGTCATGGTCGGCAGCAGTTGCACATGCTGGAACGTGCGCCCCACACCCAGGCGGGAAATCTCGCGCGCCGGCAGCTTGTCGATGCGCTGGCCCATGAAGCTGACCTGACCGCTAGTGGCGGACAACACGCCCGTGATCAGGTTGAACGTCGTGCTCTTGCCCGCGCCGTTAGGCCCGATCAAGCCCATGATCTGGCCTGCGTTCAAGGTGAAGCTGATGTCGTTGACCGCCACCAGTCCACCGAATTCCTTGCGAATCTTGTCCACCTGCAGAACCAGGGAGCCGGCCTGCGGACGGGCCCGCTGGGGCAATGCCTGCGCCTGGGGAGGCGGAGCCTGGCGACGCGTCTGGACACCGAAGACGCGTTCCCAGCCTTTCTGCAGAATAAGCCAGATGCCGTCCCGGGCGTACTGCAGAATCAGCACCATCAAAATCCCGAATACGATCAGCTCGAAATTGATGTCCGTATTCAAGAGCTTGGGCAGCCAATTCTGCAACTGATCTTTCAGCGTCAACACCAGGGCCGAACCCAGCACGGCGCCCCAGACACTGCCTGCGCCGCCCAATACCGCCATGAACAGGTATTCAATACCGTAATTCAGGCCGAACGGGCTGGGGCTGACAGCGCGCTGGTAGTGCGCATAGAGCCAACCCGACAGGCACGCCAGCAAGGCGGCGTAGACAAAAATAATGACCTTGTAGGCGGCCATGTTCACGCCGAACGACTCGGCCATGCCGCTGCCGTGCTTGAGCGCACGGATGGCGCGGCCGGGACGCGAATCGAGCAGATTGCGGGTGCCCCACATGGCCAGCAAGGCCACGATCCAGATCAGGTAATAAATGTCCCGCCCGGATGCCAGTGACAGTCCGAAGAACTCCAGAGGGGCAATGCCCGAAATGCCGTCATACTGACCCAGAAACTGCAGGTTTCCGAACAGATAGAACAGCGCCAGGCCCCAGGCCAGCGTACACAGCGGCAGAAAGTGGCCGGACAGGCGCAAGGTGATGGCACCCAGGACATACGAGACCAGCAGGGTCAATCCCAGGCCGATCAGCAAGTTGAACCAGGGCGACCAGCCCAGGCGGGCCGTCAGATACGCGGTGGTGTAGGCGCCCAGCCCCACAAAAGCGGCCTGACCAAAGGAAGTGAGGCCCCCTACGCCCGTCAGCAGAACCAGACCCAGCACGACCAGGCTGGTCAGCCCGATGTAGTTGAGCTGGGTGATCCAGAACTCGGGCGTCGCGCCCAATTGCGGCAATACGAACAGGGCGGCGATGAACAGAATCGTCAGCAAGCGTTTCATGAGATTACTCCTCGTCGTCCACGTGCTTGCTACCGAAGGAGCGCCACAACAAAACCGGAATGACCATGGTAAATACAATGACCTCTTTATAGGCGCTGGCCCAGAAGGACGAGAACGCCTCCAGCACGCCGATGAACAGCGCGCCCAGCAAAGCGACCGGATAACTGATCAGTCCGCCGAAGATGGCGGCGACAAAGCCCTTAAGGCCGATCAGGAATCCGGTGTCGTAGTAGATAGTGGTGACAGGCGCGATCAACATACCGGAGAATGCACCGATGGCAGCAGCCAGCGTGAACGTGGCCGAACCGGACATATTAGTGCTGATCCCCACCAGGCGCGCACCGCGGCGATTGACAGCGGTGGCGCGCAAAGCGCGGCCATACAAGGTCTTGCCGAAGAATGCCCACAGCGCCAGGATCAAGGCCACGCAAGCGCCCATCACAAAGAATGTCTGAGCCGACCAACTGACCGCGCCCAGCGATACTTCGCCCTGCATGAAAGGAGGGGTACGCCAGCCTTCGGGGCCGAAGAACACCAGCCCCAGGCCGGTCAGCGCAAAGTGCACAGCCACCGAGGTGATCAGCAGCACCAGCACGCTGGCTTCGGCGATCGGCTGATAGGCCAGGCGATAGACCATGGGACCCAGCGGAATGACCACGGCCAGCGAGAACAGCACGTCCACCCACAAAGGCAGGTCTGCCTTGACGATATGGGGCGCTGCAAAGTACACCGCGACCGGAATCAGAATATTGACCAGAAACTTGCGCGGCAGGCCCGTCGCGCTTCGGCTGCGCAGCGCCGACAGCAGTTCCAGCAGGAACACCAGGGCGCCGGCGATCAGCAGCAGAATAACGGTGCCAGGCATGCGACCGTTGACCACGAAGGCCAGCGTCAAGGCGCCGAAGGTCACAAACTCGCCTTGCGGAATGAAGATGACGCGGGTGACCAGGAAAACGAGGACCAGGGCGAGTCCGAGCAGGGCATAGATGGCGCCATTCAATATGCCATCCTGCAATAAAATCAAAGCAATGGTGGTATCCATGTCGGACAACATCCTGTACAACAAAAAATGGGCAAGGGGCTTACTGTAAGGCAAACCATTCACGGCAGCGGGGCCGGAGCAGTCCGGCTCCCGCTTCGGAAAAAACCGGCTGGAGAAGCCGGTTTTCGCCTGTCAGAGATTACAGGTCAGGCTGGTAAGTCCATTTGCCGTCCACCACCTTCACCATGACGCGGGCACGCTCATCCAGACCGGCGTGGTCCTTGTCGGACATGGTGAACACACCTTGCGAAGCCGGCAGATCCTTGATCTGTTCGATGGAGTCGCGCAGTGCGGCGCGGAATTCAGGCGTGCCTGGCTTGGCTCCCGTCTTGAGCGCCCCGGGAATGGCTTGCGCCACCAGCAGGCCGGCATCCCACATATGGCCGCCGAAGGTATTGATCGAGCCTTCGCCATACTTGGCTTCGTACTTGTTCTTGTACTCCATGGCCGTCTTCTTGACCGGATTGCTGTCAGGCAGCTGTTCAGCCACCAACAGCGGGCCGGCCGGCAGGATCATGTCGTTGCAATCCTTGCCGCAGACACGCAGCACATCGCTGTTCGCCGCACCGTGGGTCTGGTAGATGATGCCTGCATAGCCGCGGCCCTTGAGCTCACGCTGCGGCAGGGCCACAGGCGTGCCAGAGCCGGCGATCAGCACGGCGTCAGGCTTGGCGCCCAACAGCTTCAGGGTCTGGCCCGTCACGCTGGTGTCGTTGCGGCCATAACGTTCGGCAGCCACCACATTGATGCCCTTGGCCTTGGCCGCTTCGGTCATCACATTCAGCCAACCGTCGCCATAGGCATCGTTGTAGCCGATGAAGCCCAGGGTCTTGACGTTCTGCTTAACCATGGCGTCAGCCAGAGCGCCCGCCATCAATTGGTCGTTCTGGGGAGTCTTGAAGACCCAGGTGCGCGCACCTTCGACAGGCTCCACGATCTTGGCATTGGCGGCCACGCTGATCATAGGAGTCTTGGTCTCGCCGGCGACGTCCACCATGGCCAGGGATCCCGGGGTCACGGATGTGCCGATGACCACGTCCACCTTGTCGTCGGTGATCAACTTGCGCATGTTGCGCACGGCCACCGTCGTGTCCGTGGCGTCATCCAGCACAATGTATTCCACCTTCTGGCCGCCGATCTCGGTCGGCAGCAGGCTGACGGTATTGCGCTCGGGAATGCCCAGCGAGGCGGCTGGTCCCGTCGCGGCAACGGTCACGCCCACCTTAATCTGGGCGGACACGGCCAGCGGCACGGACAGCGCCAGTGCGCCGGCCAGCGTAGTCAGGCGCGCGGTTGGAAAGCAATTCATCCTTATCTCCCAAAATCTGTTCATTGTTGTTAGCCGTTGTGGCGGCCGGAAAATCGTATTACAGATAATCACCAGCACATACCAGAACCGTATCAAGTCGTGCTGAATCAAGGTATTGGTGTTTACCTTAAATATTAAAAATTTGAATACTGCACTAAATCTGCAGCCACTCCATTTTCATACGATAAGACACCGCCGCTATCATAGGGCCAGACGGGACCTTATGGAGCACCGCGGAACCTCGGAACGTAAATAGACTCTAATTCTCGTTTAACATGTGATACCAGCGCCTCCCGCAGGCATCCAACCCGTTTTTCAAAAGGTTGTAACGTGGAAAAAGTACGGAAAACCGAAGCCGAGTGGCGTGCCCAGCTCAGTCCTGAAGAGTTCATCGTCACTCGGGAAAAAGGCACTGAACGCGCCTTCACCGGCCGCTACTGGAATACCTCTACCCCCGGCATCTATCGCTGCGTGGGCTGCGGCACCGCCCTGTTCGCCTCGGACACCAAGTTCGACGCCGGCTGCGGCTGGCCCAGCTATTTCGAACCGCTGAATCCGGACAATGTCCGCGAAGAAGCCGACCTCAGCCATGGCATGACGCGCACCGAAGTGCTGTGCAATGTGTGCGACTCGCACCTGGGCCATGTCTTTCCCGACGGCCCGCCGCCCACAGGGCTGCGCTACTGCATTAACTCCCTGTCGCTCACATTCGAACCCGAAGCATGAAGAAACTCCTGTTCGACCTGTTTCCCCTGGTCCTGTTTTTCCTGGTCTTTCGCTTCTCCGACATCTATATGGCCACCGGCGTGGCCATGCTGGCCTCGGTGCTGCAAATTGTCTGGCTCAAGCTGACCGGCAAAGTCATCGAAACCTCGCACTGGATCAATCTGGCCGTCATCGTGGTGTTCGGCGGCGCAACCCTGATCTTCCACAACGACGTCTTCATACGCTGGAAGCCCACTGTCCTGTACTGGATCTTCGCCGCCATCCTGCTGGGGGCCCGTTACCTGATGCACCGCAACCTGATGCAAAAGCTCATGGGCGGACAATTAGTATTGCCGGGCAAGGTGTGGGACAAACTCAATCTGGCCTGGTCCCTGTTTTTTGTTGTGGCCGGTATCATCAATTTGTATGTTGCCTTCTCCGGGCATTTCACCGAATCCCAATGGGTCAACTTCAAGGCCTTCGGCCTGCTGGGTCTCATGCTGATCTTCGTGATTGCCCAATCGCTGTGGTTGGGCCGCTATATGCAAGACCACTCCGACGAATCCAACCCTCCTAAGCCTTAATCATCCATGTCAGACACTCTGGAACAGACTTTGCGCGAACGTCTCCTGACGCTGGAACCCGCAGAGCTCGAAATCATCAACGAATCTCACCTGCATGCCGGCCACGCCGGCGCACAAGGCGGCGCCAGCCACTTTCGCGTGATCATTGCCGCGAAACAATTTGATGGAATTTCAACACTGGCAAGGCACAGACTTGTGTATGATCGCGTCCACGATCTCATGCCTTTCCCGATTCACGCACTGGCTATCCAAGCCAAAACCATAGCTTAAGGATGCACATGAAACGTTTTGCCGCCCTCGCCCTGACCTGCGCCCTGGCTGCGCCTGCCTTCGCCCAGACGGTTGCCACGGTCAATGGCAAAGCCATCACACAGAAAGACATGGACCAGTTCGTCGCCCTGCTGGTTGAGCAAGGCGCCAAGGACTCGCCCGAACTGCGCGAGCAGGTCAAGCAGGAAATGGTCAACCGTATGGCCGTTGTGCAAGCCGCTGAAAAAGCCGGCCTGGACAAGAAATCCGACGTCCAGCAGGAAATCGAACTGGCCCGCCAAGGTATTCTGGTTCGCGCCCTGATGGCCGACTACCTGAAGAAGAACCCGGTGTCCGAGGCCGACATGACCAAGGAATACAACACCATCAAGGGCATGGAAGAAGGCAAGCAGGAATACAAAGTGCGTCACATCCTGGTCAAGGATGAACAGGCCGCCAAAGACCTGCTGGCCCAGATCAAATCCAAGAAGGTCAGCTTTGCCGACGCGGCCAAGAAGAACTCCATCGACACGGGCAGCGGCCAGCAAGGCGGCGACCTGGGTTGGGCTCCTAGCTCCACCTACGTGCCGGAATTTGCCCAAGCTGTTGAAAAGCTGAAGAAAGGCGAACTGGCGGCCGCCCCCGTGCAGTCCCAGTTCGGCTGGCACATCATCCAGGTGGATGACGCCCGCCCCGTCACCTTCCCCGCCCTGAACGAAGTCAAACCTCAGCTCGAAGAAATGCTGCGCCAGCGCAAACTGGCCGAGTACCAGCAGAAGCTGCTGAAAGACGCCAACATCAAGTAATACGTCCAGGCCCGGTTTAAACGCCGGGCCCGCAAGGCACGATCGAACCGGCGCCCCTGATCAGGGCGCCGGTTTTTTTGTGCTTCGACGGATTGACCCGAGGGTGAATGAAGTGTGAATGAGGCCGCCGCTCGACGGTGCCCTGTCCCGTGCAGGCTGAGGCTTTGCCGGCTCTGGAGCCAGGTCTGAACGGCGACTTTCTTACTACGCTATTTGATCCCAATCGCTTAGTGAAAAAGCTACGTTGGGTTTGATGACAGCGTGTAAGAATCAGCACGCCAAACCATCGCTAAGCCAGCATGGTCAGAAACTGCTCTTCGTCCAGTATGGTCACGCCCAACTCCTGGGCTTTGGTCAGTTTGGAACCGGCTTCCGCACCAGCCAGCACGAAGGCCGTCTTCTTGGAAACCGAGCCGCTGACCTTGCCACCGGCTTCCAGAACCCGGCGCGTGGCCTCGTCCCGGCTCATGCTGGGCAAGGTGCCGGTAATGACAAAAGTCTTGCCAGCCAACGGCAAGGAGCCGCTATCGGCCCGCACCTGAGCCTGTTGAGGACTGACGCCGGCTTCCAGCAAGGCCTTGAGCGCTTCCTGATTGTGCGGTTCCTGGAAAAAATGGCGCACCGAGGCCGCCACCACAGGCCCCACGTCATGCACGGTCAACAAGGACTCCTCATCGGCCTGCTGCAGCGCCTGCAAAGAGCCGAAGTGCTGCGCCAGATCACGCGCCGTAGTCTCCCCTACGTGCCTTATCCCCAAGGCATAGACCAGCCGGTTCAAGGGCGGCTGGCGCACCTTGTTGATGGCTTCGATCAGATTTTCGGCCGACTTCTGACCCATTCGATCCAACAGCAGCAGATGATGCGTTTCCAGCTTGAAGACATCCGCCAAGGTCTTGACCAGACCCGTGTCCACCAACTGGTCCACCAGTTTTTCACCCAGGCCCTCGATATCCAGCGCCTTGCGGCTGGCCGCATGAATCAGGGTCTGCTTGCGTTGGGCCGGACAGATCAACCCTCCGGTGCAACGCCAGGCAGCCTCGCCGTCCAGGCGCTCCAGAGCCGAATCGCAGGCAGGACAGGTGCTGGCCATGACGAACGGCAAACTGCCCTCGGGACGCTGGGCCAAGACCACCGCGACCACTTCAGGAATCACGTCGCCCGCGCGGCGCACGACAACCATATCGCCTTCACGCACATCCTTGCGCCGAACCTCGTCTTCGTTGTGCAGCGTGGCATTTGTGACCGTGACCCCACCGACAAAGATGGGTTTCAGGCGCGCCACCGGCGTCACCACGCCGGTACGCCCCACCTGGAATTCGATACGCTCGACCCGGGTCATTTCCTCTTGGGCCGGAAACTTGTGCGCCACCGCAAAGCGAGGCGCCCGCGCCACGTAGCCCAGCACCCGCTGTGCGGCCAGGGCATTGACCTTGTACACCACGCCGTCGATCTCGAACGGCAGCCCGGCGCGCCGCTCTTGGGTCTGCGCATAGAAATCAAGCAGACCCTGTGCCCCCGTCACCACACGCCGGTCGCGGCTGACGGGCAAACCCAGGCTTTCCAGCCAGTCCATCATGCCAGCCTGCGTATCGCGCGGCAATGCGTCGGGCTGCGGCTCCTCGAACAGCCCGCCCTGCCCGCTCGTCACCATGGGCACGCCGCTGATCTCGCCCCAGCCATAGGCAAAAAAGCGCAGCGGACGTTGCGCCGTAATGCGAGGGTCCAGCTGTCGCAGACTGCCCGCCGCGGCATTACGCGGATTGACAAAGACCTTCTCGCCGCGACGCGCCTGATTCTCGTTCAGCTTCTCGAAGTCGGCGCGGTTCATCAAGACCTCGCCCCGCACCTCCAGCACCGCTGGAACTCCGGCGTCCGACTCGCGCAAACGCAGAGGAATGGATTTGATCGTGCGGATGTTGCTCGTGACATCCTCGCCGGTCGAACCGTCGCCCCGCGTGGCGGCTTGCACCAGTTGTCCCTGTTCGTAGCGCAGGCTGATGGCCAGCCCGTCAAACTTATACTCGGCGATATAGTCCACGCGCCGGACCAGCCCGATCAGGCCGGCATCCGCCAGCGTATCGGCGACCCGCTTGTCGAACGCATGCACGTCGTCGTCTTCAAAGGCATTGCCCAAGGACAACATGGGCACGGCATGCTGCACCGAGGCAAAACCATCCAATGGCGCCGCCCCCACGCGCTGGGTGGGAGAGTCGGGCGTGATCCATTCGGGATGCGCGGCCTCCAGCGCCAGCAGCTCATTCATCAGCGCATCGTATTGCGCATCGGAAATGCTGGGCTCGTCCTTAACGTAATAGGCCCAGTTATGCTGGGCCAGTTCTTGATGCAGTTCCTGTACTCGTTTTAATGTCACGAAAAAATCCTGCTTGTCCGCTCCTCGCCGGCGGTGAAGCCCGCTTCGTCCAGGCGACGGTACAAATGGCTGAGTTGTTCATCAATATTCTGGTCTGCACTTTCAGGCAGCGGACGGCCCTGGTCGTCGAGCACGATGCCATCCAGGCGGCTGGCGAGATCGCGGCCAACCGTCGCCATGCGGCTGAATGCATGCTCGTCAGCCGGACTGTTAGGCAAATCCAGCAGCAAGTCGATGCGCTCGATGCTGGCTGACTGGATGTCATTCGGATTGGCGCTGTCGAACATGGCCGTAAAGCGCGGCTGGCCGGAATCCGCCAACCAGGCCAATTGCTGGCCATAGGGCAGAAAGCCGGCTTCCTTGACGCTCTGGATCACCTGAGAGGCTGGCAAAGGACCGGGCAAACGTACGGAAATGCTCACCAGCGCATCCAGATCGGCGCACGCATTGTCCAAGGCAGCCGCCCGACGCAGCACATCATCCTGCTCAGGACCTTCCACCGAGGCATCGAACTGCTGCGCCAACGACTGGGCAGCCGTCCATAGCTGCGACCATTCGATCGCTGACAGCGGTCCGCTGCGATTGGCCAGCAAAACGGCCAACTGCATGCTGGAATACGATTCGCCGCTGCGCAGACGGGCACGGTGACCGCCCCCTTCACATTCGGCAAAGTAACGCACCGGTTTGCCGCCGACGCGCTGCACACCCTGCAGAGCCTGGGCCAGCGCCTGGGCATCCACGGGATGACTGAAGCTGATGTCGATGACCGCTTCCGTGGTGCAATCCACTTCGGCCTCATCGTGCTCGCTGTCGGTTGCTGCTTCGCCGCGCCCCATGCTGGGCTCGCGCCGCTCGGCATCAGACAGCTGGCTCATCAGCGGATCTGTATCGCCATCCGGAAATTGGCTCTGCATCTGCTGGCGTATGCGGCGGTCCTGCCACCAGTTAAACAACACCACGAGCAAGATGAGCAAAATGCCCAACAAAATCAGTGCGATTTGCAAATCACTCATTGTCAGTTCCGTCGAATCAACGCTACCACGGTTAAAAAAAGCCCCACACTGCGCGTTTGGCTTGCGGCCCGGCGCTCAAACCATCAGGCATCGGCCATTTGGATGGCGGCATCCACGTCCACCGCCACAATCCGGGAGACGCCCTGCTCCTGCATGGTAACCCCGACCAGCTGCTTGGCCATCTGCATGGCTATTTTATTGTGAGAAATGAATAAAAACTGCGTCTGGTCGCTCATGCTGGCCACCAGATTGGCATAACGTTCAGTATTGGCGTCGTCCAGCGGTGCATCCACTTCATCCAGCAGACAGAACGGCGCAGGATTCAGCTTGAAAAAGGCAAAAACCAGCGCCGTCGCCGTCAAGGCCTTTTCGCCCCCGGACAACAAATGAATCGTGCTGTTGCGCTTGCCGGGCGGCTGCGCCATAACCTGTACGCCTGCCTCCAGCACCTCTTCGCCTACCAATGTCAGTTTAGCCTCTCCGCCCCCGAACAAACGCGGAAAAAGCTCGCCGAAATGTTGATTAACAATGTTGAACGTTTCCATCAGCAACTGCCGCGTCTCGCGGTCGATCCTGCGGATGGCGTCCTCCAGCGTTTCGATGGCGTCACTCAAGTCCTTGTGCTGGGCATCCAGGTAGGTCTTGCGCTCTTGCGCCGTCGTCAGCTCTTCCAGGGCCGCCAGGTTCACCGGCCCCAGGGCTTCGATCTGGCGCGAAATGCGCTGAACCTCGGACTGCAACCACCCCACTCGCTGCCATTCAGGTGTCTTTTCCTGTAACAAGGCCCACAGCTTCACGCGATCAACCTGACGGGCATCCAACTGCTCGGCAAACTGCTCCACCGCCAGGCGCGAGGCCTGCTCCTGCAACTGCAGCTCCATGACCTGCTCGCGCAGGGGCTGCAGATTTTTTTCGATCTCGCCCCGGGCCTGCTCGTTTTCGCGCAACTGCGCCGCCAAGGTATCCAGGCTGATTTTGGCAAGACGCACATTTTCTTCGCGCTCGGCGCGAATCTCCAGCGCCTCTTGCAAGCCGGCCTGAGCGGCCGAGGCATCCAGCTCGATCAATTCCCCCTGCAGTCCCTGCAGCTCCCCAATGGCGCGCTGAGCCTGCTCTTGGGCCAGCGTCAAGTTGCGTTGCAGTTCCGCCATGCGCTGCACCAGGGCGCGCTCAGCGAACTGAGCGTCCTGTACCGCACGCTCTCGCTCACGCAAAGCGGTGCGGGCGCGCTCGGCCTGGTCGGCCAAGGTCTCGCCTTCCATTTGCGCATCCGCAAACCGGGTCTGGTGCTCCGCCAGTTCTTCGTCCAAGGCCTCGAAACGGACCTCGGCCTCTTCCCGGCTGGCCTGCAGTTCTTCACGCTGAAAACGCAGCTCATCCAATTCGCCGCGTATCCGCCCCGCCCGCTCCTCCGACTGTTGAGCCTGCTGCGCCAGACGTGAAAATTCCAGTTGCACATCATGCATGCGGCGTGTCAGCTCGCCTACCCGCGCGCGCGCGGGCGCCAGCCCGCTGCTGATCTGCTGCAAGGCCGTTTCCGATCGGGCGCTGGCCCCTGTCAGCTCGTCCACAATCAATTGCGAGGCCTTCAGCTCGCGCTCCAGATGCGAGATTTCCTGCTGTCGGGCCAACATTCCGGCCTGCTCGGAATCGGGCGCATAAAAACGGATGCTGTTTCGATCCACGACATGGCCGTCCCGGACCACGATCAGCCCCTGTTCGGGTAGGCTGTCACGCAGGCTGAGCGCCTGCTTCAAGTCCTGGCAGGCATAGACTTCACACAGCCAACCTTCCATCAAAGTCCGCAGCTCCGGCTGATGCAGGCGCAGCACCGACAGCAGCAGCGGCAACTCGAAACCATTGACCGCCTGGGCCGCAGCCACCGGCAACTGATAAAAGGCCAGGCGCGCAGGCGGCGCATCGGCAGCAAAGGCCGCCGCCATATCCAGGCGACGCAGCTCCAGCGCCGTCATGCGCTCGCGCAGCACGGACTCCAGTGCAGTTTCCCAGCCTTTCTCGACATCCAGGCTCTGCCAGAGCCGCCTCATGCTCTCCAGCCCATGCTTGGCCAGCCAGGGCTCTAATGTACCCTTGCGCGCCACATCTTCCTGCAGCCGGCTCAAAGCCAGCAAGCGGGCCTCCAGCCGGGACAGCTCCTGGCTTCCTTGCAAGGCCTGCTGCTGCGCCTGCTTGCGCTCGTCTTCCAGCCGCGGCAACTGGCCTTCCAGTTGCTGCATATGCTCCTGCGCCTGAGCCAGCTGCGCTTGCAGCATGCCCAGTTCGCCCTGAAGACGCTCCAGATTGTCCGGATCCGGCGCGTTCAGCAAGCGCGCCTCTTGGGTCAGGCGCTCATGGCGCACATCCAATCCTTGGATCTGCCGGTCGGCATCGCGCTGAGATTGGGCGGCCAGCGCCAGATTCTGCTCGACCCGGGCCAGCGCCATGCGCATCTCATCCCGGCGCCGGGACTCGTCCCGCACGCGCGACTCCAGCTCAGGCAGGCTGCCCTGGGCCTCGTCGGCCAGCATCTGCAATTCTTCGACCCGTACGGCGGCTTCTTCGCGCTGCTCTTCGCTGATGGCCAGTTCTTCCTGGCAATGTTCTTGCTGCTCCTGCCAATCGCGCTGCTGTTGCTCCAACTGTTCACGGCGCTGAGTCATGCGATTGCGCGAATCGAGCACATGGCGGATCTCGGCCTCCAGACTGGATACCTGCGAACCCGCTTCATAAAGCTGGGCCTGAGCCGCATGCAGCGCATCACCGGCCTGCAGGTGGGCCTGGCGCTGGGATTCCAGCGAAGATTCGGTATGACGCAAACCGGCAATGGCTTCTTCCAGCTTGGTCTGCGCCTGCTCGATGGCCAGAAAGCGCGACTTCTGATCGCTCTGGGCATTGGACTCTTTCACAAGCCAGAGCAGATTCTGCTTGAGTTCGCCTTCTTGCTGCAGATCGCGATACTCTCGCGCCACCTCGGCCTGAGCCTGCAGCTTTTCCAGCTGAGTTTCCAGCTCGCGCTGAATATCCTCGACGCGCAGCAGGTTCTCCCGCGTATCGCGGAGCCGGTTTTCCGTTTCCCGTCGACGCTCTTTATAACGCGACACGCCAGCCGCTTCCTCCAGGAAGACGCGCAGCTCCTCGGGTTTGGCTTCGATCAGGCGGTTGATCATGCCCTGGCCGATGATGGCGTAGCCACGCGCACCCAGGCCTGTGCCCAGGAAAATATCGTGGATGTCGCGGCGGCGCACGGCCTGATTATTAATGAAATAGCTGCTGGTGCCGTCGCGCGTCAAGACGCGGCGCACCGAGACCTCGGCATACGTGCTCCACTGCCCCGATGCGCGGCCTTCGGCATTGTCGAAAACCAGCTCAACCGAGGCGCGACCGGCCGGCTTGCGCTGGCCCGAACCGTTGAAAATCACGTCCTGCATGGACTCGCCGCGCAACTCGGAAGCCTTGCTTTCGCCCAGCACCCAGCGCACCGCGTCGATGATGTTGGATTTGCCGCAGCCATTGGGTCCGACCACGCCCACCAACTGACTGGGTGTAGGTATGGAGGTCGGGTCCACGAACGACTTGAAGCCGGCGAGTTTGATCTGGGTTAAACGCACAGGTAGAGATCAGCTAGATATAGTCCAGTTCGAACAAGCGCGAAAGCGCAGCAGTACCGCCTGGCTTCGCGCCACGTATGATACCGCAGCGCCCGCTCAAGCACTCCAGGACAGGCAAAAAACAATTGAGCGGCAATTATTGGTCAGCCAAGGCTATCAGGCGGTAAACTTAGCACCTGACTTTATCCGTGTCTCGCCATCGTCGCCATTGCCCGGCCAGAGGGGACACACGCATTCGAGACGCATTTTGAATAAAGGATTCTATCTGGTCATGGCCGCGCAGGCCCTGTCGTCGATTGCCGACAATGCCCTGCTGATCGCCGCCATTGCCCTGATCGCCGACCTTCACGGGCCTGCCTGGATGGCGCCTATGATGAAATGGTGGTTTGCACTGTCTTATGTGGTTCTGGCCGCATTCGTCGGCGCATTTGCGGACTCATTCCCCAAGGGCCGGGTCATGTTCGCTACCAATGCAGTCAAGCTGGCCGGCTGCCTGCTGATGTTCTGTCATCAATATTTCGGCATGAACGACTCACAACAGCTGATCCTGGTGTTCGTCTCGTATACGCTGGTGGGGGTCGGCGCCGCCGCCTACTCGCCGGCCAAATACGGCATCGTCACCGAAATGCTCAAGCCCGAACTGCTGGTCAAGGGAAACAGCTGGATCGAAGGCCTGACCGTGCTGTCCATCATCGCCGGAACCGTCCTGGGCGGCGTGCTCATCAGCCCTCACATTGCCGCCATACTTGCCGAGCATCCTCTTATCGCGCCGCTGGCCCAGAGCCGCGCCGAAGTGGCCATCTTGCTGATTTCTCTGGTTTACCTGATGGCGGCGCTGTGCAATCTGCTGATTCCCCGCACCAACATCCATTATCCGCCGCAGCAAAAGCACCCCGCCAAGCTGCTCAAGGAATTCCGCAACTACGTCTGTATTCTTTGGCAGGACAAGCTGGGGCAGATTTCCCTGGCCGTCACGACGCTGTTCTGGGGCGCGGGCGCTACTTTGCAGTTCATCGTCATCGAATGGGGCGCACAGCACCTGGGCTATCGCCTGGACCAGGCCTCCATCCTGATGGGCGTAGCCGCGTTGGGAACGGTATTCGGCGCAATCTTTGCCTCCCGCGTTTCCCTGAAAAAATCCCTGAAAGTGCTGCCCGTGGGCGTGCTGATGGGTTTGATCGTCCTGCTGATGCCATTTGTCCACGAAAAGTGGGCGGTCTACACCTTGTTGATGGGCATCGGAGGCCTGTCCGGCTTTTTTGTCGTCCCCATGAATGCCCTGCTTCAACATCGAGGCCATGTCCTGCTGTCAGCGGGCCACTCGATCGCGGTACAGAACTTCAATGAACAGCTCAACATTCTGTTCATGCTGGCCTTCTACAGCCTGCTTCTGTGGCTGGGCCTGCCCATCAATTACATCATCGCGCTGTTCGGCGTGCTGGTGGCCAGCCTGATGACGGTCTTCATTATCTGGAAGAACGCCAATCTGCGCGCCCATCCGCAACTGGAAGCCTGCATCGGCCAGGAAGGCCACGGCCAGGCCCTGGCCTCGCACTAACGAACCCCGCTGGCACAGAAAGCCTGTGCCTAAGCCTGGTCCTGGGCCTTCAGCTGGCCCAGCAGCACCAGATCGCGCCAGGCATTGGCCTTGTGCTGCGGACGCAGCAACAGCGAGGCTGGGTGATAAGTGACCCGCAAAGGCAGCTCTCGCCCCAGGGCGTCCGTATACGACAGGGACTGGCCCCGCAGGGTTTCCAGATCCTCCTGACGCCCGCTCAAGGCGGCCGCCGCCAACTGCCCCACTGCCAACAGCCGGCGCGGCTGAACCAGGCGTATCTGAGCGTCCAGGAAAGCGCGGCACGCTGCCATTTCTTCCACGGTGGGGGGCCGGTTGCCCAAGGGACGACATTTGACCAGGTGCGCCATATAGACCGACGCCTGTGGAATGACGCTGGCCAGCATGGCCTGCAGCAACAGCCCCGCCTTGCCGTCGAAGGGCTGGCCGCTGCGGTCATCGCTCGTGCCCGGCGCTTCGCCGATAATCATCCAATCGGGCTGGGGCGATACGCCCGCGCCGAATACCGCCAGCGAACGGCCGTTATACAACCCGCACTCCTGGCAAGCCTGGATCTGCTCTTCCAGGGTTTGCATGTCGGCTGCTTTTTCGGGTTGAATCAGCACGGCAGGCTTAGCGACCTCCTGCACGGCGGGTGCAGCAACGGGCGCGCGGCTGGGCTTGCGCAGCAAGGCCAAGGCCTGATCTCGCGCCGAACGGGTCGAATCATCCGCCTCGTCGGAGGGGATAGTGTCCGGCTCGGGAGCGATGCTTTGCACGGAAACCGCATCGACAATTACAGCCGACGACTGTGCAGGCGCGGCAGGCGCCGGCTCAGAGGGTTGAACTTGCGGCAAGCGCGCCAGAAAGGAGCGTTCCAGGCCTAGCTCCAACAGCCAGGCCCGCTGCAACAGCGACAAGGGTTCGAACGCGCTCATGCCGCCGCCTGCGCCGCCACCGGCAGGCTCATCAAGACCGCATCTTCGCGCAGCCCGTTTCCGACCGGATAATAATTCTTGCGTACGCCGTCCCGTACAAACCCCTGCTTTTCATAGAAAGCAATGGCTCCCGCATTGGACGCGCGTACCTCCAGCACGACCCGGCCCAGGCCCTGACTGCGTGTCCAGGCCAGGCCGTCCTCGAGCAGCAAGCGGCCCACGCCGCTGCGCTGGGCATGCGGATCCACCCCGATCAGCAGCAGCTGCATGACATCGGGTGCGGCCAGCCAGACGGCAAAACCGCGTACTTGGCCTTGCTGCTGGGCGATGCGGGCGTAATATCCCGCTCCGGTCAGCCCGTCGGCGAAATTGCCTTCGGTCCAGGGGTGCGCCTGAACGCGGCGTTCGATATCAAGCACGGCCGGCAATTGCCCGGCGCGCATGGACTCAACCCGCACAGGCTGATCCTGAGCGGCCGGATTGCCGCCTTGCCCATGCTCGCGCTCGCTAATGGTATAGGCCACCTTGTCACGCACATACAAGGGCATGGCCAGCTCCGGGGCAACGCCCAGTCCGCGGTCCAGATCCTGCAGAGCCAACTGCGCCACGCTGCGGGCACCGGCCCGCCAGGGTTGGCCCGCCTGCCAACCTTGAGCTTGAATCTGCTCGGGCAAGCCAGGAAAAGCCAGCAAAGCATCACCCGACACCAGAATCCCGGCATCGGACATGCCTGTCGACCAGAGATCACGCAAGCCCGCGATCCAGCCCACCAATTGCGTTGAGTCCAGCAAAACGGGACTTTGCACCACACGCCAGCCTGTCTGCGGGCTCCAGGCGAACACACCGGCATAGACCTCGTCCATGCGCGCGTCCTGCGCCACCACGTACAAGGTATCGGCTTGCTGAGGCGCCCGCGCGGCAGCCGCTAACAAGGAAGAGACGGGCAGCACGGGCAGATTCAAGGCAAAGGCCATGCCTTGCGCTACGCCGCAGGCGACACGCAGGCCCGTGAAGCCGCCGGGCCCCTGCCCGAACGCGATGGCGCTGAGCGCGCTACGGTCCAGGCCTGCCCGAGCCAACAACTGGTCGGCCATGGGAAGCAAGCGCTCGGCATGGTCGCCCGTTCCCTCGTGGGCGATATCCACGATGCTCACGCCGTTTTCCGTGCGCGACAACAGGGCCAGCTCGCAAAGGCTGGAGGAACTTTCCAGGGCAAGTATATGTACGTCCATGGCGCTATTTTAGTTTAAGCGCGGGCAAATAGGCGTCTGGCGCAGCAATGAACCCAACACCTGCGACAGACAATGCAGGGGGTCGGGGCCAAATATGCCAAAACAGTATTTTTGCCGCTAAACTTGCCTTGCTGAACCAGGCAGAAATCCCGTCGGCCCACTCTTGAACGGAGGCTGTAAATGGCTCAAAAGGCGCACAATTCGTACAAAACACTTAATGTGTAATATTTTTCTACGGCCCCCTGTACGCGCTTTCTGATGCCTGTTACATTTTCGCTATGAACACGCAGACACCACCCCTCACCCGCAAAATCCTTGTCGTCGACGACGACCCACGACTGCGCGACCTGCTGCGTCGCTACCTGTCTGAACAAGGATTCAACGTCTTCGTCGCCGAAGACGGAAAGGAAATGTCCAAGCTATGGCAACGCGAGCATTTCGATCTGCTGGTTTTGGATCTGATGCTGCCCGGCGAAGATGGCCTGTCCATCTGTCGTCGACTGCGTGGCGGACATGACAACACCCCCATCATCATGCTGACAGCCAAGGCGGAAGAAATCGACCGCATCGTCGGCCTGGAGATGGGCGCTGATGACTACCTCATCAAGCCCTTCAACCCGCGCGAGCTGCTGGCCCGCGTCAATGCCATCTTGCGGCGTCGCGGTACCGAGGAACACCCCGGCGCACCCAGCCAGGAAAACGAATCCATCGAGTTCGGCCCTTATGTGCTGAACCTGTCCACCCGCACCTTGACCCGCAACAACGAAGTCGTTCCCATCACTACGGGCGAATTCTCAGTGCTCAAGGTTTTCGCCCGCCATCCCAAGATCCCGCTTTCGCGCGACAAACTGATGGAACTGGCGCGCGGACGTGAATACGAAGCCTTCGACCGCAGCCTGGACGTACAGATCTCGCGCCTGCGCAAGCTGATCGAACCCAATGCCTCCAAGCCCGTGTTCATTCAGACGGTCTGGGGCCTGGGCTACGTTTTCGTGCCTGACGGCGGTAACTGATCTTGTCCGCCGGACAGACAGCAGGGCGGCCCCCCACGGCCGCCAAGCGCCGCAACACCAAAAACTCGAGTATCCGGCTGGGTTTATTCAGCCGGTCTTTTTTATTGCTGGCCGCTTTGATGCTGGTCAGCCTGGGTGCTTGGCTACAGGTTTTCTTCAGCATGGAAGAAGGCCCGCGTGCAGCCCAGATGGCGCAGCGCGTCGCCTCGGTCGTCAGCATTACCCGCTCAGCGCTGGTCTATGCGCCGCCGGCCGTGCGTCCGGCCCTGCTGCTGGACTTGGCGACCAAAGAAAGTCTGCGCGTGCAGCCACGCGAAACCACGGACGAACTGGAACCCCTGCCCCGCTCCAATTACTGGCAGCACGTCTCCACTGAGGTGCGCGGCGCGCTGGGCAGCCAGACCTTGGTCATGTGGTCCGTCAATAATGTCCCCGGCGTCTGGGTGTCCTTTGACATCAACGACGACCAGTATTGGCTGGTGTTCGACCGTGAGCAGCTCAGCCTGACGGCGGGCATCGAATGGCTGGGATGGGGTGCCACCGCCTTGCTGCTGGCCCTGATCGGGGCCGCCGTCAGCGTGCGGTTTGTGAATCGCCCGCTGGCCCAACTGGCCAAGGTGGCCCAGCAACTGGCGCGTGGGGAGACGCCCAACACTCTGCCCGAAAAAGGCCCGGCGGAAATTCGCGACATGAACATCGCGTTCAACCGCATGGCGCGCGACATACGTCAGACGGAAGCCGACCGCGAGATCATGTTGGCCGGCATTTCACACGACTTGCGCACGCCGCTGGCGCGCATGCGCCTGGAAATTGAACTGAGCCAGGTATCGGACGAAACCCGGGCCGCCATCGATGAAGATCTGGCCCAGATCGATCACAGCATCGGCCAACTGATGGAATATGCCCGCCCCGCTGCGGCCGTGCCGGAACACGGCATTGATGTCTCAGCCGTTCTCAACGACGTCTACGAGCGCGAGCGCACCCATACCGAAACCCTGGGCGGTATCCTGACCGCTTCCATCGAGCCGCAGCTGTACGCTCGCATCAGCGCCCACGACCTCAAGCGCATCGTCTCCAATCTGATCGAAAATGCGCGCCGCTACGGCCGCAGCCCCGAGGATGACCGCGCTCGCATCGAATTATCCGCCCACCAGCACGGCAATATCCTGGAGATCGCCGTCAAAGACCAAGGCACCGGAATCGCCCAGAACGACATCCAGCGGCTGCTGCGCCCTTTCTCCCGCGGCGTGTCGGCCCGTACCGGGGTCAGCGGCGCCGGCCTGGGACTGGCCATTGTGGAACGCCTGCTGGGCCAGGTCGGGGGCCATTTCGAGCTGATCAGCACGCCGTCCAACGGCTTGACCGCCCGCATTCAACTGCCCCGCATCCGCGCAGGTCGCAACAACCCGAACGCCGTGACCGACAAAGAAGCCTGAGATCTACAGGCCTCAGGCGCGCACCAGTAAAGCCACCGCCGTCACGGCGATACCTTCCTGGCGCCCGACAAAACCCACGGCTTCGTTGGTCTTTCCCTTCACATTCACGCAGCCCTCTTCCAGCTCGAGGTCGGCCTGAATATGAGCAACCATCGCTGCCGCATGGGGCGCGATCTTGGGCTTCTGGGCATGGATGGTGGCATCCACATTACCGACCTTCCAGCCGGCCCGGCGCACCTGGGCAAAGGCATGACGCAGCAGCACGCGGCTGTCGGCTCCCTGGTATTGCGGATCGGTGTCCGGGAAGTGCCGGCCTATATCGCCCAGGCCGGCCGCGCCCAAAATAGCATCGGTAATCGCATGCAACAGCGCATCGGCGTCCGAATGCCCCATGAGCCCGTGCGTATGGGGAATGGTCACACCGCCCAGGATCAATGGCCGGCCCTCGCACAGCACATGCACATCAAAACCTTGCCCTACACGAAACGGAATAGTCATAGCCATTTCTCCATCAATTCAAAATCGTCCGGCCAGGTCACTTTAAAATTGCGTACTGACCCCAATATCAACAAAGGCGAATCGCCCGCCAACTCCATGGCGCTGGCCTCGTCGGTGATCGGCAGACCTTGCTGCAGCGCCTGCTCCAAGGCAAGCCTCAGCGCCTGCGCGCCGAACATCTGCGGCGTCTGCGCCAGCCACAGGCTCTCCCTGTCCACTGTCGCCTGTACAGCCGGCCTGTCGCCGGCGCCACTGCGCTTGACCGTGTCCGGCACAGGCTGGGCCAGCAGTCCGCCGCGGCCCTGGGCCAGGCAGGCATCAATTAACCGTCCCAAGGCCTGGGCCGGCAAGCCTGGCCGTGCCGCATCGTGCACCAACACCCAGTCAGCGTCCTGCGGCGGCAAGGTACGCAAGGCATTGAGCACGGTATCGGCGCGGGTTGGTCCGCCGCAAGGCAGGCAAACCGTGCGCGGCAGACCTTCCAGGGCCTGCTGCGCCCAGACATCGTCCGGCGCCACCGCCACACGCACCTGGGCGATGCGCTCGTCCGCCAGCAAGGCCTGCACCGAGCGACGCAACATGGGCTGGCCGCCCAGCAAGCGATACTGCTTGGGCAAGCCTTGCGCCTTCGTGGCAGAATCCAGGGCGCGCGAGCCTATGCCGGCAGCGGGAACAATTGCAATCAAGGTAGTCTTCATAGGTGGGTGATTTTATAATGACAATCCTGATGGAAACCGAAAAACAGCACTCCCTGTCCTTGCCCAGCACCCGTGCGGTGCTGACTGCCGTTCGCCCCGGCCAACGCTATGTCCAGCCCATGCCGCCCGGATCGGGCGATGCCTGCCTGATCGCCGACCTGGCGGGCCAGCAGAACGCCCCGCTCGTCGTGCTGTGCGCCGATCCGCTGGCCGCACAGCGGCTGGCTGAAGAAGTGCTGCTGTTCGCACCCAAGTTGCGCGTGCGCCAATTGCCCGACTGGGAAACGCTGCCCTACGACAGCTTCTCGCCCCACCAGGACCTGATTTCAGAGCGTTTGCGTACCTTGCACGCCCTGATGATGCAGGAAGTGGACGTACTGACGGTGCCCGTCACCACGGCGCTGTACCGGCTGGCGCCGCCTTCCTTTCTGGCTGCCTATACCTTTTCCTTCCGCCAGGGTGATGCCCTGGACGAAGCCAGCCTGCGTGCCCAGCTGACGCTGGCCAATTACACCCATATGACGCAGGTGACCGCTCCCGGCGAATTCAGCATACGGGGCGGACTGATTGATCTGTTCCCCATGGGGTCGGTTCTGCCCTATCGGCTGGACCTGTTCGATGACGAGATCGAAACCATACGCAGTTTCGACATCGACACCCAGCGCAGCCTGTACCCCGTCAAGGAAATCCAACTGCTGCCGGGTCGGGAATTCCCCATGGACGAAGAAGCGCGCAACGACTTCCGGGCGCGCTTTCGCGAACAGTTCGAAGGCGACCCCTCGCGCGCCCTGCCCTACAAGGACGTGGGCAACGGCATCGCCTTCGCCGGCATCGAATACTACCTACCGTTGTTCTTCGAACAGACCGCCACGTTGATGGACTATGTGCCGCAAGGCAGCCTGGTGGTCACGCACGGCGATGCGCAAACGGCGATCCAGCGCTTTCAAAGCGATACGCACAGCCGTTACGCTTTTCTGAAGAACGACCGTGAACGCCCTATTCTGGCCCCGTCCAGCCTGTTCCTGTCGGACGAGCAGTTCTTCAACGAAATCAAACCCTTTGCCCGACTCAGCCTGGGCACAGCCACCGATACGGAAGCGCCTCCCCACCCTGACTTCGAGCCCCTGCCCGCCGTGGCGATCAATCGCCGTGCCGACGACCCGCTGGCTCAGTTGCGCCGCGAAGTCAACGACCAGCGCCGCCGTACGGTATTGTGCGCCGACTCTCCCGGACGACGCGAAACCCTGCTGCAGATGCTGCTCGAACACGATCTGCGCCCGGCCCCGGACTGCCAGAACCTGAGCGATTTCCTGGATTCGGACACACCGTTCGCCCTGATCGTCGCCCCCTTGTTCCACGGTTTCGCCTTGGTTCACGGCGGCCTGAGCCTGCTGACCGAAAACGATCTGTACCCTGCACAGGCACGCACACAAGGCGGACGCCGCCGGAATGAGCGCAGCAGCGATGTGGAAGCCATGGTGCGCGATCTGTCTGAATTGCGCGAAGGCGATCCCGTCGTCCATGCCGAACACGGTATTGGCCGCTACTGCGGACTGAAAGAAATGGATCTGGGCGAAGGGCCGGTGGAGTTCCTGCACCTGGAATACGCCAAAGGCAGCACCTTGTACGTCCCGGTGGCCCAATTGCACATGATTGCGCGCTACAGCGGCTCGGATCCCGAGCACGCCCCGCTGCATCAGCTCGGTTCCGGCCAGTGGGACAAAGCCCGCCGGCGTGCGGCCAAGCAGGCGCGCGACAGCGCCGCCGAGCTGCTGGCGTTGTATGCGCAGCGGGCCGCCCGACAAGGGTTTCAGTTCAAGCTGCCCCTGAACGACTACCAGGCGTTCTCCGAAGGCTTCGGCTTTGAGGAAACACCGGATCAGGCTGCCGCTATTGAGGCAGTCATCAGCGACATGACTTCGGGCCAGCCCATGGACCGCCTGGTCTGCGGCGACGTCGGCTTCGGCAAGACCGAGGTCGCCCTGCGCGCCGCCTTCCTGGCCGTCGCCAATGGCAAGCAAGTCGCCTTGCTGTGTCCCACCACGCTCCTGGCCGAACAGCATGCCCAGACCTTTGCTGATCGTTTCGCCGACTGGCCGATTCGGGTGGCCGAATTGTCGCGCTTTCGTTCCAACAAAGAAACACAAGCCGCTATCGCGGGCCTGGGCGAAGGCAGCGTGGACATCGTTATCGGTACGCACAAAATTTTGTCCTCGGACGTGCGCTTCAAGCAGTTGGGCCTGGTCATCATCGACGAAGAGCACCGCTTCGGCGTGCGCCAGAAAGAAGCCTTGAAGGCGCTGCGCGCCGAGGTCGACGTGCTGACCCTGACCGCCACGCCCATCCCTCGCACCCTGGGCATGTCTCTGGAAGGCATACGTGATTTTTCCGTGATCGCCACGGCACCCCAGAAACGGCTGGCCATCAAGACCTTTGTGCGTCGGGAAGACGGCAGCACCATACGCGAAGCCCTGCTGCGCGAGCTCAAACGCGGCGGACAGGTCTATTTCCTGCACAACGAAGTGGAAACCATCCACAACCGACGCGCCCGCCTGGAAGAGCTGGTGCCTGAAGCCAGCATCGCCGTGGCCCATGGCCAGATGCCCGAACGCGAGCTGGAAGCCGTCATGAAGGGCTTCTACCAGAAGCGCTATAACGTGCTGCTGTGCACAACCATCATCGAAACCGGCATCGACGTGCCCAGCGCCAACACCATCGTGATCCATCGCGCCGACCGCCTGGGCCTGGCCCAACTGCACCAATTGCGAGGCCGTGTGGGGCGCTCGCACCACCAGGCATATGCCTACCTGCTGACACCCGGCGAAGACGCCATCACCAGCAACGCCAAAAAGCGTCTGGAAGCCATCCAGGCCATGGAAGAGCTGGGCGCCGGCTTCTTCCTGGCCATGCACGACCTGGAAATCCGGGGCGCGGGTGAGGTGCTAGGCGAGTCGCAGTCAGGAGACATCCAGGAAGTGGGTTTCTCCATGTATTCGGATATGCTCAATGCCGCCGTGAAGGCGCTCAAAGCGGGCGAAGAGCCGGATCTGGATTCTCCGTTTGCCTTGCAGTGCGAGGTCAATCTGCGCACCTCCGCCCTGCTGCCCTCCAACTACTGCCCGGATGTCAATGCCCGCTTGGGGCACTACAAGGCCTTGTCCCACGCCCGCAACGAGGAAGATCTGTTCAGCATCCAGGAAGAGCTCATTGATCGCTACGGACTCTTGCCGGAGCCAGGCGAGCATCTGCTGGCCGTCCATAAGCTGCGCATCCAGGCCGAGCCGCTGGGTATCATCAAGATCGATGCCAGCGAGGCCCAGGCCACCATACAGTTCTCACCCAAACCCAATGTGGACCCTGTCAGCATCATCGAGCTGGTGCAGAAGAACAAACAAGTGCGACTGGCTGGCCCGGACAAGCTGCGCATCGACATTCGCGACGGCGAGGTCGTGAAGAATCGTATTCAGGCTGTGCGCAGCGTACTGGCCAGCCTGCAGAAGGAAAAGTAAGGCGGCCGCTTACACGTCCAGGCGGAACCAGTTCAGCACCGCATCCAGGGGCGAATGGTTCAATGCAAAGCGGGCCTGCTCCTGTACCACGGGCTTGGCGCGGTATGCCACCGAATAGACGGCCTGGGCCATCATGGGCAAATCATTGGCACCATCACCCATGGCAATGCATTGCCCGGGGCCTGCGTCCAGTTCAGACGCCAGTTGCTGCAGGAAACGCGCCTTGGCCTGACCGTCCACAATGTCGCCCAGCACCTTGCCGGTCAAGACCCCGTCCACGACCTCCAGGGTATTGGAATGAGCGTAGCTCAAGCTCAGCCTGTCCTTCATGCGCTCCGTGAAGAACGTGAAACCGCCCGATACCAGCAGCGTCTTAACCCCGTGCGCATGGGCGGTCGCTACCAGCCGCTCGGCGCCCGGATTGGGCTGCAAGCGCTCTTCATAGACACGTGTCAGATCGCCGATGGCTACGCCTTCCAGAAACGCAACGCGACGGATCAGGCTTTCGGAAAAATCCTTGATCTCCCCGCGCATGGCGGCCTCGGTGATGGTCGCCACCTGCTCCTTGCGACCCGCCATATCGGCGATCTCGTCGATGCATTCGATATTGATCAGCGTGGAGTCCATATCCATGGCCAGAACACGCATCTCTTTCAAGCGATCGATCCGGTCAAGAAAGGCGAAATCCATGCGTCCTGTCTGGCACAAGACCTGCACCTGTTCTTTGTGCTCGGCATCCGCTCCTAAAAGGCGCACAGCCGTCGGGCCCAGCTCCTGAACGCCGTCGGCCTGCACGAGCGCCGCAATTTTTTCGATGATTGCGCCATCCAGGCGCGGCCCCTGAAGAATAAGATGAGACATCAGAACGTCCACGAAACAGAAAAAAAGCCCGACAAGCGTGCTCGAAAAGGGCTTTATTGTATCGCGCCGATGCCGGGCGGACGGCCGGTTTTCAGCGCAAGCCCATCCTGCTACGATGAAGCACACAGGAAAACAAGGATTTCGCTATGTACGTCTGGCCCAACAACACCTTGCTGGATTTGCTGAATATCGAGCATCCCATCATCCAGGCCCCCATGGCCGGCGCCCAGGACAGTCTCTTGGCCATCGCCGTGGCGCGGGCCGGCGGACTGGGCTCCTTGCCTTGCGCCATGCTCAGCCCCGAGCAGATCCGCGAACAGGTCGGCCTGTTCCGCCAGGCCACGGACAGGCCCTTGAATCTGAACTTTTTCTGTCATCAGGACCAACGCCTGGAGCCCGAGGCCTTGCAGGAATGGCGCCTGCGACTGATGCCCTACTACCAGGAATACGGACTGGATCCCAACCAGGAGCTGCCCAAGGCATCTCGTGCTCCATTTTCGGCCAACCATGCCGACCTACTGGATGAATTGAAACCCGAAGTCGTCAGTTTTCACTTCGGTCTGCCGGTTCCCGACCTGCTCAAACGCGTCAAGCAGACAGGCGCCCTGGTCATCGCCAGCGCCACCACCGTGGCCGAAGCGATCTGGCTGCAGGAGCATGGCGCTGACGCCATCATCGCCCAAGGCGCAGAGGCCGGAGGCCATCGTGGCCTGTTCCTGGGAGACAATGTCTATACCCAGGTGGGCAGCCTGGCACTACTGCCTCAGATAGCCGATGCGGTGGATCTGCCCGTGATTGCCGCCGGCGGTATTGCCGATGGCCGCGGCATCGCTGCCGTGCTTGCGCTGGGCGCCTGCGCTGCGCAAATCGGCACGGCCTATCTGTTCTGCCCCGAATCCAAGATCAATGAACTGCACCGTCAGGCCCTGAACCACAGCACCTCGGACGGCACAGCCATCACCAATCTGTTCACTGGCCGTCCGGCACGCAGCATACGCACCCGGCTCATGGACGAAATCGGCCCGGTCGACGGCAGCGCACCCGTTTTCCCCCATGCCGGTTCGGCACTCAGCCCGCTGCGCATCGAAGCCGAAAAGCAAGGACGCAGCGACTTCACCTCGTTATGGAGCGGGCAGTCCGCCCCGCTGGGCCGCCGCCTGCCTGCCGAACAACTGACGCTGGTGCTGGCCCAGGAAGCCCAGGGAGTCTGCAAACGGCTGGGCGTGGCCGGCGCCACGCATGCACCGCTGGATCAGCATTGAGCTGCTGATTCTTCATGACCACCCTTCACTTCTGGCCCGAAACCGGGCAAAAACAGCTATCGATAAGCACAAAAAAACCCGCCACAGCGGGTTTTTTTGTGCAAGGCATGCCAGGCTATTCAAACCTGCCCTTGGAATGTCGCATCAGGTAGCGATAGACAAAGCCCGGATACGCCAACACCAGAAACAAGGCAAAGGTAATCGTATAGAACACCCAGGTCTGGCTGAATGGATTGCCGATGCTGGCCTCAAAGGCAAAGCCCAGAGCGCCAACGATACCGTAAAAGGCACACACTTCCAGCAAACGGGAAAAGAAGTTCTTGTGCACCTTCTGACCGCGCACACTCCATGCCGGGAACGCGAACACTGCGGCCGCCAGAGCCAGGGCGAGAATCAGTTTGCCCAGCATGGCCGTCGTGGAGTTCAAGCCAGAACTGCGTCCGATCAAGCTGTAAATGCCCAGGCCCAGCGCCACGACCACAGCCAGATACACGAGACCGAGGATCAACTGCAGCCAGGCCGGACGAGACGTTTGACCAGCCGTGGACCAAGGCAAGACCAGCAAGGGTTTCTCGACCAGAAACGGCAGGTTGGCCGTGATCAGTGCAAGAGCCATCAACACCCAGATGGAAAGGCTTTGGTCCATAACGTTCTCTATATCAGAATTGCAGCGATGCTTGAATCACGCGGATGCAGGTGTCCATCAGACCGCCTGGCAGCAAGCCCAGGCCGATGATCAGCACACCATTGACCAACATGACCGCCTTGGTCAACAACCCCGTGGACAAAGGTTGCGGTTCGCCTTCAGGTTCGTCGAAATAGGCCACCTTGACCACACGCAGGTAGTAGAAAGCGCCAATCAAAGACATGACCACGGCGAACACCGCCAACCAGATATAGCCTGCGCCCACCACGGCTTGCAGAATGCTCAGCTTGGCGGCGAAGCCGGAAAGCGGAGGAATCCCGGCCAGGGAGAACATGGACAGCAGCCAGACCAGGGCCAGACCTGGATTGCGACGGTTCAGGCCCTTCAGGTCGTTGATGTTCTCGCATTCGAAACCACGGCGGCTCATCAACAGAATCAGGCCGAAGGTGCTCAGCGTGGTCAGTACGTAGATCACCACGTAGAACAGCGAGGCGCCGTAGGCTTGAGCATGAGTCTGGCCGTCGAACACGCCAGCCAGCAGACCCAGCAGAATGAAGCCCATGTGCGAGATGGTGGAATACGCCAGCATCCGCTTGAGATTCTTCTGCACGATGGCCGTCAGGTTGCCCAATGCCAGCGACACCACGGCCAGCACCAGCAGCATGGGCTGCCAGTCGACCGCAATGCCGTGCAGACCTTCGACCAGGAAGCGCAGGGTAACCGCAAAGGCCGCCAGCTTGGGAGCTGCGCCGATGATCAGCGTAACCGTCGTGGGCGCACCTTGATAGACGTCGGGCGTCCACATGTGGAAAGGCGCCGCCGTCAGCTTGAAGGCCAGACCCGAAACCACGAAGACCACGCCGAAAACCAGCGCCAGACGCTCAGCCTTGCCCGAGCTGATGACTTCGGCAATGCGGGTCAGCTCCAGGTGGCCGGTAGCGCCGTAGATCATGGACATGCCGTACAGCAGCACGCCGGAGGCCAGCGCGCCCAGCACGAAATACTTCAGAGCCGCCTCGATGGACTGACGATGATCGCGGCGCAAGGCCACCAGTGCGTACAGTGCGAAGGACATCAGCTCGACGCCCAGGTAGACCGTCAGCATGCTGTTGGCAGAGATCATGATCAGCTGGCCCAGCAGAGCCATCAGGGTCAGCGTGTACAGCTCGCCGCCACGATCCAGCATATCGCGCTGCTCGGCGTAGTCACGACCGTAGATCAGGGTGACGGCCACCGCCACCACGGAGAGCAGCTTCAGGAAGTGCGACAGCTCGTCCACCACGAACAGACCGCCGAAGGTGGTGCCGGCCACGCCCTGGGACCACTGCCAGGCGACGCCCAGGCCGACCACCACCAGCGTGCCCAGACTGAGCACAAATGTATTGTGGCGCTGCTTGTGCGTGCTGAACGAGTCGAAAATCAGCACACACGAGGCCAGAACCAGAAGCAGAATCTCAGGCAGTGCCAGAGAAAAGTTGAAGGTAGTTTCCATAGTGTTTCGGCCTACAGTTTCGAGATGGAGACGTGTTGCAGCAGCGCTTCAACCGAAACGTGCATGACATCGGTGAATGGTTTTGGATAGACACCCATACCCAACACAGCAATCGCCATTACGCCAAGAACGAAGAACTCGCGGCCGCTAAGGTCGCCCATGCCCGCCACCTTGTCGTTGCCCACTGGGCCGAAGGCCACGCGCTTGAGCATCCACAGCGAATAGGACGCGCCGGTGATCAGGGCAGTGGCGGTCAGCAAGCCGATCCAGAAGTTGTACTCGACCGCACCCATGATGACCGTGAATTCACCAATAAAACCGCTGGTGCCGGGCAGTCCGCTGTTGGCCATGGAGAACAGCACGAAGAAGGTCACGAAGCGAGGCATCACATGAACCACGCCACCGTAATCGTCGATGCGGCGCGAATGCAGGCGGTCATACAGAACGCCAATACACAGGAACATGGCGCCGGACACGAAGCCGTGCGAGATCATCTGCATGATCGCGCCTTCCATGCCGGTCGTGTTGAACACGAAAAAGCCCAGCGTAACGAAACCCATGTGGGCGACGGACGAATAAGCAACCAGCTTCTTCATGTCGTCCTGGACGATGGCGACCAGGCCGATGTAGATCACGGCGACCAGCGACAGGGCGATGATGATACCGCCCAGGCCCTGGGCGGCGTCAGGCGCGATAGGCAGCGAGAAACGCAGGAAGCCGTAAGCGCCCAGCTTCAGCATGATGGCGGCCAGCACCACAGACCCGCCGGTAGGCGCTTCCACGTGGGCATCCGGCAGCCAGGTGTGCACCGGCCACATGGGCACCTTCACGGCAAACGCCATGAACAGAGCGCCGAAGATCAGCAACTGGGCCGTGTAGCCCAGCTTGGTGTTGTGCCAGGTCAGGATGTCGAAGGTGCCGCCGGACACGTTCCACAGATAAATGAACGCAACCAGGGTCAGCAAGGAGCCGAGCAAGGTGTACAGGAAGAACTTGATGGCTGCATACACGCGATTGGGGCCGCCCCAAATACCGATGATCAGGTACATCGGAATCAGGGTGGCTTCAAAGAACACGTAGAACAGCAGTCCGTCCAGCGCGGCGAACACGCCCACCATCAGCCCCGAGAGGATCAGGAAGGCACCCATGTACTGGGCCACACGGCTGGTGATGACCTTCCAGCCTGCCAGCACCACGATAACCGTGATGAAGGCAGTCAGCAGCACGAACCACATGGAGATCCCGTCAACGCCCAGATGGTAGTTGACCTTGAAGGCATCAATCCAGGGAGCCAGCTCGACAAACTGCATGTCGGCCGTACCGGGATTGAAGCCCGTATACAGAGGGATGGTGACAATCAGGCCGGCAATCGAACCCAGCAGAGCCAGCCAGCGGGTGAACTCGGGACGATCGTCGCGCCCCAGAGCCAGCACCAGCAGACCGGCGACGATAGGTACGAAGATCGCCAGCGTTAACCAAGGAAGAGTAGAAGACGCCATATCGCTAGCCATTTACCGAACCGTCAGTACAAAAAAGGTTAAGAGCGCCATGATGCCGATGATCATGGCAAAGGCGTAGTGGTAGACGTAGCCGGACTGCAGGTGACGGCTGATGGCAGCCACCCAGCCCACCACGCGGGCACTACCGTTGACCAGCAGGCCATCGATCAGGCCACGATCACCGCCCTTCCACAGACCCGTACCCAGGCAGCGTACGCCGCGAGCCAGTACTTGTTCGTTGAACCAGTCAACGTAGTACTTGTTTTCCATGATGCGGTAGATGAAGGCGCAGTTCTTCTTGATGGCGGCGGGCAAGGCAGGATTGACCAGGTACATGTACCAGGCAACCACCGCGCCGGCGACAACCAGCCAGAATGGAACAGTAACGAAGCCGTGCAGCGCGTAGGCCGTCCAGTCGGTCCAATGATGGGCCAGCGTCGCCATGGCGGGGTGATCGGGCAGCACCGTGATCACACCGTCAAAGAACGTGCCGAACAGCAAAGGATCGACGAACCAGATACCGGCGAAAATCGACGGAATGGCCAGCAGCACCAGCGGCAAGGTGACCACCCAGGGCGATTCGTGCGGATCGCCGCCGTGCGCGTGATGATCGTCATGAGCATGATGATCGTCATGCTTGACGTCACGGAAGCGTTCTTTGCCGTGGAAGACCAGGAAGTACAGACGGAAGGAATACAGCGAGGTAACGAATACGCCGATCAGGGTGGCGTAGTACGCGTAAGTAGAACCCCAGATGCCGGCTTCCGCGGCTGCCTCGATGATGTGTTCCTTGGAATAGAAACCCGAGAAGAACGGCGTGCCGACCAAAGCCAGGGTCCCGATCAGGAAGGTGATCCAGGTGATGGGCATGTACTTGCGCAGGCCGCCCATGTTGCGGATGTCCTGGTCGTGATGCATGCCGATGATGACCGAGCCCGCGCCCAGGAACAGCAAGGCCTTGAAGAAGGCGTGCGTCATCAGGTGGAACACGGCGGCCGAATAGGCGGAAGCGCCCAGAGCGACTGTCATGTAGCCCAGCTGCGACAGCGTGGAATAGGCCACGACGCGCTTGACGTCATTCTGGATAATGCCCAGCAAGCCCAGGAACAGAGCGCCGGTGGCGCCAATAACGATGATGAAGGACAAGGCCGTGGTGGACTGCTCGAACACAGGCGAGAAACGAGCCACCATGAAAATGCCGGCCGTCACCATGGTGGCGGCGTGGATCAGCGCGGAGATTGGGGTCGGGCCTTCCATGGAGTCCGGCAGCCAGCTGTGCAGAGGCACCTGGGCCGATTTACCCATGGCACCCACGAACAAGGCCAGGGCCGCCACGGTCAGCAATTGCCAGTCCGTGCCGGGGAAGGTCATGGTGCTCAGTTCCTGAACCTTGGCGAACACATCGCTGTAGTTCATGGAGCCGGTGTAGGCATACAACAGGCCGATGCCCAGGGCAAAGCCGAAGTCGCCCACGCGGTTGACCAGAAAGGCCTTCATGTTGGCGAAGATCGCCGTCTTGCGCTCGTACCAGAAACCGATCAGCAGATAGGAAACCAGGCCCACCGCTTCCCAGCCGAAGAACAGCTGCAGCATGTTGTTGGACATGACCAGCATCAGCATGGAGAAGGTGAACAGCGAAATGTAGGAGAAGAAGCGCTGGTAGCCCGGATCATCCTTCATGTAGCCGATGGTGTAGATGTGAACCATCAGCGACACGGACGTGACCACCACCATCATCAGGGCAGTCAGTTGGTCGATCAGGAAGCCGATATCCCACTTGACGCTGCCGATGGTGATCCAGGTATAGACAGGGCCGTTGAAGGTCTGGCCTTCAAGCACCTGCAGCAGCACGGTCACGGAACCGATGAAGGCAATCAGAACACCGGCGATCGTGATCAGGTGGGCGCCGGTCTTGCCGATGAAGCGCCCCAGAAAGCCGGTGCCGAACAGCCCGGCCAGCGCGGCCCCCACCAAGGGAGCCAACGCGATTGTTAAATAAAGATTTATGGAGTTCATTGTTGTGCTATCCCATCAACCCTTGAGCTGGTCGAGATCATCGACGTTGATCGAATTCAGATTGCGGAACAGCAATACCAGAATTGCGAGACCAATCGCCGCCTCGGCCGCGGCGACCGTCAAGACGAAGAAGACGAACACCTGGCCAGCCGCATCGCCCATCCAAGTGGAGAAGGCGACAAAGTTCATGTTGGCGGACAGAAGAATCAATTCGACCGACATCAGCAGAATGATCAGGTTGCGGCGATTCAGGAAAAAGCCGAACAGGCCGATCGTGAACAGCACGGCGCTCAGGACGAGATAGTGCGCAAGCGACAGCGTCATCATCATTTGTCTCCTGGAACGACGGCATCAGCCGAGCTGGATACCGACGGCTTTTCGGTTTGGGAAGTCATGGACACCATGCGCAGGCGATCCTTGGCGCGAACCTTGACCTGCTGGCCTGGAATCGTGCGCTTGACACCTTCGCGTTTACGCAAGGTCAAGGCAATGGCCGAAATCATGCCAACCAACAGCACGATGCCGCCGATCAGCACAGCCAGCACGTACTCGGAATACATCAGCTCGCCGATAACGCGCGTATTGTTGTAATCCTCGGGCATGACGGCTGCAGGGCCGGCCTTGAGCCAGAGCTGGGTCAGCACAAAGCCCATTTCCAGAATCATGATGGCGCCGATCAACAGGCCCAGCGGAATGTAGGCCTTGAACTTGATCGCATTGGATTGCTCGCGCACGTCGATCATCATGATGACGAACAGGAACATCACCATGACGGCCCCCACGTACACCACGACCAGCAGCAATGACAGGAACTCGGCACCCATCAGCATCCACAGCATGGCCGCCGTGAAGAAGACCAGGATCAGATGCAGCACGGCCGTAACCGGATTTCTGGCGGAGATCACGCGGAACGCGGCCACCACCAGCACCAGCGCCAGCACATAGAACAGAACAGTAGTAAATAACATGTGTGTAGAGCTCCGGCCTTAGCGATAAGGTGCATCTGCGGCGCGACGACGAGCGATCTCGTCTTCGTAGCGATCGCCAATGGCCAGCAGCATGTCCTTGGTGTAGTACAGGTCGCCGCGCTTTTCGCCGTGGTACTCGTGAATATGCGTTTCCACGATCGAGTCGACCGGACAGCTTTCTTCACAGAAACCACAGAAAATGCACTTGGCCAGATCGATGTCGTAGCGCGTGGTGCGGCGGGTGCCGTCCTCGCGTTCGGCGGATTCGATGGAAATGGCCATTGCGGGACACACGGCTTCGCAGAGTTTGCAGGCGATGCAGCGCTCTTCGCCGTTGGCGTAACGGCGCAAGGCGTGCAGACCGCGGAAACGCGGCGAAGTCGGCGTCTTCTCGAGCGGGTAACGCAGGGTTACCTTGCGCTTGAAAAAGTACTTGCCAGTCAGGCGCATGCCTTTGAGCATTTCGGACAGCATCAGGCTGCCGAAGAAATCTTTGATAGCTTCCATAATTTTGCCCCTTGGCCTTACTGCCAGATGTTCCATGGCGTCTGCATCCAGATCGCCACGATCAACAGCCACACACCCGTCAGAGGGATGAACACTTTCCAACCCAGACGCATGATCTGGTCATAGCGATAACGGGGAAACGTAGCGCGGAACCAGATGAACATGGAGACCACGACAAAGGTCTTCAGACCCAGCCACAGCCAGCCTGGAATCCAGGTGAAGGGAGCGAACTCGACAACCGGAGTCCAGCCGCCCAGGAACATGATGGCGGCCAGGGCCGACAACAGAATCATGTTGGCGTATTCACCCAGGAAGAACAGGGCAAAGCCCATGCCCGAGTATTCCACCATGGGGCCGGCCACGATTTCCGATTCGCCTTCCACAACGTCAAACGGGTGACGGTTGGTTTCAGCCACAGCCGAGACCACATAGATCACGAACAGCGGCAGCAGCGGCAGCCAGTTCCAGGACAGGAAATTCAAGCCCTTGTCCGCGAAAAAGCCCTGGGTCTGACCCGTGACGATGCCCGACAGGTTCAACGTGCCCGATACCAGCAGCACGGTGATCAGGACAAAACCGATCGCCAGCTCGTAGGACAGCACCTGCGCGGCGGCGCGCAGACCACCCAGCAAGGCGTACTTGGAGTTGGACGCCCAGCCGGCGACGATCACGCCGTAAACGCCCAGCGAGGAAATCGCCAGAATGTACAGCAGACCGGCATTGACATTGGCCAGCACTTGGTCCGGACCGAAGGGAATCACCGCCCAGGCCGCCAGAGCCGGCATCAGCGTGACCACGGGGGCCAGGATGTACAGCGTCTTGTTGGACTTGGCAGGAACGATCAGCTCCTTGGTCAGCAGCTTGAACACGTCCGCGAATGGCTGCAGCAGGCCCCGGTAACCCACGCGGGTGGGACCCAGACGCACGTGCATAAAGCCGATCATCTTGCGTTCCCAGTACGTCAGGTAAGCAACGCACAGAATGATGGGCACGGCAATGACCAGGATCTTGATCAGCGTCCAGACCACATACCAGGCGGTAGGCCCCAGCAGGTCCGTACCGAAGTTATTGATGACAGAGAGGAATTCCATCTTATGCACGCTCCACTGTCAGTTGACCGAATGCGCTGCCCAGTGCGGCGGTTTCAGGGAAAGCCGTGGCTACGCGCACCGACGAGGGCGCCACGGTGTCGTCCAGCTGGACGGGCAAAGTGGCTTCGCCTTGCGAAGAGCGGACGCGAACCAGTTCGCCGTCGGCCAGACCCAGCTGAGCCAGCGTAGCCGAAGCCATGCGAGCACGTGGAGACTGCGAAGCCGGCGTGGCCTGCAAAGGAGCCGAGCGGCGCACCAAGGCGTCACTACGATAGATAGGCACGTCAGCGACACGCTCCAGGCCGGTCGCAGCGGTCAGGACCGATGGCGCCAGCTTGATCTGGTTGGACAGACGCGACTCCACGCCGCCGGCCATGACGGAGTCACGCACCGATTCGGAGGTTTCGTCGTCAAAGCCGTCGAGCTGGAACAGATTGCCCAGTACGCGCAGCACTTTCCAGCCGGGACGGGTATCGCCCACGGGAGCCGCAGCGCCCTTGAAGCTTTGCACGCGACCTTCGGCGTTCACGAAGGTGCCGGAGGTTTCCGTGAAAGGCGACACTGGCAGCATCACATCGGCCCAGGCCTCGGCAGCCGAGCGGTACGAGGTCAACGCCACGGAGAATGTCGCGGATTTCAGGGTTTCGACGGCGCGCTCGCCCAGATCGCTGTCCAGGGCGGGCTCGACATTCAGCACCAGATAGGCGCGCAGCGTCTGTGCCAGCATTTGCTCGGCGGTCAGACCGCCCTTGCCGGGTACGGCGTTGGCCAGGTAGCCGCCTACGGTATTGCCGCCGGCAGTCAGGAAACCCAGGGTACCGCCGCTGGCCTGCGCAATGGCGCCGGCATTGGCAGCGATGACGCTGGCCTGATCCGAATTGACCGCCATATTGCCCAGCAGGATGGCAACGCGCTCGCCAGAAGCAAGACTGTCAGCAATCTGCTGCGCCTGAGCGGAGATCTGCACATTTTCCAGACCAGCTGGAATGGCGCTTTCCTTGGACTTGGCCACCGCCACCAGCACTTCGGCCAGCGCATTGGGCAACTGACTGGGGGCCACGGTCAGACGACCGGCGATGGCATTGAACAATGGATTGTCGGCGGCGGAGTCAATGAAGGACACCTGCGCACCGCGCTTGACGGCCTGGCGCAAACGCTGAGCCATAAGAGGATGGTCTTTACGCAGGAAAGAACCTACGACCAGGACGCGATCCAGATTGTTCAGTTCTGCCAGCGGCAGGCCCAGCCATGGCACGCCGGCCAAGGCGCCATCCAGACGCGCATCGGTCTGGCGCAGACGAAAGTCGACGTTTTCAGTGCCCAGAGCGCGGCCCAGACGAGCCAGCAAAGCAAGCTCTTCGGTCGTGGACGTAGCGGACCCGATGCAGCCCAGCTGATCGGCGCCGAATTTTTCGCGCACGGCATTCATGCCGGCCACCACGGTCTGCAGGGCGTCGTTCCAGGACGCTTCGCGCCACTGGCCGTCATCGCCGCGCACCATCGGATGGGTCAGGCGATCTTCGGTGTACAGGCCTTCGTAGGAAAAACGGTCACGATCGCTGATCCAGCACTCGTTGACCTCTTCGTTCTCGAACGGCACCACGCGCAGGACCTTGTCCATCTTGGCCTGCACGACCAGGTTGGCGCCCACGCTGTCGTGAGGGCTCACGCTGCGGCGGCGAGCCAGTTCCCAGGTACGGGCATTGAAGCGGAAAGGCTTGGAGAGCAGCGCGCCCACGGGACAGACGTCGATCATGTTGCCCGACAGTTCGGACTCCACGGCCTTACCCACAAACGTGGTGATCTCGGCGTGTTCGCCACGATTGAGCATGCCCACTTCCTGCACGCCGGCGATTTCCTCGCCGGTGCGCACGCAGCGCGTGCAATGGATGCAGCGCTGCATGGCTTCGGTGGAGATCAGAGGCCCCATGGATTTGGCGGCGACCACGCGCTTTTCTTCTTTGTAGCGCGATTCGGAGCCGCCATAACCCACGGCCAGATCCTGCAGCTGGCACTCACCGCCCTGGTCGCACACGGGGCAATCCAGGGGGTGATTGATCAGCAGGAATTCCATGACGCTCTTTTGGGCGGCAATGGCTCTTTCCGAGCGAGTACGCACGACCATGCCGTTGGTGACGGGCGTGGCGCAAGCCGGCAAGGGCTTGGGCGCCTTTTCCACGTCCACCAGACACATGCGGCAGTTGGCGGCAATACTCAGTTTTTTGTGATAACAGAAGTGCGGCACATAGACCCCGGCGTCATGGGCAGCCTGAATGACCATGCTGCCTTCCGGGGCGTCAACTTTAATGCCATCGATGGTGAGTTCTACCATTACGTCGTCCTGGCCTACAGATATTGAGGCACCACACAGCCTTTGTGCTCGATGTGGTGTGCGAACTCGTCGCGGAAATGCTTAACGAAACTGCGCACCGGCATGGCGGCGGCGTCACCCAGAGCGCAAATCGTGCGGCCCATGATGTTGTGAGCGATGTCATCGAGCATGTCCAGGTCTTCCTTGCGGCCCTGGCCGTTCTCGATACGATGCACCATGCGCCACAACCAGCCCGTACCTTCTCGGCACGGGGTGCACTGCCCGCAGCTTTCGTGATAGTAGAAGTACGACAGGCGCAGCAGCGACTTCACCATGCAGCGGGTTTCGTCCATGACGATGACCGCGCCCGACCCCAGCATGGAGCCGGCCTTGGCGATAGAGTCATAGTCCAGATTGGTGGCCATCATGATGTCGGCCGGCAGCACGGGCGAACTGGAGCCGCCGGGAATGACCGCCTTGAGCTTACGGCCGTCACGCATGCCGCCAGCCAGCTCCAGCAGCGTGGCGAACGGCGTCCCCAACGGCACTTCGTAGTTGCCGGGACGCTCGACGTCGCCGGTGATGGAGAAGATCTTGGTGCCGCCGGCATTCGGAATGCCCACGTCCAGGTACTGCTGGCCGCTGTTGCGGATGATCCAGGGTACGGCCGCGAAAGTCTCGGTGTTGTTGATCGTGGTGGGCTTGCCGTACAAGCCGAAGCTGGCGGGGAACGGCGGCTTGAAGCGTGGCTGGCCTTTCTTGCCTTCCAGCGATTCCAGCAGCGCGGTTTCTTCGCCGCAGATATACGCGCCGTAGCCATGGAAGGCGTGCAACTGGAAGTTGAAGCCCGAACCCAGAATGTTGTCGCCCAGGAACCCTGCGGCGCGCGCTTGTTCCAGCGCTTCTTCGAAGCGTTGGTAGATCTCGAAGACTTCGCCGTGGATGTAGTTGTAGCCCACGCTGATGCCCATGGCATAAGCCGCAATCGCCATGCCTTCGATCACGATGTGCGGGTTGAAGCGCAGAATATCGCGATCCTTGAAAGTCCCAGGCTCGCCCTCGTCCGAGTTGCAGACCAGGTATTTCTGGCCGGGGATGGCGCGCGGCATGAAGCTCCACTTCAGGCCGGTAGGGAAACCGGCGCCGCCTCGACCACGCAAGGCAGAGGTCTTGACTTCGGCGATGACGTCTTCGGGCTTCATGCCGCTGGTCAGCACCTTACGCAAGGCCTCGTAACCGCCGCGCTTGACGTAGTCTTCCAAACCCCAATTATCGCCATTCAGGCCGGCCAGAATCTGGGGTTCGATGTGGCGATCATGAAAAATCATGCTGCGCGACAGGTCGGCCCCGGGGTTGGGCTCCAGCCCCTGGGCGAGTTTGCGCAGAATGTCCGGTGCACTCATGCCGACTCTCCGTGTTTCTTCAGTTCTTCGAGCATGGCGTCGATACGTTCGGCTTCCATGCGCACGCACATATGCTGATTGTTCAGCAGCATGACGGGCGAGTCGCCGCACGAACCCATGCACTCTCCCATGATCAGGGAGAACTGGCCGTCGGCCGTGGTTTCACCGTACTCGATGCCCAGTTTTTCCTTCAGGTATTCGCCTGCCTTGACGCCGTCGCGCAGCGCACAGGGCAAATTGGTGCAGACCGAGATGGTCACACGCCCCACAGGCTTGGTGTGGAACATGTTGTAGAAGGTGGCGACCTCTTGCACCGCGATGGGTTCGACCCCGATATAGGCGGCCACATCGGCGATGATCTCGGGCGAGACCCAGCCTTTTTCCTGCTGAGCGATCGCCAGCGAGGCCATGATGGCGGAGCGGCGCTGGTCGGCCGGGAACTTGGCCAGTTCCTTGTCTATCTGTTGGTAGGCTTTTTCGGAAAGCAACATAATTCGGTTCCGTATTTCCAGGCGCGACCTAGCGGTCGATCTCGCCAAACACAATGTCCTGCGTCCCGATGATGGTGACGGCGTCGGCGATCATGTGACCGCGGCTCATCTCATCCAGGGCCTGCAGGTGCACGAAGCCGGGGGCCCGGATCTTCAGGCGGTAAGGCTTGTTGCCGCCATCGGACACCAGGTAGATGCCGAATTCGCCCTTGGGATGCTCCACGCCGGCGTAGGCTTCGCTGGTCGGCACGTGCATACCTTCGGAGAACAGCTTGAAGTGGTGGATCAGGTCTTCCATACCGGTCTTCATACGTTCACGCGATGGCGGAGCCACTTTGTGATTATCCGTAATGACAGGACCAGGATTGTTGCGCAGCCACTGCACGCACTGGCGGATGATGCGATTGCTTTCACGCATTTCAGCGATACGGACCAGGTAGCGGTCGTAGGAATCGCCATTGGTACCCACAGGAATATCGAACTCCATGCGATCGTAGACTTCGTAAGGCTGAACCTTGCGCAGGTCCCATTCGACGCCCGAGCCGCGTAGCATGGGGCCGGTAAAACCCAGGGCCTTGGCGCGGTCCGGATCGACCACGCCGATGCCCACCAGACGCTGCTTCCAGATCCGGTTGTCGGTCAGCAGGGTTTCGTATTCATCCACGCAGGCCGGGAAGCGGTTGGTGAAGTCTTCGATGAAATCCAGCAGCGAGCCCGAACGGGCTTCGTTCATGGCTTTCAGTTCTTTTTCGGAACGGTACTTGTTGCCCGTGTACAGGGACATGGTGTCGGGCAGATCCCGATACACGCCGCCGGGACGATAGTACGCCGCATGCAGGCGGGCGCCCGAGACGGCTTCGTAGCAATCCATCAGGTCTTCGCGTTCGCGGAAGGCATACAGAAACACAGCCATGGCGCCCACGTCCAGCGCGTGCGAACCGATGGACATCAGGTGATTCAGGATGCGGGTGATCTCGTCGAACATGACGCGGATATATTGACCGCGCAAGGGAACCTGCACGCCAACCATCTTTTCGATGGCCATGCAATAGGCGTGCTCGTTCACCATCATGGACACATAGTCCAGACGATCCATATAGGGCAGCGCCTGCAGGTAAGTGCGGTGCTCAGCCAGTTTTTCCGTTGCGCGGTGCAGCAGGCCGATGTGAGGGTCGGCACGCTGGATGACTTCGCCGTCCAGCTCGAGCACCAGACGCAGCACGCCGTGGGCGGCCGGGTGCTGAGGACCAAAGTTCAGGGTGTAGTTTTGAATTTCTGCCATGATGATTAACGCCCTACTCCGTAGTCGTCCTCGCGCACCACGCGCGGCGTGATTTCACGCGGCTCAATGGTGACGGGCTGATAAATGACCCGTTTTTGCTCGGTGTCATAGCGCATTTCGACATAGCCGGAAATCGGGAAGTCTTTGCGGAAAGGATGGCCGATGAACCCGTAGTCGGTCAGGATGCGACGCAGGTCGGGGTGATTCTCGAAAATGATGCCGTACAGATCGAATGCTTCGCGCTCGAACCAGTTCACCGCCGGCCAGACCTCGAACAAGGTAGGCAGGGTCGGGAAGTCGTCGTTAGGCACAAAGCAGCGCACACGCAGGCGCCAGTTGTGAGTCAGCGAGGTCAGGTGCAGCACCACGGCGAAGCGGTGGGGAAACTGGCCGGCCACCGGCTGGAAGGTAGGCGCCTTCCAGGCCGAATAGTCCATGCCGCACAAGTCGATACAGGTTTCAAAGCGCAGATCCGCGTGATCGCGCAACAGCGTGCAGGTATCGACCCAGGCATCCGCCGGCACCACCAGGGTGAGCTCGCCCAGCGCTTCGGTCAGCGCGGCCTGTTCGCCCAGGATGGCGAGCAGGTTGGTCTTCAAAGTTTCTAGCCGTGTCATAGTCATTCTTCAACCTGTTCTAACTGATCAACGCGCAATGGTGTTGGTCAGGCGGATCTTGTTCTGCATTTGCAGCAGGCCATAGACCAAGGCCTCGGCCGTAGGCGGGCAGCCTGGGACATAGACGTCCACCGGCACGATGCGATCACAGCCGCGCACGACGGAGTAGGAGTAGTGGTAGTAGCCGCCGCCGTTCGCACAGGAACCCATGGACACCACCCAGCGTGGCTCGGCCATCTGGTCGTACACCTTGCGCAGGGCGGGCGCCATCTTGTTGCACAGCGTGCCTGCCACGATCATCAGGTCGGACTGACGGGGACTGGGTCGGAAGATGATGCCGAACTGGTCCAGATCGTAACGAGCCGCGCCCGCGTGCATCATTTCCACGGCGCAACAGGCCAGGCCGAATGTCATGGGCCACATGGACCCCGTCTTTGCCCAGTTCAGAAACTTGTCTGCACTGGTCGTCACGAAACCTTCTTTGAGAATGCCGTCGATAGCCATAGTAGTTGCCTTTTGCCGGATCCGGCCCGGGCACGCCCCGCCGATCCTATTGCTGACCAAACTTGCCGCCACAAAGGCGCATCCCGGTGCGCCTCGAATGCCAGCAAGAAACGCGAAGGTCCGCACTGCGGACCCCCGACTGGAGGATTATTCCCAGTCCAGGGCGCCTTTTTTCCATTCGTAGATAAAGCCGACCGTCAGCACAGCCAGGAAGGCCATGACGGTCCAGAAGCCCACCATGCCTACCGTGCCATTGGCCATGGCCCAGGGAAACAGGAAAGCGATTTCCAGGTCGAACATGATGAACAGGATTGCGATGAGGTAATAGCGAATATCCACCTTCATGCGCGAGTCGCCGAATGCTTCAAAACCACACTCGTAGGGCGACAGTTTTTCCGGATCGGGACGATTCGGACCCAGCAGCCGGCCAGCTGCCAGCAAGGCCAGACCGATGCCGGTGGCCACGATGATAAACAGCAAAACGGGAAAGTACTCTTGCAGGTTCATGCAAAGCATCCAATCGCAGTAAATAAACTCTTGGATTGTAGCATTTTGAGAGCACAGTTTTGAGGGATAACCCCAAACCATTACATCTTGACGGCGATGTTGCGCACGCGCAGCAAAAAACCATCAGCCGCCGAATAAAACCCCAGTTCTTATTGATTATTTGGATTATTTAGGGTTGGGATTTAAGAACCTGAAAATTCATTCTACCCTCTTTTGTCAGGTCATTGTCAGGAATATCGAAAGAATTCACCCTCCGCTCCGACTATTTTGTAACAACGCGTATAGAACAAAAAAAGCCACCCGCGAGGGTGGCTTTTCGTACAGCTTGGACTGCTTTGCAGTTCAGGCAGGCCCGAAGGCCCGCCCCTGAGCGCGTAGACAAGCTACGCGACCCAATTAGAACTGGTGACGCAGACCGACGCCCAGCAGCGTGGACTTGGCATCGCGTTCGAACAGAGCGTTCTTGGCGTAGGAGCCGATAGCGTACACGTTGGTGCGCTTGCTGATTGGGTGGCTGTAGCCCAGCGAGTAAACTTGCTGTTTCTTGAACTCTTCGCCTTCGGGAGTGCCGTTAGGAGCGGAGCGAACGTCGCCCATCTGCCAGGAGGCCATCACGGTGCCGGCGCCCACAGGAGCGGACAGACCGACCAGGTAGGAGTTGACCTTCAGACCGTCGTAAGCAGCAAAGGTGCCGGCGTCCAGACCACCCACGCCACCGAAGGACTCGGAAACGTAGAAGCCGTTGCGGGTTTGACCGAAAGCCAGGTGAGCCTTGACCACTTCGAAGTCGTAGCTACCGCCGATGTTCCACTGCTTGACGCTGACGTCTTCAGTGTACACGGGGGTGTCTTGACCGCGCAGCTTGAACTGGTCGTAGGTCAGAGCCAGGCCGATAGGGCCGTTGGCGTAACGCAGACCGGTGGTGATGGCGTTGGTGTTGCCGTCGTTGCGAGCGCCGTCTTCTTTGAAGTTTTGCTTGCCGTTGACGTTGAAGGAGTAACCGACGCCGAACTGGAAGCCGGAGAAGTTAGGCGTTTGGTAGGTGATCAGGTTGTCGTAACGAACGGTGTTAGCGGACGTGAACGAAGTACCGATGTTAGCTTGACCGAAGCCGCCGCCGAAAGGATCGGCCACGCCTGGCAGGTACTTGGAAGCGATGTTGGTTTGACGACCGAAGTCCAGAGCACCCCAGCTGTCGCCGGCCAGACCCAGAGTGGCCTGACGACCGAACAGACGACCGCCTTGCAGCGAGCGACCATCAGCCAGATCGAAACCGCTTTCCAGTTGGAACACGGCGCGCAGGCCGTCGCCCAGATCTTCGGAACCCTTCAGGCCCCAACGGTTGCCGGACTGAACGCCGGAGATCAGGCCAGTCTTCTTGTACTTGAAGTCACCGCCTTCACCGTTGCTGCCTTTAACTTGCTGGTAGCCAATACCGCCATCCAGAATACCGTACAGGGTAACAGACGTTTCTGCGTGTGCGACGCCAGCGAAGCCGGCCATCAGAGCAGCAGCGAGCAGAGTCTTTTTCATGTAAGAAATCTCCGTAGATTTGAGTAAATCAGAGCAGCCCAACTACAACAGTGCTG
>JAEXOO010000018.1 GCA_023439305.1 Pseudomonadota bacterium
CCCGCCGGCGGATCTCGCCGACGGTGGCCCGCCCGGCCATCACAGGCCGCCAGATCAGGAATTCCCGCTCGATTTCCGGGCGATAGCGCCCAACTGGCCTGGTTGGATTCGGCTCAGGTCCAGACCAAAACGGCTGAGCCAACGCCCCAAAGGGCTTGCGAAATTTATTTTGATGACATGGAACAGCAGCTCCAGAATGTCAGTGAACTCCCGGAATGCCATAGCGCGCGCGGCGGCATCCAGCGCCATGTCTTTGCCATTGATCGAGACCGCCACAGAGTCCTGGGTAATCAGTCGATCAGTCCAGGCCTTAAGCTGCTTGCCATCCAGTTTCATGGACAGTTTCTCGATCGCGCTGGCCATGGCTTGCTCGCCGTTGTCGCCGGCCTCGCCCTCCCCCTCCCCGCCAAACCCCACCGCAACCAGCTCCCCGATTGCGGGCAACAGGTCCTTTTGCAGGTCTCCAAACACCTCCAGAGCCTGGAACGCGTCCATGGGCGTGATGAAAAACGTGGTTTCGTTGATCGTGACTTCGATTGGGCGTGCCATCAGCCGTTACCTCCATGGGTAAATGCGCCGACCGCTTCGAGCGGCCATTCTTTGTTCTCAGCAGCGCTGGCAAACGTCGCCCCCGCCTTCTTGACCACCCAGCCGGTGCCGGCAAACAGCGTGCCGCCGCGCAGATCGGTCACCAGTATCGGGAACGCCCCACTACCACCAGAGAGGTGATCTGCGTCGCGCAGAGACGACAACACCGCGTTGGAACGACTGGTTTGTTGGAGGGTGATTGCGATGGTGTGGCGGGGGTCGTGGTTCAACGAGCGCACCACATCGCCGTAGGCGCCGGCCGTGCTCGTCACGCCGTCCCCCGTGGGCTCAATGGTGATGAACGTGCCATCAGCCACTCCGGTGATCGTGTGCGCGCCCACCACGACTTTGACCTGTTTGGGGTCGTAGGTTTTCACATCAGTTGCCATTCGAGGCTCCAGAAAGAAGAAGCCCGGCGCGCGGCCGGGCAGATTGCGTTACAGGGCGTAGCTCAGACTGCCCTTGATTTCGGTGACGTGGATGGCGCCGGCCAAGCGCGCCGTGAAATAAACGTCGCGCAGTACTCGGTTCGCCTTGTCATTGAATGGGACTTGGCTGGAGCGCGGCAGGCTCAGCGTGTAGCTGGGCACGATGCGATCATCCTCGTCCAGTTCCTCGGGCGCGATCCCGCCCCGGCGCACGTTCAAGTCCAGCGGGCCGCGGATGGCATTGCCGATCACCTGAATCCCATCGTCAACGAACGCCAGTTTCCCGTCGGCGTTGATCATGGCTGATACGACCGAAACTTTGATCTGGTCCACCAGCGCGTCGCGCAGGCGGATGACGTCGATCCATTCCCCGGCGGCCGTTTTGCCACCCTGGGTCACGGCGAAGTTTCTGAACAGCTCGAACGTCGAGAAATTCTTGCTATGCGCAGTGATAGCCTGACCTTCCCCGAGGTCGTCGTAGGCAATGCCGGCGAGTTTCTTCAACGCCCAGGTTTCCTGGCCCGGGTAATAGGTAAACATTGACGACATGATTGCCGCCTCCGGATACTGCGTTGCGGCCCGAGCGCTGTAAAAACCGAACGTGCGGAAGTACTGGCTTGCCTGGAGCTCAGAGGCAATGTCGTTCGTAGTGCCCGGGTCGATGATGCCCGGCTCGTCCGACGCGGTCCCGAACAATCGCTCGTTCGTCTCGGCCCAGGCCGCCGCCGCCTTGACGTCCGCCTTGGCCCGACTGGTGATAACCAAGCCGTACCAGTTGAATGGGCCATTGGCCACAGCGGCGAGCGCCTGGGGCACCGTTTCAGTGCTCGGCGTGGCCTCCATGGTCAGGTTGCCCCGCAGTTGTACGGACATGGCCGCACCGGTCACGTCATTTGTTACGGTGACGACCCCAGCCGTTGCCGCAGCCGTGAACGGCGCTGCTGTGGCGTTGATCGCCGAAGCCAAACCAGCACCGATAGCCGTGGTTGAATCGGCGGCCAGCGCCGTGTATTTAGCCTCGGCCTCAATCTGGTTGCCGGAAGCATCCCGCCAGCGCAACTGCGCGATGTAGTCCGCCCCTTCTGCTGCCCGCGTGACGGTGATTTTCACCTCGTCCACCTGGCGGCGGCCAATAAAGACCTGACGCACAGCCGGTATCTGGGCGAACGCGTCGCGCGCCGCCCAGTACAGGGGATCGGTATCGGGCAGGCCCATATCCAGCAATTCGTCGGCGCCGGTAATGGTCATGGCGCGCGCCGTAGACAATACGTGACTGCCCAGAATGAGCATGTCCGAAAAAGAGAGTTCGTTGATCGCCGTGGTGCGCAACGCAATGGTCACGTTGGCGAGCCGGGAAAGTTTTGCCATGGGTGGCTCCAAAAATGAAAAAGCCACCGTGGCGGTGGCTGTGGCAATGAATAGGGTTGATCAGGGCAAGAGCGTCATAAACGGCCTGGGCGGGCTCTCTCCGGGCGTGGTGTCCATGGTGATCTCAACGGATTCGATAACGCCTACCTCGTCCGTGATGCTGGCGGTATACATGGACTCAAGATCGAGGATGGCGCGCGCCTCGTAGCTCACACCGTCCAGCAAGGCTGGTACAGGCTGGAGGCGCACAGGTCGCAGCGTCGAGATGTTCAGATGCTCACTCAGGTCTTGAATCGACTCGCGCTGCAGGACCAGCTGCAGGCGGTCCAGAATCTCGAAACTGTCCTGGCCGTAGCACTGCAGCTGAATAGACACTGGCCGGTGGGAGCTGATGACCCGCACGCCCTCATCACTTACTGGCCCGTGATGGCTCGGGCCGGGCTGGCCAACCTGCACCGACAGCGTGATGTAGGGCCGCGCCGGGCGCCTGCCGTTCTGATCGCTGTAAATCAACTTGAGCGGCGCTGCGGCGGTCGAAATCAGCGTGTAGAAGGCTTCATGGGCATTGCTCATTGCTGACCTCCTGCGCGGCCAGGTATCGGTAGTGGGCGAGCGCCGTGGATCGCCATGGGCTGATGCCGATCACCAGGTAGCGTCCGCCCTCCCACAGCAGAATGGCGCCGTTCGTATCGTCCTCACCGGCTACCTGTAGCACGGCGTCGGTGTAGATCCGCACCATGCGCTCAATGCGCCGCCCGCCCGGCTCGGCCCGCATCTGGTCGTAGTCGCCGGCGCTGGCCGGCTGGACAGATGCCAGGATGGTGATGGGCTCCAGTTCAAGACCGTCCACCCATTTGCCCTGGACATACTCCCCTCCCCCGCGAGGGATGATCTGATGCGGTTTACGAAAGCTCATCGTTTTCGGACCTCATGATCAAGGGTGTTGTAAAGGAACTTGGTATCGACCAGCGGCTGATCGCGGCCTTTACGCCGAATCGTGGACTCCGCATTGCCCTCCCACGGGCCGTTGTCGATATGAGCATTGATACGGCCCCGAAACCACCGGCCCAGCTCATCGGCCGCAACTTGTGGGCTCAGCGCCCCATCCATGACCCTGCCGGCGTAATCCTGCATCACATCCGCTGTTTTGTGCTCGTACGCGTTGGCCGTGCCAGTCATGAAATCCCGGGCGGGAATGGTGGCCGTGCCATAAATCATCAGCAAAGCCACCTCCAGTACCGTCATGCCATTGGGGTACGTCTTGTCCGCATCCTTAGGCAGCACGCCCGCCACGATATCCAGGCCCGCCAAGCGGTTGGTCTCGCGCACGATGGCCTCGAACCCGCGATCATTGACTTTCATCGCGCACAAGCCCCTCGCACCAACCGGGCGCCGCATCGCTTGGCCAGCGCATCAAAACGCGCTTTGAAGCCGGCGGAATCCAGCACCGCATCCGCATCACCGTAGGTTTTGGACAGATCGCCCTCCGATTCGGACACGACACCGAATTCGCGTACGCCGCCCGCTTGATTCTGTGCCCGCAGCGTCAGCACCCAAGCGGCATAGAGCGCCTGCGCCTCGTCCTGCATGGCAGCCGACAGGCACCAGGGGCGGTATGGCGCTGCCATTTGCAAAGCCAGGCCCTTCTCGTCGTCCGTCGCTACAAGCCCCGGTGCGATGAAATTGAGCAGTTCAAGCAGCGTCATTGATTCCCCCGAGTCTGGTTATTCCTGGTCGCCCGATGTCCACTGGGCTTCACGAAGCGCGAGACGGATTTTGTCGGCGCCGGCATTGTGGTGAACGTTCACGCCGCGCTCTTGAGCCAGCATGCGAAGCTCCTCGATGCCCAGTTCGTCCAGCCCGTCGTTGGCTCCGCCATTGGCCAGGCCAGTAAGATCGCCGGCTTTTACCGAAGCGCCATAGCCGATGGGCGCGAAGCGCAGATCCACGATTTTGTATCCGCGTGCACGCAGCTCGGCCTTGCGCTCGGGGGAAACCGGGTGGGGCTCGTACTTGATGTGGGGTTCTTTGTTCATTGCAGTTACCTTGAGATCAAGGCCAGCCCGGCGGGGCCAGCCATGAGGATTTACTTGGAAGCGTCACCGATGGTGATCACGCCGGCAGTGTGCTTGTTGCTGGATGCGGTCTTGTCCCAGTTGCTGCCCGTACCGATATCGGCATCGCTCGGAGATTTACCGCCGTTGCCCTCGTCCCAGGTGTAGCCCTTCAAGCCCAGGCCAAAGGTGTAGTCCACCTGCAGCGTGGTTTCGATGCGGGTCTGGCCGTTGGAGGTTTCGATGTTGCTGATGATGTCACTGCCGTCGAATACCGTGGCCGCACCTTCTGCCAGCGACAGCACCTTCAGTTTGGCGGGCGCAGCAGGCTCGGTCACAGCCGCACTGGACAGTGCAGGCGCGTCGGTAACGACCACTGGCTTGCCCAGGATATTGACCACCAGCACGTTCTGGCTCTGGAACAGGTTTTGAGCATTGGCCAGGTTCAAACCGATCAGCTTGTGGTAGGCCGTACCGTTCATCACCTGCGCCACCAGGTTGCCCGAGTGGTCGCCGAACTTGCCGTGCGCTTCATTCATGGCGATATAGCTCACACCGGCAGTGGCCGAAACATCGTTGGTCACGTCCGTGTTGTTGCTGATGGCCGCCACCAGGGCCGCGATAGCGGTATTGAGCTGGTCCGCCATCATGGCTTCGGCGAAGTTGCGCGAGGCCACCTCGATGCCTTCGGCCGTGGGCTTGTTCAGCCAGGTCAGTTGCGCCGGCTCAAAGCGGATGGGGCCGAAGCCGCCCGCGATCTTGACCGAGCTGTGCTTGACTTGGCTCAGGTCGGTGGCCTGGGCCGGGGCCTGTGCCGCATATCGATCCACACGGCGCTGTGCCGAATGAATGGCCGCAAAGAACGATTCCTGCAGGAAATCGCCGTCAAAGCCCTCGGTGGTCAGACGGATGGCGCCATTACTGGCCTGGTTGAATTTCTGCACCATCTGAGCCAGCGTCTCGATGGTCGCCGGCATGATGTATTTATTGAAAACCTGCATTTGGGAAAGAGACATGATGGTCCTTTAAGTATTTGATAGAGCGAAGAAAGAAAAGTTGATCAGGGCATCCGCCCTACCGCGCCACATTCCCATCCAAGACTGCGGCCACAATGCCCCCGTTTAGGCCTGGGGCAAGCCGTACTTCTGAGCAATGGCTGCGCGACGCTCATCGCGCGAACCACCAAAATCGCCCGCTGGCACACCCTGGCGGGGGCTGGGCTTGCCCGCGTCGGAACCCATGCCGCCGGTGCCCGGGGCCTTAAGGATCTGATCCTTGTAGGGGTATTGATCAACCAGCGATTCGAGCGCTTCCTCGAAATCAGCCAGTTCGCCCGGACGCGAGCGAGAAAAAATCTTGTTGCCGGACTGGTCGTACGCGACCGTTTTGCCGTCTTCGATCTTGAAAGCACCGCCAAACCGGGCCTGCACCAGATCGGCAGGGATAGCGAACTTCTCGGCGATCAGTTGAGAGCGAGCAAAGGCGCCGCCGATTTTTTCCGCATAGAGCTGCTGCTCATAGCCGGCCACCTTCGTATTGGCCTCGTCCAGTTGCGCCTGAAATGCCTTACTGATTTCGGCTTTGACCTTGTCGACCTCACCGGCATCAATCAGCTTTTTCTGATCCAGATTGGCGACCACTTCCAGCGCCTTTATCGCCGCACCCGGATCGGCGATGCCTTCAAAGCCTTTAAGCGTCTTTTCCGCCCCTTCAGCGCGGTCCCGGAAGCTTTTCGCCTCGGAATTCAAACGCTCGATCGTCTGCACGGTTGCAGGAGCATCGAAAGCGACTTCCTTGCCATCGTCGTGCACATAAACAGGCTTGCCATCCTGCAGCACCACATTTCCGTTTTCGTCGAGTTTCAGTTTCATGAGTTGGTCCTCTGCCATCCGGCATTGAATGCGGCATCCACCGCTGTGCGCCCGGCTCATCCAGGCAACAGGCATAAAAAAAACCCGCATCGTGCGGGCCTATTCATTTCGTGCAGCGTCAGCTGCTGTACTTTTCCCGGAGCTCTTCCAGGGTCAACGCTCGTCCGTGTCCATTGATCAAATCAGTCAGTGTGATATCGCCCCGCTGCCAGAGTTCGTAGCGGCCAGGACCGAAATAGCGCGCCTGGTACTTCTTGGATTTCCCGCCCAACCAGTCCGCGAACGTAATTCCCCGGCTGACCTTGCCATCTGGCCCAGGAACCGCGCTCGCCGGTCCCGAATCCGGCAACTCCGGAATCATGGTGCACCGGCAGTGAGGGTGGTAAGGGGCGGCGCCCTCCCCTCGAATGGCTGGGTTCAGCGCGATCATGTTCCGGTCGAACAACTCGCCATCCAGGGCACCACAGCGCAGACACGTCTTGCCATCGAACATCGAGCTTGAGCGAAACCCGGAGATAAGGCTTGACTCCGTGGCTACCGCTTTCTTGACTGATGTCTCGGCCGCCAGCGCCAGCTCTTGTGCGCCGGACTGAGCGGTGCGGGCGGATCGCTCGATCACGCCCCCTTTCCCAAACAGGGGCAACGCCAGATCCTGCTGGCCGGATAGCGCAGATAGACGAATGGCACGCGTGATTGACAGCCGTAGCGCTTCCGAACGACTCCGCCACCCTTCAGCCGCGCTCAACCCGCCCGTAAAGACATCGCCGATCTTTGGTGCGGCTGCGCGGCCAGACCGTGCTGTGCGGGCCAGGAATGGGATGATCGCTGCCATCATCTCTTCCAGGCCCCTGGCGGTATCGATGTCGATTTGTCCATAGCCCGACTCGATTACAGCGGCCAGGCGAGCCAGCAGTGCCCTGAGCTGACGGCGGTTCAGTCGAGAAAGGTCTTTACCTGCCAGCAATATCTGGATTTCATCGCCCAGCGCTAAGACCTGATTGCGCGCCGCAGCCTCCAGGGCGCGTGAGTACGCCAGCACATCCATGTGCAAATCGGCAAACCTACGCTGCATGGCTGCCGCCGCTCAGTATTCGCTGTTGCTCGATCTCCCAGGTCAGCTCGTTACTGATCAGGCCCCGTCGCTTTGCTTCATTGAACGCGGTTTCCTCTGAAATGATTTCCGATGTCACCAACTTGGTCAGACCATCCACGCCGGCAGTCTGATCGTCCAGCGCATCAAAATCATCGTTCACATCGGCATGACCACCATCTTCGATCCCGCGATACTGCGCCATCAGTTGCAGCATCTGATCAATGGCGTCTTCAAATGACTGGGCCATGGCGCCCAGCGCCGACTGCTCAATGATCGCGTCAGAACGCGCCTGGGCCACCGCCTTGGTCGCCTGGGACGATTTGACCAACAGCTTGGCGCCCGCTTCACGCATCTGCTCTTCAAGCTTGGCCAGGCTATCAGCGCCCACCTTGACGCTTTCGGCAGAACCCTGCACCACGCCAATCGTCCCACCGTCCGGCAAGGTGATGACGCTATCCGCACTGGCGGAGATCTTGGTTTCCGGAGTAACGCCAGTGGCATAGACCATCCGGACCCGGGCAAAGCTGACGCTGGCGTCCTGATCAGACTGCTCTTGCCAGTGCTTGACGTTCAAATGCGCCAGCTCCAGCAAGGGCGGTGTCGCGGTCAGAATGCCCGTGCGGTTCGTATAGAACGGAACCAGTGGGATGGTGCCAAGCGAGTTAAGGCCTTCATCGACCAAGGCCCACTCGCACCCATTGTTACCTTTGTGATGCTCCCAGACCTCAAAGCGGTCCAGTTCAATGACCCGAATACGCTCCACCGCCTCTACGCCGTACTGCCCACTGCGCCGCTGCGCCATTTCCTTGATCCGCACCTGGGTCAGGGTGTCCACATTGTTGATCCGCTCGACAATCCATCCGATCACATCATGAGGACGAATCAGGCGTGCGTAAGGCCGCACGCCCCCGGCCGCCAGGTCCTGCAGGGTGACAACGCCGTCGGCTCGCTTAGATAGGCTGCTCGTTTGCGGATAATCGACCAGGGCAAAGCACACACCGTAGGCCAAGCCCAGGCCGAACCATTCAGCCGCAAAGACTTCCAGGTCATTGCCCTGCAGGTCGATGTTTTTAATGTCCTGCTCCAACTCCGACGCCACATTGTCGCGGTTGATCGGACGGTAGAACACCCGGCCTGTCATGTTCTTGATGGTTTCGGAGTACGCGGGGAACAGCGTGGCCCGTTCAAGCCGCGCTTGATAGTCCTTGTCGCACTCCATGGTGAACTCAGGCATGTACGTCTTACCCGCTCTGCGCATGGCCACCGTGCCGCCCAGCAGCGCATCAATCAGATCCCGGGCCTCTTTCCCATCGGTCCAGGCCTGGCTTTCATCATTTACTTTTACGGTCATCTCAGTCTGCCCAAGGTTTGTGTTGCCGTCCGGCTGATGATTGGCCACTCACAATCAACGCAATATCCGATAGCAGTTGTGATGTGTTGGTACTTGTTCTTTTGATCTTCTTGGAAGGTAGAGCCCTTCTCAAGCTGAACAGTGGCAAGCCCTTTGTCACACCATTTGGCCGTTGCTGGATTCACGAACAGGCTGATATGTCCATCTGCCGTCTTGATCTTGGCTCGAACAGCGTTCTGGCGATCTTTGATAGCAGGATGCGCGGCCTTCACCTTTCGGGTGTACCGCCAACCATGGGCTTTCAGCACGCCCTCGATATCGGTGTAGTCCGACGCATGCCCATGTTTCTCTCCCGCATTACCTGCCGGATCGCCGTAAATCAAGACATGCTTGTTCTTGTGGTTCTTGAACTTTTCCACGAACTCGATGGCCGACTGCTTGGACACCGCGCCGATCAGCACGATCTCATCCAGCAGGTACAGATCCTGGCCAGCCGAACCGCGGCGAACGCCGATAGCGGATGACAACGGCGTGTAGTTCTGGTCGTGCATCCAGAGCAACTGCTCATGCGGCTGGATGCGCTCGCTGGTGTGATTGTCCTTGCTGTAGTCCTCGTAGATCCGGCCTGCCGCAGTCTCAAACGATGCTTCGAATTCCTGCCGAAACTGCTTTTCCGACATGGCCCGCTTCATTGCCGCCATCACATCAGCCGGGAGAATTTCCGCAGATTTCCAGTGAAAGACCGCAAAGTCTGGGTTTGCACCCGTCTCAGCAGCGCTGCACAGGTCGTAGTAGTGGTTTAACCCATCCGGCACACCGAGCAGCCAGCACCACGCCCGGTAATCAGGATCGGTCGGGTTGACCGTATTCAACGCCGGGAGAATGTTGGCCTCCCAGGCATCAGCCTTCACGTCGGCAAATTCATCGATACCGCCGCCCGCCCATGGAATGCCCTCAATACGCTGGGGCTTGTCCAGGCCGATGACGTGGATCTCGCTGCCATTGGGCAAGTAGATAATGCGGTCGGACTCGCTGGGCCTGCGTTTGTGCATGCAAGACAGCGTGAAGGCCTTCAGGTCATCCCAAAATATTTTCTTGGCCTGGTCGTGGGTGGGCGCCGCAGCGAAATACTGACCTGCCACCGCCGACGCGCGCTTCACTAAGAACCGTTTGAATCGCTCGGTCTTACCTGAGCGTCGCCCGGCCGGCACAAGGGGAAAACGAATGCCACTCGGCACGGCCTGCAGCAGCGCCAATTGCACCGGATGCGGTTTAAGCGGATACCAGCGGGCGAGCTGCCTATCCAGCAGTAGATTTCCGGTCTGCATCATGCTGGTAGTCGTCCTATCAGTTCCTGCAGCAATTCTGCGTCGTCCTTGCCGCCCCCGGCCCGTTCGGCTTTCACCAGCTCTACACGCGTACGCTCCAGGCTCTCAATGCGAGCCGTCAACTTGTCGATCAGGCCTGTGTAATCCCGCACCCTGCTGGTGGTGGTGACCTGCTCAGCGCCGGCAACAACCACGCCGTCGATGATGACCGGCTCGCGCTTTTCGCTGTCCAGCTCAAGGGTGTTGCCGTACTCGGCTTCCCGAGCCAAAGCGCGCATCAAGCGTATCCGCGTCAGGCGCAGCTCCTCATCGACCTTGCCCAGTTCGATCTGGGCGGCCAGCTCTTTTTCTTCGTCGGTGAAATACCGGGAGTAGATGCTCCCAGGGGTAGATGCGTGCGTGTTGCCCTTATTGGCCTTGCTCGCCCCGCCACCGTGTAATTTGCAGCGCTTGGACCCCGGCACCGCATGGCGCTTACATGGCTCCCCGCTGCGCGTCTTTGCGCCACATAGGGCCATGTCAGCACCTCATTCATGGGGTGTTTTGAAAATGAATGGGAAAAGGACAGCAATCAATTATTTGTTGTGTATTCGTGTGTATTGTGTATAATTACACACATGAACAGCACAGACCTCATCAAGCAACTGAAAGCCGACGGCTGGTATCTAGTACACACAGTCGGGTCTCATCATCAGTTCAAGCACCCAACCAAGCCCGGCAAGGTCACTGTGCCGCACCCAAAGAAGGACCTGCCACTACCTACAGTGCGCAGCATCCTCAAACAAGCAGGCCTGCGATAAGCGGGCATACAGGAGAACCGAATGCTCTACCCTATCCACGTACACAAGGAAGAAGGCAGCGCCTACGGGGCGTCCTTTCCCGACTTCCCCGGTTGCTTTGCCGCTGCCGATGAACTGCAAGACCTGCCCCGAGCCGCGCAAGAAGCCGTCGAGGCACACTTTCACGGCGAAATCGAGGCAATCCCTGGCCCTAGCGCCCCCGAAGCTTGGGCAGGCGAGGAAGACTTTCAAGGCGGCTTCTGGATGATGGTAGACATCGACCTGTCCAAGGTCAGCACCAAAGCCATCCGCTTGAACATCAGCCTGCCAGAATCCCTGGTGCATCGCATCGACGCCGTGGCGAAGGCTCAGCATTTGTCCCGCTCTGCGTTCCTGGCAAAGGCCGCGGAGCGGGAAATGGCTGGGGCTGCGTGACGCCGCCCAGCCAATACTAGGTGTCGGTCATCGTCGCGTAGATTTTCTGTGCAATCCACTGCGCGACCGGCGGACAGACGGCGTTTCCAGCAGCATGAGCTTCTGCAAAGTTGGCCTCATCCAGTCCGAGGCAAAGCCCATGATCCTCAGACGCTCGGCGCCGGTCATCCATCTGACCCCGTCCGTCGGCGACAGAAACGAGGCCGGAGCCACTGATACTGATTTGGCTGTTGGAGCTGCCGGCAAGTAAGGTAGGGTAAGACCAGCCAGCGATCGGCCGGATTTCATCCGCTTGCGACGCGCCACGAACAGGCTCCACTGGTCCGGCGTCAGCCAGGAACTCAATGGGGGGTGCGTCTCCCAGACGTCCGACCAAGAAAACGCGACGGCGTTTCGTGGGGACTCCGAAATGTTCAGCATTAAGCACCCGCCAGCATCCCACATACCCGCATTCGGCAAGGGTAGCGATGACAGCTTGCAGGTCTTGGCCATCATGGCTATGGATGAGCCCCGTGACGTTCTCAAGCACCACCCACTCGGGCCGTAGTTCAGTGAGGATCCGCGCGACTTCGAAGAAGAGGCCTGTGCGGTCACCTGCGAGGCCCCGGCGCCTTCCCATTGTGCTGACGTCCTGGCAGGGGAAACCGCCGACGATGACGTCGACAGGCTGCAACTGCTCGGCGCCAACGGCGCGCACGTCGTCAAACTGCTGAGCGTGGGGGAATCGGTCTGCGAGCACAGCCCTGGGGATTGGGTCAATTTCGACTTGCCAAGCGGTGGTGAAGCCAGCCCGCTCGAACCCGATTTCAAATCCGCCAATTCCTGAGAACAAGCTACCGATACGGAACGTTCGTTTTGCATACATGAGCACCCTCAGTTGTGGATGCTCGGCGGCATTCGTTGACGTGGCTCTGGGCGCTCAGGGCACTCTGGGCCATCGAAAACAAGTTCACCGTCTTACAGCGGTGACATTTAATGGAAACTTGGGTCAATCCGTTCGCCTCTGCCAGCTTTCGCTTGCAGGATTGGCAACGCAGTTCTTCCATGAACACCTCGGTATGTGTTACCGTCATCCCGCCTACGTAGGTGGGACCGGCCTCGGGTCGTTCACAGGCTTGTTCTGTGTTCGGCTGTCTGGTCTGCGGTTGCCGCCGCAGTCCATTCGCCGGCTCTATTCAAGCAAAAACCCCGCACATGGCGGGGTTCGTTTTAAGTGGACGCAACTGTCCTGACCGAATTATGGCACTTCCCGTGGCACTTTTGGGAAACCTCATGTGGCACTTTTCGCCATGCGTAGGTCGCAAACCCCCCTCGGTACTCCGCAGGGTCTACTGCTACATGCCCGCTCTCTGCCAAGGACTCCAGAACCCTCAGTACGCCATTGCGCACACGTTGGCGCTCAGCCCCCAGAGCTTGCGGTGCCACGTAGCGCACAATGTCAGCCATGCGAAAATGCCGGCCTGGGTATGGCCCCATCAAATCCATTACCTCCTTGGCATACTTCACTGCAACACCTCCTTTTCCACCTTTGCCCTGAATCCCTCCAGGTGCCGCTTGTAATCTTCGTCCCGCAAAATGGCGCCCGTAACCTGCCGAATCCACCGGCGCGCCATCACCAGGCGTTCCGATGCCGACAGGTCGCCGAACTGCGAATTCTTTCGTGGGTACTCTGCCTGGATGACCATAGCTTCGTGTCGCGGCAGGCGCTGGTACAGCGCGTCGACCGCCCGCGCATGGTCCATGTTGATCGGCCGGAAGTCATCTTCCCAAGGCACATACCGCTCCATGTTGCCCACCGTCTCGCCCGACCAGCACCAGCGGGCCCAATTCCAGAGCAAGTCGTCGCCGCTCAGTTTCTGCATGCATGCCCCCTCCCTTTAAGCATCCCGACCACTCGCTCCACCTCATAACTGGATGCGCCTTTCGGTAGCCCGGCCGCCTGAGCAATGCTGTCCAGCCGGCGTAGCAACTGCGCATAGGCCCCTTGAGCGTTCCGCACCCGCTCCAACACTGACTGCGGGTCAGTGTTTGCCAACGCCCGCACCAAAAGATGCTGCTCACGGCCCCGGTCGATATCGGCAAACCGCCATGCATCCGCGTGGGCCTCGCGCGCTCCCCAGTTGCGATAAAACAGCGCCAGGCCAGCACGGGCCTTGATGTGACCCCGGCCGTTCACCTCCAACAGCCCCCAGCGCGGTGGCAAATCCGTCGCACCCAACAGCCCCTCTGGCACCAAGAAATAGCGCCAGTCCCCTACCCCGCCCTGCTGGCGGTGGGGCTTGGCTCGATCAGCAAGAAAATCAGCGCGGGAGGTCTTCACTTCGATCAGGACGCTGCCGGCCCCATGCCCTGTCCGAAAACCGATAGCATCCGGCACCTCGCCATCAGATCCAGTCCGGCACTCACTCAGCGCCACGGCGCAACCCGGCCCGCCGGCGCTGTACGGCCGCTTGAGCCATGTCACTGCCAAACTGCACAGTTCTTTATGGCTACGCATGGCCGGCCCTCCTGTCCGTGGAATAAACTGCGACCGCGAGCGCTGACCAAGCGTGGCTGCTGACGCCATATAGCGGCCCTGGTTGCGCCTTTGTGCCTACCTGGGGCGTCTTGCCGCCACCCGTGCGCGGGAATCGGTCCAGCAATGCCTGGCGGATGTTGGGATCTTTGGCGCGCAGGTCGCCGCACAAATGCAGCTTCACATCCTTACGGTAGACCAGTTCCACGGCGTCTTCTGAATACCAAGCCTGCTCAAATTTGCCGATCCAGCGCACGGTCTCAAACACCTCCCGTCCGACGGGCATGCCGTAGCTGGCCACCATCTCGATAGCCAGGCGGTAGCCGTTGGTCTCGAAGTGGTCGCGCTGCACATATCGCAGAAGCTCGGCATTGGGCATCACCCCGGCCTGCAGCACCTCGCCGTCCAGGTACGCGCACCATCCGGACACGTTGGTACCGGGGTCAATGGCCAGCACGATGTCATGTTTTGTCATGTTTTTCATGCCTTCAACCGTTGAGGGGATCCCGCTGTCAAAGCCTCCTGCAGCTCGTCCTCGTCAAGCTGCTTGAAGCCCACGCGCTGCGTGTCGGAACCCTTCTGCAACACCAGCTTGGCGCGGGTAGGGTCTCCGATCAGCACCGGCGGCTGAACGGGCTGGCCAGCCTGGGAGTTTTGCGCCTCGGCAATGCCCGGCAGCCAACGCGGATATTCAAGCTCAGGACGCATGACGTACCCGCGATATCGGTTCTCAAACTCCTTGGCGATGAAAGGCCACTCCTGTTCCTTCTTGGAGCCCAAGGCGATCCAGCCACCCATGTCCTGCAACACACGAAGAATGATCGGGTCATCGAAAGACACGCTGCTGTAGGTGCCCACCGTTCGTACCGCCGTATCCACTTTGGACCAAGCCACCAGCGCGCTGTCCTGAGTTGAGCCACGTAGCAACTTGACCACATCCGACGGCTTAGGCAGGTACTGGCCGTTATCAGGGTTGATGCAGTGCATGCCCAAAGCTTGGTTCACCGCATCAAAATCGAAGGGCTTGAGCGCGTCCCACCAGACTTTCAGCGCAAACCGTGAGGTGTTCTTGCTGTAGAAGGCATAGACATCGGCGACCAGCGCGAAAAAATCCTGCTTGTGTGATTCCTGCATCTCAAACTCCCATTGCCGCCTGACGGGCGATTTCGCGGTTGCGGGCCTCCAGGGCTTCCTGGGGGTTCATCGTGCTGCTTGTGGCGGCGGCGCCCGTCCGGACCACGAACAGTCCGGTCCAGCCCCGCTCCACGCTTTGCTCGATCACGGCGGCGGGGTCTTGCCCCTCAGCATGCAGCCGCGTGATTGTCCTGAGCGATAGTCTCTGCGCTGCCACACCCCAGCCTTTGCCGCTTTTGGCTTTCCGGAACTCATGCCACATGGCCCAAGCATCGGGATCCAGCCAGTCGGGCAAAACCAGGGCGCCAGCCCTTGATGGTTCCTGATGATTAATTGATGGTTCTATGGTGGTTATATGCGGGTGCAACGGGTTGCACCCTTTTATGTCGTCGTTTGCGCCCTTTGTGTCGTCAGATGCGCCCTTTATGTCGCGGATTGCGCCCTTTTCGGGTGAATTAATGGGCGCAGAATCTGCACCGTTTTTTTCATCAGAAATGGGTGCAATTTCTGCACTGTTTTCTTGGCCCGGTAGTTCGCCGCCTTTGATCCAGTCCAGGCTGATGCGATATTCGCGGGATTGGCCCCGGCCGCCATGGCCGTTCTTGACCAGGATCAGCCAGCCAGCCTCTTCCATCCTGCGCAGCTGGTACTGGACCGTGCGGCGCGACTGCCGAGTCTTGACCATCAGATACTCGATGGATGGGAAAACCTTGGTCCCGTCATCATCCGCGTGGTCGGCCAGCGCCAGGGCGAGAATCATCTCGCCGCCGCCGACCGGGTACCGTTCAAATACAGCCGTCATTACCTTGACGCTCATACGTCCTCCTTATCCCGCACTGGACGCCACGCGGCAAACGCACGATCCCACAGGGCTTTCTTTTCATCACGTGTAAATCGCCGCCCTTGGTCCAGCTCTGCGTGGCAGGCGTAGCAGCCAGGGACGGTATAAAAATCAGGGGCTTTCAATCCGCCGGCCTTGTCGTACTCCAGCCAGTTGGGATGGCACGGGACCACAGTCGGGTCGTCGGGATAGCTGCGACACAGTCCAGGGATCTGTAGGTAGCATTCATGACCACGCACGGCATTGCGCAGCTTGGTGTCATGCCGACCTGCTCGCTTCTTGGGCGCCCGTTTCTTCCAGGCCGTGGCCTTCATCGGCTTGTAGGTGCGCAGCGGGCCGCCGGCGCGTAGCGTGCTGTTCCAGGCCTTCATGCGCCGAACTCCCGCAGCATCATGTCCATGGCTACGCCCGCGGATTTGTCATCAGCCTGCGGCCAGAGAAACCGTGTGGCGGCCGTGCTGCGCAGGAACGCCACTACTTTGGTGTGATGCTCATAGAACTCGGAGTCGTCCAGCGCGTCATAGGCCACTGACAACGGCAACGCGACCAAACGCCCCTGTGGGCCTGGCACAAACTGGCAATGCCCTGCGCCGACCTCAACCCATTTACGGAAATCGTCATGATTTGCGAACTGCTCCTGGTTGTCGAAGACCAGGCCAAGCATGGCGAAATGCAGACGATGAAATCGCGGGCTACGAGGGAATCGGTGCTCAAAGCTGATCGTGTCGCCAGGCTGCAGGCCGGCCAGTTTGCGCTTGAAACGGTTATAGGCGCGGCTATCCGCCGGCGTGAGCCCTTCCAGGCGGCAGGACTCATTGATACGCAGTGTCAATTTAGCCATTGCCCTGGATCTCCTTTTGCCGCCATCGGGTGACGTTCCGGATGATCCGAAAACAAAGGACGATCAGGTCCCAAGCCTTAGCGACCACCATCTCGCGTTCAGCGTCGGTCACGCGACCATCTGCTGTAGTGCCGGTAATGGCGCTGCACATTTCTCCCAGCTCTGAGGCGGCTTTGAGGGCTTTCGCATTCAGGGCGCCGGGTTCATCCAGCCAGCCGCCCACTGGCTCAGGTGGCAGCTCCACGACATTCAGGCCCTGCTCTGCATTCCAGGCCAGCATCCAACGGCGGGCAAACGGTGCAGATTGGGCCTTTTCCCCCATCCATTCTGAGAGGAAACAAGCCATCTCTATACCAACGTCCTCGCCGTTCACGCCGCGCAGGCGCGTACGCAGCGTCTCAGGATGGATGGCCTTGCCGCGGCGGTCGGTGAGAAACCGGGCGGCATCAATGATGCCCCCAGGCGTGCGGCAGACATCCGTATAGAGCACGTCCCGCCAGGCTAGTTGATCGTATTTGCAGGTCATTACCTTGAAACCCTCGCTATTTCAGTGTTTCGCTGGATCCGGTGCGTCGATACGATGCAACTGTGGAAACTACGTATCGGAAACCGCGAATGGAAACGAAAAATCAGACGCCGGAAAATATCGGCATGAAAAATGAACTCGACCTAGCGCGTTACGCGCTTCTTGACCGCGCCTTAGAACTGGCTGAACACGCATTCCCTGATGTGACGGAGGGTCATGTCGAGGGCGTACTGGACCGCCTCGTCTGGAACGAGTTGCGCGGCCTGGGTGAGCATGGCGCGACCACTATTCACTGAGCCTCCTGCGCTGGGACAGTGCCAGCAGTTACATGGGCGCTTTCTCCAAGCAGCAACTCATGCAACGTCAGGCGCGGGTCGGCGAGCGAGAGCTTTAATGCCAACGCTGCAGACGGCCTCCGACGCCCTGTCGCAATCTGGTAGAGGTACTTCCGGTTTATTCCGGTTTTGCCAGACAGCCGGTCAAGGACCTCGCTGCCCTCGTTTGCGTAGATGGATTTCAGTGTGCTCATTGCTGCATGGTAGCGAATTGCTACCTAATTCGCAAGCAGCGATTCGCTGGTATTCGTGGGGGTAGCTGATTGCTACTATCTTTGTATGGAAAATAGAGAAATTCGCCTCGCCAACCTGCGCTATGCGGTCCACTTTTTTGGTGGAACAGCACGCTTGGCCGAAGCCGCCGACTGCAGCAAAAAATACCTTGAACAGATTCTGCAAGGCTTCCAAAGCGGTCGCGATAAGAACCCACGAAAATTAGGCGATTCGGTGGCAGCGAAAGTGGCTGCAGCACTCCACAAAGAGCCCTTCTGGATGGATCAACCCCATCCAGAGTTATGGGAGGATTTAGAGAGTGATACACCTCAAGTGATTGCTCATGCCCCGGCCGCCGGTATTGCGAAACGTGACACAATAGTCATAAAGCAATATGAAACAGGAGGAGCAATGGGTCATGGTTTGGAGCTGCGTGATCAGCCGGGAATCATCCACAGCTGGACTGTAAATCCCGAGTGGCTACAGAAAAATGTGAAAGCGCCCACTTCGGTTGCAAACCTGTGCATCGTCACCGGATTCGGCGACTCAATGCGCCCTATGTTCAACCCAGGAGATCCGCTGATCGTTGACACGGGGATCAACTCTGTAGACTACGACGCCGTGTACTTTTTTCGAGTAGACAACGAGGGTTTTATCAAGCGGCTGCAGCGAGTCCCAGGCACAGGGATCTTGGCCATATCTGAGAACTCCGCATACCGTGACTGGGTGATCAATCCAACGATGGATTTCGAGGTTTTTGGGCGAGTTCTCAAGGTGTGGAGAAGTGAAGAATTCTAAATAGGGAGGGCAAAGGTATGCGTTGGTATGCAACTGGCGCGGTCGCGCTCATTGCACTGTTAGCAGGCTGCAAGACAAATATCAGCACAGAAATCAAGCTGACTGAACTCGAAGGAACAACCAGCAAAATGATCGCTGGCGGCCTCGCTGTTGAGGTGGCTGGATGCAACAATTACGAAGATTCTCGCAAGCCATCATCGTCGCTTTTGGAGGCTCAAGAGGTAATTCCGGCAGTATTCCCAGATGCCAAATACATCGAATGCTATACGCAGAAAATGGATTCATTTGCACGGTTCGAGTTGCCGGTGGCGCTTGATGTTGATAAAGACGGCAAGCTGTTTTCTACAGACCATGTGAATTTTCGTGCACACGACGGGGCCCTACTGACTGTAGCTATCCCTGCTCAGGTCAAAGACCGAATCAACGCGGCTACCAAAGGAAAGATCGGCGCCACACGTTTAGCGCTAAATTTCCAGATCAGAGTGGTCAATGACTCCAGCCAGGCCCTACCATTTACAGCCTACTCTGTGTTCATCGACGGCGAGCCCTACGTAGCTGATAACCTGAGCCTCCCGCAAAACGGGAGCATGATCGTAACCCTCTCCGATGTGTCTGTTCAGGCCGCCACTAAAACGGGAGAAGCACTCGTTCTCGTAAAACGGTAGGAACCACGCAATTTTCTTGAAGCCCCGCAATCGCGGGGTTTTTTTTCGCCCACCTCTAATCGTTAGCTACCATTTTCTTTGTCGCTACCAAAAAGGTAGCAATTTGCTATTGCTTTATCGGTAGCGACTTGCTACCATCTTTTCAAACGTTGCTACTGCACGTTCGCTCTTTAACAACCAAACGCCGATGTTGCTCACCCCACCTATGCGGGGTGTTCGTCCGGCTCAATAGCACCTACGGGCATGGCCGTAGCAATGCGCGGTATCCCTGCCGTTCCCAGTCCGCCAAAGCGCGGTTCACGGGGCAAGAGGGTGAGGCGCAGACGGCCAAAAACGGTAACGGTCACGCCGGTTGGAATCCCGGCGCCGGCCCCGCACAGGGGCCGCATCCACCAGCGCCCTGGCTCTCAGGGTGCTGACGGATGACATAGGAGATAGAGATGGAAACCATCTACGTGCAAAACAGTGGCGGTATGGCCTGCGTCGGTGATGACCTAGCCGCACGCGCCGCCGAAAAAATTGGCGCTCTGCGTCAGGGGCCAGGGGATCGCATTCCGCAAGGCTCGCTCATCGTCTACCGCACCAACGAGATTGGGGGCTGGTTTGGCGTCGCACGCTCTGAACACCATGGGAGGCTATGCCGATTTCGCAGCTTTGACCGCACGCTTGCGGTCGCCCAGCGCATTGCCAAAGCAACGAGCACTTAATCATCACCCGCCCAGGCGGGCCGCTTCGGCGGATCTCCTCAGGCCCGCGGCGGGCCGACCTGGGTAGCCGAACTGGCAGCAGATAGTGATCTGCCTCCCCTGCGCCAGGACAGGGGCATCACATAGGCGGCGGCGTGGATGGACACGCTTTAGGGCGCGGGGGCTATCCGAGAGGTGCTGTGCCCATGAACACCCCGCAAGCTGGTATCAAGTCCAGCCCGCCTATGTGATGAAACAAACGCCCGACCGCAGGACTCCACACTGCGGCGGTGGCCGAGGGCAGATAAACGGTAAGTGGAGCGTTTCATCATGACACCCCGGAAAGTACGGGGACCATCATCAGCGCGGTAGCTCATCGGTAGAGCGCCCGACTTCGGGAGGTTCGGCAATGCCAAGGGGTAGCTCCCCTGACGCATCCGATTGCAGGCATGCATGCAATGCTGGTTCAAATCCAGCCCGCGCTGATGATGGTGGCACAGGCCGAATTGACGGCACAGGAACCCGAGAACCATCTAAATGGTGCGACGGCAAGGCGGAGGCATCGAGAGCGTATGCAAAAGCAAAAAATCTGGACTTGTTCGTCATGAATCCTGAGACAGGCTCGGCAGGTTGGGATGCCTGCCGCCATCAACCTAATTGCACGTTTGGGCAGGCAGCAAACCCTGGCCCTTGATGCGACTCGCTGGCAGACGAGTGATAAAGACGTTGCCCGCATTACCGCGATGCCAAGAGCGCTAGGGGCCGCATGTCTGCGTAAACGACACGGTGCGGGAATTTGGGAATCCTGCATGAGACCAAGAGCACGGCTGACCCAACAGCGCCGGAACACGTAACCGGCACCCTCCAGCCGCAGCATTCCCATCCCCCCTCCCAATGACCAGCGCCGCCCACCCAGGCGGCAGGGAGTGCTGCGCCTAGAGGGCCACTGTGAGCCGATCCAGGCCGCATTTCAAAGCGAGAGCCAGATCAAGCCGGTTCGCGCCCTCTTCCTTTCACCAGCGCCGGACGCGGCGCCCCCCATCCGGAGCACACCATGAACGCTATCGCTGAGCGCGAATACATCGCGCATGAGCTGGCGGAGCGCCGCCGCGCCTATATCGCGGAGCAGATCCGCAAGTGCCTGTACGGCAAAACACTGTACGTCGATATCGCCTGGCACGAGCAGGCCGTTATCCAGCGCGAAAGCCGCCTGGGTTTGGTTGAGTGCATGGAGCATGCGCTGATCAAGGCTGAAACGGGTGGATTCGCGTACTCGGCCAAGCTTTTGGCGGCCCTAGACGATGACAGCATGCGCCCTTCCCTGCGTGAACTGCGCGACAGCATCATCGAACGCTGGGCGCGCCATACACACGACAGCATGACCCGCCAGGAGCTGGAGGCGCTGCCGTGCTGATCGAATTTCTCATTTTCGCAGTGCTGTTCTGCTGCGCGGCCTTTGTGATCGCGGTGGCGGCCGAGGCTGTGATCTATATCTGGAGGCAGTCATGACCTATGTGACAGATCAAACATCACAAGAGCTGCGCATTCATATGCGCCGTCTACAGAAAATGCCGGGCTGGCATGAGCCGCTGGCAGATCGTTTGTACAAGGAGATACTGGATCAGGAGGCTGAGATAGAGCGGCTGCGAACGGCCATAGCTCGCTATCTGGAATCTCAGGACGCCATGGACAACAACGAATACCAGTCTATGCCCGAGGATTTCGGCAGGCTCAACGGGCGAAGAAAAGCGGCCCGTGATGATTTGGACGCCGCCCTATCGGGAGAGCCAAATGGTTGATGCAAACAAACAGCCGGTGCGCGGCACTACGGCCGCCTATAAGCGTGCGCGATGTGGCATTGCCTTCATGGCTCGAATAGCAGACCGCAAGCGTGGCTGGGCGCGGTTCTGCTCGAAGTCTTGCAAAGCCGTCAAGCAAGAGCAGCGAACGGGTCAATATGCCGCCTACAGGAAGCGCGTCGAAAGCGACAAAGAGACTTTCAGCAACGCTCATCTTTTCAGCAGTGAGGAATGACATGCCTGACCTCAACCCCGGCTTCCCCCGCACCCGGCACCGTAATCCATATGACGGCGTCGGCGGATGGGCGCCCGACAGCAGCAGCCCGCCCTGGGGCTGGCCCATAACCCTACTTATTGCCATTGCAGTCTGCGGACTGCTTTTTTTCGGCCCTACTCTGGCGGCCAGAGCGATTGGAGCATGACATGAACGAATCCACTGAACTGATTGAACTGCCGTCAGAAAACACGGCGCTGGCAACCTTCACCACGCCCGGCGGCCTGGATCACTATGTCGAGCAGGTGCGCGAGAAGGTCAGCGGCACGGTGTACGACATGAACAAGCGCAAAGACCGCGACGCCTGCGCCGCTGACGCCTACAAGGTAACGCGTACAAAAACGGCCGTCGAAAAGTTGGGCGCCGCACTGTCGGCGAAATACAAAGAAGTGCCAAAGCAAATCGACGCGCAGCGCCGGGACTGGAACGCCAAGATGGACTCGCTGCGCGACGAGGTCCGCAAACCCCTGACCGAGTGGGAAGAAGCGGAAGAGCGCCGCGTGGCGCAACACAGAGCGCACCTTGCCGGCATCGCGCAGCATGCAACGGATGTTGGCGGCCTGGACGCAGACAGTCTCCGGCAACGCTTGGCTGCGGTTGAATCTGTGACCGTAGACGAGGCCTGGGAAGAATTCGAGGCGGAAGCCCACCGAGTCAGAGACAAGGCGTTGGAAATCCTGAACTCAGCCCTGGCTGAGCGCCAGAAGTACGAGGCGGAACAAGCCGAACTAGCCGAGCTGCGCCGCAAACAGGCCGAACAGGATCAGAAAGACCGCGAGGCTGAGATTGCCCGCCAAGCAGCCGAGAGAGCCCGAGCCGACGCGGAAGCCAAGGCCCAGGCCGAACGCAATGCTGCCGCCCGGCGCGAAGCGGATGCAAAAGCGGCTGCCGAACTGGCCGAGCGGGAACGGGCCGACGCCATCGAGCGCCAGAAACAGGCCGAGGCCCGCGCCGAAGCGGAGAAGCTTGCCGCTGAGCAACGCGCAAAGGATGCTGCCGAAGCCGCCCGTCAGGCCGAAATCAAGCGCCAAGCAGATGAAAAGGCCGCAGCAGAGGCAGCGCAGCGGAAACGCGAGGCCGATATCGCGCACAAGGCCAGTATCAACAACGCCGCCCTGGCTGCCTTCATCGAAAACGGCCTGCCCGACGAGTGCGCCAAACAGGCCGTCATTCTGATCGCCAAGGGCCTGATCCCGGCCATCCGAATCCAATATTGAGGACACTATGAGCACAGAAATTATTGAACCCCCTCAGCGCGAGCTGGCCGCGCCGGCAGATCAAGTACCCGCCAACTCCCCCATGGGCATGATGATGGCCGCCATGAAACAAGGCGCCACCCTTGACCAGGTGGAGCAGATGATGAACCTGCAGCAACGCTGGGAAGAGCGCGAGGCGGAAAAGGCATTCAACGATGCCTTGGCCGCATTCAAGTCCGAGGCTGTCGAAATCATCAAGCGCAAAACTGTCGACTTCACCGGACAAAAAGGGCGCACCCATTACAAACACGCAGAGCTTTCCGATGTGGTCGAAGCGGTAGGCCCTGCCCTTTCAAAGCATGGCTTCGCCTGGAGCTGGAAAACCCATCAAGAAAAAGACCTGATCCGCGTGACCTGCATTCTCAAGCACCGGCAGGGCCACACTGATTCTGTGTCCCTTGAGGCCAATGCCGACCAAAGCGGGAGCAAAAACAATATTCAGGCAATTGCGTCCACCGTCACTTATTTACAGCGCCACACGCTCAAGGCGATCACTGGTGTCTCGGAGAAAGGCGACGACACAGACGGGCGCGGTCTATCGGACGAAGATCAGGCCATCGTTGATGAATGGGTTCAGGCTGTGGAGTCAGCTGCCACCACCGAGGATCTGAACCTGAGCTGGGCAGATGGCCTGGAGGAAATCAAGAAAACCAACGACCTGGGCGCCTATGAGCGACTGCGCACCGCCATGCTGGCCAGCAAGAAACGACTGGAGGAAGAAGAGAAATGAGTTTTCGCACAATCCAATGCGAGCAGGGAAGCGCCGAGTGGCATCAAGCGCGCGCCGGCGTTATCACCGCCAGCATGTTTTCCACCATCCGCGCCAAAGTCAACGGCCTGACCGATCAGCAGGCCAAGTATGTCCAGGCCATCCTGGCGGGTAAATCCGAAGCCCAGGCCCGCGAGGCGGCCGCCTACAAGACGGCTCCCCGCGCCGAGGCGATCCAGCTGGCACTGGACGGCCAGCCGGTCGGAGAATTTTCCCAAGCGGCGCTGGACTATGCATTCCGCCTGGCCGTGGAACGAATCAGCGGCCAGCCCCTCGATGAAGGGTTTGAGACTTACTCAATGCGCCGCGGGCATGAGCTGGAACCGCGCGCACGCATGGAGCACGAACTGCAGGCCCGCACCTTCGTTGAGCGCGCCGGATTCGTGGTGACCGAAGACGGCGTATTCGGCGCCAGCGCAGACGGCTTGATCGGTCAGGAGGAGGGGAGCGAATACAAATGCTTCATTGCTCCGGACAAGCTGCGCTCGTTCTGGATCGACAACGACCCGTCCAGCGTCATGGAGCAGGCCCAGGGATGCATGTGGATTACCGGCCGCAAGCGCTGGCATATCTGCCTGTACTGCCCTGCCCTGGAAGCCGCCGGCAAGCAGCTTTGGTGGAAGATATTCGAACGCGATGACGATTTCATCGAAAAAATGGAATCCGATCTGATCGAATTTTCCGGACTCGTTTCGACCTACGAAGCACAACTACGACAGGAGAGCGCCCATGTGGCCTAAGAATTTACGGATCTATCGCCTGGACCCAGCCGCCATTCTTTCCGCCCAGGAGCTGGCTACCATGTTGGAGCAGCATCAATTTGCGCCTTGTTCCAGCCAAGAACCACTCAGTTTGGGCTGGGTCAGCCCCCGTGACAATGACTCCCTGGTCCATGCAGTCGAAGGACAATTTCTAATCGCCCTGCGCGCCGAGAAGAAGCTCCTTCCCACCAGCGTAATCAACAAGGTAGCACTCGAAAAAGCACGCGATATCGAAGAAAAGCAAGGCTACAAACCCGGCCGCAAGCAAATGAAGGAAATCAAGGAAGGGGTCACCACTGAACTGATGCCCAAGGCGTTCACGACCCATAAAGACACCCTGGTCTGGCTGGATACCCGAAATCATTGGCTGGCGATCGACGCCGCCGCCACGGCCAAAAGCGATGAAGTCCTGGGCTTGCTGGCCAAAAGCATAAGCCCCTTCCCCGCCCTGCCCTTGTATACGGAGCTGTCGCCAGGCCCGGCAATGACCGGCTGGTTGATCGACAACGACCCACCAGCCAACTTCACCATAGACCAAGACACCGAGCTGCGCTCTACCGGTGACAGTGGCGCCGCCATCCGCTACGTCAAGCAAAGCGTGGACGTGGAAGAAAGCCGCAAGCATGTGCAGGCCGGCAAGCAATGCACGCGCCTGGCCCTGACCTGGGCCGACCGCATCAGCTTCGTGCTGACCGATGCTCTGGATATCAAGCGCATCACACCTCTGGACATCCTGACCATCAAACAGGACACCACAGCCACAAACGACGACGAGGTTTATGACGCCGACGCCATCCTGATGACATCAGAATTGGCCTCCATGATCGGCGATATCGTCAACGTCCTGGGCGGCGTGCGCAAAGAGTATGCTCCCCCGTCGCCCCCCCAACACTTACCTGGAACCACCTCATGACCACCACTGAAGCTATTTCCCGCGGACCTGTCATCGGCCAGAACTGGCCTGGGCAGGGAGGCATCTATATCGGCCAGCGACTGATCGACGGCCAGCCCCATCACATCATCGTCGCCCCTGGCGTCGAATCCGACATTCAGGACGTGCGGTTTGCTGATGTGGATAAAGTCGTTGCCGAGGCAGGCGAAATCAACGGGCATGCCGACTGGCGAGCGCCTGAGCAGGAAGACCTGATGCTCGCCTACGTGAACGCGCCGGATCAGTTCGTGCGTGACGGCGGCTGGGCCACTGTTTATTGGTCGCGTTCCGAGCATCATAAATGGCCCTGGGCGGTCGATTTCGAGACCGGCTACGTGAACGACTACCCCCACTACAACAAGTGCCGCGTGCGCCCTTTCCGCAGCATTGTCGCTTCGTCCATTTAATCATTTAGCGGGCGCCAGCCCACACTTTCCTGGAGCCGCCCCGGCCAATAACTGGGGCGGGCGACCATGCACGCCCATACCCCAAGCAAAAATGCCACCGATGGCATCATCCACCACTTCCATATGTTCTTTGGCCTGGGCAGTGGTGCGGCCGGATTTCAAGACGCTCGGCCAGAGATCCCAGGCCTGCAGGGCCAAATGCGCTGCCTGGGCGGCATGGATGTGGACCCGGCCGGCGCCGCCGATTTTCGTCAACTGGTTGGCGTGCCTGGAACCGTCCGCGACCTGTTCAGCCGCCAGCAGTACATGGCCTGGCACGGCCAGGAGCCGCCTTCAAACTGGCAAGAGGCCATGCCCGAGGATGTGCGCGCCGCGGCCCATCACATCACTCCCGATATCGTGTTCCTGTCCGCCCCCTGCAAAGGGTTCAGTGGCCTGTTGCCGGCGGCGCACGCCAAGACGGCCCGCTACCAGGCACTGAACGAACTCACGCTGCGTGGCGTCTGGCTGATGCTGGAGGCCTGGGCGGCCGATCCCGTGCCTGTGATCCTGTTCGAGAACGTGCCGCGCATCGCCACACGCGGGCGACACCTGCTGGAACAGATCACCGGCATGCTGCGTCACTACGGGTACGTCGTGCGCGAAACGACGCACGACTGCGGTGAGCTTGGCGGCCTGGCACAAAGCCGCAAGCGGTTTCTGCTGATAGCCCGTCATGCTGAAAAAGTGCCGGCATTCATTTATGAGCCACCCACGCGTCCGCTGCGCGCCGTTGGCGAAATCCTCGGGCGCATGCCGTTGCCGGGCGACTTGGCGGCCAGCCCCATGCACCGCATCCCCAGCCTGAGCTGGAAAACCTGGGTGCGACTGGCATTTGTTGAGGCCGGCAGCGACTGGCGCAGCCTGAACAAACTCGCGGTCGAGAACGGTCATCTGCGCGACTACCTGATAGTGCCAGAAGCGCACCAGGGCTACCTGGGCGTCCGGAACTGGCACACGCACACTGGAACCGTCACCAGCCGGGCAATGCCGACCAACGGCGCTTTCTCTATAGCGGATCCACGATTTGCGCCGTCAGCACGCTGGAATGACGGCCAGGCTTATGGCGTGAGACGTTGGGACGAGACCACCGGCACAGTGGCCGGCCAACAAGGCCCCGGCCAAGGTGCCTACAGCGTTGCGGATCCACGCGGACTCGGCAGCGATACCCACAAAAACGTGTTCCGTGTCGTGCCGTGGGATGGATCGGCCGGCACCGTCACCAGCGGCCACGGCCCGTCCAGCGGCGGACAGTGCGTCGCAGATCCGCGGACCGGCTGGCCGGATTCTGCGCACGCAGCCAAGTTGCGCGTCCATAGCTTCGATCAGGCGGCCAACACAGTCACGGGTGCGCGATTTGGATCTGGCGGGCAATGTGTGGCAGATCCTCGACGCGCTGGCCCATCATTCGGCAAATATGCTGTCACGGGATGGGGCGACCCGGCCGGCACGGTAATCGCCGGCAGCACGACTGGTCAGGGCGCTTATGCGGTCGCAGATCCACGCCCGGGCATGCAGCGCAGCCGCGGTGACCATTATCTGACGGGTGGGCATTATGGCGTCACCGATTGGAACGAGCATGCCGGCGCAGTCGCCGCATCAGCATGCCACGACAACGGCCGCTGGTCAGTGGCAGATCCCCGGCCGATGCCCGAGCTGAACGACAAACTGATCTGCCGCATCATCGCCCTGGACGGCACCTGGCACCGGCCATTCACCACTCTGGAGCTGGCCGCCCTGCAGAGCATCTACGACCCCGACGACTACGCCATAGAACGCGAGCCATTCATTCTGCACGGCCAATCTGACCAACTCTGGCGCGAACGTATCGGCAATGCCGTACCGCGCCGCACAGCACGCGCTATTGCCGAAGAAATTGGCAGGACCATCCTGCTGGCGCGCACGGGCGAAACATTCCAACTGTCCAGCACGCCTATTTGGGTGCGTCCCATCGCCACGGCCATCGCCGTGCGCGGCAACGAAGAACTGCAGGAGGCCATATGAGCAAACGCAGCCGTGAACGTCGGCAGAAGCCGGGCCGTGATTACCCCGCCCCCTGGTTACGCAACTGAACGCTTCGCCCGCCTTTGGGAAACCATCAACGGCCCTGACTCATGGCGTTCGAACCCTTGGGTGTGGGTCATTGAATTCAAACGTATATAGGACAACCATCATGACTGTAACGCGAGAAATGCCCCGCTACGTACGCCACCAGCACGTGTGGGCACTAAAGATCAAATCCGTTGAATTTCTAGAAGCCGAAGATGCAAAGGCGTTTGCCATACTGCACTTTCATGAAGAGGGCTATGCGCCAATCGAGATCAGCCAAGACCTCTTCTGCCAGACCAAGATCAAGCCCAAGCCGGACCAATATTACGTCGTCCACCAAGGCGGCCATCGCGGATTCATGCCGGCCGACATACTTGAAAACAGCTATACCCTTTACACAACGGCAGGCAACGCAGATTTCGCCCCCTTCAATAACCTATCCGTACCGGCGGGGCGAGACTGGAAACAGATCGATGCGGCAATCAAAAAATACCTTGACGATTACGTCATGGGGCATGACGACTTCAACTATTACTACAAACCAAGTGCCTCCGAACGCCTGATTCTGGATGACGCTATCGCTGGCTTGCTCACCGACAACGATTTCATCACGCTACTGGACCCCGCTGGGCCCCGCACGCACTACCCTTATGAGCAAATAGATGCACTCGCAAGCCTGCAATTCACTGTCGCAGAAGCCCACCCCAGCCTGTTGTCTACGCATGCTGTGTATGCCGCCGACGGCGGATCCATGCTCTATCACGGACGCAAACCGGACTGCGAGAGAGTAGCAGGGCTGCTGAAAGGCGCTTTCCTAGATGGCGGCCTATACGTCAACGACCTGCTGGCTACAAAAAACGTTGCTCCCGTTAGCAGCGAGCCCGTCGGCATAGTACGCGCATCCGACAAACCGGGCATGCCCCCCTATGCCGACATCCGCACACTGCTGCCCGGTACCAAGCTGTACAGCGGCCCTCACGACAGCCTGTACCTGCACGACCTGAAAAACGCGTTAGTCGAAATACTCGAGCTGCGCAAACAGCTCAACAAGTCAGCGCTGGTACAAGCCCAGGGGGATACCCATGGCTAAGCAATTTCACACCCAAGAGGCGTATCTGGCCGCCGACAAGACCATCGGACGCCTGCGGCTGCTGGCGCAGTTGGTAAGCCATGAGCAGATTCTGGTACGGATCCCCGTCAACCAGGCAGAAGCCCTAACCGGTTGGATCTATGAGCTGGCAACCACTGCGCAGCAACAGGTACAAGAGCTGGCCCAACTGGCTAGCCCCATCAATCAAGAAACATCCGAGAGCAACCAATGACTCAGTTGAACTATCCACATCGTCCAATGAACAGTCTGGCTCAAGCGCGGTACAAGGTCGGGCAACCGCGCGGCTGGCCGTTTCCTTTCTATACCGTTACAGCGGGTGACGGGCAACGAGTTTTATTTTCTGGGAACCAGTCTGTATGCGAACACGTCGCCCGTCGCCTTGCCGAAGCCTTTCAGGATGGCGGATTTGCCTTGCATAACCTGCGCCAAACTGAACTCGCACCGAGTGTCGCCCCTGTGAGCGCGGAGCCGGTGGCGTGGGCTAACTTCCCCAGCTACCTAATCGACCATTGCGAGGGCGACACGATTACCGAGGAAGGCATCCAGCGCGCCCTGGCAGCGATGCTGAAAGACCCGAAATATGCCGCCCCCGTTGCCGCCCAGGCGCAGCAGGTTGACAGATCGACCGAAATGCAAGGAAAGCCGGTTGACGATTTGCCAAATTTGCATGGTCAGCAGCAACCTGTAAGCGGTGCTGATGGGCTGAATGAATGGGCGGAATTTGATCAGTGGTTCCGACTTCACAGCGAGCTGCCGCCCGATGTGGACCTTATGCAGTACGACGAGACGTTTTTAGCGCACGCCGCCTGGAAGGCCCGCGCCGCACTCGCCCAGCAGGATGCTACCCGTCAACAGCAGAGCGCCTATGAGGTGGCTGCAGAGCAATCTCAGAGATGGCGGGATGCTGCCCTGGCAAACAGGGGGGCCGCCCTGACAGCCCGCGCCGCGCTGGCCCAGCATTTGAGCCAGCAGAACGCCGAAACGGTGGCCTGCGGCTGCGGCGACATGTTCAGCGCCAGCAGCTACGGCGCTGGGTTCATCGCTGCTGCTGGGCATTGCGAGAACTGCGATGCGGCCCAAGGCACGGACGCGGACTTGCTTCGCTATCTGCTCAAAGACTGCATAGAAACCGACGAAAACGGCTGGTTGCAAATCAGGTTTGAAACTGCCCGGCACCGTTCAAACCATGACATTGGTGAATCCGCACAGTGGGTGCGCGAAGACATCATCGACGCAGCCCGTAAGGAGGCAGGCCAGCAACCGAATCAATCACGGCCATGCTCGCCGTGACCGCAAAAGAATGGAACCGACCCGGCCTTGAGCCGGGCTTTTCTTGAGAGGTAAATATGAATATAGCTACGTACCCAACCGAGCCTCGCCCACTTCTCTACCGGATCAATGTAGTCGAAGCTAAGCTGGGCATTTCCCGCTCGACTGTCTACCGAATGGTAAAGACCGGTGAACTCGATCTCGTAAAGATCAGCAAACGTTCTAGCGGCATCACCGCTGAAAGCGTGCATGCCATGATCGAGCGGAACAAGGCTGTACGCTGATATGATAGTGGCATCTACGCAACACGGGTGCCATTGCCCCAGCACATGACATATGGGTAGCCAGATGGGTAGTCAAGCAAAAAAATGGTGCATTAAGCTCGTGCAACTACATGATTTATAAAGATTGATCTAATACCATGAAATTAGCCACCTGGAACGTCAATTCCCTGAACGTTCGTCTTCCGCAAGTTCTGGACTGGCTCCAGACCAATCCTGTGGATGTGCTTTGTCTACAGGAACTGAAGATTCCCGATGAGCGCTTTCCTTTGGAGGCGCTGCAGGAAATCGGCTATCAGGCCCAGTGGGCGGGTCAAAAGACCTATAACGGCGTGGCCCTGATTTCCCGCCAGCCCGGCACCGACGTACAGCGCAATCTGCCCAATTACGAAGATCCCCAGCAGCGCCTGCTGGCTGCCACCTACGATTCGCCCGACGGGCCGATGCGCGTCATCAGCGCTTACTGCCCCAACGGCCAGTCGCTGGAGAGCGACAAGTACGTGTACAAGCTGCAATGGTTTTCGGCGCTGCACGAATGGCTGCAAAAAGAGTTGGCTGCGCATCCGCGCCTGGCGATTCTGGGCGACTATAATATCGCCCCGGCTGACGAAGATGTGCACGATCCGGCCAAATGGGCGGGCGATGTGCTGGTCTCGCCACCCGAGCGCGAGGCGTTTCAGAAATTGCTGGATCTGGGACTGCACGATGCCTACCGCTTGTTCGAGCAGACCGGCAGCCCCTTTACCTGGTGGGACTACCGCCGTTTCGCCTTCCGCCGCGACGCAGGGCTGCGCATCGACCACGTGCTGCTGTCCGACGCCCTGCGGCCTCGTTGCTCGGCCTGCGTGATCGACCGCGATCCGCGCTCCAACGAACAGCCCTCGGACCACACTCCTGTCGTCGCCACCTTGTCATTTACCTGAATTGGCCATCCACCATGCAAGTACAAAGTGAAATCATCCGCCTGACCGACTCGGGCTATGTGTTGGAAATATCCTTGGACGAACACAAGGTCTGGGCTTACCTGGCCATCAGTGATCCGGATCTGGATGCCGTGGCCGACATTGTTCCGGAAGAACAGTTCGATAACGGCGCCGATGTTCATGTGATGGCTATTGCTCACGCTGACGATGCCGCCGAGCAGGTTCAGGACGTGCTTTTCAACATGAACCCCAACGACACCGTGGTGTTCTTGTGCGCCGATGCCACCAGCCTACAGGCCGTACTGGGCGAATTCGGCCAGACCGGCGAACAAGCCGACTGATTTTTTCAACGTTATTTATATAGACGCTCATTATGTCCACGAGCTATCCCGGCACCATCTTCATGGTCGTCGCCCCCAGCGGCGCCGGCAAATCCAGCCTGGTCAACGCCCTGCTGGCCCAAGACCCGGCCATCATGCTGTCCATTTCGGCTACTACGCGCGCACCGCGTCCCGGCGAAGCCGACGGCGAACATTATTTCTTTGTCGACAAACCCCGCTTTGAACAGATGTGCCAGGAAAAGGCCATGCTGGAATGGGCATTGGTGCACGATAACTACTACGGTACGCCGCGAGCCCCCATCGAGCAGGCGCTGCAATCGGGCCGCGACGTATTGCTGGAAATCGACTGGCAAGGCGCCCAGCAGGCACGGGAGTACTTCCCCCAGGCCGTGGGCATTTTCATCCTGCCGCCATCGCTGCCGACCCTGGAGGCGCGACTGCGCAATCGCGGCCAGGACAGCGAAGAGGTCATTGCCCGCCGCCTGCAGGCTGCCAGCAGCGAAATCGCCCATGTTAACGAGTGCCAATATGCTATTATCAATCAAGATTTCGATGAAGCATTAGCGCAACTATCGAGCATCGTACAGGCCAGCCGTCTGCGCACGGTTACCCAGTCGGTACGGCATCGCGAACTCTTTCAACAATTAGGCGCCGATGCCCTGTCGCATCAAGCCTGATTTTTCCCCTTTCACTTTATCTCGACCACAGGTCTAACTATGGCACGCATCACTGTCGAGGACTGCCTGGAGCAAGTCCCCAACCGTTTCAAACTGACCCTGGCTGCCGCCTACCGCGCACGCGAACTGGCTCAGGGTCATGAGCCTCGCCTGGAAAGCAAGAACAAACCCACCGTGACGGCCCTGCGCGAAATCGCCGCCGGCGCGACCGGTCTGGAAATGCTGCGCAAGGTTCCTACCTGATTCACCTGCGGAGTACTGTATGGCATTTCCGGGCTTACGCGGCGCATCGTCTGGTCTTCTGGCCGTCCTGAAAAAAGGCTCGCGGCTAGGACGCCGCAAGCCCAAGGCAGATACCGGCGGCGCTCCGCTGCCCATCCAGGAAGGCAATAATGCAGCCATTGCCTCCCTGGCGCCGCTGACCAAGATCATCTCCCAGTACCTGGATCCCAAGGACGTCGAGCGCGTGCGCGAAGCCTATCGCTTCGCAGACCAGGCCCACTTGGGACAATTCCGCGCCAGCGGCGAACCCTACATTTCCCATCCTATCGCCGTCACGGAGATCTGTGCCGGCTGGAAGCTGGACACCGATGCCCTGATGTCGGCCCTGCTGCACGACGTCATCGAAGACCAAGACGTCTCCAAGCAGGAGCTGGCCGAAAAGTTCGGCACCGATGTCGCCGAGATCGTGGACGGCCTGTCCAAGCTCGAGCGCCTGGAATTCGCCACCAAGACACAGCAGCAAGCCGACAGCTTTCGCAAGATGCTGCTGGCCATGTCGCGCGATGTGCGCGTCATCCTCATCAAGCTCGCCGACCGGCTGCACAATATGCGCACGCTGGACGCGGTCAAGCCCGAAAAACGCCGCCGCGTGGCTCAGGAAACCCTGGACATCTACGCACCCATCGCGCATCGGCTTGGCCTGAACACACTGTTCCGCGAACTGCAGGACCGCTGCTTCAAGGCCATGTATCCCAACCGCTACAAGGTCTTGCATAAGGCCTTGATGGCGGCTCGCGGCAATCGCCGCGAAGTCCTCAGCAAAATCACCGACGCCGTCCGGATCGCCCTGCCCGCCGCCGGCATCGAGGCCGAGATCTCCGGCCGGGAAAAATCGCTCTACAGCATCTTCTGCAAAATGGTCGAGCAGAAAAAATCCTTCTCGGATGTGCTGGATATCTATGGCTTTCGCGTCATCGTGCACACGCTGCCCGAATGCTATCTGGCATTGGGAACTGTGCATCAGCTGTATCGCCCCGTGCCTGGCAAGTTCAAGGACTACATCGCCATTCCCAAGGTCAATGGCTATCAATCCCTGCACACCACCCTGATAGGCCCCTACGGCACCCCTGTGGAATTCCAGTTCCGTACCCGCGAAATGGATCACGTGGCCGAAGAAGGCGTCGCTTCGCATTGGCTCTACAAGGAAGACGACGTCACCCTGAACGACCTGCAGAAACGCACGCACCGCTGGCTGCAATCGCTGCTGGACATCCAAAGCCAGACCGGCGATTCGGCCGAGTTCCTGGAGCACGTCAAGGTCGACCTGTTCCCCGACGCGGTCTATGTCTACACGCCCAAGGGCAAGATCATCTCCTTGCCGCGTGGCGCCACTCCCGTAGACTTCGCCTACAGCATCCATACGGATATCGGCAATCATGCCGTCGCCTCCAAGATCAATGGCGAGTTCGCGCCGCTGCGTACCGAACTCAAAAGCGGCGACTCGGTGGAAATCATCACCTCGCCCGCTGCCCGCCCCAGCGCGCAATGGCTTAACTATGTTCGCTCGGGCCGCGCCCGCTCGGAAATCCGTCATTACCTGCGCACCGTCAAATACGAAGAATCCGTGGCCTTTGGCCGTCGCCTGCTGGACCAGGCCTTCGACCAGTTGGGCCTGCCTCATGCGGGCGACGACGACCCGAACTGGGACAAGCTGGCCAAAGGCTCGGGCGCCGCGTCACGCGAAGAAATCCTGGCCGACATCGGTCTGGGCAAACGCCTGGCCGCCGTGGTGGCGCGCCGCTTCGCTCCCGAAAACGCCCTGCTGGAAACCACCGCAGCCGCCTTTGACGAAATCACCGCCAACACCTCGGCGCCTATTCTTATCCATGGCAACGAAGGCCAGGCCGTCCAGCTGGCACCTTGTTGCGGCCCCTTGCCGGGCGATGCGATCATCGGCGGCATACGCCTGGGCCACGGCCTGGTGGTGCACATGGCCGAATGCGCTGTGGCGCAGCGCGCCCAAGCGAAAGAACCTGAACGCTGGGTCCCCGTCATGTGGGACAGCAATACGGCCCGCCACCTCTCCACCCGTCTGGATGTCACCGCCATCAACGAGCGCGGTGTACTGGGTCGACTGGCCGCAGAAATCACGGATGCAGACTCCAATATCATCCACATTTCCATGCCGGACGAATCCGCCGCCACCTCCGTGCTGCACCTGACCGTCCAGGTCGACAGCCGCACTCACCTGGCCCGGGTCATCCGCGCCATCCGCCATGTGCCGCAAGTGCAGAAGATCGTGCGCATTAAGGGCTGATACTCGACGCTGTCCGTAAAAAAATGCCTGCTGTATCAGCAGGCATCAGACTGCTGACAAACGCTCGCGTAAAAATGTAATGCCAGTCCGTTAAGCGTGGGCTGGCATTTTTTTGCATTACGTTCGGATGCCGATGTTCATTGCAGAACCGGTTTCGATAGACGCCGGTCAAGGCGCGGCCTGATTGCACTGATCGCAACCGTCATAGTGTCAGCCTCTTGAGGATTCACTGATAGCAAGACTGGGGGCGACCCATAGACCTCCTGCGTTGTAGGGTTCGTTAATGAGCCCTGGCCCTGAAACCACCACGCTGCTCGGGTGAGTCCGGCGACCCTGATTCGGCGGGCGAGTCAGGGCGTTCGCCGCCGGCGGTTGGCCGGGACAGGAGGCAAGCCCCGTTCTGTCTGAGACGCGCGCTTGTGGTTCGGCACGAACCACGCGGCGAGTTAACGGGGCGCCTGTCCCGGCCAGCCGACAAGGGCACCGGCGCGCAGCGCGGGCGAAGGCCCCAGCCCGCCGAATCAGGGCCGCCGGACTCACCTTCCTCGGTGTCGTTTCTGCGCCGGCTCAACGAACGAATGCGACATAGGGGGATGTGCTCGCTCCACGGTCTGAACATGTGTTTGGGCTGAACCAACAGGCATGGGCGTAACAGCGGGGTTTGTCAGCAGTCTGATGCCTGCTGTATCAGCAGGCATTTTTTATGGCTTCCACTCGGTCAGTTCATCGACGGGCCACAGCGCTGCCTACACCCCCGCCAGCCACACCGCTACGCCATAGGCCAACACCCCGGCCAGCGTCGAGCCGGCAATGCCCCCAGGCCATCGACGGCCCAGCAGCACACCGGCCAGTCCCGCCAGGACAGGAATGCCATCCACCCAGGGCTGCTCCGCGCTGACCAGGGAGATCAGCGACACGGCCAACAAAGCCGCAATGCCCGCCGGACCGATGGCGCTGAACAGGCGCGACCAGACCGATTGGTTGTCGGGTCCCGAGCCCGAGCGGCTGCGCAGACGCAAAGGCAGATAACGGATAAGAAAGGTGCCCAGCCCTGCCAGCGCGATCATGACGATAAAACCCCAATCCATGATGCCCTCCTCAAGCACGGCGCAAAGCCATCAGGCCGCCAGCGAGCATGCCCGCAATAATGGCCACGTAAGACGGCAGCACCAGCATGGCGGCCAGCGCCGCCAGACCCGCGCCCGCCATCACCAGCGCTGGCGCTGAACGGCGGATCTCCAGAAGCAGAGCAAAAAATAGGGCAGGCAGTACAAAACCCAGTGTCTTTTCCAGCACGGGCGACTGCCCCAGCAGGTCACCCGCGAAGAACGCCCCCAAGGCCGTGCCGCCCACCCAGGAAAGGTACGCGCCCAATTGCAGGCCGCAATACCAGGACGCCTGCTCGCGCGCTGGCTGACGGGACAAACTGCCCGCCGATGCCGCAAATACTTCGTCCGTCAGTCCAGGGGCCAGCCATACACAGCGCACGCTTGGAGACCCGCTGAAAAACCCCAGCAAGGCCGGACCGTAGAACAGGTGGCGCCGATTCATGACCACCACGATGCCCAGTATGCAGGGATAGGCGGCACCTGCCGCCAACAGGCTGATAAGAATGAACTGACTGGCGCCCGCATACACGACCAACGACACCAATACAGCCAGCCAGGGGGACAGCCCGGCATGCACGGCCGCCAGACCAAAAGAAATGGCAACCGGAATATAGCCCAGTGCGATCGAAGCGCTGTCCCTCAGGCCACGCCAATAGGCCGATTGAATGATCATGTCAGGGCTTAAGGCTGAAAAGCGCCGATGAAGATCGCCGGATCGACACGCGCATTGTTCAGGCTGACATTCCAGTGCAGATGCGGCCCGGTCGCGCGGCCGGTCGCGCCGGATCGGCCTACGACATCGCCTTTGCGCACCGTATCCCCCTTGCGCACATCGAAGGCCGACAGATGGCAGTACATGGTAATCAGTCCTTGCCCGTGGTCCACGAACACAGTCTTTCCATTGAAGAAATAATCTCCGACGATGGTGACAACGCCATCCGCCGGCACCTTGACCTGGGTACCCGTCGCCGCAGCAAAATCCAGGCCGGAATGCGGGTTTCGTTCTTCACCATTGAAAAAGCGCCGCAGCCCGAAGGGACTGGTCAAGCGTCCTGGAACGGGCTTGTCAAATACCACATTGCTGGGCCCCTCGGGACGGAAACTGGCATAGGCATCCATCTGTTCCTTGAGTTCCCGCTCGAAACGGGCCTGCTGCTGCGGATCTGGATTGACGTGCGATTTATTCTTGAGTGTGATGCGCTGCTCCCGGTAGCGCTTGCTGCCCACAGAAAAAGCCGTCACTGCCGCGCCCTGCACGTGCAAGCTGTGCCGCCCCGAGGGCGTCTTCAAGTCTATACCGACAATCGCCTTCCAGCGCTGGTCCGCGTCGCGGATCACCAGCACCCGATGGCCATTAAAACTGACTTGCGGAGCTTGAGAAGCCTGCCCCAGATCCACAACGGCGACGCCGCCGGGCACCGGTCTGTTCAGGGTGCGTTCAATGAAAGTGCCTTGGGCATTTCCCTGAGCCCATACGGATGCAGGAACGGCACACAAGGACAAAGCGCCCAGCAAACGGCGGCGATTAGCAGAAAAGTCGGTAGCAGCCATGACAATATCCGGTCAATAAACAAAAACACCCCAAGCCAGCAATCGGCCTGGGGCGTTTGAGAACCAACAGCGCGAGCTTATTGTGCGTCGCCGCTGGCGGTCAGTTCTTTTTCGGCCTCGGGCAGCACCTGGACCTTCAGGTCTTCGCGCATGGCATTCAGAACAGCTTCGGTTTCGCTACGCGCCAAAGCCTGGTTCAGTTGCGCCGTCAACAGCCCCAGCCCGGGGTTTCCAGCCTTGCCCTCTTGCTGGCTGACGATCTGCACCACCGTATAGCCTTGCGGCTGGGCGGCGCCCACATAGGCGGGCAGCTTGTCAGTCGATTGCGCCAGCACCTTGTTCAGCAGCGCTTCGTCCATTTCGGGGAAGGCAGCGCGGCTGACGGCAAATTCCTTGGAGAAGCCTTCGGCGGCCGCGCCGCCCTTGAGCTGTTCCAGCAGCTCTTCACCAGCCTTGACCGCCAATTCCTGAGAGCGCTCGCGCACCAGACTTTCGCGGGCCTGGCTGCGAACCTTGTCCAGCGCAGGAACATGCGCCGCCTTGACATCGGTGACGCGCACAGCGATCAAGGTATCGGGGGATATTTCCACCACGCCTGCGTTCTTGCGCGAGCTCATGGCCGTAGGATTGAACAGGGCTTGGCGCACCCGGGTGTCATCCAACACAGCCGCATCGGCACTGGCGGCGGCAGGGTGGTCGCTATCGATGTGATCGGCGGGCACCAGGCCTTGGCGGGTAATTCCATCCACCGTTTTGAGGGTCAGGCCAAGCGCGCCGGCAGCGGCCTGCAGGTTTTCGTCGTTGTCGTACACCAGATTGGTCAACTTGGTGGCCATGTCGGCAAAACGCTCGGCGGCCAGTTGCTTGCGCACCTCGGTTTCGACTTTGCTGCGAGCCTGCTCGAAGGATTCGCCCTGCTCAGGCTGGACTTCGTTGATCTTGAAAATGTGAAAACCGCTTGGACCTTCGATGACGCCCGACACATCCCCCTTGTTCAGGGAGAACACCGCATTTTCGAGCACGGCCGGCCAGGAACCCTTGGTGATCCAACCCAGCTCGCCGCCATCGCGGGCGCTGCCGCCGTCTTCGGAGCTGCTGCGCGCCAGATCGGCAAACGCGTTCTTGTCGGCCTGTGCTTTCTCGGCCAGCTCGCGTGCCTTGGTCTGGGCCGTGTCGCGCTGCGCTTCGGAAGCGCCTGCCGGCAGCGACACCAGAATATGGCTGATGTTCACGCGACCGGGTTGCACGTAGCGGGTCTTGTTCTGGTCGTAGTATTGCTTGAGCTGCTCGTCAGTCGGCTTAGCCAGATCGGTCGAGGCGGCTTCTTCGTTGAGCAGCAGGTATTCGGCGCTGACCTGCTCGGGCAGTTCCAGCGCGGCCTTGTTCTTGTCGTACCAAGCCTGCAGATCGGCGTCGCTGACCTGGACCTTGTCCTGGAAGTCACGCGCCAGAAGAGTATGGACGCGCACGCCGCGTTCTTCCGTGAGGGCGATTTCCAGTTGGTTCATGACGCTGGGCAGCATGGCGGTAGTGGCGCCGACCGGGCCCAGCACGCGATCCAGTGCCAATTGGCCCCGCTGGCTTTGCTCGAAATCGCGCACGCTGATGCCGGCCGAGGCCAGCACCTGATTGTAGAGCGAAGGCGAGAAGACGCCGTTTTCCTGGAATTGCGGCATGGTGGCGATGGCATCGCGCAAGGCCGTGTCCGATACGCTGAATCGAGCGCGCGTCGCCTCGTCGATCTGCACGCGCTGATCGATCAGGGATTCCAGCAGCTGACGGCGGCTGGCCGGGCTGTCCGCCTGGGCCAGATCGAAGCCGGCAGGGTTGTTGCGCTGCATTTCGTCGAGCTGCATGCGCCGGGCGCGATCAAACTCCTGCGCGGTAATGGCGCTGTCGCCCACCTTGACGATGTCGCTGTCTCCGGAGACATAATTGGAATAGCCACTGACGCCGATCAGGACAAATGACGGCAGAATCAGCACTAACAGGACCAACTGCATGATGCGTTGGTTCTTACGGATAATCTCGAACATTAATCATCACCTACTTTCGCTTGCAGCAGCACGCTGCGGGCGGCGCATCAGAACGGATCCTGGCCCGGTCTGAGAATATACCGTGTTTAGATTAAGTATGTTTGACTTCAACGAAGACGTGGGGGCGGATTGTAAATCCAAAAACCTTAACCTTACAGTGTACAGCCCCGGTTAAAATAGTACATTGGCTTTTTTTATCCTGCCGTCTGCGAGTCCGCCATGAGCCCTATTATCCATCACTGGCCCTACCACAGCCTGATCGCCCACCGAGGCGCCGGCAAGATGGCCCCCGAAAACACGCTGGCCGCCCTGCGCCTGGGCGCGCAGAATGGCTTCACCATGATGGAATACGACGTCAAGCTCAGCCGCGACGGCATCCCTGTCCTGCTGCATGACGATACGTTGGAGCGCACCTCCAACGCCAGCGGCCTGGCCGGCGACTTCACCCTGGCCGAACTGTCGGCCTGGGACTTCGGCGCCTGGCATTCCTCGGCCTACGCGGGCGAACCGATCGCCACCCTGAGCTCCATCGCCGCCTTCACCTTGGCCAACCAGATCCACAGCAATATCGAGATCAAGCCCACCACCGGCCAGGAGGCAGAAACCGGCCGCATCGTCGCACTGGCGGCGCAGCAGCTCTGGGCCAAGGCAAGCCTGCCGCCACTGCTGTCTTCGTTTTCCGAAGACGCTTTGGCCGCCGCCCAACAAGCAGTTCCGACCCTGCCCCGCGCCCTGCTGATCGAAGAACAGGTGCCGGCCGACTGGCCCCAGCGTCTGGAGCGCCTGGGTTGCTGCGGCCTGAACCTGAACGACGCCCACACCGACCAGGCCTTGGTACGCGCCATACGCCAGGCCGGCTACACCGTGGCCGTCTGGACCGTCAATGACGCCGAACGCGCCCGCGAACTGCTGGACTGGGGCTGCAACGCGATCTTCACCGACAAAGTCACTACCATTCGTCCTGATACTCTCTAACCGGCTCTGCACCAGGAAAGCTCTTGTTTAGTTACCGCCACGCCTTTCATGCCGGCAACCATGCCGACGTGCTCAAGCATGCCACCTTGCTGCATATCTTCGACTACTACACACAGAAGGACAGCGCTTTCACAATCATCGACACCCATTGCGGCGCCGGCCTTTATGACCTGGACGATGAATGGGCACAGACCCGGGGCGAGTTCTACGACGGCCTGGATCGTGTACTGCAGCAGGACAGCCATCCGCCCCTGATCGAGCGCTATATCGACGCCATTGCCGACCTGAACGCCGATGATGTCGCACGCTACTACCCCGGCTCGCCGTGGCTGGCCCTTGGCCTGCTGCGCCCGCAGGACAGTTTTCACGGTTTTGAGCTGCACCCCTCCGAATTCGACGTGCTGAGCGAAAATGTGGCGCAGCTATATCCCCGCGGCAACCGTCGCGTGCGCCTGTATCTTGAAAATGGCTTCGAGCAGCTCAATCGCCTGTTGCCACCGCCATCGCGGCGCGGCATCGTGGTCATGGATCCCTCCTACGAAGCCAAGTCCGACTATCGGCAGGTGGTCAACAGCGTGAAGGATGCCTTGAAGCGTTTCGCCCAGGCCTGCATCGTGGTCTGGTATCCCATCGTGCAGCGCCCCGAAGTGCAGCAGCTGCAGCGCAGTCTGGAGCAGTTGGACGCGTCTTGGCTGAATGCCAGTCTGAATGTGCGCGCACCCGCCGCCAATGGGCTGGGGCTGCACGGCAGCGGCTTGTTCATCATCAACCCGCCTTGGACGCTGCAGGCCCAGCTGACGCAAAGCCTGCCCTGGCTGAAAGACAAACTGGCCCAGGATGACCGGGCCAGCTATCAATTGCGTACCTCTGCGAACTAAGGAACTGGTCAGGCCAGGCGCTCGGTTTCCTTCATGTAGCGCCACTGGCCCATGGGCAGGTCGCCCAGCACCAGATCGCCGATGCGCACGCGCTTCAAGCCCACGACTTTAAGGCCCACCATTTCACACATGCGCCGGATCTGCCGTTTTTTGCCTTCGCGCAACACAAAGCGCAATTGATCCTCGTTCTGCCAGGACACCTGGGCCGGCAACAAAGGCTTGCCGTCCAGGCTCAGGCCGAAGTTCAGCAGCTCCATGCCGCGCTCGCTGAGCTTGCCAGTGACCCGCACCAGGTATTCCTTGTCGATGACGGAATCTTCGCCAATGATCTGGCGGGCAATACGCCCGTCCTGAGTCAGGATGAGCAAGCCCGTGGAGTCGATGTCCAGACGGCCGGCCGGCGCCAGGCCCCGCAGGTGCGCGGGTTCGAATTTGGGCCCGCCGCGCCCGCCCTTGTACTGGGTGGATGCATTGATCAGGGATACCGCATTGCGATAGCCCGCTTCGGCCTGGCCGGACACAAAACCCACCGGCTTGTGCAGCAAAATAGTCACACGCTGGGTCTGACGTTGGCGCGCCTGCTTTTCCAGGGTGATCTTTTGGTTGGGATAAGCCTTGCTGCCCAGCTCGGACACCACGACGCCGTCCACCCGCACCCAGCCGCGCTCGATGAAAGCGTCTGCCTCGCGACGCGAACACATGCCGCGCTGGGCCATTAATTTTGAGATACGTTCTTTTTCCATGAGCGCTATTTTATGGCTTTAGCGATAATACGGCTCATGAAATTAAGTCCGACAGAAAAAAAACCCTGGAATCGCCAGGCCCATCCTTCCGCCACACCTGCCCAGAAGCACTGGCTGTACCGACCCGGAGCCCTGACGGCCGGTCTGCGCCGTCTGGGCCAAGTGCGCCTGGAGGTCGTTCGTGAATACGCCAGTTGCCTGGACGCCCAGGAAGCCGCTCTGATCGCCAGGCCGCGCGGCACGCTGGCCTGGATACGCGAAGTGTCCATGTCCATCGACGGCGTGCGCTGCGTCATCGCCCGCAGTTTCACGCCCCTGGCGGCCTCTCATGGTGTCTGGCAAGGCATACGCAGGCTGCGCAGCCGGCCGCTGGCCGACATGTTGTATAACGATGCCCAGATACAACGCTCCGAGTTCCTGAGCTGCCGTCTGAGCCGGGCCATGCCGTTTTTCCGCACCATCGAACGCGCACTGCAAGGCTCGGGCGAACCTATGCCGCAGGCGCGGCAACTGCACGCACGCTGCTCGGTATTCTGGCGCCATGGCCAACCGCTGCTGGTGGCGGAGTGCTTCATGCCTGACTTCTGGACGCCAGGCGCCACGCTTTCTTAATTTCCAATTATCATTAGCTAATAATTTAATTTCATGTAGAGAGTCAGTCCCCATGCCCGCCAGTTCAGACAACGGTCGTCACAACGCCTTTATTCTTTCTGGCATGCAAGCTCTGGGGGGCGCCAATCCAGCGCTGGTAGTGGCGCTGAGCAGCCTGGTAGGCCAGCAGATGGCCAGCCGCAGCGACCTGGCCACCCTGCCGGTGGGCATTTTCAATCTGGGACTGGCGCTGGGCATTTTGCCGGCCGCCTACCTGATGCGCCGCCTGGGGCGTCAGGGCGGCTATATTATCGGCGCGCTGCTGGGCATCGGCGCCGGTCTGCTGGCGTCAGGCGGCATCTATACCGAATCATTCGCGCTGTTCTGCCTGGGCACACTGCTGGCCGGACTGTACGCATCCTACGTCCAGAGTTACCGCTTTGCCGCCGCCGACAATGCCTCCGAGGCCTTCCGGCCCAAGGCGATTTCCTGGGTCATGGCTGGCGGCCTGCTGGGCGCTATCATCGCCACCCAGACCATCATGCATACCCAGGACATATGGCCCCAGCACCCCTTCGCCGCCGCTTTCCTGGCCCAGGCCGTGCTGGCTGCGCTGGTTCTGCCTTTCGCCTTCACCTTGCGCCTGGAACGCGGCCGATCACAGGCGACGACAGGGCCCTATACAGGCCGGCCCCTGCGCGAAATAGCCGCCAACAGCCGCTTCATTATTGCGGTGCTGGCAGGCGTAGCGTCCTATGGCCTGATGAATTTCCTGATGACGGCCTCGCCCCTGGCCATGATAGGCTGCGGCCACAGCCTGAACGACTCCACCTTGGGCATTCAATGGCATATCCTGGCCATGTTCGGCCCCAGTTTCTTCACCGGCAACCTGATCAAGCGCTATGGCAAGATTCCCGTGACCTTTGCCGGCGTACTGCTGCTGGGCCTGGCCAGTGTGGTCGCCCTGACCGGGATCAGCGTATCACACTTCTGGTTCAGCCTGATTCTGCTGGGCCTGGGCTGGAACTTCGGCTTCATCGGCGCCACCAATATGGTGCTGGATTGCTATCGCCCCGAAGAGCGCAGCCGGGTGCAGGCCTTGAACGATTTCATTATCTTCACCTGCGTCGCCCTGTCCTCGTTCACCTCGGGCCGGGTACTGACCAACTACGGCTGGGAAGGCGTGAACACCTGGACCCTGCCTATTTCGGGGGCGGTCATGCTGGCCCTGGCCTGGCTGTGGTTGCAGGACAGACGCGCCCCCCGTCAGGCACAGGCCTAACTTAGAGCATGGGCAGATAAGCGGGCTCCGGCCCCTTTGCAAAGTAGTCGTCCAGCTCGTCCAGATGCTCTTGGCTGAGCTTCAGGTCGCCTGCGGCTGCATTTTCCTGGGCATGCTCTGCGGACGACGCCTTGGGGATGACGAACACATCGCGGTTACGCAGCAGGAAAGCCAAAGCAACCTGCCTGGGCGTGGCGCCGTAGGCGCTGCCGACTTCTTCCAGCAAGGCTCCCCCGCCGGAGTCCGGATCGGGGAAGTCGTCATGACCGAAGGGGCTGTAGGCCACGACTCGCACCCCGTGCTGATGGCACCAGGGCAAGACGGAGTGCTCGATGGCGCGCTCGTTCAGGTGGTACAGAACCTGATTGCAGGCAATGCGGCCCGGTCCCGCGATATCGTAGGCCTCCTGAAGCCACTGAGCATCGAAATTGCTGACGCCCCATTGCAGGATCTTGCCTTCACGCACCAGTTGCTCGAACGCAGCAAAGGTGTCTTCCAGGGGCACGCGACCAGGCCAATGCAGCAGGTACATATCCAGGCGATCGGTGCCCAGACGCTTCAGGCTGGCTTCACAGGCCTTGATGACCCCGTCGCGCGAGGCATTGTAGGGCAATACCTTAGACACCAGGAACGCCTCGTCGCGGCGCCCCCGTAAAGCCTGCCCAATAAGCGATTCGGCGTCGCCATCGCCATACATTTCGGCGGTGTCGATATGATTCATGCCGGCATCCAGACCGGCGCGAAACGCCGCGATGGCCTGGTTCCAGTCGCCCATGTCCACGTACCAGCTCCCCTGGCCCACTCGGGAAACCCGTTCGGCTTTGCCTAGACTCGCGTACTGCATAAAGACTCCTTGATTGCCGGCCCTGCTCGGACCGGCTCGGGTAGAAGCGGCGCCCGTCAAAAGTCAGAGCGCGTCGCGCCCGCTTTCTCCGGTGCGGATACGGATGGCCTGCTCGACCGAAGTGACGAAAATCTTGCCGTCGCCGATCTTGCCGGTATGCGCCGCCTTGATGATGGCGTCGATGACCGCTTCGCAGCGGTCTGCGGCGACCACGATGTCCACGCGGATCTTGGGCAGGAAGTCCACGACATATTCAGCGCCCCGGTACAGTTCGGTATGGCCCTTCTGGCGGCCGAAACCTTTGACCTCGGTAACCGTCAGGCCATTGACGTCCAGTTCGGACAGGGCTTCGCGGACTTCGTCCAACTTGAAAGGCTTGATGATGGCGGTAATTTGTTTCATGGTTGGTCGTGCTTCATGATTTGAATGAATCGCTGGAGCCCAAGGCGGGCCGGTGGCTTTCCGCCGCCAGGCTCAAGCCCAGGCTGAGGTCCCGGCCGGTAGGCGACTGGAACAGCCGCAGCCCCATTTCGGGCAGAATAGACAGAAAATGGTCGAAAATATCGCCCTGGATGCGCTCGTGATCCACCCAGGCCGTCTTGTTGGTGAAGCAATATACTTCGATCGGTATGCCCTCGGCCGTGGGCTCCATCATGCGCACCATCTGGATCATATCCTGATGCACCTCAGGATGCCGCTTGATGTAGGCCATACAGTAGGCTCGGAAAGTACCTATATTGGTCAGGCGGCGATAATTGACCGCATCCATGCCTGCTCGTCCCAACTCCTGATTGGACGCTTCGATCTCGCGCTGCTTTTCAGCCAGGTAGTCGCGCAGCAAGGCGAAGCGCGACAGGCTGTCAACCTCGTCGGGCGTCAGAAAACGCACGCTGGAGGCGTCTATGCTCAATGTCCGCTTGATGCGCCGCCCGCCCGACTCGAACATCTGTCGCCAGTTGCGGTAGCTTTCGGAGAACAGTTTGTAAGTCGGAATGGTGGTGACGGTTTTGTCCCAGTTCTGCACCTTGACCGTATGCAGGGCGATATCAATGACAAAGCCATCGGCATTGGCCTGCTTCATTTCGATCCAGTCGCCAATGCGCAGCATATCGTTGGAACTCATCTGGGTGCTGGCGACCAGTGACAGCAAGGTATCCTTGAACACCAGCAGCAAAACCGCCGACAGCGCGCCCAGGCCGGAGAGCAGCAGGACCGGCGACTGGTCCAGCAGGATGGATGTCATGACAATGAAGCCGATGGCCCACACACCGATCTTGGCCACTTCGATGTAGCCCTTGATGGACTTGGTGCGGCCACGGCTGGAGTTGGCATAGACGTCCTGCCAGGCGCCCAGCAGACTGACAATGGCCATGATGACAAAGACGCAGAAGGCCATCAGGAACAGACGCGCCACCGGCTGCAATATCGTTGGCGACAAGGGCAGCAAGGCCAGATTGGAGGCCACCACCAGCATGGGCACGGCATAGCCCACATTGCGCACGAAGCGACGCTTGACCAGTGCGCGAGCCCATTCGTCCTTGCCCGCTACTTTCAAGATGCGCCGCACCAGGCTGGACAGCACCCCCGATGTGATCCAGCTGGCAAACCAGACCAGCAGCGCCAGCATGGCAATGCCGGCCAGCACCTGGACCCATAGCTCCTGCGGTAAATACCCTTCGATCCGCTGCCACCCCAGCAAATCAGGCAAGGTGCGTTCGTGCTCCATGTCGGTTCCCTGTCCGGCGAGGCGCAAAAATGCCCCGGCTCGGTTTCCTAGACTGTCAAAACTCTCTAATATACTGCACAGCGCCTGCACGCAGAGGGCCTCAATGCCCCGTGACCCTGCTCGATTTACTATAATTGTCCTCTATGCCTACGAACACACCCAACTCTCATCAAGACCAGTTCGCCAACAAGGCCAAAGCCTGGTCGGCCCGCTTCTCCGAACCCGTCTCCGACCTGGTCAAGCGCTACACCGCTTCCGTGGATTTCGACAAGCGCATGGCCCGCTTCGATATCCAGGGTTCGCTGGCCCATGCCGCCATGCTGGCCGCCGTCGGCGTCATCAGCGACAGCGACAAGGCCGATATCGAGCGCGGCATGGCCCAGATCCTGGACGAGATCGAGCAAGGCCAGTTCCAGTGGCTGCTGGACCTGGAAGACGTGCACCTGAACATCGAGAAGCGTCTGGTGGAACTGATCGGCGATGCCGGCAAGCGCCTGCACACAGGCCGTTCGCGCAATGACCAGGTCGCTACGGACATCCGCCTGTGGCTGCGCAACGAAATCGACATCGCGCAGGACCTGCTGGCACAGATGCAGCGCAAGCTGGCGGAACTGGCGCTCACGCAGGCCGATACCATCCTGCCCGGTTTCACCCACCTGCAAGTAGCCCAGCCCGTCACCTTCGGCCACCACCTGCTGGCCTATGCCGAAATGTTCCGCCGCGACGCCGAACGCCTGCAGGACTGTCGCAAGCGCGTGAACCGCCTGCCCCTGGGCGCCGCCGCCCTGGCGGGCACCAGCTACCCCATCGACCGCGAGATGGTCGCCGGCCTGCTGGGCTTTGACGAAGTCTGCCGCAATTCCCTGGACGCTGTATCGGATCGCGACTTCGCCATCGAATTCTGCGCCGCCGCCGCTCTGGTCATGACGCACATCTCGCGTTTCTCCGAAGAGCTGGTGCTGTGGATGAGCCCGCGCGTAGGCTTCATCGACCTGGCCGACCGATTCTGCACCGGCAGCTCCATCATGCCGCAAAAGAAGAATCCCGACGTACCCGAACTGGCTCGCGGCAAGACCGGCCGCGTCAACGGCCACCTGATCGCCCTGCTGACCCTCATGAAAGGCCAACCCCTGGCCTACAACAAGGACAACCAGGAAGACAAGGAAGGCCTGTTCGACTCCGCGGACACCATCCGCGACACCCTCACCATCTTCGTGGACCTGATCTCCGGCATCAAGGTCAAGCCCGACGCCATGCGCGCAGCCGCCCTGCAGGGCTTTGCCACCGCGACCGACCTGGCCGACTACCTGGTCAAGAAAGGCCTGCCCTTTCGCGACGCTCACGAGACCGTGGCGCTGGCCGTGCGCCATTGCGAAGAGCAAGGCTGCGATCTGGCCGACCTGTCCCTGGACCAGCTCCAGGCGTTCGACGCCCGCATCGAATCCGATATCTTCCAGGTGCTGACTCTGGAAGGCTCGGTGGCCTCGCGCAAGCATATCGGCGGCACTGCCCCCGAGCGCGTACGTATCGAAGCCCAGTTGATCCTGGACCGCATCCCAGGCTGATGCCGGCGAGCCCCCGGCGCGCCGGGGGCATATCAACAGGCCGGCGCTTGCCGGCCTGTTTTATTTCCGCGGCGCCACCGATGCAAGGGTGTGAGGATCAGGTCTTGCTCAAGGCTGGATCAACAACACCGTGCTTTCCTTCGCATTGCGGCGGATGTCGGCATGCTCCACATCCATGGTCTTGCACTGAAAGTCTTTGTATAGCTCGAGCTGGTCGTCGTAATGCGGGCTGCGAACGCCGTTTCCATCCATAAAGCCGCTTTGCCCGGGCGCCACCGCATCGCAGAACTCCACACCCTGGGCATCAAACACAATGCGGTTGTTTTCCGTGCCACGATTCTGGTAGCCGATGTAGTCAACAGTATTGCCCTTGCTCGTCTGCGGCGTCCCGGTGAAATTCTTGTCACTGAAGCGGTGCACCGACGTCGGCAGGGTCCAGGCCGCCATCTCTGCGCCCTGCTCGCTCGACAGGCGCTCCTGGGCGCGACGCAGTGCATCAAGCATAACGGTCTGCGAGTCCTTGTTTCCAAACACATTGAAGCGGGTCGGATCAGGCTGCTGCTCCAACATCAGGGCGCGCAGCAACACCTTGGTGCCCATGCTTAAATTGATGGAGCCTGGATTGGGTCCTTGCTGGGTTGCAAACCCCGTCTGCTTGTACATGGCCTGGTGCGACTCGGGCACGATGGGCATCAAGACCAAGGCATACATTTCCTCAAGCCAGGTTTTGAATATGACTCGAGCCGGCCCCGCGTTGCGGCCATCACGGTCGCGCTCCAGGCCATCCCAGGCCAACAAAGCCGCCAGCACAGGCTGAACAGAATCACGCGCCGGAAGCCGATCGGCCAGGCGTTCAAGATGGGGGCGGAAATAGCGCCAGTTCACGTCATGGTAAGACGCTGTCTTGTTGAAATCCCAGATTTCCTGCACGCTGAAGACATTCTTGTGCTGGTACTGCACATCCAGCTCGTTCATGCGGTCGCCGTACGTCCAGTAATACGTGTCCGTATTGGTCTTGTCCGGCGCAGGCTTGTTGTTCCAGTTGATCAGGTAACCCTGGGCCGGGTTGTAAGCTTTGGGAATGGAGGCAAAATCCTGGATGCCCTGCCATTCCATGCTGCCATCGCCCACGGCGGGCACGCGGATATCCTGGTGCGCAGGCCGCTTGGGCAGGAAGGCGGGTGACACGTAGGCAATATTGCCGTGCTTGTCGGCATAATACCAATTGATGGAAATGGCCATTTTGCCGGCCTCCTGCAAGAACTCATCCCAATTGCGCGCCTTGGCCACGTTGAGCCACGCCAGCAGGGACTGAACCTCATAGCCGTCCCAACTGCGCTTCTTGCTATAGGCGACGTGTTGCTCCGCATCGAACTGCATGACCGGACCGTGCACCGTGCGCCAGACCGTCATTTCCCGATCCGCCTGGCCCCGCACCTGAATGCGCTCGGTGCGCTGTTCCATCGTGCGATAGGCCTGATTGAACCAATACTGATCCTGGCGCTCCGGATTCAACTTTTCCTGGTACATATCCACCACATCCTGCGGACCTGCCGTCGCACCCCAGGCAATGTCGCCATTGGTGCCGAACAGCACAATGGGGTAGGCAAACGGCGTGTTGCCCACCACGTCCAATCCGGCCCCGTGCAGGCCGATGCCATAGGTATACGCCGGGTTGTACCAACCGAATTGCGGCCCGTTGATCAAGACCGTGGCGCCTTCCTTGACCCGCTCAGGGCGGGTGCTCCACAGATTGCTGGCTTTGGGCGCAAAATCCGGCCCCTGTCCGCCCCAGCGCCTATCCTGACGATCCAGTTCCGCGGCCAATGCCGGCATCGACACCGGAGCCAGCGACGCCGCTGCGGCCTGGTCCGCCCGCTGGCGACTTTCCGCTGCCGCCGGCACTGTCGTAGGCGCGTCGGGATCGTTGATCCACAACAACTCATTGAAAATCGCACGGCCCTGCTCGGCACCGTGTTGCTTTTCCAAACCTTGCAACAGCGCCAGCGAGCTAATTTCCAGATTGGTATCGGAAAAGCGGTTGGCCATGGACCCCACCCAGATCATGACCACATCAAAATCGCTCAAGGGTTCGGGCTGAAAACCAAAATCCAGGTATTCCTTGGGCAGCAAAGCCGGGTTACGGCGCACCTTTTCCAGGTAGGCATTGAAACCATCTGCATAACCTTTGAAGATATCGGCATCGTCTTTGGCCAGCGCCGCGATCTGCCGACGTATGGAAGCAGGCGTGAAGTTCTGCCGCACCTGCATATCGTACTTGACGTAGGCATCCTGGTCGCCGGGCCCAAGCACCTGCGCAGTCGTGCCCACAAACGAACGCCGGGCCATGTCCGTCTGGAACAAGCGATCCTGTGCGACCGCAAAGCCATAACCGTAATAAAGGCCGTAGTTGCTGTCCGCAAACACATGCGGCACGCCGTAAGAATCCCGCATCACTTCCACGGATTGCACCTGGCCACTGGCCAGCGCACTGCCCATCAAGCCTGCCAAAGCCAATGCAGTCGCCATCACTACGGTACGAGTCGTTCCTGCCTGCATGTCTTGCCCCCCAATCATTGTGATACTGAAAATTATTATGAATCTTAAATATTGAAGCAAATACCAATACAAGATCATAAATTTAGAGCAATCAGTCGCGAAAGAAAGTCAGGGCTTGTACCTAGATTGGCATCAGAATGAAACGAGACGACCGGGGTTGATCGCCCCTGCCAACCCCATGGCCGCCTTTACCACCGGAATAGCCATGGCCGAGAGCTGGCGCCCCAGCGGGATAGAGCGGTGCGAAATGCCCGTCAACATGGCAAAGTCCGTGTTGCGACCAGTCACATCGTCACCAATAGCCTTGCCGATACGCACCGTCTGCGCCACGCCATGGCCGCTCCAGCCCTGCACCATGTAAACGGGCGTCGAATCGCCGGTCTTGCGGCAATCGGTCGCGCCATTCAACGTAAAGTCGCTGATACCGCTCCAGGAGAACTCCAGCTCCGGCTCCGGCAACTGCGGAAAGACCGTGCGTATGCGGTCCAGCAGGTAATCGTTGATGCGCTCCGGCGTCCAGCTGGCGCCCGTACCCTGGCCTCCGAACAAGAGGCGGTTGCAACGCACGGCGCGGTAATAATCGATCTGGAACTGGGTGTCGTAAACCGCCATGTCCGAGGGCAGCAGTTGTCCGATATCGTCCTGCAAAGGCGTTGTGACGCCCACATAGGTATAGAAAGGCACCGTGGTATTGGATTGGCCCTGCAAAAACTGGAAAGTCCCGGCATGTACCGCCAGCACCAGCGCCTTGCGGGCCCGGATAACGCCGCCGGGGGTGATCGCCACGGCGCCCTGCTGTGTCTGTTCGATTTCCAGCACTTCGGTCTTCTCGTGCACCGTGCCGCCCTGCTGTACCAGGCCATAGACCAGTCCACGCAGCAAGGCCAGGGGGTGCAGCTGGCCGCCCAGATGATCCCACGCCGCGCCGTGATACACCTCCGAGCGGAGATGCTGTTCCAGTTCATAGGCTCCCACCACCTCCACCCCGCCGTCGCCCAGGTAGCGTCGAGCATCCGCTCCCTCGATCAGGGCGCTCATGTGACCGGCATGCACGGCTGCCGTCAGGTGGCCGCGACGGCGATCGAAGTCCAGTTCATAGCGTTGGGCGATTTCATCCACCAGCTCCATGGCCTCGACCGAGGAAAAACGCCACAGACGCTTAGCGTCTGCCAAAGACAAATGGGCAATCATGTCAGCGGCTTCCCAGCGTGCCAGCCCCGGCGTCAATTGGCCCCCATTTCGTCCCGAGGCCGCCGAGCCTATGCTGTCTTTTTCGACCAGCACCACATCCAGCCCGGATTGCGCCAGATGCAGAGCCGTGGATGCGCCCAGCAGTCCGCCGCCCACGACCAGCACATCGCACTGGCGATCCGCCGCCAGAGGCTGAAACTGAGTCCAGGGAGCCAGAGAGGCTTCATAGTATGTGGCTGGCGGCGCCCCGTCTGCAGGATGATTCCTGCGCCAGTTCCAGAGGCGGCTGTCCATATTCAGTTGAGTATCCGCGCTACGCACATCGTCCAATAAAGAGGGTTTGTGTACCTTCATGTTGCATGAGTCCTGTGTCAGTGACGGCCGGACAAGTATCGGGCCGTATGGATCACAGAGCGGAAGGCCCCGGTGACGCTCCGTCAGCGCGGCGTTCCGTTCTGCTTTTCTCTACAGTGTAGAATAACTATAATTCTACTCCGTAGAGTTAAACTTGGCAAAAAAGCGGCAGTACGGCCTCTCTCCAAGAGCGTAGATTCCGCCTCGACTCTTCTCACTGGCGCCTCCCCACTCAAAACCGCAATCTGCTGCCCGACTTTCTGACTGAAACAAGGAATCCCGTGCCCGCCCCCCTTTCCCGCTCACGCAACCTATCCAAAGACACGCTGGTTCAATCCGCCATCACGTTGATGGAGACGGCAGGCGAAGCCGGCTTTTCACTGCGCAAACTGGGCGAACAAGTCGGTTGCGACCCCATGGCCGTGCTGTATCACTTCAAATCCAAGGAAGGCCTGTTGCGCGCCATGGCAGACAGTTTGACCGCCAGCCTGGAGTCCGTAGATGACACCCTGCCCTGGCGGGACAGGCTCTATGGCCTGGCGGCTCAGTACCGGCAGCTGGCTTTGCAGCACCCTCATACTTTCCGGCAGATGCAACGCTTTCTGAACACCGGCTCCGCCGATCAGCACGTCATCGAAATGGTCTACCGCGCCCTGCACGATGCGGGCTTGAGCGAACAGGACACTCCTGCGGCCAGCGTAGGCTGGTACGCCACCGTCTACGGTCTGATCCTGGGCGAGATCGGCGGCTTGATTCGCCCCGCTACACCGGCCGAAATCACCGAACTGGAACAGCGCCCTGGGGACGATCTGCCCCTGTTGCGTCAGATTCTGCCGCGATTCCTGGATCTGAACACCGAGGACGTATTCAAGATGATGATGGAGGTCGTGCACGAAGGCTTGGCGCGGCGCTCATCTCATACATGATGCCCCTGCCGCCCCATTCAAGCCGCAAAAAAACTTCAGGAGCTGGACGCGCGTCCAGCTCCTGAAGGGCTATCGGATACAGGGTTGAGACGATCTTAGCGGGTGAACACCGCAATCGACTCCACGTGCGCGGTGTGGGGGAACATATTGACTACGCCGGCCGACTGCAGCGTATAACCGCCCTCGTTGACAAGAATGCCGGCATCGCGAGCCAGGGTGCCGGGGCTGCACGACACATAAACCAGGCGTTCAGGACGTTCCTCGGGAGCCAGCTGCGTCAGCGCAGTGGCCAGGGCCATGGCGCCGTCACGCGGCGGATCAATAAGAATGCGGTCAAAACGCCCCAGGTCCCGCAGCCATTTCACATCCACTTCGAACAGATTCAGGGTGGTGAAGCGCGCTTTGTCTTGCAAGCCGTGGGCCAAGGCCGCCTCGCCAGCACGCTGAGTCAGGGTGGCGCTGCCTTCGATGCCCACCACTTCGGCGGCCCGACGGGCCAGCGGCAGGCTGAAATTGCCCAGCCCGCAGAACAGATCAGCCACGCGATGCTGCGGCTGCACGTCCAACAGAGACAAGGCACGGGAAATCAGGCTGCGGTTGATAGGGTGATTCACTTGTGTGAAATCGGTCGGACGAAATGGCATGCGCAAGTCGAATTCGGGCAAGGCATAGGCCAGCTTGTCCGCGTCCTCGCGCTCCAGCGGATGCACAGTCTCGGGGCCCTTGGGCTGCAACCACCAACTGATGTCATGCTCCTGCGCGAAGGCGCGCAGACGCTGAATGTCATCTGCCGTCAAGGGCTCCATATGACGCAGCGTCAAGGCCGTCATCTGATCGCCCATGGCCAATTCAATCTGCGGCAAGCGGTCCGGACGCGACAACTGGGCCAGACAGGTGCGCAGCGGACCTAGCAGGGCCGACACCTTGGGCGGCAGGACGCGGCACTCGGTCATGTCCACCACATATCGGCCATTCTTTTCGCGAAAACCCACCAGCACCCCGCCTTTCTTGGGCACGAAACGGGTGGAGAAACGAGCGCGGTAGCGATAGCCCCAATACGGGCCATGCAATGGCGGCAGAACCTGATTGGGCTTGACCTTGCCAATGTGGGCCAGAGAATCTTCCAGCACGCGCTGCTTGACGGCGACCTGGGCGGCGGGCTCCAGATGCTGCATGGCGCAGCCGCCGCAGTTGCCGAAGTTCGGACAGGGCGGCTCGGCGCGTTGCGACGAGCGCTGCACCAGCTCGGTCATGCGAGCTTTGTCGTAGGAGTCTTTGGAGCGCACCGTTTCAGCGCGCACGCGCTCGCCCGGCAGGGCTCCTTCCACGAACACCACCTTGCCGTCCTTGTGGGCCACGCCGCGCCCTTCCAAGTCCAGCGATTCAATCAACAACACGTCTGACATACGATAAAAATCCAGATAAGCGCCCGACCCCGCCCGCGCAGGACTGCGCGCTCGCTCTTGGAAATGCAGGCAAAGGGCGATTTTACAAAAAAAGCGGCCCGAAGGCCGCTTTTTCCGTCCGATTAGCCTTGTCGATCAACGGGCAGGCAAATAGGACATGGGGTTGACCGGGGTGCCCGCGCGACGGATCTCGAAGTGCAGGCGTGGCGAGGTGGTGTCGGACTGACCCAGGTCGGCAATGCGCTGACCCTTCTTGACTTGCTGGCCGGTCTTCACGTGCAGCGCGCTGTTGTGCGCGTAGGCCGTAATGAAGCCGTTGCTGTGGCCCACCAGAACCATGGAGCCCAGGCCGCGCACGCCATTGCCAGCGTACATGATCTTGCCGTCGGCTGCCGCCGACACCGGGTCGCCGACCTTGCCTTCGATGTCGATGCCTTTGGTAGACGAGTTGAAACCCTGAATGATCTTGCCAGTGGCCGGCCAGCCCCAGGCGATCAGGGCTGCATCGTTGGCGCGCGGCGCCGACGCCGGCGTTTCCGTCTTGATCGGAGTGGCCGGTGCGACCGGAGAGGTCTGGGACGCACCCGACGACGGCGGAATCGCCGCCATCGATGTGCTGGCATCCAGACGCAGGACCTGGCCCACACGCAGCAAGGAAGGATCAGTGATCTGGTTCAGACTGATCAGCGAACCCACCTCCATGCCGTGCGCCTGAGCGATCTTGTACAGGGTGTCACCAGGACGCACCACGTAGGTGCCCGTAGCCGTGCTGACGGCGCCGGACGAAGCCGACGAGGAGCTCATGTCAGTGACGGGCGCGCGAGCCGAACGGCTTCCGCAACCCGCCAACAGGGTACTGGCGACCACAGCCACCACCAGGCAATGCCGTGGTTTCAAGGACCACTGAATGTTGGTGGGAGCAGCGGTTATCGGTAACCTGACTGCATGCTGCATATGAATCTCCTGAGAATGTCTTACTAAATCTGGGTTCCGGACCGCATCGGCACGAAGCGGACCGCTTCAAGTTCTTCGCGACGCCAGCTCGCCTGTCCGGTGCGCTCCACCAGGACCAGGCGCTGCTGCGTCGTGCCTTCGGGAGCGATCAAGCGCCCGCCCAAGGCCAGTTGTTCCAACAAGGTCCGGGGTATCACCGGACCGGCTGCCGCCACCACGATAGCATCGTAGGGAGCGGCGGCAGCGTAACCTTTCATTCCGTCACCAAACAACAGCCGTGCGCGCTGAGAAAGCCCCAATTGCCGCATATGATCGCGGGCCATATCGTACAGCCCTTTGATGCGCTCGATAGCGTAAACCTCTTTGACCAATTGTGCCAAAACTGCGGCCTGATAACCACATCCAGCGCCTACTTCAAGTACTTTATTAGGTATTTTTTGGTCACAGACGAGTGAAATCATGTGGGCAACCACCCAGGGCTGGGAGATGGTCTGGGCAAAACCGATGGGCAGTGCATCGTCCTCGTAGGCGCGACTGGCCAGACCTTCGTCCACAAACACGTGCCTGGGGACGGCATTCATCGCCGCCAGCACACGCTCGTCCACAATGCCCTGCCTGCGCAGGCGCTCAATCATCATGCCACGCGAGCGTTCCGAGTTCAAACCAAGATTGACACTTGTTGACACTTGCTGTGACACGGAGCCCGCCGGGGTGGGCTGCAGCTGGCCGCGCTGCACAATACGCGTATTGCTGTTGCTGGCGGATAGCCCGCTGCCCAGCCTGGACTTGCCGAAGCGATTGGTCGTGCCGTCCGCAAACGGGTAGCGGTTATCGGGCTTGCGCATGGCTTTACTCCGCCCAGGCCCGTACGCCGGCCAGATGCTCGTAATTGGTCAGGTCCACGCGCAGCGGTGTGACGGAAACGGCCAATTGCTCCACAGCGCCGAAGTCGGTGTCCTCGGCGCTGTCGGACACCCGTCCTACCGGACCGATCCAATAGACGGGATCGCCATAGGGGGTACGGCTCTTGATGACGGGCTCAGACGGATGGCGCTTGCCCAGCCGCGTGACCCGCAATCCTTTCAGAGCGTCGTAGGGCACGGCCGGAATATTGACGTTGAGCAGCGTATTGGGGGCCAAGGGCTGGCGCCGGCAGCGCTCGACCACTTCTCGGGCGATGCGCGCCGCGCTGTCCAGGTGCGGCCAGCCGCGCTCGATCAGAGAAAAGGCGATGGCCGGTATCCCGAACAGGTGCCCTTCCATAGCAGCTGCCACTGTTCCGGAATACAGCGTGTCGTCGCCCATATTGGCGCCGTTATTGATGCCCGACACCACCAGGTCAGGGCGGAAATCCAGCAAGCCGGTCAGCGCCACGTGCACGCAATCGGACGGTGTACCATTGACATAATAAAAACCATTGCTCGCCTGTCGTACCGACAAAGGACGGTTCAAGGTCAGGGAATTGCTGGCTCCGCTGCAATTGGTCTCGGGCGCAATAACGGTGAGCTCGCCCAGGCCTTGCAGGGCCTGATGCAAGGCCTCGATGCCGGCCGCGTTGTAACCATCATCATTGGACACCAGAATACGCATGGTTCAGTTCCGTTAAAAATCAGACACGGGTAGCGAATTGTACCCGTTCGTTTTGGAATTTTGCGGCAAGGCCAGTAGAATTGCGCGCAACTATCACTGTGGAGCCCAAGCTCATGAATGCTGTTCCCTTTGCCCTGGCTGCCTTGCTGGTGGCTGCGGTCTCGTACCTGCTGGGCTCCCTGCCCTTTGCCGTCATTGTCAGCAAAGTCATGGGACTGCAGGATCCGCGCACTTTCGGCTCCAAGAACCCGGGCGCCACCAATGTGTTGCGCACAGGGAACAAGAAGGCCGCCATTCTGACGCTGCTGGGCGATGCCTTCAAGGGCTGGCTGGCTGTCTTTCTGACTCAGCAGGCCATCGCCGCCTGGGGCTGGGCGCCCGCCCTGGCCGGCATCAGCGCCCTGTTCGCCTTCCTGGGGCACTTATTCCCTGTATTCCTGGGCTTCAAGGGCGGCAAGGGCGTGGCGACCGCCATCGGCGTGATTCTGGCCCTGACGCCCTGGCTGGCGCTGGCAACCATCGCCACCTGGCTGATCATCGCCTGGGTAAGCCGTTATTCTTCGCTGGCCGCCATTGTCAGCGCCGTCTTCGTACCCTTTTTCTACCTGCTGGGCGGCAACGTCGCCTGGCCTCTGAATGGCGCGGTGGCCGCCTGCCTGATCGTGATCGCCGCCTTGCTGCTGTGGCGCCACCAGGACAACATCCGCCGCCTGATGACGGGCAAAGAAAGCAAGATCGGCGCCGGCAAGAAGAAGTAAGCGCTCAGGGGCGATGAGCCATCGCCCCGCAATCGGGCCATCAGGCCCCGGCCTGCTCCAGCGGCACATTCACGCTGGCCAGCTCCCAGCGCGGCCGGATGGCAAAGCCATGGCGCGACGCATCCAGCTCGACCAGCCCATGCCGCACGCGCAAGGCCGCCGCGAACGCGATCATGGCGCCATTGTCGGTACAGAATTCCAGCGGCGGGAAGAACACCTCGCCCCGCATCTTGCACATGGCTTGCTGGAGCTGCGCCCGTAAATGACGGTTGGCGCCTACGCCCCCCGCCACCACCAGCCGCTTCAGCCCGCTTTGCTTCAAGGCCTTGATCGCCTTGGCCGCCAGCACATCCACAATCGCACTTTCAGTGGCCGCCGCCAGATCGGCGCGCTGCTGCCCGGTGATGCCGCCGTCTTCTTGCTCCAGCTTGCGCAACCGCGTCAGCACCGCCGTCTTCAGGCCGCTGAAACTGAAATCCAGATCCTTGCTGTGCAGCATGGGGCGTGGCAAGACATACACGGACGGGTCGCCCTGCTCGGCCAGACGAGACAAGGCCGGACCGCCGGGATAGCCCAGGCCCATCAGCTTGGCGCTTTTGTCGAAGGCTTCACCGGCCGCATCGTCCAGGGTTTCGCCCAATAACTCGTACTGCCCCACGCCGTCGACCCGCATGATCTGCGTATGCCCACCCGACACCAGCAAGGCCACAAACGGAAAGTCGGGACGCGGTTCTGCCAGCAACGGCGACAGCAAATGGCCTTCCAGATGGTGCACGGCTATGGTGGGCTTGCCCAGCGACCAGGCTATCGCCTGCGCGACGCTGGCGCCGACCAGCAAGGCGCCGGCCAGACCGGGGCCGGCGGTATAGGCGATCGCATCCACATCAGACAAAGCCAGGCCCGCTTCGGACAGCACCTGGCGCGTCAGGGGTAGCACCCGCCGGATGTGATCGCGTGAGGCCAGTTCGGGCACGACGCCGCCGTAATCGCGATGCATGGCGATCTGGCTGTGCAAGGCATGGGCCAGCAGGCCGCGTTCCGTGTGGACCAGCGCCACGCCGGTCTCGTCACAGGAGCTTTCAAATCCAAGAATATTCATGTCGCTATTTTACCTTGCCGCCCCGCCCCGCATCACAAATTGTTGCCCCCGCGCCACCCCTTGCCATTGCTTGGAAAACGGTCCATTGTGCACGCATAAAGAGTGCAACGTGATGTGTCAGTCATGGTTAAAATCGTCATCCATCCCAGAGCCTGATGACGCATATCGTACCCAGACGCGATTACAGGCACTGATCGAGCATTGACCGCATATCAACCACGAGGGGGAAGACCATGTTTGAACGCTTATTCAAACTCTCTGAGCATGGCACCAATTTCCGCACCGAGGTCCTGGCAGGTATCACTACCTTCTTGACCATGTCCTACATCATTTTCGTCAACCCTGACATTCTGTCGTCCACGGGCATGGATCGCAACGCGGTCTTCGTAGCGACCTGCCTGGCCGCCGCTCTGGGCACGTTCATCATGGCTTTCCTGGCCAACTGGCCGATCGGCATGGCGCCGGGCATGGGGCTGAATGCCTTCTTCGCCTTCACCGTGGTCGCCACGCTGGGCTATACCTGGCAGCAAGCGCTGGGTGCTGTCTTCATTTCCGGCGTGATCTTTCTGCTGCTGACTGTAACCGGCATCCGCGGCTGGCTGATACGTGGCATTCCGAAGTCGCTGCAAAGCGCCATTGCCGCCGGTATCGGCATGTTTCTGGGCCTGATCGCCCTGATGACCTCTGAAATCGTGGTAGCCCATCCAGCGACCAAGATCGGCCTGGGCGATCTGACCAAACCCGGCGCCCTGTATGCCATCCTGGGCTTTTTCATTATTGCCGCGCTGGACGCCCTGAAAGTGCGCGGCGCGATCCTGATCGGTATTCTGGCCATTACCGTGCTGTCCATTCTGACCGGACACAGCCAGTTCGGCGGCGTCGTGTCCATGCCTCCATCCCTGTTGCCCACGTTCATGCAACTGGACATCATCGGCGCCCTGCACACCGGCTTCATCCATGTCATCTTGGTATTGGTCCTGGTGGAAGTGTTTGACGCTACCGGCACCATGATAGGCGTGGCCAAGCGCGCCCGCCTGATCGAAGAAGGCCGCCCGAACCGCCTGGGCCGCGCACTGCTGGCCGACAGCACGGCCATCGTGGCCGGTTCCATGCTGGGTACCAGCAGCACCACGGCCTATGTGGAAAGCGCCTCCGGCGTACAGGCCGGAGGTCGCACCGGCCTGACCGCCCTGACCGTAGGCGTGTTGTTCCTGCTGGCCCTGTTTTTCTCGCCCCTGGCAGCCACCGTACCCGGCTACGCCACTGCCCCCGCCCTGCTGTACGTGGCCTGCCTGATGATGCGCGAAATCACGGAAGTCAAATGGGAAGACATGACCGAAGCCGTGCCCGCCGCTCTGGCCGCCTTCGCCATGCCCTTCACCTACTCGATCGCCAACGGCCTGGCCTTTGGCTTCATCAGCTATGTCGTCATCAAGCTGACGACCGGCCGCTGGCGCGACATCCATCCGGCCACCCTGATCGTGGCCATTCTGTTCATCATCAAGTACGGGGTCTATGCCGAATAAATAACCTTGCTGCCGTCCGGGATGCCGCTTTGGCCTCCTCGGAAAAGCGGTTACACTGAACGCATGACCTACAAAGCGGCTGTTTCACCAGCCGCTTTTTTTTACCGTCAGGCCGTCCTGAGACCCATGCCCCCCTGGGGGCTGCACGCCGAAGGCGCCATGTGCGGATATCATTTTTTGGAGGCGCCACCCATGAGCACCATCGAACTTACCGAGGCCACCTTCCAGGCTGCCGTCGAAGACGGAAAACCCCTTATCATTGACTTCTGGGCTCCCTGGTGCGGCCCCTGCCGTCAATTCGCCCCCGTGTTCGAGGCGGCTGCCGCCGAGCATTCGGATGTGACCTTCGCGAAAATCAACACCGAAGAGGAACAGGAGCTGGCGGCCGCGCTGCGCATCCGCTCCATTCCCACGCTGATGGTCTTTCGCGAACGCGTTCTGCTGTTCTCGCAGGCCGGCGCCCTGTCCGCATCCCAATTGAACGAGCTGGTGGAACAGGTCAAGACCGTGGACATGGAAAAAGTCCACGCCGAGATCGCCGCCCAGGAATCGCAGGACAAGCCACAGAACTAAGCGCTGCGGCCAGCACGGCTTGCGCCGGCTGACACAGAACCACGACAAACGCCAGGCATTGCCTGGCGTTTGTCGTTGGTCGCGCTTGCATCAATCGCAGTGCTCAAGCTCGATAATGGCAAAACCGACCCTTTTGACCTCGGCCTCGACCTGCGGCGACGCGGTTTCCACATGGCAGAACCGGCACTCACGCGTGCTCAAGTTATCTGCCGGAACCCCTCTGGCCGCCAGATAGCGCCGGCCATACTCCAGCACCGCTTCGGGATTGCGGGCATCGCTCTGCTCGTCCACCAGAATATCAAAATGCATGCGCCGGCCGTCCGGACGCCGCACATAGGTATCAAACACTGCGATTCTCATGGTCCACCTTTCAAAAACATGCCTCAAAATGTGCAGACAGGGCCCGACTGCTCGAATCCGGCCGCAGATGCCTGCTGCTCGGGCCTGCCGCGGGCAATCAATTGACCGATGAATGTCCCCAGGCGCAGATCATCCAGATGCCCCAGGTGCCGCAGCGCCAACTCGCCATCGCGATCAAACACCATCAAAGTCGGCGTACCGCCCAGCCCCCAGCGCGCCATCGTGCTAGGTAGGCCGCCTGCTGGAGCAGGCCTGTCGATGGCAATGGGAAAGGTCAGGCGGTATTCGCTGGCAAACACGCGCAAGGCAGCGGGCGTCATGACATGATGATGTTCGAACACGCTGTGCAGACCGATGACCGCCAGGTCTTGGCGCGAAAACAGCCCGTTCAAGCTTTGCGCCTGCGGCAGACTGTGACGCACGCAGCCCGGGCACAGCATCTGAAACACCGTCACTACGACCACCCTGCCGCGCAAGGCGTTCAATTGCAGCGGCTGCGTCGTGTCCAGCCATTCGCTGGCGTCGATTTCGTAAGACATGACGATCTCCCTGAAGGTCCGCCGCCAGGCTTGAGCCCAAGCCTGGCGGCACCTGTTCGTATAAAGAAAGTATGTCGTGAAGATTCAGATCCAGGACGGCGGTTCGTACGTAAAACATACCTTTTCGTCCACACGTCAGCAGGCAAAGCAGGCGCCGCGCTGCTCGGATGTCTCAGATCAGACGGCCAACTGCTGCTGAATCCAGACAATGCAGGCTTGAACCTGCTGTGGGCAACTGGCCAGTGTGTCTTGCATGCGTCCGAGATACGCCGACTTCGCCTGACTCATCACCGGCTGCAACGACACAGGCAAACGCTCCAGCGCCCAGGATGCCGCCTGGTCTTTGGGGACGATCTTGCCCGCGCTCAAGCTGAACCAGACTCGCGCCAGAGCCAACAAGATATTGCGCTCTTCTCCGGCCCAATCGGACGGCTGACGCCATTGAGCCGCCGTCATATGCAAGGCGATGGCCAGATCAGACTCAGGAACCTCGTCAAACAGATCCTGGGCAGGCGGCCCTGCCAGGACCCGATTCCACTCCCGCAGCTGGGTCAGCAGGATGGCCAGGTCAAAATCGGGTTCCGGCTCCTCGATCCGGCCAGCAATCAGGTCTTCCCTCAGCCATTCCCCGAACTGAAGCTCGCGCGAAGGAGGAAATCGCCAGGGCACAATCTGGTCATGAACCAGCACTGTCAATTCCACCGCTCGACAGCGCGTGTCCGAGCCTGGCCAGGCTGACACAGCCAACAAATCGCGCATCAATGCCAAACGCGCCCTTGCCGGCAAGGGCTGATTAACCACCGCCAGCAAATCGATATCGCTCAAGGGGTGCAGCCCTCCTTGCACGGCGGACCCATAAAGATACAAGGCCACAAGCTGCCCGGAAAGGTGCTGGCCCAGCACGCCCTGAATGCGGGCCAGTTGTAGATCGAAGGCGGATGAAGGCGAGTTCATGCACTTACATTACCAGCCCGGCTGCGAGCTGAACACCCATGATGGCTCAGTCGGATTCGAGCGGCCCGCAGACGCCTTGCCCGCGGGTCATGTTCACAAAGGTCTGCTGAAAGTCGGCGCTGTTCGTAACCGGCAGTGCGAGGATCCAGGATACGCCTTCGCCATCGAAGTCCTCCTGCTGCACCTGGACGCCGAAGATATCGAAACGCGACTGCACCAGCGCCAGATCTGCGAAGGAGCACCGGCAGCGCAACTGCGCCATAGGAATAAGTTCGTGTTTATCGGCCAGCCGCAGGCATTGCGCCGCCGCACCGCCGTAGGCGCGCACCAGACCGCCTGTGCCCAGCTTGACGCCGCCGAACCAACGAATGACCAGTACGGCGACCCGGTCGCAGCTCTGCCCTTCAATGGCTTGCAGAATGGGCCTGCCCGCCGTTCCTCCCGGTTCGCCATCGTCGTTGAAACGGTATTCCGCGCCGATTTTGTACGCCCAGCAGTTGTGCGTGGCGTCCGGCACGCCGTTCTCCTGGAAGAACTGCAGGGCCTGGACGGCGCTGTCCACCGGGGCGGCCAGCGCCAGGAAGCGACTTTTCTTGATGTCTTCTTCGTAGCGCGCCGGCCCCTGCAGGGTGAACAAGGCCATGCTGGAGATCAGGCCTGCTCGCGCGCGGCCAGGTAGTCTTCGTAGCTGCCGTGATAGTCGACCAACTGACCGTTGGGCAGCACTTCGATGATGCGCGTGGCCACGCCGGACACGAATTCACGGTCATGCGAAACAAAGATCAGGGTGCCGGCGAACTTTTCCAGCGCCATCTGCAAGGACTCGATGGACTCCATATCCAGGTGGTTGGTGGGCTCGTCCAGCAGCATGACGTTGTTGCGGCCCAGCATCAGGCGCGAGAAGGTCATGCGGTTTTTTTCGCCGCCCGACAGCACTTTGACGGGCTTGATGATGTCGTCCGCCGAAAACAGCATGCGGCCCAGCACCGAGCGCAAGGACTGGTCGTCGTCGCCAGCCTGACGGAACTGGCTGATCCAGTCGAACAGATTGTCCTGGGTGTCGAATTCGTCGGAGACGTCCTGAGCCATGTAGCCGATATCAGCGTTCTCGGACCAGGTGACGGTGCCGCGGTCCGGCGTCAGGTCGCCGGCCAGCAAGCGCAGCAACGTAGTCTTGCCCACGCCGTTGGCGCCCACAATGGCGATTTTCTCGCCGGCCTCGATCATGGCCGAGAAGTTGCCGATGACGGGGTGATCATACGATTTGCTCAGGCCTTCAACGGTGACGGCCAGACGGTGCAGGGGCTTCTTCTGCTCGAAGCGCATGAAGGGATTCTGACGCGAGGACGGCTTGACCTCAACCGTATCGGCCTTCAGGCGGCCGATCTGCTTCAGACGCGAGGTCGCCTGGCGAGACTTGGACTTGTTGGCCGCAAAGCGGCGCACGAAGTCCTGCAATTCGGTGATGCGGTCCTTGGCCTTGGAGTTGGCCGCCAGCACGCGCTCGCGCGACTGCACGGACGCCAGCATGTAGTCGTCGTAGTTGCCGGGGTAGACTCGCAGCTCGCGATAGTCCAGGTCGGCCATGTGCGTGCAGACCTGGTTCAGAAAGTGGCGGTCGTGGCTGATGATGACCATGGTGCTCTGGTAGCTGTTGAGCACGTCTTCCAGCCAGCGTATGGTGTTGATGTCCAGGTTGTTGGTCGGTTCGTCCAGCAACAGCACATCCGGATTGGAAAACAAGGCCTGGGCCAGCAACACGCGCAGCTTCCAGCCGGGGGCCACTTCGCTCATGGGCAGATTGTGCTGCTCCACCGGAATTTCCAGGCCCATCAAGAGCTCGCCGGCACGCGACTCAGCCGTGTAGCCGTCGTACTCCGCAAAGCGCGCCTCCAGGTCGGCGGCCTTCATGTAGTCTTCTTCGGTGGCGTCCGGATTGGCGTAGATGGCGTCACGCTCTTGCATGGTTTCCCACATTTCCGTGTGGCCCATCATGACCACATCCAGCACGCGCATGTCTTCGTAGGCGAACTGGTCCTGGCGCAGCTTGCCCAGGCGCACGCCTGGATCCAGCGACACGTTGCCGGCGCTGGACTCCAGGTCGCCCCCGATGATTTTCATGAAGGTGGACTTGCCCGATCCGTTGGCCCCGATCAAGCCATAGCGGTTGCCTTCGCCAAACTTGACGCTGACGTTTTCAAACAGGGGCTTGGCGCCGAACTGGATCGTTAGATTAGCGGTGGAGATCACGTAAATGCACTTTGCAAAAGGTTGGATTCAACCCGCTAGTGTAGCAAGCGCGCGCGAAATCCGTTAGTGCTCGTGCTCGTCCAGAACCAGATAGGCCATGCCGTCCTCGGTGGCCAGGCCCACCTCTTTGCCTACCGGCAGCGTTACCTTGACCTCGACGTGGCCATATGGAAGCCCCGTGACCACGGGTACCTTGACGGTGCCGCGCAGCCAGCGCAAGACCGAATCCATATCGAAACCGTTGTCGTTGTCGCCCTGGCGGTATTCCGTGAAACGACCCAGCACCACGGCCTGCTGGCGTTGCAGCACGCCGGCATGCCACAGCTGCGTCAGCATGCGCTCGATGCGATAAGGTGATTCGCCCACGTCTTCCAGGAACAGGATGCCGCCGTCGACCTGCGGAAAATAGGGCGTGCCCAGCAACGAGCACACCATGGCCAGATTCCCCCCCCACAACACGCCGCGCGCATCCACAGCGTCCGAACCTTCGGATTCGAAGCTGAACAGCTCCAGTTCGCCTCGCATCAGTTCGCCAAAGAGTTCGGTGGTCAGGTCATCGGGTTCAGGGCAACCGAAATCCGCGATGGCGGTCGGCCCCGAAAAACTGATCGCCCCTGTCTGCGCCAGCAAGGCCAGGTTGAAGGCGGTGAAGTCCGACATGCCCACGAAATGCTTGCCACTGTCGGCCACGGCGCGCCAGTCGATACGGTCAAGCAGGCGGCTCAGGCCGTAGCCGCCGCGCGAGGCCATGACGATGGGATGCGGCTGCGCAACCGCGCGGGCGATCGCAGCCAGGCGCTGCTCGTCCGTGCCGGCAAAGCGCTCGTGGGCCTTCAAGGCATCAGGGTCCGCATCCACGGCAAACCCCATGTCGCGCAGACGCTGCTGCGCCAGTTCCAGGCGGGCCGGTTCGAGAATCCGGCCGGACGGCGAAAAGAGATAAATACCCGAGTGATCCTGGTGACCGCACGCGCAATGGCCGTGCTCATGCTGATGGTGATGGTCGTGCTCGGGGGCGTTCATGGTGAACCTTGAGAAATAAAGTAAGAGTATTCTAGCTGGACTGCTTCTGTCCTTCCAGCACAGCCTGCCGCGCCGCTTTCTGCTGGGCGCGGCGCTCGCGAAAGAAGTCGCGCAGCACCTGGGCGCACTCCTGCGCCATCAGCCCGCCCGAGACACGGGTGTGGTGATTCAGGGTCGGGTGCAGATGCCAGGACTCCACGCTGCCGCACACGCCGGTCTTGGGATCGGCCGCACCCCAGACCACACGCGCCAGCCGCGCATGCATCAAAGCGCCCAGGCACATCATGCAGGGCTCCAGGGTGACGAACAGACTGGCGCCAGGCAGGCGGTAATTGCCCGCCTGTCCGGTGGCGGCGCGCAAGGCGACGATTTCTGCATGCTGGGTGGGGTCATGGTCGCAAATCGTGCGATTGGCGCCCACCGACAGCAGCCGGCCGTCCGCGCCCAGCAAAACCGCGCCCACGGGCACCTCGCCCATGCGGGCGGCGCGCCCGGCCTGCTCCAGCGCCAGCGCCATGGCCTGTGCATCGCTCAGCGCATCCCTGTGCGGCTCGGGTGTTAAGCTTGTTGGCATCGAATCCATGCGATCATTCTTACTGTGTCAGCAACCTGCAAGTGTAACCCCCCTGTCCATGCAGAATACTCCTGATAGCCCCGCCATTTTGCGCGTCCGCGGCCTGAGCAAACAATATGCCAACGGCTTCCATGCACTGCATCCGCTGGATCTGGACATCCGCCGGGGCGAGATCTTCGCCCTACTGGGACCCAACGGCGCCGGCAAGACCACGCTGATCAGCATTATCTGCGGGCTGGTCAACCGCAGCACCGGCACCGTCACAGTGGACGGCGCCGACAACGTCGACCAGTACAAGCTGGCGCGCCAGAAAATCGGCCTGGTGCCGCAGGAACTCAGCGCGGACTCTTTCGAAACCGTATGGAATACCGTACGCTTCAGCCGCGGCCTGTTCGGCAAACCGCCCAAGCCGGAACTGATCGAACAGATCCTGAAGGATTTATCCTTGTGGGACAAAAAAGACAATTCGCTGATCACTCTGTCCGGCGGCATGAAGCGCCGCGTGCTGATCGCCAAGGCCCTGTCCCACGAACCCGAAATCCTGTTTCTGGACGAGCCCACCGCCGGCGTGGATGTGGCGCTGCGCCAAGGCATGTGGAGCCTGGTCAAAAAGCTGCGCAATCAGGGCGTAACCATTATCCTCACCACCCACTACATCGAAGAGGCCGAAGACATGGCCGACCGCATCGGCTTCATCAACAAGGGCACGCTGCAACTGGTGGAAACCAAGCAGGACCTGATGCGCCGCCTGGGCGGCAAGACCTTGAGCCTGAGCCTGGCGCAGGCCGTGGACACCCTTCCCTCGGCCTTGGTGGAGCTGGGCCTGCAGCGCTCGGCGGACGGCCTGCAATTGCGCTACCCCTTCAACGATCGCCATGCCGAGCACGACTTCAGCCCCTTGCTGGCGGCCATCGGCCAGGCCGGACTCAGCATTACCGACATCCAGACGCGCGAACGCAGCCTGGAGGATATTTTCGTGGAATTCGTAGGAGCGCAGGAATGAACTGGCACGCCATCCTGGCCATTTACGCGTATGAAATGTCGCGCACGCGTCGCACGCTGCTGCAAAGCATCGTCGCCCCGGTCATCTCCACCGCGCTGTACTTTGTGGTCTTCGGCGCGGCCATCGGCCACCGCATCAATGAAGTCGGCAGCGTGTCCTATGGCGCCTTCATCGTACCGGGCCTGACCATGTTGTCCGTACTGACCCACAGCGTCTCGAATGCCTCGTTCGGAATCTATTTCCCGCGCTTCACGCGCACCATCTACGAAATCCTGTCGGCGCCGATCTCGCATTTCGAGGTCACGCTGGCCTTTGTGGGGGCCTCGGCCACCAAATCGCTGATCCTGGCCGCCATCATCTTGCTCACCGCGCGCGGCTTCGTGGCCTACGACATCGCCCACCCATTCTGGATGCTGCTATTCCTGACCCTGACCGCCTTCACCTTCAGTCTGCTGGGCTTCATCATCGGCATCTGGGCGGACAATTTCGAGAAACTGCAGTTCGTGCCCATGCTGATCATCACCCCGCTGACTTTTCTGGGCGGCACCTTCTATTCGATCGACATGCTGCCCGAGTTCTGGCAGAAAGTGACCTTGTTCAACCCAGTCTTATATCTGATCAGCGGCTTTCGCTGGAGTTTTTTTGACCTGGCAGACGTGAACGTCTGGCTGAGCCTGGGCATGACCCTGCTGTTCCTGGCCGTCTGTCTGGCCCTGGTCAGCTGGATCTTCCGCACGGGCTATCGCTTGCGACCCTGATCGCGGAAGGGGCAGCTGATGCAGGCGCTACGTGGCTCAGGCGGGCGCCTGCACAGCAATGTCCATAAAACAGGCCTGCTCGCCGTACTGCTTCAGCTTTCGGGCCAGCACATCCGGCGCCACGCCCTGAACGGGCTTATAGCCCTGCCGCTCCCAGTAGCCGACCGCCGAGCCCAGGGACACCAGACTGCATCGCCGCAGTCCCGCCTTCCAGGCGTAGCGGCGTCCCGCTTGCAACAGGGCGGCCGCGACACCGCGCCCTTGTGCATGGCGCAGGACGGCGCAATCATGGATGAACCATTGATCGGGGCGTTCGGGCAGCGCCGGCAAGGCAGCCCCCAAGGACGGCGGCAGAGCCCCCTTCCAGGGATAGGAGATCAGGTAACCGAGCATTTCGTGCGCCGCATCGCGCGCCACCCAGCAACTGTGCGGGGACAGGTCCAGGCGGTTCTGGTAGAAACGGCGATCTTCCAGCAGATCGGGATCGTAGACATCGGCCTGGGCCAGCAGGACATGATCCAGATCGTCCGTGCGCATGAGTTCAATTCGTAGTGACATACACAAGCATCGACGGCGGTCCGGAACCGCCGTCGTCACGCATCAATCGCGGAAGTTCTGATATTGCAGCGGCAGCTCGACATCGGTCTGCTTGAGCAAGGCGATGGCAGCTTGAAGATCGTCGCGCTTCTTGCCGGTGACGCGCAGCTTATCGCCCTGGATCTGGGTTTCCACCTTGATCTTGGCATTCTTGATGGCCGCAATCAGCTTCTTGGAAGTTGGCTGGTCCAGACCCTGGCGCACTTTAACTTTCTGGCGCGCGCCGGCGACGTTTTCCAGCGGCTTTTCAGCTTCCAGGCAACGCACATCGATGCCCCGGGCTGACACTCGGCCGCGCAGGATCTGCATCATCTGTTCCAGCTGGAACACGCTGGAGGCCGACTGCAGAATGGTGTTTTCGTCTTCCAATTCAAATTTGGCATCCGTACCCTTGAAGTCGAAGCGCGTGCTCAGTTCGCGGCTGGCCTGATCGACAGCATTGCGCAGTTCGTGTTCATTGACTTCCGATACAACGTCAAAAGAAGGCATTCCTAAAATCCTGTAGTGCATGGTGGGCCCCGACCGACAGCATGACGGTCTGGGCTGGGAGCGCAAGGCGGCGCTTAGTCTGCCGCTTCCTCGCGGGCCTGCTGACGCAGGGCGAATTTCTGTATTTTACCTGTCGAGGTCTTGGGCAGCTCAGCAAAGCTGAAATACCGGGGTATTTTAAAGCCCGCCAGATACTGGCGGCAATGCTCGGTCAGCTCTTGCGCGCTGACCTGCGCATCGGCACGCAATTCCACATAGGCGTGCGGCGCTTCGCCCCAGCGCTCATCGGGATGGGCCACCACCGCCACAGCCTGCACCGCAGGATGACGATAGAGCACATCTTCGATCTCGATCGAGGAGATATTTTCCCCGCCTGAAATGATGATGTCCTTGCTGCGATCCTTGATGCGCACATAGCCGTCCGGTTCGCACACCGCCAGGTCTCCGGTATGGAACCAACCGCCCGCCAGAGCCTCCTCGGTTGCGGCGGCGTTCTTCAGGTAGCCTTTCATGGTGATATTGCCCCTGAACATGATCTCACCCATGGTCTGGCCATCGGCGGGCACCGGGCGCATGGTCTGGGGATCGATCACCTGCACCCCGCCTTGCAAATGGTAACGCACGCCTTGGCGCGCATTGCGCTGCGCCCGCGCCTGGATATCCAGCTCCTGCCAGGGCTCATGCTGGGCGCAGACCGCCGCAGGGCCATAGGTTTCCGTCAGGCCGTAGACATGCGTCAAGGCAAAACCCATGCGCTCCATGCCCTCGATCATGGCAGCGGGCGGCGCGGCGCCGGCCACCATGGCACATACGCCTCGAGGCAATGTCGCCTTGATGGACTCGTCGGCATTGACCAGCATGGAATGCACGATGGGCGCGCCGCAATAATGCGTCACTCCGTAGTCCGTCATGGCCTGCGCCATGGCCTGGGCCTCGACCCGCCGCAAACAGACATTGACGCCGGCACGCGCCGCCACCACCCATGGAAAGCACCAGCCATTGCAATGGAACATGGGCAGCGTCCACAAGTAAACCGCATGTTTGGGCATGTCCCATTCCAGAATGTTGGACAAGGCATTCAGGCAGGCGCCGCGATGGTGGTACACCACGCCCTTAGGCTTGCCCGTCGTGCCGCTGGTGTAGTTCAGCGCAATCGCGTCCCATTCGTCGGCGGGCAGAGACCACTCGAAGCGGGCATCGCCGCTGTCGATGAATTCAGCGTAGGTCTGGCGCCCTATCAGGCCGCCCTGCCCTTTGAAGAAAGGATCCACGACATCAATGAGCAGTATGGGATCGGTGCTTTCACGCAGCGTCAGAGCCTCTTGCATGACGGCGGCAAATTCACTGTCCACCAGCACGACGCGAGCCTGGCCGTGGTCCAGCATATAGGCAATGGTGGCGGCATCCAGGCGGGTGTTGAGGGTATTGAGCACCGCTCCGCACATGGGCACGCCGAAATGCGCTTCCACCATGGGCGGCGTATTGGGCAGCATCACGGCCACCGTATCGCCCTTGCCTATTCCCTGCCGGCTCAAGGCGCTGGCCAACTGACGCGTGCGCGCATAAAGCTGTGCCCAACTCAGGCGCAGCCCGCCCTCGCGCGGCCCATAGACGACGGCCGGATAATCTGGATAAACGGCCGCGCTGCGCTCGATAAAATCCAGCGGCGACAGGGGCCGGTAATTGGCAGGGGTCTGCGGCAGATCTTGATCAAAAATAGTTGCCATGATGTCTCCAGGAGGCTGCGGGTTGGCAGGCTTGCACCAGTTGCCCATCTGATATGCATGCTCTTACGGTAACGGGGCCGCGACGTTTGGACAAGATCGCGTTTTCAACCATACGAGCGCATAATGTCGTGATATCTATCGTATATATCCCGATCTGCTGACAGCTCGCTGACAGCGAATCGCCCTCCAAGGTAGGTTATGCCTCTTGCTGCGTTGTACATCGCCATCGGCGGCGCCTTGGGCGCCCTGTCGCGCTGGCTGTTGAGCCAAACTCTTAATACTCTGTTTCCTACCCTCCCCCCCGGAACCCTGCTGGCCAACCTGATCGGCGGCTACCTGATGGGCATCGCCATGGCGTACTTCAGCGGACTGGGGCTGGCCCACGAGGGCTGGCGAGTCTTTGTCATGACCGGCTTTCTGGGCGGCTTGACCACTTTTTCCACATTTTCAGCGGAAATCATGACGCTGATGATGCAACAGCGCTATCTGTGGGCGCTGGGCGGCGTCGCCATCCATGTGATCGGCTCTTTGTTCATGGTGGCGCTGGGCATGGCCACCTGGAGCCTATTGAAGGGGCAGGCATGACACGCGTCCATATTCTGCAGGCAGGCGATCCGCCGGCCGATGTCATGCAGCGTTTCGGCAGCCAGGGGCTGTGGTTCACTCAGGCCTTGCAGCCCTTGAACGCAGACACGCTGATCTGGCGCGTGGACCAGGATCCGGCCCTGCCGCCGGCCGACTGTGCCGACCCGATCGTCATCACTGGTTCCTGGTGCATGGTCACGGACAGGCTCGACTGGAGTGAAGCCTTGGCTGCCTGGATACGACTACGCCTGCGGAATCACCTGCCGCTGCTGGGCATCTGCTACGGCCACCAACTGATGGCCCATGCCCTGGGCGGCGTGGTGGACTATCATCCCAAGGGGCGGGAGCTGGGTTGTCTGCCGGTCACGCTCGCCCCCCAGGCGACCGAACACCCCCTGCTGTCCGATCTGCCCGCACAATTCAATGCACTGCTGACTCATCAGCAAAGCGTCCTGATGGTTCCCGACGGGGTGCAGGTCCTGGCCGGCTCCGAGCATGATCCGCACCAGATTCTGCGTTTCGGCCCGGCGCAGTGGTCAGCTCAGTTTCACCCTGAATTTTCCGGTGAGCTGCTGCGCTACTGCATCGAGCGCAATCGTGCGGCCCTGGAAGCAGAAGGCTGTGAAGTTGCGGCGTTGCTCGCGGGCGTGGGAGACACGCCGGCGGCGCGCCAACTGCTCTGGAAATTCGTAGCAGCCTACAGCCCGGCCTCATCGGCCGGCGTCCGGAAGAATTCGCCGGGCGTCTCGCCCATCAATTCGCGGAACGCCGCCACGAAGGCCGACATACTTTCGTAGCCACAGGCCAGCGCCACGTCGGTCACCCGCTCGTGGCGCTCCAGCATGGGCAAGGCGCTCATGATGCGCAAGCGCTGGCGCCAGGTCCGAAACGTCAAGCCTGTTTCCTGCCGGAACAGGCGGCTGAGCGTCTTTTCCGATACTCCCTGCCGCGCCGCCAAATCCTGCAAAGTCCAGTCCGCTGCAGGATTGGTTTGCAATTGCTGGCAGATATCACGCAAGCGCGCATCCGTCGGCCACGGCAGGATCAACCCGCTTTCGGGCGCCGCCAGCAAACGGTCCAGCAAAACCTGAACCAGGCGCCCTTGCTCTCCGGCCTGTTCATACAGCACAGGCAAGGAGCTGAACTCCCGGATCAACTCCCGCAGCAAACGATTCACCGCCACCACACGGCACTGCTCGTAGTGGCAAGGCAAGGCCTGCACATCAATGTACAGACTGCGGATCTGCGCATCGGGTGAACAGCGCACGCCGTGCTCCACTCCGGCAGGCACCCAGACCGCCTGCTGGGGCGGCGCCATGAAGCGCCCGGCGGCCGTGCGCACCTCGATCACCCCGGTCAAGGCGTAGGAGAACTGCACCCAGGGATGGCGATGCGGCCGGGAAATGGCTTGATTGGGCAAGGCGCGCTCCTGTCCATACAAAGGCCTGGGCAGGTAGCGCAATTGCCGCAAACCCTCCGGAATCGCATCGGAATGCACCAATATGTCCGTTTGTCGATAATCCATATCCGTTTAACGATAAACACCCACGTTTGTCTACGGTAAAGTGAACCGTCCTTTTTCGCAACTATTCTTAAATGCCATGTTGTCTCGCCTAAGACTGCTGTTCGATAATTTCACACTGATCCTCATCGGCGTCGTCGCGCTGGCCACCATCTTTCCTGCCTACGGCCAAGGCGCGGTCATCTTCGAGCTGATCACGGGCCTGGCCATCGCCCTGCTGTTCTTCATGCACGGCGCCAAGCTGTCGCGCGACGCCATCATTGCTGGCGCCACACACTGGCGTCTGCACTTGCTGGTGTTCGCCTGCACCTTCGTCATGTTCCCGCTATTGGGCCTGGCTTTGAAGCCCGTGCTGCTGCCGCTGTTGGGCATGCCTTTGTTCATCGGCATCCTGTATCTATGCGCCCTCCCAGGCACAGTGCAATCGGCTATTGCCTTCACCTCGATTGCCCGCGGCAATATCCCGGCGGCGGTCTGCAGCGCTTCGGCCTCCAGCCTGATCGGGATCGTGCTCACACCGGTGCTGCTCAAGCTGCTGTTGGATGCCGAAGCGGGCTCGGCGGCCTCGACCCTGGACGCAATCAAGAAGATCAGCATGCAATTGCTGCTGCCTTTTGTGGTCGGCCATTTGATGCGCCCCTGGATCGGCGGCTGGATGGACCGCAATCGCTCCTGGCTGCGCAGCGTGGATCAGAGCTCCATCCTGCTGGTGGTCTACACCGCCTTCAGCGCCTCGGTCATCGGCGGTCTTTGGCAAGCTGTACCGCCCATGTCCTTGCTGATCCTGACCATTGTGTGTCTGGTGCTGCTGGCTGTGGTTCTGGTGCTGACCACCTGGATGGCGCGCCGTTTCGGCTTCAACAAAGAAGACGAGATCACCATCGTGTTCTGCGGTTCCAAGAAAAGCCTGGCCACCGGCGTGCCCATGGCCCAGGTGTTGTTCACTGGCGCCGCCATCGGCCCTGCTCTACTGCCCATCATGCTTTTTCACCAGATCCAGCTCATGGCCTGTGCCGTCATCGCTAACCACTACGCTCGCCGCCCTCACGACGAGCAAGTCGAAGGCGTGCTGCAAAAAGCGTAATTCACCCCTGCATTCCTGTGCAATTTTCCGCCCTTTCGAGGGCGGTTTTTTTTTGAATGATGTCAATCGAAATGCCTGCGGACAGCAGCAACGTGGAACCTACCGCCACGCCGTAGGAGCCCAAAGGCGTAATGTTGCGGGTAACCATGGCGAAATCCGGTCCCGGACTGATGACGGCCAACAGAGTGATGAGTTCTACACTCGATCAGTGAGTTTTCATCGAGCATCCAGTCCTGCGCGGCTTGCTGTAGAGATACTCGGCAAATGACGCGGGCCTGACTCGTGCCGATCCTGGCGTTCTACATCAGGCGATCAATGCGATCATTCAGCGTCGCCGCCGACAGCTCTCCGGCACGCACGTCCAGGAGCCTGCCCTGCTCGTCCAGAAACAAGGTTGTCGGCAAGCCCCGGCTGCGCACAGCCTGGCCCAGCTGCATCTGGGGGTCCAGCCACATGTGCTCCAACTCCAGCTTTTCCTTGGACAGATACTGCAGGATGACTGCGGCCTCCTCGCCCTGATTGGCGAACACGATGTGCACATCGTCGCGACTGCTTTGAACCTGTTTGAAGGCTGGCATCTCGCGCCGGCAAGGGGGGCACCAGCTGGCCCACAGATTCACCACCGTCAACTTGCCCTTGTAGCCGTCCAGGCCGGCTGAATCCGCTGTCTGCGCCTGCAAAGGCTGCAGGGCCACAGCCGGCAGAACCTGCGGCTCTTGCGGCTGCGCCCGGCCCGTGCCCACCATGATCACGGCAAACACCGCTACCCCCGCGACCAGCCCTCCCGACAGTGCGGGTAGAACATGCTTGTCTCGCAGAATGCGCCACAACCAGTACGTCAAGGCGGCACCGATCGCCGCTGGCACCATCAGGCCGCCGTCGCGCAGATCCAGCCAATTCAAGGGTGCGTGACGGTAGAAGTCCCACTGCTGGATCAAAAAGCCAAGACGGCCCGCCAGCACACCCAGCAGAATCCCACGCCACAATGCCGACTCGGCCCGGGTCTGGCGCCGTCGATCCAGCCATGCCGCCAGGAGCAGGGCCGTCATGGCGGCGGCCATGGATGCGAACAAAGCCGTGGCAAAGGTAAAAGGACCGATCTGAATGCTTTGCATGAATACGATTCCTGGCAAGAGCGGCTAAAAGAAAAGCCCGCCATGGACGGGCTGCACCAACAGGAATGGACATCTTGACGGCGGAAAGATTCCCGACTGGTCTCAGGAAACCGCAAGCGCCTGCATGAACTGCGTAATCTTGGATGCGCTTTTGATGCCAGGTGCATCTTCCACGCCACTGCTGACGTCAATCGCATAGGGCTTGTGCAAGGCCACGCGTTCGGCCACATTGGCAATTCGCATGCCGCCGGCCAGAATCAGCGGAGGCAGGCCATCCTGCCCCTCCAGGCGTTGCTGCAGCCCTTGGATCAAGCCGGCATCAAAGGCCGTGCCCGTACCGCCGTAGGCATCGTGATACCCGTCCATCAGCCAGCCCTGCGCATCGGCATAGCGCAGGCAGGATTGGTACAGGCCTTCCACCGTATCCAGCCCCGGAGCCCCCACCCGAAAAGCCTTGATGTACGGATGCCCATACAGACCGCACTGTTCGGGGCTTTCTTCACCATGAAACTGCAACAGATCCGGCCGGACCTGGGCCAGGATTTCCCGCACAAAGGCCTCATCGGCGTTCACGAACAGACTGACCGCCTGCACAAATGCCGGGATCCGGCGGCGCAGCCGCGCCGCCTGGTCGGTCGCGAGCATGCGCGGGCTCTTGGGGTAGAACACAAAGCCTAAGGCATCGGCGCCGGCCAGCACGGCCGCGTCAATGTCCTGCTCCCGGGTAAATCCGCAAATCTTGACCCGGGTACGAGCTGACATCATGGCTGCTCCTGAAATGAAAAACACCCTCACGGCGGTAAAAAAAAAAGGGGGCTGCTCGCCCCCGTTGTTCAAGCGCTCAGGTCTTACTGGAAAGAGGCGGCGGGGTCCGCCCCGTAACTGTCCGACCCATAGGTCGATTCGGTACCGAACTGAATCTGCGAGTCATCCAGCAAGACTTCGCCGTGCTTGTAGTGCGTGACCATGCCGGGAAAGAGCATGACAGCAGCCACCATCAGCAACTGAATAATGATAAAGGGAACCGAGCCCCAATAGATATCCGTGGTCGCCACTCGCCTGATGCGCTCGCCAGTGACCTTGTCCGTGTAGTCTTCCTTGGGCGCGACCGAACGCAGAAAGAACAAGGCGAAGCCGAACGGCGGATGCATGAAAGATGTCTGCATATTGACCGCCAGCAGCACGCCGAACCAGATCAGGTCTATGCCCATCTTGTCGGCAATCGGCCCCAGCAGCGGCACGATAATGAAGGCCAGCTCGAAGAAATCCAGGAAGAACGCCAACAGGAAGGTCAGAATACTGACCACGATCAGGAAACCCCATTGACCGCCCGGCATGTCGATCAACAAGTGCTCCACCCACAGGTCGCCATTGATGCCCCGGAAGCTCAGGCTGAAGACGGTCGAACCCACCAGGATGAAGACCACGAAGCAGGACAGACGCGTAGTGGATTCCATGGCCTGGCGCAGCAGCTTCCAGGACAGGCGACCCCGTGACACGGCCATGATGATGGCACCCACAGCGCCCATGGCCCCGCCTTCAGTCGGCGTGGCCACGCCGATGAAGATGGTACCCAGCACCAAGAAAATCAGGAACAGCGGCGGGATCATGACGAACACCACGCGCTCGGCGATCTTGGACAGCAGATTCAGATGCAACAGCTTGTTCGCCAGAGCGATGACCCAGGACGTCAATCCCCACAGGATCAGCAGCACGACGATGTGCTCGTCCACGGGAATATTCGGATGGGTGGCAAAGTAATGCTGCGAACCGAAATAGGCCACGGCCGAGGCCAGCAGCGTCAGCACGATCAGCGAGGTCAGACCGCGGCTGCCGTTGGGCTCCATATATACCCGAGCCTCGGGCGGCAAGGCCGGCGCGGATTTGGGCTTGATGTAGGACATCACCACGATGTACAGGATGTACGTACCCGTCAGGATCAAGCCGGGCAGCATGGCGCCCCGGTACATGTCGCCGATCGAACGGCCCAATTGGTCGGCCAGGATGATCAGCACGATGGATGGCGGAATGATCTGCGACAGCGTACCCGAGGCCGCGATCACACCGGTCGCCAGCCGCCTGTCATAGCCGTAGCGCAGCATGATGGGCAGAGAGATCAGCCCCATGGAAATCACCGAGGCCGATACCACACCGGTCGTGGCGGCCAGCATGGCGCCTACCAGCACCACTGCAATCGCAAGCCCGCCGCGCAGCGGACCGAACAACTGGCCGATGGTGTCCAGAAGATCTTCGGCCATGCCGGAGCGCTCTAGAATCAGCCCCATCAAGGTAAAGAACGGCACCGCCAGCAAGGTATCGTTTTCGACAATGCCAAAGACCCGTTGCGGCAAAGCCTGGAACAGAGCGGGCTGCATCAGCCCCAGTTCGATGGCCACCAGGCCGTACAGAATGCCGATGGCCGCCAGAGTGAAAGCCACAGGAAAACCCAGCAGCAAGAACGCGATCAAGTTAAAGAACATGATCGGCGCCAGATTATCAACAAAGAATTCCATTGTCACTGGCCTTTGGAAACAGGGGTTGCAGTCGTTTGGCTTTGCGCCATCTGGCGGATCTCCTCGGCCAGCCGCTCTTCAGCGGTGGGACCATCGGAGCGCTTAAGCGGATTGGGGCAGACACCGCGCAGAAAACCAATGCACTTGATCAAATGGGAAACACCCGCCAGGCATAGCAAGGCGAAGCCCACTGGAATCAGCAACTTGACCGGCCAACGTATCAGGCCACCTGTATTCGAAGACAATTCGTGCAGATCGTAGGACTGCTGGAAAAATGGAATAGACAGCCAAAAAATCAAAAGGCCGGCGGGCAGCAAGAAAAAGATGACGCCGATAATGTCGATCCAGACTTGCAGGCGTGGCGGAAAGCGCTCGGCCAGCGCATCGACGCGCACATGGTCATTCACGAAAAACGTATAGCCCGCCGCCAGCAGGAAAATGGCGCCGAACAAATACCATTGCAGCTCCAGCCAGGCATTCGAGCTGACGCCGAACACCTTGCGGACAACCGCGTTGATGGCGCTGACCAGAACCACAATCAGGGTCAGCCAGGTCACCGATTTTCCGACAACGGTATTGAGCCGGTCGATAAAACTAGATAGACGTAATAAAAATTGCATGGCCTTGCTCAGGATATGGTCGCGCCCCGGACTAGCTTGTGGCTGTGCCCCGGACGTAGTCGGCCCAAAAAACGGATTGGAATATTTACAAAAAGAAATGGCTTCACATTTTATACGATTGAAGCAAGCGCGAACGGCAATATGACCGAGGAATAACCCTTTGGAGCACAATATTGAATCATGTTCTTTAGAGGGTCTGTCCGAAGCGCAGCCCGGTCAGCTCGCGCAGCTGTTCATAGGGAGCGGCAGCGGGCAAGCCGAACTCGCTGGGGTAATCCACGCCGGCCAAATACAGGCCGCTGGCATCGAAGGTCGGCGCGGCCAGGCGCCGGTCGGCCTGTTGTAGCAACTGCGCCGTCCACGATGCCGGCTGGCGCCCCTGCCCGATGTAGATCAGAGTGCCCATCAGGTTGCGTATCATGTGATGCAGGAATGCATTGGCACTGAAGCTGAACAGAAAAAAGTCGCCCTGCTGCTCGATGTGCGCGCGCGTCAGGGTGCGCACGGGGCTGGCAGCCTGGCACTCCGAGGAACGGAAGGCGCTGAAGTCGTGCCGACCCAGCAAATGCCCGGCTCCCTCTTGCATAAGGCCCAGGTCAAGCGGTCGGAACACCCAGGCAGCCTTGCCCTGTGTCAAAGGCGAGCGCACGCGGCTCTGGCGCACCAGATAGACGTAGTGCCGACCCTGGGCCGAAAAGCGAGCATGGAAATCAGCCGGCACAGCGCGCGCCCACTGAACCGCGATGGAGGGCGGCAGCAAGGCGTTGAGCCCCCGCACCCAGGATTCCAGACTGCGCTCGGCGCTGGTATCCAGATGCACGGTCTGATTCAGGGCATGAACGCCGGTATCGGTGCGGCCAGCGCAGATGGTGTGTACGGGGTGTGCGACGAAACGGCTCAAGGCCTGCTCCAGAACATCCTGCACAGTGCGCCCGCCTGGTTGGCTTTGCCAGCCCAGCCAAGGGGCGCCATCGTAGCTGATCCCCAATGCAATGCGTTTGACCGGCGCGCGCTCTTGCCCGCCCGCCTCGGCGACAGAAGCCTGTATGTTCATCCGCCGAGTCCTACTGACGGACGGGAGGCTCGTCCGAAGGCGGCTGATCCAGATCCAGGTTGATTTTTTCGAGCTTCTCGCGGACCATCGCCTCGCTGACCGGCGCCGGAGAATCGTCGATATCTTGATTGGCGGAATTGGCCCGCTTGAGCACCCAGGTCACGATCAAAACGATCAGGGCCAGGACCACGGCCATGACGGCCAGCATATGTTCTTGTATCCAGGACACGGTTTTCTTTGCCTTGTTGACTGCGCCGGCCATCTTGCCCTGGTCAGGGCCGGGAACGACGGAAGGAGATCCTGGCGGTGATGACGTTGCATCGCTGGCCGCAGCGGACGAGGCAGCACCCTCTGCCGAAGCCGGTCCGTTCTGGACGGACGCCGGCGTATCGGCCGTGCTCAGCCCCAGTTCGCTGACCGAGTCCAGGACCAGATCCTTTGCCGCCTCCCCCTGCGATTGCAAGGCGCGGCTGAGATTGGAAACATTTTCTTCAAGTTGCGACACCCTCTCGCCCGTGTCGCGAAGCTGGTGCTGGACGGCCTGCCTGTGATCCGCCCCCGAGCCAGGCGCCGACAAGCGCAGGCGATCCTGGGTCTGGGCAGCCTCCGGCACGGCGACATCGGCAGACTGCAGGTCCCCTTGAGAGGCATCCGCCTGCCCCATGCGCACCTTGCCGCCCATGCGCAAAGCACGGGCCTGATCCACGTACAGTCGCCGAGCCTGGGCATCGTCCAGAGACAGCATCAGGTCCATGTCGGGCATCTGCAGAGACTGTCCCGCCTTGAGACGGTGCAGATTATGGCCGATGAACGCATCGGGGTTGCGCCGCTGCACCGCCAGCATCCACTGGTAGGCCGTGACGCCGTCCACGGCGTACCGATGCGCCAAGGCATGCATGGTATCGCCGGACTGGACCTGGATCGCCCCTTGCGGCACCCGCTGGGTGCTGGAATGCGACGCGGAGCGATCAGCGGGCCGTGCTGGAATCACGACGGAAACGGTCGCTGGCCGCTTGGCCTGCGCCGAACGCACCGGCGTCTGGACGCGCACCGGCGCAGGCGCCAGCACGCTGACCTGACGCAGGGACTGACCGCTGTCGCTGCGGATCTGGAGCAGGACATCGGCCACCCGCCCAGAAAAAGGCTGATCGGACGACAAGCGGATGCGACGCACCTGGCCTTGCCCGTCCCGCTCCAGCGAGACGTTCAGGGATGCCAGGTCCACCGGCGGAACCAGGCCGGCCTGGCGCCACGCCGCCAGGGGCGCAGGCGCCACCTGGAGCGACAGGCTTTCCGCCGGACTGATAGCGCGTATGCCCACGTCCAGCCGCAAGGGCTGGTCAGGCCGGGATGTCAGGCGGCTATGGCCGACGTCCAGCGCCCAGGACGGCGCGCCCGCCCACATCCCGGCCGACAGCAGGGCCAGGCCCAGCACGCGCGAAGGATGCAGGCGGGCGCGCATGATTACAGCTCGCCCAGCGCGATGCGCAGCATGCGACGCAGCGGCTCGGCCGCTCCCCACAGAAGCTGGTCGCCCACGGTGAAGGCGCTGAGGTATTCAGGCCCCATGTTCAGCTTGCGCATACGGCCCACAGGAATGTCCAGGGTGCCGGTCACGGCTACGGGCGTCAGTTCCTGCATGGTGACCTGACGTTCGTTAGGAATGACCTTGGCCCATTGCGACCCCTGGGCAATGATGTCGTTGATTTCGTCCAGCGGCACATCGCGGGTCAGCTTGATGGTCAGCGCCTGACTGTGGCAGCGCATGGCGCCGATGCGCACGCACAGGCCATCGATGGGAATCTGCTTGTCCTGGGTGTTGCGGCCCAGGATCTTGTTGGTTTCCACGCCGCCCTTCCATTCCTCGCGCGTCATGCCGTTGCCCAGATCAGAGTCGATCCAGGGAATCAGGCTGCCGCCCAGGGGCACGCCGAAGTTTTTCTGGGGCAAGGAAGGATCTTTCTGCGTCTGCAGCACGCCGCGGTCGATATCCAGAATGGCGGAGGCAGGATCAGCCAGCAATCCGCCCACGGACTGATTCAGCAGGCCGAATTGAGTGAGCAGTTCGCGCATATGCTGGGCGCCGCCGCCCGAGGCCGCCTGGTAGGTCATGGAGGTCATCCATTCGACCAGGTCGTGCTTGAACAGGCCGCCCAGGCCCATCAGCATGCAACTGACGGTACAGTTGCCGCCGATGAACTGTTTGCCGCCTTTGGCCAGGGCCGCATCGATGACGTTGCGATTGACGGGATCCAGCACAATGACGGAGTTTTCGTCCATGCGCAGCGTGCTGGCCGCGTCGATCCACAGGCCATCCCAGCCGGCAGCGCGCAGCTTGGGGTAGATCTGGCTTGTGTAGTCCCCGCCCTGGGCGGTCACGATAATGGGCAGCTTCTTGAGCGCATCGATATCGTGAGCGTCCTGCAATGGGCCGGCGCCGTCAGCCCACGAAGGAGCTGCACCGCCAGCGTTGCTGGTCGAGAAGAACACCGGCTGAAAAAGGGAAAAATCGCCTTCGTCGCGCATACGCTGCATGAGCACAGAGCCCACCATACCGCGCCAGCCGACCAAACCTACCGCTTGAGTCATGGTAATACCACCTGGATGTCGATAATGTAAAAACTATAAGGATACTATTTTAAGGCGTTCAGCACCGCGTCGCCCATGGCGCTGGTCGACACAAGCTCGCAGCCCGATTCATGGATGTCGCCGGTGCGCAGCCCTTGTTCGAGCACGCTGGATACGGCGGCTTCGATGCGCTTGGCCTGTTCTTCGGCGTTGAGCGAGTAGCGCAGCAGCATGGCGGCCGACAGGATCGTGGCCAGCGGATTGGCCTTGTTCTGGCCAGCGATGTCCGGAGCCGATCCATGGCTGGGCTCGTACAGGCCTTGCTGGGACGCATTGAGCGATGCCGAAGGCAACATGCCGATGGAGCCGGTCAGCATCGCCGCCTCATCCGATAGAATATCGCCAAACAGGTTGCCTGTGACGATAACGTCGAATTCTTTTGGCGCACGAACCAGTTGCATGGCGGCATTATCCACATACATGTGGCTCAGGGCGACATCCGGATACTCGCGCGCAACGTCAATCATGATGTCGCGCCAGAACTGCGACGTTTCCAGCACATTGGACTTGTCCACGCTGCACAGGCGCTTGTTGCGTTTCTGTGCGGCCTGAAAGCCCACATGGGCGATGCGGCGCACTTCGCTTTCGGCGTAGTGCATCGTGTCGAAACCCTGGCGTTCACCGGCGAAAGCGCCCTCTTCCACGGTACGCACGCCGCGCGGCTGGCCGAAGTAGATATCGCCCGTCAGTTCGCGCACGATCAGGATATCCAGACCGGACACGATTTCAGGCTTGAGCGACGAGGCATTGGCGAGCTGCGGGTACAGAATGGCCGGACGCAGGTTGGCGAACAGGCCCATGGCTTTACGCAGGCCCAGAATGGCCTGCTCGGGACGCAGATGACGTTCCAGCGCATCGTACTTCCAGTCACCGACCGCGCCGAACAGCACGGCGTCCGACTCTTGCGCCAGCTTCAAGGTGGCGGGAGGCAGCGGATGGCCGTGCAGGTCGTACGCAGCGCCACCGACGGGCTCCACTTGCATGTCCAGGTCCAGACCCACGGCGGACAGCACGCGCTGAGCCTGTTCCGTAATTTCAGGGCCGATGCCGTCGCCGGGCAATACTGCAATCTTGTATGTCATGATGATTTCAGGCGTAAAAGTCGTATGGAAGGGAAAAAGCGCCCCGGCCTTCCAGCCGGAGCGCTTTTATCATGATCGTGCTCAGGCGGACGGATTACCGACCAGCCAGGGATGGCGGGCCAGGCGCTGCGACTCGTACTCGCGGATCAGGTCGGCCTTCTGCAAGGTCAGCCCGATTTCGTCCAGGCCGTTAAGCAGGCTGTGCTTGCGGAACGCGTCGATATCAAAGGGCAGCTCGCGGCCTTCGGGCGTGATCACGCGCTGCTGCGCCAGATCGATGCGCAATTGATAACCGGGAAAGGCCTTGACCTCGTCGAACAGCCGCGCCACGTCCAGTTCGTTCAACACGATGGGCAGCAAACCGTTCTTGAAGCTGTTGTTGAAGAAAATATCGGCGTATGACGGCGCGATGATCGCACGAAAGCCGAACTGCATCAGCGCCCAGGGAGCATGCTCACGGCTGGAGCCGCAACCGAAGTTCTGGCGCGCCAGCAACACGGAGGCGCCCTGGTAGCGGTCCTGGTTGAGCACAAAATCGGGGTTCAGCGGGCGTTTGGAATTATCCATGCCCGGCTCGCCGTGATCCAGGTAGCGCAATTCGTCGAACAGGTTCGGACCGAAGCCTGTGCGCTTGATGGATTTCAGGAACTGCTTGGGAATGATCAAGTCGGTGTCGACGTTTTCCCGGTCCAGAGGAGCGACCAGGCCTTGATGGGTAGTGAATGCTTGCATGGCGAGGTTTCCTTAGTTGAACGAGCGCACATCGACAAAGTGGCCGGCAATGGCCGCGGCGGCGGCCATGGCGGGGCTGACCAGATGGGTGCGACCGCCCTGGCCCTGACGGCCTTCAAAGTTGCGGTTCGATGTGGATGCGCAACGCTCGCCGGGTTCCAGGCGGTCGGCATTCATGGCCAGGCACATGGAGCAGCCAGGTTCGCGCCACTCGAAGCCGGCGTCCAGGAAAATCTTGTCCAGGCCTTCCTGCTCGGCCTGACGCTTGACCAGTCCCGAACCGGGCACGATCATGGCCTGTTTCACATTGGAAGCCACTTTGCGGCCACGCGCCACGGCGGCCGCCGCGCGCAGGTCCTCGATGCGGGCATTGGTACAGGAACCGATGAAGACGCGGTCGATGCGGATGTCTGTCAGGGGCATGTTCGGGGTCAAGCCCATGTACTCCAGGGCGCGCTCCATGCCGCTGCGCTTGACGTCGTCCTTTTCCTTGTCTGGATCAGGTACGCGACTGTCCACGGGCAGCACCATTTCGGGCGACGTGCCCCAGGTCAGCTGAGGCATGATCTGGCTGGCATCGATGCGGATGACGCGATCGAACTGGGCGCCTTCGTCGGAATGCAAAGTTTGCCAGTATTCCACCGCCTGGTCCCACAAGGGTCCCTTGGGGGAATAGGGACGGCCCCGCAGATAGCTGATGGTCTGTTCGTCCACCGCCACCATGCCCGAACGCGCGCCGGCCTCGATGGCCATATTGCAGATGGTCATGCGGCCTTCCATGCTCAAGGCGCGGATAGCCGAGCCACCGAACTCAATGGCGTAGCCCGTGCCGCCGGCCGTGCCGATCTGGCCGATCACATACAAAATCAAGTCCTTGGCCGTACAGCCGAACGGCAGTTTGCCATCTACCTGAACCAGCATGCTCTTGCTTTTTTTCATGAGCAAAGTCTGAGTGGCCAAGGTGTGCTCCACTTCAGATGTGCCAATGCCAAAAGCCAGAGCGCCCACGGCGCCGTGCGTGCTGGTATGCGAATCGCCGCAGACCACCGTCATGCCGGGCAGCGTAGCGCCCTGCTCTGGGCCGACGATGTGCACAATGCCCTGGCGCACGTCGTTCATGCGGAACTCGGTAATACCGAAGTGCTCGCAGTTGGCGTCCAGCGTATCGACCTGCAGGCGCGAGATCGGGTCTTCGATCCCATTTTCACGGGACGTGGTGGGCACGTTATGGTCGGCCACGGCCAGATTGGCGCTGATGCGCCAGGGCTTGCGCCCGGCCAGGGTCAGGCCTTCAAAGGCCTGCGGGCTGGTCACTTCGTGCAGCAGGTGGCGATCGATATAGATCAAACAGGTACCGTCGGTTTCCTGGTGCACGACGTGCTCGTCGAACAACTTGTCGTATAAGGTCTTGGCCATTGCGTTCTCAACATCCGGTTGGGACAGAAGCCCGGAAAGGACCGGGCTGATTGCTGTGATGAGCATTATTATGACAGGCGCAGTAACTGGGACAAGACCACTTTCCATCCTAGTATTAAAACTACCATGATACGAACGAGGTCCACCCGCGACCCTGTCATCGCGCATTGTTTGCCGTTCGGTCTCTGCACCGAAACAAGTGGCCGGGAAACAGCCTCAATCCACTGGAAAATCAAGAGAGCGTACATGCTCCCGGCGAAACCCCTGCCCCAACACTCGTGCCGGTAGCGAACGTATAAATCCTGACTTCAGCAGCCAACGGGCAAGGGCCGGCAAGGGGATAAGTTCATCCTTGCCTTGGCTGGCCAGTGCGGGGGCGATCAGGCGCTTCTGAATCCAGGTCTGAAGCCCCTGGATAAGCCTGGTCGGCAAGAAACGACGCTGCTGAATGGCCGCCAGCACGGAAAGGTCGGGCGTACCCGCAGTCTGCAATACCGGCGCCAGGATATTGCCCGCGGCCACCGCATCCTGAATGGCAAGATTGATGCCGACGCCGCCTATGGGCGACATGGCGTGGGCGGCATCGCCAATGAATATCAGGCCGGGACGATACCATTGCTCCAGGCGATCGACCCGTACTTCGAGAAGCTTGATGTCGTCCCATGAACTGATATGGCCGACGCGATCTTTCAAAAACGGGATCCGGCGGGCTACCTTGGCCCTAAAATCGTCCAGAGCAAGCTGACGCCATTGACCGGCCGTACCCTTGGCGATGACACAGGCAACCTGCCAGTAATCGTTCCGATTGAGCAAAACAAATAAATTGCCATGGCCGGGAACGCCATAGGTGCCGCTCGGGTCGGTGCTGTACCGCGGCAGCCGAAACCACAGGACATCCATGGGAGCCCCCAGGTTGGTAGCTTGCAGCGCCGCTGCCTGGCGCAGGAGTGAGTTGCGGCCGTCGCAAGCCACGACCAGATCCGCGCTCACACGGACCATGCCACTTGGCGTCCTGACCATCAGGCTGGGCGCGGTCCCGTCCGGACTGCCCACGAACGCGGTCGCCTCGTGCTGCATCAGCAATTGGAAGCTGTCATAGCGCTGCGCCTCGGTGGCAAGCATGTTCAGGAAATCCCATTGGGGAACCAGCGCCATGTAGGGAATGGGCCTCAATCGACGAAAATCCCCCAACGCATGAATGCCATCGGCAAACATGCCCTCTATCTGTTCCACGCGATGGTGAGGCAAGGCATCGAATCGTTCTTTGAGGCCCAATTCGGCCAGAATCTCCAGAGTCGACGGATGCACGGTATCACCCCGGAAGTCGCGCAGAAAATCCGAATGCTTTTCAAGGACAATGGTGGAGATACGCGCCCGCGCTAACAAGAGACCGAGCATCATGCCGGCTGGCCCGCCCCCGACAATGCAGCACCGCGTATCTATTTGCCTGGTTTGCATAGAGGTCCTTTCTACCCCTCGATCACGTCAGTATGATTTAGACCCGGCAAATGGCACAGAGTTTAGTCAAACAAAACGTAAGCACGCCGTCGTCGTCCCTGGCAGAACTGGACCGCCGTTTTCACCAGCGTCAGGGTTTGGCGGCTTGCTGATACAAAGGCAGGACCCGCTCGGAAATAGCCTGCAAATCCGCAATGCGGGTCGAGGACGAGGGGTGGGTGGACAGGAATTCAGGCTGGCTTCTGCCCTGCTCCAGGGCCGCCATCTTTTGCCACAGCGTGACGGCGGCGCGAGGATCATAGCCCGCCCGGGCCGCCAGTTCGACTCCGATCAGATCGGCTTCGGATTCGTGCGTGCGGCTATTGGGCAACTCGAACATGACTTCGCTGAGCGAACTGCCCAGATCGCTGACCGACTGCACGCCCGTGATGGCCGTCAACACCGACAAACCGATGGACGTGGCCATCTTTTGCGACACCTGTTCACGCGAGTGCTCACGCAAAGCATGCGCCATTTCGTGCCCGATAATGGCCGCCAGCTCGGCGTCCGACGGCTGGATGCGCTGGACCAACCCCGTATACACCGCAATCTTGCCGCCGGGCATGCACCAGGCATTGACTTCGTCCTGGCTGATGACGTGGACTTCCCAATTCCATCCGGCGGCGTCCGGCCGGAAAGACCCGACCTGGCCGATCAGGCGCTGTGCGATCGCGCGCACTCTCTGGGTCTGCGCCGCATCCTTGTCCAGCGCGCCCTGGGCGCGGGCCTGGCCCAGAACCTGGGCATAATTCTGCGCCGCCGCCTGATTGAGCTCGGCTTCTGACACCAGCCCCGACATATATTGCCTGCGCTCTACACCCACGTTTCCGCTGGAGGTGGTCTGGACCGCAGCGCAGCCGGCCAGGGCCAGGGCCAAGGTGCCCGCAGCGAATCGTTTGCCTATGCTGGAACATTTCATGAGCGACTCCTAGAACAGATCCATACGGGGGCCTTCACGCAGCGCACGATGACGCAGGGGCGGCTCTGCCGCCACGCACCTGCTATTGCCGGAAGGTCAGGTTCTGATCGTACATTGCGCCTGATGACGCAGGCAATGATCCATCAGGACAATCGCCAGCAAGGCCTCCGCAATGGGTGTGGCGCGTATGCCCACGCAAGGATCATGACGTCCCAAGGTTTGCACCTCGACCGCCTCCCCGGCACGATTTACGGAGGGTCGCATGGTACGTATGCTGGACGTAGGCTTGATCGCGAGCGACACGGTGACCGCCTGGCCGGAAGAGATACCCCCCAGCACGCCGCCGGCATGGTTGCTCTGAAAGCCGTCTGGATAGATAGCATCGCCATGCTCCGAGCCTTTCTGCACAATGCTCTCGAAACCGGCGCCGATGGACACGCCCTTGACCGCATTAAGTCCCATCATGGCGTGAGCGATATCGGCATCCAGACGGTCATAAATGGGTTCGCCCCAGCCGGCGGGCACGCCTTCGGCCACGACTTCGATGCGTGCGCCGATGGAATCGCCCTCCTTGCGCAGCTCGTCCATATAGGCCTCCAGCTGCGGCACCATGTCCGGATCGGGCGCATAAAACGGGTTCTGGCTGACGCTGTCCCAGGTTTTGAAAGGAATGACCAAAGGACCGAGCTGGCTCATGTAGCCACGAATCTGAATACCGAAGTGCTGCGCCAGCCATTTCTTGGCAATGGCGCCCGCCGCCACCGTGGGCGCCGTCAGGCGGGCCGAGGAGCGGCCGCCGCCGCGGGGGTCGCGGTTGTCGAATTTTTTCCAATAGGCATAGTCGGCATGCCCAGGGCGGAACGTATCCAGCAGATTGCCGTAGTCCTTGCTGCGGGCATCCGTATTGCGGATCAGCAGACTGATGGGCGTGCCTGTTGTGCGGCCTTCATAGATTCCGGACAGAATTTCCACCTGATCCGGCTCGCGGCGCTGCGTCACGTGACGCGACGTGCCGGGCCGGCGCCGGTCCAACTCGAACTGGATGTCCTGTTCGGACAGCTCCAGACCGGGAGGACAGCCGTCGATCACCGCGCCAATGGCCGGTCCGTGGGATTCACCGTAGTTGGTGACGCAGAAGCTTTTGCCTAGTGTGTTGCCGGACATACGTGGATTCGTTGCGTAGAAAAGCGAAAAAGAAGAAGGAACAAACGGGATTATGGCATTGATCGTCGCGCCGGGCATGCAAGGAGCGACATGCCCCTCTGGCGCCCTTGTCGTCAGGACGAACAGCTGACCTCCAGCTGGCTGCCCCACTCCGGCGGCGCAGCGGCGTAGCTTTCGTAGCCCGGACGCTCGGTGCAGGGGTCGCGCAGCAGCATCAGCAAGGTGTCGATTTCGGAGGCATCATCCTGGGCCGCCGCGCGGATAGCCTGCTCGGCCAGATAGTTGCGCAGCACATAAATCGGGTTGACGCGGTTCATGTCTGCGACCCGTTGCGGCGTATCCGAACCATCCAGGGCCAGACGCTGCCGATAGCGCCGCAGCCAATCAGCGGCCTGCTCGGAGCCGTCGAACAGACCCAGAAATGCGTCCGGAATGGCCGGCGCATGGGCCAAGGCCCGGAACGACAAGGTGAAGTCCGCACCAGTGCTATGCAGCAGGCGCCACCAATCGTCGACCAGGTCGGCATCTGCATCGATCCAGGTACGCAGCCCCAGCTTGGCTTGCAGATTGGCGTGATACTGTTTCAGGAAATGAGCTTCGAAGGTCTGCAGACTGTCCTTGAGGCTATCGGCGTCCAGGTCCAGCGCCATGAAGGCGCTGGCCAGCCGGTATAGATTCCAATGAACGACTGAAGGCTGCGCATTCCAGGCATAGCGGCCCTGATGATCGCTGTGGTTGCAGACATGATTGACCTGGAAGCGATCCATGAATCCATACGGACCGTAGTCGATGGTCAGCCCCAGTATGGACATATTGTCGGTGTTCATTACCCCGTGGCAGAACCCCACAGTCTGCCAGTCCGCCACCATGCGGGCGCTGCGCTGCACGACTTCTTCCAGAAAGCGGCAGACGCGCTGCTGCTCGCTGTCCGACTCCACCCGCAAATGCGGATAGAACTCGCGCAGTACGTAATCCAGCAGAATGCGCAGGCGTTCGGGATCGCGCGACCAATGTTCAAACGAGCCGAAGCGCACGAAACTAGGAGCGACACGCGTCACGATGGCGCCTGTTTCCACCGTTTCCCGATAAACAGGCGTGTCGGAGGTGACCAGAGCCAAGGCCCGGCTGGTGGGAATGCCCAGGCCCGCCATGGCTTCACTGGCCAGATACTCCCGTACGCTGGAGCGCAACACAGCCCGGCCATCGCCCATGCGGGAATACGGCGTCTTGCCCGCCCCTTTCAACTGCAATTCCTGAGGCCCGTGCGCTGTGTCGATCTGGCCCAGCAAATGCGCTCGCCCATCGCCCAGTTGACCCGCCCAGATACCGAACTGATGGCCGCTGTAGACCGCTGATACGGTCTGCCCGCCCGGCAGCGGCTGTCGGCCTGCCACCACGTCCAGAAACGGCGTTTCACCCAGGCGAGCCGGATCCAGCCCGAGCTCTTGAGCCAAGGCCGTGTTGACGTGCAGCAAACGAGGGTTGGCCAAGGGCTGGGGCGGGACAACGGTATGAAAAGCAGGCGGCAGATCCGCAAAGGTATGGCGGACGGCAAGGCCGTCAAACAGGCTGTTCATGGGGCCTCCTTAAGCCGATTTGGCGTTTTTCGCCGCCTTGGCGCGCTGCTTGGCGGCTTTCTTGGCCGGCCAGAGGTAGAAAATGGCGCAGAAGTAAAAAATCAAAGTCAGCACGATTTCGCCCAGCGCCCAGGGCAACACCGTCGCCACAGGGTCGGACCAGGCTCGCATCACCCCTTCGGCAAAGTACAGCAGGATCATCATGGAGGCCCACTGCATGGTGTACAGATTGCCTTTGAGCACGCCACGCAGCGGCAACAACAAGGGCAGCACCTTGAGCACCAGCCAGGATCCGCCCGGCTTGAGCGGTGCGAAATACAGCTCCCAGGCCAGACAGAGAAAAATCAGGGCGAACAGCGCGGCAGCGGCTACACGGCGAAGGACGGGGTTTAATGGTGCTTGCATACTGTTATTATCACCTGAACCTTGTCGAAAAAGCAGTGTTCGACACATGAAACACGCCCGAGGAATCTCGCATGCCCCCTGTTTTGCCCGCCGGCACCGAACTCCCCGCTTCCCATCCCGTCCCGCTGCCCACGTCCGAGCCGCCGCGCAAGGGCATCGCCCATTTGCTGGACATCGTGCGCTTCGTGGTCAAGCGCGTGGCCGAGAAAGACCTGATGAAGGTCGCCTCCAGCCTGACTTACACCACAATCCTGGCCTTGGTCCCCATGCTGACGGTGGTGCTGGCCCTGTTCACCGCGTTTCCGCTGTTCCAGGAATTCGAGCAGGCCCTGGAAGGCTTTCTGACCCGCAACCTGATGCCTGAAGTGGTGTCCGAAAACGTCATGCTGTACCTGAACCAGTTCGCCGCCAAGGCCTCGGGCCTGACGGCAGTAGGCAGCTTGTTTCTGATCGTCACGTCCATCATGCTGATCATGACCATCGACGAGACCTTCAACAACATTTTCCAGGTCCATGTCCAGCGCCCTCTGGGCCAGCGCCTACTGGTGTACTGGGCCATCATTTCACTGGGTCCGATCCTGACCGGCGCTAGTCTTTGGGCCACCGCCGTGCTGGCGCGCGAATCCATGGGCTATATCGGCGACCTGTCCGGCCTTGTCACCTTCGCCCTGTCGTATGTGCCTTTTCTGTTCAGTGCGCTGGGCTTCACGGCGCTCTTCATGTATGTGCCCAATCGCCGGGTCTGGTGGCGCGACGCCCTGCTGGGCGGGGTGATCACCGCTGCCGCGCTGGAAGTCATGAAAGCCGCGTTTGCCTTCTACCTGACGCGCTTTCCCACCTACACCATTATTTACGGCGCTTTCGCAACCTTCCCCATCTTCCTGCTCTGGATCTATATTTCCTGGTTGATCGTGCTCCTTGGCGCCTCCATGGTCGCCATTCTGCCCGACTGGCGCCGGCGCAACTGGGTCAAGCTGAATGTCCCCGGCATCGCTTTCACCGACGCCGTCAACGTGCTGTACCAATTGTGGCTGAATCGCCTGGACGAGCCTCCAGGACTGACCCTCGGCCAGCTCAGCCTGCGGCTGGAGCGCGACCCGGACGAGTTGAACACCGTCATGTGCAAGCTCAAGGAAATGGGTTTGATCGCCGACACACTCCAGAAAGACGACGAGGTCTGGGTGCTTAGCAGCGATTTGCGCCAGGTCAGCATGAATCTGCTGATAAAGACATTTTTGCTGGACCGCTCCCATGCCCACGAGGGTCCGCTAGAATATGTATTGAACTATCTATCCCACTTCTTCGACCAGCGAATGTCCAATCTGGAAAGCCTGTTTGAATCGCCCGAGGGCGTTTTGGCAGAACGCCTCATCCCACAGAGTTCCGATATCCGCCAGGAGACCCAGCATGCTAAAAGTCAGTGAAATCCTGCGTGTCAAAGGCGACACGCTTTATACCGGCACCCCCGACATGACCGTCGAGAAAGCAGTCCAGAGCATGAGCGAGCTGGACATAGGCTCGCTGGTCATCATGGAGCACGGCCAACTGGTCGGCATGCTGACCTTTCGGGAAATCATCCGCCACTGGCACGCCCATGGCGCCAAGGCTTCGGGCTTCACGGTGCGCAGCATCATGGACGACGCCCCGGTCAGCGTCACGCCCAACACCAGCGCAGACGAAGTCCAGCGCCTCATGCTGGACAATCATGCGCGCTACATGCCCGTCATGGACGGTCCCGTGCTGATGGGCGTCATTTCCTTCTACGACATGGCGCGCGCCATTGTGCATGCCCAACAGTTCGAAAACAAAATGCTCAAGGCCTACATCCGCGACTGGCCCACCGATTCCGAATCGGCGGGTGCCAACTAAGGCCGCCCGGTCAGACTCCGTTCTGGCGCTTGAGTTCCTGCCAGGCCTGCGCAAGCAGGCCTGCGTCGTTCTGGGCCAGCAAGGCCGGATCGGTCAGGGTGCGCCGCCATTGACGAGCCCCTTTCTTGCCATGAGGCCAGCCCAGAAGGCTCTTGATCACGATGCGCAGCGGCACGCCCGCCTGAACCTGCGCGGCGGCATAGGCCTGCATCCGTTCGATCACCTGATCCTCGGCCAGCACCGGGACCTCGGGCCAGAGTCGACGATGGATATCGGTCAGGACGGCCGGCGTATGCCAGGCGGCGCGCCCCAGCATGACGCCGTCAAACTGCTGCTCCAGCCCTACTGCCTGGGCAGTTTCGTGGATACCACCGTTGAGCACGAACAAAGCCTCGGGAAAGTCGGCTTTCAGCCGGGCCGCGGCGTCATAGCGCAGGGGCGGGATTTCCCGGTTATCTTTGGGCGACAGCCCCTTGAGCACGGCATTGCGGGCATGCACAGTGAACACACGACAGCCGGCATCGAACAGCAGCCCGACAAAATCACGCACGAAATCGTATGATTCGTCGTAATCCAGCCCCAGCCTATGTTTGACGGTGACCGGCACCGACACGGCGTCCTGCATGGCCTTGACACAGTCGGCCACCAGCTGCGGTTCGGCCATCAGGCAAGCGCCGAATGCGCCCTTCTGGACCCGCTCGGACGGACAGCCGCAATTCAGGTTGATTTCGTCGTAGCCCCACTGCTGCCCAGCGCGAGCGCTGGCAGCCAAGGCTTGAGGATCACTGCCGCCCAATTGCAGGGCGACGGGATGCTCGGCAGCATCAAAATCCAGATGGCGCGCCTGATCCCCATGCATCAGTGCGCCGGTGGTAATCATCTCGGTGAACAGCAGCGCGCGCGGCGCCAGCAAACGATGAAAAAACCGGCAATGCCTGTCGGTCACGTCGATCATGGGGGCGACGCTCAGGCGCCACATCTGGCTGTCAGGAGTAAAAGGTGTGGTCATAGAAATCGGGCTGGTGGCCCTTGCTCAAGGCGTAGGCTCGGGGGGCAACGTTCCATTTTAATCGTTTAGCGATGCAAGGGAAAACGGGACGCATCGGACTGCGCCGAATCAAAATCGACAAGCTATCCCAAAAAGCCGACGCACTAGTCTAAAATCGGCCCTTTGCCGACTTTTTTGCGCGCCGCACTCGCGCCTCTTCATACACGGACACTGAATCAAGCATGGCTGTTTTTACCCCTGTCAGCGAACTGGATGCCCGCGCACTGCTGGAGCACTACACCATCGGGGAGCTGGTTTCCCTGCGCGGCATTACCGCCGGCATTGAAAACACCAATTATTTCCTGACGACCACGCAAGGGGAGTATGTCCTGACCTTGTTCGAGGTCCTGACGCTGGAGCAACTGCCTTTCTACATCGAGCTGATGCATCACCTGGCCGTCAAGAAAGTGCTCGTTCCCGAGCCCATGACACGCCGGGACGGCACACGCATCGGCGTCATGCACGGCAAGCCCTGCTCCATCGTGACCCGCCTGCGCGGCGGCTACGAGCCCGAACCCACAGTCGAGCACTGCCGCCTGACGGCGACCATCCAGGCTCAGGCGCATCTGGCGGGGCAGGATTTCCCGCTGCAGCAGCCCAACCTGCGTGGCCTGTCCTGGTGGCAGGCGACGGTTCCGCAAGTCCTGCCCTTTCTGGACCCCGGCCAGGCCGAGCTGATCCAGGCTGTGCTTCGGGAGCAGACCGAATTCGCCGCCACGGACGTCTACGCCACACTTCCCCAAGGGCCTGCGCACTGCGACCTGTTCCGCGATAATGTCCTGTTCGCCGGCACCTCCGAGTCGCCGCAGATGGGCGGCATCATCGACTTCTATTTTGCCGGCTGCGACACCTGGCTGTTCGATGTGGCCGTTGGCGTGAACGACTGGTGCATAGACCGCCTGACCGGCGCATTGGACCTGGAAAAGGCCCATGCCTGGCTGCAGGCCTATTCTGCGGTGCGCCCCTTCACCGAGGCCGAGCAAGCCGCTTGGCCACACATGATCCAGGCTGCCGCTTTGCGTTTCTGGGTGTCGCGACTGTACGACTTTTATCGCCCGCGCCAGGCCCAGACGCTCAAGCCGCACGACCCTCGACATTTTGAGCGCGTGCTGCGCCAACGCCGTGATCACGGCGCGCCCGCCCTGCCACGCTGACGACGGATACCCGATATGCAGGCTGCCAAGCTTCCTTTTCTGTATGGTTGGTACTGGATTCAGGAGGGCATGCGGCTGTTCAAACTACAGCCCGCCGCCCTGTTCTTCTGGAGCCTTATCACCTCTATCTTGATCAATCTGAGCAACATTTTTCCCATTCTGGGACAAATGGTATTGATCGTGCTGGTTCCCTGCATGACCTTTATTGTGCAGAACGCCTGCCGGCGCATTGACGCCGGCGAGGTGATGCGCCTGGGCATGTGGCTGGAGCCGGTCAAGCCGTCGGACATCCGTGCCCGCCTGATCAAGCTGGGTCTGATCTACCTGCTGGCCTGTCTGGTCGCCGGATTCGTGGCCACAGCCCCGTTCATGCAGGAACTGAGCGCCCTGATGGCCAACGCGGATGCCGCCACTCCGCAGGAAATCATGGCGGCCTTCCGCAAGCCCATGCTGGCTTTCTTCATACTGTACATAGGCCTGTCCGGCCTGTTCTGGCACGCGCCGGCGTTGGTGGGCTGGCATACCGTGCCCATTAAGCAGGCGCTGTTTTTTTCCATGGTAGCCTGCTGGCGCAACAAAGCCGCCTTCCTGCTGTACGGCCTGTGCTGGGGAGCGGCCTTCTATGGCATCCAGACTCTGGGCCAATTGATGCTGGGAGCAGGCATGAACGCCAGCACCATCACCCTGCTACTGACCCCAGTCAACCTGGCGATTGCCGCTATCCTGTACGCCAGCTTTTACCCCGCCTACCGCAGCGTGTTCGGCGATTCCGCTCCTCGAGGCCAGGCCTGACTCCTTGTCGTCGGAACATTAAGGCTTGCCAGGCTCCCGTTCAATCCAGACGCATTCGGCTCCTTGCCGCATGCGCTGCAAAGCCTGCCGCCATGGATCGAAACGCTCGGGTTCCGGCAAGCAGCCTGGAAGCGCCTCCAGCACGGAGCAAGCCTGCCTGCAAATACGAAACTTTCCTGGTGACACGCCTCGCAACACGCGCAACGGCCGGTCGTGCTGATCCAAAAAGCAGATGTCCAGATCATGGGATAAGCCCCAGGTATGCACAGCGCGGCAAGGCCGCAACCAGACTGCGTGCCGCCCCTTGCAGGATGCCCAGGCCTTCCAGCCCCTGAATCGGGCCCACAACGTCGCGGCATCGTGCAGACAGACTGAACAAGCATGCATGCGGAACTCCATTACAGTGCGCCGGACAGCCAAGGCCCCAGCAAGGTCATGCCCAGCACCACGAAGGTGCAGGGAAAGATGCACAGCACCAAGGGCGCAAGCAGATACACAGGCAGTTTCAAGGCCCGCTGCTCGGCCTCCAGATGCAGACGGTAGCGCAACTGAGCCCCCTGCACCTTGAGCAAAGCAGCCAGGGAAAGCCCGGTTTCCTGAGCCAGGTCCAGGGCCTGAGCCAATTCGTTCAATTCGGGCAGATGCGCTCGCAGACGGTTTCCGCGCACAGCCTGTGACAGGTGACGACCAGTGCGCCGCTCCGACAAAGCGGCCGCCAGCGCGTGATGCAAGCTCCCCTGAGGCAAGCCTTCCAAGGCTTGCACCCAGGCCTGCTGCACACCCAGACCCGATTGCAGCGCCAAGACCAGCAGGTCCAGGAAAAAAGGCAACTCGCGGCGGCAGCAGCGAGCCTGCCTAAGCAGGCGGGACCGGCCCTGCTTCAGGCTGGCCGCGACACAAAGCCCGACCATCAACAGCGCTGCCCCTCCCGCGGCGCCAGGATCAAATCCCAGAAACAACAGCATCATGCCCAGCCCCAAGGCCAACAGGCTGGACAAGGCCGTAGCCCGAGCGACGGCGGACAAAGGATCCGATCCCAGTCCACCCAGCCGTTGCTGGCGCCACTCATTGAGCACCGGCAGCGCGCCTGCTGCTGCCACCGCCTGCTGAAAAGGCATTTCCCAGGCCCGCCATGCCGCCCCCAGCGGCGTATGCCCATCGCGCAGCAAGGACTTGCAGCGCACGCTCCATCCCCAGAACAGGGCCAACAACAGGAAAATGGCGCTAAGCCCCGTAAGCAACCACACAAGAACAGGCATGGACTAGTCCTTGTCACGCAAAATGGCGTGCATCCAGCCCATGCCGGCCAGAAGAACCAGAAGCAGCCCTGCCCCCACCCAGGCTCCCGCTTGATTGAACCAGGCCTGCTTGAACCCCTCCGGATCCAGGGTATACAGCGCTGCTGCCAGCAATATGGGCAGACCCACCATAATGCGTCCTTGCAATCGGGGCTGTGCGGTGAGCGCCTGGATCTTATCTTCCATGGACAGGCGGCTGCGCAAGGTTTGCGAAAGCAGCTCGAGCACGCCTGCCAGGCCCGCTCCCGTGCTCTGCCCCATCTGCAGCAGCTCCAGAAACATGGCCAGGTCAGGCAAAGGGACGCGCGCCAGCAACTCCTGATAGCTGGTTTTTTTTGCCATGCCCAGACGTTGCTGGCGCAATAGAAGCCTCAATTCCTGGCCCAGGGGCGCAGGCAAGGCTTGCGTCAGTTGCTGCAAAGCGGCCTGCAATGCCAGACCCGCCTGCAAGGACAGTGATAAAGACAGGATGAAATCAGGCAATTGCCGCCGCAGGCGCTGTAGCCGACGGAACTGCAATGCGCGCAGCAGGAGCAACGGCGCCAGCAAACCCAGAAACGCGCACGTTGCCGCAGCTACCCAGGAACCCCACACCCCGCGGACGGACAACAGCAACAGCATGGGCAGAACGGCTCCTGCAGCGACCAGATACTGGCTGCGCACGAACACAAAGTGCGACTGCAGACTGTCCTGGGAACGAAGCTGCAATTGCCGGCTGTAGGCCAGCAAAGCGCCACGAGAAAGCCTAAGCAGCAACACAGCCAGAATGAAGGCCGCACCCAGCGCCAGGATCAGGGCCACGATTTTCATGAGGCCGTCCCCGGGCCGGACAATCGCTCCGACAGCAGGCCCGTGCTCTGGAACCCCACGTCCTTGCGATAGCTGTACAAGGTCTGCAACTGAATGCACTGCCCTTCCAGACCGGTCAGCTCCACGATTTCGGTAATCACGCGGCGACCGTCAGGCAGGCGGGACAATTGGACCAGCACCTGCAAGGCCCGGGCAATATGTTCACGCACCACGGCCAGGGGCAGATCCAAGCCTGCCATCAAGACCATGCCCTCCAGACGCGACAAGGCGTCCCGTGGACTGTTGGCATGCAATGTGCCCATGGAGCCTTCGTGCCCGGTATTCATGGCGGACAACATGTCGAAGGCTTCCGCACCACGGCACTCTCCTACCACAATCCGATCGGGTCGCATCCGCAAGGCCTGCCTGAGCAAAGCGCGTATGTCGATCTGCCCCTGCCCCTCCGCATTCGCGGGACGAGCCTCCAGCGCGACCCAGTTGACCTGCTGCAACTGCAGCTCGGCCGCATCCTCCAGCGTAACGATGCGCTCATCCTGAGAAATACAGGCACTGAGCACATTGAGCAAGGTTGTCTTGCCCGTTCCGGTGCCGCCGGATACCAGAATGTTGCACCGTTGCTGCACCGCCTGGCGCAAGAAGCTGGCCATGTCCGCCGATACGCTGCCCATGCTCAACAGATCATCCAGAGAAAGCCTGTGTCGAGGAAACTTGCGTATGGTGACGCAGGTTCCCTTGACCGAAATGGGAGCCAGGACGGCATGAAAGCGCGATCCGTCGGGCAGGCGTCCGTCCGCCGCAGGTGAGCTGATGTCCAGGCGCCGTCCCAAAGGAGCCAGAATCCGGTCGATGACAGAACGCAATGCAGCCTCCCCGCTAAAGGCCGCCGGGTGCGCCTGCAGACGCCCGCCCTGTTCCACGAAAATGCTGGCCGCATGATTGACCATGATTTCCGAAATAGACGGATCCGCCAACAAAGGCTCCAGCGGCCCCAAGCCCACAGCCTCGGCACATACGGCAGCCTGCAATTGCGCCTGGGCCTCTGCAGGTACGGCACATTGCTCCTGGATCAGCCTACCCACACATTCAAAGGCTTCGCCGTACAACTGCTCGTCGCTGAGGCGGGACAGATCACGGCGCTCCAGCTCCAGGGCTGCGAGCAAAGCCAGGTGCAGGCGCTGCTGTTCTTGCCGGAACTCCGGCCACCGAGCGAGGCCCGCACCTGGCGCCATGGCGTCCGGCCGATCTGGAGCCGGCGGGCCTTGGGGGGCGGCAGCGGGTGCGATGGGCAGTGCCATTACATGCAGGGAGAAACCGCCCACGCAAAGCACATCGCCCACCTGCAGCGGGCCATCGTCATAGATTCGCTGTCCGTTAAGCAATACGCCCGTCAGCGATCCGTGGTCCTGCACATGCACCGCGCCGGCCCGATCAAGCAAACTGGCATGCCGGCGGGCAATACGCCAGGATGGCAGGACCAGATCGCAGCTCGGATCCCTTCCCAATACCGCAGGCAGTACCAACACGCATTGCCGGGAAGCGGCACGCTCGGATCGGATTTCAAGGCTCAACACGATACACCTCGCTGCCGGGGGTTTCCCACTGTGATGCGGAGCCCTGCCGGTAGGCGTCCAACACAACCTTGCTGTCGGGAAGACGCACGGGCGTGTTCAAGCGGGGGGCTTCTGGAAAAGTCTGGTTCAGCCATTGAGCCGACTGGGCCTGCCTGGCCAGTAGATCCGGATGATCCGCCGTCACCAAGGTCGGTGTGACAAAGACAGCCAGTTCGGTTTCCTGGCGGGCGAAACGCTCGGACCGGAACAAAGCTCCCAGCACAGGCAGACTGGCCAAGCCAGGGAGACGATCCAGGTGGCGCGACTCCTCTCTGGAAATAAAGCCGGCCAACACCAGTGTTTGCCCGGAATGCACATTGAATTCCGTGGCAGCCCTTCGAGTCTTGAGCGAGGGCCCGGCCGGTTGAGAAAGGCTGGCATCCACCGAGCTGACTTCGACCTCGATACGCGAGCGCACCAAGCCGCCGCGCTCAACCCGTGGAACGATACGCAGAGAGACGCCATAGGGCTTGAACGCAGTATTGCTATTGCCCTTGGCATCCGTCACGGTATAGGGCAATTCGCCCCCGGCAAGGAATTCGGCTTGCGATCCGCTGCGCGCCACCAGCTGAGGTTGCGCCAGCACGACGGCATGCCCCTCTTGCGCCATAGCCTGCACTCGCGCCGACATCAAGGCGCCCACACCAAAAAAGCCCGCAACCCGGCTGGCCGGGAACGGCAGCGGCAGGACCGCATCGCCCGGACGCTCCACAAATTGATGTGTAGCGGCATCCCACCCCACCCCAAGACTCAGGCCGCCCTGCGATGCGGCGTCCCAGCGCACGCCCAGCTCACGCAGACTGTTGCGCGGTACCTCCACCACCTGCACGTCCAGAAGCACCATGGGTTCCCAACCTTCTTGCTGCGTAAAATCCAGAAGCTGGGGGTACTGCTGCGCCAACGAATGAATGCGCTCCTTGTCCTGGTCACTAAGCCCTTCGCCCTCCAGAACCAACTTGCCGCCCAGCTCATTGATGTGCAACTGGGGAATGCGTCCCAGCAAGGCCTTGAGTTCGGACACGGTTTGCCGGTGATATTCGGGCGCGACCTCGATACGATAGGACTGGCTGGCGCCCTGCGTCCGCCAGACTTGCACAACGGTACTGCCAGCCTTGCGCGCGAAAAGAATCAATTCGCGCGATTCAGTCGTGACGGCGTGCACGATGTCGCCGTCCCCCACCGCGACACGCTCCACCTGCCCGCCGGGCAAGACCAGCAGCTCGCCCACTTGCAAGGCCAAGCCCTGGGCGGCAAGCGACGAACTCAGCATCAGCATTGCCGCCAGGCCTGCAAGAGAAAATGCGGCCTTCATGGTGCCGTTCCGGACAATGCAGGAGGAAAATCCAACCACCCCAGACGCTCTTGTTCAGCTAGCACAGACGATCGTGCAGGCCGATTGCCGTAAAGCACTTCGATGGGACGGGTCGGAGCGCCGCCTGATGATAAGCCCAGGATGTCGGCCAGTTCCCCCCGCACCGCCGCCTGATGCGGCGTGTGGTCGTCTGGGTGACGCAAAAGCGCGGTAATCCGCCCATGCTGCCGAGCCGCCAGGAGCTTGAGAGCCTCGTCGGGGCCGACGTCCAGCGTCAACGTGCTGTAGCCCTGGGAGTCTCCCACCACAGAATCTGCATCGTCGCGGGATTTCTGCCCCGTGGCCAACACGGTTACCGATTGCAGCACAGGGGCAGTCACACGACGCTGTCTATCGTCGAAACTGACGTAAAGGTCGATGAGATCTCCTGGGCGTATCAAACCGGATACCGAGCTGAGCGCATCCACCGGCACGGTGACAGCCCGTCGACCAGACAGCAATTGCTCGGAGAACGGGCCGGCCGCATCTTGCACATGAGCGCGGGTGATCAGGTCTCCTGCTTGCAGAGGCTGGACGACCATCTTGCCGATCAAAGTTTCAAAGCGGGTCGCATCGACACTGTCGCTGGGCACCAGATCAGCGGGAAACGGACGATAGGCCAGATGTTCCGCCAGCAGCACGGCACCCGGCTGGAGCGCGGCGGCGGCCACCACACGCTCGCGCAGCGGCCTGTCGGCGGCCTGACGCAGTTCCTGCTCCTGTTGTGCAAGATATTGATTGGCGGCTCCCACAGCCAGCCCTCCGGCCAGCAAGGCCAACGCCATCAAACCCATGCTGGGATGGCGCAGCAGTCGAGACACGACATGCCCGGCGATGCCCGCACCCAAGGACTGGGTCATGGCTGTTCTCCCTGGCAGGCACGACAGACAATAAGCGCATAGCGCTGCTGATCATGCGCGATTTCCAGCACCTCCAGCACCAGGCTGCCGCGACGCCAAACCGCCCCGGCCGAACCCGATGTCCACCCTTGCGCCGTCAAGGCATCGCTCCAGTCCTTGCGTACCTGAATCAACCAGGCTGCGCCTTTTCCTGGCTGCTCATGTTGCCAGAGCACTGGCCCATCAATGGGCGGCGACGCAGAAGACGAGGCGGGGACGGGTTTCAGAACCGTCAACACACCGTGTTCAAGCGGCGCATTCAGGCTGTGAAGTGACAAAACGCATCGCATATTGCCCTTCTGAGCCGTGAACAACCAGTTTTCCTTGACGCGCAATGCGCGATGGAAGGTCCCGCAGGCAGAGCTCAGACGCAACAGAACCTCCTGGGCGCTCAGCTCGGTTCGCGCACGCCATGCCCTTACGACGCCTGCGGCACTCCAATGAGCGCCAATCGATTCCCAGCTCAACTGCGCATCGTCAGCAGGCGTAAACGCCGAGGCGGCGAAACAGGCCCCAACCAGCACTAGGCCGCACAACAAGGGGGTCGCCGTCATGGTTGGCCTCCTTGATTTGAATCCGGAACAAGGTGTTCCCACCGGCTCAGCCAGTCCAGATCGGGCAAAGCCCGGCCCCAGGCGGAATCCAGGCTACCGGCCGCTTGGCGCGTGCGATTCGCCGCCGCGTGACTGAACCGCACTGCATTCGTCCAGGCGGAAGGGCTTGCTGCCAAGCGCTTGCGTGCGAAAGCCATGTCGTCAGCCGGGCCTGCATCAGGCATCAGCAGTGACTGCCGGGTCAGTATCAATCCCTGGCGCCACCAACGATTTCCTGAAACAGGCGAACGGGTGTGGACGCGACTCAAGCCGCTGTTCAAGCCCAACAGCTCCGACTGCAGCTGCGGTGCAGGATGGGCCGCAAACGCTGAGACACCGTGTTCCAGCGTTGCGCCCACATGCTCGTGCAACAGCGGCAAGACAGCGTTTTCGTCGTAAGCGAACACGCTGGCATGACTGGATTGCTGCAATCGTTGCAGCGTGTATTGCAGACCCATCAGATAACGCCCGGAATAGATGAGCAGGACCAGCGCCATTCCAATCAGGCAGGCTTCCACCAATACCGCTCCTTGCTGCCGAATCGTCATGTCGGACCTCCTGCAGACCTGAGGTCAGCCAGCCTGGCCTGCCAGAAAGGTTGATACAGGCTGGACGGCGCGGACATCGCGCTTTGTTGCTGATCTGGCGGCCAAGAAAAAAAAGCACGGGCGCTCGATTCGGCCTTGATAGGCTGCCCCCAATGACCGCGTGCAGACAGACTGATGTGCAGGCCCACACGTGCAGAAGGCCTGGCAATGGAGTAACCGTCAGGCAGCCCCGGCTGCGGCCAGGATGAAAGGTCTCTGCGGGCCCAGGACTTGGCCACGGTGTTGTCGCCCGCTGAAAACAAGGCGTCGTTGCCCTGCTCCAATGCCCAACGCCAGAAACTTTGCCCCGAAAAATCGGCGGGCGCCGCCAGACCCACGGCATCACCCGGCGTCTGCAAGGCCCAGGCCATGGCGTACTCGCGGTAATAGCATCCCAGCCATCGATTGGCGCGCACGGCATGCATCGATTGCGTATCGTCGGAATGCCAGCGCCCCTGCGCATCCAGCTCAGTCCGACCTGTACGACGCAAACGATGCCTTGAGGCAGGACAGCGCGGATCCACCACCCAGAAAGAGTCCGCCACATATTCTCTGGCCCCCAAAAAGGCATACAGCCCCATTAATGTGTCCACGGCAGGCCTCCACTGATCCTGTCCGCTGCGCCGCTGCAGAAACCCAGGCCAGTCGTCGGAGATGACATCCCAGCGGCGCTGATGCGCAGGCCAGTCCGGCAAGCTGCCGTCCAGGATGGAATCAATGATGTCGCGGCGTCGCTGGGGCAAGCCGGCGACCAGTTGATGCTGCGCCTTGCCCAGCACCTGATGGATGAGATCTTGATGCGCCTGAAAGGCCTGTTCCAGGGATTGCTGTTCATCGCCGGCTGAATGCGCCCCCAGATAGGCGGCGCCATGATGGGCGCCGAACATCATGGCGATCAGGTAGGCTGGCGGGTTCCCGCGTCGCATCCGCCCCGCTTGGGTCTGGGCCGCCCGGTCCCAACTGGCAAGGGTCAGCATATGAGCCAAGGCCAGTTGGTGCCCCAGATGCGCCCGATTGATGTAGGCCAACAGATTCAAGGTGCGGGCCTGTTCGGTAGCCGCACTGTAGGCGGCTGTATCCAGCACCAGAGACAACCTCCCTTGCTGCTCGGCGATCTGGTTTACATGAAAATACCCCAGCCAGGCCAACGACAACAAAGACAGGGACACCACTCCCCAGGCGAGAGCCGCACCCTGTTGGGCAGCGCACGCGGGCTTCATTGGGCATTGCCCGTGAAGGACTTCAGGCCTTTAGCGCCGCCCTGAGCAGCCGCCTGCGCCGCGGCGGACTGCGCCTGGCGGGACTGCTCCGAACCGTCTTCACCCGCGAGCTCCTTGGCCATGGCAGCTGTCTGGTTGCGAATGACCTGGCCGAAAGACTGGTAGACGGCAATAGCGGCCACAGCCACCAGAGCAACGATAATTAAATATTCCACCATGCCCTGGCCCATCTGTCGCCTGCAGGACTGTCTCATAGGATTCTCCCAAAAGTCAGCCTACAGTCTGCCCCTTCCTCTGACCGCCCCCAATTCGCAAAAGCCGAGCTGGACAAGACTGTCCGGCCCTACGGCATGTCCTGTGAATCCATAAAAAAACCCGCCGTAAGGCGGGTTCTTCTTCCAGCAGAAAGCGGGATCAGACCAGACGCACATCGATGCTGCCCAGGCCTTCGATAGCGCCGTGCATGACATCACCACGTTCTACCGCGCCGACCCCGGCGGGCGTACCCGTGAAAATGATGTCGCCCGGCTGCAATTCGAACAGCCCGGACAAGTAAGCGATGGATTCGGCCACGTTCCAGATCAACTGGGCCAGATCACCGCTCTGACGGCGTTCACCATTGACGTCCAGCGTAATGGATCCGGTCGCCAGCTCGCCGATACGGCTGCGGGGCACCAGCGGCCCGGTGGGCGCGGAATGGTCAAACGCCTTGCCCACTTCCCAAGGGCGGCCTGCTTTCTTGGCCTGAGACTGGAGATCCCGGCGGGTCATGTCCAGACCCACGGCATATCCCCACACACACTCGCCGGCCTGTTCCACGCTGAGATCACGCCCGCCCTTGGACAAAGCCACGACGAGTTCGATCTCGTGATGCAGATCCTGGGTACGGGAGGGATAGGGCATATCGCAGACCTGCCCCGGCAATACGTTCAGGATGGCATCGGCCGGCTTGCAGAAGAAGAAAGGATCTTCCCGCCCGGTGAACCCCATTTCCTGAGCGTGTTCGACGTAATTGCGGCCGACGCAATAAATGCGGCGTACAGGAAAAACCTGATCGCTGTCCTGAACGTTCAGCGCCGCAACGGGTGGCGTGGGGATGACGGTCATCATTTGGCTTGGCTGTCTGCGAAACGCTTGGCGCCGTCCACGATTTCCTTCTTGGCGGCTTCCACGCCGTCCCAGCCCTTGACCTTCACCCACTTGCCCTTCTCGATATCCTTATAGTGCTCGAAGAAGTGCTTGATACGCTCGAGTTCTTCGGGCTGCAGGTCGTCAGGCGACTGGATGTGGCGGTACAAAGGGTACAGCTTATCGGTGGGCACAGCCAGCAGCTTGGCGTCGCCGCCGGCTTCGTCGTCCATGTGCAGCACGCCGATGGCACGGCAAGCAATCACAGCGCCGATCTGGATGGGGAATGGGGCGATGACCAGCACATCCACCGGATCACCGTCGTCCGAGATGGTCTGAGGGATGTAACCGTAGTTGCAGGGGTAGTGCATCGCGGTCAGCATGAAGCGATCCACGAAAATTGCGCCAGTCTCGTCTACTTCATATTTGACGGGATCCGAGTTCATGGGGATTTCGACGATAACGTTGAACTCGTCGGGCAGTTTTTTGCCGGCTGGCACGCGATCTAGGCTCATTCTTGCAAACCTTAAAAGTAGTAGGAGTTAATCGTTGGAACGTCGAGGACGATCCGAAGTCTGGGAAAGATCGACGCCAGGAATAGGCGCCGTATCGAAGTAGTCGTCCAGGTCCGATGAGGACGTCAGCGCGTCCTGGCTGGGCTTGGCGGCCGGTTTGATGGGTTCGACCACCGGCAATGGCCGGCCGCTGTCGGGCAGGTCCGCAGCCACGGCGCTGGCGCCGTAGAGCTGATCCTGCAGATCGGGTTCTTCGGCCAGGCTGTCGCCATCCACATGCGCCGGATCCTGGCGCATGTCGGCCGCCGGCAAGGCGCCAGCCACCGACAGCACAGGCAAGGTGCCAGCCATGGACGCCGCCTTACGCCAATAGGCCACGGCATCATCGCGACGGCCCAGGCTATCGTACAAATTGCCCAGCAAGGCATGATTGCGCAGATCGCCCTGGATTTTCAGGCTGCGCAGCAAATAGTGCTCGCCCTGCCCCCAAAGCTGGCTGGTCAGGCAAAGATGTCCCAAGGTGGACAGCAGCACCGGGTTATGGGCTTGGCTGCGCAGCCATTCCTCGGCCTTGGCCAGACGACGGCCGACCTGCTCGGGCGGGCATTGCGCATAGGCCTCCAGCAGGCGCGCATCGAAACTGGCGGCGATCGCAGGCTCGAGGATGCGGCCTGCCTCTTCGTACAGGCCCTCGCGCTCTTGAATCAGTGCCGCTTCCAGGGCCACGCCCGGCAGCAATTTTTCATCGGCCTTCAAGTCGGACCACAAGGCCTTGAACTGCTCGCTGCCACCGGCGCGCAAACGGGCGGCCGCGGCGAACTCGATATGGCTAAGCGCTTCCTGACGGTCTATGCCGCTGCGACGCACCAACAGGCGGGTCAGTTCGTAGACGCGATCAGCATTGCCAAGCTGGCGATAGGCGCGCAGCAGCAAACGCGCCGCATGCAGATGCCGGGAGCTGGCGTCCTGCAAGGGCTGGAGCAGATCAATAGCTTGCTGCGGACGATTCTGGTCCAGATACATTTCGGCCGACGCCACCGCACTGGCTTCCTTCAGACGCGTATCTTCGCCGGCAGCCGCCCGAGCTGCCGTCAGAGCTTCGTCGCGATGGGCCATGTCGCCCTGATAATGAGCGGCGCGCGCCGCCGCCAGCCCCGCCACTACCTTGCTGCTCTGCGATCGGGTCTTGCTCATGAGCTTCATCATGTCTTTTTCGGCCTGATCGTAGCGGCCTTCCAGGATGCTGATCCAGCCGGTTTCCAGCAGGGTCTGATCGCGTTTCTGGGCGCGACGGCCGCGCCACAGACGAAAACGCTCCGGCCCGCCGCCAACCCAGGCCAGCAAGCGCAGCAAGATGTACAGGCCCACGAACAGGGCCAGCAGGGACAGGACGACAAAGGTCAGCGAGGAGCGCACCAAGTGGTGCGGCGTAGCCAGATAGACATTGCCGGCGTGTTCTCGCAGCACCAGGGCCAAAGCCACGGCGGCGATGAACAGAATAAGAGTCCAGAACCAGGTACGCATGGCTTACCCCTGCGCCTGTTCAGGCATCGGCGCCACCGCCTGGCCGCTCTGATCGAGCGGAGGCGGCTCGACGGAGTTCGGCGCGTCCTGCTCGGGCGCCTCGCCGTCGGGCTGATCCTGCGGAACCGGTTCATCGGCCTGAGGCGCTGCCGGCGCTGAATCTTGCGTGCGGGCAGCCTCGGCCTGGCGCAGGCTTTCGATAGCAGCCAACGTATTGTTGACGGTTGGCAGTCGGGCGCCGATCTGGGCATCCTGAAGCTGACGGGTCAGGCGCAAGGCCTGCTGCACCTGGCCGGATTGCAAATCGAAGCGTTTTTCAAGCGCGGTGACCACAGCGTCCAGTTCCGTCTGCCAGACAGAGGACTGATTCATCATCATGGCCAGTTGCGCTGTCATGATGCGCAGCCGCAAGTTATCGCGCAGGCGGGCGGCCTGATCGGGGGACATCAACAAGGCGGCGGCATCATCGACGCGACGCACGGAGACGAACTGCCCCAAGTCATGCGTAACGGAACGCCAGGCCTCGACACCCCACTGCTCCAGCGTGTTCCAGCCCCGCTCCCACCAGGCTGCGTCGGCTGGCAGATCCGCCGGCACCGCCTGGGTGGACTGCAGATCCAGGGCTTGCGTGGCGGCGCCGCCAGCAACGTCGTCCGGCACCAGAAGAGGCGCCTCGGAGACGTAGCGGGACAAGGTATCGAGTTGACGGGACAAGGAAGCGACATCCACGGTGGCCGCTGCACGCAGACGATCCAGATCGCCGTTCAAGGTCTGCTGCAAGGGTGCCAGGCGAACGCGGTTGGCGCGCGCCAACTGGGCCTGCGCGGCTTCCAGGGACACAATGGCGTTGGCGACATTACCGCCCAGCAACAGTTGCTGCTGGGCGATCGTGGCCAGATGGTCGATGTCGTTCAGCAGGATCAGATCCGAGCCGCTGTCCGTCATGGTTTGGAATGCCTGGCTCAGATCCTGGAATTGTTCAGTGGAATCCCGGTAGGACTTTTCCAGCTCCGCCAGCTTGTCGGACTGACGTTGAAGCTGGGACAGGGCCTGCTCGGCACGCTGATTGGCCTGCTGGGTCGCGTTGATGTTGGTGGCGAGCTGGCCTTGCAGCTCGTCCTTGTACTGCTGGATGCTGGCGTGCTGATACCACAGAGCGGCAGCGGCCAGGGCGACGACGACGGCCGTCAGCGCATAGGCGGGCGCAGCGCCGCTCTTGCGACGATTTTCCGGGGCGCGGGATGTGCTTGCGCCCAGAGGCGCAGCCGACTTGGCCGCCGGGGTTGTCGGGCTGGGGACTGGAGTCTCCGGTTCGCTTGCGGATGCGTTCTCTGTTTTATCGTTCATGGCAAGATTGTAATCCGTGTGAGGCTAGTCGCGCGAGAGCGCCGCCATGATGGCAGCGACGATGGCGTCATCGTCTGGCGTACACCTTTTTACCACTGGATGCGAGGCGATTCCAGCCTGCTCCAACTGGGATTGTAAACGTTCCTGAATGCGCGGATGAATGACCACATAGCGACACGCCCCCCAGCGAGACTCCAGTTGTCGCCCTCGCACATTGGCCAGCACAGCGTCCACACTTTCAGAACTGCTCAGCAACAGTACCGGCGACAGCGCCAGAGCCTGCTCCACCTGACGGGCCTGATCGTCATTCCAGACAACAGGCTTGCGGCGGTACACGGGCAGACGCTCGACCTGAACCCCTGCGGCCTGCAGACGCTCGCCCAGCCATTCGCGCCCGACGTGGCCGCGCACAATCAGTACGCGGCGCAAATAAAGCAACAACGGTTCCAGTTGCGGCCAGAGCGCTTCGGAATCCTGCAGGGAGTCCGGGTCGGCAGGTTGAACAATGGCCTCGAGCGGCACGCCGGGCTGGGTCGACAAGGCCCGCGCCGTCGCAGCTCCGACCGCCGCCAACCGCACGCCGACCGGCCAGTGCAGCCCCCGATCCCGCAAAGCGGCAAAGTAATAGGCTGCGGCATTGCCGCTGACAAACATGACCAGATCGTAGTCAGCCGGGTTCCGCCATTGGTCCGCGGACAGATCCAGCGGTTCAAGCTCCAGCGCCGGCAGCACCAAAGAAGAAAAACCCTGCACAGCCAGAGCGGCTGCCAGGGTTTCGTTGCGGCCCGCAGGCCGCGTCAACACAACACGGGGCGCGCCCATGCCGGCCTAGTGCCCTTCGGACGATTCGGACAGCAGACGATCCAGAATGGCCTGGGCGCCCTGCTTCTTCAGGTCCTGCGCCAAGGCCTGGCCCAACGCTTCGGCGTCCGGAGCGGCGCCAGATACCTGGGCCCGATATACCACGGAGCCATCCGGCTCGGCGACCAGACCGCGCAAATCCAGACGATCGCCTTGCAAGGTGGCATATGCCGCCAGAGGCACCTGGCAGGAGCCGCCCAAAGCGCGCGACACAGCGCGTTCGGCTATGGCGCAGGTGGCGCTTGACGCGTCGGCCAGTGGAGCCAGCCATTGAGCAACATCCTGGCGTGACTCCAGGATTTCGATGCCCAGAGCCCCTTGCCCGGCAGCGGGCAGGCTGTCGTCCACGGAAATGTAATCGCGAATTCTGTCCGCCAAGCCCAGGCGACGCAGTCCTGCAGACGCCAGGATGATGGCGGCATAATCGCCCCGGTCCAGCTTGGACAGACGGGTCTGCACATTGCCGCGCAAGGGCTTGACGACCAGATGCGGATAGCGTTCGCGGATCTGGGATTCGCGGCGCAGGCTGGAGGTGCCGACGACCGCACCGGCGGGCAATGCCGCCAGGTTGGCATAGTCGTTGGACACGAAGGCATCGCGCGGGTCTTCGCGCTCCATGATGATAGGCAGCGAGAATGGCGACTGCAGATCCACCGGCACGTCTTTCAAGGAGTGCACGGCCAGGTGGGCTCGACCGTCCAGCAAAGCGGTTTCCAGCTCCTTGACGAACAGCCCCTTGCCACCGACCTTGGAGAGCGTTCGGTCGAGTATGGTGTCACCGCGCGTGGTCATTTCCAGCAGGGTCACCCGGCATTGCGGATACAACTGCTGCAACAGCGCGCGGACATGCTCGGCCTGCCACAGCGCCAGCTGGCTGGCGCGGGTGGCAATGACCAGTTCCTGAGGTGCAACCACAGCCATCATGCGACAAAATAGCGCACGATGGCGGCAGCGACGATGCCGATGATGGCCAGGATGCCCAACCCCTGCAGCAGCGACAGGCCGCTTTCCTGGGACTTGGCGTCGGACGATTTGAAAAATGCCATTGGCTTAACTTTCCTTGGTGGAGCCCTTGCGGCGCGCCAGCAAAGTGCCGGCAGCCACGACCAACAGGGCGCAAACGATCTCAACCCCCAGTTTAACAGGCTGCGCGGCCACGCCAAATTGATTTTCCACAAACACATCGGTCACCAGCATGCCGCCGGCGATCCAGCCCAACAAGGCACCGCCCAGCGTCACCACGACGGGGAAACGGTCGATGAGTTTGAGCACCAGGGTGCTGCCCCAGATGATGATGGGCACGCTGAGCAGCAGACCGAAGATCACATAACCCAATTGGTGGTCCAGATGGGCGTTCTGCGCCGCGCCAGCGATGGCGATGACGTTGTCCAGGCTCATGACAAAATCGGCCACGATAATGGTCTTGACCGCCGCCCAGATAGAGCTGGCGCCCTTGATATCGCCATGCGCGTCATCATCAGGCATCAGCAGCTTGATGCCGATCCAGAGCAGCAGCAAAGCGCCCACCACCTTGAGGAAAGGAATACCCAACAGCGTCAGAGCGAAGAAAACCAGGATCACCCGCAGGATGATGGCACCGGCGGTCCCCCACAGAATGCCTTGCATGCGCTGCTGCTTGGGCAGGTTGCGACAGGCCAGCGCGATCACAACAGCATTGTCTCCCCCGAGCAGAATGTCGATCAAGACAATCTGAAACAGCGATCCCCAATGCAGCGATTGCAAAAATTCGATCATAGTAGTTCCCGTTACAGCTATAGATTATTCGCCGCGCCACGGTCGTCGTGGGCTGGCACTCTTTTTATCAGCTTCTGTGCTGGCTGGCCAGATTCGGGAAGGAACGCGCCGGGATGGTGTTTTTCTTGTCGAAGCCGGCTGGCCGTTGGCGTCCGGCCGATTGACGGCCAGACAAACAGGCCCGCATGAGCGGGCCTGTACTTCTTTACAGCACCGATTTGAGCAGCTTGCCCATTTCGGATGGGTTGCGGGTCGTGCGGATGCCGCAGGCTTCCATCACTTCCAGCTTGGCGTCAGCCGTATCGGCGCCGCCGGAGATCAGCGCACCGGCGTGGCCCATGCGTTTTCCGGGAGGCGCGGTCACGCCGGCGATGAAGCCGACCACGGGCTTGGTCATATTGTCCTTGGCCCACAGCGCCGCGTTCACTTCGTCAGGACCGCCGATCTCGCCGATCATGATGACGGCATCAGTGTCTGGATCGTCGTTGAACATCTTCAGCACATCGATGTGCTTCAGACCGTTGATCGGATCGCCGCCGATACCCACGGCGGAGGACTGGCCCAGGCCCAGTTCCGTGACTTGCGCCACGGCTTCGTAGGTCAGGGTGCCGGAGCGGCTGACCACGCCAATGCGACCCTTGCGATGAATGTGACCGGGCATGATGCCGATCTTGATTTCATCGGGGGTGATCAGGCCGGGGCAGTTCGGGCCCAGCAGCAGGGTCTTGCGGTTTTCGGCGCGCATGCGGTTGCGCACTTCCAACATGTCGCGCACTGGGATGCCTTCGGTGATGCAGATCACCAGATCCAGGTCAGCCTCGACGGCTTCCCAGATGGCGGCGGCTGCGCCTGCAGGCGGCACGTAGATGACGGAAACGGTCGCGCCCGTGTCAGCCTTGGCATCCGAAACCGATGCGTAGATAGGGATGCCTTCGAAATCTTCGCCGGCGCGTTTAGGGTTCACGCCAGCCACGAAGGCTTCCATGCCGTTGCCGTACTCGCGGCACATGCGGGTGTGGAACTGGCCGGTCTTGCCGGTGATCCCTTGCGTGATGACTTTGGTGTCTTTATTGATCAGAATCGACATTTGCTAATCCTCAATCTTTTCTTACTTGGCGGCGGCGACAACAGCGGTCGCCGCTTCGGCCATGGTGTCAGCGCTGATGATGGGCAGACCGGAATCGGCCAACATCTTCTTGCCCAGCTCTTCGTTGGTGCCCTTCATGCGGACGACCAGAGGCACGTTCAGGTTAACGGCCTTGCACGCGGCGATCACGCCTTCAGCAATGACGTCGCAACGCATGATGCCGCCGAAGATGTTGACCAGAATGGCCTTGACGCCCTTGTTGGCCAGCATGATCTTGAAGGCTTCGGTGACTTTTTCAGCCGTCGCGCCGCCGCCCACGTCCAGGAAGTTGGCAGGTTCGCCGCCGAACAGCTTGATGGTGTCCATGGTGGCCATGGCCAGGCCGGCGCCGTTCACCAGGCAGCCGATATTGCCGTCCAGCTGAATGTAGGCCAGGTCGTACTTGCTGGCTTCGACTTCGGCGGGATCTTCTTCGGCCAGGTCGCGGAACGCCACGATGTCGGGGTGACGGAACAAAGCATTGCCGTCGAAGTTGAACTTGGCGTCCAGAGCGATGATGTCGCCCGAGCCGGTCAGGATCAGGGGGTTGATCTCGGCCAGTTCAGCGTCGGTCTCGGTGTAGGCTTTGTACAGTTTCTGGAATTCGGCCACGGCTTTTTCCAGGGAAGCGTCAGGCACGCCGATGCCGCGGGCCAGCTTAGTGGCTTGTTCGTTGGTCAGACCAAGGGCTGGATCCACGAATTCTTTCAAGATGGCGTCAGGGTTGCGCTCGGCCACTTCTTCGATTTCCATGCCGCCTTCGCGGGAAGCCATCACGGCGACGCGCTGGGTAGCACGGTCGGTCACAATGCCGACGTAGTATTCTTTCTGGATATCCGCGCCTTCTTCGATCAGCAGACGGCCGACCTTCTGGCCTTCAGGGCCGGTCTGGTGCGTGATCAGCTGCATGCCCAGGATTTCCGAGGCCAGTTGACGCACTTCGTCGATGGAGCGGGCCAGCTTGACGCCGCCGCCCTTGCCACGGCCACCGGCGTGGATCTGGGCCTTGACGACCCACACGGAACCACCCAGTTCCTGTGCGGCTGCAACAGCCTCGTCGACGGAGAAGGCAGGAATTCCGCGTGGCACGGCAACGCCAAACTGCTTAAGCAGCGACTTGCCCTGATATTCGTGAATTTTCATGTGATACCTGTCAGTCTAAAAACACAATAAAAAAAGGCAGGAACCCGGGCCACGGCCTGGGACCTGAACAAACCAAAAACTAGGAATCTCGAGCAGACCCATCGGGTCTGTACCATACTGGATAAAACTCCTGCACCACCGGACCGCTCAGGCGCAGGGCATGGCAGCCATCCAAATGGAAAGGCTGCTTGTCCGTGCGATGAATTTCCGATTCGCCGCTCTGGCGCCGCCGTCCCGCCATGGTCTGTACCGCAGCGGTAGGCAGAACCTGGGCCAGTTCGCTCAGGTGCGTGCAGCCGGCCGAGCGCGCCAGGCGCTCCTTGACCCGCTGGCGAAACTGCTTGAGCAGATTCAGGCCGACCAGTTGCTGATAAGCGCCGGCGATGGACGAGCAGTTTTCTCCATAGGGAGCCGCGTCGTAGACTGCCAGTGCGTCGGTGATGGTGAAGTCGCTATCGATGGTGATGCGCAAGTGCATATGATGAACCGCATCGCCCGCCTTGTGGATCTGACCGTGGCGAATGGGAAAGTCGTAGGCTTTCAGATCGACCAGTTCGGCCTCCAGATCCCAAAGGCCATCTTCCCGGGCGAACGACTCCACCTTGATGGTGCGAGTATGCAGCGGTTCACGGGCAACGGACGGCTTGGGCAAGGGCATTTATACGTTCAAAGGCACAGGGTTGAAACCGGTTAAGTATAACGCACCTCGTATTGCCCGTATCAGCGTCTTACATAATAGGCACGCGCTTCCCAGGGGATTCATACCCATTTATTTATGGGCATTTGCTTCTATATATGAAATTTCTGTCCTAAAAAAAACAAGCGCCATGCAGGCAGCCGTCCAAGCTTTCAAATACCCTTCAAACCACAGGCGCTCGGCGGCCGAAACCAGGCCTTGGGCCAGCCTGACCGACCACCTGGCGGACATCAAAAACGGACTTCGGCTGACGGTACGCCTATACAATTGATTGAAAAAATATCAAACGCGCCCTGCTAATCATGAGCTTTATCCATCATGCTTGAAATCCGACATCTGGAAACCTTGACTGCGATCCGTGACAGCGGCAGCCTGCAGGAAGCCGCCGAACGGCTGCACGTCACGCAGTCGGCGCTGTCCCATCAACTGCGCGATCTGGAAACGCGTCTTCAGGTGCAACTTCTGAACCGGCGCACCCGTCCAGCGCGACTGACAACAGCGGCGCTACGCATCTTGACGCTGGCCGATGATGTGCTGCCACGCATGCGCGCCGCCGAACGCGACTTGCAGCGCCTGGCCGCCGGCCGCGCCGGGCGACTGCATGTCGCCATCGATTGCCACTCCTGTTTCCAGTGGCTGATGCCGGCGCTGGATGCCTTTCGCCAACAATGGCCGGATGTCAGTCTGGACCTGTCGGCTGCTTTTTCTTTTGCCCCTCTGCCCGCCCTGCTGCGCGGCGATCTGGATGTCGTCATTACCTCGGACCCGCAGGATAGTGACGATGTGCATTACGCCCCCCTGTTCCGCTACGAGTTGATCCTGGCCGTGGCCAGCCAGCATCCACTGGCGCAATACCGCTATGTTGAGCCCCTGCAGTTGTCCGATCAGGTCTTGATTACCTACCCCGTCGAGCGTAGCCGGCTGGATATTTTCACCCAGTTTCTGGAGCCCGCGGACGTGGAGCCTGCTTACGTGCGGCAAGCAGAGCTGACCCCTATGATCGTGCAATTGGTGGCCAGCCAACGAGGCGTGACCGCCCTACCCAACTGGGCGCTGACCGAGTTCCTGAGCCAAGGCTGGCTACGCACCTGCCGGCTTGGCGAGCACGGAGTCTGGCGCACGCTCTACGCTGCCGTACGCCGCGACGATATGCAGGCGGATTACGTACAGGCCTTCCTGAAGCAAGCCCGGGAGACCTGCTTCAAGACCTTGCAGGGGATTGTCGAGGCGCAGGGATAAAAACTCCAGAACTTACTGCGGTCAGACTGCTTACAAGGCCTCGGTTTTACAGTGCCTTAAGCACAAGCACGTGTTCCTGCCGTGATGCGGGAACATTCCTCTGTAGCGTGCGCTCGTTAAGTGAAGCAGAAACGACACCGAGGAGGGTGAGGCCCTGTCCGCACGGGACAGGCGGTCAGATGGCTTGCCGCAGGCGGGACGTGGGGACGGGAGGCAAGCGCCCTGCTGTCTGACGGCGGCGCTTGTCACTCGCCTGGGAGGCGAGTGACCCGCCGGAGTTCAGGGCGCGCCCGGCCACGCGAACCGACCAGAGCACCGGCGCGTAGCGCCGGCAAGCCGTCAGAAACTATTCCGGCTCGTCTTCCCATTCACCAAGGATCTGCTGCAGAATGCGGCCGGAAAACCCGCGGCTGGCCATGAATCGGTATTGCTTGGCGTAGGCCCGGGCATCGTCGGGGGGCGCGCTGAACTTCTTGGCCCAGACTTGCCGGGCCCGCTCCAGTTCGGTGGCGGCCAGTTCTTCCTTGATGACTTCGGTCTGATTGGCGTCCAGCCCGTGCTGGCGCAATTCTTGCAAAATGACACGCGACCCCACCCGAGAGGCGCGGCGGTTGACAAGGCTTTGCGCAAAGCGCTCGTCGGACAGCCATTTCTGGGCGGTGAGTTCGTCCAGCAGGGCTTCCAGCGCTTCGGGGCTGTCGGCATGGGCAGACAGCTTGCGCCCCAACTCCAGGCGCGAATACTCGCGCCTGGACAGGAAGCTCAGGGCGCGGGCCTTCAGAGAAGGGCCTGCGCGCTTGGGCGTGGCGGCAGCCGCCGTATCACCCTCGGTGAAATCGGACTCAAAACCGGAGTCGCCGCGGGAACGGCGATTCCGATCGGATGTAAGCGACACCGAATTGGAGCGCTGACGCTGCCGGCGCTCCTGGATTTCGTCCGGATCGGTTTCGAAGGGTTCGTCGTCGAACCCGCCCGGCAGGATCAAGCCTCGCCCTCAGGGGCGACAGGCGCAGGACGCGACGCAGCAGCCGGCGAACTGACGGCGGCCATGGGTGCGACGCCCAGCTTTTCGCGCACTTTGTTTTCGATTTCGCGCGCCAGTTCGGGACGTTCCTTCAGGAATTCACGCACATTGTCCTTGCCTTGACCGATGCGATTGCCATCGTAGCTGTACCAGGCACCCGCCTTGTCTACCACGCCCGCCTGTACGCCCAGGTCGATGATCTCGCCTTCGCGGGAAATGCCGCTGCCATACATGATGTCGAACTCGGTTTGCTTGAACGGCGGTGCAACCTTGTTCTTGACGACCTTGACGCGGGTTTCGTTGCCCACGATTTCATCGCCGCGCTTGATGGAGCCGATACGGCGGATGTCCAGGCGCACGGAAGAATAGAACTTGAGCGCGTTGCCGCCCGTGGTGGTTTCGGGGTTGCCGAACATGACGCCGATCTTCATGCGAATCTGGTTGATGAAGATGACCATGCAGTTGGCGCGCTTGATGGTGGCGGTGAGCTTGCGCAGGGCCTGGCTCATGAGGCGGGCCTGCAGGCCGGGCAAGGCGTCGCCCATGTCGCCTTCGATTTCGGCCTTGGGGGTCAGCGCGGCGACCGAGTCGATGACGATCAGGTCCACTGAGCCTGAGCGCACCAGGGCTTCAGTGATTTCCAGGGCCTGTTCGCCGGTGTCGGGCTGGGAGATGAGCAGATCACCCAGATTGACGCCCAGCTTCTGGGCGTACTGAACGTCCAGTGCGTGTTCGGCGTCGATGAAGGCGCAGGTGCCTTTGATTTTCTGCATTTCGGCAATGACCTGCAGCGTGAGCGTGGTCTTGCCCGAGGATTCAGGACCGTAGATTTCGATGACGCGACCGCGCGGCAAGCCGCCGACGCCCAGGGCGACGTCCAGGCCGAGCGAACCCGTGGAGACGACCTGGATGTCGTGCTCGACGCTGTCATCGCCATAGCGCATGATAGAGCCCTTGCCAAACTGCTTTTCAATCTGCGAAAGAGCGGCCGCCAGCGCTTTGGAACGTTCCGAGGCCACTGCTTTGCTGTTTTTGTCGTCCATGAAGAATCCTTGACTATGGAATTGCGCCACGATGGGCAGGCACGGCAATTTAAAACCAAACCTAATTATTGCATCAAATTATACTGTATAAATAACCAGATATACAGAAAAGTCGCATAAGCTGCATCGTTATCCCCTACTGACCACGGCGCAAGCCCTGTGCAACAATATAAAACAGCTTTTAAAACACGGATTTAACCAGGGACATGCGCATACTCATAGCTGAAGACGACAGCATTCTCGCCGATGGGCTTTCCCGCTCCCTGCGCTTTGAGGGCTACGCGGTGGACGTCGTCCACGATGGCGAAAGCGCGGATTCCGCTCTGCAGCTGCAAAGCTTCGACCTGCTGATCCTGGACCTGGACCTGCCCAAGAAAAACGGACTGGCCGTACTGCAATCCATACGTCAGCGTCAGGACAGCCTGCCTGTGCTGATTCTGACCGCCAGCGATACCGTGGAGCAGCGTGTGCGCGGCCTGGACCTGGGCGCCGACGACTACATGTCCAAGCCCTTCGCTCTGACCGAGCTCGAGGCCCGCGTCCGCGCCCTGACCCGCCGCAGCACCAGCAGCAACAATGCCATGCTGCACCACAAGCGTCTGAGCTTCGACCTGAAAGGCCGGGTCGCCTATATAGACAGCCAGCCGCTGGAACTGTCGGCGCGTGAAACAGGCCTGCTGGAAATATTCCTGTCGCGCAGCGGCCGCATGATCAGCAAGAACCAGTTCGTGGATCTGTTATGCGAATGGGGCGAAGAAGTCACTCCCAATGCCATCGAAGTCTATATTCACCGTCTGCGCAAGAAGCTGGAACCCAGCGGCGTGCGCATCATGACGGTGCGCGGCCTGGGATACTGCCTGGAGCCTGAGAAGCTGCGGGAAGACGCCCCCGCCTGAAGGCTCCCGTATGCGTACGCCCTCTTCGCCCGCTGCCCAGGAGCGTCCTGTCCAGCCCGTCCCCCACCGCAAGTCGCCGGCTCGACCCGCTCAGCGCACCCTGATCCACAAGATCATGCTGTGGATTTTCGGTCCGCTGTTTCTGCTCTGGACCATCGGCATCGTCATTACCTATTTCATCGCCCAGCACATTGCGAACTCTCCGTACGATCGCACGCTGCGCGACCACATGGACCTGCTGCGCCATGAAATCAGCCAGCAGGACGTGCACAATCCCGTCGCCCTGTCGGACTCGGCCAACACCATTTTACGTCTGGGCAGCGATACCCCGACCCTGTGGCAGATCCGGGACGCCAATGGCGAGCCCCTGGCGGGCAATGCCGATCTGCCCCTGCCGGACAACTGGGGCTACGAAAACAACCTGCTGCGCTACCGGGATGTAGCCATGGATGGACAGAGCCTGCGCCTGGCCTACGTCTGGGGCAGCCGCGACAAGCTGAACACGCCGTTCCTGGCTATCGTGGCTGAAACGAATCAGCATCGCTCCGTGCTGCACCGGGAAATTCTGATCGGCATGCTGACACCGCAGTTCATCCTGGTGCCGCTGGCCGCCATGCTGGCCGGGCTGGGCCTGACACACGGTCTGGAACCGCTGAATCTGCTGCAGGCCCGACTACGCGCTCGCGCTCCGGCCGATCTGTCGCCGGTGGACCGGGATCAGGCGCCAGCAGAAATCGTGCCTCTGATCGATGCCATGAATGGACTGCTGGAGCGCCAGGCCCAGTTTTCCGCCGCCCAGCGACGTTTCGTGGCCAATGCCGCCCACCAATTGAAAACGCCCTTGGCCGGCATACGCACCCAGGCCGAAGTGGCCTTGCGCAATCATGACCCTGCCCAGACCCAGGCCAGCCTGCGCCAATTGGTGCGCGGCACCGAACGGGCGACCCGTCTGGTCACCCAGATGCTGGCTCTGGCGCGCGCCGAAAGCAGTGATGCGCTGCAGGCCCCCGGGCCTCAGGCCATTGAGCTCAATACACTGGCTGAACAACACATCACCCACTGGGTGCCCCGGGCATTGGAGCTGGGCCTGGACCTGGGCCTGGAAAGCGCCGCGCAGGCGGTGGTCCTGCAAGCCGATAGCGTGATGGTGGGCGAGCTGCTGAACAATCTTCTGGACAATTCCCTGATCTATACGCCAGCGGGCGGCTGGGTCACCGTGCGCACCGGAGGCAATGAAACCCTTGGCTGGATCGAAATCGAAGACAACGGCCCGGGCATCGCGCCCGAACACCAGTCTCGGGTCTTCGACCGCTTCTATCGCATCATGGGCAACCAGGCCGACGGCAGCGGCCTGGGCCTGGCCATCGTGCGCGAAATCGCCGACAACCACAGCGCCACCATCGAGTTTTTGCCGCTGAGCGCCGGACAGCCCAGCGGCACGCGCCTGCGGGTCAGCTTCCCGCGCAATCCGCCACGGAGAGTCTGACGCATGCCCCCCTCCATCGCCAACCCCGCACTGGACAACGCGCCCCGCAGCCTGCGCCGCAAGCTCGATGCGCCAGGCCGAAAGGTCATTTTCGCCTCGTCGCTGGGCACGATGTTCGAGTGGTATGACTTCTATCTGTACGGCTCCATGGCGGCGATTCTGGCGCAGCATTTCTTCTCCGCCGTCAATCCCACCGCCGGCTTCATTTTCGCCCTGCTGGCCTTTGCCGCCGGCTTTGCCGTACGTCCCTTCGGCGCGCTGCTGTTCGGCCGCATCGGCGATCGGGTAGGACGCAAGTACACTTTTCTGGTCACGATTCTGCTGATGGGGCTGTCTACCTTCCTGGTCGGGGTGCTGCCCAACTACGAAGCCATCGGCATCGCCGCTCCCATCATGCTGATCGTGCTGCGCCTGCTGCAGGGCCTGGCGCTGGGCGGGGAGTATGGCGGCGCCGCGACCTATGTCGCCGAGTATGCGCCGCAGCACCGGCGCGGCTTCTACACCAGCTGGATCCAGACCACGGCTTCAGTGGGCCTGCTGCTCTCTCTGGTCGTCATCATGAGCATACGCAGCGCCTTGGGTGAAGACGCTTTTGTCGCCTGGGGCTGGCGCATCCCCTTCCTGATTTCCGTCGTGCTGCTGGGCATTTCCGTCTGGATACGCATGAACCTGGAGGAATCCCCTGCGTTTCAGCACGTCAAAGAGCAAGGCGAACTATCGAACGCGCCCATTACCGAGTCGTTCGCCCGCTGGAAGAATCTACGCATCGTGCTGCTGGCCCTGTTCGGGTTGGCGGCCGGTCAAGGCGTGGTCTGGTATACCGGCCAGTTCTATGCGCTGTTCTTCATTACCCAGACCCTGGGGGTGGAGGCCAATCACGCCCAGATCATGATGGCCGTGGCCCTGCTCCTGGCCACGCCATTGTTCGTGTTCTTTGGCTGGCTGTCCGACCATATCGGACGCAAGCGCATCATTCTGACCGGCTGCCTGCTGGCCGCCCTGACCTACTACCCGGTGTTCAAGGGCCTGGCCCACTATGCCAATCCCGCCCTGGTTCAGGCGCAGCACGACGCCCCGGTCACCGTCCTGGCCGATCCCGCCACCTGTTCCTTCCAGTTCAATCCCGTGGGCACGCATTCGTTTACCAGCTCCTGCGACATCGTCAAATCCTTCATGGCCAGCCATGCCGTCAGCTACAGCAACCAAGCCGGTTCATCCGGCCAGGTGGCGCAAGTGCAAATCGGCAAGCAGACCATAGACGCTTTCGAGGGGGCGGGCCTTAGCCGCGCCGAATTCGCCCGCCAGTCGGAAGAGCTGAAAATGCAGCTGACGCAGGCCATACGCCAGCATGGCTACCCCGAACGGGCGGACCCCGAGCAGATCAACACGCCCATGCTGATTGTGCTGCTGACCTATCTGGTCGGCCTGGTCACGGCGGTCTACGGGCCGATTGCCGCCATGCTGGTGGAAATGTTCCCAATCCGCATTCGCTACACCTCGATGAGCCTGCCCTACCATATCGGCAATGGCTGGTTCGGCGGCTTCCTGCCGCCCTTGTCCTTTGCCATGATCGCCGCTTCCGGCAATATTTATGACGGCTTGTGGTATCCCATCGTCATCTGCCTGATCACCGTCGCCATCGGCCTGCCCTTTGTACGCGAAACCCGCCATAACGATATCAATGCCTGAGCTCGCCCTGGCCTTGCCCAAGCCGCCCGGCGGCGGTTCCGCACCCGGCCTCGCAAATGCAAGTGCGGGTAAACGGCGCAACGCGCCCCCACATCTGCGCGTACAATCAACGCTTCGGTTCGCGGCGGCGCATTCACTGCATGATCAGCGCCGGCCCCCTTTTCCTGTCTATTTATACTCGTGTCCATGTGGTTTAAGAATCTACGCATCTACCGTCTGTCCCCCGATTGGAAATGTTCCGCGCAGGAACTGGAAAACGCGCTGGCCAAGCATCGTTTCACGCCCGGCTCCAGCCAGGAGCCGCTTAGCCTGGGCTGGGTCAGCCCGCGCGACAATGACGCCCTGGTCCACGCCGTCGAAGGTCAGTACCTGATCGCCCTGCGCGCTGAAAAAAAGCTGCTGCCGACCACGGTCATCAACCAGGTGGCGCGCGAGAAGGCGCGCGATATCGAAGAACAGCAAGGCTACAAGCCCGGCCGCAAGCAAATGAAGGAAATCAAGGAGCAGGTCATCACCGAACTGATGCCTCGCGCCTTTGCCGTATCCCGCGACACCCGCGTCTGGCTGGACACCCAGAACCACTGGCTGGCCATCGACGCCGCCGCCACGGCCAAGAGCGACGAAGTCCTGGGCCTGCTCGCCAAGAGCGTGGAACCCTTCCCCGCCCTGCCGTTGTACACGGAACTGTCGCCCGGATCGGTCATGACCTCCTGGCTGATCGACAATGATCCGCCGGCCAATTTCACCATTGACCAGGACACGGAACTGCGCTCCACCGGCGACAGCGGCGCGGCCGTGCGCTATGTCAAGCAAAGCGTGGACATCGACGAAGTGCGCAAGCATGTGCAGGCCGGCAAGCAGTGCACCCGCCTGGCCCTGACCTGGGCCGACCGCATCAGCTTCGTGCTGACCGACGCCCTGGACATCAAGCGCATCAGCCCGCTGGACATCCTGACCGAAAAACAGGATGTCATGGCCGTCAACGACGACGAGATCTTCGACGCCGACATGACGCTGATGACCGCCGAACTGGCCAACCTGATCGCCGACGTCGTGGGCGTGCTGGGCGGCGAACGCAAGTCCTGATCACGCTGACTGACGCCGCGCCTGCTGGCGCGGCGTCAGCGTTTGGCGCGGGCGCGCTCGTTCTTGGGTCTGTACCCGAAATAGCGTTCAAACGCCGTACTGAAGTTGGCCGGATGTGCATAGCCCACGGCATAGGCGGCCTGCGCCACTTGCGAGCCCGCGCTCAGCAATTGCCGCGCGCGCTGCATCCGCATATCCAACAGCGCCCTGTGCGGCGTCGTGCCGTATATCTCGCGAAATCCCTGTTTTAATTTGAACTCATTGATCCCCACCGCCACGCACAGATAGGCGATGGTCAACGCGCGATCCATCCGGGTGTACATGAGGTCATGCGCCCGCCTGATTTTCTCCACGTCGGCAGGCGTCCAACTCGCCGAAGGCAGACGGTGACCGAGCAGCGGCCCGAGTCCGCGCAAATACTCGCCGACCAGACTGAGCGCCGCAATATGAGCATCCAGATGGGACATCGCCCCCGGCTCGGCCAGCGCCCGCACCAGCGCAACACTCCATGACGAGCTCATGCACTCGCCCAGCAGACGAACTCCCGCACCGCGAGGCAGCAAGGCATCCGGTGCGCTCAGGTAGCGCCTCAATGCAGTCTCTCCAACCGACAACCTGAGCTGACGCGTAGCCGTACTGCCGGCGAATTGCCGCTCTCCCTGGCAAGCGGAGAACACGGACAGCGTTGTATAGCCCTGACGAAAGCGCAGGCGTGTGCCCCCGCGTGCGACAAAGGCGGACTCCCCCGACAGCCCGAACGTGATGACCAGAGTCGGAGCACTATCCACCTGTTCGGTGGACTCGCTCAAGTCCGCAACCGGGCAACAAAACGAGCGCACCAGAGCCAGGCCCTCGTCCAAAGGCAGGCGCTCGACCAGACACGCATCGGTGAATCGCAGCGGCGGCCGGCCCGCCTGGCCGGGGACAACGCCGCCCTGTTCACCTGCAGCAGTTTGATCTGTCATGGCAGATCTCCTTTTTGACGCCGTTTTGCATAAGTATTGCTCCCGAATTCAGTCAATCGATCATGAGAATCATTCTCAATTATAGATAAAATTTCCCGAATAACTTATTTGGGAGGTAAGCAATGGGATCATCCGCATTGCATCGCATGATCGCCACCTTGCTGGCGATAGGACTGGACCGCTCCGTGGCCTGGGCGCAGGAAACTGCTGAACTGCCGACAATCACGGTCACCGCCGACAAGCAGGCCCAGCCCCTGGAACGTGTTCCCGCCAGTGTTTCAGCCTTCACAGGCGAGGATTTACAGGGGGCGGGCATAGACAGCCTGGCGGGCGTCGCGCAAATGACGCCCGGCTTCACCTTCCAGGCCGTGGGCCAATCCGGCCTGCAATCGCCGGTCATGCGCGGCTTGACGGCCAACATCATGGGGTTCTCGTCTTCCGTTGCGCTGATGGTCGACGGCGTCCCTACACTCAGAGCTCAGGGCTTCGACGACAACCTGGTGGGCATAGAACGCATCGAGATTCTGCGCGGGCCGCAGTCCACTCTGTACGGACGCAACGCTGAGGCCGGGGTGGTCAATATCGTCACGCGCAAGCCGGGAAACGATCCCTATGCCCTGCTTTCCGCCGATCTGGGCAGCCGCGGCAAGCGCGCTCTGCGAGTCGACCTGAGTCATGCCCTGGTTCAGGACACCTTGTATATGGGCGTGGCGGGCGAACTTTTCCGTCAGGACGGATTTATGGACAATACCTTCTCGGGCAGCAAGGAAGATGACCGCAAACGACGTAATGGGCGAGTCGCGCTGCGCTGGACGCCCTCAAACAGGACCGACGCCACGCTGCGCTATTCCGAGCGGGCCTATCGTGATGAAGGCTCGGTCTGGGGCTCGGTTTCGGCGCCGCGCAACACGGTCCAGTCCGGCACACCGAGCTGGAACCATGCCACCGCACGCACTTTGTCGCTTGATGTCGAACACGAAATCAAGCCGGGGCTGCGCCTGCATTCGATCACTGCCCGCAATGACTACACGGATCGCATCCTCCAGGACATGGACTTCATGCCGGCCGACATCGTGCATGTGGGCCGCGACCACCAATTCCGGACGGTCTCGCAGGAATTGCGCCTGGACGGCCGTCTGGGCGACGCGCAGTGGCTGGCAGGGTTGTATCTGGACCGCGACGACAACGACTTGAGCTTCGGACAGAAGATTCCAGCCGGCGCCTCGAACACCTCGGCCACGCAGCAGGGACACTCGACAGCGCTGTTCACGCATTGGACTGTGCCGCTGGCAGACCGATGGACCGTCACCGCCGGCGCCCGCATCGAGCGCAATGACATCCGTTTCACACTGGCCGGCGAAGAACGCCAGTCGCGCACCTGGACCCGCATGACGCCCAAGCTGGCGGTTCAGTATGCCTGGTCGCCCCATGCACTGGCCTATGCCAATCTGAGCGGCGGATTCCGCGCGGGCGGATTCAATGCGTTCGCCCCGCAAGCCTACAGGCAGTACGAGCCCGAACGGGTGTTGTCGCTGGAACTGGGTGTCAAGGGACGGCTGCTGAGCCAGCGCCTGGGCTACCGCGCCGCCCTGTACGCCATGGACGTGCATGACATGCAAGTGCAACAGACGGGAGCACCCGGGCAGATGTTCCTGAGCAATGCCGCATCGGCACGCCCTGTCGGGCTGGAAGCCGAACTCCACTATATATTTGGCGACGGCTGGCAGGGGCAAGCTGCGCTGGCGCTCAACCGCACCCGTTTCCGGCAATTTCAGGACGGCGGCAATGACTACGCCCATAAGCAGGCGCCGTTGGCGCCCGACTTGACGGGCTACCTGGGGCTGCGTTACGACGCCCCGCAAGGCTGGTACGCCCAGGCGCGGCTGCATGGCGCCAGCAAGATCTATCTGGACGCCGCCAATCAGTTCGGTCGGCCAGGATACGGGGTGATCAATTTGTCAGCGGGATACACGATGGGCAGCACTGAACTGTCCTTCTATGTCGAGAATGCCGCCGACAAGCAATACGACACCTACGGCTTCAACAACGGCATCGTCACAATCTACAGCCCGCCGCGCGAATGGGGCGTGCGCCTGTCATGGCGACTGTAGGCATCGACGACCGAAACAACAAGGCATGCATCATGACCACATTGCAAAATACCGCCGCACAGCTGCGCTGCCCCACCGGCGAACAAGCGCTCGATACCGCACAGAAAATGAACCGAACCCATGGCCCGCTCATCCGGCAGTGCATCGAACTCATGCGCATCGCGCCTGGAGACCGGGTCCTGGAAACCGGGACTGGAAACGGCGCCTTCGCCCACGAGATCGTCGCCCGTCAAGAGCACGTTTTCTACACAGGCCTAGACTGGTCCACGGACATGATCGTGCAAGCGCGAGAAAACCAGGCTGCGCTGATCGAGAGTGGGTTCGCCGAATTCACAGTGGCTGACTCCGCATCGATTCCCTTTCAGACGCATGGCTTTGACAAAGCGTTGACAGTGCACACGATTTACTTCTGGGACGACCCACGCGTACACCTGGCCGAACTGGCCCGCGTGCTCAAACCAGGGGGATTGCTCTGCCTGGCTTTCGCCGATCGGGAGTTCGCCGAAAAAATAGCGTTCGGCCGCATGGGATTCACACTCTATGCCGCTCAAGAGGCCGCAGCCTTGCTGGAGACTTGCGGCTTTGTCGTCCAGGATGTGCAACGCGTCACTGAAACCGCTCAGACCGAGGATGGTGAAACAACGGCCAAACTGCTGAACATCATCCTGGCCTGCACCCGGTCCGACGCGTACGTCGGGAACACGCCTTCGGGCGAGGCGGATTGACATGAGCCGCCCTTTTCTGCGCCACGTACAGTTCGGCCTGATCAACTTCGCCCTGACGGCCCCAGGCATCTATTTATGGGTTGGCCTGCCTCTGGTCATGCGTCAGCACGGCTGGTCGGGTACAGAAATCGGATTGTTCCAACTGGCCGGCCTGCCCGCTGTATTCAAGCTGTTTCTGGCCTTGCCGGTCCAGCACTGGCGACCCCGGCGCAGACCGCATGTCGGCTGGGCTTGGCTGACGGGCGGCGGCTATTTCTCGGCGCTGTTGACCTTGGCGGCACTGGAGGCCGGCGCCGACAAAATGCTGCTGTTCGCCGTGACACTGGCAGCCTCACTGTTCGCCAGCTGGGCGGATATCCCTGTCAACGCGCTGGCCATCCGCCTGTTTCCGCCGACAGAGCGACCATTGGCGGGCAGTGTCCGTTCTGCCGCCACCTTTGCCGGAGCCATCGTCGGGGGAGGCGTCATGCTGCTGGTGGAGCAGGCGCTGGGCTGGTCGGCGCCTTTTCTGATGCTGGCGGGCTGCCTGGGTCTGGCGCTGGCGCTGCTGGGCCTTGTTCAGGAGCGGGATGCGGAGCCGGACATCGGATCGGTAGCCCCTCTGGCAAGCTGGGAGGGCTATTTCCGTCAGACGGATGCCAAGATATGGGCCGTACTGCTGCTGATCTACTATCCCCCCGTGGCGGTGGCCTGGATTTATCTCAAGCCGCTACTGCTGGATCAGGGCTTTGCCGCCAACAGCGTGGCCTGGATCGCCGGGATAGGCGCCAGCGTGCTGGGCGCGCTGAGCAGCCTGGCCACCGGATTTCTGCCGCGCAGACGACTGGCCTCGACCTTGCCCCTGTCCGCGGCGGCCAACATCCTGGCCGTCGCGCTGCTGGCCGGCGCTGCCGCAGCGGGTTCACAAGCGGCGCTGCTGACGGCGACCGCATTGCTCGCGCTTGCCATCGGCGTGGCCTCGTCGCTGGCCTTCACCCTGATGATGGAGTTTTCACGCAGCGGGCGGCAGGCGGTCGATTACGGCCTGCAATCTAGCCTCTTCACATTGGGCCGCATTGTCGCCGCCGCCTTGGCCGGCCAGCTCATCGATCGTCTCGGGTATCCGGGCATGCTGGCGGCCTTTTCCATTCTGGCGCTGGCGGCCTGCCTATTGATCGCCGCAAACCGCCGTGTCGACGGCGTGCTTGCCGCCAAACACCCTGCCGAACAGGACTCCGCAGCCTGAACAGTACAAAGCCCCTCATGCAGGGCATGAGGGGCTTTGTAGATACTGATCGAACAACTGCGCTGAACTCAGTACATGCCGTGGAACACCGCGTCGTCGGGGCCCACGTGTGAAGGCGGATTCCAGGTCACGTCACGCATCGAGTGCTGAACCAGGGTCTCTACCCCCAGCAATATCGCAAATATAGCCATGCGCACAGGGATCCCGTTGTCGGCCTGGCGGAAAATAGCCAGGCGTGGATCGTGGTTCAGGTCCACGCTCAGGTCATGGGCGCCTTCGCGGCTGTCGCGCGGCAGCGGGTGCATGACAATGACATCCGGACCGCAAAACTGGTCGATGATGGCTTTGTTCACCTGGAAGTCGGCCGTGTAACTGTCTTCTTGGCCTTCCTGGAAACGCTCTTTCTGCACACGGGTTGCATAGATCACGTCCGCGCCAGGCAGGCCTTTTTCCAGCGAATGGGTCTGTTCAATGACATGATTGCCCTGCTTGGCCACCTGCTGCACGATGTCCTCGGGCATTTCCAGGCCGGGAGGCGAAATCAATGTGAACTTCAGGCCGCGGTACATGCCCAGCAGCTTGATCAGGGAGTGTACAGTGCGGCCATAGCGCAGATCGCCCACCAAGGCGATATGGGCGCCGTCCAGCAGCTTGCCCAAGCGGGAAAACTCCGTGCTGATGGTGTACAAGTCCAGCAAGGCCTGGCTGGGATGCTCGCCCGCGCCATCGCCGCCATTGACGACGGGAATGTTGGTCGCGCGGGCAAACTCTGCCACCGAACCTTGCTCGGGATGGCGAATCACCATAGCGTCGACATAGCCGCTCATCACCCGGCTGGTATCGTAAATGGATTCGCCCTTGGCCATGGACGAGAACGTAAAGCCCGTTGTGTCGCAGACGGATCCGCCCAGGCGGCAGAATGCGGAGCCGAAGCTGACGCGGGTGCGGGTCGAGGCCTCGAAGAACAGATTGCCCAGCACAGCGCCTTCCAGCACGCGCGATACTTTCTGGCGGCGAGCGATAGGCTGCATGATATCGGCCAGGCTGCACAGCTCTTCCACCGTTTCCCGGGTGAACTGCTCCACCGACAGCAACTGATGCTTGCCACCGACGGCAATGCGATCGCGCAGCGGGCCGGACTGTGCGCTTTGCGCATATTTGTTCAACAGCGCTTCGTTTTCGACGATTTCAGTGACAAAACGCTGCACCACTTCCGGCATGGCGCGCGATTCCAGCGAACCCTCCGGCAAGAGCCAGGTATCCAAGGCACGGCGCTTGACGCCGATACGGGCGGCGAACACGTCGCGGGTCAGGTTCAGGCGACGCATCGCGTCACGCAAAAAGACTTGTTGGGAAACAGCCATGGTTGCTCTCGCTAGATAAATATACGCAATGCGTATATTCTAAAACCGAGCATGAGGAAATGGCGAGCACGAAAAGCGGCATTTGCAAAAAATACAACGCCGACGGCAAGCAGACTCGGGGATCAGAGACGCCAGTGCTGCGGCACCATGCGCGGCAGGGCCATATCGTCCGGAAACAGCGAGCTGCCATCATCCTGAGGCAGGGAGTTGATCCAGTCGCTATGCTGGTACGCAAAGCTGGCGACGCCCAAGGTGCCCCATAGTCCCACCAGGAAAACCGCCAGGCTCAAGGCCAGAAAAAAGGCGGAACAGAATGCAGGGATCCAGGCCCAGCGCCGCCCTGCCGAAGACAGGTGCCAGGCGGCTGTCCAGTGGCTCCAGCACAGCGCCAGAAAAGCGCACACCAGACCAATCATGAATACCAGCAAGGGCAATCGCAGCCATTCTGGCGTGAACAATGAATTGAGCACGCCGCTGGCCATCAGCATGATGACCAGCAGCGCGACGCCATGCAAGGTCGCCAGGACCCGGAAAGAAAGCACATAAAAAGCGACGTTGCTGGGCAATCCGGGTTTCATGGCGGGTCTTTATCAGTTGGCTTTCTGAGTCGCAGGCGTTGCCTGCTGTCCGGCGATCGCCCGGGCTGCCGCCATGGCGTTGGCTTCCGTCCCCACCATGAAGATCAGACGGCCATCCTTGACCGGATTGCTGTAGCCGGGAGCCGCCAGCATGGTATCGCCGACCACGAGGGCCAGGCGTTTATTGGGATATTGCGTGGTGACCTGAAGCAGACGCTGGGCCGCTTCGGGCGTGAGGTTTAGCGCCAGCAGACCTTCTTTGCTGTCGTTGGTGCCCGCCTGCACCCCGGTCAGGTCGTTACGCATGATCACAGCACGAGGATTCACATACAAGGCGCCATTAGGCTGCACATCCACTCGGGCCCAGCCTTCTTGAGGCTGCGTATCGGCCAGGAAGACCTGAACCGGAGCCACTTGCTGCTGCTGTTCGCTCGGCGAGGCGGCCGGCGCACTGGCTGCGGGGGCTTGAGCCGTCGTCGTGCTGGACGAGCCAGCCTGATCAGCCGGTTTTTGCTGGGCCGTCTGGCAAGCTGCCAGCGCCACCAGACCGACAGGAGCCAGGAATCGAGCGAGCGTGCGTAGTTTCATCATGTTGAAGGTCCCCCCTCTGTGCAAAATTTCGATATGACTTGCAGTTTAGCAGTCATGTAACAATGATAGCGGTTAATCTTTGTTAACCATTCCCGGCAACGCGCCCCGCACTTGCACGCGCACCTGATCCCAGAGTTTGCCGTTTTCATCCTTGAGTTCGATGCGCATGAAACCTGGCCTGATAGCCAGACGCGCCGAGTTGCCCTGAGCCACCGCCTGGCCGTCCACCCACCAGACCCAGGATGCCGCCCCCTGCCCTTGCGCCAGCAGGCGCAATTGCTGATTCTGCGGCGGAATATCCGGATCCAGGGCCAGAATCGTGCCATTGACAGGCTCGGCAATACGCGCGGGCCCAGCATAAGACTCGTCGGTATCGGCCAGCGCAATGACATCGGTCTGCGTACCGGCCAGAAAGTACTCCCGCCGGGGAGCTTCCAGAGCCGGTTCATAGCGAATTTCCTGCGCCCGCACTCCTGCCGGCATAGCCGGTGCGCGGCTGGGCCGCCCGCGATGCAGCGCAGCCATCACATCGTGCCAGATCGGCGCGGCCCCGCTGACGCCCGACACATCCTGCATGCTCTCGCCGGCGCTGTTCCCCACCCAGACTCCCACAGTGAAATCCTGCGACCAGCCCATGGCCCAGTTGTCGCGCATATCCTTGCTGGTACCGGTCTTGGCCGCGCTCCAGAAAGGCGTGCTCAAGGCGCTGTCTAGCCCAAAGGTCAATACACGGGCTTGACGATCAGACAGCATGTCGCCCACGACCCAGGCCGCATCGGCATCCATCACTGCTCGCTTGGGCGCATCAGGCACATCCAGTCGCGTTCGCACCGCTTGCACCTGGCCCTGATTGGCCAGGGCGCGGTAAGCATTGGTCAATTGCAGCAAGGTAACGTCCGCACTGCCCAAGGCCAGGCTGTAGCCGTAATAGTCCCCCTCCTGGCGCAGATCCAGTCCCAGCACCCGCAAGCGCTGCACCAGAGCCTGCGGTCCCAGCAGGGTCAACACGCGCACGGCGGGGATATTCAATGAGGAACCCAGCGCAGTACGGGCACTGGCCCAGCCCACAAATTGCTTGTCGTAATTCTGCGGTATGTACAGGCCATTGCCCGTGGGCAGGTTCAAGGCCGAGTCCTGCAGCAGCGAGGCCGCCGTCAGCAGCCGCTTTTCAATCGCCATCTGATACAGAAAAGGCTTCAAGGTAGAGCCTGCCTGGCGCAATGAACGGGCGTGATCGACCTCACCGGCCTGCGACAGCTCGCCGCTGGAGCCCAGATAGGCCAGCACCTGACCGCTTTGATTGTCCAGCACCACTACAGCGGCATCCCGCACACGCGCTGTGCGCAAGTCCAGCAGATGGCGGCGCACGCTGGCAACGACCAGGCCTTGCAGACGCGCATCCAACGTCGTGACCAGGCTGTCACCGGCTTGCAGTTCTGTGTTCTGCTCGATGACCCAGCGGGCAAAATGAGGGGCCCGATCCGCTTGTCCGAATGCGGGCTGTGCGGCGCGGCGCAAGGCGACAGTGACCAGATTGCCCAGGCTGCGACACTCCTCGCCCCGCCCCAGACCCTGCAGTGTCTGGCAGGCCCGGCGCTCTACCGTCAGGGCCGATGCATTAGGGCCGCGCAGCAGGACCGCCGCAATCGCCGATTCGCGCACATCCAGGGCGGCGGCATTCTTCTGAAACAGGGTGCGGGCCAGCGCATCCACGCCAAGCAATTCGCCTCGGAAGGCGACACGATTCAGATAGGCTTCCAGAATCTGCGGCTTGCTCCAACCGTCTTCCAGAGACTGGGCGGCCACGACCTGATCCAGTTTTTGCCACACCGAGCGGCCGCCGCGACCGGCGGCCAGGTCCTGATCCAGCAAGCCGGCCAGTTGCATGGTGATCGTGGAGGCGCCCCGTGCTTTGCCAGACATCAGACCGTCCCAGGCGGCCGAGCCGACGGACAGCCAATCTACGCCTCCGTGCGATTCGAAACGACGATCCTCGGACAGCAGGACGGCATGCTGCAAGGCCGGAGAAATGTGCTCCAGTTCCACCCACTGGCCGCGGCGCTGGCGGAAATCCCGACGCACGCTCTGCAGCAACTGGCCCTGACGATCCAGCACGCGGACATCAGACGAGCGGTACGAATCCCGGACCTGCTGATAGCTGGGAATGGCCGCTGCGGGACCGGCCATCCAGGCCAGCCCCAGCAACACGATGCCGTGTTTAAGGCGCAGGCGCATCCTGCACATCCAAAGTACCGGCATTGGGCCAGACGGCGAACACATCGGGTTCATACAGCGCCTCGACACGCGTGGCCGGCAGCACGAACTGGCCCACCGTGTTCAGGCGCACCGTGTACTCCACCGTGGTCGTCCCCTCGGGAAAGCGCTCGTAGTAGGCGCGGTATCCGTCAAAACGCCGCTCCACAAAAGCGGGCCAGGCCACGCCTTCGTTGAGTTCGCCTTCCGTAGCCAGAGCCGAATCCCGTCCCAGGCCACTGCCCAGGATAGTGGCGCCGGCCGGAATGGGATCGGACACGACCACCCAGCTGGCCGGACCTTGCGCCTTGACGGTCAGGGTGATGCGGGCAATGTCGCCCCGGCTCCAGACGCCCGGCTTGGCCTGTTCGACCGCCTTCATGCTGCGCTCCACGCTCAAGCCAGCAGCGATGGCTTTGTCGACCGGCACGGCGGCCAGTGAACGTACGTCCACCCACGCCTTGCCCTGGCCCATCAGCTCGACGGACAAATCGTCGGCTTCGGGACCGCGCCAAGGCACATCGATCTGCGTGGCGCGCACGCCCTGGCCATTCGGCGTCAAAACGTTCCAATCAACGATCTGGGCGCTTTCCGAACCCAGAATCACCATGGACTGGCCGCTGACGGGCTGTTCGTAGTCGCGGCTGAACTGCTCGATGGCCAGGCCAGCCAGCAGGTTCTCCGTGGTCATGCCCCAGGCGCCCCGGCGCTGCTCCATCAACAAGCCCTGGGCCAGGCGAGGCATATCGTCGGCCCACGCAGCCTGCCCGCTCATCTGCATCATCAGGCGAGCCTGATTGGTGACCCGGCTGCTCATGGCCCAGGGATCGCCGTTCAGCCTGTCCTCGCCGAACACCAGACGCGTGCCACGGCTGACCAAGCGGGCCTGGATCAATTCCACTGCCTTCTGCCTCGTTTGCTCGGCTTGTTTGATGCCGGGCAGGCGCTGAGTCAGGTCGATCCAGGCCAGCAAAGTCTCCGTAGGCCAGCTCTGCACATTGGGCTCGACCGAGTCCAGCATATTGACCCGCGCCATATCGTAGCGAGCCAACACCGACACCATGCGCACCACATCAATATCGCGGTCCTGACGCGAAGCCGTACGGCTATCCTGCAAACGACCGTTGACCGCATTCTGCAGGCCTTGAAGCATCTCGCGGCGGTATGTCTCGGGAATGGGGAAATTCAGGCCCAGGCCTTGCGCCATGTGGCTGACTTCCAGGATGTAGGCCGTCAGAACCCGACTTCCGGAGGAATAAGGGCTGGGGAAATAACGCAGCAAGCCCTCTGGAGTGATGTAGGACGGAATACGTTGCATCAACGCAGCCCAGTCCTGCTCGGCGCGCAGGCCCAGCGAACGCGAAGCCAGCTGCTCGAAGCACGTGTACGGGTAGCGCTCGAACCAGGCGCGTACGCCTTCCAGTCCGCCGCCCAGGGACGAACGGAACAGCATCTGCAATCCGCCCTGGATGCGTCCCTGCTCGTCGCGCAGCGCGCCGACCGGGGCCTGGACAGGCAGCGTCAAGGCCTGTTCAGCCGACACCGAGGCCAGTGTCGCCTGCTGGACCGTGACTTGCGTGGCTGGAAAGATCTCCTGCTTGATTGCCAGGCTGTCCTGGGCGACACGCGCCTTGCCCTTCTGTCCGGACTCGCGCGCATGCACCGTCCAGGTCAGCGTATGCGATGGCGCCGTTCCGCTGGACGCCGGCACCGCCATGGGCCAGGATACCAGTGCCGCCGACCCCGAAGCCAGCTCGACCGTCTTGACCGGCAGCGTGGCGCCCGGCAACCCGGCGCCATCATACTGAGCCTGCAGCTCCACCGTCATGGCGCGCGGACTGCTGTTTCGCACGGTGACCTGGGCCTCATAGCGATCGCCTTCGCGAGCCACGGCAGGCAAGGCGGAGATAAGCTGCAGATCCTGCGTCGTCACTATCTCGGCCGAGCCGGTGCCAAAGCGCTCTCCGGCCTGGTCAGCCACCACCACGATGCGGTAGCGTGTCAACGCATCCTTCAGCGGCACCGTGACCGTGGCGCGGCCTTGTGCATCCAGCTCTACATCGCCCTTCCACAGCAGCAAGGTATCGAGCAGCTCGCGGGTCGGACTCTTGCCCCCGCCGCCCCCGGCCGGCACGGCCTTGCGGCCATAATGGCGACGCCCCACGATCTCGGACTGTGCCGTGGCCGTCAACACGTTATAGCTGCGCAACGCGCGCATGGCGCCCAGCAGATCCCACGAACCATTGGGACTCAGCTCCAGCAAGGCCTGGTCAACCGCCGCCAGCGCCACCGAGGCACCCGCGGCAGGCGTACCGTCCTTGCGCAGAACTTGTATGTCCACCTTGGCCTGCTCGCGGATCGCGTATTGGGACCGGTCGGTGCCGACCTTCACATCCAGTGCATCCTGCTGGCTGGTGACCTCAATCCCGGTCAAGCCGAACCGATAGGTGGGCTTGGACAGATCCACTGTAGTGGTAGGCGCGACGAACTCGCCGCCGCCTTCGGAATACGCCTTGTACCAATTGACGGGCTGGCTCCAGCCCCAGGTAAAGAAGGAATACCAGGGCACCTCGCGCAGGCGACCGCGCAAGACCAGCACGGACACATACACATTGGGACCCCATTCCGGCTGAATTGCTATATCGACCGTGGGGTTCTCGCCTTCCAGCTGCACCACGCGGGCTTGCAGAACGCCCTCGCGCTCGACCGCGACCAAGGCGGTCGCTTCACGAAACGGCATGCGGACCTGGAACTGGGCGGTCTCGCCCGGCGCCCAGCTCTTACGGGAGGGAATCACATCGATACGATCGTCGTTCTGGCCGCCAAACCACAGGTCGCCCGAACCACTGACCCAGACGCTGCTTGCCGCCACGGATTCACGGCCCTGGCTGTCGCTGGCGATGGCGCGCAGTTCCACCTGGCCGCCCTTTTCCAGCTTGACCTCGCAATGCAGCAGGCCCTTGTCGTCGCTGCGGCCTTTGCACAGCGTGCCCAGGTCCTGACGCTCTTCCTGGTTATCGTAACTATAGAAACCGCCCACCATGCGCTTGCGGGTGGAAAAGCGCACCACATTGGCGGCGTCCACACGCACGGCCGCATCCTTGACAGGCTGGCCGTCCGGACTGAGCGCCAGAACCGTCAAGGTGGTGCTGGAACCGGCATTCAACCAACTGCCGGCACGCAGGCCTGCCACGACGTCAGCCGGCCACACCGGCACCGTCTGCATCAACGTCTGGATCTCACCGTTGGGATCGGCAAAGGTCGCTTCCACGACATATTCGGAGGGCTGGTCGACGACCGGCAACTCCTTCAGCTCAGCACGCAGCCCGCCCTGGGCGTCCAGCTGGAAGCGCTGCTTGTTCAGGAACACACGCGGCTCGGATGACGCATTGTCGCCGTTGTCAGGGGCAGCAAACGTGAAGTCGTCATAGGCGCTGAATGAAGGCGCGCGGGTGCGCACCACGCCAGACAACTGCACCGGCAGAAAATCGGCCGGCCCGCCCGACAGATACTGCAGTTGCAAATCAGCCTGCATGGACTGCGGCCGCACCAGATAAGGGCGCTCCTGCCCATCGCTCAACTTCAGCGATCCGCCCAACACAGGCAGCTTGAATTCTTCGACACGGAACTCACCGAAGGTGAAGTACTGGTCGTCGTCGCGGCTGGACAAGGTATACACCCCCAGCTCTGCATCTTTGGGAATCTTCCAGTCATTCAAGGCGAAGGTGCTGCCGCCCGAGCTCGTGTGCCATTTCAAGGGCAGCTCGATGCTCTTGCCCGAGCCTTGGTGCTCCAGCACCATCGTGCGCGGATAGTCGGACGGAGCGGCATATCCCGAGCGCACACGATCGGTCAGGTAGTGCTTCATGTGCACGACTTCGCCGGCCCGAAACAGGTTGCGATCCAGCACCGTGTGGGCCACCATGCCGTCCCGGCTGCCCCAGGCATAGGGGATATTGAAGCGCCAGGGCTCAATGCCGGTATTCCAGTCGCTGAAGGCAAAGCTGAAATCATCCTTGCCGCGAGCCAGGGGATTGTTCTTGTCGATTCGCGCGGTCACGTACAGGCCCGAAAGCTGCGTATCGTCGCAGTAATCCGTGCTTTGCACCGGGTGGGGATGATGAAACAGGCCGTTTTCGTCCGTGCGTCCCTGCAACAATTCTTCGCCACGGCAATTCATCACGCGCACCGTCGCATCAGGCACCACCTTGGCATCATCCAGCGTCGTCACCCAGACCATCAGGTCGTCGCCGCCTTTCTTGATGTGCACACCCAGATTGGTGACTAGCGCGGAGCTGCGCACATACATCGTCTTGCCCGACTCCAGCAAGGAGGCTCCCAGGCGCGGCGAAGCCACTTCCAGCACATGAAAACCCGGTTCGCGCAGCGGCACGCCGATCAACTCGAAGGGGCGCTCGCCCTTGTCATCCATGCCCGGCAGTTTGAGCTGTTGTGCTTTCTGGCCCTTGAGCAGCGATTCACCGCGCAAATCCAGCATGCCGTTTTCATCGATCGGACCATCAATCTTGAAATCCGGTCCCATGAGCGTGCGCAACCTATCGGCATAGACATTCCAGCCATAATCCAGCTGCTGCAGGCGTGCATACCATTCCAACACCTGTTTGTCGTCGCGCAATACCATATCGCCCACCTGACCAGCGGACACCACCATGTCTTGGGTGACCAGACTGGCTTCGACATTGCGCAGGCTCAGGCCCAGGGCTGGAGGATCATCCTCGTCCGATCCTTCATGCGAGGCATGGCCAAAACGCTCCACAATACCAAAAGGCGCCACGGCGAACTTGACCAGCGGCGGGTAGGTTCCGGTACGCACGCCCTGCGTCAGCAACTCGGGATTGCTCAAGCTGCGACCGGCATCATCCTTCAAGCCCGAGGGCGCCACAATCTGCAATTGCGCATTCTCGGGGAACGGCCCATCGAAGCGCACGTTATAGCTCGCGCCGCGATCCTGCCAGCCCTCGTTCTCGTCGGACACCGGCTTCCATTCCTGCGACCCCGATTTCAAGCGAAACTGCGACAGCTGCTCGTACGCGACGCCAGCCGTGAACTGCACATTCAGACTGCCGACCGGCGTGCAAGGCGCATCGACCCGTTCGCGCAGGCAAGACAGCGAAGCGCTGAAATCCGGACGCACAGAAAAGTCGAATGCATAACGATCGGAACTGGGTACACCCTGGCGCGAGGCGATCCTGGTCAGAATACCGGGTTCCAACACGACGGACACATCGGCGCCGGCGGGAAGCGGGCGCGCGCATTGCGCAGCCTGGTAGCGGTCGTCCACTTGGTCCACATAGAACTCGGACTTGATCAAGGGGTCGCGCTGAGTGGCGTCCATGACTTTCAGAGGGATGCGCTCGCCTATCCCCTGCACCCGGCAGTAGCCATGCTGAGTCAAGGATGCTGCATCCACCGGCGCCGTGAAGTCGAACAGAAAGGCCTGATCTTCGGCAATCGTGGAATAGTACGGACGATTGCTGTTCAGAACGGGGCCGCCTGAATTGAAGCGATACTGGGCAGGGCCGCTGATGGCCTCGCCCGACAGGCTTCGAAACGTCTTGGAGACGGTCGCCGTGCAATTGAGACCCGGGCCGGGCCGTTCCGTGAATTCATAGATCCATCGGCGCGCATCCAGCCAGCGGCCCTGGCCGGCGACGGATGGATCATCACACTGGATCTGCACGGGCGGCGGCAACTGGGAATCGCCGAAGCGCACCACCGGACTGGCAAAGGTGACTTTCACATCACGCAGCTCGCTGGTGGCCCCTTTGGGCGAAAAGCTGCTGATGGTTGCGGCCTGGACGCAAGTGGCGCCGGCCAAAAGCGTCAAACCAAGCAAAGCGTGGCGCTTCATCGTTCTTCCCCTGTAGTCGAACTGTTTTCGGCGCACAGTGTAGAGGAAATCAACCCGCCTGAGGCAGACAAAAAGGCGCCCAAACCTGCCCGCAGCCTTTCCTGTCGCCCCCCCTTCCCCCACGAGCCGCACGCGGCCCGGATCTGCGCTGCTTCTGGCGTCGGCAAGGCATTTGAAAGCAAAAATTTCAAATGCGTCCAAACATGCTGAAACCGGCCTGCGGCCAGGCATGACACTACTATGAGCCTGGGCCGACGGGACGACTCCCGCCCTGGAAAATCGCCGCTGCGCCCCCATATGCTACCTTGGTCGCCTGATCCTGCGACCGACTCTTTCAGGACATGCACATGAGCCCTATGACGCTGGACAAACTGGACGACATACGCAAAGACTGCCGCAAGCTGGTCAGCCAGCGGGCTTTGCTGTCGGCCGCCGCCGCCGTGGTTCCCATTCCCGGCGTGGACGTGGGGGCCGATGTGGCTATCCTCATGAAAATCATCCCCTTGATCAACGCCCGTTTCGGCCTGTCGGCCCAGGATGTCGACAATCTGTCGCCTGAAATGAAAAAGTTGGTTATTGTGGGCGGCGCCAGCATGGGCGTAGGCTTGGTGGGCCGGGTTCTGACCACGGACCGGGTCGTGAATATCCTGGTTCGCATGGGCGCCAAGAAATTGGCAGGCAAGTATGGCGCTAAATACGTGCCGCTGATCGGCAGCGCTATTTCATCCACCATCAGCTTTGTGGTGCTGCGCAAAGTCGGCAATCAGCACATCGAAGAATGTTATGAGGCCGCCCGCCGGCTGCTGCTGGAGCAACAACGGGACACGGCCGTGCATACGCTGGACGGCACGGCCGACGGCCTGATACGTGAAGTTGGCAGGCCCGACGTGCGCTAGGCGGCGCCGGACCTGCCGTGGGCTCAACCCGCCGCCGGCTGGACGGCGTCGGGGCTGCGCCCATTAAGCATGTAATCCATCAATTCACGCACGGATTTCATGGCCTTGCCGAACGGCAAGGCTTCGGAACTGCGGAAGAACAGACCGCGCTGCACGTCGCCTTGCAGGGCATAAGCCAGCTGGCGATCGATGCAGAACTGGCCGTGACGCTGAATGCCATCACGCAAGCCGCAATGAGCCAGGCAGTCAAAACCCTCTGTGCAAGCACGCTCACGCGCGACGGACTGCAGTTTGTTTTCCTTGTGCAGATAGGCATCCAGCCAAGGTGTGCGTACAGCCCGCGCCGGTAGTCCGGCCACGCTCATGAACGTAACGATGTCCTGGGGCTCGGCATCCAGCAGCACCCGCTTGAAATTCGCGTGGGCGTCGCCTTCGGAGGTCACGGCGAACGCCGTGCCCAACTGAACACCATCCGCCCCCCACCCCATCAGCTCGCGCACCTGCTCGGGGCGGTGCACGCCGCCGGCGGCGATCAGCGGAATGCGTTCGGCTTCCAGACCCAGCTCACGAAACAGCTGGCGGCAACCCTCCAGTACGCGCTGGAAGGCGTATTCCGGCTTGCTCAGGGATGCGTCGTCGGGCGCGCCCAGGTGACCGGCAGCGAAACGCGGATTCTCGATGACCACGGCATCGGGCAGGCGCTTGCGACGCAGCCATTTCTTGACCAGCAAGGTCACGCCGCGTACATCCGACAGGATGGGAATCAGGGCCACTTTGGGATGATCCTGGACCAGCTCGGGCAAGTCCAGCGGCAGCCCGGCGCCGACCACGACCGCATCCGCCCCGCTTTCGCAGGACTGGCGCACGTAGGCGGGATACTGGGACACGGCTTTCATGACATTGACGGCCACGGCGCCGTTTCCGCCCGAGCGTTCGCGCGCGTTGCGGATCTCACGGTCCAGAGCCTGCAGATTGGCGGCATCCACCACATCCTTGGGGACATCGCCTTGGGTGTTGTCCATGAGGTCGTCATGGTGGCGTCGCAGATCCACACTGGAAATCGTTCCCAGCCCACCCAGCGCGGCGACCGCGCCGGCCAGCCGGGACGCCGAGACGCCGACCCCCATGCCGCCCTGCACAATGGGCAACAGCAGTTTTCCCTTGAGGGACATGAGACGCAAATCCGTCTTTAGCACGATGTTATACCTTAGGTTGATACTGGAACCTGCCCGGCCACGTCGGGGCCGGGAACAGGGCAAGAGCGTGGGGTGCCCTACCGGGCGCCCCCGATTCAGATAAGACGCGAGTAGCGGGCGGTCGTGGCCTGGGCCAGATATTTGTCGAACACCATGCTGAAGGCCCGGACAAACAGCCTTCCTTTGGGCTGCACGCGTATGGACTGGCTGTCCACGGCGATCAGGCCGGCTTCTTCGTAGGTCTGGAGTTCCTGGAGTTCAGTCGCAAAATAGCTGGCGAAATCAATGCCGTAGCGGGATTCCAGGCGCTCGATCTGGACAGGCACGCTGCACATGAGATTCATGATGATTTCAGCGCGCAGCCTGTCATCCTGCTGCATGACAATGCCTCGCTCGACCGGAATGCGGCCCCGATCCAGGTCGGCGTAATAATTGCGCAGGCTGCGCACATTCTGTATGTGCATGGGACCAACATGGCCGATGGACGACACACCGAAAGACACCAGGTCACAGGACGCACGGGTGGTGTAACCCTGGAAATTGCGGTGCAGGCTGCCATCCAGCCGCGCCAGGTTCAGCTCGTCGGTCGGCAGAGCGAAGTGATCCAGGCCGATATAGACATAGCCGGCGTCCAGCAATCGCTGAGAGGACATCAGGAACAATTGCAGACGCTGCTCGGCATCGGGCAGGTCGGCTTCGCGGATCAGGCGCTGGGCTTTGAAGCGGTTGGGCAGATGGGCGTAGTTGTACAGCGCGATGCGATCGGGCCGCAGTTCCACCAACGAATCGATGGTGACGGCAAAGCTGTCCAGAGTTTGCAGGGGCAGGCCGTAGATGAGGTCGGTATTGATGGACTGGAAGCCCGCTGCACGCCCGTCTTCGATGGCGCGGCGCACCATGTCCAGAGGCTGGATGCGGTTGACCGCTTCCTGTACGCGGGGATCGAAGTCCTGCACGCCGAAGCTGGTGCGGTTGAAACCCAGCTGCCCCAGTCCCTGCAAAGTGCCGTCGGACAAGGTGCGCGGATCGATTTCTATGCCGAGCTCGGCATCCGGCGTGAACTGAAACTGCGCCTTCAGCCTGTCCATCAGGCGAGCCAACTGCTCGTGCTCCAGGAAGGTGGGCGAGCCGCCCCCCAGGTGCAACTGCTCGGTGCGCCGGTCGTCCCCCATGTACTGGGTGACCATGTCGATTTCGCGCAGCAGGTAGCGCAGATATTGTTCGCTCTTGCTGCGATCCTGGGTGATGACCTTATTGCAGGCGCAAAAATAGCAGAGCGATTGGCAGAACGGAATATGCAGATAGACCGAGAGCGGCGGATTGCTGCTGCTGAGCGCGCGCCGAGACAGCTCATGAATATAGGGCTGGGCCGGAAAATCCTGGAAAAAGCGGTCCGCTGTGGGATAGGAGGTGTAGCGTGGTCCGGTCCGGTCGAAGCGCCGGATCAGGGCTTCGGAAATTTCGATGTCGGCATTGCCGAGGGACGTGGCGTCGGGTTCATCCAAAATACTGGGCATGGCGGGTTCTCCAGCGAAAGGCCTTTTCTTCTTTGTAAGATGCCATTGTGAGAGAAAACCGGGACAAGCCAATTGACCTGCATCAAGACCGCAAGAAGTAAAAAAAGCCGCCGCGCGCCCCCGCTCAAGAATCTGCCCGAGCTCGTCCGAGGCCGTTCCAGCAGTAAAAAAAATGATATTTTTAGCTGACAACACGCTGACATTAGCGTCATATATCGTATCATTAAGCGCTAACCCGCCTAAATTACCGCCCGTTGGAGCCTGATGTATCTGCTCGTGATCCTAGCGCTGCCCTTTGTCGGCAGCTTGCTATCTTCCCTGCTGCCCGCAAACGCGCGCAAACTTCAGGCCTCCCTGGCCGGCGCTGTTGCAGTTTCCTGTGCCCTGCTCACTCTTTATGCCTATCCGGACGTCGCCCGGGGTGAAGTCCTCGAGTCCTCTCGGGCCTGGATTCCGGCGCACGGCCTGACCTTCAAGTTGCGCATGGACGGCTATGCGTGGCTGTTCAGCTTCATCATCACCGCCATGGGCGCGCTGATCGCCCTGTACGCTCATTACTACCTGTCTGCACAGGATCCCGTTCGCCGTTTCTTCGCCTTTCTGCAAGCCTTCATGGGCTCCATGCTGGGCGTGGTGCTGTCGGGCAATCTGATCCAGCTCGTGGTGTTCTGGGAACTGACCAGCATCTCCTCCTTCATGCTGATCGCGTACTGGTATCACCGCATGGACGCGCGCCGCGGCGCGCGCATGTCGCTGATCATCACGGGCACGGGCGGATTCTGCCTGCTGGCCGGCGTACTGATGCTGGGCCAGGCGGCCGGCAGCTACGATCTGGGCGTCGTGCTCGAATCGGGCGAGCAGATCCGCAATCACCCCTGGTACACGGGCATGCTGATCCTGATCGCGCTGGGAGCGCTCAGCAAAAGCGCCCAATTCCCCTTCCATATTTGGCTGCCCCACGCCATGGCAGCCCCCACGCCGGTGTCCGCCTATCTGCATTCGGCCACCATGGTCAAGGCCGGCGTGTTTCTGCTGGCGCGCCTGTGGCCCGTACTGGCCGGCACTACCGAATGGGCCGTCATCATCGGCGGCGCCGGGCTATGTTCCCTGGTGCTGGGCGCCTACGTGGCCATGTTCCAGCGCGACATGAAAGGCGTGCTGGCCTATTCCACCATCAGCCACCTGGGCCTGATCACCTTGCTGCTGGGCCTGAACAGTCCGCTGGCCCTGGTGGCCGCGCTGTTCCACATGATGAACCACGCCACCTTCAAGGCCTCGCTCTTCATGGCCGCAGGGATTGTTGACCACGAAACCGGCACGCGGAACCTGAACCGGCTCTCCGGCCTGCGCCACGCCATGCCGCTGACCGCGACACTGGCCACGGTGGCGGCCGCTTCCATGGCCGGGGTGCCGCTGCTCAATGGCTTCATCTCCAAAGAGATGTTCTTTGCCGAAACCATCCTGGCGGGCAATGGCAATACCTGGGAATACCTGCTGCCGGCCACCGCCGTGGTGGCCGGCTCGTTCAGCGTCGCCTACTCCCTGCGCTTCATCGCCCAGGTTTTTTTCGGCCCTGTCGCCACGGATCTGCCGCGCCAGCCGCATGAGCCGCCACGCCAGATGCTGATCCCCAGCGCCATTCTGGTCATGACCTGCCTGCTGGTGGGCATCATCCCGGGCCTGACCTTCGGCCCCTTCCTGCATACCGCCGCCAACGCCATCCTGGGCGCGGAGACGCCCGAATACGATCTGGCCCTGTGGCACGGCGTCAATCTGCCCCTGATCATGAGCCTGGTCGCCACCCTGGCCGGCATTGTCCTGGTGCTGCTCATCAACCGCTTCTATCGCAACCGCCAGGGTCGCACCCCGCTGCTCACCCGGGCCGACGGCCGCCGCTTGTTCGAACTGACCATGGAATATCTGGAAGTGGCGGCGAATTGGGCCGTGGGCAAACTGTATTCCCCGCGCCTGCAACGCCAGATCCTGCTGATCGTGGTGGTGACCCTGTGCGTGGCCGCCCTGCCCCTGACCCGCGGCGAATGGATCAAGTCGGTGCGTTTCACTCCCTTGGATCCCTTTTTCGCCGTGATGTGGGCGGTCGGCATAGCCTGCGCGGTGGGCGCCGCGCGGCAGGCCAAGTTCCACCGTCCGGCCTCTCTGCTGCTGGCCGGCGGCGCCGGCCTGGTCACCAGTCTGACCTACGCCTGGCTGTCGGCGCCGGATCTGGCCCTGACCCAATTGGCAGTGGAAGTCGTCACCATCGTGTTGATTCTGCTCGGGCTGCGCTGGCTGCCGCAACGTGTCAGCGACATGCCCGGCGGCGAGGAAAACTCCGGTCGCGCTCTGCTGCGCCGCGGCCGCGACCTGTCCATCGCCGTCCTGGCCGGCGGCGGCATCGCGGCGCTGGCCTACGCGGTCATGACGCGTCCACACCCCAGCGGCATCTCGCCCTTCTTCGTCGAAAAATCCCTGCCGCTGGGCGGGGGCGCAAACGTCGTGAACGTTATTCTGGTCGACTTCCGCGGTTTCGATACCTTCGGGGAGATCACGGTGCTGGGCATCGTCGCCATCACCGTGTTTGCGCTGCTGCGCCGCTTCCGCCCGCCGGTGGAAGCCATCGCCATGCCGCTGGTGCGCCGCCAGAATGTACGTGACACGCACGAAGCCGTTTTCGTCGAACCCGATCCCGAGGCGCTGCTGCCCGAGGGCATCATGCGCATTCCCGCGGTCTTGATGCGCCTGCTGCTGCCAATCGCCACGCTGGTCTCCCTGTACTTTCTGCTGCGCGGCCACAACCAGCCGGGCGGCGGCTTCGTGGCGGGGCTGATCATGGCCACGGCCATCATTTTGCAGTACATCGTCAACGGCGTGGTCTGGATGGAATCGCGGCCGCTGATCCAGCCCCAGACCTGGATTTCCATCGGTCTGCTGACGGCCGGCTTTGCCGCCATGATGGTGTGGTGGTTCAACAAGCCTTTCCTGTCGGCCCAGAGCTGGGATCTGCACCTGCCCCTGATCGGCGAGGTGCACACCTCCAGCGCCCTGATCTTCGACATCGGCGTCTTCATGCTGGTCATTGGCTCCACCATTCTGATGTTGGTCGCCCTGGCCCACCAGTCGCTGCGTTTCTATCGCAAGCTGCCGGCGTCACGTCCGGCCTCCTCCGACTCCAGCGCGACGGAGCAAAACTAATGGAAATCGTTCTCTCTATCGCCATCGGCGTGCTGGCCGGCTCCGGCGTCTGGCTGCTGCTACGCCCCCGTACCTTCCAGGTCATCATGGGCCTGGCCCTGGTGTCCTACGCGGTCAATCTGTTCATTTTCAGCATGGGTCGGCTCAAGATCAGCGCCGCACCCGTCATCAATGCCGAATGGGGCGACATTGCTTCCAACTACGCCGATCCGCTGCCCCAGGCCCTGGTGCTGACCGCCATCGTGATCGGCTTTGCCACCACGGCCCTGTTTCTGGTGGTGCTGCTGGCCAGCCGCGGCCTGACAGGCACCGACCACGTTGACGGTCGCGAGGAAGACGACCTGTGAATCTGCTGAGCCAACACCTTCCGATCTTCCCCGTCGCCATCCCCATGATGGCGGCGGCCCTGATGATGATGCTGCGCGACAAGCGCCGCCACTACAAGCTGCTGATCGCCTTCGCCTCGCTGCTGGCCCAACTGATCTGCGCCATCTATCTGCTCCTGCTGGCCGATGGCACCCTGGCGCCCATCTGGCCCCAGGCCGTCGGCGTATACCTGCTCGGAGACTGGCCCGCCCCCTTCGGCATCGTGCTGGTCGTAGACCGGCTCTCGGCGCTGATGCTGGTGCTGACCAATGTGCTGGCCTTCTGCTGCTGGTTCTATTCCCTGGCTCGCTGGGATCGCGTCGGTGTGCATTTCCATCCGCTGTTCCAGCTTCTGCTGATGGGCCTTAACGGCGCCTTCCTGACCGGCGACCTGTTCAATCTGTTCGTCTTCTTTGAAGTGCTGCTGGCGGCCTCGTACGGGCTGATGCTGCATGGCTCGGGCCCCGCCCGGGTCAGCGCGGGCCTGCACTACATTGCCGTCAACCTGGTCTCGTCCTTCCTGCTGCTGATTGCCATCGCCATGATCTACGGAGTGACCGGCACGCTGAACATGGCCGACCTGGCCCTGCGCGCTGGCTCTCTGCCCGACTCGGACCGCCTGCTGTTTGAATCGGCCATTGCCATTCTGGGCATAGCATTTCTGATCAAGGCAGCTGCCTGGCCCCTGAACTTCTGGCTCCCCAGCGCCTATGGCAATGCCAGCGCGCCGGTGGCCGCCATGTTCGCCATCATGACCAAAGTGGGCATTTACGCACTGCTGCGCATCGGTTCGCTGCTGCTGCCCACCGGCGCTCCGGCGGCGTTCGGCGGCGCCTGGATGTTTCCGGCCGGCATCGCCACGCTGGCGGTGGGTGCCGTCGGCATGCTGTCGGCCCAGCAGCCCGAACGCCTGGCGGGCTACAGCATCATCGTGTCCTCGGGCACACTGCTGGCCGCCTTGGGCATGCCCGGCGTCATCCTGACCGGCCCTGCGCTGTACTACATGCTCAGCAGCGTGCTGGCGCTGGCCGCTTTTTTCCTGCTGCTGGAGCTGGTCAGCCGCACCAAGCCGTTCGGCGCCGACCTGCTGGCAGTCAGCCAGGAAGTCTTCGACCTGGACGATCCGGAATCTGAAGATCACAGCGACGACGTGGTCGGCATCGCGATTCCCGGGGTCATGGTGTTCCTGGGCATGTCCTTCATAGCCTGCGCCCTGCTCATCGTGGGGCTGCCGCCGCTGTCTGGCTTCGTGGCCAAGCTGTCGTTGCTGACCGCCGCCCTGAAAGCCTCGGGCCAATCACCCGAACCGCTCAATGCCTGGATCTTGACGGGCGCCGTGCTGATCTCCGGGGTGGCCGGCCTGATCGCCATGGTGCGCACCGGCATACGCTTGTTCTGGAGCAACAGCGACATGGCCATTCCACGCCTGAAGCTCATCGAAGCGGCCCCCATCAGCGCCATTATCCTGGCATGTGCGGTATTGAGCTGGTATGCCGGCCCCATTACGACCTACCTGGAACAGACCGCCCGCCAACTGGATGAACCCCGTACTTATATAGGATCAGTGCTGCGCCAGAACCCCGTGCGTTCCGTGGATGCCGGAGGCCCGCAATGAGACGCTATACCAAGCACCTGTTCTTGCCCCTGCTGCTGCTGATCATCTGGCTGCTGCTGAACGATTCGGTCTCGGCCGGCTATGTGGTCCTGGGGATTTTCCTGGCCATCTGGCTCAGCCTGGCCGCCATTCCCTTCCGGCCCGTCAAGGCCAGCATACGCCGCCCTTTCCTGGCCTTGAAACTGATCGGGCAGGTCGGCTGGGATATCGTGCTGTCCAATATCGCCGTCGGACGCATCGTCCTGAAGGGCGCCCACGCGCCTCGACCCGGATTTCTGCGCATTCCCTTGCGCATGACCGACCCGCACGGCCTGGCCGCGCTGGCCTGCATCATTACCTATACGCCCGGTACGGTCTGGTCGGGCTTTGACGAAGACAGCAACACCCTGACCCTGCATATTCTGGACCTGCAGGACGAACAGGTCTGGCTCGACACCATTCAGAAGCGCTACGAGTCACCGCTACTGGAGATTTTTCAATGATAGACATCGTCTACTGGGCATGCCAATTCGCTCTGGGCTGCTTCGTTCTGGGCATGAGCTGCTCGGTCGTGCGCCTGCTCAAGGGCCCGTCGGCTGCAGACCGCGTGCTGGCGCTGGACACCATGTACATCAACGGCATGCTGGCCCTGCTGGCGCTGGGCATCCGCTTTGATTCGAATCTGTATTTCGATATTGCCCTACTGATCGCCTTGTTCGGCTTTGTCGGATCAGCGGCCATGGCCAAGTTCCTGCTGCGCGCGGAGGTCATCGAACCATGAGCACCACGCCCTTGCTGCCCTGGTGGCTGGCCATTCCTGTAGCGCTGCTGCTGGTGCTCAGCGGCATTGTTTCCCTGATCGGATCCGCCGGGCTGCTGCGCCTGAAACATTTCTATTCACGCATCCATGCCCCGACCATGGGCAATACCCTGGGCGTGTTCTTCATGATTCTGGCGGTGGCGATCAGCTCCAGCTACTTGCTCAGCCGCCCCATTCTGCACCCCATCATCATCACGCTGCTGCTGGTCATCACGTCCCCCGTCACCGCCATATTGCTGATGCGAGCGGCCATCAAGCGCGAATTGCGCCAGCGCCTGGCCGACTACGCCCCCGACGAGCCAGGCTACATGAGCGTGCCCTGCAAAGCGCCTGCTGCCGCCGCCACTAAAGACGCCGACACGCCGCCCCGCTCCTGATCTCGCCGCTCAGGCATTGGTCAACTTCCCTTGCACCCGGTTACAGCGGGCAGGCTTATACTGAATCGTGAGTCTGCCCCCTGCCCTGCAGGGACAAGCCTCTTACAGATCAGGAGCGCGCCGCGCTCCGCACGGCCAACGGCGGCCCGGCCGCCAGAGACCCTTGCCGTGTGATTCCCTAACCTTGCAAAGGAGTTAGATTGATGAATCCACGAAAACTGCTATCCGCACCCAAACTGCTCGGCGCCTGCCTACTGGGCCTGGGCATGATGTCATCCGCCGCATGGGCGCAAAGCGCTTCTGCCGAATACAAGCAAAGCATCCAGCGCTGCGAACAATTCACCGGCGAACAGCGCGTCACCTGCCGCCGCGAAGCCGGCGCCGCCGTTCAGGCCGAACGCCAGAATAAGCTGACCAGCCCCGGCCCCAACGAGCAGGCCAACCGCGACGCCCGCTGCCAACGTCTGCCGGTCAGCCAGCAGCAAGACTGCATGAAAACCATGTCCGGCCAGGACACCACCATTCAGGGCAGCGTCGACGGCGGCGGCATCCTGCGCGAAACCACCACGATCGTGCCCGCTCCACAATAAACCCGCGCTCGCCATCGAGACAAAAACAGCGCCTTGAGCAAGGCGCTGTTTTTTTAGGCCGCCGCCTCTTCCAATAGCCAATCCATGAATGCCCTTACAGCCGGACGCTGCCCCATACCCGGCCGCGTGACCATGTAGTAAGCAAAGCGGGCGGGCCAGGGCTTGTCCAACACCAGGACCAGGCGCCCTGCCGCAATTTCTTCCTGCGCATAGGACTCGGGCACCAAGGCCACGCCCTGTCCAGCCTCGGCTGCGCGGATCAACAGAAAGTCGTCTTCAAACGCACTGCCCCTTTGCGCCCGCGCATCTTGCGCCACGCCATGGGCGCTGAGCCACAAAGGCCAATCCGCCCGATCGGCATCGTGCAGCAAGGGATAACCCAGGCAATCCAGCGGCTGGGACGGCAGGGGCTGACCGGCCAACAATAGCGCCGATGCCACCGGCACCAGCACGGGCGCCATCAAAGCAGTCACCTCCAGCCCAGGATAGTCGCCCAGACCGTGACGCAAGGCCAGATCCACGCGATCACGTCGCAAATCTACCAAAGCGGATGTCGCTTCGACGCGGATCTCGATATGAGGATGACGCTGCGTGAACCGCCCCAGGCGCGGCACCAGCCATGAAGCGGCGAAGCTGGCTACCGTGCTGACCGTCACTGTCTGACGCTCCTTGATGGACGCGAGCTCATCCAAGGCCTGGTCAATCTGCCTGAAGGCCGCGCTCAAGTCGTCATGAACGCGCGCACCGGCTTCGGTCAGACGCATGCCCAGGCGCTCGCGCTCCAGCAAGGCCAGCCCTAGCCGCTCCTCCAGCAGACGCATCTGCTGGCTGACCGCGCCCGGGGTGACATGCAGGGCTTGCGCCGCCGCCTTGATGCTGCCGCGATGACCGACTTCGACAAAAGCGCGCAAGGCCTGTAAGGGAGGAGCTGATGACATTTAGTTTATCTAAATTATGAAATGAAAAATAATCGCTTTATCCTGGGCATTTCACCATAGACAATAAGTCAAGTTCAAATTGTTTTATTAATTTAGCAAAACTAAACAGGATAGGTCTATGCTTGTCTTATACACGGACAGCTCCCCTAATGGCTTCAAAGCCACCATCGCACTTGAGGAGCTTGCTCTGCCATATGAGCTCCATCATGTGCGCATCGATGCCGGAGAACACCAAGCGCCCGCATTCCTTGCGCTGAATCCCCACGGTCGCATTCCCGTCCTGCACGATAAAGATACCGATATCGTACTGTTCGAATCAGCCGCCATTCTGCTTTATCTGGCTGAGAAGAGCGGACAGTTGCTGCCTGGCGAACCCAAGGCCCGCTGGGAGGCGATCAAGTGGCTGCAATACCATGCTGCCAGCGTGGGGCCTATCCTGGGCCAACGCGTGCATTTTGAACTGTTCTCTACGGAACATATTCCCAGCGCCATAGAACGCTACAAAAACCTGACGGAAACCGCGTTCAAGGTATTGGACCATCGGCTGGCCGGGAACGCCTTCCTGGCGGGCGAGGAATACTCCATCGCCGATATTGCTCATTTCGGCTGGCTGCACATCGCCCGCCTCATTCACTTCGACTTCAGCTCCTATCAGCACCTGAGCGCCTGGTATGAGCGGGTGGCCGCCCGACCCGCCGTGCGCTCTGGCATTACCCTGCCCGCGCCCGCCACCGGCGCCTGACTCACGGAAACTTCGCACCATGACTGCTGCTTCAGCCCGCCAGGGCGCGTCCTTCAGCGCCTTCCAGTTTCACCCGGGTTACCGTCGGATGTTCGCTCCGGGCGAACTGACTGTCGGTATCTTTCTGCCACTGCGCCCCTATCAAGGCCGCATGGAGCCCTTGCTCCAGCAAACCGCCCTGGTCAGGGAAATAGACCGATTGGACTTTGCCGCGATCTGGGTACGCGACGTTCCCCTGGCCGACCCGTCGTTCGGCGATGTGGGCCAGGTCTTTGATCCATTCAACTATCTGGCCTTTCTAGCCGCGCAGACGCAGCGGGTCAGCCTGGCGACGGGAAGCGCCCTCTTTTCCCTGCGCCATCCCTTGGATTTGGCCAAGAGCGCTGCCACGGTCGACCAACTGTCGGGCGGCAGACTGGTGCTGGGCGTCGCCAGCGGAGACCGGCCCATCGAATTTCCTGCCTACGGTCTGGATCACGGCCAACGCGGAGTTCGCTTCGCCCAGGCCATCGACGACTTCCGCCAGCTGCTGCAAACGGAAACCCGCCACCTGGACTCGCCCTTGGGCCGCTTTAGCAATGCCGAACTCCTGCCCAAGCCCTACGCATCGCGCATCCCGCTGATGATCACCGGGGCGTGCGGGCAGTCCCCCGAATGGATTGCCGTCAACGCCGACGGCTGGCTGACCTACCCGGGCGCGACCCACACGCCACTCGGCCCTGAACAATTGGCGGCAAAAATACACGCTTGGCGCCATGCCATCCCGGATGGCGGATTCCGTCCGCACATCACCAATGAATGGCTGGATCTGGCGGACGATCCGGACTATCCCCGCACGCCGCTGCAGGGTGGATTTGTGCTGCGCACCGGACGCAAGGGCCTGCTCGCCCTGCTGGAGGAATGGCGGGCAGCCGGCGTCAACCACGCCGCGCTGGGTCTACAGCACGGAGCACGACCTGTCGCGCAGGTTCTCCAGGAGCTGGCCGAAGAAGTGCTGCCGCACTTTCCATCTTTCGGCAACAGCACAGGCTGAACACGAGTGTGCCCACCCCGGAACCAGGGCAGGCACACCCATCACGCTAGGACGTCTGGGTCAGATCATCCTTGTACGTCTCGGGACTGCGGCGCGTGGCCCACAAGGTAATCAAGGCCAGCATCACCACCATGACCGCCACTCCCCAGTAGTGCCCCTGACGGGCCAGCAACCAGGTCGCCAGCATGGGCGCCAGTCCGCCGCCCACTCCCGCGGCCACCTGGCAACCCAGGGAAGCACCGCTGTAGCGCACTTTTGTGCCGAACAGCTCGGGCAGATACGCCGCCTGCGGTCCGTACATGGCTCCATGCCCCAACGTCATGCAGGCCGCAATGGCCCCCATGATGATGGCGGGATCACGCGTTTCAAGACACAGGAACAAGGGATAGGCAGACAGCAATACAAAGGTCGCGCCGAAATAATAAAGCGCCCGGCGGCCCACTTTATCCGACAGCCAGCCAAACAGGGGAATGAAGCCGACCTCCAGTGCGGCGCCCAGGAGCACCCCATTCAAGATCACGCTCTTGGGCAGATCCAGTGCGCTGGTGCCGTAGACAATGACAAACACGGTCAAGATGTAAACCCAGGCCACCTCGCACACCTTCAGACCGATGCTCAGGCACAGATTCAGCCTGTGCTTGGTCAATATCTGCCATAACGGCGCCTTGTCGGACTCCACTGCCGCAGTTGCCGTCGGTGTTTCCCCCTGACTGGCCTGGAAGACGGGCGACTCCACCACTTGCAGACGAATATAAAAGCCCAGCCCGACCAGCACGACGCTGAGCAGAAATGGCACCCGCCACCCCCAACTCAAGAACTCCTCCTCAGGCAAGCGACTGAGCCAAGCCAGAATTCCGGTGGAGGCCAGCATTCCCAAGGGGAAGCCGACCTGCACCAGACTGCCGTAAAACCCACGACGCTCTCGCGGGGCGTGTTCGATCACCATCAGTGCGGCGCCGCCCCATTCCCCGCCAATGCCGAATCCTTGGATGATACGCAGCAGAATCAAGGCGATCGGGGCCCAGACCCCGATCTGCTCATAGGTGGGAAGCAGACCAATGGCGAACGTCCCCCCGCCCATCAGAAACATGGTCAGCATCAACATGGACTTGCGCCCCACCCGATCGCCGAAATGGCCAAACACAATGCCGCCCAAAGGACGGGCAATAAACCCCACCGCAAACGAGCCCAGTGCGGCCAAGGTTCCCATCAGCGGATCCAGCCCGGGAAAGAAAATCTTGTTGAACACCAGCGCCGCCGCTGTCCCATACAACAGGAAGTCGTACCACTCGACTGTCGTCCCTATCACGCTGGCCATCACAACCCGCCTCATGGACCTTTCATCGTCCTGCTCGGGCTGCACCTGTGCGGCAGACTGCTCCAGCGTATCTGCCTTGATTGTGGTGCTCATTCTTGTCTCCTGGTTCTTGGGCCCCGGAATCCCCCAGGCCCGCATGGATGTAACCGCAATAAAAAAACACGGTGAGCAAATACTGACAGGAAACTTTTTAAGCTTAAATTAGGGTTTATAAGTAAACTTTCTAGAATAAATTCTCAAAAAGTTGACTGATAGAAAACATTTCGGTAGATTGCTTTCAACCGCATCTCATGAGCGGCTCAACCAAGGAGACCTTATGAACACCCCCGTCGACACAGTACAGAACGAAGAAAACACCCATTACTCCCAGCGCCTGAAAGGCAAGCTGGAGCCGACCCAGGGCGGTTCGGTCTACGTGGACCCGGAATCCATGGAATGGCAGCCTTCGCAATTCGAAAAGATCTCGATGAAAGTGCTGTACCGCAACGACGCCGAAGGCGAAATGACCGTGCTGCTGAAATGGGAGCCCGGCGCCGTCCTCCCCTTCCATCGCCACCCTGAGATCGAACAAAGCTACGTGCTGCAAGGATCGTTCTACGATCATGACGGCATCTGCCGGGCCGGACAGTATGTCTGGCGCCACCCCGGATCGCTGCACGAAACCCGTTCCGATGAAGGCTGCGTTCTGCTCGCTGTCTACCGCAAGCCCAATGTCTTTTTCGGCACGGCCGGTTTCCAGGCCACCTGAACGGCACTCTTACACGCAGGGCGCCCGGCGCCCTGACTCGCAAGGAGCTGCCATGACCTGCGTCGTCACCGATCCCTGCATCAACTGCCAATACGGAGAATGCCTGGATGTCTGCCCCGCCGATGCCTTCCATCGCGGTCCCAACTTCATGGCCATCAATCCGCACAGCTGCATCAACTGCACACTGTGTATTCTGGCCTGTCCAGTACAGGCCATTGCCGGCGACTATGAGCTGGGCCCGGAGCGCCGGCGTTATATCGCGTTGAATGCCGAACTGGCGCAATGTTGGCCGGTGGCGCACAGCGGCCCGTCGGCCCTGCCCGATGCCGACTTCTGGGCCGGGCAGACGGACAAGCATGCCCTGCTGACGCGTTGAAAGCCGCTGCGCACGCCTGCGCTCATACGGTATGATCTGGACTGGAGCCGAGGCCCTGAAGGCGCTCGGAGCCGGACTGCATTCATTTCCGGCCGATGCAGCCTCGCAAGGCGGGGCCGCATCGGCTCTTACCGTACCGACGTGGAAACAGGCGTGACCGAGGACCTCAGCACCCCCATCCCTACCAGCGATGCCCCCGATGAAGAAGAAGCAGCGGTCTGCCAGCGCCTGCGCGAATTGCGCCGCGAACATCGCCTGACGCTGGATACACTGGCCGAGCGATCCGGCTTCACCAAGGGCTATCTGTCCAAGATCGAGAACGGCAACAAGGCGCCCCCCATCGGCACACTGGCCCGCATCGCACGCGCCATGGGCGTAGACCTGAGCACATTTTTCGTCGATCCCGGCCAGGGAAGCCCGCCCTTGCCGCTGGCCCCGGACTCGCCGGTCTCCGTGGTGCACAGCTGGGAGCGCAAACCCGTCAGCCGGGGCGGCAGCGACTATGGCTACGACTACGTCAGCCTGGCGCACAAAAAAGCCAATCGGAACATGGACCCCTTCATGTTCACTTTTCCCCAGCACACCAATCCCCAGATCTTCTTCGAGCATGCCGGCGAAGAATTCGTCTATCTGCTGACCGGAAAGGTGGAGTTCGAATTCAAGGTACGCGGCCAGCTCGCCCGCGTCGTGCTGGAGGCCGGTGACAGCATGTACTTCGAATCCAACACGCCGCACCGGGGGCGCGCGCTTGAGAGCGAAGCACAAGCCCTGGTCGTGATCATCGAGCCGCCCGGCGACACGCAACAACACGAATAGTCAAACCGATGTTGCCAAAAAGGAAACATTGAAATAGCATGAGGAAACTTTTCCAAGGAGTGACCTCATGCATATCGGCATTGTTCTGTACGACGACGTAGAGCCCATCGAGATGGGCATTCTGGGCACCTTGTCCATGGCGCGGCGCCTGGCCCCGGAGCTGAACTACCACACGCTGTCCCAAACGGGCGGACCAGTCCGGTTGCGCAATGGCTTGACGGTCGAAAGCGACGCCAGCTTCGATCAGGCCAGGCCTGTCGATGTCTTGATGATCACCGGCGGGCCAGGCTGGCAAACGCAAGCCCGCAATCCTGTCCTGTTGGAGTTTCTGCGCTGTCGCCACGCACAGGGAGAGGTGTTGGCCAGCGTTTGCACAGGCGCCCTGCTGCTGGCCAGCGCAGGACTGCTGAGCGGCAGACAAGCCACCACTAAAGCGGCTTACGCACCACCGGAGATCTCGCCGCTGGACACGCTGGCCGACATGGCGCCTGACTGCTCGGTCCGCCAGGCCTTGCTGGTGGACGAAGGCGACATTATCACCGGTGGAGGTGTCAGCTTATGCGTAGACCTGACGCTGTATCTGCTGGAGCGTTTCATGGGAGCCAAGCTGGCCGCCGGCACGGCGGAAATCATGGAATACAGCGCCGCACGAGCGGCAAACCAAGCGCGCCTGCCGCGATTGATCAACACCGCCCGCGCCTGAAAACGCGCAAAAGAACGCCGGCCTAGAGCTCCATCTGCATGCCCATTTCCACGACCCGATTCGGCGGAATCTTGAAAAAGCGCGTGCTGCGGCTGGCGTTGCGCGCCATGAAAGCGAACAGCCGCCGACGCCAGCCCATATACCAGGGCCTGCGGGATTGAATCATCACCGTCTGGCGCGACAGAAAATACGAGGTGGCCATGGGTTCCAGGTTCAGCTCGGGATGCTCTTGGGCAATCTGCTCCAGCAACTGGGGTACATTAGGCTCCTGCTTGAAGCCCCACGTGGCCACCGCCTGCCAGCTTCCGCGGCTCAACCGCTCCAGCCGATAGCGCTCGCCAAAAGGGACGTAAGGCACGCCTGCGCTGTCTACAGTCAGGAACAGCACTTGCTCGTGCAGCACCTTGTTGTGCTTGAGATTATGCAGCAGCGCCGGCGGCACGGTATTGACCAGCATACTCATAAAAACAGCCGTTCCCGGTACGCGCGTAGGCGGGTATTCCTCCAGCCCTGCCATGAACTCCTTCAAGGGCTGCTGATTCTCGATCAGGGTGTCATGGATAGCCTGGCGCCCCTGCTTCCAGGTCATCATCAAGGTCAGCAGGCAAACGCCCACCAGAAGCGGCAGCCAGCCGCCATCCAGCAGCTTGAGCGCATTGGCCGAGAACAACAAGACGTCCAGCAGCAGGAAAAAGCCCAGCAGCAGAAACCAGCCCCAGCGCTTGAGCCCGGTGGAGCCGCGCGGCAACAAGGATACCGCCAACAGACTGGTCATCAGCATGGTGCCGGTTACCGCAAAACCGTAGGCATGCGCCAGGCGGTCGGAGGAACCGAAGCTGACCACCAGCACCATCACCGCCAGAAACAGCAACAGATTGACGCGCGGCAGATAGATCTGGCCTTCTTCGCGAGCGGACGTATGCTGGATAACCATACGCGGCCAAAAGCCCAGTTGCACGGCTTGCCGGGTCACGGAAAAAGCGCCGGAAATCACCGACTGCGACGCGATGACCGTGGCGACCGTCGCCAGAGCCACCATGGGCACCAGCGCCCAGGAAGGCGCCAGATGGAAAAAGGGATTGCGGATGGCAGATGGGTCGGAAATCAGCAGCGCGCCCTGGCCGAAATAGCACAGCACCAAGCAAGGCATGACCACTACGAACCAGGCCCGGCGTATGGCAGGCCGACCATAATGTCCCATATCGGCATAGAGCGCCTCCGCCCCGGTCAGGGCCAAGACAAGCGCGCCCAGCAACAGAAAGGTCTCCCACGGCGCCTGCGCCACGAAGGCCCAGGCCCAGCGCGGATCCAGCGCCACCAGCACCTGCGGATGTTCAATTACGCGCCATAGCCCCAGGCCGCCCAGCACCAGAAACCAGGTCAGCATGATGGGGCCGAACAACTTGCCCATGGTGCCCGTGCCGTGCGACTGGATCAGAAACAGGGCCACCAGCACAGCCACCGCCAAGGGAACCACCCAGGCGTCCAGCGCATGGGACAGCATGCCGATACCCTCGATGGCCGACAGCACGGAGATGGCCGGCGTGATGATGCTGTCACCATAAAACAGCGCCGCGCCGATCAGACCCAGCACCATGATGATCCACCGCCGCCGCCCCTGCAGGCCGCGCGCCGCCAGCTCCATCAGGGCCAGCGTTCCTCCTTCGCCTTTATTGTCCAGGCGCAAGACCACCGTCACGTACTTGAGCGTAACTACCAGCGTCAGCAGCCAGAACAGCAGCGACAGTACGCCATAGACTTGCTCCGCGCCCGGATGGGCGTAAGCGCCCAGGGCGACTTTCATCGTGTACAAAGGACTGGTGCCGATATCGCCATAGACGACGCCCAACGCGCCCATCACCAGGGCAGCGCGCGCTCCATTCTTGGGACTTGCCGTAGAACTATCCACAGTCTCAGTTTCCGCTCGGGGTTTCAGTCCGCGTCAGCCGTGCGCCGATACGAGGACCTGGAAATACAATCGTGATTCGGGTGCCGGGAAAATCGGGCCGGCTGAGCAGGCTCCACCATGCGCCATGAGCGCGGGCGATCTCCTGGACAATGGCCAGCCCAAGCCCGGAACCTTCCGCCTGGCTGCCCGGGGAACGATAAAACGCATCAAAAACCCGCTGCTGGTCCACGCCCAGAATGCCAGGACCATGATCTTCCACTGACAAGGACGGCGGATTGCTGGCCACACGCAGCACAATGCTGTCGGTTCCACGCCCATAGCGCAAGGCATTGTCCATCAGGTTGGAGAGCAATTCGCGCAGCAGCACAGGCTCGGCATCAATCCATACAGGTTGCTCCGGCGCCGTCAGGTGAATCTCCACGCCGTGCTGGCGTGCCTGCAAAAACCAGTCGCCGCCCTCTTCCCGCGCCCATTCGCACAGATCCAGGCGCACGAAACTGTCTTTGATATTGACGGTGGAGTCGGCGCGGGCGAGCACCATCAACTGCTGGCCCATGCGTATCATGCGATCCGACACGCTCTTGATGCGCTCGGCGCGCTGGCGTATGTCATCGGGCAAAGGTCGGGCCAGCATCAGTTCAGACTCCAGACGCAGCCCGCTCAGGGGCGTGCGCAACTGATGCGCCGCATGGCCGATGAAGCGCTTCTGCGCTTGCAGCGTGTCGCCCAGGCGCTCCAGCAGCTCATTGAAATGCTCCACCAAGGGAACCACTTCCGCGGGCAGGCCGCGCACATCCAGTTGTTCGAAATTTTCGTCGGACCGATGCCGGATCTGGCGCGACAGCTCGCGGATGGGGACCAGGCCCGACCGTATGCCCGACAACAGCACCCAGGCGATCAAACCCACCAGCAGCAACTGGCTGAGCACCATGGTCCAGAAGATATCCCGCAGCAGCCAATCTTCCAGGCTCATGCGACGGGTCAGCACCCAGGTTACGCTCAAATCCAGGACGACAAGAATGGAAATCGGCGGAAAAAGCCGCACCATGAGCTTGCGGGCCAGCGAGCCCGGCGCAGGAAAGCGCAGCAGCAGACGCCGCCACAGCGGCAAGCGCGCAAGATCGGAAGCGGATAGTTCGGGCATGACTGACCTATGGGGACTGGCAGACGGAGGCGGCCCCGTGCACGATCAGGCCGCGCTCTCCACATCCAGCAAATAGCCGAAACCGCGCACAGTCTGGATGACGGCGCCGGTTCCTTCGAGCCGCTTACGCAGCCGGTACACGTAGACCTCGACCGCATTATCGCTGAAATCGGCATCCCAGGCCGACAGGGAGTTGACGATCTGCTGCTTGGTGACCACGCGCCCGGCGCGCATCATGAGCATTTCCAGGACCGACAGCTCACGCACCGACAGGCTGATGCGCTGACCGGCGCAGCGCAGCTCGCGCCCGACCGTATCGAAGCTGAGCGGCCCGACTTCGATGATAGGCTGGGTCTGGCCGGTGCGACGTCGACCGAAGACGCGCACGCGTGCAGCCAACTCGGACAGGTCAAAGGGCTTGATCAGGTAATCGTCCGCCCCTGCGTCCAGGCCGGCGACGCGGTCGTCAATGCCGTCGCGGGCCGTCAGGATCAGCACCGGAACCGCATTGCCCTGCTGACGCAGGTGGCGCAGGACGTCCAGGCCGCTGATGCCTGGAAGGTTGAGATCGAGCAACAGCAGATCGTAGACTTGCGCATCCAGCTCCTTGAGGGCGCTTTCGCCTTCCTGGAGCCAATCAACTGCATAGCCTTGATCGCCGAGGAACTCTTGTAATGCGGCGCCCAGTGTGGCGTCGTCTTCGATGACTAATACTCGCATGCGGAGAATTTTATTACGAAATCGGCCCGCCGCGCTGCTGCAACAACGCGACGGGCCGAGAAAAAAAGAGCGGACTGCGGATCAGGGCTGAGCTAGAGCCGGCTGAGCCTGGCCCTGCGCGGCGGCAGCGCCCCCGGCGAGCCCCGTCTGCCCAGCCCCGTCGGACTGAACAGAGCCGGCCTGAGCAGCACCCGGCTGAGTCGGCGCAGGACGGGTCACGAAACCCAGACGCGTCAGGCCCGACGCCTTGGAGCGGCTCATGACTTGCGCCAGCACTTCATAGCGGGTGTCGGTATCGGCACGGATGCGCAGTTCAGGCTGCGGCTGCTCTTTGGCGAAAGGAGCCAAGGCCGAGGTCAGGTCTTCCAGCTCCACGGGCTGCTCATTGATGAACACCTGGCCCATGGCGTCGATCGCCAGATCGATGGATTTCGGATCCTGTTGCACCGGCTCCGAGCTGGCTTGGGGCAGTTGGATCTTGATGGAATGCGACAGCAACGGCGCCGTGATCAGAAAGATCACCAGCAGCACCAGCATCACATCGATCAGCGGCACCATATTGATTTCAGACAAGGCGGAGCCTGAGTTTCGATTGTCGAAGCTGCCAAAGGCCATGATCAGTGCTCCCGCTTGGCGGCAGCCGCCGCATTCGAGGCCGAACCGCCGCCCGACGAGGGTACACGACGCAGCACAGGCTGGTTTTCCTGCACCTGCTGACCCGTAGTCAAGAAGGTGAACAAATCATGGGCGAAAGCATCCAGCTGCGCCAGATAGACGCGGTTGGTGCGCACGAAAGCGTTATAGGCCAGGACGGCAGGGATGGCGACCGCCAGGCCCAGACCAGTCATGACCAGAGCTTCACCCACGGGACCGGCGATTTTATTCAGCGTGACACCATCGGCCAGGCCGATATTGATCAAGGCATGATAAACGCCCCAGACCGTGCCGAACAGACCGACGAAAGGCGCCGTCGATCCTACCGAGGCGAGCAGCGTCAGACCGTTTTCCAGTCGCGCCGTTTCTTCGTCCATGACCTTGCGCATGATGCGCGACACAAACGCATCGGTGGAGCCTTTTTCCTCCAGGCGCATGGCGCCATACTTGGCGTGATGTTTCTGGGCATGGATGGCATGGCTGGCCAGATGGCTGAAAGGGTCACGGGCGCCATGGGTAGCGATTTCATTTTCGACCTGCTCCAGTGAGCTGGCGGACCAGAACTCGCGCACGAAATTCTGCGAGCGGCGCTTCAGCCGGAAGGACAGAAAACCCTTGACGATGATCAGGTACCAGCTGGCCACCGACATCAGCGCCAGAATAACGAACAAGGTCTTGCCGACGGCATCGCTTTGCTGAATGAAGTGCAGTACGCCGGTGGCTTCCTGCGCAGCCGCTGCACCAGTGGCGGCCTGATCGGCGACAGGGCCGGCGACCTGGGCCAGGCCTACCCATACGCTTTGAAGTATTTCCTGCATCATTGAAATATCCTAGTAAACAAAGTCGAAAGGAATATCAGCCATGGCTCGATAGGCCACGCCATTTTCCGTATATGGTTTGAAACGCGCCGTACGAACCGCCTTCAGAGCGGATTCGTCCAGACGCTCGTAACCCGATGAGCGCTGCACTTTGGCCTCCAGCACCGATCCCTGGGTAGAGATGACAACGCGAACCACGACCCGGCCCTGCTCGCGCCGACGCTCGGAAGCCCGTGGGTAAACAGGCACGGGACGACGTCCCAGATAGTCCACCCGCCCGATCACCTTGGGCCGATCGCCATCGGTAGAGCGAGCGGCAGCAGCCGACTGCGCGGGCCTGTCCATGGCCGGCCCAGGAGGAGCATTGGGAACCGCTGGCTGCGCCGGTTGCGGCGGTGTTTCCACCGGTTTTTCCGGCTTAGGCTGCGGTTTGGGCTTAGGCTTGGGTTTGGGCTTGGGCTTGGGAGGCTCGGGCACAGGCGGCTTTTCCACCACAGGCTCGGGCTCGGGTTCAGGCTCGATCACGGGTTCGGGTTCGGGTTCGGGCTCCGGTTCTACTTCGGGCTCGGGCTCGGGCTCCGGTTCAGGCTCGGCCACGACCTCCTCCTGGGGCGGAGCGGTCACTTGCTCTTCCTGCACCTGCGATTCGTCCAGCTCCACCAGCGTGACGCCGATCACGTCCATCGGCGCCGGCTCACCGACCATCTTGGGCTCTTCTGTCCACAAGAGCGTGGCAAACACGCCCACATGCAAACCCAGCGCCAATGCCAAACCCGTGATCTTGAGGGCCAGCACCGGACGGTTATTCGTTTGAGAAGCAATACGGGTCATAATCCGTTCTACACATTCCGCAACCCGCATGGATCATAACGGGACTGGACAGGATGCCCAGTAAGGACTCGAATCTTAACAGAAATAGGAACGATTCTCAATACAAGGCAATCGGTATAAATGCACTTTTGTTGCAATCCATGGACCGAAGCCAAAAAAGAACACCAATACAAAGGCGCAGGATGCTGAACAAAAAAAGACCGGGCGCCGCCCGGTCTGTGAAGTATGCCACGATGGATCTAGACGGCAATAGCATCCGGTCTGGCCTCGATAGGGAAGGCGCTGAACTTGCGTGGCAAGGCCAGGGCGCGCTCGCCCGGACGCAGATCCAGCTGTCGCCAGCTCTGGTGGTCGAATTCGGCTTCCCAAGGCGTCTCGCCTTCGTTCAACGCGAGCTCGACCCGCACTGTCGCACCCAACGGAATGATGCGCTGCACGGCGACGGCGATCCCCTGCCCGTCCAATGTGCGCTGCAGGTCCAGATCGTGCGGACGCACATAGCCCACCGCCTCGCCCTGGCCGGCTGAACGACCATTCAACGCCTCGGCCGACTCGAATTGTCCCAGTAAGGGATCGGCCACGAAGCCGCCTCGGGCAAACTGTCCCGGCAGACGATTGGCCGCGCCCAGGAACTCGTAGACAAAAGGACTGGCGGGATGGTCGTAGACATCCTGCGGAGCTCCCTGCTGCTCCACCCGGCCTTTGTTCAGTACCACGATACGGTCCGCCACTTCGATGGCTTCTTCCTGGTCATGGGTCACAAACAGCGTGCTGATGTGCAGATCGTCGTGCAGACGGCGCAGCCAGGACCGCAGTTCCTTGCGCACTTTGGCGTCCAGGGCACCGAAAGGCTCGTCCAGCAGCAATACGCCCGGCTCCACCGCCAGCGCGCGCGCCAGGGCGATACGCTGGCGCTGACCGCCCGACAGCGCCGCCGGATAGCGGTCCGCCAGCCAGTCCAGCTGCACGAGTTCCAGCAGTTCGTGCACGCGCCGCCGGATCTCGGCATCGGGCAGACGCTGCTTGCGCGGCTTGATCCTCAGGCCGAATGCCACGTTTTCGAACACCGTCATGTGACGGAACAAGGCGTAGTGCTGGAACACAAACCCCACCTGGCGGTCACGGGTTCCTACCGCCGCCACATCCTTGCCATTGATAAGCACCTGCCCGGCATCCGCATGTTCCAGGCCGGCCACAATGCGCAGCAAAGTCGTCTTGCCGCAGCCCGACGGTCCCAGCAGCGCCACCAGCTCGCCGGGAGGAAAATCCAGGGTGACATCGCCCAGCGCCGTAAATGCGCCGAAACGTTTGACCAGATTGCGAACTTCGATACTCATTGCAAACTCCGAAAGCAGCGATCAGCGATCGCCGTCTTGAACCATTTTTCGTTCGGCCCACAGTTTCAGGGCCAGGGTCACCAGGGCCAGGCAAGCCAGCACGGAGGCCGACGCAAACGCGCCCACAGTGTGGTAATCGTTATATTCAATCTCAACATGCAAGGGCAGCGTATTGGTCTGGCCCCGTATGTGCCCCGACAGGACCGATACCGCGCCAAACTCGCCCATGGCCCGCGCATTGCACAGAATCACCCCATACAGCAGGCCCCACTTGATCTTGGGCAAGGTCACGCGCCAGAACATCTGGAAACCGCTGGCGCCCAGCACGCGGGCCGCTTCTTCCTCGTCGCTGCCTTGCGCCTGCATCAAGGGGATCAGCTCGCGTGCCACAAAGGGAAAGGTCACGAACAAGGTAGCCAGCACCAGCCCCGGCAAGGCGAACACAATACGTATATTATTCGCATCCAGCCAATCCCACAGCGGACCTTGCCGGCCGAAGATCAACAGGAACACCAGGCCTGCGATCACGGGCGAGACCGAAAAGGGCAAGTCTATCAGGGTTGTGAGCAAACTCTTGCCGCGAAATTCAAACCGCGCGATAGCCCAGGATGCGGCCAGCCCGAACACAATATTGAGCGGCACGGCTATCACCGCCACCAGCAGGGTCAAGCGCACAGCATGCAAGGTGTCGGCATCCTGCAAGGCCGACAAATATGGCATCACGCCCTTGCTCAAGGCTGTTGCAAAGACCAGCACCAGAGGCAAGAGCAGAAACAGCACAAAAAACAGCAAGGCAATGCCGATCAGCAGGACTTTCACTTCTATGCTTTCATCGCGCACATTGTCGTTAGCGGGCCGAATACGGGCCGGCACATAAGAATCGGGGCGCAGGGTCAGGGTATCGCTCATGTGACGCTCCCAGCAGACAGGGCAGGTGCAGCAGCAACGCGTTCACGACTTGATATCCGGCCCGTATGGCGCGTCTGCAGCCACCACTGCAACAAATTGATCAAGAGCAGGATGATGAAGGACAGCACCAGCATGACCACCGCCAGCGCGGCAGCGCCCGCATAGTCGAACTGCTCCAGCTTGATGACGATCAGCAAGGACGTGATTTCCGATACCAGCGGGACATTGCCGGCGATGAAAATAACCGATCCGTATTCACCAACGCCCCGGGCAAAAGCCAGCGCCACACCGGTCAGCCAGGCGGGCAGCAAGGAGGGCGCGATTACCTTGCGCAGGGTCTGCCAGCGACCGGCGCCCAGGCACGCGGACGCCTCTTCCTGCTCTTTTTCGAACTCTTCCAGCACCGGCTGCAAGGTGCGCACGACAAACGGCAAGCCAATAAATGTCAGCGCGATCAGCACGCCCCACGGGGTGAAGGCGATGCGTCCCACATATGGCTCGGCCCAGGCGCCAATCCAGCCATTGGGGGCATAAATGGCGGCCAGGGAAATGCCGGCCACCGAGGTTGGCAAGGCAAAGGGCAGATCGATCAGGGCATCAACGATGCGCCGGCCCGGAAAACGATAACGCACCAGCACCCAGGCCAATATGGCGCCGAACACACCGTTGATGAGCGCCGCCGCCACCGCCGTGCCGAAGGTCAGACGCAGCGATGCCAGCACACGGGGAGCCGTCACAGTTGCCCAGAACTGGTCCCAGCTCAGCGCCGTGCTCTTGAGGAACACGGCCGCTAGCGGAATCAGGATAAGCAGGCTCAGGTAGGTCACCGTGAAACCGAAGGTCAGCCCAAAACCCGGCAGAGGCCCCTTGGGCCTGCGCACAGAAAAGAAGCGGACCAGACTTGCTTGCGAAGCCATGGAATCTCCTTCCTGAATCCGGATTTACTTCTTCAAATAAATGCTGTCGAACACGCCGCCATCGGCAAAGTGTTCGGCCTGCACCTTGGTCCAGCCGCCCAGCTCCTGATCCACTGTGTAGAGCTTGAGTTGCGGATACTGGTCGCGGTACTTGGCCGCCACCGACTCCAGCCGCGGACGATAGAAGTGCCGGGCCGCGATTTCCTGTCCTTCAGGGCTGTACAGATAGTCCAGATACGCCTTAGCGACTTTTTCTGTGCCGTGCTTGCTGAGGTTCTTGTCCACGACAGCGACAGGGGGTTCGGCCAAAATGCTGCTGGACGGCACCACGATGTCGAATTTGTCCGGCCCCAGGTCTTTGACCGACAGCAGGGCCTCGTTTTCCCAGGCGATCAGCACGTCGCCGATGCCGCGCTCCACAAAGGTGGTGGTCGAACCGCGGGCGCCCGAATCCAGCACGCCTACATTTTTATAGAGCGCCTGCACGAACTCACGCGCCTTGGCCTCGTCGCCGCCGGGCTGCTTCAAGGCATGAAGCCAGGCCGCCAGATAGTTCCAGCGCGCACCCGCCGAGGTCTTGGGGTTGGGGGTGACCACATTGATGCCCGGCTTGATCAGATCGTCCCAATCCTTGATGCCTTTCGGATTGCCTTTACGCACCAGCAACACAATGGTCGACGTATAGGGCGTGCTGTTGTCGGCCAAACGGCTTTGCCATTGCGTATCCAGCAGTCCGGACTTGGCGATCTGGTCGATATCCGAGGAAATGCCCAGCGTGACCACATCGGCAGGAGCGCCGTCGATCACGGTACGGGCTTGCTTGCTGGAGCCGCCGTGCGAAGTTCGGATCGTGACGGTATCGCCCGTTTCTTTTTTGTAATGCTCTTGAAATGCCTTGTTGAACTCGACATAGAGTTCGCGCGTCGGATCATAGGACACATTCAGGATGCTGACTTCCGCCGCCACGGCAGAGGCGGCCGCCACGACCAAGGTCAACAGTGCCGCACTGCGAAACACTTTCAATTCATGTAGTACCGACATCGCTTCCAATCCCCAGGTGATACTTGGTTGAGATAGTGAAAACGAGTCTATCAAGCGGCCTGACGGCCACGAAATACCAATTCCTTGGTTAGATATAGCGTGTGCTTACAACAGCTTGCGCACGCCGGCGGCTCAGCCTTCCGCAGGCGTATCATCGTCGGGCAGCAAGCCCTCGAAGGCATCCAGCGCACGCGCACTGTAAACCATGGCCGCCCCCGCATTCAGGGCGATGGCCACGCTCAGTGCATCGACCAGCTCCTGACGGCTCGCCCCCGCCTTGACGGCGGCTTTGGCATGCACAGCGATGCAGCCGTCGCAGCGGGTGGTGACCGCAACGGCCAGGCTGATCAATTCACGCGTCTTGGCATCCAGATGCCCCTGCCCCGATCCGGCCCTGGACAGACTGACATAGCCTTTGATGGCATCCGGGCTCAAGGCGCCGAACTCCTTGATGCGGCCAGCCAGTTGCTGGCGATATGTTTCCCAATCGAGCATATGCGTCTCCGGATAAAAAGAGCGGTAGAAAGTCATCTTAAAACCGCCCCATACCGGCCAAAACACACAAAACGCTTCAAACCGTACATAAAAATCACACGGCGCCCGCACATTATTCTGATGTCTCTCTTTCACTCTGCGCGGGCGCTACGGCTGGGCATAAGCTTCTGACACCACGACGTCCTTGCCGCGATGAACGAACTCTCGATTTACCACAACCCCAACTGCGGGACCTCGCGCAATGCACCTGAACCTGCTTTTTGCTCACCGATAGGTGCAGCCGCAGACCCAAGGAAAAATTTAGATACTCTTGAGGCAAACAGTCGCCTTTTGAGCAACACTGATCAGTCTGATTGAGTATTATTTACCCGCGAGTTGTTGCATAAGCGCTCGCAGCAGTCTCTGTCATCACTTTCGCTATTTCTTTTTAAGAGGAGAAGGAAATGGGTAAGCTTGACCACGGAACGATGTGCATCATGTGCCAGACACTGCCCGTATCAAAGCCTCGCACACCGGGCCACGTCAACATGCATCCGTTGACACCAAAGGAAGACTTTGGAGAGCTCGGCACCCAGTGTCTTTATCGTTGCTCAATCTGCCACACGCATTGGCTGTACCAGCAAGACAAGTGGCAGGCCTGCTTGGGCTTCAAGCTTTGGACGGGCGACCTTGAAAGCTACCGAGCCCAGGAACAACGCCCCGCCCCCAAACCAGAGCACATACCTGCCCAGCGGTATTATCGAGGGCCAGTGCGCTTAAATTAGCTGCGTGCTGTTCAATGCTGATCTCGTCAGCGTCCCGGATGGCAAACGCATACCCCGCACGAGATCAGCCCCTATATCAGGTTCATTCCCAATCAGGCCAGAAGCCTATTTCCGCGCAACACTTCCGTCGCCCTCACAGCGACAAACCGTGATTTCCCAACTCACTAGAAAGCCTCAAGGCCCCGCCCCCTTGCGGTTTTACATCTAATTGGCCTGCAGTGATTCTAAAAAATGCCATGGCCTCTACCAACTGATGTGCCTGCTCATTCAACGAGGCAGTAGCAGCAGCCGCCTGTTCCACCAACGCCGCATTTTGTTGAGTAACCGTATCCATCTGCGATACGGCCACATTAACCTGATGAATGCCGCTGGCCTGCTCATCAGAAGCGGCGGTAATTTGCCCCATGATATTGGTGACACGTTCGACTGAAGCAACAATTTCCGCCATTGTGGATCCGGCATCTCCCACTTGCTGAGATCCTGCACTTACCTTCTCCAAAGAGTCATCGATCAAATCCTTGATCTCTTTAGCCGCATGAGCACTACGCTGCGCCAGGTTTCTAACCTCACTGGCAACAACCGCAAAACCCTTGCCCTGCTCACCGGCACGAGCCGCTTCTACAGCGGCATTTAAGGCCAGTATGTTGGTCTGAAAGGCGATACTGTCAATCACGGCTACGATCTCTGCGACCTTCTGCGAACTCCCCGAGATTGCATCCATGGTTAAAACGGCCTGCCTGACGGTTTGCCCTCCTCGTTGTGCAATATCCCGACTTTGTTCCGCCAACTGTTTGGCCAAATGGGCATTGTCGACGTTTTGCTTCACCGTAGAGTCGAGTTCCTCCATACTGGCGGCCGTTTCCTGAAGCGAGGCTGCCTGCTGCTCAGTACGTGCCGACAGATCCGTATTGCCCGATGCAATCTCACCTGACCCGGCATCAATTTCCTGGGCCGCGCTGCGGACTCGTCCGATAACATCGGTCAGACCTTCGCGCATGCGCGACAAAGCAGCCATCAACAAGCCAATCTCGTTGTTGGAGCGAACATTTATGTGAGTGGTCAGATCTCCTTGGGCCATCCGGTCGAATTGCGCTGTTGCCTCCTGAAGCGGACGCAACACCCCTCGCAAGACAAAATATGCGCAAGCAGCCAACAAAAACAAAGCGAATAGGACAAGGATGCCGGATGTCAGCAGGCTTATGGAGTAACGGCGTTCAGCCGCCATCAGCTCTTCAGAGCCCACCGCCGCAGTGTGATCGAAATAATTTCGCATAGCAGCTTCGAATACAGCATTGGCTTGACGAGCCTCCAAATTTGCTTGGATGTACTTTGCCGCATGCCCTGAAGCCAACGATCCTACTTGGAGGTCAATCGTAACAACATATGCCTTATAAGCATCCTCCACCTCGCGTGCTCGGCGGATCGCCTCTTCGCTTTTAGGCACGGCCAAGTAACGTTGCATATAAGCACCGGCATCCTGCAGAAAGCCCAAAGCCCGTTGCAGGCTGGCCTTTGACAGATCGCCATGCCCGTCCTCAGCCTCTTGAAAGCTGCCAGACAAAGCCAACCTAGTTCGCATCAGCAAGCCGTACGTCTCACGCAGGGGATCCACTTGCTCGACAGAGACGAGATTGAGATGCTGAACCCCCTCATAAGTCCTCTTTGCATCGAATGAGGCCAATAATGTGGATGCAATGAGCGCAACAAAAAAAAGCACCAAGACCGACATCAAGCCCGTGCGGATTTTGATTTTCTCTAAAGTAAACATCTGATTAGCACTTATTCCAATGGAAATATACAAGCATCTATCATCAGTGTTTGAGCAAATACTCAATCCAAACAAGTAGGCTGTGAAATAGCCTCAGTTCGACTTACTTAGTTGATATTAAAAATATTTTTGCCCTTCCCCAGGCGCTCCGCATCGGAATGAAAGCGAGGTCCAAGCAAGCTCTTGAGCAGGAGAGAATAGAACTACGGCACACCAGCCAAGCCCCCCATTCCCAGCACCTCGAAACTCGAGATAGCGCTCCAGGGCGGCAATTGCCACCAATGACCATCACAATGGGCGTTTGTCGCCATTTTTTGATTTCTCGAAATCCGAGACAGCCATTGCGCCCACAACGTAGGGCGTAGCCTAGTCGGCAACAAACTAATTTCGGGTGGCGTAGGCTCGCTTAACCCCATTGCAACGCGAAGCAAACAGGCATAAAAAAAGCACCTAGCGAAGGCTAAGTGCTTGATTTGGTTTGCAAAATAAGTGGTGGGTGCTGAGGGGTTCGAACCCCCGACCTACGCCTTGTAAGGGCGCCGCTCTACCAGCTGAGCTAAGCACCCATTTCTGTGATGCCACTCTTCCTGCAAAGAAAGAGAATTATAGACATGCAGAGAAAATTTTGCAAGCCCTGCGTCGTAAATTAATTTACGGCGTCTTTCAGAGCCTTACCGGGACGGAACTTAGGCACGTTGGCGCCTTCGATCTCGATGGTTTCACCGGTGCGTGGGTTACGACCCGAACGGGCGGCACGCTCGGAAACGGCGAAGGTGCCGAAACCAACCAGAGTAACCGTATCTTTTTCTTTCAGCGTGGTGGTCACGGCATCGATAAACGCATCCAGTGCACGACCGGCGTCAGCCTTGGACAGATCGGCTTTGGTGGAAATGAATTCGATAAGCTCGGTTTTATTCATTGAGAAAATACCCCTGAAAATTATTTTAACCAGCGCCCTTCGGGAGCCAGTCTGTTACTGCCACATTAACAGGGCAGACGACAGGGACCTAACCACCGCCGACTGCCTTTGCAACCAGGCGTTATGAGGACCCGGATGGCTACCGCGTATTAAGCCTATGATTAAAAGACGTGTCAAGCAAAAAAGCGTCTGTAACCCGCATCATTGCTCACTTTTCACAGTTTTTGCAGGTCTTTTCACTTTTTCCCACATCGGCTTAACACGATCCTCAAAATATGCTAAATGCCCGCTGCCCAGGCCGTCATCAGCATACATAAACTTCAAACCCTCCATTCCTTGCGTTCCTGCCGCGCCCTCTCGGCGCCCTCTGCCCGGATAAAACGGCGACGCGCACCCATGAGGCGCACGCCATCCATACCCATGGCTGAAGGATAAGCCCGCTTACAATTTTTTTACTTGGATTTCAGACCCAGCAGCCTCGTTGGCAAGGAGCATGGCATTGAACGGCAACGTCTATCTGGTAGGCGCCGGCCCCGGCGACCCCGATCTTCTCACCCTGCGGGCCTTGCGCCTGCTCCAACAAGCCGATGCCGTGGTCTGCGACCGACTCGTGGGCGGCAACATCATGGCGCTGATCAACCCCCGGGCCGAAGTTCACGACGTCGGCAAGATCGCGGGCTGCAGCGCCCGCATGCAGGACCTCATCCACGCTACGTTGCTTCAGCTGGCCTCCCGCCACGCCTGCGTCGTGCGGCTGAAAGGAGGCGACCCCTTCATCTTCGGACGGGGGGGCGAAGAACTCCTCTACCTGCAGCGCCATGGAATACGCGCGCAAGTCGTCCCCGGCATTACCGCCGCAACGGGGTGCGCCGCATCGCTGGGCATCCCCCTCACCCACCGCGGCCAGGCCACCAGCGTACGCTTTGTGACCGGACACCTGCGGGACAACCAAGGGCTACAGCTGGACTGGCGATCACTGGCAGATCCTTCCTGTACGCTGGTCTTCTACATGGCCGTAGGCAACGCGCAGCACATCGCCGACTCATTGATGCTGCACGGCCGTAGCGGTCAAACGCCTGCAGCCCTGGTCCAGGACGCCACGCTACCCGACCAGCGCTGGGAGCTCACCACGCTGGACCATGTTTCCGAGCTCATTCGTTGTTTTTCTCCGCCCACCTTGCTGATCATCGGCGACGTAGTCCAGCTTCACCCGGACTACGCCGGTACTGCCGCCGATACGCTCCTGGCCCAGCCATGCCCGCTCGCCTGACCCTGCGCGCCGGCGTGCTGGCCGGGCTGATCGGCCTGCTTTTCCCCACAGCCTGGGCCACAACCGCCGCCCCCCCTACCGAACGCCAGCAAACCCTGTCTCACCTGCTGCGCCAGGAGTGCGGCTCCTGTCACGGCCTGCATCTAAATGGGGGACTCGGTCCGGCCCTGACTCGTTCAGCTCTTGCAGGCCAACGTCCCGAACAGCTGGCCGACACCATCCTGCAGGGCCGTCCGGGCACAGCCATGCCCGGCTGGAGTCGGTTTCTCAATAAGTCCGAAGCTCAATGGCTGGCCGAACAGCTGCTGAACTCGAACACCCCCCTCGCTCTGCCATGAACCCCCTTGTCTTCCTGCTTATCGTTTTAATGCTCGGCGGCTGCTCCACCCCACCCCGAGGCACGAATGATCTCGGCCTGGTCATCGAACGCGGGTCGGGCAGCGTGTCCATTGTGGACACCACGCACTACCAAACGCTGGCCCGGGTCCAAGGGCTGGGCGATCTATCTCACGCGCACGTCACCTACTCGCGCGACGGTCGATACGGCTATGTCTTCGGCCGGGACGGCGGACTCAGCAAAGTAGACCTGCTGCGCCAACGGCTGGACCGGCGCATCGTGCAGTCAGGCAACGCCATCGGCGGCTCCATCTCCCAGGACGGACGCCTGATCGTGGTTCAGAACTACGAACCCGGCGGCATCAAGGTCTTTGACGCCGCCACGCTCGAGTTCATCAGCGAAGTCCCCGCCGAATACCTGCCCGGCAAGCGCGCCAAAGTCGTAGGCCTGACCGATTTGCCGGGCCAGAAATTTGCCTACTCCTTATTCGAGGCCGGCGAGATCTGGATCACCGACCTTTCCTCGCCCCGGCAACCAACGACCCGACGCCTGCAAGCAGGCCGACAGCCGTACGATGCCATGGTCACTCCCGATGGGCGCCACTATGTCGCCGGCCTGTTTGGCGAAGACGCTCTGGCCATGCTGGACCTCTGGAATCCTGACGGGGGCATACGAAAAATCCTGGAAGGCTATGGCCGCGGCGAGCAAGCCCTGCCCATCTACAAAATGCCCCATCTGCGAGGCTGGTCGGTCGCGGGCGAACAATTGTTCCTCCCCGCCATCGGCCGCCACGAAGTGTTGGTGGCCAGCACGTCAAGCTGGCGCGAGACCGCCCGCATCCCCGTCTTGGGGCAGCCCGTCTTTGTGATGGCTCAGCCCGACGGCCGTCGTATCTGGGTCAACTTCGCCTTCCCCGACAACGCACGGGTTCAAGTCATTGATGTCGAGTCCTTGCAGGTGACGCACACCTTGTCCCCCGGCAAGGCGGTGCTGCACATGGAGTTCACGCCTCGCGGGGAAGCCGTCTGGATCTCGGCCCGCGACGACAACAAGGTTTCGGTCTACGACACGCGAACCCTGGCTCCCCTGGCCAGCCTTTCCATCCCTCACCCCAGCGGCATTTTCTTTACCCACCGGAGCAATCGCATTGGTTTCTGATCTGCCCATCACCGTGTTCCAACTGCTCAATTCATGGCAGCACGGTTTTCCACTGGTATCGCGCCCTTTCCGCCAATTAGGCCTCAGCGTGGGCTTAAGCGAGCAAGCCGTCCTGGACTACTTTCAGCAATGGCAGCAAAACGGAGTGCTGAGCCGCATAGGCCCCGTACTGAACCCTTCCTGTCTCAGCAGCACCCTGGTCGGGATGCACGTGCCCGCATCCCGCCTGGACGACGTCGCGGGCCGCATCAGCGCCCTGCCCCAAGTCAATCACAACTATGAACGCGAGCATCACATCAACCTGTGGTTCGTCCTTGCCTGCGCTCAAGCCCAAGACCTGCAACACACCTTGGATGACATCGCCCGGGAAACCTCGCTCATGCCCCTGTCCTTGCCCATGATGTGCGGCTATCACATCGATCTGGGATTCAGTCTGGCCCATACCGGAAAAGCGCCTTCCCAGGTCTCGACCTGTGGCTCATTGCCGGCGGACGGCAGCCTGGCGCATGCCATGCTTCGCACCGTGCTGCATGGACTGGCCCTGGTCCCCGAGCCATTCATGACCTTGGGCGAACAAGCCGGCATGTCCGAAAAGCACGTGCTGAGCCAACTGTCGTCCTGGCTGGACGACGGCCTGTTCCGTCGCTTCGGGGTTGTACTGCGACACCGATCTCTGGGGTACATCGCCAACGCCATGTGCGTCTGGACCCTGCCCGAACACCGTATCGACGAGCTGGGCCGGCGCCTGGCTAAAGAACCCGGCGTCACCCTTTGCTATCACCGTCGCCCTCAGCCTCCAGCGTGGACGCACAACCTGTTTTGCATGATTCACGGCAAAGACCGCAGCCAAGTGCTGGCGCAACATGCCCGCCTATCTCACGGGCTTGGACTTGAACGCTTCCCACACGACATTCTTTTCTCCTCCCGCTGCTTCAAGCAGCGCGGAGCCTGGCTCGCGCCCGTGCAGGTCCACCATGGCTAAACCCGTCCTTGCTCAAAGCGAAGCTCGTGCGCTGGATGACGTCGACAAACGCATCATCAATGCCTTGCAAGACGGCTTTCCCCTCTGCCCTCGGCCGTTCGCCCGCGTGGCGCCATCACTGCTCCTGACCGAAGCCGAGCTCATTTCCCGGGTAGCCCGACTGCACCACGACGGAATACTCACCCGCTTCGGCCCCTTGTTCCAGATTGAAGCCGCAGGCGGCGCGTACTGTCTTGCCGCCCTGGCGGTTCCCGATCCGCTTTGGAATCGCACCGTTGAACAGGTGAACAACCATATCGAGGTCGCCCACAACTATCGCCGGGATCATGCCCTGAACATGTGGTTCGTTGTGGCCGCGGCATCAAGCACGGCCATCGACACCTGCCTGCAGAAAATCGAACAGGAAACCGGCCTCCCTGTCCTGGCTTTCCCCAAAGAGCGCGAATACTACCTGACCATGAAGCTTGAGGTTTGACCATGCCCCAGAACATTCTTGAACCGGCCGACCTGCATTTGATACAGGCCTGTCAGTCCGGACTGCCGATCGAGCCCACTCCTTACAAGCGGCTCGCCGCACAACTGAACACCACCCAGGCCGATGTCCTGGCCCGCATGCAAGGCATGCTGAACAACGGCCTGATCCGGCGTATCGGCGTGGTACCCAACCACTATGCGCTCGGCTATATCGCCAATGGCATGTGCGTCTGGAACCTGCTGGACGAACAGGTCGATCGAGCCGGCCAACTGCTGGGGGCCCTGCCCGACGTCAGCCACTGCTATCGCCGCCCGCGACGCCTGCCTCAATGGCCCTATAACCTGTTCACCATGCTGCATGGCCGAGACCATGAAACCGTACGTGCCCGGGCCGCCGCGCTGGCCCAATTGCTGCACACCGCACTGCCTGGCTCCCTGCAAGAGCACGACGTGCTTTTTTCCACCGCCATACTTAAAAAAACCGGCCTGAGACTCAGGAGCAATTGATCATGTTTCGTATTTCCAGTTTCATGAAAGAACTGCAGCACCCCACGCCCCCCTCGCCCCCGCTATCTGCCCCCGTCGTCATCTGGAACCTGATTCGACGCTGCAACCTGAGCTGCAGCCACTGCTATTCCTCGTCCACCAACAAGGACTTTCCCGGCGAACTGAGCTTCCAGCAGATTTGCACGGTGCTGAACGATCTGCATGTCTATGGCGTACGCGCCCTGATCCTGTCCGGCGGTGAGCCCTTGCTGCGTCCCGACATTTTCAGTATCGCCCACTATGCACGCAGCCTGGGCCTCTATGTAGGCCTGTCTTCCAATGGCACACTGATCAATCACGACAATATCAAGGCGATCGCGGACTGCGGATTCAACTACGTCGGTATTTCCCTGGATGGCCAAGAGAGCCGCCACGACCGCATCCGAGGCCAGGACGGCGCCTATGCCGCATCCTTGAAGGCCCTGCGCCTGTGCCGGGACCACGACCTGAAAGTAGGCCTGCGTTTCACCCTGACCCAGGAAAACGCCGGGGATCTCCCCAGCCTGCTCAGGTTGCTGGGCGAGGAGCGCATAGACCGCTTTTATCTGTCACACCTGAACTACGCCGGGCGGGGAATACAGCACCGAACCCAAGCAGCCCATCACCGCATGACCCGACATGCCATGGAGCAGGTGTTCACCGCCTGTCTGGATTACATGCAAGCTGGCCAAGCCAAGGAGTTCACCTCGGGCAATAACGACGCGGACGGCGTGTTCTTTTTACATTGGGTGCGACGGCACTACCCCGATCATGCGCCTCATATTTTGGCCAAGCTGCGGCAATGGGGAGGCAATTCATCCGGCATGAACATCGCCAATATCGACAATCGTGGCAATGTCCATCCCGATACCATGTGGTGGCACTACAAGCTGGGCAACGTGCTCGAGCAACCTTTTTCCACCATATGGTCCAACCCCGATGAACCGCTGCTACAACAATTGCGCCAGCGCCCCCGTCCCGTCCGAGGGCGCTGCGCACGCTGCGCTTACCTGCCCATCTGCAATGGCAACACCCGTACACGCGCCCAAAAAAGCAGTGGCGACCTATGGGCTGAAGACCCAGGCTGCTATCTGACCCGTCAGGAAATCGAATCTCAGGCCCACTAAGCTCTTTCGCTCGAACGAGCGCCATCAGGTCTGAAGCACCAGCCCGAATCGCCTGCCCGGCCAAGTTGAACGATGCAAAATGCCCAGGCTGCAGCAAGCAGACCTGGGCGGCTTCTTGATACACGCACGGTCTTCGCGCTGCGGATTGCAGCGCTGTCAAAGTATCGCGCAGGACAAGCCTTCTTGTTTCAGTACGGCGGCCAACGCTTGGGCATCCCAGTCGGGTTTCCAAAGAATGGCAATCCGCTCGCCCCGGGACCAGGCAAGACGCAATCGGCCCCAGAATGCCGGATTCAGAAGGTCTTCCTGCAATATGCCGCCCTCTTGGTCCAAAGCCAGCACGTCGGCATCCCTGCGGGCCTTTTCCAGAATTGCCGGCAGGATTCCGGGCAGGTGCAGGATCCAATCGGCTTGATTCAAGGCCCGCAAGGCCCGCAGCGTCAAAAGATCGGCAGCGGCAAGATCAGCGACGGGCAAAATACTGACCTGCGCCTGCTTGCTGTACGTACGCAGGCGCAAGGCCGTTTCGAGCAAGGCTGCCGCTTCGCCGGAACGACCAGACGCCAGCAATGCCTGGGCATCGCTGTCCAATAGCCAATCGAAAAAGCGGCGGCGCAGGCCAACATCGGGAAACGCAAGCTTGATGTCTCTGCGGTACTGGGCCGCCAAGGCAGCCAGAGGCCCAATGGACTCTTCCAGCACGCCTTCGATTCGCTCTCGTACGCGACGCGCCAGCACAGGCGCGGAACCCGCCGAGGATACCGCAATGATCAAGGGACTGCGGTCGATGATGGCAGGCACCTGAATAGACGACAATTGCGCGTCATCGACCACATTGCACGGCAAGCGTCGCTGATCGGCAGCCAGGACCACCGCTTGATTGACGTCGCTCTGCCCCGTCGCCGCCACGACCAGCCAGCTTTCGTCCAGATGGGCAGGCGAAAAGAATGCCGGCACGCCTTGCAGCACACCGGCCTGCGCGCTGGCCCGCAACCAAGGCGTATGCGCCGGAGCGACGACAGTGACCAGCGCTCCCGCCCGCAGCAGCAGCTTGACCTTGCGCTCGGCGATTGCGCCGGCTCCCACGACGGTCACCCGCTTGCCCGCCAGATTGAAGAACACAGGAAAGAGATTCAAACCAGACTCCTTGCGGCGCCGCATGCCAGCGGCGCCGCGATGCTACACCCGTACTACTTAAGGCCGGCGAAGTAATTCGCCAGTTCACGGACAAGCTCATCGCTGAGCGGTTCAGCCATGGAGCTCATGACTGGATCATCGCGTTCGCGTGTCTTGAACGCATGCAATTGCTTGATCAGGTAGTCCACCTTCTGGCCCGCCAGGTTGGGATACAGCCCCACGCTGCTGATGCCATCCGTACCGTGGCAGGATGCGCACATGGGCAGGAGCGAGGCCGCCTGGACGGAAAGGTCCGACTGCGGGGTCTTGCCCACGACGGCCGGCCCAGCATCCGCCGCCCACGCCTGCCCCATGCCCAGGCCGCCGACCAGGGCGACGATAGCTACTGTTTTTTTCATGCCAGTCTCCTTGATCAGAACTTTTGGGTTTCAGGCTGGCCTATGGTCAGCCAGCGAGTTCGGGCCCGAGAAAAAATCCCGGACGGACTTTCCATTTTGTGTTCGGCCACCAATTCCAGACTGCGGCTGTCGTAGATCTTGAGGCGGTCCCCCCAATAACCCGAACTGACATACAGGAAATCGCCCGTACGGTTGTAATTGGGGAAGAAGGAATGCCCGCCCACGTCCAGCGTTTTGGCGACTTCCAGGGTGTTTTTGTCGATAAGTTGAATCAGGCCGGCGCGCTTGTCCTTGTCCACGATGTCCACGGCTACATAGGGCGCGTTGGGATGGGCCGCAGGCGATTCCGTGGCGCCCGCCACCGGAACCTGTTTGACCACCGAGAAATCCTTGGTATCCCAGACCGTGACCACCGAGCCCTTCTTGCAGGTACCCATATTGGTACCGAAGGCCAACATGCGTCCGTTGATCTCGGTGACCGAACCCGAGCCAACATGCGGCTGGCAGCCTGCCGGGATATCCCGCACGACTTTGTCTTCCTTCAGGTCGATGGCGACAAATTTGTTGTCGTCATAGGAAGCCACCATGGAATAGCGACCATCGGGCGTCAAGAAGGTGTCGTGCAGCAGACGCCCCACTTTGGTCAGCTTGGTGACCGGCATGCCCGGCTTGTCCGGGTCGATGATCCAGATCTGCCCCGCCTGGCGCAGGGTAAGAGCGAACTTATTGTTGATGCGGCTGCCGATGACAGGACCGCCAGCGGACTTGACGAACTTGCCGTCGGGGTCTTCGCCTTCCAGATCCATGTACTTGACCGGCTCCAGCGTGTCCGCCTTCAGGATAGCAACGCTGCGCGGCACGAAAGAGCTGATGGCCAGCCACTTGCCATCCTTGGAGACGGCGATGCCAGGCCCGGTCAACCCGACCTTGGCCTGGCGCACGATCTGCAAGGTGTAGAGGTCGATCTTGTACACATGCCCGTCGTCGCTCTTGAGCCAGGCCCAGCGTTCGCTGGCCGGGCTGAAATCCATGATGTGCGGCGCGCTGTCGGTTGCGATCTCGCCCACGATCTTATTGGTTTTTCCGTCCAGGAACACAGTGCGGGCATTGTTGCCTGCATCCCCGCGGCCATAGCGGCCTCGAGCCATGATCACCATCAGGTCGTAGACCGATTCGATGGCATAGGCGGGCTTGTCCGGCAGCGTGGCTTCGTCCACGAGCACTTTGACGCTGGAGCGGATCTCGTCCATGCCCCACTTGAGATCCGCAGCCGGCTCGGTCTTGATCAGATGCGCCAGGGCGCGGATGTCCTCGTCGGACAGGCGGCCTGCAAACGGCGGCATCAGCGTATTCGGGATGCCGGTCATGATGGTGCCCCGCAGGGCGATTTCGCTTTGCACCAGACGATCGCTGGTCAAGGCGGGCGCGACGTAGCCTCCCCGGTCTGCACCATGACAGACCGCACAGTTCTGTTGAAATAAGTGATCTACCCGAACCTGTTCTTCGGTGGGCGCGGCCAGGGCCGAGCCAACGGCAGCGGACAAGAGCGCCAGCGGCATGAGCTTTCTGTACATCCTAGTACCTCCCAACAATCGCCTTGCAGGACAGCAAGGCCAACCGCACTATAACGAGTGTGATTTTCTGTTGAAAAGGTACGGATAGAGCCTAACTATTAGGCACGGTTTGTGCAGATCTGAAGAATAAAACGCGTCGCCATGGCGCTGAGTTCAGAGGATATTTTTCATTGCCCAATCGGGTGGACACTTTTATCACGAACGCCGTAGGGATTGATGCAACGCAAAGCCGGGCAGGCGCGAGCAGCCTATAGTGGCCAGGTATGGCTCGATTGCAGACAGCCTCCGTTTTTTCCCGGTCCATACCATGTTCTCATTGCCCATCACCCTCTCTCACGCTCACCACTCCCCGTACAAGCAACAGATCGCCCGTCAGATCGAATCCCTGATCAGCTCCGGTCGCCTGCAAGACGGCAACCGCCTGCCCTCCATCAGCCGCATGGCTTCTCTGTTGCAGGTTTCGAAGAACACGGTCATGGGCGCTTACGATCTGCTGATCGACTCCAACCTGATCCACAGCGAACCCAGCCGGGGTTTCTTCGTGACGCCGCACCAGCAGCGCCGGGCCAGAGACACGGACCCCGACTTTGTCCTGGAACTGGACACCGATATCGACATGGATGCCGTCAATCCGGCGCGCGCCAGCGGGGTGCATGTGCCGCCGCCGCCCGTGCCGATTCGATTCGACTTCAAGGTGGGCCGCCCATCCGTCCACGCCTTCCCCTTGCGCCAGTTCATTCATCTGTCCAATCAATTGCTGCGCCACGCCGGCGCGGCCATGTCGGACTACACACCGCCCGAAGGCCTTTGGGGCTTGCGGCTGCAGATCGCCGACTACCTGTCCGCCACCAAAGGCATCAAGGCCGACCCGGAAGACGTCCTGATCACTGCAGGAAGCCAAGAGGCGCTCAGCCTGATTACGTCTCATTTTCTGGATCACAACAGCAGCGCCGTCTACGAAACCCCCAGCTACACCGGCTTTTACAATCTGCTGCGACGCCACCGCGCGCACGCCTACGCAGTGCCCGTCGACCAGGAAGGCCTGTGCACGGACCAACTGCCTGAACAATCCGTACGGCTGGCCTTTGTGACGCCCTCGCACCAGTATCCCTTGGGTCATACCATGTCCATGGCACGGCGGCAGCGCCTGCTGGAATGGGCGGGCCGCTCGGGCTCGCTCATCATCGAAGACGATTACGACGGCGATTTCTGCTATGGTGCCGCCCTGCCCCCGCCGCTGGCGGCCATGAGCCCGCGGCAAGTCATTTATCTGGGTTCGTTTTCCAAGACGCTGGGGCCGGGGCTGCGTCTGGGCTATATGGTGTGTCCGCCGGCGCTGACCAAGGACTTCATTGAGCGCAAGGCTCTGCTGAACAATGGCTCGCCGTGGCTGACCCAGGCCGTGCTGGCCCGCTATTTCGATGAATACAACTTTGCCCGCCACCTACAAATCCTGCGCCGCCGCTACCTGGAACAGCGCAACGCGCTAATGCAGGGCCTGACGGCCATCTGGGATGGAGCCGGAACCATCAGCGGCCAGAATGCGGGCATGCACCTGGCCTTCCGCTTGCCGGACAACAGCCCAAGCGCGCATGCACTGGCCAATGCCGCACTGCATTACGGAATCCGCCTGTACCCCTTGGAACAGGCGGCCAGCCGCGAGCCCGACACCGCAAACCCCCGGCACTTGCTGTTTGGCTACGCATGCTTAAGCCCGGCCGAAATCCATCAGGCCATGGACTTGCTCAGCATGGTGCAAAGAGCCATCGCCTGAGGGTCATTGCAGGCCTTCAGGCCTGGCGCAAGGCCTGATCGAAATCATGCGTCAGGTCCGCAATTTCCTCTATGCCGACCGAGATACGCAATTGATTATCGGCAATGCCCATCAAGGCACGCTGCTCGGCGCCCATCTCGTAGTAGATGGTATGGGCCACAGGCAGCACCAGGCTGCGGTTGTCACCCAGATGGGTCGCCAGAATGAAGACGTTAAGGCGGTTCAGGAAATCAAAAACTTCTACATCTTCGTCCAGGACCACGCTGAGCAAGCCGCCAAAACGATTGCCGAACAACGCAGCGGCGCGTTCGTGTTGGGGATGGTCGCTCAAGCCGGGATATTGCACTTTGCGCACGCGAGGATGCGCCTGCAGAAATTGCGCCAAGGCCAAGGCATTGGAACAGATGCGCTCCATGCGCAGCGGCAGGGTTTCCGAACCAATGGCCAGGCGATGAGCCACGTCCGACGACAAGGTGCCGCCCATGTCGCGCAGGCCCTTTTTCTTGATCTGCGTCAGCCCCCAGGAGCTTGGCTTGCCGCTGCGGTAGACCTGGGCGATATTGGGATAGTCGCTCCAATCGAACAAACCCGTGTCGGTCACCATGCCGCCCAGCGCATTGCCGTGCCCGCCGATATGCTTGGACAGGGAATTGACCACCAAAGACGCCTTGAAGTCCCGTGACGGGCGCAGATAAGGCGAAGACAGGGTGGCGTCCACCACATACACCAGGCCTTGCTCGTTGCACCAGTCGCCTATGCCTTGCAAATCGGCGATCTGCGTACCGGGATTGGCAATGGTTTCAACAAACACCATGCGCGTATTGGGCTGGCGAGCAGCCTTGACCTGAGCGGCGTCGGTAGCATCCACCAAGGTCACCTCGACGCCCAGATCGCGCAACGTGCCCAGCAAACTATTGGTGTTGCCGAAAATATACTTGCTGGTGATCAGGTGGTCCCCCTGACGCAGCAAGGTGAAGAACGTAGCGGTCAGGGCAGCCATGCCTGTCGCGAAGCTGACGCTGCCAGTTCCTTTTTCCATGCGCGTGACCTTGGCCTCCAGAGCGGCCGTGGTGGGCGTGCCTTGGCGGGAATAGGTAAAGCCCGACTTGCCCTGAAACACAGCGGCCAGCTCGCGCGCATCATCGAATCCGTATTCGGTGGAGGGGTGCAGCGGCTGGTGTATAGCGCCGTGCTGGGTGCCCATTCGACGGTCGGAATGCAGATTGGAAGTGATAAAACCGTTTTCGTCCATGTGTCTTCAAAGCCTAAGGTTGCATGCGCCATGCGTGATTAAAAAACGCCCCTGCCGTACAGGGCATGCCTGCCGGGGGTCCGCCTGGCGGGTTCGTACGGGGCCGGGCAATAAAAACGCGAAGCCTGAGCTTCGCGTTTCTGGCGGCTGACTGTCTATTATCCAACCTGGCGCAGCACGTCAGTTTGGGTTTTTTATACAAATAAGTTATTTAGCAAATAACCGTTTTACACTGTGCCGCGCTGGCGCAAGGTTTCGTACAGGCACACGGCGCTCGCGACACTGACGTTCAAGCTTTCCACAGCACCCATCATGGGAATGGAGACCAATTCGTCGCAGGTTTCGCGAGTCAGGCGACGCATGCCTTCGCCTTCTGCGCCCATGACCCAGGCCATAGGCCGACGCGCATCGACCTGGTGCATCGAATGCGTGGCCTGATCGTCCGTACCCACTAGCCAGACATCGCGATCCCGCAGCTGGCGCATGGTGCGCGCCAGATTGGTGACGGTAATGTAAGGCGTGGATTCCGCACCGCCGCAGGCAACACGCGACACGGTGGCGTTCAGGCCAACGGCACGGTCACGCGGCGCAATCACGGCATGCGCGCCAGCGGCATTGGCCGTACGCAGGCACGCGCCCAGATTGTGCGGGTCGGTCACTCCGTCCAGGATCAATAGAAACGGCACCTGGCCGGCCTCTTCCAGGTCGTCCAGCAGTTCGTTGACATCCACGGCCAATTCCTGCTCGTCGGCCAGGGCAACGACGCCCTGATGGCGCGTTCCTTTGGCCAGGCCGTTCAGGCGGTCGGCCTGCACAGGAATGACTTTCAGTCCGGCTTGTTGCATCTGGTCGATGAAGGACAGCATACGCTTATCGCGCCGGGTCTCGTCCACATAGACCTCCCGCACCGACGAGGCGGCATGACGAACTCGGGCTACTACGGCGTGGAAGCCGGCCAAAACCTGCTGGGGCATATCGATCCTTGAAAATACGGCAAGAGGCAAAGACAGAGCCGGGCTCAAGCCCGGCCCTGTATTGTACGCCTATCGGCGACGCCCCCTGGGGCTGCGCGTCGACTTGGCGGCCTTGGCGGACTTTTCAGAGCTGCGCTGCTCATCCCGGCCAGCCTGCTTCTGCGTCGCACGCCGCTGAGAAGCCGTCGTGCCCTTCAGGGCTTCCGGCTTGGTCGAAGCCGCTTTCTTGATATGGCGCTCGCCAGGCTCGGGCGCAGCGGCAGCCGCCTTCAAGGCTTTATAACCCGTCCCCTTGACCAGGCGGAACTCGATGCGCCGCGCTTCCAGATCCACACGCGCCACCTGCACCTGCACAGGATCGGTCAGGCGGTAACGGATGCCGGTGCGCTCGCCCCGCAGCTCATTGAGCATTTCGTTGTACTGAAAGTAATCGGCGCCCAGCTCCGACACATGCACCAAGCCTTCCACATAGAGGGTATCCAAGGTGACAAACAGGCCAAAGCTGGTGACACCGCTGACCTTGCCCGAATACTCCTCGCCCACGTGCTCCTTGACGAACCAGCACTTGAGCCAGGCTTCGACATCCTTGGAGGCCTCGTCGGCGCGGCGCTCACGCGCCGACAGCAAGGCGCCCAGCCGCTCCCAGCGAGCGAAATCGCGCTTGCTGGCCGGCAGGGACGCATCGCCCGGCTCGTCCTCGATGGCCGGCACATAGCGCTCGTTCTTGAGAATGGACTTGATCACGCGGTGCACCAGCAAATCCGGATAGCGCCGGATAGGCGAGGTGAAGTGCGCATACATCGGATAGGAAAGACCGAAGTGGCCGGTTTTCTCGGGGCTGTAGATGGCCTGCTGCATCGAGCGCAGACACATGCTCTGGATGACGGCGAAATCCGGACGGCCTCGCGCGGCCGCTACAACCTTGGCGTAGTCGGCGGATGTGGGTTCGTCGCCGCCTTCGAGCGCCAGGCCCAGGCTGCGCAAATACTCGCGCAAGGCCTCCAGCTTGGGCGGCGTCGGCCCTTCGTGCACCCGGTACAAGCCGTTGCGACGACTGCGGGCGATGAAATCCGCCGCGCAGGTGTTGGCCGCCAGCATGCATTCTTCGATGAGCTTGTGCGCGTCGTTGCGCACCAGGGGCTCGATGCGCTCGATGCGGCCCAGAGGATTGCAGATAATCTTGGTCTCGACTGTATCGAAGTCGATGGCGCCCCGCGCGGTACGGCGCTCGACCAATACACGGAACAGGGAATACAGGTTCTGCACCGGCTCCAGCACATGCTGGATCTGCTGGGCGGCGGGCCCGGTCGGCTGTTGCAGCGCACTCCAGATGTCGGTGTACGTGGTGCGCGCATGCGAGTGAATGACAGCCTCGTAGAACTGGTAGGCTGAGACCGTACCGGACTTCGGACCGTCGGCCAGCACGACCATATCGCACACCATGACCAGGCGATCCACGGACGGGTTGAGCGAACAGATGCCGTTGGACAGTGTTTCAGGCAGCATGGGGATCACGCGCCGGGGGAAATACACGCTGGTGCCGCGCTCCAGCGCGTCGGCATCGAGCGCATCGCCCGAACGCACGTAATGGCTGACATCGGCAATCGCCACCAGCAGCCGCCATGCCATGCGGCTGCGTTTGCCCGTGCCGATATCCACCTGTTCGCAATAGACCGCATCGTCAAAGTCGCGCGCATCTTCGCCGTCGATGGTAATAAAGGGCACATCGCGCAGATCCACGCGGCCTTTGTATTCCGCCGGCTTGACCTTGGCCGGAATGCGGGCCGCCTGCTTAAGCGCAGCTTCGGAGAAGTCCACCGGCACATCGAACTTGCGCACGGCAATTTCGATTTCCATGCCCGGATCATCGATTTCGCCCAGCACCTCGATGACACGCCCCAAGGGCTGGCGGTGGCGCTCGGGCTGCTGGGTGATCTGCACGGTCACGACCTGGCCGGGTTCAGCTTCGCCTTGGTCGCCCGGAGGAATCAGAATATCGTGCTTGATGCGCTGGTCTTCAGGCACCACGATGAAGGCGCCGCGCTCGCGCAGAAAACGTCCAACCAGCTTGTTGGTATGGCGCTCGGTGACTTCCACGATAGAGGTATCGGGCTTGCCACGATATTCGCCGTCGATGCGCACCAGTACGCGATCGCCGTGCAGCACCTTGGCCATTTCCCGAGGCGACAGGAACAGATCGGGCTGTCCGTCTTCGCGCTGCAGAAAACCGAAACCGTCCCGATGCCCCAGCACCCGACCGGCGATAAAGCCCGTCTGCGTGTTCTTGCGGATTTTGCCGTCGGCCCCCACGAGCAACTGGCCGTCACGCTCCATGGCGCGCACCCTGCGCTCGAATCCCACCGTGACCGGCAGGGCCAGTCCCATCTGGACGGCCAAGCTTTCAATGTCCTGCGCTTCCGACGAGTCCCGCACCGCCGCCAAGATACGCTCCCGCGAGGGGGTATCAGGATCGAAATCAGGCGGCAATTCGTAACGACCCGTTGGTTCTTTCAGGTCCTCGGTACTGTTTTGGAATTTTTTGATCAAAAGGACACTTCCATTATTAAAAAATTATGCCTATAATCCATTTCTTTGCTGCTTTTGCAGCAAGACGTTGGAAGCTTCTGGCACAGACATAAGCATACAACGTTATGCCCAGGTGGCGGAATTGGTAGACGCGCATGGTTCAGGTCCATGTGCCGCAAGGTGTGGAGGTTCGAGTCCTCTCCTGGGCACCAGATTCCCGAAAGGCCGATTATCGCAAGATAGTCGGCCTTTTGCTTTTTCCGCCGGAACGGTTGCCTGAGCTGCGCAGAGTCAAGCAATATGGACACGACCTCTCAGCCCCCGCACTTGCACGTCTTGGCTATTCTGCCGAACAAATATCACTGTTTGATGACGCTGCCCCACAAATGAAAACCGGCTGCCTGAAAAGCAGCCGGCGGGACCTGCTCAAGACCCGGATAATCAACCGCCGCAACCGCCGCAGCAAGCACCGTCTTCGCCATGGACGGCAATCCGGTAGCCGGCCTGCTCCACCACCGCCTGCAGTTGCTCCAGCGACACCTGGGTTTCGTCAAAGCGCACCGAGGCCTTGGCATTTTCGTGGGACACGCTGACCGCATCCACGCCGGCTGTCGCAGCCAGGGCTGTCTCCAGCCTGCCCGCGCATTGTTCAGTTTCAAGACCTGCCAGTCTGAGCATTCCGATCTGCATGATTCGTTTCCTTGGTAATGAGCTTGCGGGGCGGCCGGAACGCCGCCCATAAAGATATATATTAAATACATCTTTATTGATGAACAAGCCTGGACTTGTTGCCGATATGACTTGCCGCAACCCTAGGGCAGATTTTCCCGGAACACGACAATGCTGTTCATGGGCTTGAGCCGCAGGCCTGCCTCCACGCCGTCTGCGCCCTGCCGCAAGCCGGTCAGCACGCGTACGCAATTCAGAATGGAGATCTGCGGATCCTGCATGATGATGGCGTCCAGCGTGCCTTCAATCAGCAGAGCGCGCACATCCGAGGTAAGGCCGTGCCCGACGAACACGACCTTCTTGTCGCGGCGATGTTCTTTCAAAGCGCGGGCTACACCCTCGGGCGCACCGCCGATGTTATAGATGCCAATGAGGTCGGGATGTTGCTCCAGCAGCAGCAAGGCCTGGCGGTAATTGTTTTCCGGATCGTCGCGCCCTTCGCGCACGCCCATCACCCGGTCTTCCCAGCCTTTTTCCTGCATCAGCTGCAAAAATCCGGTTTCCCGGTCGCCATGGGCGCGATAGCTGAGACTGCCCGCAATCAGGCCGAACGTGCCGGACTGTCCGCCACTGAGCCGGCTGAGCAGAAAAGCCGCCAGCCGGCCGGTGGCTACGTTGTCCAGGCCCACATAGGCACTGCGCTGAGATGCCGATAGATCCGAGATCAGCGTAACCACGGGAATCCCATCCTGCACCAGCGTGTCTACCGCTTCGCGCACCAGCGGATGCTCCAGGGCCATAAACACCACGCCGTCGGTGCGGCCGCGCAGTTTCAGCAAGGCCTGTGCCAACTGCTCGGGATCGAAACCTTCAAAGACTTCGGTATGGCAGTCCACGTTGAACGGCTGCAACTGCGCCTGAGAGTAATCAATGGCATCGCCAAACATGTGAATCACCCGATTGCTGCCGGCCGGCAACAAAAACGTGATGCGCATAGGCTTGGCGCGCATACCGGTGTCCAGATCGGACTCGCTGATGTAGTCCATCCGGCGAGCCGCCTTGAGCACGCGCTGAACGGTCGCTGGCCGCACGCCCGCGCGCCGGTTCAGGACGCGGTCGACCGTGGCGGTGGAAACGCCGGCCAGGCGGGCGATGTCGAGGATGCGAGGGGCTTTCTTGATCAATCAAAAACCATCATGTGATTGGCTGGACAGGCTTTGCTGCGCTTCTATACCATACAAAAACGCTGCTGCCCAAGCACAGCAAAAAACATCATAAAAACACGTAAACCACACGGAGACAAGACCGCCCAGCGCGGACCCACACGCCCGGCGCAAGCCGGCTGCGGACACCTTCATCATGCAGAACCATGACATACACCTTTGACTTTTCCAGCGTGCTGGCGCAATGGCCGCTGCTGCTGCAAGGCGCCTGGATGACCATCAAGCTGTCGGTGCCGGCCACCCTCCTGGGCTTTGCCGCCGGCACCTTGCTGGCCGTGGGCCGGCGCAGCCCGAGCCGCCTGCTGGCCCGCTTGTGCGGCTTCTATGTGGAGATCATCCGCAACACGCCGCTGCTGGTGCAGATCTTCCTGGTCTTTTTCGGCCTGGCCACGCTGGGCTGGAAGGTATCGGCCTTCGGCGCAGCCCTGGCGGCGCTGGTCATCAACGTGGCGGCCTATACCTGCGAGATCATGCGCGCCGGCATGGACTCCATCCACAAGGGGCAGCTGGAAGCTGCCGAATGCCTGGGCCTGAGCCAGGCCCAGACGTATTGGCACGTCATCCTGCTGCCCGCTCTGGAGCGCGTCTTTCCGGCGTTGACCAGCCAGTACGTGCTGCTGATGCTGGCCTCCTCGGTGACCTCGCAGATCTCCGTGGAAGAGCTGACCGCCATGGCCAACCATATCCAGGCCGATACCTTCCGCCCCTTCGAGGCCTATATCCTGGTCGCGGTGCTGTACCTGGCCCTGTCGCTGCTGATGCGTCTTGCGCTGTGGCTGGGCGGCCAGCTCATCTTCACCCGCCAGCGCGCACTGCGAGCCAGGAGCTGAGCCATGTTCACAAGCGGATTCAATGCCAATCACCTGAGCTTTCTGCTGGAAGGCGCCCTGTGGACAGTCTGTCTGTCGCTGATCTCTTTTGTAGGCGGCGGACTGGCCGGCGCCCTGGTTGCGCTGGCGCGCATCAGCACGTGGACGCCACTGCGCTGGCTGGCCATCGTCTATATCCAGATCATCCAGGGCACGCCTTTGCTGGTGATCCTGTTCCTGTCGTACTTCGGCCTGAGCATCATGGGCTTGTCCCTGCCGCCGCTGATCGCAGCAGGTCTATCCATGACGATTTACGTCAGCGCCTACCTGGGCGAGATCTGGCGCGGCAGCATCCAGTCCGTGGCACGCACCCAATGGGAAGCGGCCGAGTGCCTGGCTCTGTCCCGCTGGCAGCGGCTGCGCCTGGTGATCCTGCCGCAGGCCGTGCGCATCGCCACGCCGCCCACCGTGGGCTTCATGGTGCAGATCGTCAAGAACACCTCGCTGGCCTCCATCGTGGGTTTTGTGGAGCTGGTGCGGGCCGGACAGTTGATCAACAACTCCATTTTCCAGCCCTTCCTGATCTACGTGCTGATCGCCGCACTGTACTTCGCCATGTGCTATCCGCTGTCGGCCTGGAGCCGTCGCCTGGAGATGCGCCTGCATTTCGGCCACCGGCCGGTCCAGAAATAAATCCACGCCACCAAGGAGTCCCCTCATGTCCATCGTGGTCGAACTGAAAGACGTACATAAAAGCTTCGGCAGCAATGCTGTTCTGAACGGCGTGTCCTTCGCCATTCCCAAAGGCCAGGTGACGGCCATCATCGGACGCAGCGGTTCGGGCAAAAGCACGGCGCTGCGCTGCATAGACAGGCTGGAAATCATCGACAGCGGACAGATCCAGGTCTGCGGCCACCAGGTTCATGCCCCTGAGGTCTGCCTACGCTCGCTGCGCACCGACGTGGGGATCGTGTTCCAGAGCTACAACCTGTTCCCGCACCTGACCGTGGAGCGCAACATCATGCTGGCGCCGCAGGTGGTGCGCGGCCGCAGCAGGGAGCAGGCCCGCGAGATCTGCCGCCGCACCCTGGCGCAGGTCGGCCTGTCGGACAAAGCCCAGGCCTATCCGGAACAATTGTCCGGCGGCCAGCAGCAACGCGTGGCAATTGCCCGTTCACTGGCCATGGAACCCAAAGTCATGCTGTTTGACGAGGTTACCTCGGCCCTGGATCCGCAACTGACCGGCGAAGTGCTGCGCGTGATCGAAAGCCTGGCCGCCGACGGCATGACGATGGTGCTGGTGACCCACGAGATGGAATTCGCCGCACGCGTGGCCGATGTGGTGATCTTCATGCACCAGGGTCGCGTCTGGGAGACCGGTCCCGGCGAGATGCTGCGCAAGCCCGCAACCCCCGAGCTACAAGAATTCCTGGCCCACGGCCTTTGATCCCCTGCTTTCATAACGACACACACGGAGACGACACCATGACCATTCCTACCCTCCTGCGCGCCAGCCTGCTGGCCTTGGGCCTGGCAGGCCTGTCCGCAGCCGCTCACGCCGGCGCCTTGGACGATATCAAGACGGCGAAGAAAATACGCGTGGGCATAGACCTGGGCGCCCCCTTCTACGGTTATATCGACGACAAGATGCAGGCGGTCGGCTCGGACGTGGAAGCCGCCCGCCTGCTGGCCCAGGACCTGGGAGTGGAGCTGGAAATCGTGCAGACTACCAATTCGGCTCGCATCCCCAATCTGCTGTCCAACAAGGCCGACCTGATCATCTCATCGCTGTCCATCACGCCCGAGCGGGCCAAGGCAGTGGACTTCTCCATTCCCTACGGTGCCATTCAGGCCGCCGTGGGCGCGCCCAAGGACGTCGCTATTTCCAGCATGGCCGACCTTTCGGGCAAGCGCGTGGCCGTGACCCGCGGCGGTCCGCAGGACAAGCTGGTCAGCGAACGCGCCCCGCAAGCCAATATCGTGCGCTTCGATGACGAGGCCGCCTCCATCACAGCGGCAGCCAGCGGCCAGACCGACATCGTGGCCATCACTCCGCCCATCATCAAAGCCATTGCCGATCGCAATCCCTCGCGCCCTTTTGAAGTGAAGTTCGTGATCGAGTCCTACAAGCTGGGCATCGCCATGCGCCAGAACGAACCCGAGCTCAAAGGCTGGGTAGACCAATGGGTGCGCACGAATCTGCAGAACGGCAAGCTCAACGACATCCACCTGAAGTACGCCGGCGTGCCCATCCCCGACGACATCGTCCAGGCCTCGGCCCAATAATCCAGGGCCGGCGCCCGGCCCCTTTCAACTCCCCCTTCCCGACGGCGCCCTGATCGGCGCCGCGGGGCTGGCTGCGCCCCGCGCCAGCCGAACTTTCATCAGGAATCTGTTTATGAGCACCCTTTTCGGCGAAATCCGCCAGCTTGGCTATGTCGTAAGCGACATTGAAGCCGCCATGGAGTACTGGAGCCGGCATCTGGGCGTAGGCCCCTGGTACTACAACCCCAAAGTCGGCATCAAGAACTACCAATATCGCGGCCAGGCCTACGAACCGCACAACTCCGTTGCGCTGGCCAACTCCGGCGCGGTCCAGGTCGAACTGATCCAGTGCCGCAACGACGTGCCATCCATGTACCGCGACTTTCTGCAGGCAGGCCGCCTGGGCCTGCAGCATGTCGCCTACTGGACCCAGGACTATGACGCCGACCTGAAGCGGGCGCTGGACCACGGTCTGAAGGTCGTCATGAGCGGTGAAGTCGGCGAGCGCGGCCGCTTCTGCTACTTCGACACCGAATTCCACCCCGGCGCCGTCGTGGAGCTGTCCGAAGTGGCCGGCCCCAAAGGCAAGCTGTTCTCGCTGATTCGCCAGGCTTCCCAAGACTGGGACGGCAGCGATCCGGTGCGCCCATTCCCCGACCTGGCCACTCTGTAGGCCCGACCGCCATGAGCACCGATACCTTTCTGGCCCGTTATCTGATCGAAACGCCGCTTGCACCCGCCCAGGTGGCCGAGGTCATTGCCGGCGAACAGTCCTGCGGCACCTTCACCCGCGTCGCCGGAGAAACCGATGAACTGCGCGCCCGCGCGCGCGCCACGGTCGAACACATCCAGGAGCTGGACAGCGTCGAGCGCCCCAGCCTGTCCAACGCCTTGCTGGAGCGCCGCGGCACGCCCGGCCCTTGGCGACGAGCGCTGGTGGACATACGCTTTCCCATCGCCAACATCGGGGCCAACTTGCCCACACTGGCCGCCTGCGTGACCGGCAATCTGTTCGACCTGGGTGAAGTCACCGGCCTGCGGTTGCAGGCCCTGGAACTGCCCGCCCACTATCGCCGCCAGTTTGATGCGCCCGCCCAGGGCATTGCGGGAACGCGGCAACGCGCGGGGGTGGCGCAAGGCGCCTTGGTAGGCACCATCATCAAGCCCAGCGTAGGGCTGCGCACCGACGATGTGGTCCGGCTCGTGCAGACCTTGTGCCAAGCCGGCGTGGACTTCATCAAAGATGACGAGGTCTGCGCGAATCCGGCCCACTCTCCGCTGCGCGAGCGCATTCCCGCCGTGATGGCCGCAATCCGGGACCACGAGCAGCGCAGCGGCAAACATGTGATGTTCGCCTTCAACATCAGCGATGAAACCGACGCCATGAAACGTCACGCGGATCTGGTGGAGCGTGAAGGCGGCAGCTGCGTGATGGTCAGCCAGAACTGGGTGGGGTACTCCGCCCTGCAGACGCTGCGCCGTCACACCGGCCTGGCTCTGCACGCGCATCGCAATGGCTACGGCGCGCTGTCGCGCCACCCGGTCCTGGGTATTTCGGTCTCGGCCTACCAGACCCTCTGGCGCCTGGCTGGCGCAGACCATATCCACGTCCATGGGCTGGAGGGCAAATTCGCCCAGCCCGACAGCGAAGTGCGCGACGCTATCGCTCATTGCCTGCGTCCGCTGGATGACCGGCATGACGACCGGGTGCTGCCCGTCGTGTCGTCCGGTCAATGGGCCGGTACTGTGCCCGCGACCTGGCAGGCGGCCAACAGCACCGACGTGCTGTTCATGGCCGGCGGCGGCATTCTGGCGCATCCGGACGGAGCAGCCGCCGGCGTACTGAGCCTGCGCCAGGCCTGGGAAGCGGCCGGCCAGGGGCTGGCGCTGCGCGACAAGGCGCTGACCAGCCCCGAACTGGCCCGGGCCCTGGATTTTTTTGGCCCCAAAATGGCGTGAGCAAACAGCATGAGCTCCACTACCTTTAAGCCTGAGTACGCCTGGTATGGCGATGATTTCACGGGCGCCAGCGACACCCTCGCCACCCTGAGCCAAGGAGGACTGTCCGCCCTGCTGCTGCTGGAGCCGCCGCCGCAGCAGCGATGGGCCCGATTGAAAGGGGTACAGGCCATAGGACTGGCAGGCGCCACCCGCTCCATGGACCCGGCGGCCATGCGCCGCGCCCTGGCGCCCGCGGTACGCTTTTTTACCGCGATACAGCCGGGTGTATTGCATTACAAGATCTGCTCTACCTTCGACAGCACCCCTCGCGTGGGCAATATCGCCGTGGCGCTGGAATCCCTGCGTCCGGCGGCATCCGTGCCGGTCACCCCGATTCTGGGGGGACAGCCCAGCCTGGGCCGCTATTGTATCTTCGGCAACCTGTATGCCCGGGCCGGGCAGGACGGCCACGTATACCGATTGGATCGTCATCCGACCATGAGCCGCCACCCTGTCACACCCATGAAGGAAGCGGACCTGCTGCGCCATCTGCAAGCACAAGGCCTTGCCGGCCTGCTTGGTCTTTCCTACACCGACTACACGCAAGCCGGCTGGTCCGCCGGCCAGCAGGCTGCCCGATGGCTGTCTGCCGGCGCGGCATCAGGGCATCTGCATCCTGTGCTGGACGTCAGCTGTGACGAGGACTTGAACCAGGCCGGCGCCGTGCTGACCGAACTGAGCCGCCACGGCACCGTCCTGACCGCCGGGGCCAGCAGCGTCGCGCAAGCCTACCTGAGCCAATCAAACCGCCTGAGCCCGACACCTGCCGGGAATCTGAGTCCTGCCGAGAAGCCCGTGCTGATCGTCGTAGGCAGCCAATCACCTGTCACAGAACGCCAGGTCGCGCTCTGCCGCATGGCCGACATCCTGATGCTGGATCCGGTGCGCTTGCACGCCTCGCCAGGCTATGCCGAGCAGCTCCAGGAAAAAGTGCGCCGCAACCTGCAACAAGGCCGGCACACCCTGCTGAAGACGCAGTCGGCCGATAAGACCGCCTCCACCCCGGAGCAGCTGGATACGCAAAGCGCCGGCGACGCCAGCCAGCCAGCCGCCGTCTTGCCCGCCCTGGTCGTCGCCCGGGACACCGCGAACCTGATCGCCGGCCTGACCCGCCGCCTGCGCGCCGACGGCCTGCTCTCGCGCCTGTGCATCGCCGGCGGCGACACCTCCAGCCTGGGCACCCAAGCCCTGGGCATCTGGGGCTTGAGCTATCTGGGCCAAGTCGGTCCAGGCGTGTCGCTGTGCCAATGCCACAGCGACGACGAGCTGCAAGGCCTGGAGCTGGTGCTGAAAGGAGGACAAATGGGAGCGGACGATTTCTTTGATCGAATCATCCTGGGCGGCGCAGCAGATCAGAACTGACCGAACACTGGTAAGCTAAGGCCCAAGCGATTCGACTTTCCAGCAAGAGGCCTGCTCAGACATGAATGACCGTCCCCTGCCCGACCGAATGGCCCCCTCCTCGTCCCATGTCACCCTGATCGGCGTGCCCACCGATATCGGCGCCGGCCGGCTGGGCGCTTCGCTGGGTCCGGATGCCCTGCGCGTGGCCCAGCTGGGCCCTGCACTGACGCGCTTCGGCGTGGATGTGCGCGACATCGGCAACCTGGCCGGCCCGCCCAACCCGCGCAGCGCCCGGGACCCCGACGCTCTGGGCCTGCGCAATCTGGCCGAATGCATCGCCTGGAATCAGGCCGCCCACGACGCCGTCCATGCCCAGCTTATCCAGGGGCGTACCCCCATCATGCTGGGTGGCGACCACTCACTGGCCATCGGTTCCATCAGCGCCGTGGCGCGTCATTGCCGCGCAGCGGGCAAGCGGCTGCGGGTGCTCTGGCTGGATGCCCATTCGGACTGCAACACACCCGATATATCGCCCAGCGGCAACGTCCATGGGATACCGGTAGCCAGCCTGTGCGGGCATGGGCCGGCGGAACTGGCCAGTCTTTCTGGCGCTCTGCCCGCTTTGCTGCCGGCCGATATCCGGCAGATCGGCCAGCGCAGCGTCGATGAGGCCGAAAAGCGCATGATTCAGACGCTGGGGCTGGAAGTCTACGACATGCGTTCCATCGACGAACTGGGCATGCGCGAAGTCATGCAGCGCGCCCTGTCGGACCTGGAAAAAACCGCGAACGGCGACGTGCACCTGCATGTCAGCTTCGATATCGATTTTCTGGATCCTGAGATCGCGCCCGGAACAGGCACTACGGTGCGCGGCGGCCCCAATTACCGGGAAGCCCAACTGTGCATGGAAATGATCGCCGACACCGGCAAGCTGGCCTCGCTGGATATCGTCGAGCTCAATCCGGCCCTGGACATCCGCAACCAGACGGCCGAGCTGGTCGTGGACCTGGTGGAAAGCCTGTTCGGCAAAAGCACCTTGGTGCGTTCAAGGAGACACAAGTCATGACTCGTTTCATCGACATTCCCGCCATGTCTCAGTTGATCGACACTATCGGCGTGGACACCTTCATCGCCGAATTGGCCGACACCATCCGCCAAGATTTCCTGCGCTGGCCGGACTTCGATAAATCCGCTCGCCTGGCCAGCCATTCCGAGATCGGTGTCATCGAGCTGATGCCCATCTCCGATGCCCGTCGCTATGCGTTCAAGTATGTGAACGGCCATCCCGGCAACTCCGCTCACGGGCTGCCTACCGTCATGGCCTTCGGCGTACTGGCCGACGTAGCGACCGGCTACCCGCTCCTGCTCTCCGAGCTGACCTTGGCCACTGCGATACGCACCGCCGCGACCTCGCTGACAGCGGCACGCGTGCTGGCCCGCCCCGATTCACGCCGCATGGCCCTGATCGGCAATGGCGCGCAAAGCGAGTTCCAAGCACTGGCCTTTCACAAGCACCTGGGAATCCAGGAAATCGCGGCCTACGATATCGCGCCATCCGCCACCGCCAGGCTGATGCGCAACCTGGCCGACTGCACCGAACTGACCATCACTCGCGCCGACTCCATCGCCCACGCGGTCCAAGGTGCCGACATCGTCACCACCCTGACCGCCAGCAAGACTCGCGCCACCATACTGACGCCTGACATGATCGCGCCTGGCATGCATATCAATGCAGTGGGAGGGGATTGCCCTGGCAAGACCGAGCTGCACCCCGACGTGCTGCGCTCAGGCCGCGTCTTCGTCGAATACGAGCCCCAGACCCGCATCGAAGGCGAGCTGCAGCAGATGCCCGCCGACTTTTCCGTCCAGCCGCTGTGGCAGGTTCTGGCGGGCGCCTCACCAGGGCGCCACACCTCCGGGGACATCACCATTTTTGATTCTGTCGGCTTTGCCCTGGAGGACTATTGCGCCCTGCGCTACCTCTACGAACAGGCGCAAAAGCACAATATCGGCATCCAGATCGAACTGGTACCGGGCACTGACGACGACCCCAAGGACCTGTTCGGTCATCTTCGAGGCCGCTCGACACGCATCCGGCGCGTCGCCTGACGACACTGCAACACGGCCACCACTGGTGGTTCGCCACCGTGGCTCAGCCCGGCCCCGCATCCTTGAATAAGGCCGCAATATGGTCATACAGCCAAAGCGCACCCGCATCCAGCTGATGTCCATTCGGATAATGCAGGCCGATGGCTGCTTGCGGGGTCGAAAACGGCAAAGCCTTACAGGTCAGCTCGCCTGACTGGCACAAGGCGTAGGCAATGGACTGAGGCGCGACCAGCAACACATCGTCCTGCTCCAAGAGCGGCTTCAGGGACTGGTATCCATCGACTTCCAGCACATAGCGCAGGCTTTTCCCCTGCCCCCGCATGAACTGGGTGATGCTGTAGTAGGGAAATTCATCCGTATCGATTTTTATATGTCGGGCATTCAAGAAAAACGGCATATCCAGCCCATCCGAATCGGGCATCATTGCTTTTCTGCCTACGCATAGAAATGACTCCTGATACAAATGCCGGGATGCATATAAATCGATGTTTTCCATTTCCGGACAAATAGCTGCGTCGAGTTCAGATTTATACAAACTGCTTTCAAGTGTCGCCTTATCGACATTCACGATATCCAGGCATATTCCGGGCGCGGCGTGACGCAGCGACATATACAACCGGGGCAATGCGCTGTGCCGCATGGCCGGGCTGAAAGCCACACGAAAACGCCTGTCACTGCGCTCAGGCTCAAAGTCGTAAGCCAGGCGCAACGCAGCCTGCAAAGCGTGAATGGCGTTTTCAACAGGCTGGAACATCGCTTGCGCCATGCGCGTGGGCTGCATGCCGCCCTTGGCCCGGACAAACAAGACATCATCAAAGTGCAGTCTCAGGCGCGCCAGGGCATGACTGATCGCCGGTTGACTCAAGTGCATGCGCACCGCTGCCCGGGATAAGTTGCGTTCCTGATAGATCACAACAAATATCCGCAGCAGATTCAAATCCATGCGCGAGAGATCCATACTATTCGCCCCATTGATAATCGTTATGAAAACAACGAACTTGACCCTATTTCAGGTCAGCCATACATTTATTATTAATTTAAAAATTTTAAGTTTAAATTAATTTTTTATGAATATGCATCTGGATATGGAAGAAGTAAATCCTATCGCGAATCAGCGCCGCTCCCTGACGCTTCGCGTCACGAACCGCCGCCGCGAATGCCTGGATGTCTATTCCTACCAGCTTGAAAGCGCCGATGGCTCTGCGCTTCCCGAATGGCAGGCAGGCGCACATATCGACATTGAAACTCCCTGCGGTCTGAGGCGTCAATATTCCTTATGTGCAGATCCGGCGCAGCGCCGACATTGGCTGATCGCCGTCAAGCGCACTCTGGATTCTCAAGGAGGCTCCCGCTCTCTCCATGAACAGCTGCACACCGGAGACACCATTTCGGCCAGCCAGCCGCGCCATGCCTTTGCGCTTCAGCCGCAGCCCCGGCCCTGCCTGCTGCTGGCGGCCGGCATAGGGATCACGCCCTTGCTGAGCATGGCCTGGCAATTGCACCACGAAAAGCGTCCATTTCAGCTGCTGTATTTTTCCTCATCAGTACAGCACACCGCTTTTCTGGACACTCTGCACGACGCGCCATTCCATCCCCATGTTCATATCCATACTGGACTGGGACGAGAGTCCATTAAAAAAGGCATCGGCCGATCCATGTCCGAGCTGCGTGGCGCGGCGGTCTATACCTGCGGCCCCTCCGGCTTCATGGCCTTGATTGATGACATCAAGCAGTCGCAGCAACTGGACATGCCCATCTACGCCGAACGGTTCGGCGCCCCACCCGCCGTCTCGGCGTCGCACCACGCCTTCCGGGTCCGCCTGAACCGCAGAAACGGGTTGGAGATCCCTGTCACCGCCGATCAAAGCATCCTGGAAGCCCTGGAGCAGCATGGCATTGCGGTAGACAGCGCCTGCCGCCAGGGAATATGCGGCGCCTGCGTACAGACCGTGACCCAGGGCGCCGCCCTGCACAAGGATTTCTGCCTATCACCCGAGGAAAGAGACCAGGAGCGTCTGATCTGCCTGTGTGTCTCCCGATCGGCCGATCCCGTGCTGACTTTGGATCTGTAATTCTTCTTGCGGTCTCTTTACTGCCAGGCCTGCGCCCGGCAAGGAGTTTTCATGCCTTCCGTCATTTCATCTCTGTTCCAGGACGCCAGCATCGACAGGCGGGTCTACACCGATCCCGCCTTGTTTGACCTGGAGCAAAAACAGATTTTCGCCAAAGTGTGGCACTACGTCGGCCATGAGTCCCAACTTGCGGCGCCGGGACAATACATCAGTCTGGACGTGATGAATCAGCCAGTCCTGGTCATCCAGGGTCAGGACGGGATCAACCGGGCTTTTTTCAACCGCTGCCCCCACCGCGGCGCCCAGCTGACACGCCAGGCCTGCGGCCAGGCCGAACAGCTGGTCTGCTCCTACCACGCGTGGACCTTTGATACCTGCGGCGCGCTGCGCGGCATCCCCATGAGCAGCGGCTATGAAGCGACGCCCGTCCAGGATCACGCCGAACAATGGGGCCTGACTGCGGTTCCCAGACTGGAGAACTACGCCGGATTCTTGTTCGTCAATCTGGACCGGCAGGCTCCAACGTTAGAGCAGTGGCTCGGCGTCAATGCCGGCAATCTGCTCAATATGGTGGAACGCTCTCCCAGCGGTCTCATCGAGCCGTTCGGCGGCGTCTTCCGCATGACCCAACGCAATAACTGGAAGATTTACCTGGAAAATCTTCACGACGGCGCACATGCCCTGCCCACGCACCAGTCCTCCGTCCTGCCGGCTCGCCAGACCAGCACGCTCACTCAAGACCCCTGGAGCAAGTTGCAAGCGGACATCGTCAGCGCCAACGGGCAAAGCCCCCGGAAAATGGCGGCCCTTTCCGTCAACTGTTTCGAGCAGGGACACAGCGAAATGTTCGGTTTCCGCGAGAGCCGTCCGGACACGGCGCAGCAGCAGGAATATGAGGCCCAGTTGCGTCAGTTTCATGGCGCAGAGAAAGCCGAAGATGTGCTGCGCACCGACAGGCACATCGCTCTGTTCTACCCCAATCTGTCCGTCACGCCGAACTGGATGCAACTGCGAGTCATCACCCCGATCTCCGTCAACCAAACCCGCGTGGACACCCACAGCTTCCGCCTGGTGGGCGCCTCGGACGCCGTCAATCGCCGGATCATTTCCTTTGCCAATGCCGTCAATTCGCCCACCTCGCTGATACGGGCCGATGATCTGGAGAATTTTGAACGTATCGAGTCCGGTCTGCGCGTCCGGGAGCGCCGCTGGATCAGCGCGCATCGGGAACTGCTCAAGGAAGAACAACCGGTTGGACCTTCCCATGCCATGAGCGAACGCTATGTGCGTAACCAGTTCTATGCCTGGAGAAACTATATGGAGCAAGCCGAATGAAAACCAGCTCAAGAGAACAAGTGCTCGATTTCCTGTACACCGAGAACCAGTTGCTGGATGAGCAACGCTATGAAGAATGGCTGGCCCTTTTCCATCCCGATGCACGCTACTGGATCCCGGCGCAAGCCGGGCAAAGCGACCCCTTGCTGCATATTTCTCTTTGCCATGAGAACCTGGAGCTGCTCCGCATGCGAATAGCGCGGCTGCGGCATCCGCAGGCGCACGGACTGGCCCAACCCATGCGCACCTCGCGCATGCTGTGCAATGTGCGCATTGCTGAACAGGAAAACGGCGCAATCCGAGCCAGCGGACATTTTCTGGTGCATGAGTGGCAAGGAGAGCGGCTGCGTCAATTTGCCGGCCAGGCCGACTATACGTTGCGGTTGGAGCAGGAGCTGAAGATCACACAAAAGAAGATAAGCCTGGTCAATGTCGAGGCCCCTTTCGAGGCCATCCAGATCCTGTTGTAAGACCACCCAGCACGATGAGACCCCTCATTACCACCAAGGATGCCGCACCATGATCAAGAAAACGCTGTGCACGCTGGCTGTCATTATCGCCTGTCCGCTGACTCAACCGGCTGTTCAAGCCGCCTCGTTTCCACAGGGGCCCATTACCATCACCGTGCCTTACCCACCAGGTTCGGCGGCCGACACGACCGCCCGGCTCGTGGCGCAAGGCATGGCCAAAGAACTCCAGACCAGCATCATTGTCGAGAACCGAAGCGGCGCAAGCGGGGCCATTGGAACAGCGGCCGGAGCCCGCGCCAAAGCGGACGGCCACCATCTGACCCTGATCGCCTCGCCCGCCGTCATGACCATGTTGCAAATGAAACAGCCGGGCTTCGACCTGGAACACGACTTCGCCCCCATCGGCGCCATCAACGAGTTCTTCAATACGCTCGTGGTGAACAGCAAGCTGGGTATTACCGATTTCGGGCAGTTCAGGCAATACGTACAGAAACACCCCGGCACATTCAATTTTGCGACAGCCGGCAACGCGACGCCGTCCGACTATGCGGGGCGCCAATTGTTCAGGAAGCATGGCCTGGACATGACCTTCATACCCTACCAGGGCTCCACGCCGGCCATGCTGTCAGTCGTCTCCGGTGAATCCGACGGCGCCATCATGGTTGCGGGCCCTGCCATCCCCCACATTCGCTCAGGCCAATTGACAGCACTGGCCATCATGGCCGAGCACCCCTTGAAAGCCCTGCCCGAGGTCCCGTCCAGCAAAGCCAGCGGCGTAGATATCATCACCAGCGGGTGGACCGGCTTGGTCGCCCCAAAAAATACGCCTGCGGATCGCATCGATATATTGAATCAGGCGCTGAACCGGACATTGCAATCCGACTCCCGGCTGCAAGAGACCATGGATACCTATGGCGGCGTCTTGCTGCCCGGGACGCCGCAACAGCTGGACCAGCGCATCCGTCATGAAATCCAGCAGCTCAGGCAAGACATGCTGTCGCTGTATCCGCCTTCGTAACAACCCATCCAGGATGCGCCAGCACCTTGCCGGCTGGCGCATAAAGCAAAAGGCCGATTATCTTGCGATAACCGGCCTTTTGAGGAATTTGGTGCCCAGGAGAGGACTCGAACCTCCACACCTTGCGGCACATGGACCTGAACCATGCGCGTCTACCAATTCCGCCA
>JAEXOO010000017.1 GCA_023439305.1 Pseudomonadota bacterium
GGGCTGGATGCGCTGGCCCAGCTCGTCGGGCAGGCAGTGAGCGATGAAGTCGTGCAGCACCAGGGGTTCGTCGAACAGGCTGCGGTAGAAGGTGTCGTGACGGGACATGGAGCGGTTCCTGGAAGGGATGAAGACCAGGAACCAGCATGCCCGACAAGTGGCTCCAAGACAGCCAGGCGGGCAGATGTTTGTCCATGCGTATTATTCACGCCGATGGACGGTCGGAAAGGGGCTGTTGCGCCGGGTTCTTTGCCGCTACGCTAGTGGCTGGATGTGCAAAACCTCGATGTGTTCAGGATGGACAAAGGAGCAGCGGTGACGGAAGCAGCGCGGATTCAAGGTGTGACAGGGCTGGTGCTGGCGGCCGGCCTGGGCAGGCGGTTTGATCCAACAGGTGGGCAGCTCAAGTTATTGGCGCCCATGGCTGATGGCGTGACGGTGCTGCGGCGCGTGTGCGAAACCGCGCTCCAGGTATTGGACGAGGTCGTGGTCATTTCGGACGTGCACGAGGCCTCGTTGCGCCAGGAATTGGACGGTCTGGACTTGCGGTTCGTGCGCGCCGAGCAGGCCGAGCGCGGCATGGGGGTAACACTCAAGGCCGGTATTCAGGCCAGCTCTCCGGCCTGTGGCTGGCTGGTTATTCTGGCCGATATGCCTTGGGTGCAGGCCCGTACCTTGTCGGTGTTGGCCGCCGCCTTGGCCGATGGCGCGGGCCTGGTTCGGCCGCAAGTGGATGGGCAGCCCGGCAATCCGGTCGGGTTCTCGGCGGCCTGGCGTTCGTCGTTAATGGCTTTGCCTGATGAGCAGGGCGCTCGCGCTCTGCTGCAGAGTCAAAAACAGGATACGGTCTGGATCCAGGTCCCCGATGCGGGAATTCTGCGGGATGTGGATTTGCCCGCAGATCTGGATCCGTCCTTGTCGTAGTGGTTCAGCCCTGGCCCCGCTGTTTGGCGATCTGCTGCCGCTCCAGCCGTGCGATGTAGTTCTGGACGGCGGTCTGGGTTGAGCCCGGCAGATCAATAAAGGTGCAGCCCAGGCGTTGGATCTGTTTGCCCGTAGGCAAGGTCTGCTTTTCCGTGCGGGCCACTTGCAGGGCAACCAGGAAAGATCCGGCATCCGGCAGCTCCAGCAGCGATTCGGTATGATGCGTGCCGATGGGCTCGGGCAGATCCAGGGACTCGTCAACGAGAGAGAGCCCGCCGCCGCTGATGTCGTGCAAGCGAAAGCTCTGGCTCTGGTTGTTCAGCCTCAGGGTTACCATGGCGGGTTCGGACAAAGGCACATTGACGCGGAAATATTCGCGCCGCTGCAGCCGGCGGATGGACTCCGGAATGGGAATGGCCAGTGCGGGTTGCCCTTCGAACGATGTGACCTCTGGCGAGGGAGCCTTGAACGACACCTTGATCTTGTCCAGCGAGGTCTCGAAATTGGCATGTTCGGATTGCAGCAGGCTGCGGGTCTGTGCTTCCTTGTTGGCCGTGTCGATGACGATGGTGTTGTTGTCCAGATCTATGTCCAGAATGGTCGTGACAAAACCGGCGTCCCCGTTGTCGGCCTCCATGTGCAACAGCAGGCCGCCGCTTTCGATAGCCCGCAGAATGCGCAGAATTTCAAATTTTGATTGGATCTGGTAGGGGTCGTCGTCGTGAGGATGAGAGGATGAGGTCATGATGCAGCGGGCGGTAGTCGTCGGTGAACGGGAATAGCCGCCAGAGTAACACTCTTGCTTGTTTTCGAATACAGCTTAACGGCTTGATAAACAGGGAAAAATCAGTCTGATTCCGCTGTTTGCAAGGCGCAGCGCGCTGCCGCCAGGTCCCAGGCGGCGCAACCCACCGACTTGAAGAACAGGGGTTTGTCTCGGGGGGCCGGGGAGCGGAGCACCTGATGAATACCCTGGACCTGCTCCCAGTCCACGTGCGCTTGCAATAAATCGCCGGCCTCGTGGCGGGCGCCTTTCAGGTCGTCTACATACAGACGGCTGGCATGCAGGGTGTGCGGTTCGAATTCCGCCATGTCGGCCCTGAACGCGCCGACTCCGATCAGCAGGCGGTCCTGCCGTGCGGCCTCGTGGTAGACGGGGGTCAGGCTGGCCGTCAGCGCAATCACGACATCGGCCTCTGCCGGAAGCTCATGACTCAGGCGGATGCGATCGCCATGGTGCGCGCGCAAGGCCGCCACGGCCTGCTCGGCACGGTTGGGGTTACGCCCTGTCAGGGTAACGCGGGCAGTGGGGTACAGGGTCAGGACGGCGTCGGCGTGGCCCAGCGCCTGGCGTCCGCAGCCCAGCGTGGCGACATGCGACGGCCCTTGTGGCCAAAGGGCCTGAATGCCCAGCATGGATACGGCCGCCGTGCGGCGCACGGTGACGGCAGGGCCGTCCAGCAAGCCCAGGGGCTGGCCGGTGCGCGCATCGTAGACGGCGACCAGCGCCAATATGGACGGCATGCCCAGCGCCGGGTTGCCCGGCATGACATTGGCCAGCTTGTGCACGCCGATGTCATGCGCCACCGCAGGCATGGACAGCATCTGCCCTCCTTGGGGATAGTCCAGCACCTGGCGTTCCGGAGCCAGTATCTTGCCGGCGGCGTGTTCGGCCATGGCTTTGCCGATGCAGGCTACCAGTTCTGGATAGGGCAGGCAGCGGGCGGTTTCGTCCGCGGACAGAACAGAAGAAGGGGTCAGGTTCATCACTGGTCTCCGTCAAGTGAGCCGCTGGCCACGGCGCCGAGGCATTCTCTGACCCAGTGTAGCCCAGTGTTTGCGCACGGCAAGAGCGGGCTGTCCCTGATTGTGTCGGTCGTCCGGCTGCTGCGCTCTTTACCCAGATTGACAGTTTTTCGCCCCAAGATGGCTCACGGCGCGGCATAATTGCGAGCAAAGCCTGCATTCTGCCTGGCGGGCTGCTGTATTTGGGGAGAAAAATAATGGGCTTGCTCAATTCTGTAGTGTCGGCGTTGTCGTCGGCGGATCCGCACTCCAAAGTGCAGGGCGACTTGCTGCCCGCCTTGATTCAGGTGGTGGGCACCTATCCCGGCGGCCTGTCCGGCTTGATCGAACGTTTTCGTGAGGGCGGTTTTGCCGATGTAGTGGCGTCCTGGCTGTCTCAGGGCGAGAACAAGGCCATCGGCGCCCAGGACCTGCTCAGCGTGATGGGCGCGCCGGCCATCGAAAAACTGACCAGCCTATCGGGGCTTAGCCAGCAGACGGTGCTGGACAATCTGAAAGTAATGCTGCCTTCCTTGATCGATCAGGCCAGTCCGAGCGGTCATTTTGATCCGTCCCACCTGACGGACGTCAACAGCCTGCTGGGCGGTTTGACGCAGTTGTTTCGCAAGAGCTGATCCGGCATGGCCGAAAAAAACGCCCCTTTTAGACGGGGCGTTTTTTATTTCCAGAAACCCGGGCTCACCCCCGCGATGCCTCCAGAGCCTGCTCCAGATCGGCCAGGATATCGTCGATGTGTTCGATACCGATGGACAGGCGCACCATGTCTTCGCTGACGCCGGCGGCGGCCAGTTCGTCTGCGTTGAGCTGGCGGTGCGTGGTGCTGGCGGGGTGGCAGGCCAGCGATTTGGCATCACCGATGTTGACCAGACGCAGCACCAGCTTCAGTGCATCGATGAAACGGGTGCCGCCGGCAATGCCACCTTTGATGCCGAATGACAGGATGGCGGCGGGCTTGCCGCCGAGATAGCGTTGGGCCAGGGCATGCTCCGGGTGATCGGGCAAACCGGCGTACTTCACCCACGATACCTGGGGATGCGTTTTCAGGTACTGGGCTACTTTCAAGGCGTTCTCTGTGTGGCGTTCCATGCGCAGGGGCAGGGTTTCGATGCCTTGCAGGATCTGGAAGGCGCTCAAGGGGGCCAGGGCGGCGCCGGTATTGCGCAGTGGCGCCACGCGGCAGCGGCCGATGAAGGCGGCTGGGCCGAAGGCCTCGGTGTAGACCACGCCGTGGTAGGACGGATCGGGCTGGTTCAGGATGGCGAAACGCTCCTTGTGCTCGGCCCAGGGGAACTTGCCCGAATCCACGACGGCGCCGGCAATAGTCGTGCCGTGGCCGCCCATGTATTTGGTCAGGGAATGCACGACGATGTCGGCTCCGTGTTCAAAGGGGCGGCACAGGGCGGGCGAAGCAACCGTATTGTCCACGATCAGTGGCACGCCATGGCGGTGGGCCGCATCGGCCAGCGCCTGCAAGTCCACGATGTTGCCGGCGGGGTTTCCAATCGTTTCACAGAACACGGCGCGGGTGCGCTCATCGATCAGGGCTTCGAGCGCGGCGATGTCGTCGTGCGGGGCAAACTTGACGGTGATGCCCTGGCGCGGGAATGAGTGGGCGAACAGATTGTAGGTACCGCCGTAAAGTTTACTGACGGAAACAATGTTGTCGCCGGCTTCGGCGATCGTTTGTATAGCATACGTGATGGCGGCCATTCCCGACGCAACCGCCAGCGCGCCCACGCCGCCTTCCAGAGCGGCCACGCGTTCTTCCAGAACGGCATTCGTGGGGTTCATGATGCGGGTGTAGATATTGCCCGCCACCTTCAGGTCGAACAAATCTGCACCATGCTGGGTGCTGTCGAACGCATAGGAGGTGGTCTGATAGATGGGGACGGCCGCGGCCTTGGTGGTCGGGTCAGGCTGGTAGCCGGCGTGAACGGCGAGAGTCTCTAATTTCATAGTTCGTTATGGGCTTGATGGTCGAGGGGCTTACGGTAACAGGCGAAGCATAACTCTTGTCTCGCATGAAGTGGCCCATCGGTGGCAGACTTTTGCCCAATGTTCTTATTTCTTGAGGTAATGATAAGCGTTTTAAACAGCGATCCCTTTTTTTCAGCCTCTGCGCCGAATTTTCTTGGATTCCGGTACTTCGCGACGGCCCGACATGGGTTAGCATCTCGATATCCGGCTATATGGCTTATCGCGTCTTGTCTCGAGGTACTAGAGGCTTAAATGAAAGTATGGTTTAAGCGGGGCTTGTTCAGTCTCGTTGTCTTGGCAATTGTCACAGTCGTAGGCGGGGCGATATTCCTGCTGACATTCAATCCGAATTCGTACAAGCAGAAGCTGGCTGACGTCGTTCAGCAGAAATATCAGCGTACGCTCAAGATTGACGGTGACATCGAGCTCTCTCTGTTTCCCCGCATCGGCCTGTCCGTGCAGGGGCTGTCTCTGTCTGACCGTGACTCCGACGACCCTTTTGCCTCGCTGGAAAGCGCGCGCTTTGCGGTGGCCCTGTGGCCGCTGATCAATAACCGTCTGGTGGTGGACCATGTGGCGGTCACGGGATTCAAGGCCTGGATCGTGCGCGATGAACAAGGGCACTTCAATTTCGACGACCTGCTGCAGGCGGCACCGCCGGTTCCGGCGACAGCACAGGACGGCGGTGTGGCGGTCTTGCTGCCTGCCGCACATGCGGCCGATGCGGCCCCCGCTACGTCGAACGATACATCGTCACCGGTGCCGGAACTGATCGCCAAGCGTTCGGGCAGCGATACGGACTTCCAGATCGATATCGCCGGCCTTAGCCTGAAGGGCGGCGAAATCCATTACTACAGCAAGCGCAGCAATGTGATCGGCCGCCTGGTGCAGCTGGAGGTCAATACAGGGCGGATGACGTTCGGCCAGCCTTTTGATGTGGCGTTCAAGGGACGCGTGTCGGGCGATTATCCGTCGGCGGACGGGCAGCTCGAAGGACAAGGTCAATTCCGCATGGATCCGGCCGCCAAGTCCTATTCCGCCCAGAAACTCAACGTGCAATTCAATGGCGATCTGGACCAGCTCAAGGCCCAGAGTCTGACCTTCAAGGGCAATGTGGCTTATAACGCGTCTCAACGCCAGTTCAATGCCACCAATCTGGATACCCAATTGCAGGGGCAGTGGCTGGGGCCCAATCCTCTGAATGACCTGACCGCTTCCCTGGTCACGCCCAAGATCCTGATCGACAGCGAGAGCGATCTGGTGTCTTTCGAGAAGCTGGGTGTTCGCATCAACGGGAAAAATGACCAACAGGTGCTGGATCTGGCCCTGGACGCACCGCGCATCCAAGTGTCGCCAACGCAGGCCGAAGGTGATCCGGTTGTGGCGACCTTGAAGGTGACGGGGCCGCGTGTGCTGGGATTGGGCCTGACATTCAAGGGCATTGCCGGGAACAGCGAAAAACTCCTCTTCCAGGAAGTGCGGCTGGACGGGGCCGTCAAGCAAGGCAGTCGCGTCGCGCAACTCAAGGCCGTGTCGCCGGCCGAATGGCAGCCTGCCGGTGAATGGCTGCGTTTGCCGGCCATTGCTGCCAATTTGCGGGTCGAGGATGAAGCGTCGCCCGGCAGCCGTTTCGAGATTCCTTTTTCCGGCCAGGCGGACCTGAACCAAGGCCAGCGCCTGTACCAGGCGCAGCTCAACAGCCAGACCGACCAGGTGCAGGGCTCCATGGATCTGAGCCTGCAGGGCCAGGACGATGGACGAGGCCTCAAGGCGGTACTCAAGGCCAACAAGCTTGATCTGGACGAGTTGCGATCCATTTTCTGGCTGGCCGCACCTGACATGCCGCCTGCGGCGCCGACACCTGCCGAGCCGGCGCCGGCCGCTGACAAGGCTGCGCCGGCATCGGGTGATCAGGAAAAGGGCGGGACGGCGACGCCTGCCGTCGAAGAGGCGCTGGTTGCCAGCGCCGATCCGCAGGGTTGGCTGAAAACCACCCGTCTGGACGTCAGCCTCGATGTGCAGGAGCTCAAGACTCAAGGCCTGACGCTGCAGCAGGTCAAAGGACAGTTGCTGAATCAAGGGGAGACCCTGCAGCTCAAGAGCCTCAGCGGCCAGGGCTATGAAGGCCAGTTTCAGGCACAGGGCAGCCTGACCCCCGGCCGCCAGTTTGATCTGTCGCTGAAATTGCAGAAAGTGCAGATCGGTTCCTTGCTGCTGGACGGGGTCGGCGACGATATCCTGTCCGGTCAGGGCGATGCGCAGGTCAAGCTCAAGGGAGAGGGCCCGACTCCCGCCGCGCTGATAGCTTCCCTGGACGGCAGCGTACAGCTGGATCTACAGGACGGTGGCTGGCGGGGTGTGGATCTGGACCAGAGCGTGCGCGACATCAACGAAGCCGTGCGCAATGCATTCAGCGGCCAGATTCCCCTGCTGCGGCCGGAGTCGGACCCGCAGCGCCGTACCGTGTTCACGCGTGTACAAAGCATGCTGGACATCAAGCAGGGGCAGGGTACATTTCGCAGTCTGAAGGCCTCTACGCCTTTGCTGACGCTGTCCATGGGCAAGCCGGCCGGAATGGACATGGTCAACCGCCAGGCTGATGTGGTGTTGCAGGCGCGCCTGAACACCCGCTTGGATCCGCAGGAGCGCAAGTCGCTGCAGGATCTGCGCAATGTCATGATTCCGGTGCGGGTTTCGGGCCCATGGGATGCTTTGTCGTACCAGGTGCAGTGGAAGGACATTGTCAGCCCTTCCATCAAGAAGGCCTTGCAGGATGGTCTGCTGGATTTGCTCAGCCAGCAGCAGGCCGAGCCCGCAGAGCCTGCCCAGGTCCAAGAGGCTCCGGCTGCTGTGGTGGCCCCTGAGGCGGCGCAGACCTTGGGCGATACCTTGAAAGGATTATTGCGATGACGGATCGCGTTCAGGGCGGGGACGCCTCCGCATCTTCCAAGAGCCTGGTCTTTCCCTTGAAAGGAGCGCCGGGTTTGAACGCTGCCAAGGCAGGCTCTTGCCATGACCTGTGGGTGCTGGGCGACGATCAGGGGCGCGTGTTGTCTGGCCGGGATCTGCCGGCTCTGGAAGCGTTGGAACTGGATCTTCGTTTTGGCGACCTGGTGCTGCGCGCGCCAGGCATGATGCGCCTGGATATTCCAGTCGATGTCATTGAGGATGACGAAAGCGCTTGCGCGTTCTGGCGGGAGGAGCACAGCCAGGTGCGTCTGGTCGATGAAGGAGAGCTGGCGGCAGCCTGGTTCAGCAGATGGCTGGGGCGGCCCGTGCGCTTGCTCAAACGCCTGCCCGCCTGACGGCGGGTTTGTTTGCGGCGCGGGCTACGGCTGTTTGATTTGCAGTTGCTCGTAGCGAGCCATCAGGGTGGCCTGGTCTTCTTGGCGCTGCGGATGGATTTCAATGCATTCGACGGGGCAGACGACCACGCACTGGGGCTCGTCGAAGTGGCCCACGCATTCTGTGCACAGATCGGGGTTGATCTCGTAGATTTCCTCGCCCATATAGATGGCCAGGTTGGGGCACTGCGGCTCGCAGACGTCGCAGTTGATGCATTCCTCGGTAATGTGCAGCGCCATGGCGAATTGTCCTGATTGCTTCTGTCGTTCAAAAAGACCGGGAGGTCAGTCTACAGTGTAGTACGGACTGCGCTCCCGGGCGACATCAGCCTGCTGTGCCCGCTTGCTGCGACTGTTGTTCGCGGCGCTCTTTGGCCTTGGTATGCAGCCAGCGCTCGACGGACGGAAACACGAATTTGCCCACATCGCCGCCCAGAATAGCGATTTCGCGCACGATAGTGCCCGAGATGAACTGGTACTGGTCCGAAGGCGTCATGAACATGGTTTCTACTTCGGGCAGCAGGTGGCGGTTCATGCCGGCCATCTGAAATTCGTATTCGAAGTCGGACACGGCGCGCAGCCCGCGCACAATGACGCGCGCATTCTGTTCGCGTACAAAGTCCTTGAGCAGGCCGGAAAAGCTCTTCACTTCCACATTGGGGTAGTGGCTGAGCACTTCCGAGGCGATTTCGACGCGCTCGTCCACCGTGAAGAAAGGGCGTTTGTTCTGACTGGCCGCCACCCCGACCACCACGTGGTCGAATAAATTGGCGGCACGCCTTACCAGGTCCTCATGGCCTCGGGTCAGGGGGTCGAAGGTTCCGGGGTAAACAGCAGTAATCATGGTGCGTCCGCGTAAGGAGTTCAGGTTGGCGGGGTAGGGTCTGTCGGAGGCGTTATGGGCGCTCCGGGAAGATCGGCATTATTGACTGTTTTCTGCGTTGCAGCAAATCGAAACAGATGATAATGCACCTGTCCCGCCTTTTCCTGACGTAGTATCTCGTATTGCTCGGGGGCCTGTACAGGGCTTTCCGATTCGATATAGACCAAGGCCTCGGGAACCAGTACGTTGGGCAGCAAAGGCCAGATGCGCTCCATCCATTCGCGGGCGAAGGGCGGATCCACGAACACCAGGTCGTAGCGCATCTGGCTACGCTCCAGAATGTGCAGAGCATCGCCCGAGTGGATTCGCACATGCTCGGCGCGCAGTTTGGCGCGCAGGGCGCGCAGGTTCTCGACGGCCGGGCCGTGGCGCTCCACCATTTGTACAAAGGCAACGCCGCGGGAGGCCGCCTCGAAGCCCAGGGCGCCGCTGCCTGCGAACAGGTCCAGCACGTTCTTGTCGTGGAATTCCCCGCTCCAGAAGTGGCGCAGCCAGTTGAACAGGGTCTCGCGGACCCGATCTGGGGTAGGGCGCAGACCCGGTGCGTCGATGACAGGAATCGGTGTGCGGCGGTAATCACCGCCTACAATACGGACAGCGTGTTTTCTCATCAGCGCTTTGATCGGATAATGACGATATTCAACAGAATTTTCTAGTGTAAAACGTATGTTCAGTTTTTTTAAAAGAAAGAAGGTAACGCCGGCCCCGGAAGCGCCTCGCACAGAGCCGACCGAACCGCTTTCTCCTTCCTTGCCCGAACCCGAGGCAAGGCAAGAGGTCCCCGCTCCTGAGCCCGAGGCACGGCCGCAGACCGAGGGCCCGGCTTCCGCTCCAGTAGACTCTCATTCTTCGGATCTCGCTCCGGCAATCCAGGAGCCGGCTCCTGCGTCCGCTGCGCAACCAGAGGTACAGGCCTCTGATGCGCCGGCGCCATCGCCTTTCGTGCGGCCCGAGCCGCCGGCATCATCGTTGCCAGAGCCAGAGCCAGAGCCAGAGCCAGAGCCAGAGCCAGAGCTTGAACCTGAACCAGTAGCGACCCCGGATCCCGAGCCTGCCCCAGCCAAGTCTTCCTGGCTTTCGCGCCTGAAGCAAGGTTTGTCGCGTACCGGGCAAAGCATAGGCGGGCTTTTCGTCGGCGCCAAGGTCGACGAGAACCTGTTCGAGGAACTGGAAGAGGCCTTGCTGTTGGCCGACGCGGGTGTAGATGCTACCGAACAATTACTCACGGCCTTGCGGGCGCGCATCCGCAAGGAAAAGATCACCGATGCCGCCCAGGTGAAGCAACTGCTGTGCGACATTCTGACGGATCATCTCAAGCCGCTGGAAAAATCATTTCCTCTGAATGCTTCTCAGCCGCTGGTGGTCATGATTGCCGGCGTGAACGGTGCGGGCAAGACGACCTCCATCGGCAAGCTGGCTCACGCCTTCCAGCAACAGGGCGCCAGCGTGTTGCTGGCTGCGGGCGACACGTTCCGCGCGGCTGCGCGCGAGCAGCTTATCGAATGGGGATCGCGCAACAATGTCAGCGTCATTGCCCAGGACGGCGGAGACCCGGCGGCCGTGGCCTTTGACGCGGTCCATGCGGGCAAGGCGCGCGGCATGGGCGTGGTCATGGTGGATACGGCTGGCCGCTTGCCGACCCAGTTGCACCTGATGGAAGAGCTCAAGAAGATCAAACGGGTGATCGCCAAGGCAGACGGCCAGGCGCCGCATGAAGTCCTCTTGGTGGTGGATGGTAATACCGGCCAGAATGCAATTTCCCAGATCCGCGCCTTTGATGCGGCGCTGGGCCTGACGGGGCTGGTGGTCACCAAGCTGGACGGTACGGCCAAGGGCGGCACGCTGGCGGCGGTCGCGGCCGGCGCCCAGGGCGTGCGTCCCATCCCTGTGTATTGGATCGGGGTGGGCGAGGGCATGCAGGATCTGCAGCCATTCGTGGCGCGGGAGTTCGCGGCGGCAGTCATTGGCCTGAATTAAGCGCACATATGTCGCTCCTGACTGCATAGCGTTAAAAAAACTCCGGCCTCGGCCGGAGTTTTTTTAAGCAAGGTCGATCAATGCCGAGCCAGGCTGGGCTGCGGCCGATGCTGTCCCAGTGCGTTCAAGGCGCGCTGCGCTTGTGCGGCACGCGTCTCGCGGGCCTGGCGCAGCCAGCGGCGCGCGAACTGGGCCTGCTCCGGGGACAGCGCATGCTGGCTGTACCAGTACAGCGCCACGTCTACGTCGGTCACCGCGCCGATCAGCGCCTGGCAGTCGCGCAGCACTGCATGCAGGCCTGCATCGTCGGCGCTTTGCAGGAACTCCAGACAATAACGCAGACTTTTGATGCGATTGCGCAGACGATGCTGTTTTTCCTGGCTGATCTGGGCGAAGCGCTGGCTGCGTAGCTGAATGGTATTGAACCAGCGCGTGATGCGTTCCTCGATCAGTTGGTCGGGTTCATCCACACCGTGCAGGTCCAGCGCCGGGCCGCAGACCAGGCTTTGCAGATTATTCAGCAGCAGCGATTGGAATTCGGCCGCCGCCGCCAGCTCTACCGGGTCATGCTCCACGTGGGCCGGCTCGATTTGCGGCGCAGGTCCAGGCATGCCTGCCTGCAGCAGCAGGGGCGTGATTTCCAGTTGCACCAGATCGTGGTCGCGGGCCTTGCCGAACAGGCCGAAATAATGCGCCAGGCGCGTGTTCGCATAACCTTCGCTGGCATTCAGCCATGGCTTGAACAGTTTGCGGCATGAGCGCAGGCGGCGCAGGCCGACGCGCATCATGGCCAGGTAGTCAGCCTGCAAGGTGGCGACGGGTCGAATGCCGTCGACGCCGGCCAGCAGGGCGGCATTGCGTATGACTTGCTCCAGGCTCATGGAGGCGCTGCGGCGGTAGAACTGTTCCAGGTCGCGGGTATCCACGAAGTGGGGCTTTGCAAGCTGATACGCCTTGCGTGTCAGGGCAGCGGCCACCTGGGCGGGTGCCAGCGCGTCGGTCTGGCCGCGTGCCAGACGCCGCTCGGCCAGGCCGGCCAAGGCGTCGCCTCGTTCGGATTTGCTGCGCAGTTCCAGAATCAGGCTGTGCTTGTAGAGCCAGCGCTGGCCGATCTCGAACATGGCGGAGCTGTCGCCGTGTATCAGTTCGACTTCCAGCTCATTGACGGACAGGCGCAGGCCGTTTGATTCGATATAGCCCACATCGTAGGCCAGCTCCAGCTCGGAGCCGGCATGCTGGACCAGGGCGAGCTCGCGCAGGATATTGGTCTGGTAGCGGGCCTTGATCCGGCCGGCATAAGGTAGCAAGGCGGATTCGGCGGGCGAGCCGCGATACAGCTCCAGGTCCAGCTGTGGGCCGGGGCGGGGGTGATTGATTTCAATGCGCGACAGCGTGTCGGGCCCGGGCAGCTTAACGGTCTGCACCCACTGCTCGCCTTCCTTGCGCAGTCGCAGCGCGATGTCGGTCAGGGCCAGATCGCGTTCCGGGGTGTCGAAATAGATGGCGTTCAGGGTGATGCGACCGGTGCGCGCGGCATCCAAGGCGGTCAGCAGACCGGGGCGCGCGCTTTCAGGGACAAAAAATTTCAGCTCTTGTTCTACCACAGCTCGACACTCGAAATAGGACTCCGGGAAGGAGTCGGCTGCCCATGCGCGGCGCGGCGGGCCGCAGGCAGTCTGGATCTTGTTAAATGCAAGGGGACATTCTGCATCCAAACCCGCAAAACTTGAAGCCGGAATGAAACGGCAGGCGCCTTATTGTGGCTGCGAGCGCCCGGAATCAGGGTTTGTCCGTGCTCGTGGTGTCGCGCCAGCCCAACTGGTGCGAGATGGTGGCGGCGCATTGGCGCAGCTGGGCCAGGATAGGGCTGTCCAGGCCGGCGTCGAACAGGGTGCTGGGACCCAGGCTGGTCAGCGCCAGCACAATTTGCCCTGAATGGTCGAAGACGGGCACGGACAGGGCATCAATGCCGGGCAGCGGGTTGCCCAGGGCCTGGGCCGCGCCTTGGCGGCGGATGCGTTCGAGCAGCTCGGCCAGGGCTTGCGCAGATGGACGCAAGGGGCTGATGCTGGTCACGACCGCACTGTCGCCGGCTTCGCGGTCAATATAGTGGCGCGCCACGTCGGCCGGCAGCCAGGCGGCAAAGACATGGCCGGTGGCCGTGTGCAGCATGGACATTACCGTTCCGCAGCGCATGTTCACGTGCACGGGGTAACTGGCTTCGCTGATGTGCACCATGGTCGGACCGTGTGATCCCAGCACCGCCAGGCCCAGCGTGTGGCCGATGCGCGGCGCCAGCGCCTGTACCAGGGGCAGGGCGATCTTGACCGGATTCTGGCTTTGCAGGCTGACCAGGCCCATCTGCAGCGCGAAGGGCCCCAGTTCGTACAGTCCGGTGACGCCGTCCTGCTGAACCAGGCCCACATTGGTGAAACTGACCAGATAGGGGTGCGCCTTGGCGGGGCTCATGGCGGCCTGCTGGGCCAGATCGCGCAGCATCATGGGCTGGCCGCTGTCCACCAGAGCCTTGAGCAACGCGAAACCTGTCTCGATGGACTGTATGCGACGGCGTTTCTCTTCGAGGACGGGGGGGACGGGGTCAGTCATGGACGAAACAGGGGGAATGGAGATGGGATCTCAGTGTACAGGCATTGAGCCTGCCCGCCGTGGCCCGGGTGTCGTAAAATGACGCTAATTATTGTCTGTTTGAGCAGAGAGCCCCATGAATCAAGAGTTCCAGCCCGAAGCCGCCCTGTCCGGCGCCAGCTCGATTTCGCCTGTCCTGGAGATCGTCGAAGAACTGCGCGCCGGTCGTATGGTCATCCTGGTCGACGAAGAGGACCGTGAGAACGAAGGCGACCTGATCATGGCCGCCGAGTTCGTCAATGCCGAGGCCATCAACTTCATGGTCACCCATGGCCGCGGCTTGGTCTGCCTGACCTTGACCGAAGAGCGTTGCCGGCAGTTGGATCTGCCCCTGATGGCCACGCGCAATGGGACGCGCTTCGGTACCAACTTCACCGTATCCATCGAGGCCGCCGAAGGCGTGGAAACCGGCATTTCCGCCGCCGACCGAGCACGTACCGTGCAGGCGGCCGTGGCCCGGGATGCCCGCCCCGTCGATCTTGTGCAGCCCGGTCATATCTTTCCGCTAAAGGCCGCCAAAGGCGGCGTGCTGGTGCGCGCCGGCCATACTGAAGCGGGCTGCGACCTGACCGCCATGGCCGGCCTGACGCCGGCCGCGGTCATCTGCGAAATCCTGAATCCCGACGGCACCATGGCCCGTCTGCCAGACTTGCTGACCTTCGCCGCCCAGCACAATATCAAGATCGGCACCATTGCCGACCTGATCCAGTACCGCAGCGAGCACGAGTCCATGATCGAGCGCCTGCACACGCGCCCGGTGCAGACCGCGTACGGCCAGTTCGACTGCCATGCCTACCGCGACCTGTCCTCGGGCGGACTGCATCTGGCGCTGGTGCACGGCACCATACGCCCGGATGTCGAAACCCTGGTGCGCGTGCACGAACCCACAACCGTGCTGGACGTTCTGATTCAGGACGACGTGGGCCATAGCTGGACCTTGCCCAAGGCCTTGCGGACCGTGTCGGCGTCCGAATCCGGCGTGGTGCTGCTGATGAACTGCCAAAGCTCCGAAGAACAGTCCTTCGAGCAGGTGCAGGCCTGGGGCATGGACAGTCCCGCCGAAGCTCCGCGCGGCCGTCCCAGCCGCAACGACCTGCGCACCTATGGCATCGGCGCGCAAATTTTGCGCGACCTCAATGTCGGCAAAGCCCGTTTGCTCTCGCGACCACGTAAAATGCCTAGCATGACAGGGTTCGCACTGACCATCACGGGTTACCATAGCGAACCCGATTCTCAATCCTAAGCGGAGCTTCCGACATGAATCCTTACATTGTTACCCCAGACCTGAACGGGGAAGGACTGCACATCGGTATCGTGCGCGCGCGTTTCAACGAATCCATCGGTCTGACCGAACTGGAAGCCTGCCTGCAGGAACTGGAAGCTCTGGGCGTGGACGAACGTGATGTCACCGTGCTGTCCGTGCCTGGCGCGCTGGAACTGGGCATTACCCTGGCGCAAATGGCTGAAACCGGCGAATTTGACGCCCTGATCGCCCTGGGCGCCGTCATTCGCGGCGATACCTACCACTTTGAAGTGGTCAGCAATGAAAGCGCAGCGGCTATTACCCGCGTCTCTCTGGCGACCGGCATTCCCGTCGCCAACGGCGTTCTGACCACCAATACCGACGAACAAGCCGAGGTTCGCGCCGCCGAGAAGGGCCGCGACTGCGCCCGCACGGCTGTGGAGCTGGGCAATCTCATCGCCGTGCTCGAGCCCGAGCTCGATGACGACGACGAGGACGAAGACTACGAGGACGAAGATCTTGACGACGACAAATAAAGTCCAGGCCGCCAAGGCCAACGGACGATCCGCGCGACGCCGCTCGCGTGAATTTGCCCTGCAGGGCGTGTATTCCTGGCTGTTGCGTGGCGCCGACGGCCTGCAGGAAGCCGTTTCCATCGATGCCCACATCCGGGCTGACGAGGAGTTCGGCGAAGCAGACGCCGCCTGGTTCAAGACGCTGCTGTTTGGCGTCATGCGCGAAGCGCCGACGCTGCGCGAGCGCTTCCTGCCCTATGTGGATCGCCCGCTCGAAGAACTGTCGCCCATCGAGCACGGTATTCTCCTGATCGGCAGTTACGAGCTCATCCATCACGTGGAAGTGCCTTACCGCGTGGCCATCAACGAAGCCGTGGAACTGGCCAAGTCGTTTGGCGGCACGGACGGCTTCAAGTTCGTCAACGGTGTGCTGGATAAGCTGGCCGCCGATGTGCGCGCTCCGGAAGTGGCCAAGCAGGCCCGTCGCTGAAGGCCGGGTGAGACGTGCTGAACGAGTTCGGTCTCATCAAACACTATTTCAATCGTCCCGCTCCCCAGGGTTACCTGGGAGTGGGGGACGATTGCGCCTTGTTCACGCCCACGCCCGGCTGGCAGTTGGCCAGCAGCGTGGACTTGCTGATCGAAGGGCAGCATTTTTTTCCTGACGTCGATCCCTTTCTGCTGGGACACAAGGCGCTGGCCGTGAACCTGTCGGATCTGGGCGCCATGGGCGCGCGTCCGCGCGCCTGTCTGCTGGCCTTGTCCTTGCCCAGCGTACAGCCCGATTGGCTGGAAGCCTTTTCGCGCGGCATCTTCCAGTTGTCCGAATACGCGCACTGTCCGCTGATTGGCGGAGACACCACTCGCAGTCCGCAGGGCGTGGTCATCAGCATCACCGTCATGGGCGAGGTCCAGCCGGGTCAGGCGCTGCTGCGCAGCGCCGCCCGTCCCGGTGATGATATCTGGCTGACCGGCACGCTGGGCGCGGCGGATGTCGCGTTGCGGTTGCTGCAGGGCCGCCTGCCTGCTGATCCTGCCCGCCTGAAACAATGTCGTCCTGCGCTCGAGCAGCCCTGGCCGCCGTATCGTCTGGGACAGGCTCTGGCGGGGGTGGCGAATGCCGCCATCGATGTATCCGATGGCCTGGTCCAGGATCTCGGTCATATCGCTTCGGCCAGCCGCTGCGCGGCTCATCTGGATTGGGATGCCTTGCCGCTGGATCCGGGCTTGGACGGCCTGCCCCTGGCTGTGCGCCAGGAGGCGGCGTTGGTAGGTGGCGATGTGTTCCAGCTTTGTTTTACCGCTGTCCCGGAGCGCCGCGACCAGATACGCGATCTGGCCTTGCAGCACGGCGTTGCGCTGGCCCGTATCGGCGTCATGCAGGCCGGGCAAGGCGTGCACCTGCGGGATCAACAGGGCTTGCGTCCGGCGCCGGCGCAAGGCGGTTTCGATCATTTTGGCTCCTGAGCCTATCCCATGAGCACTTTTCCCGATCCTTCTCTGAATCCTATTCGTCGCCCCAGTCTGGACTGGGTCTTCAAGAAGCCCTGGCGCATCCTTGCCTTCGGCTTCGGCACGGGTGTGCTGCGTCCCGGCCCGGGCACCTGGGGCACGGTGTTGGCCTGGGTGCTGTGGGTGCTGGGTCTGCATGTCCTGAGCGATGTACAGATGGCCGTGTTCCTGCCGCTGGCTTTTTTGCTGGGCTGCTGGGCTTGTCATCGTACTGGCTACGATCTGGGCGTCTCCGACCACGGCGGCATGAACTGGGACGAAATGGTCGCGTTCTGGCTGGTGCTCTGGCTGATTCCGCAGACCTGGCTGGCGCAAGGCGCGGCGTTCGCCTTGTTCCGTTTTTTTGATATTCTCAAGCCTCCGCCTGTACGCTATTTTGACCAGCGTCTGCATAATGGTTTCGGCGTCATGTGGGACGATATCCTGGCGGCGGCCTATGCGCTGCTGGTCATGGCCATCCTGGTGCGTTTTGGAGTGCTCGCATGAATGACTACACCCCCGTATCCCATGCCTTGGCCCTGGGCCGCGCCCTGAAGGACAGGGGCTGGATGGTGGCGACCGCCGAATCCTGCACGGGCGGGCTGCTGGCCGGCGCCTTGACCAACGAGCCGGGTTCCAGCGCCTGGTTCGAACGCGGCTACGTTACCTACAGCAACCTGGCCAAGGTGGAAGAACTGCGCGTCAATGTAGACACGCTCGAGCGCTTTGGCGCCGTCAGCGAGGAAACCGCCATGGAAATGGCGGCGGGCGTGCTGGAGGCGGCCACGCGTGTCGAACTGGCCATTTCCACGACCGGCATTGCCGGGCCCGACGGCGCCACGCCCGGCAAGCCGGTTGGATTGGTGTGTTTCGGGTTTGCCCAACGTACAGGCGACGGGATCGTCACTCGCGCTGCGACGCGTATCTTCAACGGCGATCGCGACCAGATCCGCAACCAGGCGGTGGAATTCGCGCTGGTTACGGCCCTGTCCATATTGAACCCCGCTTGATTTTCTAGGCGCGCGCGTCGTTGATGGCGTTGCGGGTCGCAATGGCTGCGGCTTGAGCCGCATCGCGCCAGTTGTCGTCGCGGCTGGCGTACAGAATGGCGCGCGAGGAGTTGATCATCATGCCTGCGCCTTGCGAGTCGGCGCCGGCAGCAACCGTTGCCACAATGTCTCCGCCCTGAGCGCCGATGCCCGGAATCAGCAGCGGCATATCGCCCACGCGCTCGCGCACCTTGCGGATTTCCTCGGGGAAGGTGGCGCCTACGACCAGGGCGCACTGACCGTTCTGGTTCCATTTGTCGGCCACCAGGCCGGCCACGTGCAGATACAGCGGGGTGCCGTCCGCCATTTCCACGAACTGCAGGTCCGAGCCACCGGGATTCGAGGTGCGGCACAGCACGACCACGCCCTTGTCCTGGTATTCCAGATAGGGCTCGACCGAATCAAAACCCATGTAGGGATTCACGGTGACGGCATCCGCCCGATAGCGCTCGAAGGCTTCGCGTGCATACTGCTCGGCCGTGGAGCCGATGTCGCCGCGCTTGGCATCCAGCACGATGGGCAGGTTGGGGTACTGGTGGCGCACATAGTCGCACAGCGCCTGCAATTGCTCTTCCGCCGCCTGAGAGGCGAAATAGGCGATCTGCGGCTTGATGCCGCAGGCATAATCCGCCGTGGCGTCCACAATGGCCTTGCAGAACTCGAAGATGGCGTCGGGCTTGCCGGCCAGCTCGCGCGGCATGCGGCGCGGGTCGGGGTCCAGGCCGACCATCAGCAGGGAATGGTTGTCGCTCCAGGCGCGATTCAGTTTTTCTACAAATGTCATGGGGTCAGGTCAATAAACGGCTGTACAGAAAGCTGAGCCAGACGGCACCAGCGAAAATCAGGGCCAGCAGCACGGCGGCGCTGCCCAGGTCCTTGGCGCGGCCGATCAGGGGATGGCGCTCCAGGGTAATGGCATCGGCCAGGGCTTCCAGGGCGGAGTTGATCAGTTCCAGAATCAGGACAAAAACCAATGTGCCCAGCAAGGCCGCGATCTCCAGCGGGCTGCGGCCCAGCCAGAAGGCCAGCGGCGTCAGGATAGCCGTCAGCAGCAATTCCTGGCGAAACGCCGCCTCGTGTCGCAGGGCGGCCGTCAGGCCTTGCAGGGAATAGCGCAAGGCGCCGGTCAGGCGGCCCAGGCCGCCTTTGCTTTTGAACGGGGAGTCCGACATGGAAGAAAGAGCCAAAGAGGGATACTGCGTGATTATAGGCGGGTCTGCCTGCTTTCTGCAGGTCGATGTAAGCGGCCGCGAGGTGCGTGTCGCCGAAAATCATCGCCCAGATCCGATCAGGCATAAAAAAACCGGATGGAAAATTCCATCCGGTTTTTGACGCGATGCGTGGCGGCCGAGGCGGGAGTGATCAATTCCCGCCCGAGCCGGGCAGCGGGGCTGGGCTTAGAAGCCGCCCATGCCACCCATTCCGCCCATGCCGCCCATGTCTGGCATGGCAGCAGCAGGCTTGTCTTCCACGATTTCGGTCACGGCTACTTCAGTCGTCAGCAGCAGGCTGGCGATGGAAGCGGCGTTCTGCAGAGCAGTGCGGGTCACCTTGGTAGGATCCAGAACGCCTTGCTCGACCAGGTCGCCGTACTCGCCGGTAGCAGCGTTGTAGCCGAAGGTGCCGGTGCCGTTGGCCACTTCGTTGACCACCACGCTGGCTTCTTCGCCGGCGTTGGACACGATGGTGCGCAGAGGCGCTTCGATGGCGCGCAGAACCAGCTTGATGCCGGCGTCCTGATCGGTGTTGTCACCCTTCAGTTGGGCAACCGCCGTGCGGGCGCGGATCAGGGCCACGCCGCCGCCGGGAACGATGCCTTCTTCAACGGCAGCGCGAGTGGCGTGCAGGGCGTCTTCGACGCGGGCCTTCTTTTCCTTCATTTCGACTTCGGTGGCTGCGCCCACGCGGATCACGGCAACACCGCCGGCCAGCTTGGCCACGCGCTCTTGCAGTTTTTCGCGGTCGTAGTCGGACGTGGACTCTTCGATCTGCACGCGGATTTGCTTCACGCGGGCTTCGATGCTGGTGCCGTCGCCGGCGCCGTCGATGATCGTGGTGTTTTCCTTGGCCACTTCAATGCGCTTGGCCTGGCCCAGATCGTCCAGCGTGGCCTTTTCCAGGGACATGCCGGTTTCTTCGGAGATGACGGCGCCGCCGGTCAGGATGGCGATGTCTTCCAGCATGGCTTTGCGACGGTCGCCAAAGCCAGGAGCCTTGACGGCGGTGGTCTTCAGGATGCCGCGGATGTTGTTCACAACCAGCGTGGCCAGGGCTTCGCCTTCCACGTCTTCAGCCACGATCAGCAGAGGACGGCTGGTCTTGGCGACTTGTTCCAGAATGGGCAGCAGGTCGCGGATGTTGGAGATCTTCTTGTCGAAGATCAGGACGAACGGATCGTCCAGCACAGCCACTTGCTTGTCGGGGTTGTTGATGAAGTAGGGCGACAGGTAGCCACGGTCGAACTGCATGCCTTCGACCACGTCCAGCTCGTTGTCCAGCGACTTGCCGTCTTCAACGGTGATGACGCCTTCCTTGCCCACTTTGTCCATGGCATTGGCGATGATTTCGCCGATGGAGTGGTCGCTGTTGGCGGAAATGGAGCCAACCTGAGCGATTTCCTTGCTGGTGGTGCAAGGACGGGACAGCTTGCGCAGTTCTTCAACGGCCACGACCACGGCCTTGTCGATGCCGCGCTTCAGGTCCATTGGGTTGATGCCGGCGGCCACGAACTTCAGACCTTCTTCAACGATAGCCTGAGCCAGCACGGTGGCGGTGGTGGTGCCGTCGCCAGCGTTGTCGGAGGTCTTGGAAGCCACTTCCTTGACCAGTTGTGCGCCGATGTTCTCGAACTTGTCTTTCAGTTCGATTTCCTTGGCCACGGACACACCGTCCTTGGTCACGGTAGGAGCGCCGAAGGAGCGGTCCAGCACCACGTTGCGGCCTTTGGGGCCCATGGTGGTCTTGACGGCGTTAGCCAGGATGTTGACACCGCGAACGATGCGGGTGCGTGCGTCGTCGCCGAAGTAAACTTGTTTTGCGGTCATGGTTTGAATCCTAGTGAATATTCGTGGGCGGTACTTATTCGATCACGGCGAAGATTTCTTCTTCGCGGATCACCAGCAGCTCTTCGCCGTCGATCTTGACAGCCTGGCCGGAGTACTTGCCGAACAGAACTTTATCGCCAACTTTCAGGTCCAGCGGCAGAACCTTGCCGTCCTCGGTCTTTTTACCGGGGCCAACGGCCAGGATCTCGCCTTGATCGGGCTTTTCAGTCGCGCTTTCGGGGATGACGATACCGGAAGCGGTGGTGCGTTCGTTGTCCAGACGCTTGACGATCACGCGATCGTTCAAAGGACGCAGTGCCATGGAGAAACTCCTGTTTAAAAATGACAGTTGGTTGTATCAATCCAAGTGGGGGCGACGCCTTAGCACTCAACCCCTTCGAGTGCTAATTATAGGGACGACTTTTGTAATTTCAAGAGCAGGGGGCGATCGCTGTTACATATTCGTCCAGCCCGCGCCGATTCTGGCTCTGACATACGGCGCAGGCGGCCGGACAAGGTAGACTGCTGCAAACAGGCATATCAAGGAGACTCCAGCATGATTCGCGATGTGACCCGCCATGAACTGGTCCAGTTTGCCGGGCTGGTGGCGCGGCTTGAGGCCGACGAAGAAGGCGTGGATGTGCGCGCCCTGGTGCTGCCGGCCATGGTCGGACTGCTGCGTGCGGATTTCGGGGCGTCGTTTGTCTGGAGTGCGCAGGCGGGACGATTTCTGGAGCCGCGCGCCGTGAACATGAGTCCGGACAATATTCAGCGCTACGATGCGCATTTTCGCTGGGTAGACCCAATCTCCCAGCGCTTGCGCCTTCGTCGCAAGGCCAGTTTCGTGGCGGATGTGATGCCGCAGGCGGAACTGGAGCGTACAGAGTTCTTCCATGACTTCCTGTCCCGGGACGGTTTGCACCACGGCATCAATATTTATCTGTTCGACGGTCAGCGCGACCTGGGCGACTTTCGTGTCTGGCGCGCGCGTGGCAGGCCGGAGTTCGAGCAGCGTGACAAGGATTTGCTGGACGTGCTGGAACCCTATGTACGGCGCGCTTTGCTGCGCGAGCAGGAACAGCGCCCGGTGCTCACGGCCCGGGAAAGGGATGTGGCCGCCTTGGCGGCCAAGGGCCTGACGGATCGGGAGATCGCGGGACTGCTGGGTATTGGATTTTCCACGGTCCGAACACATCTGGGTCGATTGCTGGCCAAGTTCGGCTGCGCCAATCGGGCGGAGCTGGCGGCGCGGCTGACGCGCCGCCGTTCGGACGCCTAAGTCGCTTTAAAGCCTGGGGCCATCCGTGGGCGGCAGCAAAGGGTCCAGGGCCCGGCACAGCGCCAGCAGGCGCTCGTCCGCGCCGATGGCGGCTTCGATCTCCAGCCCTACCGGCAAGCCTTGCGCCAGCCCGATGGGTAAAGAGATGCCCGGCGCGCCTAGGTTGGATCCCAGGTCGGTGTGGGCAATATAGGTCGGAAAGGTCGCTACGCGCCGTCCGTTCAGCTCGACGGTTTCATCCTCGCCGATGGCTCGCGCCGTCAGCGGGCTGGTGGGGAACACCAGGCCGTCCAGGCGCGATTGGGCGAGCAAGTCGGCGTAGGCTTGCTGCAGGGCGGGCCTATGCATTTGCACAGCTTCCCGATAGACCGCCTCGGGTATGGCATGCGCGCCGGTAATGCTTTCAAACAGCGCTTTGACATCCGGGCTGTTGATGCCTTGCATCAGTTCATCCAGCCCTATGTCGTAACCATTTTCCGCCAGGTAGACAGGAAGTTCATGCACCGCTTCGTAAAGCACGATGGGCATGCCTACACGGCTGTTGATGGCCAGGATCGGGTCAAGATCTACGTCTACCAAGGTGACGCCGGCGCGCTGCAGGCGATCCAGCATTTGTTCGCTCAAGGCGGCGACGCCGTCATCCAGCCTGCTCCAGAATGTCGAGCGGGGCACGCCCAGGCGCAGTTCGTTCAAGGCGGGCGCGGGTCCGGCTGGGACGTTTTCCTGCCCGGCCATCACGGCATCCAACAGCAAAATATCGGCCAGGCTGCGGCTCATGGGACCGGCGGTGTCGCGGGTGTGGGACAGGGGCACGATGCCCTGGCCGGGGTAGCGGCCGACCGTAGGGCGAAAGCCGTACAGCCCGCAGAGCGCGGCGGGCAGGCGTACGGACGCGCCGGTATCCGTGCCTATGCCGGCGGGGAACTGCCGGGCGGCGACGACTGTCGCGGTGCCGCCGGAAGAACCGCCTGGAATGCGATTGGAATCGTAGGGGTTGCGGGCCGGGCCTGTGGTGGCGTTGTTGGTGGTGATCCCGAAGGCCAGCTCATGCATGACGGTCTTGGCTGGCAGCACTGCGCCGGCAGCGCGCAGGCGGCTTACGATAGCGGCATCCCGTGGTGGTACACGTCCTTGCAGGGCACCGGTGCTGGACGTGGTCGGCATGTCGCGAGTATTCAGATTGTCTTTCAGCGCCAGGGGGATGCCTTCCAGCGGCCCGATCCGGCCGCGGGCGCGGCGCTGATCCGAATCGCCGGCCTGCTGCAGAAAGCTGTCTGCGTCCAGGTGGGCCAGTCCGTTCAGGGCGGACATTTTCTGGGATTGCGTCAAGAGCTCATGGGCCAGTTCGACAGCATTGAACCGGCCTTTTCCCAGGCCTTCCAGCAGTTGTGTTGCGCTTGCTTCCTTCAAATCCATGATGTCTCCTGTTGTCAGTCCGTGCAGCCCTGCTGCTTTTTGTTTCTACGGGCGCAGCATGGAACTGCGCCGGTTCATGGAGACGACAATAAAAGAAAAAGACGACGGGCGGTATCAACAGAATTGGGGATGCCGTTTCAGGCTTGAGGCCAGGCCACCTGATTGCGTCCAGCATGCTTGGCTTGGTAGAGCAGGGCGTCGGCCTGCTGTATGGCCTGGTCCAGATTGCCGTCCAGCGGCAGGGCCGCCAAGCCAAAACTGGCGGTCAGGGTATCGTCGGGCAGTCCGCCTATTGGCAGGGTCATCAGGCGGGTGCGCAGGCGCTCGGCGACTTGGTGCGCCGATGACAGGTCGGGACACCGCAGCAGCAGAACGAACTCTTCGCCGCCAAAGCGGGCGACCAGATCCTCCTGGCGCGCCTGCCGCGTCAGCAGGGCGCCCACGGCCTGCAGGGCCTGGTCGCCGGCGGCATGGCCCCAGGTATCGTTGATCGCCTTGAAGTGATCGATGTCGCAGACCAGCACCGCCCAGCCGCGGGGGCCCTGCTCGTGCATGCGCTTGTGCGCCTGTTCGAAAAAAGCGCGTCGATTCAGCAGGCGGGTCAGCGGATCCCGGCTGCGTTCGTGGTCGAGCATCTGCACGATGGACAAGGCTGTGCCTGCCAGAATGACCAGCGCCAGCCAGATACTGATGATCATATTGGTCGCCAGCATCAGCAGCCAGAAGCCCGAGCGGGTCAGCTCCACCAGCGGATCCTGCGGCATGAGGATGCCCAGGACGAAAATGCGGATAATGGCGTAGGCGAGCACGATCACATAGGATACGCGCAGCACGCGGGCTAGCGGGATACGCGGCCGGTGGCCGAACAGGACTGCGCGGGCGGGCAAGGCGATCAACAGAGCCAGGCCAGTGTTCAGGATGTGCATGCGCATCCACAGGTGGTCGTGGACGTAGGAGAAATAAAACAGCAGGGCCAGGGTGGCCGCAATGATCAGCCCGGCTGCACCGATGCGGGTACGGCTTTCAAAACGCAGCGCCACGCCGTGCGCCATGCTCCAGACGCCACCCATATAGAGAGCCGAGGTCACTACTGACCAGCGGGCAAGCTGCTGATTGTCCATCAGGCTGTGCACGCTCAAGGGAATGGCGGTGACCAGGTATCCGGCGGCAATCCACAGCAGGTAAGCGTGATCGCGCAGGCGGGTCCAGCAGTACACCATGGCCATGCCCAGCAGCACTGAGCAGGCGGGAACGATCAAGACGAAGTACTGATCGGCAGAGGTAGTCACGGTGTGGCCCCTGACCGGCGATCGGCCGGCCTGGTAGGTTGGTGTCGGCTAATTGTAACGAAAACGCATGAGTTCACTGTGATATCTTCGCCGTTTTTTCTGTCGTTTCAGGTCTGGCCTTGCCAACAAGGGCGGGCGGCTGACGGGTGGCCGCCAGCAAGGCTGTCGCGCGGCGCCCACATGGCGGCCAGAGCGCTAGGCCTATGTTCCGGTGCGGGTGACAATGCAGGCTTGATTCAATGTTTGAAGTGAGTAGGTGCCTGCATCATGCAATGGCTCGTCAATGTGATCGAACAGCATGGGCTGGGATTGGTGTTCCTGAATGTGCTGATTGAACAGCTGGGGGCGCCCATCCCGGCTTACCCGACGCTGGTGGTGACCAGCGCCTTGGCCCATGGCGGACGGTTTTCCTTGCCGGGGCTGCTTGCCCTGGCCGTGCTCGGGGCGCTGATCGCGGATGTCATCTGGTTCTATGCCGGGCGTCGTTACGGGCGGCGCGTCATGGCGACCATGTGCCGTATTTCCCTCTCGCCCGATTCGTGCGTGCGTCAGACCGAGGCGGTCTATTTACGTTGGGGCGCCCGCTCTTTGCTGGTGGCCAAGTTCATTCCCGGCTTCGCTTCGGTCGCCAGCGCCATGGCCGGCGCTTTGGGGACCAGTGTGCGCCGTTTCATCTGGTTCGACATGCTGGGCGCGGCTATTTGGGTGGGTTCCGCCCTGTTGCTGGGCAGTCTGTTCAGCTCCGCCATCGGTGAATTGCTGGACACGCTGGACGCGCTGGGGCGTTGGGGGCTATTGATCCTGGCGGTCGTCCTGGCCTTGTTCGTGGCGCGCAAAGCCTGGCAGCGGCATGTATTCCTGAAAACCTTGAAGCTGGCGCGCATCAGCGTGGACGAGCTTTATGAATTGATTCAGGCGGGCGCGCAGCCATTGATACTGGATGTGCGCAGCGAGTTTTATCAGGCCGAAGGCCGTATTCCGGGCGCCGTGGCGCTGGATGAAAAAGAGCTGAGCGGCTCTGGCTGCCTGGCGGCCGAGCATGGCCACGAGGTGATCGTCTATTGTTCCTGCCCCAATGACGCCTCGGCGGCTCGTGTAGCCCAACGACTCAAGTCGCTGGGCTACACCCGCGTGCGCCCGCTGTCCGGCGGCATAGACGCCTGGGTTCAGGCGGGGCATCCTTTGGACGAAACGCAGGTTTGAACGGGCTTGAAACACGGCGGGGCTCAGGCCCCGCTATGTTTGGTTCTGCATTGCCAGTCCTTAGCGGGCGGTCTGAACCAGAACCAGCTCGGCTTCTTCCAGCGCCGTGATGGTCAAGGTCTTTTCGTCGCGGATGGCGGCGCCGTCGCGGGCTTCCAGCTCAACATCGTTGATGCTGACCCGGCCTCGGGCGGGAACCAGATAGGCCAGATGCCCTTCAGGCAGTGTCAGCGTCGCCGTCTGGCCTGCGCTCAGCGTAGCGCCCAGCACGCGCGCCTGGGCGCGGATGGGCAGGGCGTCGCCGTCGTCGCCAAAGCCGCTGGCCAGGGTGACGAATTGGCCGGAGCGGTCGCCTTTGGGGAAAGGCTTGGCCCCCCAGGAGGGAGCTTCCCCTTGGCGATCGGGTTGGATCCAGATCTGGAAGATGCGTGTGGTGACGGGCTCCAAGTTGTATTCGGCGTGGCGTATGCCGGTGCCGGCGCTCATGACTTGTACATCGCCCGCTTCGGTACGGCCCTTGTTGCCCAGGCTGTCCTGGTGGGTGATGGCGCCTTCCCGTACGTAGGTAATGATTTCCATGTCGGCATGGCCGTGGGGCGGGAAGCCCGTGCCAGCCGCGATGGTGTCGTCATTCCAGACGCGCAGCGCGCCCCATTCCATACGCTGGGGGTCGTAATAATTGGCGAAGGAAAAATGATGCTTGGCGTCCAGCCAGCCATGGTTGGCACCGCCCAGTTCAGCAAAAGGTCTGCGTTCTATCATGGTGATGTCCTCTGAAATTCATGCGATGAAGTCATCTTATTCCCACTGCTGATTGAATGAAATAGAATGAATGGAATGTCATTCATTCCAATAATTCAATGAGTAATCTGCCTGATCTTGAAGCGTGGGCCATTTTTGCTACGGTGGCCGAAACGGGTTCCTTTGCCCAGGCAGCCCAGGTGCTGGGTCTGTCGCAGCCGACTGTATCCAAAGCCATTGCGCGGCTGGAAAAGCAGTTGCAGGTGTCCCTCTTCCACCGCACGTCCCGCCGTCTTTCTCTGACCGCAACAGGTCAGGCCAGCCTGGAACATGCTCAGGAAATTCTTTTGGCCGGGCAGGCCGTGGAAGCGCTGGCCCGGGAACAGGTGACCCAATTACAGGGACGCATCAAGGTCGCTGCACCTATGTCATTTGGGATTTCCCATCTGGCGCCGGTGGTGCCGGCGTTCATGCAGGCTCATCCGGACGTGTTGTTGGACCTGCACTTCAATGACGCTCAGGTGGATATCGTCGAGCAAGGCTTTGATCTGGCCTTGCGGATTGCGTCACTGGCAGATTCCAGCTTGCTGGCACGCAGTCTGTGCGGGGTGCGCCTGCTGCTGGTGGCCGCGCCCGCCTATCTGGAACTGCATGGCCGGCCTGCACATCCCAGCGAGCTGGCGACCCATCGCAGCCTGCGGTATGCCTATGAGCGGCGTGGCAGTACATGGCATTTTCAGCGCGGGGAGCAGCGCTATGCCCAGGAGGTGCCTTGTGCGCTGCAGGTGAACAATGCCGAAGCCCTGATGCCGCCCTTGCTGGCAGGGTTGGGTCTGGCCGTACAACCGGAGTTCCTGGTCTGGGATGCGCTGCAAAAAGGACGTTTGGAGGTCGTGTTGCCGGATTGGCAGGTGCCGCCGATTGCGCTGCATATTGTCACGCCACCCGGCCGCGCGCGCCCGGCCCGGGTGCAGGCCTTGATCGATTATCTGGTGCAGCAGTTCCAGCGTGCTCCGTGGGCCAGCGCGGTGCCGGAATGAGGACAGGGGTCTTTTTAACGGCTTGATACGCAAGTCACGCAATGTGCGTTTACGGTTCGTATCGAATTGGATAGATTTTTCCCCAGAAGGCGGACGCCGTCTGCCCAGGGCGAGGGGTGCGTTATGGAATCTATCGGGGCGCAACTGTGGGGTACATTGCTGTCCGAATTCAGCGATATTCCCAATGCGGGTGAAGTTCTGCGCATTATTCTGCGACTCAGTCTGGCCTTGTTATTGGGCGGCTTGCTGGGGTGGGAGCGCGAGCGCAGCGGCAAGGACGCAGGTCTGCGCACGCACATGCTGGTGGCCTTGGGGGCGGCGCTGTTCGTGCTGGTGCCGGCGCAAGGCGGGATGGAGGTCAGCGACATGAGCCGGGTGTTGCAGGGAGTGATTCAGGGCATAGGCTTTCTGTGTGCCGGCGCCATCTTGAAGTCCAGCGACGAGCAGCAAGTACGAGGCCTGACGACGGCGGCGGGCATCTGGCTGACGGCGGCCATAGGCATTGCCGCCGGCATGGGGCGCGAGGCCACCGCCGTACTTAGCGCCGTGTTTGCCTGGTTTGTGCTGGCGGGCCTGCGTCGCTGGGAGCGCAAGCGGGAACAAGCAAAAGGGTAAGGGCGCGGCGCAGTGTATCGGCGGTCTTGGCAGGGTCAGCTTCGTATTGAGCATGGACAATGGCGCCATCCACGAGCAGGCTCAATATTTCTTCCATGCCCGCACGGTTTGGGCCGATCAACTGGGCGATTCTTCGTGTCATGGCTTGCTTGTGCTGCTGCACCCGAGCAAGGATGTCCGCCTCCATGGGGGCGGATTCGCACGCACTGTTCAGGAATGCGCAGCCACGGTAATGCGGTTCTGAAAACCACTCCAGCAAGGTGTCGGCCAAGATGTCGGCGGCGTCTTGCTGCCCCTCGGCCTGAGTCAGGCGCCGGTCGAACCAGTCCATCCAGATATCATGGCGTAATTGCAGATAGGCCAGGATCAGCTCGTGCTTGCTGGGAAACTGACGATAGAACGTCACTTTGCTGACATGGGCGTGCGCAATGATCAGGTCTATGCCGACGGAGTGCGTACCGTGGGCATAGAAAAGCTCGTGCGCGGTGTGCAGGATGCGTTCTCGTGGAGGCAGTGATTCAAGGGATATGTTGGGCAGTGCGGGCATGGCGGGAAAAGGTAGACAGGTCTGTCTACATTATATAGTCTTTCTCAGGTAGACAGAGTTGTCTACTTTTGTTTTTTCAAGGAGATGCTCATGGAAGTCCGTGCCCCTTTGCCACCGTTCAGCCTGGAGTCGGCCCGTCAGAAAGCCCGCGCGGCGGAAGATGCATGGAACACCCGCGATCCGGCCCGGGTCGCTCAGGCCTATACCGTGGATACACGCTGGCGCAACCGCAGCGAATTTCCCCGAGGCCGTGAGCAGGTTCAGGCTTTTCTGGAGCGCAAGTGGCAAAAAGAGCTGGATTATCGCCTGATCAAAGAAATCTGGGCCTGGCATGGCAACCGGATCGCCGTTCGTTTCGCCTACGAATGGCATGATGCCCAAGGGCAGTGGTGGCGCAGCTATGGCAACGAAAACTGGGAGTTTGATGAAAACGGTTATATGGCGGTGCGCCATGCCAGCATCAACGATCTGGCCATTGAAGAATCTGATCGTAAATTCCATTGGCCGCTGGGCCGTCGCCCCGACGATCACCCTGGTCTGACGGATCTGGGGCTGTAAGGCGAGCCGGATTGCGAGGCTCTGGAGCCAGAGAGTATGCTCGCCGCCGGCGACACCGTGATTGGCAACGATGTCTGGATCGGTTCCGAAGCCATGATCATGCCCGGCATCCGAGTTGGCGACGGCGCTGTAATTGGCGCACGCGCTCTGGTGACGCGTGATGTTGCTCCGTATGAGATCGTAAGAGGCAATCCGGCCAAGGTGCTGCGGACCCGTTTTTCGACTGACCAGATTGAGCGTTTGCAGCAATTGCGCTGGTAGGATTGGCCTCCGGAGCAGCTGAAACAGGCCATGCCAGCCTTGAGTGGCGGAGATGTGGACGGTCTGTGGGCGCTCTGGCAGGAATGGGGTGGGCAGGCGCAAGAAGGGGCGTAATATCGCGGATGTCGACCTGCCCGGCCTTCCCGCCGCAGCGGGCGCCCTGACAGTGCAGGAGACGCATGGATACCATCCCTATAAAAAAAGAACGTTTCAAGGGCTTCAAGCCGGGCTCGCTCATGGCCTTGCGCTATTTCGAGCAGGCGGCCCAGCTGGAGAGTTTCAGCCTGGCCGCCAATCGCTTCAATTTGACCCATGGCGCCATCAGCCGCGCCATACGCGGTCTGGAGGAAGAGCTGGGCCTGAGCCTGTTCGAGCGCCGCAATCGACGTGTGTTCCTGACCCAGGCAGGGCGACGGTTGCAGAAGGCGGTGCAGCAAGGCCTGGGCCTGATCGACCAGGCCGGGCGCGACATCATCCGGGATGAGCAGGCGCTGCCTTTGGTGCTGTCCTGCGAGCCTACCTTGTTGATGCGCTGGCTCTTGCCGCGCTGGCCTGATTTCCAGCAGCGTTATCCCGGTGACCAGGTCTTGCTGGTGGCGGGCGGCGGGGCCTTCAGCTTTGCCAGCGGGATCGACCTGGCGCTGCGGCGCCAGGACTTTGAGTGCCCCGATCACGCCCACATGAGCGATTTGTTCGCCGAAGAACTTGGCCTAGTCTGCAGTCCGGAAAAAGTGGATGTGTATTTCGAGAAGCAGGGTGGGCAGTTGCGCCTGCGCGCGGACGCGCCGCGCCTGGCCACCCAAAGCCGGCCGCATGCCTGGGGTGACTGGTTCACGCTGACCGGTCAGAAGGCCGGGGTGGGGCCGCAGCAGGTCTTCGAGCACTTTTATTTCAGCTTGCAGGCCGCGGCTGCGGGGCATGGCGTGGCCATCGGCTCCCGCCACCTGGTCAACGATGATTTGCGCAACGGCCTGTTGGTGGCGCCAGCCGGTTTCATTGAAGACGGCTCGCGCTACAGTCTGCTGACATCTCAGGAGTTTCTGCCCGACAGCCGGGAGGCCAGGCTGCTGGAGTGGCTGCGGGAACAGCTGCTGGCGCATAGAAGCAGATAGCGGGGCTTTACTGCATTTTATCAAGGACAGGCTGTCATGAAACTGGTGTAGTGTAGGGTTGCGTTCAGATCCACCACCCGGAGACCAACACCATGATCCGCCATGCGGGCCTCGATCCCATGCCCTCCGCCGCCGATGACGCGGCGGTGTCCAGCCATTACGCCCGTTTGATTCAACATGCTCGCCAAGAGCCTACCCGCACCTGCGTGGTTGCCCATCCCTGCGACGACGTTTCATTAGGAGCGGCCTTGCAGGCGCGGGAGCAAGGGCTGTTTGACATTGTGCTGGTCGGGCCGCAGACAAGGCTGCATGCGGTGGCGGCTGAGCACGGGCTCAGCCTGGAGGGCATCACCCTGATCGATACGCCTCACAGCCATGCTTCGGCCGAGACCGCCGTGGGCGAGGTCCTGGCCGGGCGCGCGCAGTTGCTGATGAAAGGCAGCCTGCACACGGATGAATTAATCCATGCCGTGCTGTGTACGCAGGGCAAGGGATTGCGCACTGGACGGCGGCTCAGTCACGTCTTCATCATGGATGTGCCGCGCTATCCCTATCCGCTCTTTGTAACGGATGCCGCCATCAATATCTTCCCTGATCTCACGACCAAGGCGGATATCGTCCAGAACGCTATCGATCTGCACCACGGTCTGGGGCTGGGTGAGCCGCGTGTTGCTTTGCTGTCCGCTGTGGAGCAGGTGACCGAGAAGATCCCCTCCACCCTGGAAGCGGCCGCCTTGTGCAAGATGGCGGATCGGGGTCAGATCACCGGCGGCGTGCTGGACGGGCCGCTGGCGCTGGATAACGCCATCAGCCCCGAAGCGGCTCGGATCAAGGGCATTGTGTCGCCGGTGGCCGGACGGGCGCAGATTGTGGTCACGCCGGACCTGGAGGCTGGGAATATGCTGGCCAAGAATCTGACTTTTCTGTCGGGCGCGCACGCGGCCGGCATCGTCATGGGCGCACGCGTGCCCATTATCCTGACCAGCCGTGCCGACAGCACCCAGACCCGTCTGGCGTCCTGCGCGGTGGCCAGTGTCTATGCAGGCTACCTGGAGCGTCGCGCAGGTCTCACCGAGGTCCCGGCATGAACGACTTGATTCTGGTGGTCAATGCTGGCAGCTCCAGCCTGAAGTTCCATATGTACGCGGTCGGCGAGGACGAGCGGCTGGCCTTTCAGTACGGCGGGCAGGTGTCGGGCATAGGCGGGGGCATGCCGGCCTTCAAGGTCGATGACGAACACGGGGCGCCTCTGGAGCGGCAGTCTCTGGATCCTTCTCAGGCGCATGATCTGCACTCGGCCCAGGCCTTGGTGGCCGACTGGTTGCTGGCCCGGCTGGATCGCGAACCTATCGCGGTGGGACACCGAATCGTCCATGGCGGCCCCCGCTATGATCGCGCTCTGCCGCTGACGCCTCAGGTGCTGGAGTATCTGGACAGCCTTTCTCCTTTGGCGCCCTTGCACCAGCAAAACAATCTGGCGCCGGTACGGGTTATTTTTGACCGCTGGCCGGAAATCTTTCAGGTCGCCTGCCTGGATACGGCGTTCCACCAGGGGCAGGCGCCGCACGTTCAGCATTTCGCCTTGCCGCAACGTTTTTACGAACAAGGCGTGCGGCGCTATGGCTTCCATGGCCTGTCCTATCACTACATTGCCGAGCACTTGCAGCAGCATTGGCCGCAGGTGGCGCAAGGGCGCACGCTGGTGGCGCACCTGGGATCGGGGGCCTCGGCCTGCGCACTGAAGCAGGGTCGCAGTCTGGAAACCACCATGGGTTTCACGGCTCTGGACGGACTACCCATGGGCACGCGTCCGGGCAGGCTGGATGCGGGCGTGGTGCTGTGGATGATGGAACAGGGGCTGGACCACGATACGATTCAGTCCATTCTGTACACCGAGTCGGGCTTGAAGGGCTTGTCGGGGATCAGCGCCGACATGCGCGTCCTGCAGGAGTCGGACGATCCCCGCGCCCAGTTGGCAGTCGATTACTTCTGCTATCGCGCGGCGGAAAGCCTGGCGGGCTTGTGTGTGTCGCTGCAAGGCCTGGACACCCTGGTCTTTACCGCCGGCATAGGCGAGCACAGCCCGGGTGTGCGTGCGCGCATTGCACAGCACCTGGCCTGGATGGGAGTGGAGCTGGATCCGACGCGCAACCAGGCTGGCGATACCGTGATTTCCACGCAGGCCAGCCCGGTGCGGGTCATGGTGATCCCGACCAACGAAGAGCGCATCATTGCCGAGCAATCGCTGGCCCTGGTGCGCTCGGCTCAGGTTCAGTAGGCCGGGTTGTAGACCAGTCCGGCGGCCACCGTCTGGTGGGTGCCGGCATCGATCAGAATGAAGGCGCCGGTGCCCGCATGGTCCTGGTAGCTGTCCAGCACCAGCGGGTCGCGGCTGGCGATGCTGACCCGGCCGATGTCGTTCAAGGCCAGCGAGCCGCTGGCCTCTTGTTCCTGCAGGCTGCTGACATCGCGTATGGCATGCACTGCGCGCACCTTGGCCTGGGTCAGGCGCGTGCCTTGTTTCAGCCAGTAGGAACGCGATGTGCTCAGCGGCTGTTCGTCCAGCCAGCACAGCTCGGCCTCGAAGCTTTTGCGCGGTTCGACGGATTCGTCGGCGAGGGTCAGCAGATCGCCACGCGAGATATCCAGTTCGCGGTCCAGAACCAGGGTGACGGCATCGCCGTCGCTGACCTGGGCCTGCTCCTGGCCGGCGCGATACAGGCCGGTGACCACCGCGGTCTTGGCCGACGGCCAGACTTGAATAGTGTCGCCCACACTGATGCGACCGCCGTCCAGTTGGCCGGCATAACCTCGGAAGCCGTCCACGCGGCTGCCGCCATGGCGGATGACCCACTGCACGAACAGCCGCGCCGGCTTGGCGCGTTCTTCTTCCAGGCTCAGCGATTCCAGCAGCGGCAGCAAAGGAAGGCCGGTGTACCAGGGAGCATGGTTGGATGGACGGGTGATGTTCTCGCCTTTCAAGGCGGACAGCGGGATGATGTGGAAATGGTCGATGCCCAGGTGGTCGGCCAGTTCGCGGTAGGCGGCATGAATGCGATCGAAGACGGCCTGATCCCAATTCACCAGATCCATCTTGTTGACGGCCACCACGATGTGGCGCAGGCCCAGCAATCGGGCCACGGTGCTGTGGCGCTTGGTCTGGGTCAGCAATTGGCCGTCGCGGGCGCGGCTGGCGTCGATCAGGATGATGGCAGCCTGGGCTGTGGACGCCCCGGTGATCATATTGCGCGTGTACTGCTCGTGGCCCGGCGTGTCGGCGACGATGAATTTACGCTTGGGCGTTGCAAAGTAGCGGTAGGCTACATCGATCGTGATGCCTTGCTCGCGCTCGGCTTCCAGGCCGTCGGTCAGCAGGGCCAGGTCGGGTTCGGCGTCGTCGCCACGCTTGTACTTGGAGCGCTGGATGGCGGCGATCTGGTCTGCGAAAACACCTTGGCTGTCCACCAGCAGACGACCGATCAGGGTGGATTTGCCGTCGTCCACGGAGCCGGCGGTGATCAGGCGCAGTACGCCCTGTTCGGCGGCCTGAATCCACGATTCATTGACTGCATTCATCAGAAGTATCCTTGTTTCTTGCGGTGCTCCATGGACGCTTCGGAGGTCTGATCGTCCATGCGGGTTGCGCCGCGCTCGGTAATGGTGGCCAGGGCTGTTTCAGCGATGATGTCCTGGGCCGTGGCGGCCGTGGACAAGACCGGGCAGGTGCAGGAAATGTCGCCGACGGTGCGAAAGCGCACGTCACGCCACGCGGGGGTTTCGCCGTCGAGCAAAGGCGTCAGCGGAGTAATGGGCACGATCAGTCCGTTGCGCTCCACGACTTCGCGTGCATGGGTGTAGTAGATCGACGGCAAGGCGATCTGTTCGCGCTGTATGTATTGCCACACGTCCAGTTCGGTCCAATTGGAAATCGGGAAGACGCGCAGGTTCTCGCCCTTGTGAATGCGCGTGTTGAACAGGCGCCAGAGTTCCGGGCGCTGGGCCTTGGGGTCCCATTGGCCGAACTCGTCCCGAAAGGACACGATGCGTTCCTTGGCGCGGGCTTTTTCCTCGTCGCGGCGCGCGCCTCCGAAGCAGGCATCAAAACCGAATTCCTCGATGGCCTCCAGCAGCGTGACGGCCTGGGCGCCGTTGCGGCTGGCGTTTTCGTGGCGCAGCACCACGGTGCCCCGCGCGATGGAGTCTTCGACGCTGCGCACGATAAGTTGTGCACCCAGTTCGGCGGCGCGCCGGTCGCGGAACTCGATGACTTCAGGGTAGTTGTGACCAGTGTCGACATGCAGCAGCGGGAAGGGCAGCGCACCGGGCGCAAAGGCTTTTTCGGCCAGGCGCAGCAGCACAGCCGAGTCCTTGCCGCCTGAAAACAGCAGCACGGGTTTTTCAGCTTCGGCGGCGATTTCGCGCAGGATGAAGATGGCTTCGGCCTCGAGCCAGTCGAGGTGCGTACGGATGGCAAGTGGTTCGCCCATGGTGTTCCTTTAGGTGTTGACGCTGCTGTGCAGATTGCCGGCGTGCAGGCCGCACTCGAGGCTGTCGCGCTGTTCCCACCACCAGCGCCCGGCGCGCACGTCCTCGCTGGGGCGGATGGCGCGGGTACAGGGTTCGCAGCCGATAGAGGGGTAGCCCTGATCATGCAGGGGGTTGTAGGGGATGCCCAGGCCGCGGATCACGGCCCACACGTCGTCGTGCGTCCAGGCGGTCAGCGGGTTGAATTTCTGCAGGCCGAAGGTGGCGTCGTATTCGCTCAGGGCCAGTTCGTTGCGGCTGGCGGATTGTTCGCGGCGCTGGCCCGTGATCCAGGCCGAGCGGCCGGTCAGGGCGCGACGCAGCGGCTCGACCTTGCGGATCTGGCAGCATTCTTTGCGCAATTCCACGCTGTCGTAGAAGGCATGGGCGCCGTGTTGCTGCACGTGTGCCTGCACGCGGTCCGGATCAGGGCGGAAAAAGAGAATATCGCGCTGGTAATGCTGGCGTATGGTGGCGGCCATCTGGACGGTTTCAGTGTGCAGACGGCCGGTATCCAGCGTCAGGGTTTGCAGCTCGGGCGTGTAGATGGACATGGCGTGAAACACCACCATGTCTTCGGCTGCCAGGGACGAGGCCAGAATGGCATCGGGGTGTTCGCACGCGATCTGTACAAGGTCGTCGCGCAGCTGCTTCCAGAGCGCCAGCGGGCGGGCAGTCAGGGCTGTGATGGCAGGAACATAGGAGGGCACGATCGGAATTCCCATCAGGCTGTGGCGGTGCCGGCCGGACGGAAATCTCACGTGGACTGGGGCCGGACTGCGCGTCACATCGTTCATAAACTTATGAGCAAGTGTGCGGGTGGCAGCCAGGCTTTGGAACGAACTATTCGTTAGGTGGATATGCCCCAGTTCTATTTAGCCGCCTTCTGTCGCGGTCGCGGTTCCTCAAGCGCGCCGGCTTGCAGCGATGATGACGATGATGAGCACACAGCTGAGCCAGGTCAGCAGGTCCACTTGTTCGCCCAGCCACAGGGCGGAGATCAGGATGGTCAGAAAGGGCTGGGCCAGTTGAACTTGGCCGATGCGCGCCACCCCGCCCATGGCCATGGCCTTGTACCAGGGGAAAAAGCCCAGCAGCGAGGAACAGATCGCCAGATACAGCAGCGCCATGACTGATTGCGAGCTGGGATCGTGTGCCATGGGGAACGCCAGCCACAGGGAGGCCGGTATGGTCAGGGGCAGGCTGGCCGCCAGACACCAGCAGATAGTGCGCCAGCCCCCCAGGGTGCGCGCCACCCGACCGCCTTCGGCGTAGCCTACGCCGGCCATGAAAACGGCCAGGGCAAGCCAAAGATCTCCGGCCTGCAAGGCCCCTTCCCCTATATAGAAAGCGTACATCAGTACCAGAACGGCCCCCAGCAAGCTCAGCAACCAGAAGCGGCGGCTCAGAGATTCGCCGCTGCGGGCCGCGCTGACGATGGCGGTGGCCAGGGGAATCAGACCGCTGAGAACAGCGCCGTGCGAGGACGGCACTGTTTGCATGGCGACGGACGAAAAGACGGGCCACCCTACGATGACGCCCGTGCAGGATAGGGCGATGCCGCGCCATTCGGAAGCGGTGGGGCTACGGCTGCGTGTCGCCAGCAACAGGAAGGCCGCGAACAGGCCCCCAATGCTGGCCCGGGCCATGCCGACCAGCCAGGGGTCAAAGCTCTGCACCGCTACGCGCGTCATGGGCAGGGTGAAGGCGAATACCAGCACGCCGACAAAAGCGTACAGGTAGGGGAGCAGGGCGGGGGAGGGCGAGGCCAGGATTGTGCTGCGATTCATGAGGATCACCACGAATGAAGTTATGCGTTTATTTCGGCTTCGAGCTTAAAATAAATAGGCAATACAGTAGCGATACAGTTGAGTGCGCAGTAGGTCCAGCTGTATTGGTGAAATCGCCGCTACAGTCAGTCTACGTACAGGGATCAGCATAATGGAATGGATGAATTGGCAGCCAGTCCGGGGCTCGGATGTCACACTCAGTGAACAGTTGGTGTGCTGGGTGCAGCAGGAGTTGCGCGTGCGCTATCGCGGCGGCAGCCGTCTGCCCTCTGTCAGGCGCATGGCGCAGTCTGCGGGCGTCAGCACGCACACCGTTGTGGCGGCTTATGACAGGCTGATGGCGCTTGGCCTGGTGGAGTCGCGTCCCGGTTCGGGTTTTTTTGTGCGGGTGCGTCAGCCCCGGCGTCTGCGCAGCGAGTCCTTGCGGGTCGACAAGATTGAGCCGCGCAAGATCGATGTGAACTGGATGCTGAACAGCTTCATGGGGCACAGCGACAGCGCCGGCATCCCTACCCAGTGGCTGGACAATGACATGGTGCTGACCGCTGTGCGCCAAGTCAGCCGCACCGCCGGGTCGGGGCTGCTGGGGTACGGACATTCACATGGCTACAGACCCTTGCGTCAACATATTGCGACGCAATTGGAAGACAGCGGTATCCAGGCGGACCCCGACCGTCAGATCATGCTGTGCAGCGGCGCTACGCATGCGCTGGATCTGCTGCTGCGCCATTGGCTGCGTCCCGGCGATGTTGTGGTGGTGGAAGATCCCGCCTGGTATCTGCTTTTCGCCCGTCTGGCCGTGGTGGATGTCAAGGTGCTGAGCGTGCCGAGGCGCGCCGATGGCCCCGATGTGGCCGTGCTGGAGCAGTTGGCGCGCGAGCACCGGCCGCGTCTGGTCATTCTGAATACCGTGGTGCATAACCCCACCGGCTTTGGCCTGAGCCCTGCGGTCGCGCACGCTATCCTGACCCTGGCCCAGACCTGGGACTTCCATATCATCGAGGACGATACCTACAGCGAACTGCACGCTCACCCGCCGTGCAGATTGGCGCAACTGGACCAGTTGAGCAGGGTGACCTTGGTGGGAGGCTATTCCAAAGTGTTGGCGGCAGGCTTGCGCCTGGCCTATGTGGCCGCCGCACCGGACTTGCTGCAGGCGCTGGTCAATCTGAAGATGCTGGCCGGGCTGACCTCTCCCGAACTGAGCGAACGGGTGACGCACAAGCTCTTGGTGGAGGGGCCTTATCGCAAGCATTTGGATCGTCTGCGGCGTCATGCGGATGGCGACCGCCAGCGTACGCTGGAGCGACTGGCCCGCCTGGGCCTGGCCCCGGATGCGCCGCCGCAAGCGGGCATGTTCGTGTGGGCGGATATGGGTGTGGATACGGAGAGCCTGGTTCGTTCGCTGGGTCGGCCAGGTCATCTGGTGGTGCCGGGAGCTTTGTTCTCGCCGCTGCAGCAGCCGTCCACCTATGCCCGCATGAATGTGTCCGTGGGCTCGGACGAGTCGTTCTGGCTGGACTTCGAGCGCTGCTTGCAGGCGGCGCGGCGGGGTTCGGCTGGCGCATCGGCCTAGAAGACCTTATTGCAGGCGTAGCGGTAGTTGCACTGTCATCTGGCTCTGTTAGCATAGCGTTGTGTTGAGCGCAGGGAAAAATTTTGTGCTCGATGCGATAGGTATTTGCAATTAGAGTAATTGTATTAATCAATTTCACTAATCGCTCGCAGCTTCCTATAATGACCTTACTGTCAATTGTTAACCGCTAACTGGAGCTAACATGTCTTTGATCAACACCGTCATCAAACCATTCAAGGCAACCGCATACCACAACGGCAAGTTCGTTGATGTCAGCAATGAAAGCATCGCCGGCAAATGGTCCGTGTTTGTTTTCTACCCAGCCGACTTCACCTTTGTGTGCCCAACCGAGCTGGAAGACCTGGCCGACAACTACGCCGAGTTCCAGAAGCTGGGCGTTGAAATCTACTCCGTGTCCACCGACACGCACTTTGCCCACAAGGCATGGCACGACACGTCCGACGCCATCAGCAAAGTGAACTACCCCATGCTGGCCGACCCAACCCATCTGCTGTCGCGCAACTTCGACGTGCTGATCGAAGAAGAAGGTATTGCTCTGCGCGGCACCTTCGTGGTCAACCCAGCCGGTGAAATCAAGGTTCTGGAAATCCACGACAACGGCATCGGCCGTGATGCTTCCGAGCTGCTGCGCAAGGTCAAGGCTGCTCAGTACATCGCCGCTCACCCCGGTGAAGTGTGCCCAGCCAAGTGGGAAGAAGGCGCCAAGACGCTGACTCCTTCCCTGGATCTGGTCGGCAAGATCTAAGACCGTCATGGTCAGGGCGGTGTGCGCTGCGCGCCATCGCCCGGCGCCTGGCCGGTCCAGGCGCCCCATGTTGTTTCGTTCAGTACAGGATAAAAGGCGTTTCTCATGTTAGATGCAAACATCAAAACTCAATTGAAGGCTTATCTCGAAAAGATCACCCAACCGATCGAGATCGTTGCGTCGCTGGATATGGGCGCCAAGTCCACCGAGCTGCGCGAGCTGCTGCAGGAAATCGATAGCCTTTCGGATAAGACCAGCTATCGCGAGGACTCGGATGCGCAAGAGCGCAAGCCTTCCTTCAAGATTACCCGTCCCGGGACCGACATCAGCGTCAGCTTTGCCGGTATTCCCATGGGGCACGAATTTACTTCCTTGATCCTGGCGCTGCTGCAAGTGGGCGGCCATGCGATCAAGCTGGACGACGCCGTCATTGAGCAGATCCGCAATCTGCCGGGCGACTTTGTCTTCGAAACCTATTTCTCGCTGTCGTGCCAGAACTGTCCTGATGTGGTGCAGGCATTGAACGCGATGTCTGTCCTCAATCCGCGTATCAAGCACGTGGCCATCGACGGCGCTTTGTTCCAGAAGGAAGTGGAAGAGCGCAACATCCTGTCGGTGCCTGCTGTGTACCTGAATGGCGAACTGTTCCATCAAGGCCGCGCCAGTGCCGAAGAGCTGCTGGCCAAGCTGGATGCCGGCGACAACGAAGCCCGCGCCCAGGCTCTGGACGCCAAGGACGAATACGATGTGCTGGTCGTTGGCGGCGGCCCTGCCGGCGCGGCGGCAGCCATTTATGCGGCCCGCAAGGGTATTCGCACCGGTGTGCTGGCCGAGCGTTTCGGCGGCCAGGTGCTGGATACCATGTCCATCGAGAACTACATCTCGGTAGTCGAAACTGAAGGGCCCAAGTTCGCTGCTGCCCTGGAGCAACACGTCAAGGCCTACGACGTGGACATCATGAATCTGCATCGCGCCGCCGGCATCCGCCGTGAAGGCAAGCAGATTCTGGTGGATGTGGCCGGTGGCGGCCAGCTCAAGGCCAAGTCTGTCATCCTGGCGACAGGGGCGCGCTGGCGCGAGCTGAATGTGCCGGGCGAGCAGGAGTACCGTAACCGCGGCGTGGCTTATTGCCCGCACTGCGATGGCCCCCTGTTCAAGGGCAAGAATGTGGCCGTGGTCGGCGGTGGAAACTCCGGTGTGGAGGCTGCTATTGACCTGGCAGGCCTGGTGCGCCATGTCACGTTGATCGAGTTCGGCGAAAGCCTGCGGGCAGATGAAGTGCTGCAGCGCAAGCTGCGCAGCCTGCCCAATGTCCAGATCATCACCCAAGCGCAGACGACCGAAGTGCTGGGCGACGGCACGAAGGTGGTGGGCCTGAACTATCTGGATCGTGCGACCCAGCAAGCCAAGCATCTGGATCTGGACGGCGTGTTCGTGCAGATCGGACTGGTGCCCAACACTGAATGGCTCAAGGGCAGCGATGTCAGCCTGTCTCGTCATGGCGAGATCGAAGTGGACGTGCGCGGCACAACCTCGCTGGCCGGCGTGTTTGCTGCGGGTGACGTGACGACCGTGCCCTACAAGCAGATCGTCATTGCCGCCGGTGAAGGCGCGAAGGCCTCTCTGAGCGCTTTCGACTACCTGATCCGCAGTTCGGCCGAGGTCGAGCAGCCTGTCGCCGAAAGCGTCACGGCCTGATTCATCACTTGTAGCGCAACAAAAAAGCCATCCCGTACGGGATGGCTTTTTTTTGGCGGGCCTGTCGGTCTCGCCAGGCAGAACGCTGGCGAGTCTGCCCTTGGCCTGCACGGCTGGGTCCCGCTACTGGCCGGCCTGCCGCTTTTCTTCCAGTTTTTCCCAGCGCTCGAACAGTGCCTCCAGCTCGGTGTTTAGTTGGTCCAACTGCGCATTGACGTCGTCGGCGCGAGCGGTGCCGTCTTTATAGAGGTCCGGATCGCTGAGCTGTTCGGCCAGTACGGCTTGCCGGCTTTCGATATCGGCGATCTTCTCGGGCAGGGCGTCCAGTTCTTTTTCTTCCCAGGGCGCCAGGCGTCCCGGCTTGCTGGCTTTGGCGCTGCTGCGGTCGGCTGCGGGTTTGGCCGGTTCGGCCGCAGGAGCGGCTGGCGCTGCTGAGGACGGCTGGGGGCGCTGGGCCAGCCATTCGTCGTAGCCGCCCACATACTCGCCCCAGGCGCCGTCTCCTTCGGCGGCGATCACCTGGGTGACCACATTGTCCAGGAAGGCGCGGTCGTGGCTGACCAGCAGCACGGTGCCGGTGTAATCCTGGAGCAGGTCTTCCAGCAGCTCCAGGGTTTCGATATCCAGGTCATTGGTGGGCTCGTCCAGCACCAGCACGTTGGTGGGCTGGGCGAACATGCGCGCCAGGGCCAGTCGCGCGCGTTCCCCGCCAGACAGGCTGCGTACGGGGGAGTGGGCGCGGGCGGCTGGAAAGAGGAAGTCTTCCAGGTAGCTCATGACGTGTTTGCGCTGGCTGCCGATCTCTACCCATTCGCTGCCGGGGCTGATGGTGTCGGCAAGCGTGGCATTTTCGTCAAGGCGGCTGCGCATCTGGTCGAAGTAACCGATATTAAGCCGCGTGCCGTGGCGCACCGTGCCTTCATTGGGTTCTTGCAGGCCCAGCATGATGCGCAACAGCGTGGTCTTGCCGGCGCCGTTGGGGCCGATCAGGCCGATGCGGTCGCCACGCATCAGCAGAGTGGAGAAATCGCGGATCAGGACGCGGTCATCGTAGCCGTGGGTGACGTGCTGGAGCTCGGCCACCAGCTTGCCGGAACGCTGGCCTTCGGCGACGGCGAACTTGACGTCGCCGGAGCGTTCACGTCGTTCAGCGCGGTCTCGGCGCAACTGCTCCAGGCGTCGCACGCGGCCTTCGTCGCGGGTGCGGCGCGCTTGCACGCCCTTGCGTATCCAGACTTCTTCCTGGGCCAGGAATTTGTCGAATTTGGCGCTTTGCTGTTTTTCGGCTTCCAGCCACTCCGCCTTGCGTACCTGCCATTCGGAAAAGTTGCCGGGAAAGCTGAAGAGCTTGCCTCGGTCCAGTTCCACGATGCGGGTGGCGACGGCGTCCAGGAAACGCCGGTCGTGGGTGATGATGACGGCGCTGCCTTTGAAACCCAGCAGGAGTTGCTCCAGCCAGAGAATGCCGTCGAAGTCCAGATGGTTGGTGGGTTCGTCCAGGAGCAGCAGGTCGGGTTCTTCGACCACGGCGCGCGCCAGGGCCACCCGCTTGCGTTGCCCGCCCGACAGGCTCTCCGCCATGGCGTCGGGATTCAGGCCCAGCTTGTCGATCAGCGCGTTGACGCGGGCGGGCCGCTGCCAGTCTTCGGACTCGGTCAGGTCGCCGCACAGAATCTCGTAGATGCTCTGGCCAGCATCCAGTTCGGGTTCTTGTTCGACGGTGGCCACTTTCAGGCCATTCAGACTTTGTACCTGGCCCTCGTCGGGAGCGATGCGTTTGTCCAGGATTTTCAGAAGAGAGGATTTGCCCGCCCCGTTGCGTCCGATCAGGCCGATGCGCTCATTGCTTTGTATGGCCAGGTCCGCGTGATCCAGCAGGGCATGGTGGCCGAACGCCAGTTGGGCGTCGGTCAGGGAAATCAGGTTGATGGACATAAAACTCCAGATAAATCGGCGTGTCGTGCGAATTTCAGTATTGTCGCAGGTTACAATGCGATTGTGAGGCAGGCTGGGCAGTCGCGGTGCGCAAGCATCGAGGAAGGTCCGGACTCCACAGAGCAGGGTAGCGGCTAACAGCCGTCCGACAAAGCCGGCTCCGCGCCGGCCAGTCGAGGACCAGGGCCACAGAGACGAGACCACAGCGGGGGTTCGCCTCGGCGGACACAAATACGGCCATCTCCGTATTTTCCGCATCGCAAGGTGCGGGGCGTTGTGGGGTGAAACGCGGTAACCTCTACCCGGAGCAATACCAAATAGGCATACGCAGGCTTTTAGCCCGAGAGGCGGCTCGTCTCAGTATGCGGGTAGGTAGCTAGAGCCGTCCAGCAATGGCCGGCCCAGAGGAATGATTGCCGGCTGGCGGGTTCCCGCCAGCATACAGAATCCGGCCTATAGGCCTGTCTCACACTTCTCCCGGCGCTCGCCACATTTCGTGCATATTTCAGTCATTTGAAATGAATTGTCAGGGACTGCAAAACCCAGGCGTCGTCTGCCTGTGCCCGTTTTTATGACAAATCACTTTTAATGCACCCCGCAATTTCTTGATTTAACAGAGAATTTTTTTCAACGCTATTCTCCAATAGTGCGCTAAGTGCTTGTTGTGATTGAAAAAATTGCAACCGGCGTCTTGACCAGCCCTGGTTTCCGCCGTAGAGTGGGGAAAAGTAGGAAATAGTGTGAAAAAGTGGGGGGGAAATGTTCCAAGGCAGCAGCGCACTCACCATCGACGCAAAGGGGCGGATGTCTATTCCGACCCGGCATCGTGACGCGCTCGCTCAGCAGGAACAAGGTCGCCTGACTCTGACCCGTCATCCCGACGGCTGCTTGCTGGTCTACCCGCGCAGCGTCTGGGAAGAAAAACGCGAACAGATCGCCCGCTTTCCCATGAGCGCACGTTTCCTGCAACGCCTGCTGCTGGGCAGTGCTCAGGATGTCGATCTGGATTCCGCTGGCCGGATACTGATTGCTCCCGAACTGCGCACCGCAGTGGGCCTGGAGCGCGACGCCATGCTGTTGGGCATGGCGACCCATTTTGAATTGTGGAACGCTCAGGAACTGGAACGCCGTCAGGCCCAGGATCTGGCGGCAGGGTCCACAGACGTATTCGACACATTTTCTTTCTGAGTAAGTAATGACGCTGGTACATCGATCCGTGCTGCTGGAGCCTACGGTGGCGGCCCTCGTGGATCCGTCGTTCGAGGCGCGGCGCTGGACCCAGGCCCCGAAGGCGAACGGTGTGCTGGAAGGCGTGTATGTGGATTGCACGTTCGGACGGGGAGGGCACAGTCGCTTGTTGCTGTCCTACCTGGGCCCTCAAGCCCGCCTGATCGTGTTCGACAAGGATCCGCAGGCCATTGCCGTGGCTCGCGAGCTGGCCGATCAGGACGCCCGCGTCACGGTCTTGCACAGCGGCTTCGGCGAGCTGGCGCAGGCGCTGGATGATATTAATGCCGGCCCGTTGGACGGCGTGATGATGGATCTGGGGATTTCCTCGCCCCAGATCGATGATGCAGAACGAGGTTTTTCGTTCATGCGCGAAGGTCCTCTGGACATGCGCATGGACACCAGCAGCGGCCCGACCGCTGAACAGTGGCTGGCGCAGGCCAGCGTGGAAGTTTTAAAGGAGGTCATTGCAGAATATGGCGAAGAACGGTTTGCTTTCCAGATTGCAAAGGCGATTGTTGATCGCCGCCAATCCCGCCCGCTGCATACAACGCGTGATCTCGCCGAGCTCGTCGCCGGTGTCGTCCGCACGCGCGAAAAGGGTCAACATCCGGCAACCAGGACCTTCCAGGCTATACGGATTTACCTCAATCGTGAGCTCGAAGAGCTCG
>JAEXOO010000038.1 GCA_023439305.1 Pseudomonadota bacterium
ACGAGCTTGGCAGGGGCTTCCACAGCTTAGCGTGCTTTATTTTCCGTTTTCTGAGACGACCACAGATCAGAAAAGACTGTGCAGCCGACTCTTGATATTCCGTGCAGTCACCTTCTGAAAATGACACATGCCTGCGCGCGAAACGATAAGCCAGCACGGCAATCAACATGGCTCCGGCATGCGTGGACATATGCCAGCCATCAGCCACGAGCGCCATTGAGCCGTATAAGGTACCGGCAATGATCTCCACCAGCATCATGCCGGCCGTGAGGGCGATGACCAGCCACACCCTGCTTTCATTGCGCTGGTGGTCGCTACCGAGAAAAAAGTGATCGTGGCCCGGGGCCGGTATAGTATTCGTCGTCATCAGGATTCCTGTATATCGCAAGCGGCGTGCGGGCAAGGCGTCATTTCATGTAGGCCCGGATGACCGCAATCATTTCCTCGCCACCCTGGTGGCGTTCCTTGTCGGTTTCGGCCATCAGGACATGTTCGCGCAAGTGATCTTCCATCACCTCTGTCGTCAACCCGTTGACGGCACCGCGAACCGATGCGATCTGACGCAGCACTTCCGCACATGCCGCTTCCGAATCCAGGGCGCGTTCAATGCCTTCCAATTGCCCTTTGATTCGACGGACGCGGGAGATCAGCTTGTCTTTCTGGCGGGACGTATGGGACATGAAAATCAGCCATTCAATATAGTATAGGGGGTTATATTATAATGAATTGCGAATTAAGCAAGAACCCAGCGTTGGCGCACGGCTGTTTCAACGCCACAGATCACCGCGAAGACGGTGATCTGCTGATTTGGTTTGGTTGTTGGCTCCGGGCGCGGCGATGCAGCGCCCGGATTTTTGACCACCGGCCCCAATGACGGAACGGAGTTGGGGCCGGTGGGATCTGAACCGATGAAGACAGCCAGCGCCCCGGCTGGAACCGGGGCGCTGGCCTATCGTCAAAGTTATGCGGCGACTACATCAGCGGGCTCAATGGCAGTGGGCGTTCCGCCATCCTCGGCGGTTGCGCCGTCTTCGTCTGTCGCCATATCCTGCGGGCCTTCAACCCGGAAAATAGCGGGCATCCATCCCGACCCGGCCACCAGCCGTTCCGCTTCGCTGGCAATATCGGCTTTTTTCAGCTTCGCCAGCCGGGAAACCTCATCGGGCGCGAACTCGCCCGCGGCATCAAGAATCACGGCCTTGGATACATGCTTGAAATAACCCTCGGCAGTCGGCTGCCACCATGCCGCCATGTCCAGTCCCACGGCCTGCGCCAGTGCCACACCCGGTTGCTGCGCGGTAGCGCGAGGCGTGACAACATCCACGCTTGCCGCCGCGCACACCGCCAGCAGCCGCACCAGTGCATCTTGCGGTTTTGCCAGCAAGACAGCGAACAATTCGGCGCTATCCTGCGGCAAGTCCTCGCCTATGGCTTTTTGCAGTTCGGCCAGCGCCACGGCGGAGGGAGATTCCGGCCAGTCCGGGGCCATGCTTTCCAGCCGGTCTTGCACGGTCAGGCGTATTTCCAGCGGCAAACTATCACGATAGTAATACCCCTTTTGCAAGACCGTCTGCACCATGCCATGCACCACAGCGGCCAGGGCGGCTTGTGGATTCCGGGCCAGCTCGATTTGCAGCGCGGCGGTACGGTGGGCGCTCAAACGCTGCACCAGCCGGTCGGACAGGGAAGCGGCCTTGGGCTGCTCGTCGTCCTCGCCATCGCTGTCTGCATCATCCTCGCCACTGAAACCCTGCCGCAGCCGTTCCAAGGTGCGCAGTGCCTTCGCTTCGGCTTCGCGCATCAGGCCACGATGCACCACCATTTCACCTTGTCGGTCCAGCGTCACAATGGCACCGGCGGCGGCTTTGACGTTCGGGGCGTAATCCAGCAGGCGATCTTCCAGCGCCTGCAATTGCTCGCCCAGGCTGTCGCCTTCCTCCTGCAAGGTGTCGGCCTTTTCCTCGTCGTCATCTTCCAATGCGGCATCAATCGCTTCACCAATGGCCTGCATCTTGGTTTCCAGCTTGTCCATGCGGTCGCTTTCCCGCTTGGTAGGGTTGCGCCGCTCACGCGGGGCGCGTTGGAAGGCTTGCAGGTCTGCATAGGTCGCGGCAGCCGTGGCATCCACCCATGCCCAGCCCTCGGCCTTCACGGTGGCCGCGTGTTCGTCCAGCTTTTGGCGCACCAGCGTGTCCAACAGCGCCGCATCGGTGACATACACGCCGCGATCATCCTGCGCGAACAGATCACGGCGAATACCACCGCCTGCGGCTTCGTAGGCATCCAGCCCGGCGAAACGCACCAGCGCATGGCCTGCGTCAATCTCCCGCTCGGTCAGCCGGTCACGCAAAGCGTGCGGCTGGCGTTGCCATTCGGGCGCTTCATAGAACGCGGCTTCCTGCGCCGCATGGTCATCCGTGATGGCAAGCGCCATCAACTGTTCAAGGGTGACGGCATCGGCACGATAATCGGCCAGCAGACGCCGCGATACATTCGCCAGCTTCAAACGGCGCTGCACCACCAGCGGGGTCACGCTGAAATCAGCCGCGATGTCTTCGATGGGTCGGCCTTCGGCCACCAGCGCGGCGAACGCTTCAAACTGGTCTGCGGGGTGCATGGCTTCACGCTGCACGTTTTCCGTCAGGCTGACGGTGCGGGCGCTGGCGTCGGCCACCAGCAGGCACGGCACCGCCCAATCCTTCGGAATGCGGCGGGTCTTTGCCAGCAGCTTGAGCGCATCCAGTCTGCGGCCACCGGCCACGACTTCGTAATGTTCGCCGTCGCGGGCCAGAATGACGGTCAGGTTTTGCAGCAGCCCCACGCGGGCGATGCTCTCGGCCAGGGCATCAACAGACTGCCTGATCTTGCGTACATTGCGCTTGGAAGCGCGAAGCTGCGATAGTGGCACGACAATCCGGTTTTGCGCCGGGGCGGCGACTTCCTGCGTAGCGGTGTCGATGACTTGGGTTTCGGTTTGATTGATCGCGTTCATGGTGAAAACTCCTTGAGGTTTTGCAGTGCAGCCATGAAAAGCGCGGCAAGGGTGGCTGCCTGCCCCTGCCGCGTAGGGGAATCAGGCTTTCAACTGGCGCATACCCTCGGCCAGCAGCCACAGGGAACGGTTCAGGCGAATATCGGAATCAATGCCTTGCACGGCTCGGGTACTCTGGCGGCGACCGTTGGCGCTGCGGCCACGCAAACCGCCTTTAATCAGGTTTTCTTGCAAGCGATTAAAGGTCATCCACAGATCGGGGCGACGGTCATCAAACCGGCGCGGCATCAGAATCTGGCTTTCCGTGATGGGCGCGGGCTTATCCGGGTCGTCGTATTTCAGGGCCAGCGCTGCGCGGGCGAATACTTCGGCTTCGCCATCACCCAGTGTGATGGCCTGCATGGCTTCGCGGGATTCCTGCACCCGCTCGAAACCGTCCAACACTTCATAAGCGCCTTCGATGACTTGGCCGGTAATGTCGCCCTTATGGGGAATGCGAACATCGGCCACGGCATCGCCGCATACAAGGCCATTGCTGCACACGAAACGAAACGCCCCGGCCAACATCTGGTAGCTGCTTGTGCCATCGTGCGAGTTCAAAAGAATGATTTCATTGGCGATGCTGTCATTCACTTGATTGGCGTGGCGCAGGCGAATCATGTGCTTGGTATGTTCGCGTCGGTCTTCGTTGCGTACTCGGGTCTGCGTCACCATGAAGGGTTCAAAACCCTCTTTCCGTAGCTCCGTCAGTACCGCCGCCGTAGGGATGTAGCGGTAGCGTTCTGAACGGCTTTCGTGTGGGGCATCGGCATAGATGGACGGAACCACGGCCCTGATCTGATCGTCCGACAGCGGTCGGTCGCTGCGAAGCACCGGGGAATGGGAACCGAAGCGGGATGCAAGCATGGGATTTCTCCTGACAAAGAAGGGGTTTGCTGTTCACCGCACACCGGATTCCAAGATTCGGAAGCCCAAGCTTTTGAGCTGTTGATGTGCGGTCGGCACGAAGAACCCGGTTGGCCTCGTTGCCACCGTCTTTCCAGAGTTCGTCGCCCGCGACGGTCAGGAGCCCACGAACGTGGGCCGTCAAGGAAACAAGCGTCAGGTTGGTGCGGCCCACAGGCGCAGCCGAGGACACGGCCTGGCGCGCCTTGACGGCACGCGGCCACGGGCTACAGTCGCGGACAAGGTGATGAAGACAGGAAAGATGGCTGGGCAGGCAACGGCCAGGTCTTTGGTGTCGCCCGCAGGCAAGCGCCAGCGCGCAGGCCCGAAGCAGGGAAGCCGGGCCGTAGGCGTCAGGGATGTGGAAGGCTGGCCAAGGCCAGTCCCGTCAGGGATGAGTGATAGCGAACGTGGAGCAGCGCGGTGCGCGGAGCGCAGACGCTATGAGTTGATTGCGTGATGCATTGAGGACATGGAGCACCATCCCGTTTTTATTTGATACATTTGATAGCCTGATTACTGGAATCGGCCATAAGTGCCCATCCAGGCGCAACAAAATTTGGACGTCCAGATATCCGTTGTATCTTGGAAGCGATCATTGGTAGAGACTCCTAGATTCAAGAGGACAAGTAAATTGCTCAACTTCGATAAAGCGTGGCGTTTCAAAAGCCCAGGGCCTATTCCGAAAAACGTTGTCCGCAATTTTTACGACTTGATCGAAAAAATCGCAGCGCAGGATGATATATGGCAAACGGTTGAGCGTTGCAAAAGCCGGTTCGGCGGAAATGGCCGAAGCAGCAGCTTGGATTGGGCGTGGAGCGATCTCTCTCGGTTGATGGATAACTCGGCTGAGAATGCGCCTGTGTTTATCGAGGCTTTTTGGAATTGCTGCGACGATCTCGAACAATCCGGCATGGGCGTACCAGACGTCCAAATCATCAATGCTATCTTGGCGGAACATGATGCGGGCTATGAAATACAACCGCCGGATTTAATCGCAACACGCACCTATACGCCGATCACGGTTCCGCGTCAGGCTCCATCGCTGGATGAGCAAGCCCGCGCGCTTATTAACGAGTGCTTGGCGGAATCCGAACGGCAGCTCGATATTGGTCAGGGCCGACGTGCGGTTCAAGAAATCCTCTTCCTTCTGGAATCAATCACTACAGCATTTCGAGGCTTAGGTGAGGACACAGTGACGATTCAGGGGAAGTATTTCGGACCGATCATTAACGAGATGAAAAAACGGGAGCGAGGCAAGGCACAGGAAAATATTATGACCTGGATGACGACCTTGCACGGCTACCTTTCATCGCCGACCGGAGGCGGTGTCCGTCACGGGACCGATCTCAAAGAAGGCATCGCAATCCAGCCGCACGAGGCGCGCCTGTACTGCAACCTCGCACGCAGCTATCTCACCTTTTTGCTGGAGGAACACGACCAACAGAGCAAGGGCGCGTCTTCGAAGCCTTGGTGCACCTACTAGCCCTCCACGATAGCTTCCAAGCGTCGCTGGAGCGTTTGACCTAAGACCTGGCGGCCCTCTGCGTTATTCAGGTACGCCACATAGCGAAGGTGGCGGAGATCAAACGGTATGTCGCTGGCGTTCTGGGTGATGAGAATAACTTCACGACCCAAGGTATGGGCTATACCAATTTCATAGAAGACGTTTGGGTTGCGATTTGTACAATCGCAGATAACAACGCGCGAACGATCGATCAAGGAGACGATATCTTGAATGATCGCGGGATTTTCCCAGATATCATCAGCGCGACGGCAGCGAAGTCCGACGACTTCTGCGGTCTGTCGAAGCGTTTCATAAACAGGCGTGAAGGGAGCGTCAAACGGCATCATGGCCGAAAGCAGCATTGGTTCGATCCGCTCATGCTCCGTGATATTGAATACGGAAGGACGCTGTCGACGCGACTGCGTATTTCGGATAAGAACCCTGTAAAGGTCCACGTCCTTTACTGCCCAATGGCTTCGAGAGAACTCGAAGTCACGAGGCATATCGAAATCGATCCTGTTCGCGAAAATTGCGCTGTTCAAGAGGGGCGGGATATCCATATCAAAGGTATATTCAATGGCAATTTCCCGCCCGACATGCCGAGCGCGCGTGATTGTCCCCACCCTGGCCAGCTGATCGCCAGTGCCCTCTTCCATGAAAACGCACGGCAGGCGGATAAGGCGGTCGAGGGCGATCTGATCACCATCACGAAAGGATGCAGCAATGTCACCGTCGGTGTATTCAAACAACCGATCAACCGGAACTGTGTCGCGCCCCGCGCCCCAGGGACTGTATTGCACCAACAGATTAAACAAATCGATTTCCTCACTGCCGTCGTTTTTTTGTTGATGTATACGGCCTATAAAAAACGAAAGCCGGCCTATCGTTCTAAGTGAGCAATTTTAATATGATAGCGAATGTTTTTTGTGGTCGCCCACTCCCCGCCCATTGCACTACCTGCTTTTGGCAAGCGCAGCGCGCAGGCCCACAAGGGCCGAAGGCATCAGGGGTCAATGCCGGATGGCCGGGATTCGGCACAAAGCGCGGGGCGCAGCCCGCGAACCCGACGGCGGCACGCCGGGATGCCAAGCTCAATCAACTTATCAGCGACACTATCTCCAGGCTCTCCTACGCCTATCTACGCCCACACAAGTTTCCTTAACGACGGGCTCCGGCAACAATGCTTCTATGTCATTTCAATCACCGGTATGGTGCCGGCACACAGGGAGAACGCCGTGAGCAATCCAAGCCGATGGGTACTCGTCAAGCGGTTTGCCGAAGTCACTGGCTACAGCGAGAACGCGGTGCGCCACAAGGTCAAAGGTGGAATTTGGCTGGAAGGTCGCATCTGGCGCAAAGCGCCGGATGGCCGCATCTTTTTGAACCTTGCCGAGTTCGAGCGATGGGTGGAAAGCACGGCGCACGCCAGATCCTTCTGAGTGACGATTGCAAGACATAAGCACCCGTCACCAATACGGAATGGCAGCTTTTGCAATACGACCAATGGTCGTATATAATTCGCGGACTGGGTGCATACGCGCAGGTTTCCACCATTCTTGTCTATGTCTGAATCGACGAAGCAGCAAAGCCCGCCGGTCGCCACCATTCGTGATGCCCGCATCGTGGCTGGCCTTACTCAAACGGAAGCAGCGCAAATTGTGCGGGTATCGCTGCGCACATGGCAGCGTTGGGAGGCGGGCGACCGTTCCATGCCTCCCGGTCTTTTCGAGCTTTTCATGCTCAAGACCGGCCAATGGCCCTTGAACGAACAAACGAAGGCGGAGTAAGCATAAGCAGCAGGAGCATCGTGATGGCAGTCGAAGCAGTAGCGAAGACCGGCTTCCCCGGCATCTGGATACACGGCAAATCGATCCGCGTGGACTTCATGCACCAGGGCGTGCGCCATCGGCATACGCTTGGGCTTGACCCCACCAAAGCAAACCTCAAGCACGCTGCGCGTCTGCGCAGTGCGGCCCTGTATGCGTTGCGCACCGGCACCTATAACGAAGCAGAAATGTTTCCACACACGCGCCCAGCGGAAAGCGCTGTCCAAACCAGCAAACGCCTGGACGACCTGTGCGACCGCTACAAGCCGCTCAAAGCGGTGGACATCACACCGGAAACACAGTCACGCTACGAGAACGCGCTAAACGTCTGCCTGGAGACGATCGGCCGCGACCGCCAAATCGACGCACTCAAGCCAGCAGACATCCAGCAATTGCGAGTCGATCTGATCGCCACCCGCGCGGTCTCTACTGTCAATCACTACCTCGCCACCTTCTCCGGCTTCCTGTATTGGTGCGAAGACAACGGATACTGCAAGGATCTGGCCAAGCATTGCACCCGCTTCACCAAAAGCCACAAAGACCCCGATCCGTTGAGCTTCGAGGAATATCAGTTGCTCATTGATAAAGGCTGCATACACCCGATTGACCGGGCAGCAGTCACGTTGTCGGTCTATACCGGGCTGCGCCCCGGTGAGTTGCTGGCATTGGCTGTGGAGGATGTAGCCGCCGACCTGAGCAAGATCACGGTACGCCGATCCATAACCCAATCCATGACCTTCAAGGTTCCCAAAACAAACAAGGAACGCACCGTCTTGCTGTTCCCACCCGCTCAAGAGGCACTGCGGGTGCTTATTGAGGGCGCCAAACATCGCAAGCCCGTTGATCTGCAAGTCTGGCTGAACCGCCACGAATCGCGTACCGACCGCGTGCGCGTTTTCCTATCGCCCAAGACTCAAGCACGCAGAAAGGAAGTCAACGAGTTCTTTGTGCCCAGCGCCTGGAATACCAAATGGGGCAATCTGATCCGGCGCGCGGAGATTCGCCCGCGCCCGCCTTATCAAACTCGCCACACCTACGCATGCTGGAATCTGACGGCTCGCGGCAACCTGGCCTTCATCGCTAATCAGATGGGCCACAATGATTACTCCATGCTCGTGCAAGTGTATGCCCGCTGGATAGACTCAGAGTCCCCCAGCGAGCTCGAACGCATCTGGGAGAGCATGCAAAACATGCGTCAAATCGTCCCAAATTTGTCCCAAGAAAACAGCGAAGAAGCCATAACTAGTTGATTTATATGAGTAAAACTGATTTATCTTCGCACACCCCCATGATGCGCCAATACCTGCAGCTGAAAGCCGAAGCCGGCTCGCACCTGCTGTTCTACCGCATGGGGGATTTCTACGAAATGTTCTACACGGACGCCGAGCGCGGCGCTCGGCTGCTGAACCTGACTCTGACCAAACGCGGTTCGTCCAACGGCGAGCCCATCCCCATGGCGGGAGTCCCTTTTCATGCCATGGAAGGGTATCTAGCGCGCCTGGTCGCCCTGGGCGAATCCGTGGCCATTTGCGAACAGATCGGCGATCCGGCCGCCAGCAAGGGGCCTGTAGAGCGAAAAATCGTACGCGTGGTCACGCCCGGCACCCTGACGGACGACGCCCTGTTGCCACCCAAGGCCGACCGCCTGATCGCCGCCTGCACCGTCACCAGGACTCAGCGCCAGGAACGGGTGGGCCTGGCCTGGATGAATCTGGCCAGCGGAGAATTTCTGGTCTGCCAGTGCGAACCGGACATGCTGGAAACTGAACTCAACCGCATCGGCCCGGCAGAGTTGCTGTACCCCGAAAGTCTGCGCCATCTGCCAGAGCCCGCTGGCGCAAGCTGCCACACTCTGCCTGACTGGCATTTCGCTCCCGACGGCTCGCGCCAGACGCTGCTCGATCACTTCAAGCTCGATTCACTGGCCAGCTTCGGACTGGACGAGCTGCCCGCCGCCTCAGCAGCGGCCGGCGCCCTGTTGCGCTATGTAGGCAGCACACAATCACAGTCCCTGGCGCATATCGCGGCGGTGCGCGTGCAGCACGGTTCGGACTTCGTCGTCCTGGACGCCGTCACGCGCAAAAACCTGGAAATTACCGAAACCATCAGCGGCGAAACCAGCCCCACGCTGTTTTCCACCCTGGATCATTGCCAGACTCCCATGGGCAGCCGTCTGCTGCGCCGCTGGCTACACCATCCGCTGCGCCTGAATCAAGCCGCCCAGCAGCGCCAGGACATTGTGTCGCTGTTTTTCCGGACTCAGCAGGCGGCCAGCCTGGATGCGCGCGACCCGCTGGATCAGTTGCGCCACGCCCTGAACCGCTTCCCCGACCTGGAACGAATCGCCACCCGCATCGCCCTGCGCAGCGTGCGTCCGCGCGAACTGGCCAGCTTGCGCGACGCGTTGGCCGAACTTCCTGCGCTGCGCGCGGGGCTGGAACAAAGCTTCGGCGCCGCGGGCGACTTGACGGACTATCTTCATCGCCTGAACGTGGATCCGGCCCTGGCTACGCTGCTTCAGACGGCCATTGCTCCAGAGCCAGCGTTGCTGATACGAGACGGCGGCGTCATCGCCGACGGCTACGATGCCGACCTGGATGAACTGCGCAGCCTGGCCAGCGACAGCGGCGACGTGCTGATGCGCATCGAGGCGCGCGAGCGCGAGCGCACCGGCATCGCCACTCTGCGCGTGGAATACAACCGGGTGCACGGTTTCTTTATTGAGGTCAGCCGCGGTCAGGCCGACAAGGTGCCGGAAGACTACCGCCGCCGCCAGACACTGAAGAACGCCGAGCGCTTCATCACGCCAGAGCTGAAAGAATGGGAGGACAAAGTCCTGTCCGCCAAGGACCGCAGCCTGGGCCGCGAGAAATTCCTGTTCGAAGCCTTGCTGGACAGGCTGCAGGGCTTCGCCGGCACCCTGGCGCTGTGCTCCAGCGCCCTGGCTGAACTGGATGCTCTTTCCTCACTGGCGCTCCATGCGCTGGACAACGACTGGGTGGCGCCCGAACTGGATGAACAGGCGGGGCTGTGGATCGAGGCCGGCCGCCATCCCGTGGTCGAACACAGCATAGAACGCTTCACGCCCAACCATTGCGAAATGCATACACAGCGCCGGATGCTGCTCATCACCGGCCCTAATATGGGGGGTAAGTCCACCTATATGCGCCAGGTCGCGCTCATCGCCCTGCTGGCTCGCGTGGGCAGTTTCGTGCCAGCGCGAAACGCCCGCATCGGGCAGATTGATCGTATCTTCACCCGTATCGGCGCCGCCGACGACCTGGCCGGCGGACGCTCCACCTTCATGATGGAAATGACCGAGGCCGCCGCCATCCTGGCGGGCGCTACACAGTACAGCCTGGTCTTGATGGATGAAATTGGTCGCGGCACATCCACCTATGACGGCCTGGCGCTGGCTTGGTCCATCGCTCACCGACTGCTCAGCCACAACCAGGCACTGACGCTGTTCGCCACGCACTACTTCGAAATCACGCGCCTGCCCAAAGAATTGCCTGCGGCGGCCAACGTCCATCTGGCCGCCGCCGAATCCGCCTCGGGCATCGTGTTCCTGCACGAAGTCCAGGAAGGGCCGGCCAGCCGCAGCTACGGTATTCAAGTGGCGCAGCGTGCCGGCATTCCAGGCGCGGTCATCCGTCAGGCCAGCCGCGAACTGAGCCGTCTGGAAGCCCAGAACGACCCCAGCGCCCAACTGGACCTGTTCAACGCGGGCAGTGCTCCGCCCGCCGCGCAGGCCGAGCCGGATCCCGCGACCGAACAGGCCCTGGATCTGCTGGAGCAATTCAAACGAGTGGATGTGGATGAGTTAAGCCCGCGCGCTGCGCTGGACCTGCTGTATCAACTGAAGAAAAACCTGAAGGTCTGAACCGCCACCTCGCTGAGGCGGCGCTCGCCCGCCGCCTTGAGCCGCTGCCCGGCGCCTTTAATACTGACTGGCCGGCAGGTGCACCACCAGGCCGTCCAGTTCCGGCGACAGAGCAATCTGGCACGCCAGCCTTGAATTGACGCGTACCTCGTTGGCGCACTCCAGCATGTCCACTTCATCATCCTGGGCGGCCGCCAGACGCGCCTGCCACTCGGGTGGCACATATACATGACAGGTGGCGCAGGCGCAGGCTCCTCCGCATTCAGCCACGATACCGGGCACATTGTTCAAGACGGCGCCTTTCATCAGGCTCAGTCCGGGCTCCACCTGCACGGTGTGCGTCGCACCGCCATGCTCTACATAATTGACAGTAATCATCCTGTTTCCTTGTCATGCTTGACCGCTCAGGCAGGCACGGCCGCCAGCACTGCGGCCAGCTTGACAGCGCCGCCTGCGCTCAATTTATCCAGATCCAACTCACGCCCCTGAGCGATGGCTTTACGCGCCTGCATGAAGTCAGCCGGCGCGTTGACACACTCAGCGGCCAGCAGACGCGTACCATCCAGGTGCAAAACGCAAAACTTCCCCGCCTGGACGTCGCCCAGCACATGGGTCTGCGCTCCCGGCGGCGCCAGGCCGGCCATCTGCAGCTTGGCCTCGTACTGATCGGACCAGAACCAGGGCACGTCCGGCTCGCCGACCGGCAGTCCGCACAGATGCAGCGCCAACTGGCGCGCCTGCTCCAACGCGCTGGGCACGCTTTCCAGCCGGCGCCAAGCGCCGTTGACGGACGGGCGCAAGGTCACATCGCCAATCGCATAGACAGGCGCCCAGGGACTGCGGGCGCAATCATCAACGGGAATGCCGGCCTGGCAATCCAGGCCAGCCTGCTGCAGCAACTCCGTGTTGGGCACCGAACCCACGCCGATCAGCACAGCATCGGCCTCCAGCTCGCGCCCATCCGCGAGGCGCACGCCGCGCACGCCCCCCTCGCCCAGCAAGGCCTGAACCTGCACGCCCAGCTCCAGCATCACGCCCCGGCTGCGATGCAAATGCTCCAGATAGGCGGACAATGGCTCTGAGGCCACACGCGCCAGCAAGCGCGGCTGCTGCTCCAGCACATGCACCTCCACACCCAGCGCACGCGCTGTCGCCGCCACTTCCAGACCAATGAATCCGCCGCCCACGATGGCGAGACGGCGCGCCCTGGACAAGGCCTTCTGCAAGGCCTGGGCATGGCCCAGCTCCCGCAACTGATGCACGCCTTCCAGATCGCGCCCCGGCACGTCCAGCTCCCGGGCGCGGGCTCCGGTCGCCATCACCAACTGATCGAAAGCCACTGTGCTGCCGTCCGCACAGCGCAGCAAGCGGCTGTGCAGATCCAGGCTCTGCGCGGTGCAGCCCAGACGCAGGTCAATATCCTGCTCCGCATAAAAGCCCGGCGCACGCAGCAGCAGATCCTGCTCCTGCGCCTCGCCCTTGAGCCAGGCCTTGGACAAAGGCGGCCGCATGTACGGAGGACTGCTTTCCTGGCCCAGCAAGGTAATAGACCCGCCATAGCCCTGCTGGCGCAACTGCCCCGCCAGGCTGCCGCCCGCATGGCCGGCGCCCACAATCACCAGACGCCCATTCTTATCAGGCTTTCCCATGCTGGCCTCCCGCAGAGCCAACAATCCCAGCAGCGTGTTTCTTCATGATGTTCCTCGTCTTCTCGTGCCTCAGGCAGGAACCAGCCCGGCCTGATGCAAAACGCTGATTTCGTCCCACGACTGGCGGATGAAGCGAGCCGCCGCAACGTTCTGCTCGAACAGGTCATAGCGCGCGCCCAGACCGTAATCCGGCAGATTGATCATTTCCGTCGTGATGTACTGCAACGGGCTCTCTGGGTGCGTGACGTGATAGCGCAGCACCTGCCGTATGGCTTCTTTAGAGGGCTCCAGATGCCAGGCATGCCAGGGCGAATGCCACTGCCCCGGCTCGGGCTTGACGATGGGGTACTGGATGCCGCGCGCAAACTGGCCGTCTTCATTGCGATGCCAAAGATTGGCCGGCTGATTGGGCGCCACGGTACGCAACTGAGTCCACTTCACGATATTCATATCCAGCCAGCGCTCGCACAGCGAGCCGGATTCGAACGGATCCAGGATCAGCTCGCCGCGCTCGACCTGCTCGCGCACGCCCGACAAAGCCAGTTCCTGAGGCTGGTGCATCTTGAAAGCCACGTGGCTGTAGTCCAGCGTGAAATTGAAGGGAATGCCACGCGCCTGCACTGCGCGCGCCACGGTCTCCACGCGTAGAAACGATTCCGTCCACATGTTCACATGCAGCTCGAAACTGGGTTCGACTCCCAGGGCCATGCCCTGGTCGTACACCTGCAGATAATGATCCACGATTTCCTGATCACTCAGCTCGTGGCCGTCCGCATGCTGCGTGAAAGTCATGATGTTGTGGCAGACCGCAGCAATGTCGCGGCAGATGTGCAGGTTTTCAGTCAGCAGCGCCTCATCTTGCCCCAGACGATAGAACCAGCTCGCGGTGTGCACCGGCAAGTCATAGCGGGCCATGGCCTGCTCGTACTCTTGCAGATTGCTGCGCAAGGGGATGCGATCGAAATAATCGAACACGCCCGACTCCTTGACCATGCGGAACTGCTCGTCAATGGATGCCTCCTCCAGCCCCACCGGTCTGTCCAGGCCCGAGCGCTGCGCGCCGCGGCCATTGCAACCCAGCAGGAACGGCAACGGCGCCGCGCCTTCAGCCGGCGCGTTCATGCCGCCACCGTGCTGTCGTCCATCATGCGCTCCACCATCTTGCGCATGCGGCGCGGGGCCGCATCAATGGCAATCTTGACCGTGCGGCGATCCGCATAGCGCTGCTCATTGATTTCGATAGCTTCCAAAATGGCCTTGTCCTCGGCAAAGGCTTCCCGGAACGAGGCCGACAAAGCACGATTGGTGGCCTCGTCCGCCGTGAAGTTCTTCACGTGCAGCCAATGGTCAATGGAGTTCTGCTCATCCACCGGAGTCATGAAATGGCACGCATAAATCTGGATGCAGTTATCGCGCCGACCCTCGGGCGCACCAGTGCCCGTCTCGGCTGAACCGAAGTCGATAATGGCAATGCTGGGCGCGTGATAGTGGTAGTAATGCCAGCGATCGACATTGCCCTTGAAATTGCCGAACTTGGCAAAGAGCGGGATGGGCTCGGCATCGATAATCCAGCGCCAGGTAACAAGTTTGTCCTGCTCTTCGGCGTACTGCACGGGCACATCTTCGCTGGCGGCATTGCCCAGGGTGGTCTGATGCACGAAGCTGACATGCGCGGGGTCGCACAGATTGTCCGCCAGGCTCAGATAATTGGCGCGGATGTGCAGGGCGTCGCCTTCGACGGCGCTCCAGGCCGGATCATGATACTGGGGCAGATCAAAAATCTGCCCCGGATCGGCCAGCTCGGGCTGACCCATCCAGATCCAGACCAGCCCCATCCTCTCGGCGGTCGGAAAATGACGCACTCGAGCGCTGGCTGGCGCCATGTCCTGCCCCGGCACCCGGACGCAACGGCCGCTGCAGTCAAACGTCATGCCGTGGTAACCGCACTCGACGCTATCGCCTTTCAACTTGCCCTTGGACAAGGGCAGAAGGCGGTGCGGACAGACGTCTTCCAGCGCCACCACATCGCCAGCCTGATTGCGGAACAGCACCACGTCCACTTCGATGATGCGGTGTGCGCTCAGTTCCCGGCCCACCGAACGGGACCAGGTCAAGGGATACCAGGTATGGGTCACGTATTTCTGCACGCTTGTCTCCTGAACATTAATATTTGAGTGATTGCTCAAAATTCTATTTGAGTGAATACTCAAATTCAATAGGGTAAACACTAACAAAAAGCGTACACACTATGTTTTCAGCAGAAGAAGCGCAGAAAAAAAACAGCGGGCTACGTTATGATGCAAGACAGCCCCCACTCCAGGGACCATATCCAGCCCTTTCCGGGATTGCTTCATGGAAGACACGATCATCAGCACCGACTCCAGCCCGTCTGGCCGCCAAGGACGACGCGCACGCCCCAGCAACACCACCAGCGACACCATCCTGGATGCCGCCGAGTTCGTGTTCGCCCGCCATGGCTACGCCGGCGCCACGGTCAAGCGCATCGCCAAGCAGGCCAAATGCTACGAAAGCCTGATCTACTATCATTTCGGCAGCAAAGACAAACTGTTTGCAGCCGTGCTGAAAAACGCCTACCAGAAGCTGATCAAAGCAGAGCAAGCACTGGAACTGGACATGGATACCCCAGAACAGGCGCTCAGCGACATCGTGTTGTTCATGTGGAATTACTATCAGAAGAACCCTGAGCTCATCATCCTGCTGAACACGGAAAACCTGCTCAAGGGCAAGCACCTGGCCAAGCTCGGCCCCATGGACGAGTTTCTGTCGCCTGCCTTGTCGGTGATCCGGCAGGCGGTTCAAAAAGGCGGAGAAGCGGGCGTGTTTCGTCAGGATGTGGATATCCTGGATCTGTACACGACCATTATGGGACTGGGCTATTTCTACCTGTCCAATCGCTACACGCTGTCGGTCTTTTTCGGCCGCGACTTGATGACGGAAGCCGAGCGGCGGCGCTGGGGCCAGGTCATCGTCCAGACTGTCCTGGCCACACTGCGTCCCTGAGGCCGGCCCCGCCGTCGCGCTTGGGGCTTCTTAGAAAGCGTGGCGGATACCCACGCCCGCGCTGTGGCCGCGCCCATGCACATCGACCCGGTCGGAGAAGTAGCTGGCATACAACTGCGTGCGCTTGGACAGACCCATTTCATAGCCCAGCGCCCAGGTATTGCGTTTTTCCTCGCTGCGGCCCGTGCTGCGCGAATACGCATAGGACAGCAGAATCTTGTCCTGACCGCGCACCGGAATCGCCGCCCCCGCCTGCCCGCCGCGCACACGCAGACTCTCCAGCGGACCGCCGCGATTGTCGATTTGCTGGAACTGACCGTACAACTTCACGGGACCAAAGTCATAGGCCAACCCGGCCAGCAAGGCGCGCTGCTTGTCCTGGCGTGCGCTCAAGTCCCCCGAATAACGCGAAAAACTCAATTGCTGCACAGCTAGCGTCGCGACCAGCGGCCCCTGATCGTAGGACAGGCTGCCGCCCCACTTGTAGGCCCCGGACTCCTCGCCCCAATCGCTGCCGGCCGCCGGATTTCCCCGCCCGTACAGCACATTGAACTTGAAACCATGTACCGCAGGCGATGCGTACGCCACCGAATTACTCCAGCTTGAATCGCCCAGCAAAGGAGCAGCGACAGCGCCATTGCCCATGTACGTGTGATAGATGGACGGGCCGAAGCCGAAGGAGCCCACAAACGGATTGGTGGTGATGACAGACAGGAAATAAGGGGTTGTGTTGCGTCCCAGCGTCACTCGTCCCCAGTCACCTTCCAGCCCCACGTAAGCGCTTCGGGAAAAGAATTCATCACTGTCATAGCGCCCTACATCGCCCGTGTTCCCGCGAAAAAAAGACTCCAGGGCAAAGACGGCACGCTGCCCGGAACCCAGATCCTCCGAGCCGCTCAGCCCCCAATACGACGTCTGCCAGCCGCCGCTCTGGACCACACCCTCGCTGGACGCGGCGCCTATGGGTTTCATGCTGCCAGCCCAGGCATCGACCGTCCCGTAGATGCGCACCGAGCTGCCCTCGGCCATGGCCGGGGTCGCGCCCAAGGCGCCGCACATCATCAAAGCCAGTCCCCAACACCCTGCTCGTTCCAATGTCTTCATTCTTTTCCTTTGTGTGATGCGTCTTCTCTTGTCCAGGCGCAAGCCAGCAGCCACGCCCGTTTCCGTCGCGCAGACGCTGTGCGACGGAATGGCGAAATATAGCGTATACAAAGTTTATTTTCAAAGATTAGGACGCGAGTAAAAACCCTAATTTTAGTGTTTACTCAATTAAATTAATCTTCATAAACTTCGCCAACAGCGGGATTAGCTCAATTGCAAAAAAATCAGCATTGACAAGAACACGCTGTAAGAGACGAAAAAAAAGAAAGGTGCACACTACTAAAACAGGACCAGCACTTAGGAGACACCACGTGCGAAAACATGCCCGATGCACCCGTCTGCCGGACTCCGGGGGGAGTTCCTGCAGACGCTACGATGGCGCCCTGCCCGCCGCCGCGCCCGCCATGGCGCCCACCACAAGGAGCGCCCCATGAGCCAGTCACTGGAAGGCACCCTGAATCCCGGCCTGAGCGTGCCGCAGGACGACAAGGATGCTCTGTACGCCAAGGTCACCTGGCGGCTGATCCCCTTGCTCTGTATCTGCTATGTCGCCGCCTATCTGGACAAGATCAACATCGGCTTTGCCAAAATGCAGATGCAGGCCGACCTGGGCTTCAGCGAAACCGTCTATGGTCTGGGCGCGGGGCTGTTTTTCATCGGCTACATGCTGTTTGAAGTGCCCAGCAACCTGATCCTGCAACGAGTAGGCGCGCGTGCCTGGATCGCCCGCATCATGATCACGTGGGGCGTGATTTCAGCCTGCATGATGTTCGTGAACACACCCACGCAGTTCTACATTCTGCGTTTCCTGCTGGGTATCGCCGAAGCCGGCTTCTATCCCGGCGTCATGCTCTACATCACCTTCTGGTACCCCACGTTCCGGCGTGGCAAGATCATGGCCTTTTTCCTGTTGGGCATTCCCTTGTCCAGCATGATAGGCGGCCCCCTGTCGGGCTGGATACTGACTGCCTTTTCCGGCGTATACGGCATGCCGGGCTGGCAATGGCTGTTCGTGCTGGAGGCCATCCCCTCGGTCGTATTGGGCGTGGCCGTGCTCGCCTGTCTGCCCAATGGCATTCAGAGCGCCAAATGGCTCAGCACCGAAGAAAAGCACATCCTGGCGCAGGAGCTGGAGCGCGACGTCCTGGCGCAAACGCATACCTCGGTGCGCGAGGCCTTCGCCAGCGCCCGCGTCTGGGTGCTGGGCGTTATCGACACCTTGCTGATGATGGCGGTCTACGGCCTGAATTTCTGGCTGCCGACCCTGATCAAGGAATCCGGCGTGCACAATGACCTGCACATCGGCCTGATGACCGGGCTATCCAGCGCCCTGGCCGTCGCCGCCCTGGTGTTGAACGGCATGAGTTCGGACCGCCGCCGTGAACGCCGCTGGCACATCGCCGTGCCCGCTTTCATCGCTGCCGCCAGCATAGGCCTGAGCCCGCTGTACAGTCACGACCCAGTCTTCACGGTGTTGTTGTTCTCCATCGCCAATCTGGCGCTGATGGCCACCTTCCCTGTGTTCTGGTGCATTCCGCCCACCTTCCTGAAGGGACGCGCTGCGGCCGCCGGGATCGCGCTGATCGCCTCTATGTCCACACTGGGCGGCATCGCGGCCACCTACTTGATGGGCATACTCAAAGACACGACACAATCCTCTGAGGCCGGTCTGATCATGTTCGCCGTCTGCCTTTTGCTGGCCGGGCTGCTGACTCTGACCCTGCCGCGCCACGTGGTTAATCGCTGAACTGCCCCAAGCAGTCATAGCGAGCGGCGCGGTCCATCCAGATCGGGTGGGCGTGCACCCCCGCCCGATCGGCCTGCGCCGTTTTTTACACCTCTGATCCGCAGGCCGCGCGCCTGCGGATCAGTTAAGCTTACGGCTGACTCATTCTTATTGTTTGTTCAGGCAACCCATGAACATTGACCAGCCACTGGCCCTTCTGGGCGGCATCAGCGCGCATGAATTCATGCAAATCTACTGGCAACGCAAGCCTTTGCTGATACGCCGCGCCATTCCCAACTTCAAGCCCTCGCTCAGCATCGCCAATATCCGCGAGCTGGTCACGCGCGAGGAAGTCGAATCGCGCCTGATCGTGCATGACGACGAAGGCTGGCACATGGAGACCGGCCCCTTCGACGAGCTGCCGCCTGCCTCTCAGCCCCAATGGACCGCCCTGGCTCAAAGCGTAGACTTGCACGACGACGCCACGGCCGCCTTGATGCGCCAGTTCCGCTTTATCGCCGACGCCCGACTGGACGACGCCATGATCAGCATTGCATCGGACGGCGGCGGCGTGGGCCCCCATTTCGACAGTTACGATGTTTTCCTGCTGCAAGGCCATGGACGGCGTCATTGGCGCATCAGCCAGCAGCAGGACCTGAGCCTGGTGCCCGACCTGCCGCTGAAGATCCTGCGCAATTTTCAGGCCGAAGAGGAATTCATCCTGGAGCCAGGCGACATGCTGTATCTGCCGCCGCACGTCGCCCACGACGGCGTCGCCCTGGGCGAATGCATGACAATTTCCATCGGATTCCGCGCCCCTACCCAAGCCACCCTGGCGCGCGGCCTGATGGACGCCGCCTCGGATCAGTTGGCTGCCGCCGCCGGCGAAGGCTTTGGCCTGTACTCCGACCCGCCGCTGCCCATGCCGGATCTACAAGCGCGCTACACAGACCCCGGCGCCGGCGCCACGCGCACACCAGCCGCCCTGCCCGAGAATCTGGTGCAAAAATCCCTGGAAGCCCTGAATGCCGTCCGCTTCGACGATACTCTGGCCGCCCGTTTCCTGGGCGTATGGCTGACCGAGCTGCCCGCCAACTCCTGGTTCGACATTGCCGAAGACCCCGTGGACCTCCACGATCCCGACCTGCCCGCCGGCCGGCTGACCCTGGACCGCTGCACCCGCATGATGTATCGCGAGCACGAACTCTACATCAATGGCGAAGTCGCCCCTTGCGCCTCAAGCCGCGCCTTGCGCCAGCTGGCGGACGAACGCGAGCTCAAGGTCGGCAGCAGCGCATTCCAGGAGCTGGATGACGAGGCGCTGGACATGCTTAACGCATGGCTGGATGACGGCTGGCTTCAATTTCACCTCGTCTGACTCCATCGTATTATTGTCATTTCAAAAAAGCCGATCCTAATCGGCTTTTTTACTGCCTCTTCCCCACACCTTATTCACGCAAATCCGCATGCCACAATAAATTAAGTCACTACTCTTTATTTATATGCTCAATAAAAAACCAGTCTTTTTTCAAGACTGGTTTTTTGCTTTCGGATAATAAAAACAACTGCCGGCTTATCGGGTTCCCGTCTGCGGGAACCCGACTCGGTCAGGACTGGCCGAGCAGACTATCGGAGGGTGCCTGCTCGCGGGCATGCAGGCCATAATCCCGGATGACGGACATCACGCGGACGCGGTAGTCCTTGAATATCCGGTCGCGCCCGGCTCTTTGTGCAGACAAGTGGGAGTCCACGTTGCGCCACTGCACCACCGCTTCCTCATCGCGCCAGGTCGTGACCGACATGACTTTTTCCGGATTGGCGGCGCTCTGGAAACACTCCACCGAGAGAAAACCCTCAATGGGCTTGAGCAAAGGGGTGAGCTTATTGACCAGATCCACATAATTCTGGTTCTGGCCTGGCATAGCTTGCAATTCAAACAGAACAACTACCATTTCCCAACTCCCATTCCAAGTTTGAATACTATTGATATTTTGCTTCTTGAAACAAGCAGACAGCTCCGATTTTATAAAGCAATAAAACTTACAGCATTCAAACCATTTCCCCACCTGCGGCAAGACCACTTTTCAGGTATGGATAAAAAAAGTTGGAACCAGATCAAAGCGGTCTGCCACAACCGCCAAAAGCGTACCGACAAAGTAGTCCATTCCAGCGCTATAACAGTATCTTGTTTTTCATCCAACGCGCACCTCAGGGAAGTCCTGTCTCGCCATGTCCTCATCAAAGTCCTCCTCCATCCTGCTCAGCGATCTGACCCACCCCGTCGTGGCCGGCCTGATCTCCGTCATCGTCAACTACGGCGGCACCTTCATTCTGGTGTTCCAGGCCGCCAAGGTCGCCGGCCTCAGCCCCGAACTGACGGCATCGTGGGTCTGGTCGGTCTCCATCGGCGTAGGCGTCACCGGCCTGGTCCTGAGCTGGGTGTCGCGCGAGCCCATCATCACGGCCTGGTCCACCCCGGCGGCGGCCTTCCTGGTCACCGCCCTGGCCAGCGTTCCCTACGAAGAAGCCGTAGGCGCCTACCTCCTTTCGGCCGCCGCTTTCGTGGCTCTGGGCCTGTCCGGCTACTTCGAGCGCGTCATACGCCTGATTCCCTCCGGCATCGCCTCCGGCCTGCTGGCCGGCATCCTGCTGCAGTTCGGCATCGGCGCCTTCGGCGGCATGACCGTCGATCCCGCCCTGGCAGGGCTGCTCATCGTGGCCTACATCATTCTCAAGCGCTTCACCGCGCGCTACGCCGTGGTGGGCATCCTGATCCTCGGCCTGGGCTTTCTGATCCTGCAGAACCGCGTGGATTTCTCCGGCCTGCAACTTCAATTGGCCACCCCTATCTTCACCATGCCCGTGTTCTCGCTCAACGCGCTGCTCAGCGTGGCCCTGCCACTGTTCCTTATCACCCTTACCGGTCAATACATGCCCGGCATGCTGGTGCTGCGCAACGATGGCTTTCGCACCAGCGCCAACCCCATCGTCACCGTGACCAGTCTGGGCTCGCTGTTCATGGCCCCCTTCGGCTCGCACGCCATGAACGTGGCCGCCATTACCGCCGCCATCTGCACCGGCCCCGAAGCCCATGAAGATCCGTCCAAACGCTGGATCGCCGGTGTCGCCGCCGGCATCTTCTACATCATCATCGGGGTGTTCGGCGTCACGCTGGCGGCCGTTTTCATGGCTTTCCCCGCCACCTTCATCACCACTTTGGCGGGCCTGGCCTTGCTGGGCACCATAGGCGGCAGCCTGGCCGGCGCCATGGGCGAGTCCAAAACCCGCGAAGCGGCTTTGATCACTTTTCTGGCCTCGGCTGCCAACATCAACATGCTGGGCATAGGCGGTGCCTTCTGGGGACTGGTCATCGGATTGCTTGCCTACCTGGCGCTCAATGGCAAGATGCCCCAGCGCAAAACAGCGCCGTCCCCCATCGCACTGACGCCCGAACCCTTGGCCGACAAACCGGCCACCCACTAAGCACGGCCAGCGCCGCGCCATCGCGCGGCGCCCCGTTCATGGCGGACAGCCGTCCAGCCCGGAGCTGCATCATGAACACCTCGATCCGCTACGCTCAGCCCAATGCGCAAGGCTTTTTCGGCCGTTTCGGCGGCAGCTTCATCAGCGAAACGCTGGTGCAGGCCGTCCAGGAATTGAACCTGGCCTATGCTCGTTACCGCCAGGACCCGGATTTCCTGCGCGAATTCCACCAGGACCTGGCCGACTATGTCGGCCGCCCTTCGCCGGTCTACTATGCCCGGCGCCTCAGTGACTACATAGGCGGGGCGCGCCTGCTGCTCAAGCGCGAAGACCTCAACCATACGGGCGCCCACAAGATCAACAATGTCATTGGCCAGGCGCTGCTGGCCCAACGTATGGGTAAGCGGCGCATCATCGCCGAAACCGGCGCCGGCCAGCACGGCGTAGCCGTTGCAACCATTTGCGCGCGCGCCGGTCTGGACTGCGTCATCTACATGGGTTCAGAAGACGTCAAACGGCAAAATCCCAACGTACAGCGCATGCACCTGCTGGGCGCCACCGTGATCCCCGTGGACAGCGGCAGCCGCACCCTGAAAGACGCCATGAACGAGGCCATACGGGATTGGGTCAGCAATGTGGACAACACCTTTTACCTGATCGGATCAGTCGCGGGCATGCACCCCTACCCCACCATGGTGCGCGACTTCCAGACCGTCATCGGTCGTGAATGCCTGGTGCAACTGCCCGAACTGTTTCAGCGGCTGGGCATGGACAAGACCCACCCCGATGCGGTGGTGGCTTGCGTGGGCGGCGGCAGCAACGCCATCGGCATTTTTCATCCCTATATCGACCATGCCCAGGTGCGCCTGATCGGCGTGGAGGCCGCCGGCCTGGGCCTGGACAGCGGCAAGCACTCCGCCTCCATCCAGCGCGGCCTCCCGGGCGTGCTGCATGGCAACCGTTCGCTTATCCTGCAAGATCGCTACGGCCAGGTGCTGGACACCCACAGCATCAGCGCCGGCCTGGACTATCCCGGCGTCGGCCCCGAACATGCCTGGCTGCACGAGCTGGGCCGCGCCGAATACGTGGGCGCCACGGATCAACAAGCACTGGCAGCCTTTCATCGGCTCAGCCGCGTGGAAGGCATCATCCCAGCGCTGGAAGCCAGCCATGCGCTGGCCTACGCCTGCGATCTGGCCGCCACCCTATCCACCGACCAGGTCATCCTGGTCAATCTGTCGGGTCGGGGCGACAAGGATATGGACACTGTCATGGCGCAGGCCACTGCCGGAGAAACCCCATGAGCCGATTGCCCCTGACCTTCCAGCGTCTGCGCACCCAGGGTCGCAAGGCATTGATACCCTATCTCACGCCGGCCTACCCCCACCCCGACATCACGCCGGCCCTGATGCATGCCATGGTGCAGGCCGGCGCCGACATCATCGAACTGGGCATTCCTTTTTCCGACCCGTCGGCCGACGGCCCTGCCATTCAGCAGGCCAACGAACAAGCCCTGGCGCATGGCATGACGCTGCCACGGGTGCTGGACATCGTGCGCGAATTCCGACGCCAGAACACGCGCACTCCTGTCGTTTTAATGGGCTACGCCAACCCCATCGAGCAATACGACCAGCACCAGCAGGCGGGCGCTTTCGCGCAGGCGGCCGGCCAGGCCGGAGTAGACGGCGTTCTGATCGTGGACTATCCCCTGGAAGTCTCCGCACAGCTGGCGCAAGACCTGGCCTCGTACGGCGTGGACCTGATCCTGCTGCTCACCCCAGCCACCTCGGACGAGCGCATACGACACATTGCCCAACGGGCCAGCGGGTATGCCTATTGCGTCTCGGTCAAAGGAGTCACGGGCTCTCAGGCGCTAGAACTGGATCTGGTTCGCCACACCCTGGAGCGCGCGCGCCGCCACATCCGCCTGCCTCTGGGGGTAGGCTTCGGCATTCGCAATGCAGATACGGCGCAAGCCGTCGCCCGGCACGCCGATGCGGTCATCGTGGGGTCCTGGCTGCTGGAAAGCCTGCGGGGCAAAACCCCCGAAGCCGCGCTGCTGGCCGCCAAGGACCTGATCGAAAATCTGCGCCGTCGCCTGGACGATATCGTCGATACCGTGTCTTAGCATCGCCAGAACAGCCCGTCAGTATCGCCCCGCCGCCATCAGGGCGGGGCGATACGTCAATCTTCTTCCATCCAGTCGATCACCAGACGCATAGTCTGGTGCACGTGTTCCACCATGGCGTCGCGAGCAGCTTGCCCGTTGCGGGCAGTCAGCGCCTGGATGATGTCTTCATGCTGTTGGATATTGTCTTCCATCAGGCGCGGCGGCATTTTGGATGCGAAGCTCAGCACACTGGCCACCCCTCCGCCCTGCAGCTCCTGAATCATGTCGTGCAGCCGCGCATTGTGGCTGACCTGCGCAATCAGAATGTGGAAATCCTGATTGTGGCTGCGCCATTGCGAACCGCGCTCGCTCTGTATTCGCTCCCGCAAGGTCTGCGCATACAGATCCTGATGCCGGCGCAACGACTCCAGATCCGAATCCTGCAACCAGTCCACCGCCAGTTGGGCGGCCAGGCCTTCCAGTTCTGCGCGTATCTGGAAGGTTTCGCGGATGCTGCGAGCAGAAGGCACGGCCACCATGGCGCGCCCGCTGCTGCTGAGCGCAATGATACGCCGCGCTTCCAGCAGGCGCAGGGCCTCGCGCACCGGCGTGCGGCTGATGTTGAATTCCTGGGCCAGCTCGTACTGGCTTAGCGGATCGCCCGGCAGATACCGACCGGACTGGATGCGCCGCTGGATTTCCTCGGCGATTTCTATCGACGATCTCATGTAAGTACGGCCGTCGTACGGCCTTGTTGCTGGCTGCTGAATGAATCCCGCCGAAGCGGGCGCAAATCCCATCGGCATGCCGAATCCTCTTGGCATCCGTTCCGGCGCACGCAGGCCGTGCCCTGCCGGAGCGAAACATCATAGGGTAATTACGACTGCCGCGTCTGTTTTTTCTATTTAGAATCCAATTTACGCTAAATGGGATCCCGTTTCTGAACTATAGCATCCTGAGTGGAGATTGCAATGAATGACATCGATACGATTACCGGCGCGCGCGTCATCCATCCCGGCGGGCGGGGAGGCCCGCTTACCGACAAGCACCAGCCCATGCAAGTGAAGCACCGCGACGAACTGGACTGGGACAAGCTGCGCTACGAAGGTCAGCGCACCAAGATGATGTTCCACCCCACCGCCGAGGACGGCACCATTCCCAACGCGGGCGTCGTCCACTACGCCAAGGGCTCGGGCCACCCGCTGCACAACCATTATTTCGCCCAGATCTGGTATGTGCTCAGCGGCCAGTTCCAGATCGACGGCAAGATCTACGGCGAAGGCACCATGGTGTTCCACCCTGACCCGCACTACGAGCACGAGCTAACCACGCTGGAAGAAGGCGAAATTCTCTACGTGCAGTACATGGGCCCCAGCACTCGCCAGCCGCCCATCTATGACGGACGTTTCAACCTGACCCAGCGCCGCGCGCTGGAGGACGAATCCACAGCCGTCTAAACGGCAGGCTGTCGCCGGCCTGCCCGGCGGCAGCCGCATCGCGTCTCACAGAAAGACGCGCGACAACAATCATCGGGGGCAACAACAATGAATACCTTGCGTATCTGGCTGGATGCGCTCAATGAGCGCATCGGGCGGCTCGTCAGCCTGTCCATGCTGCTCATTCTGGGCATCTCCTTTACGGTCGTGGTCCTGCGCTACGCATTTGGCGTGGGCCTGATCTGGCTGCAGGACAGCTATGTCTGGCTGACCAGCCTGTTCTTTATCGGCATGTCCGGCTGCGCCTTGCTGCATGACCGGCACGTGCGCGTCGAACTGTTCTATTCCCGTCTGCACGCGCGGCGTCAAGCTCTCGTCAATGCCGTCGGCGTAGTGCTGCTGCTCTGGCCCACGCTGCTGGTCATCACCCTGTCCAGCATCAAGCCCATTGCCCGCAGCTGGCGATTCCTGGAAGCCTCGCCCAACACCGGCGGTCTGTCTTTCGCCTACGTACACAAAAGCCTGATCTATATCTTTTGCGCCCTGCTGTTCTTGCAGGGACTGTCCTTGTTGCTGTCTTCGCTGAACACGCTCAAGAAAGCGTCCCATCCGGGAGCGCAGCCATGAGCCTGAACGAAATCCTGTGCATTCTGATGTTCGCCAGCGTCATGACCGTAATGATGTTCGGCTTTCCGGTGGCCTTCACCTTGTCGGGCGTCGCGATTGCCTTCGCCCTGCTGGGCAGCGCTCTGGACGTGTTTCAGTGGCGCACCATGGGCGGAATCATGGGCCGCATCTACGGCATCATGAGCAATGAAATGCTGGTCGCCATTCCGCTATTCATTTTCATGGGCATCATGCTCGAAAAGTCCAAGACAGCCGAGCGGCTGCTGGAGACCACATCGCGGTTGTTCGGCTCGCTCAGCGGCGGCCTGGCCTTCACCGTGGTGGCCGTAGGCACCTTGCTGTCGGCCGCCACCGGCATGGTCGCCGCCACTGTGGCCACGCTGGCCATGATCAGCGTTCCCGCCATGCGTCGCGCCGGCTACCAGCCTTCCTTCATGGCCGGCTCGATCTGCGCCTCCGGCACGCTGTCGCAGTTGATCCCGCCGTCCACCGTACTGATCCTGATCGGCGACATGTTGCGTGGCGTCACGCCCCCCGATCGAGCAGGCGGCCCGGTCACCGTCAGCGATCTGTTCGCCGGCGCGGTCGTACCCAGTGCGCTGCTGGTAGGTCTGTTCCTGCTCTACGTCCTGGGCAAGGCCGTGTTCCAGCCCAAGAGCTGCCCACCCCTGCCCGACGCCGGCCAGGAACGCGTGAGCCTGCGCGACATCCTGACCCAAGCCGTCGCTCCCCTGGCCTTGATCATTGCCGTGTTGGGCTCCATTTTGGCTGGCATCGCCACGCCCACGGAATCCGCTGCCGTGGGCGCCGCCGGAGCCACCTTGATGGCCTGGAGCTGCCGGGCGTTGAACGTCTCCATGATCAGACAAGCCTGTCTGGCGACCGGCCACCTGGTCGCCATGGTCTACACCATCATGATCGGCGCCGCGATCTTCTCCCTGGTCTTCAAGGGGCTGGGCGGCGAGCAGTTGGCGCATCACCTGCTGTCGCAGGCGCCTGGCGATACGCTGGGCGCGCTGATCCTGGTGCTGGCCATCGTGTTCGTACTGGGGTTTTTCCTGGATTCATTCGAAATCATCTTCATCGTGATCCCTATTTTCGGTCCGCCCCTGATCGCGCTGGGCGTGGATCCGCTGCTGTTCGGCGTGCTGCTGGCCGTCACCTTGCAGACCAGCTACCTGTCGCCGCCCTTCGGCTTTGCCGTGTTCTATCTGCAAGGTGTCTACAAAGACATCACCGCCGCCACCGCCTATCGAGGCGTCATGCCCTACATCTCGCTGCAGGTGGCCGCCATCGCCGCCTTGCTGGTCTTTCCCCCGCTGGTGCTGTGGCTACCTTCCATTCTTTATTGATCACAACAACCCGCAACTTATACATACAGGAGACATCCATGAAGACAACGCTCGATACCCGGCGTCGCTTGCTCAAGACCGGCGCGGCGGCCGGCCTGGCCGGGATACTGGCCGCCCGCCAGGGGCCTGCCTTGGCCAAAAACACCGTGCGCTGGCGCATGGGCATGGCGTGGACCAAGACCGCGCCCGGCTACACCACGCCGGTTATCGCTCTGGCCGATTTCGTGAACAAAGCCAGCCAGGGCGAATTCCAGATCGACTACTTTGGTGCGGGCGAGGTCGTGCCCGCCCTGCAAACCTTCGACGCCGTCCTGGACGGCACACTGGATTGCGGCCACGGTTACCCCAGCTATTGGGCGGGCAAGTCGATTGCCATGAATCTGGCCATGAGCATGCCGTTCGGCACCACGGCCCAAGAAAAAAACGCCTGGCTGCAATTCGGCGGCGGCCAGGAATTGCTGGACAAGCTCTATGCCCGATTCGGCGCCAAGTTCCTGCCCCTGGGCAACTGCGGCACCCAGCCCATGGGCTGGTTCCGCCAGGAAATCCGATCGCTGGACGACTTGAAAGGGCTGAAATTCCGCGTCACCGGGCTGGCGGGGCAGATCCTGGCGGAATGCGGTGTGGCTGTAGTCGGCATGCCCACGGGCGAATTGCTGCAAGCCATGCAATCGGGCGCCATCGACGCTTGCGAACTGACCGGCCCTTACGTGGACAGCTCTCTGGGCATCCAGCGTGTAGCCAAAAATTATTACTTCCCCGGCTGGCATGAGCCCGAAGGCCTGTTCGACCTGATCATCAACCAGGACGCCTGGGAAGCTCTGCGCCCCGAACACCAGGAGATGCTCAAAGTCGGCGCCTACTATGCAAGCGGCGTGATGCTGAACGAAATGGTTGCTAAAAATGGCATCGCCTTCGAAGAACTGCGCAGCAAGCATGACGTACAAGCCCGCGTACTGCCCCCTGAAGTCTTGCAGCGCCTGCACGAAATTTCCCTGGGAATTCTGGACAAGACCTACGGTGCCGATCCTTCGGCCCGCGAGATCCGCGACAGCCTTCAGGCGTTCCTGGGCAAGGCGGCGCCTTATTCGGAATATACCGAACTGCTGTACATGCAGAATCGGGCCCGCCTGGCGGGACGCGGAACTCTGTTCACCTGAGCGTCGCCCGGCGGAGTCATGGCGACTTCGCCGGCCTTACTTCTATTGTAAACATTAGATACAAAACAGTTGCTTTCGCCTGTCTATGCCAGCCTTTGCAGCCTAATGTCGAGCAATACAAATACAGACAATTAATGGATACAGCTTTCCGGCTGCCGCCCGATGACACCCGTGCTAGCCTGCGCTGGCTTTGTTTTCCGAGAGACCCGTCATGTTCGGCGCCGATTTCCTGGCTGATCCTTACCCCTGTTATGAGCGCTTGCGGCAGGGCCCGCCCTTAGTCTGGGAGCCCGCTTTCTGCGGCGGCGCCTGGCTGGTGCACCGACACGCCGACGTACAGGCCGCCTTGCGCGACCCCGGCCTGAGCGCGCGCCGCATCGGCGGCTGGACCGCACAGGCCGGCCTGCCGCCCTCTCCCCGGCAGCAGGCCTTCAAGAGCCTGATCGCCCGCACGCTGGGATTCCTGGATCGCCCCCGCCATACCCGAGTGCGACGCGTGCTCAACGCCGCCTTCACGCCCGATGCGCTACGCGCTTTGGAACCCGCCATTCAGGCCCGCTGCGTTCAGGTCAAGCAACAACTGCAGACCTCATTAAGTCGTGGCCGCGCCGATCTGATGCGCGATGTCTGCATTCCTCTGCCGGCGCTGATCATGATGGATCTGCTGGGCTTGCAAGGCCTGCCGATCGGGCAATTCCAGGACTGGGCAAGCAGACTGGCGCGCTTCATCGGCCAGCCTACGCCCGATGCCGTGTTGCTGCGCGACACTCAGGACGCACTGCTGGACATGGCGGACTGCCTGCAATCTCCAGACCACCAACAGCCAGGCGGCCTGATCTGGCGTTTGCTACATGACGACAAACTGTCGCTGCGAGGTCGCCAGGAACGCCTTGCCCAATGCTGCATGCTGCTGTTCGCGGGCTACGAAACATCACGTCATTTGCTGGGCGCCATGCTGTCCACGCTGATCGAGCAGGACAAGCTGCGCAGGGAGCTGGAACAACACTCTGAACGCATCCCCGCCGCCGTGCGCGAGTTCCTGCGCCATGACAGCCCCGTCCAGTACACGGCCCGCCGAGTCGGGCAGGATATGCACTGGCATGGGCAGGCCTTGCGAAAAGGCCAGTTGCTGGTGCTGTTGCTGGGCGCCGCCAATCACGACCCACTGGTGTTCCCCGAATCCCGACGCCTGGATTTCAGTCGCGACAACCAGGCAGAGCTGTCCCTGGGCTACGGCATACACCGCTGCCTGGGCGCAGGTCTGGTCATGCTCGAGGCCGGCATGGCGCTGCAGGCACTGCTGCCTGTTCTGCCGGCGCTTCAGACAGGACAAGGCCGCCGGATCAGGCTACCCGCCTACCGCGGCTGGGCCTGCATGCCAGTCCATGTCAGGAAAGCGACATGAACGCCTTGCTGGATCGGCTGCACCAGCAAGCCATGACATTGCAAACCCAGAGCCTGCAGCGCCGCCGCGTCGTCTGCCGCCCCCTGGCCGACGGCCGGATCGAGCGCGATGGCTTGCCCTTGGTGAATTTCGCCGGCAACGACTACCTCGGGCTGAGCCGACACCCCGACCTCCATCCCGCCCTGGAGGCCGCAGCCGGCGCAACGGCCTCACCCCTGGTCTGCGGCCATCATCCACAAGCGCAAGCCTTGGAACACGAGCTGGCTCTCTGGAGCGGCCTGCCCGCAACACGCCTTTTCCCCAGCGGCTATCAGGCCAGCCTGGGTGTCATTCCCGCCCTGGTCGGTCCGGGCGACACCATCTTCTGCGACCGCCTGAATCACGCCAGCCTGATCGACGGCAGCCGTCTTTCCGGAGCGCGACTCCGAGTCTATCCGCATCTGAATCTGGAACGCCTGGACGCCTTGCTCCAGCGCCCCGGTGCAGGCATGAAGCTGATTGTCTCCGACAGCGTTTTCAGCATGGACGGCACGCTGGCGCCCGTTGACCAGCTGCTCGGGCTGTGTGAACGCCACGATGCCATGCTGTACCTGGACGATGCACACGGCCTGGGCGTGCTGGGCGCAAACGGACGCGGCGCTCCTGAACACTTCGCACTGAGCGACGCACAGCGGGGTCGCCTGATCTACCTGGGCGCCTTCGGCAAAGCCGCCGGCCTGGGCGGGGCGTTTGTCGCTGGCAGCGAACCGCTGATCAACTGGCTTACGCAGCGCGCCCGCAGCTATGTCTACAGCACGGGGCTGGCTCCCGCACACTGCGCCGCCCTGCGGGCCTGTCTGCCCCTGATCGCCGCCGCTCATGCCCAACGCGCCCGGCTGCAGGACCACATCCAGCTGCTGCGTGAACAGACCCGCGCCCTTCCCTGGCCCATGCCCCGCTCCGATACGCCGATTCAGCGCCTGCTGCTGGGCGAGCCACGAGCGGCCCTGGCGCTGTCTTCCTACCTGGCAGAGCACGGCATCTGGGCACCCGCCATCCGCCCTCCCACCGTGCCGCGCGGACAGGCGCGGCTGCGCATTTCCCTGTCTGCCGTGCACCGCACTGCCGACATCCTTGCCCTGGCGCAGCAGTTGCGTCAGGCCGCCCTTCTCCCTTCCTTTTACCCGGTGACACCATCATGAGCCACAGTGAACTCCCCCCCTTGATGCGTCGCAGCCTGGACGCAGTCTGGCACCCTTGCACGCAGATGCAGCATCACGAGCAGGGCGTGCCGATGCTGGCCATCGCCCGGGCCCAAGGCGCCTGGCTGCACGACCAAGAAGGCCATCGCTATCTGGACGCCATCAGCTCCTGGTGGGTCAATCTGTTCGGCCATGGCCATCCGCACATCGTGCAGGCCGTGACCCGCCAGTTGCACGAACTGGATCATGTCATGCTTTGCGGACTGACCCACGAACCCGTGGTGCAACTGTCCGAACAACTGGCCGCCCTGACGCGCAATCAGTTGGGCCACGCCTTTTATGCCAGCGACGGTGCCTCGGCCGTGGAAATCGCCCTGAAGCTGAGCGCGCAGTACTGGCGCAACCAAGGCCAGACGCACAAGCATCGCTTCGTGGGCATCCAACAGGGCTATCACGGCGAAACCCTGGGCGCCCTGGCGGTGACCGACGTTCCTTTGTTTCGTGAACACTATGGCGAACAACTGGCCCCCGGATATACCGCCGCCAGCCCGGATCTACGCCAGGCACGCCATCCTGATGAGCAGGCAGCCGTCACCCAGGCCGCGCTGGATTCGTTGGAGCAGATACTGGAGCATCACGCCGACATCGCTGCCGTCATCCTGGAGCCGCTGGTGCAGTGCGCAGGCGGCATGGCCATGCATGCGCCCGCCTATCTGCGAGGCGTACGCCTGCTGTGCGACCGTTACAACGTTCATTTGATACTGGATGAAATTGCGGTGGGCTGCGGACGCACCGGCACCTTCTTTGCCTGCGAGCAAGCGGGCATCTGGCCGGACCTGCTCTGCCTGTCCAAGGGGATTACCGGGGGCACCCTGCCGCTGTCTGTCGTGCTGTCCGCTCATACGCTGTACCAGGGTTTCTACCACGCCGACCTGCGCCAGGGGTTTCTGCATTCCCACTCCTACTCCGGCAATCCGCTGGCTTGCCGAGCCGCCCTGGCGACGCTGGAGCTATTTCGGACTCTGCCCGTGTTCGAGTTGCAGGCAGCCCTGGCGGATCAGCTTGATCAAGGCCTGAACGAACTGGCAATACGCCACCCCGGCATGCGTCACCTGCGTCGATGCGGTCTGATCTGGGCATTCGAACTGGATCCAGGGACCGTGCGCCACGACCATGACGGATTTGCCCGCCGCTTCTACCGCAGCGCCGTGCAGCACGGGCTGCTCCTGCGCCCCATTGGCAATACCGTTTATTTGATGCCGGGCTACCTCTGGCAAACACCGGAAATCGAGCACCTTCTGGCCGGACTTCGCGCCCTGCTCAAGGAGTTCGCATGAGCGCCTGTTTCGTCACCGGCACAGACACCGAAATCGGCAAGACACTGGTCAGCGCCGCCCTGTTGCACAGGCTGGCCGACCAAGGCGCGCGCTGCCTGGGCATGAAGCCCATTGCCTCTGGAGTGGAGTCCGACAAGGACGGCTTCTATAACGAAGATGTGCGCGCCCTGGCGCGCCATTCCAATGTGCAGGCCGATCCGGCGCTGCTGACCCCCTACCTGTTCGAAGAAGCTGCGGCCCCGCACATTCTGGCCGCCCAACTTGGCGAAACGTTGGATCCGCAGCGCATCAAGGACAATTTCCAAATCCTGCGCGCCTGCGCCGACCATATGGTGGTAGAAGGAGTCGGCGGCTTTCTGGTTCCGCTGGGCGACAATCGCACGGGCGCCGAACTGGCCCAAGCTCTGCAACTGCCTGTCATCCTGGTCGTGGGCTTGCGCCTGGGAGCGCTCAATCATGCCCTGCTGACCGCACAGGCCATACGTGCCGCCGGCCTGCACCTGCTGGGCTGGGTCGCCAATCAGGTGGACGGGCAAATGTCATACGTGCAGGCCAATCTGCAAAGCCTGCACAGCTATCTTCCCGCACCCTGTCTGGGTGTGATTCCCCGGCTGGGCAGCTCCGATCCCGACGAACGCATACGCCAGGCAGCTCAGCATCTGCGCCATCCCTGGACGGGCTGACAAACCGGTTCACCCCAGATAATGCCCCAGCCGTCCCAGAACCAGCAAACCCAACAATAAGCCCAGTACGCCACCCAGAGCCAAGCGCCTTGCCGGCGGTCCCAGCCAGAAATCCGCACAGGCATCCTGCACACGCCGCAACCAGGTCAACGCCATGGGCTGGTCGTCAAAACGACTGGCCTGCAATCGCAACTGGCGCAATTGATCAGCGCCAATTTCGTCAAAAGACTCCCAGTCTGCCTGCCAGCGCTCATAGGCAGCCTGATGGTCGGGATCAATGTCCAGCCAGGCGCGCAAGGCGGCCTCACTGCGGGCATCCAGCCCGTTTTTCTTGCGCAGCAGCCAGTCCAACGCTTGATCATCAATGCACAGACGGCGTTCTTGATCCTGCATGATCAGCCTCGACGGTCATGCACCTGGACCCAATGATCCCGGCAACAAGCCCGCATCGCGATTCGCACATGGCGTTCGACCAGTTGGCGCGATGTTCCCATCCGGGCAGCAATCTGCGCATGGGACAAGCCTTCGAAACGATGCATCAGGAAAGCTTCGCGACGACGGCGCGGCAAAGACTGGATTACCGCCAGCATTCTGCCGGCCGAGTCGGATCCATCAGGGACGGCCGATCCCCCGCCTTGCATCAGGCGGCTGAAGAACTGGATCCATACGCGACTGTAAGCTTCCAGCATGGCGCTCTCCACGAAAACTGGAAATGATAATAATTCCTATTATCTTTTTATGTTTTCATAAAGTCCAGTCATCGGGCAAAAAAAACCCTGACTCTAGGAGCCAGGGTTTTTGATTGGCGGCCGTCTGGGCCGTCGGACAGGCGTCAGCTGCCGGAGCGCATATTGCTCGAAAGCACGTTGATGATGCGCTTGGCCGTCGGCGTAGTCTGCTCCTGGCCGTTTTGGTCCAGAACAGTCACGCGCGTGGCATCGCCTTGGCCAGTGAGCTTGATGCGCAGCGGCACGGCTTCAGCGGTATTGCGACTGCCGAAAATACGGCCGATGATGTTCTGCTGCTCGATCTTCTCGCCCGTATCGGAATCCAGGTAACGAATGAAGAACTCGCCGGCGGAACGATCGCGATCTTCGACCGAGAACCCAGCCGAATCGATCGCCACACCGACCCGACGCCAGGCGCGGTCGAAGGACTCGTTCAGAACCAGCTCAGCTTGCCCCTCGGCATCCAGCTTCTGCACCTGGGCAGCAGCGGGATCCTTGGCGGCGTCGGCCACTTGCTGGCGTGCGGAGTCGATATCCGACCCGAGAAATACCATCATGCGCGCCAGCATGGCGGCGTTCAGACCTGGATCTTCCTTGGCGAACACCCACTTGAAGGCGGATCCGTCCGCCGTGGGGGTTTCTTCCATGTGCTGGTGCGACACGTAGACTTCCGTCTTGTTGCCTACGCGCTCGATACGGGTACGGAAGCGATCACGCTCGCCACTGTCGAAAACCTGATCCACAATGGAGCCCAGGGCGCTGCGAATCCAGCTTTCAGGAATCTTGGCGCGGTTTTCCGCCCAGTCGGTCTGGATCAGGCCGGCGCGCGGATCCTGGGACTGGATGGTAAAGCCTTGCTCGCCCCAGAAGTCCACAACACGGGGAAAGATCTGATCTACGGGGCGGTCAATGACCAGCCAGCGCAGATCGCCGTCGCGCATCACCTGGATGCCGGCCGCCTGCGGCAGCACCTGGTCTGCACCGCCAGTCGCCTGCTGGGCCGATTGGCCCTGGGCGTACTGCGAGTAGGTCGTTGCGCCTTCGGGCGCACGGTAATGGGCGTCGCGGTTGGCCTGAGTCAGATCCGGAGGAATGCTCAGGGGATCACCCGCCACGGTGCTTTTGTAATTGACGGACTCTTCATTGCCCATCATCTGGTCCATCGTGGAACATCCCGACAGGACCAACAGACTCAGGGACAGCCCGATCAGGCGCTTATTAGCTGGCTTAACTATCATGAAATCAAATCCGCAACTTTCAAAGATTGGCGCAATAAATCATGGTACTGCTGGCTCAACGGCGTCAATGGTAAACGATAACCGAGTTGAGTAAGGCCCATTTCTGCAACCGCCCATTTCACGGGAATGGGATTGGCTTCGACAAACAGGTTCTTGTTCAGCTCGGCCAGCTGGGCATTGAGACGGCGCACCGTGGGCACATCCATATCCAGCGCAGCGCGGCACAACTGGCTCATCAGGCGTGGCGCGACGTTGGCAGTCACCGATATATTGCCGCGCGCGCCCAGCAGGATGTAGGAAGCAGCAGTAGGGTCATCACCGCTGATGACGATGAAATCTTCCGGCGCGTCGCGCAGCAGCAAGCCGCCGCGGGCCAGGTCGCCGGTGGCGTCCTTGATGCCGATGATGTTGGGGATCTCTGCCAGGCGCAGGACAGTGGCATTGCTCAGGTCGGCCACGGTGCGGCCAGGCACGTTGTACAGCAGCTGCGGCAGGTCCACGGCTTCGGCGATGGTGCGGAAATGCTGGTACAGGCCTTCCTGGGTGGGGCGGTTGTAATAAGGCACGACAGACAGGCCTGCGTCCGCACCCACTTCCTGCGCATGACGGGAAAGCTCGATGGCTTCGAGGGTGGAATTGCCGCCCACGCCCGCCACGACTGGAATGCGTCCGGCCACGTGTTCGACGGCGACTTTGATCAGCTCGGCATGTTCATCCACCGACACCGTGGGCGATTCGCCCGAGGTTCCCACGACCACCAGCACATTGGTGCCTTCCTGAATGTGCCAATCGATCAGCTTTCGGTAGGCGGCAAAATCCAGACCCCCATCGGGATCCATGGGTGTAACGAGGGCAACCATACTGCCCTGAAGATTGGAAATAGCAGAGTCCGAACTTGCCATGATGAGAAAAATCTCCGGATTTAAGGCCAACAGCCGAAAAAAAGTAGGACCTACAAGTTTAACGGATAAGCCGTCAAATCATAAGAACCATTTCAACACGCCCTGGCCCAGCAACAGCAAGGGCTGCATCAAGGTCCACAAGACGCCGGTAAACATCAGCACGATCAAAATAATCATGCCGTAGGGTTCGATGCGGGAATATTGGTACGCCAGCCGGTTGGGCAGCAGGCTGAACACCACGCGCCCGCCGTCCAGAGGCGGCAAGGGCAGCAAGTTCAGAGCCATCAGCACTAGGTTGACCTGCACACCGGCAATGGCCATGCCCATCCAGAACGTGCTGTCGCCCTGCCCGATCGCCACCATGAGATGAGCGTACAGCACCCACAGAATAGCCATGAACAGATTGGAGCCCGGCCCGGCCAGAGCCACCCACAGCATGTCGCGCTTGGGATTGCGCAGGCGTCCCCAATCCACAGGCACAGGCTTGGCCCAGCCGAACAGAATGCCGCCCATGCCCATCAGCGAACTGCTCAGCAGCAGCACCAGAGGCACCACGATCGTGCCGATCGGGTCGATGTGACGCAAAGGATTGAGACTGATGCGGCCTGCCAGCATAGCAGTAGGGTCGCCGAACATACGTGCGACATACCCGTGCGCGGCCTCATGCAAGGTAATACCGAAAATGACGGGCAAGGCGTAGACCGTAATGGTCTGTATGAGTGATTCCATGTCTATCCTGTTCCGGGCAAGCGCTGAACCGGCCCTGCAGAACGGCGGGCGCGCCATCTGCAGAGGGTTCGGTTCACATTGGACAGCAAGCGCTGTCCCAGGTTCAGGATTGAAACACGAATGCGCGCACAGGCGCGAGTTTTTCCCGGTGATGGCCTTAGGACAGACCCAGAGAGGCCGGATCTCCCGAGCCGCGGCGCAGCACTTCGGGCGTCGCGCCGGTCAGATCAATGACTGTCGTCGCCTGCAAGGGGCAAGGGCCGCCGTCGACCACAGCTGCCAATTGATGCGCATAGCGCTCCAGAATGTCCTGGGCGTCGTTCAGGGGCTCGTCTTCGTCCTCGGGAATCAGCGTGGTGGATATCAGTGGACTGCCTACCTGCTCGATCAAGGCCAGCGCCACATTCTGGCTGGGCACGCGTATGCCTATGGTCTTGCGCGAGGGATGGGAGACGCGCCGCGGCACTTCCTTGGTCGCTTCCAGAATGAAGGTCCATGGACCGGGCGTGGCCATTTTGAGTAGTCGGTATTGGGGATTGTCGACCTTGGCGAACAAGCTGATTTCGGCCAGATCACGGCAGAGCAGGGTCAAGTGATGCCGCTCATCCAGGCCCCGCAGGCGTCGCAGGCTCTCGGCAGCCGACTTGTCATCCAAGCGGGCCACCACGGCATAACTGGAGTCGGTAGGCACAGCGACCAGCCCTCCTTTGGCCAACAACTCGGCTGCCTGGGCCATGGCGCGAGGCTGGGGGTTCTCGGGATGAACGACGAATAATTGAGACATATCGCGCTTCCTTTATGATGGAGGGGAGGATGATTACACATGATGGCCGCCTGGCCCGGCAAGGCCGTTTGCGTCTACAAACAAAAAAGACCAGCCCGGGTCTTGCCTTTTTAAAAACATGCGTGCTAGAATAGCTTTTTTGCATCGAGCCACGCAGGCAAAATGCAAAAAACAATCAGCAGTACAGTGGTGACCGTAGCTCAGTTGGTAGAGTCCCGGATTGTGATTCCGGTTGTCGTGGGTTCGAGCCCCATCGGTCACCCCAAGAATTCCGTTGTTTCCTGTTTTTTTGCCGGTGTTTGAACACAAAAGCCGCCCTGCCGGAAACAGCCATATAAAAAAAGCCTGCCTATCGAGCAGGCTTTTTTTCGTCCAGTCATCGTAGCAGAGCCGGGCTGCTTATGCATCCCGCCGCAGCACCAGCTCCTTGATTTACCCGCTCCCGGACGTCGGCGCCCGTCTTCCCGCAACTGGCGCAAAGCCCTACTTTCTTATACCCTAGTCTGTCCCGATTTCCCGGAGTGATTTCAATGGAATACGGCGTTCCCGACTGGGACCAGGCCCCAGCCGGCTGGGACTGGCTGGCCCAGGACGAAGACGGCCAGTGGTACTGGTATGGTGTGCCCCCTTCCCCCGGCATAGGCGGCGGCGTATGGCGCGCTCCTTCGCGTCTGCAAAAGCGCGCGGCGCAGGGCCGCCCCAATTCCGCCTGGATCCAGTCCCTCCATCAACGCCCGGATCTGCCCACCCCCTCTTGCCCACACGACCCCGAATGCAGGAACATCTGATTCATCTGCGCGCCCTGCTTCAGGATTACTGGCCGCATCTGGCGCTGGCGTTAAGCATCGTGGTGGGCGCCTCGGCGGCCATCCATGCCGCCATGACCAAGAATGACGTGCGCGCCGCCATCAGCTGGGTCGGGGTGATCGTCATGTCGCCGCTGCTCGGGCCGTTTCTCTATCTGATCGCCGGCATCAACCGGGTGCGCCGTCAAAACCTGCTGGAGCACGGCGCCGAAGTCTTCCGGGAGCAGGTCACCTACTCCCATCCGCCCGTCTCTGACGTAGGCGTGCTGGCCGGCTCGCAATTTCGCTCTTTGCAGATTCTGGGCGACCGCGTCAGCCGCAGCCAACTGCGCAACGGCAATAACGTGCAAGTCCTGGACGGCGGCGACCAGACCTATCCGGCCATGCTGCTGGCCATACGCCAGGCGCAGCGCACCATCGCCCTGCAAAGCTATATTTTCGACAGCGACCGCCTGGGGGAGGAGTTTGTCCAGGCCCTGAGCGACGCACACCAGCGCGGCGTTCAGATCCGCGTGCTGGTGGATGCCATTGGCGCCAAGTACTCACGCACGCCCATCGTGCGACTGCTGCGCCGTGAAGGCATACGCTGCGCGCTGTTCATGACCAATCCGCTGGGCTTCATGCGCATGCCCTATGCCAATCTGCGCAGCCACCGCAAGCTTTTGATTGTAGACGGCGCCATCGGCTTTACCGGCGGCATGAATCTGCGCGAAAGCTTCCTGGCCCAGTACACGAACGACCATCCCTCGCGCGACACGCATTTCCGCCTGGAGGGGCCCGCCGTCGTGCAACTGGCCGCCTCGTTCGCCCATGATTGGCAATTCACCACCCGCGAAGTCCTGCCGCATTCGCTCTGGTGCGCTGACAACTGGCAAGCCCCCAAGCCCCATGTGCCGGCACGCTGTATCTGCTCAGGGCCGGATCGCCTCATGGCCAGCACCCACCACATGCTGCTGGGCGCCTTTGCCGTCGCACAGCGTCACATACGGATCCAGTCACCCTATTTCCTGCCTGACCAGATCCTGCTGGGCGCGCTGAATACAGCTGCACGCCGAGGCATCCAGGTGGATATCGTCATCCCGGGACAGAACAACCTGAAGCTGGTGAACTACGCCATGACCGCACAACTGGATCAGGTCCTGCGCGCGGGCTGTCGGGTTTGGCGGGCCAGCGGCCCCTTCAACCATTCCAAGCTCATTACGATCGACGGCACATGGTCATATGTGGGTTCGTCCAACCTGGACCCGCGCAGTCTGCGACTGAATTTCGAACTGGATGTGGAAATCTACAGCCGCGACACAGCTCGCCACATCCAGAACCTGATCGACAAGGAAGTTGAAGATGCGCAGGCCGTCAGCCTGGAATCCCTGGGCGCCATCCCCTTTGGCAAGCGGCTGCGCAACCGCCTGATCTGGCTAGCCAGTCCCTATCTATGAAAAACACCCGGCCTGTGCCGGGTGTTTTTTTCGGCCGCTGGCGGGCGATGCCGCCGGGGCTTCAATCACCGGTAAAGGTCGGCGACTCTCCGGCCAGAAAGGCGCGCACGCCCTCTTTGTGATCATGGGTTTCAGCATAGCGGAAGAAATCGTGCAGCTCGCCAATGCTCAACGGCGCATCGCTCTTGAGCAGGCGATTGATCATCTGCTTGTTCAGCCGCGCCGCCAACGGGCCACCGTCGCTGATGCGAGCAGCAGCCCGCAGCACTTCTTCGGCCACTTCGCCGTCGTCGACGATACGTGTCAGCAAACCTTTTTCCCGGGCCTCGGCGGCGCTGAACACCCGCCCTTCGAGCAGCAGCTCACGCGTCACCGCCGGACCGGCCAAAGAAAGCAGCGTACGGATTTCCTCGGGCGCCATGGGCAGTCCCAACTTGTTGGTTGGCGCGCCGAAACGGGCGCTTTGGCCGGCAATGCGCAAATCGCACTGTACCGCGATCTCCAGGCCGCCGCCCACGCAGACCCCTTCGATCTGGGCGATGACCGGATGCGGGCAGTTGGCGATTTCCTGCAAGGCGGGCGCCAGCACTTTGGTGTGATAGTGCATGACACTGTCCAGATCCGTACGCACGTACTGGAATTCGCTGATGTCCGCACCAGCGGCAAACTGCCGGTCCGCGCCGCGAATAATCACGGCGCGCACATCCAGGTCCTGCGAGACCGCCTTCATGTGCGCCTGCAATTGCCCCCACATGGATACGGTCAGGGCATTGAGTTTGCCCGGATTGGACAAGGTAATGAAGACCTGGTCGCCATCGCGCTCCAGCGTCACTTCTGCAGTATTGAGTTGAGTCATAACCTTCGGCTCTTAATGTGAATTGGGGTTTGACCGCCGTGCCCTAGGCGCACGGCACTCAACCCTAACATGAATGGGTTGGCGATAGAAAATCAGAAAATCCATATATTCCCCGCCGGTTTAGAATGGAGTCCGGGCAAGGGCTTTATAATCAGCATAGAAACAGGCCTGACAAGGCAGGCGATCCATCCGACTTCAGCCTAAAGCGCCCTTACAAGAACAATGTCCGATCTTCCCTACCGCGACCTGGCCCACTGGGCCGCCCACCATCTTGAAAACCGTCCGCCACGCGCCAAATCCCTGGTCATGACCTTGTTTGGCGATGTCATCCGCCCCCACGGCGGAAAACTGTGGCTGGGCAGCCTGATCCAGCTGCTGGCGCCCTTCGGCATCAGCGACCGCCTGGTACGCACCAGTGTCTACCGCCTGGCCGAAGAAGGCTGGCTCAGCGCCCAACGCGAGGGCCGACGCAGCCAGTACACCCTGCGCCCCGAAGCCAGCCAGCGCTTCGAACATGCCTATCAACGGATTTATACTCCCACCTACCTGGCCTGGAACGGCAAATGGACACTGGTGTTCAGCCTGCCCACCCTGATGATGAATTCCAAGCAGCGCGCTGACCTGCGCAAAGAGCTGCTCTGGGAAGGTTTTTGCGCCCTGTCGCCCACCGCCTTCCTGCACCCCAACCCCGACCACACCATCCTGGACTATATCCTGCAGGCCACGCAGGCCCGCTCCCAGGTCTACGTCGGGCAACTGTCCCCGGCCGACCTGCCGGAAACGCGTCCCCTGGCGCAACTGATCGAAGAAAGCTGGGACCTGGCCTTGGTCGCCAAGGGCTACGAGGCCTTCATCCAGCGCTTTGCGCCCGTGCGGGACATGCTGGCGGACGGCCAACGCTACAGCGACCAGCAGGCCTTCGTGATACGTACGCTGCTCATCCACGAATTCCGCCGCATTCAGTTGCATGACCCGCAGTTGCCCATCGAACTTCTGCCCGCAGGCTGGGCCGGCAAGCAAGCTTACGAATTGTGCCGGATCATCTACCGCCAGGTCTGCGGCAAGGCCGAACAATATATTCTGGCCACCCTGCGCGCCGAAGACGCACAGGCCCCGGAGGCCGCGCCCTACTTCTACGAACGCTTTGACGGACTGCCGCAAGACTGAACACAGGACACAAAAAAGCCGGCGGACTCGTAGTCTCGCCGGCGGGATGCCGAACGCCCGGTAGGACGAAGGCAGGGCGGAAAGCGTCACAAGACGCTTTCCTGAACACACTTTAGTGCGAGGACGCGGCAGCCGCTCCGATGCCTGTCTCCGAACGCACGGACTGAGCCTCGAAACCGGCGCGATCGATCTGAGCGCGCGGGCTATTGTCCAGCACCGAGAACAGCCAGATAGCGATGAAAGCCAGCGGCATCGAGAACAAGGCGGCCGATGCGTAGGGGAACGGAGCCGAACCCGCTGGATTGCCCAGGGTAGCCTCCCAAACCGATGGGGACAACAGGGTCAGCAACAGCGCCGTAAACAGCCCCAGGAAGCCACCAATGGTTGCGCCACGTGTCGTGCAACCTTTCCAGAGAATGGATAGGAACAGCACGGGGAAGTTGGCCGAAGCGGCAATGGCGAAGGCCAGAGACACCATGAAAGCGATGTTCTGCTTTTCGAACAGAATCCCCAGCAGCACAGCGATCACCCCCAGAATCAAGGTTGTCGTGCGCGAAACTCGCATAACTTCCTCGTTGGTGGCTTCGCCCTTCTTGATCAGTGTTGAATACAGATCATGCGACACGGCAGAGGTGCCCGACAACGTCAGGCCCGCCACCACGGCCAGGATGGTCGCAAAGGCCACGGCCGACATGAAGCCCAGGAAAATATCGCCGCCCACGGCATCGGCCAAATGTACGGCCGCCATGTTCGAGCCGCCGATCAGGTCTCCGGTCGCCTCCAGGAACTTGGGATTGGTGGACACCAGCACAATGGCGCCAAAGCCGATGATGAAAGTCAGGATATAAAAGTAGCCGATCCAGGTCGTGGCCCAGAACACCGATTTACGCGCTTCCTTGGCATCAGGCACCGTGAAGAAACGCATCAGGATATGAGGCAGACCGGCCGTGCCGAACATCAGGGCCATGCCGAAGGAAATCGCACTGATGGGGTCCTTGATGAAATTGCCCGGTCCCATGATGGCCTGACCAATGCCGGCAGCCTGCGCGGCATCCTTGCCAGCAGCCAGAGCCGCCTCGGTCTTGACCTGAACGGCGGCAGCAAACAGTTTTTCCGGCGAGAAGCCATACTGCGCCAGCACCATGACGGCCATGAAAGTAGCGCCGAACAACAGTAGGCCGGCCTTGATGATCTGCACCCACGTCGTGGCCGTCATGCCGCCGAACAGTACATAGACCATCATCAGCACGCCCACCAGCAGCACGGCCACCCAGTATTCCAGACCGAACAGCAGCTTGATCAACTGGCCGGCGCCGACCATCTGGGCGATCAGGTAGAACAAGACCACGACCAGCGTGCCGGACGCCGCAAAAGCGCGAATCGGCCCCTGCCGAAAGCGATAGGCCGCCACGTCGGCAAAGGTGAACTTGCCCAGGTTGCGCAGCTTTTCCGCCAACAGGAACGTAATGATGGGCCAGCCCACCAGAAAGCCGATGGAGTAGATCAGGCCGTCATAGCCGTTGATCATGACCGCCGCCGAAATACCCAGGAACGACGCTGCAGACATATAGTCGCCCGCAATGGCCAGCCCGTTCTGAAAGCCGGTAATGCCGCCGCCGGCCGTGTAGAAGTCCGACACGGACTTGGTGCGTGCAGCGGCCCACTTGGTAATCCACAGCGTCGCCAGGACAAACACGCCGAACATGGCGATGGCGGTCCAGTTGGTGGGCTGCTTCTGCAGCTCGCCCAGATCGCCGCCAGCCGCCATCAATGCGGGACTGGCCAGGAGCAAGCTCAGCGCCAGCCCGGCACGAAGAGACGAAGGCTTCATTTGCGCACCTCCTCGATGACGTCGCGGGCCATGGCGTCGAATTTGGTATTGGCGCGCCACACATAGATGCCGGTAATCACCACTGCCAGCACGATGACGCCGAAGCCCACGGGAATCCCGACCGTCATGACGCCCTCACCCAGCCGCTGAGCGAACAACTCCTTGTCGAAAGCAATGATGCCGATGTAGCTGTAATAGGCTACCAGCATGACAATGGTCAGAATCCATCCCAGGCGCAGCCGGGTTTTGACCAAGTTCTGATAACGGGGATTGGCCGAGATCCGGCCTACAAGAGGATCCTGCATGTGTTGTCTCCGTATTGTTCTGTCCGCCTTTTGCCAGCGGCATCTTTTGAACCTCGCCGGCTCGCACGAGCCGGATCGGTGCTTGGAAGACGCTTGTCGGCGTCTATGCGCTGAACATTAGACGGCGACACTTACACCATGCTTACTGGCGCAGCGGGATCAGGGTAACTGCTGAGAGTGCCAGCTCGCCACGTGCTCAACGCCCAGATAACTCATATCCTGCGGCACACGCCCC
>JAEXOO010000002.1 GCA_023439305.1 Pseudomonadota bacterium
TAACCCCCCCGGCGGCCGGCCCTCCCCCGGCGGGGCCGGCCGCATCCGGCTTTCGGGACCGGGCCGCACGTGCGGCGCTCCCGACCCCTGCGCAGCCGCGCAGACAGACACAGATAACGATTCAACAAAATCGACGTAGGAGATGACATGACCGAGATGCACCCACTGGCCGCCCTGACCCAGGCGCTGGACAGCAAGAAGGTCCGCTTCGTGGACCTGACCCAGACCCTCTCCCCCAGTTTCCCCGCTCTGCAGCTGCCGCCGCAGTTCGGTCAGACTGTCGGCTTCTCCGTGCAGCGCATCAGCCAGTACGACGAGGCCGGTCCGGGCTGGTACTGGAACAACTTCACCTGTGGCGAACACACGGGCACGCACTTTGATGCGCCGGTGCATTGGATCACGGGCAAGGACCATCCCAACAACAGCGTGGACACCATCGCGGTGGACAACTTCCTGCGCCCGGCCGTGGTCGTAGACGCCAGCGCCGAAGTGGCCCAGAACGAAGATTTCGTGCTGACGCCTGAATTCCTGCAGGCCTGGGAAGCGCAGCATGGCCGCATTCCCGAAGGCGCCTGGGTGCTGTTTCGCACTGACTGGTCCAAGCGCGTCGATGACGCCGCTGCGTTCCTGAACATGCGCGAAGACGGCGCTCATACGCCCGGCCCTTCGCAAGAGGCTGTGGAATGGATGATTCACGAGCGCAAGGTGCACGGCTTTGGTGTGGAAACCATCAACACCGACGCCGGCCAGTCGTATTCCTGGCCCGTGGCGTATCCTTGCCACACCCTGATGCATGGTGCCAATCGCTACGGCTTGCAGTGCCTGTGCAATCTGGACCAATTGCCCCCTCAGGGCGCGTTGATCATGTCCGCCCCGCTGAAGATCGAAGGCGGTTCGGGCAGCCCGCTGCGCGTCGTGGCCCTGGTCGCCCAGTAAGCCGCGTTTGAACGATCCGGCACGGACAGGGCATGGCGCTCTCCGTGCTGGATTCTCACCTAGTGGTTTTCCATTATATTCACGCGTATATATTGATCCGTAAACTATTCATCAATAAAATAAAATTCAAAGAATGAATAGTGATCCAGCCGTGCAGCTTGCCCTGATGCGTTGCAGAACGGTCTGGCGGAGACAGTAAACGAGGATAAGGCCAGCCCCCCCGGGCTTGGCGCCATCGAACCGCCGCTTACCGGTGCATCATGACACAAGCCTGCCGCCTTGGCTGGGTTAATGGTTGTTGTCATGCTTAATGGTAGGCACACGATGGATACTTTTGAACTCGTCATCCGGGACATCCAGAATGCATCCCCGCTGATTCGCAGCTTCACGCTGGAGCCTGCCCAGGCCGGCGCCCTGCCCGCGTTCGCGCCGGGCTCGCACCTGAAGGTGCACATTCCCGCCCTGAACGATCACCGCTGCTACTCGCTGATCTCGCTGGAGCCGCATTGCGCCAATGGCCAGTGCCCGGATCGTTATCGTCTGGGCGTGCGCCTGGAAGAGAACAGCGCCGGCGGCTCGCGCTTCATGCATGATCTGAAAGTGGGCGACACCTTGACGGTGTCCGGCCCCAAGAACGACTTTCCGCTGCACGCCGCCACGCCCGGCGAGACCGAAACAGTGCTGATCGCCGGCGGCATCGGCATCACGCCGATCGCCAGCATGGCTGCCGCCCTGCATCACCAGGGACGCCCTTACCAGCTGCATTATGCAGGCCGCACCTTGCAGCAGCTGGCATACCTGGACGAGCTGCAACAGCTGGCCGGCACGGCCGTGCGCCACTATGCGGACGACACGGACACGCGCTTCTCGCTGGACGCCTTGCTGGACGGCCTGTCCAAGGATCAGCATATCTATGTCTGCGGCCCCAAAGGCTTGATCGATGCCGTCATCGAGGGCTGCAAGCAGCGCGGCTGGCCCGGCGACCATGTGCACTTCGAGCTGTTCGTGACGGCCGCGCCGCAGGAAGGCGATCAGCCTTTCGAAGTTGAACTGCGCCAGAGCGGCGTCACTTTGCAGATCCCCGCCGACAAGACCATCGTGGATGTGATGGAAGAGCAGGGCCTGGACCCCATGATCGACTGCAAGCGCGGCGAGTGCGGCGTCTGTACCTGCGATGTGATCGAAGGCGAGGTCGACCACCGCGACTATTTCCTGAGCGATTCGGAAAAGGCCAGCAACAAAGTCATCCAGATCTGTATTTCCCGCGCCAAGACCCCGCGTCTGGTGCTGGATCTGTAACGCCCGAGGGCGACGGAGAACGACATGGAAAAATACCGCGACAATCCTCAGGCCATCCGCGAATTGGTGCGCGAAGCCGAGGTGCACAAGGACCTGTACATCAGCCAGGAGCTGTTCGAGCTGGAGATGGAGCGCCTGTTCGCCAATACCTGGGTCTATGTAGGACACGCCAGCCAGGTGCCCAACAAGGGTGATTTCTTCACCACCACGGTGGGCAACGAGTCGGTGATCATGGTGCGCCATACCGACGACAGCATCCGCGTGCTCTACAACCGCTGCCCGCACAAGGGCGTGCAAGTGGCGGCCGAGCCCTGTGGCAACACGGGCAAGTTCTTCCGTTGCCCCTACCATGCCTGGACCTTCAAGACCGACGGCTCGCTGCTGTCCATTCCACTGAAGAAAGGCTACGAGAATACCGGCTTTGAATGCACCGAAGGCAGCCACGGCATGGCCGCCGTCAAGAACGTGCAGGTGTACCGCGACTTCGTCTTCTGTCGCCTGAGCGACGAGGGCGAGAGCTTCGAGGATTTCTTCGGCCAGTCGCTCAGCACGATCGACAATATGGTGGACCGTTCGCCCGAAGGCCGCCTGGAAGTGGCCGGCGGCGTGATGCGCTACATGCACAATTGCAACTGGAAGATGCTGGTCGACAACCAGACGGACACCTGCCACCCCATGGTGGCGCACGAGTCCTCGGCCGGCACGGCGGTGAAGGCCTGGCAGGAAGCGCCCGAAGGCACGCCCAAGCCCATGGCGGTGGAATTGTTCGCGCCCTTCATGTCGCCCTACGAGTTTTATGAAGGTATGGGCATACGCGTGTGGGAGAACGGCCACGGCCATACCGGCGTAAGCAACTCCATCCACGCCGATTACTCCGAGATCCCCGGCTATTGGGACCAGATGGTGCAGGCCTATGGCGAAGATCGCGCCAAGTCCATCCTGGGCGACACGCGCCACAATACCTGCTATTTCCCCAACATCATGGTCAAGGGGCCCATCCAGACTCTGCGCCTGTTCAAGCCGCTGGCCGCCGACAAGACGCTGGTGGAGTCCTGGACGTTCCGCCTGGTGGGCGCGCCCGATACCTTCCTGGAGCGCACCTTGATGTACAACCGCCTGATCAATGCACCGACCTCCATGGTCGGGCACGACGATCTGGAAATGTACGAACGCGCCCAGCAAGGCCTGCAATCGCGCGGCCGTGACTGGATGAACCTGGCGCGCCTGGTCGAGAAGGATGAGGACCAGCAGAAGAACGTGGTGATCAATGGCACCAGCGAAATGCAGATGCGCGCGCAATTCCGCGCCTGGCTCAAGTACATGCTGCCCGAGCAGCAGGCCTAAGAAACGAGAGGAATGACCATGAGCGAGATCAGCCGTCAGGCACTCATCGACTTTGTCTATGCGGAAGCCCGTCTGCTGGATGAGCAGCGCTACGAGCAATGGCTCGACCTGTTCACCGAAGACGGCTACTACTGGATGCCGCTGGTGCATGACCAGCAGGACGCCCGCCTGCATGCCTCTTTGATGCACGAGGACAAGCTGCTGCTGCGCATCCGTGTGGAGCGCCTGGCAGGCCGGCGCACGTTTTCCCAGCAGCCCAAGAGCCGCAGCCATCATCTGCTGCAGCAGCCCACCGTGGAAAGCATGGATGAGGAAAAGGGCGAATATAGCGTGCGCTGCGCCTTCCACTACACCGAGACGCGCGGCGACCGTCAGGAAATCTACGTGGGCTGGAGCACCTACACCCTGGTGCGCCAGAATGGCGCGCTGAAGATCCGCTTGAAGCGCGTGGATCTGCTCAATTGCGACGCCCCTTTCAGCAATATCCAGTTATTCATGTGATACAGGACAGGAGAACATTTCAATGGCCAATACAACGGTCTACCAGGCTTTTCGCGACACTGCCCAACGTTGGGGCGACAAGCCGTTCGTGTGCACCCTGCCCGAAACTGCCGAAATCTATGGCATTCCCGCCGGCGAGCTGAGCTACGGCCAGGCCCTGGAGCGCATCGATGCCTTGCGCGCCGATTATGCGGCCGCCGGCTACGGCCATGGCCACCGCGTGGGCATTTTGCTGGAGAACCGTCCTGTGTTCTTCCTGCACTGGTTCGCGCTGAACAGCCTGGGCGTGTCCATTGTGCCCATCAACCCGGATCTGCGTGCTGCAGAACTGGAATATCTGATCGGCCATTCCGAAATGATCATGGCCATCGCCCTGCCCAACCGCCATCAGGATCTGGTGGAAGCGGCCCAACGTGCCGGCCAGCCCTTTGCGATCATGGCCGACGGCGACATGCCGCCTGTGGTGAGCAGCGCCGCCGCCCGTTCCTGCGACATTCCCGATGAGCACAGCGAGTGCGCCCTGCTGTATACGTCCGGCACGACTGGCCGTCCCAAGGGCTGCATGCTGTCCAATCAGTATTTCCATTACGCGGGCGAGTGGTACCGGGACATCGGCGGCCTGGCGCAGCTGCAGCCCGGGCAGGAGCGCATGTTGACGCCCCTGCCGCTGTTCCACATGAACGCCATGGCCTGCTCGACCATGGCCATGGTCAAGACCGGCGGCTGCCTGATTTCCCTGGACCGCTTCCACCCGCGCAGCTGGTGGCAGTCGGTGCGCGAGTCCGGCGCTACCGTGGTGCACTACCTGGGCGTGATGCCGGCCATCCTGATGAAGGCCGAGCCTTCCGAGCAGGACCGGAACCATCAGGTGCGCTTTGGCTTTGGCGCTGGCGTGGACCGCGGCCTGCACCCTTTGTTTGAAGAGCAGTTCGGCTTCCCGCTGCTGGAAGCCTGGGCCATGACTGAAACCGGTGCGGGCGCCAGCATCATCGCCAATCACGAGCCGCGCCACATCGGTACGTCCTGCTTCGGCAAGGAAATGCCGGTGGTGGAGGTGCTGCTGATGACCGACGAGGGCAAGCCCGCCGCCGCCAACGAGAACGGCGAGCTGCTGGTGCGCTCGGCGGGCGAGAACCCGCGCTACGGTTTCTTCTCCGGTTATTGGAAGGATCCGGCCGCTACGGACGAGGCCTGGAAGGATGGCTGGTTCCACACGGGCGACATTGTTCGCCGCGACGAGGACGGCTATCTGCACTTTGTGGATCGCAAGAAAAACGTGATCCGCCGCAGCGGCGAGAATATTGCCGCCGTGGAAGTGGAAAATATCCTGCAGCAGAATCCGCTGGTGCGCTCCATTGCCGTGGCCGCCGTGCCGGACGATATCCGGGGCGACGAGGTGATGGCGCTGGTGGTGCCGCATGCCCCGCTGAACAGCCGTGAAGACAAGGAGCAGGCAGCGCTGGAACTGGTCAAGTGGGGCCTGACCCAACTGGCTTATTTCAAGGTGCCCGGCTACGTGCTGTTCGTGGATGCCCTGCCCTTGACCTCCACCAACAAGATCCAGCGCGGCGAGTTGAAGACCGTGGCGCTGGCGGCGGTGTCCAATCCGGATTGCATCAACACCAATCACTTGAAAAAGCGCCAGGAGGCCTGAGCATGGCCCTGACGCCAAAAGCCCGGCTGGCGTACGACGATGTCGTGCTGACCACGCCGGTCACCATTCCCTACGAGCGCCATTCCGAACAGACGGCGCACTGGTGGCTGGGCGCCGCCCTGGGCGGGCTTATCCGTGATGCGGGCCTGGACAAGGCCGAGGTCGACGGCGTGTGTGTGTCCAGCTTCACGCTGGGCTCGGATACCGCCGTGGGCGTCATGCAGCACTTCCAGATGAGCCCGCGTTGGCTGGATCACATCCCCATGGGTGGAGCCAGCGGGGTCGTCGCCCTGCGCC
>JAEXOO010000006.1 GCA_023439305.1 Pseudomonadota bacterium
CCACGCTGATGACGCTGGAGCAGGGCAAGCCCCTGGCCGAGGCCAAGGGCGAAATCGCCTATGCAGCTTCGTATTTCGAGTGGTATGCCGAAGAAGGCAAGCGCGCCTACGGCGACGTGATTCCCGCCGCCTCCGGCGCGCAGCGCATCGTGGTGGTCAAGGAGCCGATTGGTGTGTGCGCGGCGATTACGCCGTGGAATTTCCCCTCGTCCATGATCACTCGCAAGGCCGGCGCCGCCCTGGCGGCCGGTTGCCCCATCGTGGTCAAGCCCGCCAGCCAGACGCCGTACTCGGCCCTGGCATTGGCCGTGCTGGCGCAGGAAGCGGGCGTGCCTGACGGGGTGTTTTCCGTCATTACGGGCAGTGCCGCCGCCATCGGCGGGGAGATGACCAGCAATCCCGACGTGCGCAAGGTCAGCTTCACCGGCTCCACGGAAGTGGGCCGCACCTTGATGGCGCAAAGCGCGGACCAGATCAAGAAAGTGTCGCTGGAGCTGGGCGGCAATGCGCCCTTCATCGTCTTTGAGGACGCGGACCTGGATGCCGCCGTGGAAGGCGCCATGGCCAGCAAGTACCGCAATATGGGCCAGACCTGCGTGTGCACCAACCGTTTCTACGTTCATGACTCGGTGTACGACGCGTTTGCGCAAAAACTGGTGGCGGCGGTGGAAAAGCTCAAGGTCGGCAACGGCCTGGAAGCGGGCGTGACCCAGGGGCCGCTGATCGACGAGGCCGCAGTGGCCAAGGTCAGCGAGCACGTGGCCGATGCCGTGCAGCGCGGCGGGCGCATCCTGACCGGGGGCAAGCAACCCGAACAGGGCGGCCAGTATTATCTGCCGACGGTGGTGGCCGATGCGAACACTGACATGATGGTGGCCCAGGAAGAAACCTTCGGCCCCATGGCGCCGTTGTTCCGTTTCAGCAGCGACGAGGACGTGATCGCCCAGGCCAACGACACCATTTTCGGTCTGGCGGCTTACTTCTACAGCCGCGACATCGGCCGCGTCTGGCGCGTGGCCGAAGCGTTGGAATACGGCATGGTGGGCATCAACACCGGCCTGATCTCCAACGCCGCCGCGCCGTTCGGCGGGGTCAAGCAGTCGGGCATGGGCCGCGAAGGCTCCTTCTACGGCCTGGACGACTATATGGTCGTGAAGTACCTGTGCATGGGCGGGGTGTAATCCCGCTTTATCCTGTGGCAGCCTTGGTTGCCTTGCGGTCCGAACCCGGCTTTATGCCGGGTTTTTTTTATGGTCGAACGGCGTGAGGTCTATTGTCTCAGACGGATAGCTGCAGGCATGGAATAGCGTGGCATTGATCAGTTTGCTGACTGTGTTGATTCTCTAAGTTATTGATAGGAAAGCGTCTTGCTGTAGGAAATTAACTAGGGTATTCACTGTATTTTTATTTATTAACTGATTAGTTAATATTTTCCCAGCAGCAATTCCAAGACTTACAAACATCCTTCAGGAGACAAGAATGCGGAAGACAATGCTGATAACCGTAGCCGGTGTGGCGCTGGGCATGGGGGCGCTCGCGCATGCCGACACCATCAAGATCGGACTGATCCAACCTTTGACCGGATCGGTGGCCTACAACGGTGTGGCGGATGTGAACGGTTCGCGACTGGCCGTGCAGCAGCGTAATGCCAAGGGGGGCGTGCTGGGACAACCTGTGGAACTGGTGGTGGAGGATGGCGAATGCCAGCCGTCAAAATCAGTGAATGCCGCTGAGAAACTGATTCAGAAAGACAAGGTTGCTGTCATTTCGGGCGCCTTCTGCAGTTCTGCCACGATCGCCGTAATGAGTGTGGCCCAGAAATATCAAGTGCCTTTATTGTCCGGTGTGTCATCCAAGAGCGACCTGACCGAGCGGGGCAACGAGTGGTTCTTTCGTACGGCTGAGACCGATGGCTTGCTGGCGCGTGCATTTGCTACGCTGCTGGTCGAAAAACTCAAGCTCAAGCGCATCGCTTATATCGGCGTGAATGATGACTGGGGGCGTGGTGGGATGGAGGAGTTCTCACGCCAGATCGAGGCGATGGGCGGTGAAACCGTGGAAAAGCTGTACTTTGACCATGGCGCAACGGACTTCTACACCATGCTGACGCGTCTGCGCGCTCAGAAGCCGGATGGCATCTTTGTGGCAGCCGAGACGCAGGACGGATCCATTCTGGTCAAACAAATGAAGGAAGTGGGTCTGCAGGCCCGCATTTTCGGTGTTGGCAGTTGGGCGACGGCCGACTTTGTGGGACTGGCGGGTGATGCCGCAGAAGGCATCTACGCTGCCGTGCCTTATGCGCACACCATCCAGCGCGAACAGAACCAGCAGTTCGTCAAAGACTATCAAGCCGCTTACAAAGAATTGCCAGGCAAGTACTCCGCAGCGGGCTACAACGCCGTCAACATCATCATGGATGCCATCGAGCGCGCAGGCGAGGCCAGTCCGGACAAGATCCGTCAGGCTTTGGCGGCGACGGACTATCAGGGCCCCAATGGAGGTTTCACCTTCAATGACAAGCGCCAGGCCTATGGCTTTGATGCGGTACTGGTTCAGTTGCAGGGCGGCCAGCCGACTATCGTTGCGGAAACGGCGGTGACCAATGATTAAGCGCGCCGAGTTCTGTACAGATCGTGCGAAGGGGGTGGCACAGTGCTGGACCTGACTTTGCAATTCATCGTGAACGGACTGGTCAACGGGACGTTCTACGCCTTGTCGGCGCTGGGACTGACCTTGATTTTCGGCTTGATGCGGCTAGTGAACTTTGCTCACGGCGAGTTTTACATGATAGGGGGGCTGCTGGGCTGGATCGTCACACAGCAACTGGGCCTGAACTTCTTTGCGGGGCTGGCGCTGGTCATTCTGGTGATGGCAGCCTTCGGCTGGGTGCTGGACCGCTTTCTGATTGAACGCATACGCGACAAGGGGCCGGAACCGGGAATTTTGCTGACTATCGGCATGTCCATCTTTCTGGCCAATACCGCTTTGATGCTGGTGGGTACGGCGCCGCAGAAGGTCCTGGCGCCGGTGCCCAGCGCTCCATTGTTCTTCGGGCCAGTCTTCATCACGGAAGTGCGTCTGTTCGCCATTGTCATGTCGGTGCTGTCCATTGTTGCCGTGCGCCTGCTGATCCAGAAGACCAAGCTGGGCAAGGCCATGAGGGCGACGTTCCAGGATCCGACGGCCGCCAGCCTGGTGGGCATTCGGACCGCCACGATCTATGCCGCTACATTCGCCATGGGATCAGCCCTGGCCGCCACGTCGGGCATGTTGTTGGGATCGATCTATGTGGCCCAGGCCTCTATCGGCGGACTCATCAGCCTGAAGGCTTTTGTCGTGGTGATTCTGGGCGGCATGGGCAATTTTGCCGGCGCCATTCTGGGCGGCCTGATTCTGGGCGTGGCTGAGGCGCTGTGGGGGGGCTTTGTGCAAACAGGAACGGTGGACATGGTGGGCTTCGCCCTGGTGATCCTGATCCTGCTGTTTCGTCCTTATGGTTTGTTTTCTGTCCGTGCGGAGCGTGCCTGAATGATGATGGAACGACGCTTTCTGATCGGCAGCCTGATCGTGGCTGCCGTGCTGGGGATGGCGCTGCGAAGCGACTATCTCTTGCATATCCTGGTGTTGATGCTGCTGTACTCCATCCTGGCCAGCAGTCTCAATCTGATCGTCGGTTACGTGGGGGAGTTTCCCCTGGGACATGTGGCATTTTTCGGCATAGGCGCGTATGCAGTCGCTATCCTGAGCTCGCCCGCCGTAGGCTGGCCCGTTACCTTGTCCCTGCCTGCCGCCGCCCTGATCTCGGCTGTGCTGGGATGGCTGATCGGGCGCATCACGCTGCGCCTGAACGGGCCTTTCTTCGTCATCGTGACCTTGGCCTTTGCCGAAGTGCTGCGTCTGCTGGCCAATAACTGGATAGGCCTGACCAACGGCCCCATGGGCATAGCAGGCGTGGCGCATCCGGCGATTCTGGATGCCTGGCCCGTGTTGCATGGCAAGCGCGGCTTTGTGTTCATGGGCGTGATCCTGGCAGCGGTGGCTTTCTATGTCTGTTATCGGCTGGTTTACTCCAGCGCAGGCCGAGCTGCCGTGACGCTGCGGGAAAATCGTTATGTGGCCCAGTCCGTGGGCATCAATCCGTTCCGATATGCCTTGTTCGTGTTTGTCGTGGCGGCGTTTCTGGCCGGGCTGGCGGGCGCTTACTATGCGACGTATATCGGTTTTGTCGGGCCGGAAGTCTTTGGCTTTCCGTTCACGGCGACCATGATCATCATGGTGCTGCTGGGCGGCAAGGGCACGCTCATCGGTCCAGTACTCGGCGCTGTCATTGTGACCTTGCTGGAGGAGTATCTGCGCGAGTTCAAGGAGTTGCGCCTGTCTCTGTTCGGTCTGGTGGTGATGGGCGTGGTGCTGTTTGCGCCGGATGGCGTCATGGGGTATGTCCGTCAACGTCTTGCGCAAGGTTTCAGGAGGGTGCGCCATGCTTGAAGTTCAAGGATTGGGTAAGTCATTCGGCGGTATCCATGCCGTGCAGGATATCGATTTCGTGGTGCCCAAAGGACAGATCGTCAGTCTTATCGGCCCTAACGGCGCGGGCAAGACAACCTGCTTCAACCTGATCACCGGTTTCTATCACCCGACCCGGGGGCAGGTGCGCTGGGATGGCGTGGATGTGACCGGCAGCCGGCCTTGCGACATGGCGCAGCGCGGAGTGATACGCACGTTCCAGAAGACCAATGTGCTGCGATCGCTGACGGCCTTCGACAATCTGGTGCATGCACAGTATCTGCAGGATAGAGATCCTTTGTGGCGCACGTTCTGGCCGGGGCGCCAGCGCCAGGCGCAAAGCCGCCAGATGCATGATCGGGCCGCTGCGCTGTTGGAGGTGGTGGGCCTTAGCCGTCGTGGCCAGGTACAGGCCGGCTCGCTGTCCTGCGGCGAGCTACGCCTGCTGGAGGTGGCGGTCGCCTTGGCCGCGCAGCCACGCCTGCTGATGCTGGACGAGCCGGCGGCCGGCCTGAACACGCGTGAGGCCGAGCATCTGGCAGAGCTGCTGCGCCAGCTGCCTGGCCAGTGGGTCGAGTCCGTGCTGGTGGTGGAACACAATATGAACCTGATCATGCGAGTCTCGGATCATATTGTGGTGATGAATTTCGGCAAGAAACTGGCCACCGGCACGCCGGTTCAGATCCAGTCCAATGAGCAGGTGATGGAGGCGTACATGGGGAGGAAAGCGGCATGACGGTATTGAATTCAACGCCTTTGCTCGAATTGGATCAGGTCGTGGCCGGCTATGGAAATCTGGTGGCGCTGCATGGCATCAGCCTGACCATACAGCCGGGCGAGGTGGTGGCATTGCTGGGCGCCAATGGGGCCGGCAAGTCCACAACCTTGCGTGCTATTTCAGGCTTGATCAAGCCTATGGAAGGTGCCATCCGTTGGAAGGGGCAGGACATTCACGGTCGAAGTCCGGATTACATTTTGCGCCTGGGCTTGTCGCATTGCCCTGAGGAGCGTCATGTCTGGCCTGAAATGAGCGTGGAGGAAAACCTGGAGCTGGGCGCCTACCTGATCCGGTCGCGTATCGAGGTGGAACGCCGCAAGGCTATTGCTTTTCACCGCTTTCCGCGCCTGAAGGAGCGTGCCCGCCAGCTGGCCGGCACGCTGAGCGGGGGCGAGCAGCAGATGCTGGCCATTGCCCGCGCGCTGATGTCCGAGCCAGAGCTGCTGATCCTGGACGAGCCCTCCTTGGGCCTGAGTCCCAAGATGGCATTGGAGGTCTTTGATGTGGTGCAGGAAATCAGCGAGCACGGCGTATCTATTCTGGTGGTGGAGCAGAACGTGCACAACGCGTTGAGCGTGGCCAGCCGCGCCTATGTGCTGGAGACCGGGCAGGTGATTGCCGAGAAGGACAGCGACACGTTGCGCAATGATCCGGAGCTCTTGAGCGCCTACCTGGGCGGTTGACACGGCGCGTTCGTACCTGGGCGCAGGCCTGGTTTATTGACAGTCAAAAATTATTTATCCGTTTAATTAAATTATTGTGAAGCCTGTAGCCTGGGCGAAGGAAAACAGCATGAGCAAGACATTGAAAGTGGGCGTGATCGGAGCGGGTATCGGTGGAGTGACCCTGGCAGCGGCGTTGACGCAGCGCGGTCTGGACGTGCATCTGTTCGAGCGGGCCGCAGAGTTCGGCGAAGTGGGCGCCGGCATACAGATGACCCCCAATGCGGTCAAGGTACTCAATGCGCTGGGGGTTCATGATGATCTGGCAGCCGTGGGGTTTTTGCCCGAGGCGCTGGTGGGCCGCAACTGGGAAACAGGAGAGGAGAGTTTTCGCATTCCGTTGAAGTCGGATTGCCCGCGCCTGTATGGCGCCGAATTCTTCCATGTGCATCGCGCTGACCTGCACGAACTGCTGACGCGTCGGCTGGATCAGGCCCGCGTGACATTCAATGCCCAGTGCGTGGATGTCACTCAGGAGGCGGACCAGGCGGTGGCGCATTTTGCCGATGGCAGCCGTTTCGAGGCGGATTTGATCGTGGGTGCAGATGGGGTTCGGTCTGAGGTCCGGCGTGCGTTGTTCGGGCCTGAGGATCCGCATTTCACCGGCAATATGTGCTATCGGGCCGTCGTGCCTTTTGATCAGATGCCCGATTTTGTGGCTCCCGAGGCTTCGTTCTGGTTCGGGCCCAAGAGCCATGTGGTGACGTACTTCGTCAATGGTGGCAAGGCGGTCAATATTGTTGCGGTCAATGAAAGCAGCGATTGGGTCCAGGAGTCCTGGAACGTGCGCAGCACGCGCGAGTCCATGCTGGCTGATTTCGCGGGCTGGCACCCCAACATCCAGCGATTGTTCGAGCGGGTGGAGGATGTGTATCAATGGGGGCTGTTTGATCGTGATCCGATGAACACTTGGACCCAGGGCCGTGTGACTTTGCTGGGCGATGCTGCGCATCCCATGCTGCCGTTTCTGTCGCAAGGGGCGGCCATGGCGATCGAGGACGCCTATGTACTGGCGACCGCGCTGGCGGGCATGCCGGACAATCTGTCCGCCGCCTTGCGGGCCTACGAACAAGAGCGCCTGCCGCGCACCAGCCGGGTGCAACTGGAGGCGCGCGAGCGAGGCCGCACTTACCATCTGGCTGACAAGCAGGAGCAGGAACGCCGCGATGCCGCCTATCGGGAGCAGCAGGCGCGCAATCCGCACGCAGGAGGCATCAAGACGGATTGGGTCTATTCGTATAATGCGACTGACTTTCAGCCGGAAAATGTTCCGGCGTCGTCCTGAGCCCAAGGGGATTCTGATTGCAGTTCCTACGCCAGCGCATTGAAGACCAGATTCATGCCGTTACCGGGCTGGACTCCAGCCCGGTGGACTTTTCCCAGCCTGTCGGCGACCCGGGGCTGTTTGGCCCGGACTCGGCTGTCTGGATCGTGCATGCGGATTTCACGTCCATGCTGATCGGCGGGGTGACTGCCTTGTACCTGCAGATGCTGGAGCCGCGGGTGCTGGCTGGCGTCTGGGATCACTCCAACTTTCGTCAGGACATGCATGGCCGTCTGGCGCGAACCGCGCAATTCATTTCGGCAGTAAGTTATGGCGGACGTGAACAGGCGTTGCAGTTCATCGCCCGGGTGCGCACCTTGCATGAAAGGGTGCGCGGCCAATTGCCGGATGGCACGCCGTATGATGCGAACGATCCGGAGCTGTTGGCCTGGGTGCATCACACTCAGGCCTATAGTTTTTTGCGGGCTCATTGCTGCTACCGCAATCCCGGGCTGGCTGTCGAGCTGCAAGATCGCTATATCAGCGAGTACCGTATTGTGGCTCAGGCATTGGGGGCGGATGGCGCGCTCGCCAGTGACCGGCCTGCGCTGGAACAGCGTATTGAATATCGGCGCACACGGGCGCTTGTCGATGAGCGCACCTTGGAAGTGGCCCGTATTCTGCGGCAATCCGCCCGGCAGTTCAGCGGCCCTAAAGCCTGGGCGGGGCGCCTGTTCATGGATTCGGCGCTGGATATGTTGCCGCCCTGGGCTCAGGACTGTTTCGAGCACGGTCCCTCGGCGCTGGAGCGCCGCGCGCGGCGGACTGCTGTGATGGCCATGGCGCGCAGTCTTCGTTGGGCGACGCGCAATGGATCGGTGCACAGGGCCCGACGGCGCATGGAGCTGTCATGAACACGCCATTGGGCAGAAAATAGCGGAGTATCGATGGAGAAAAAAACAATGCCAACTTCAGCCGCAGCAGAGCGCTGGGTCAAGCGTGATCGGCCGGGTCGGCCGGAGGGTGTGGGCGACAATGCATCCGAACGCATACTGGATGCGGCCGAGCAGGCGTTCTCGGAAACCGGCTATGCGGGTACGACATTGCGCATCATCGCCCAGCGCGCCGCTGTGACGCAGGCCTTGATCAACTATTATTTTGGCTCCAAGTATGGTCTTTACGAGGCTGTCTTCATTCGTCGAGGTCGCCTGATTTCCGACGAGCGTTTACTGCGCCTGGAACAATTGCGTACCGCGCCGCGTACGGCGCCCCTGGAGGGTGTGGTACGCGCCTTTTTGGCACCGACCATTGCATTGCGCGAGACCGAGGGCGGCCGGCGTTTCCTGCGCCTGCAGGCCCGCCTGCACACGGAGCCGGCAGAAATTTCCTACAAATTGCGCAACGAAGCCTATGACGCTTCTACGCGCGCCTACGTTCAATTGCTGGAAGAAATATTGCCGCAGCTCCCCGCCCGAGACGTGTATTGGCGCATGGTGTTGATGATAGGTGCCTATATGTATGCGTTTTCCGATACGCATCGCCTGGAGGAGCTGGCGCCGGTCGTGTGCGATCCGAACGATACCGGCGAGGTCTTTGAACAGATCGTGGCGTTTGTGACGGCGGGGCTGCAGGCCCCGGCTGTCAGCCTGCCGGTTAGAAAGAGCGACTGATCGCTTGGTTCAGGCGACGCTGTCCAGCAGGAAGTTCAGCAGTGTCTGGGCACTGGGCTGCAGGTCCCGATGACGGCGCACGCCGATCAGCAGCTCGCGTTGACTCCAGTCTTCGTCCAGTTCCAGCATGCGTGTGTTGGGAACATGGTAGATGCGCGCGCTTTCGCGCGGCAGTATGGCAATGCCCATGCCCGCATTGACCAGCAAGCACATGGCGTCGTAGCCTGAGACCTCCGTGCGCACGCGCACGGAGCGATTGGCCTCCATGGCGACTTTGGTGATCTGGTAATTGATTTGCGTGCCCGGCAGCAGCGTGATCTGCTCGTGCTCCAGGGTCTGCTCGAAGCGCAGCCGCTCATGGCCGGCCAAGGGGTGGTCGCCCGGGACCAGCACCACCAGCTTGTCGCTACGAAACGGATAGGCTTCGATATCGGCATCGTAGGGCAGGCGGGTGAATACACCCAGGTCCGCTTTGCCGTCGGCCAGAGCGCGAATGATGTCCAGACTGGTTTTTTCTTCCAGCTGCAGGCGCAGGCTGGGATGCAGGCGTCCGAACTCACCCAGCGGCCCGGGCAGGAATTGGGATATGGCCGAAGTGTTGGCCAGGATGTGGACCAGGCCTTGCTGGCCTTGCGAATAGGCTTGCAGGCGAGACTCGATGTCTTCCACGCTGTTGAGCAGGGCGCGTGAACGATACAGCAATTCCAGCCCCGCCGCAGTGGGGCTGACGCCTTTATTGGTACGCACCAACAAGATGGTGTTCAGGGACTGTTCCAGATCGGCGATGCGGCGGCTGACGGCTGCAGCGGCGATATGCTCGCGTTCGGCCGCCTGGCTGATCGTGCCGGCTTCCAGTACCCGGACAAACAGCTTGAGGGTTAGAAGGTCCAGTTTCATGCAGGCATCATATCTTTTTTTTCAGCTTGCTTGCATGCATAAAAAAAGCCCCGCCGGCACAGGGCCGGCAGGGCTTTTTACATCAGTGCGGGCGATCAGGCCTGCGCAGGCTTGGCGCCGGACAGAATGTGGCCGGCGTTGGGCACACGTGTTTCCAGGCCCAGGGTCTTGAGCATCTGGTACACGGTGCAGACGGCGGCCGACAGCACGGGCTTGCCGATCAGGTCCTGAGCGCGCTGGATGGCGGGCAGAGAAGGCATCTGCACACAAGCGGACAGGATCACGGCGTCCACGCCGTCGTGGTTCAGGCGCTGAACGTGTTCGAGCAGGTTTTCAGGGTTCAGCAGACCCACTTCCAGGTTGTCCGACACTTCCAGGCTGATGGAGTCTTGCACGTCGATGCCTTCGGCAACGATGTAGTCGGCCACGCGCTTGGTCAGCGGCTTCATGTAGGGGGTGATGATGGAGACCTTCTTGTAGCCGAATTCTTTCAGCGTATCCACCAGCGCGCCGGCCGAGCTCAGCACGGGGATTTCAACGCCGTTTTCTTTCACGGTGTTCTGCAGGCGGGCCTGCGAGACACGGTGGTAGCCGTCGCCCTGCGCCATGATGGCGACCAGGCAGGCGTAGGCCATGACGTTCATGCGGGCGTCGCTCAGCTCAACTGCGCAGCGGTCGCTGGCGATATCCATGGCTTTCAGCTCTTCGGGCGTCACGTTCATCATGCGCATGCGCGAGGAGTGGAAGGTGAAGCGCTCTTCGGGAAACTCGGCGTAACGAGCCTGCAGCATGGCAGGAATCTCGGTTTCCATGGTGGTGTTGGAGCTGGGGACGATCTGGCCGATGCGGTAGGTTTTCATAGCGGGCTGTCTCTGGATGAATGAGGTTTTTAGATTGACAGGATCATTCTAGAGGCCGCTTTCCCCCTTGCAAATCAATCATCTGTCAACGTGCCATCGCCAATGGCGATGGCACGCAGGCGGCTTAGCCGCGACTGGCCTGCCAGCGCCAGGCGTCGTCGCACATTTCCTGGATGTCCTTGTCGGCAGTCCAGCTTAGTTTTTCGCGGGCCAATCGGGTGTCGGCCCAGCAGGAGGCGATGTCGCCAGGACGGCGTGGCGCAATGGTGTAGGGGATGTCGCGACCGCTGCTGCGGGCAAACGCCTGGATCATCTCCAGCACGGAGTAGCCGCGGCCGGTGCCCAGGTTCACGGCCAGCAATTCGGGCTCGTTGTCTTGCAAGTAGCGCAGAGCGGCGACATGGCCCTGGGCCAGGTCCATGACGTGAATGTAATCGCGCACGCCAGTGCCGTCGGGGGTGTCGTAGTCCTGGCCGAAGACCTGCACCTGCTCACGTTGCCCGCTGGCCACCTGGGCGACGTATGGCATCAGGTTGTTGGGCACGCCCTGAGGGGCTTCGCCGATCAGTCCGGATGGATGTGCGCCCACGGGGTTGAAGTAGCGCAGCAATCCGATGCGCCAGCCGGGCTCGCTTTGGTAGACGTTGCCCATGATTTCTTCCAGGACCAGCTTGGTGTGGCCGTAAGGATTGGTGGCCGACAGGGGGTGGTCTTCGGGAATGGGAAGCTGCTGCGGATCGCCGTAAACGGTGGCCGACGATGAAAACACCAGGCTGCGCACGCCGGCCTGCTGCATGGCCTGCATCAGAGTGACGGTGCCGGCGATATTGTTGTCGTAGTAATTTAGCGGCTGGGATACGGATTCGCCGACAGCCTTCAAGCCGGCGAAATGGATGACGGCGGCAATGTCGTGCTGTTGGAAAATGCGGTCCAGCAGGACGCGGTCGCGGATATCGCCGCGGATGAACTCGGGCCGGGTGCCGCTGATCTGCTCAAGCGCGTCCAGCACGCTTTCCTGGCTGTTGGACAGGTTGTCCAATACCAGGACCTGATAGCCGTCGGCGATCAACTCAAGGCAGGTGTGGGAACCAATGAAACCGGTTCCACCGGTGACGAGAATCTTGCGGGTCATCGGATACGTCTCCAATAAGATGACGGTGAAGGGGTTAGTCCAGGCGCTTGAGCGCTGTCTTGTAGTGGGCCGCGCGTTCAGAGTAAACCCGGGCATTGTGCCGCAGCTTGGCCACGTCGTCATCGCTCAGGGTGCGAACGGCCTTGGCGGGCGACCCGATGATCAGGCTGCGCTCGGGAAAGACCTTGCCTTCGGTGATCAGGGCGCCGGCGCCCACCAGACAATCCGGACCGATGACTGCGCCGTTCAGCACCACGGCTTGAATGCCGATCAAGGCGCCGTCACCGATGGTGCAGCCGTGCAACATGGCCTGGTGGCCGATGGTGACGTGCTCGCCGATATTCAGCGGAAAGCCTGGGTCGGTGTGCAGCACGGCGCCTTCCTGTACATTGGAGCCGGCGCCCACGGTGATGGTCTCGTTGTCGCCGCGTATGACGGCGCCTGGCCACACGCTGGTGCCGTCTTTCAGCACGACCTTGCCGATCAGGGTGGCCTCGGCGGCGACAAAGGCGCTGTCGTCGATGAGGGGGCGGTGTTCGTCCAGTTGATAAAGGGTCATGAGATGCACAAGGCCGTATGACGGGCCAGAAAAGTTACAGGGTCTCGCCGAACAGATCGTATTCGCTGGAGTCGGTGATGCGCACGCGCACCATCTGACCGGGTTCCAGTGTCTGTGGGCTGGTGATGAAGACGTTGCCGTCGATTTCGGGCGCATCGGCGCTGGAGCGGCCGACAGCATCGCCGTCCTCGTCGATCTCGTCGATCAGCACGTCCATTTCACGGCCGACTTTGGCGGCCAGACGGGCGGTGGAAATGGCTTGCTGGTGCTCCATGAAGCGTTCCCAGCGCTCTTGCTTGACCTCGTCGGGCACCACGCCGTCCAGCTTGTTGGCGGGTGCGCCTTCCACGGGCGAATACTGGAAACAGCCTACGCGATCCAGCTGGGCTTCGCTCATCCAGTCCAGCAGGTACTGGAAGTCGTCTTCTGTTTCGCCTGGGAAACCGACGATGAAGGTGGAACGTATGGTCAGGTCCGGGCAGTCCTGACGCCATTGCTTGATGCGCGAGAGCGTGCGGTCTTCAAAGGCGGGGCGTTTCATGGCCCGCAGCACCGACGGGCTGGCGTGCTGGAACGGGATGTCCAGGTAGGGCAGTACCTTGCCTTCGGCCATCAGTGGAATGACGTTGTCCACGTGCGGATAGGGGTAGACGTAATGCAGACGCACCCAGGCGCCCAGTTCGGACAAGGCCGCGCTCAGGTCCACCATGCTGCTTTTGACGGGACGGCCGTTCCAGAAGCCGGTGCGCTGGCGTATGTCCACGCCGTAGGCGCTGGTGTCCTGGGAAATGATCAGCAATTCCTTGACCCCGGCCTTGACCAGGCGTTCGGCCTCGCCCAGCACATCGCCCACAGGACGGCTGACCAGCTTGCCGCGCATGGACGGGATGATACAGAAGCTGCAGCTGTGGTTGCAGCCTTCGGAGATCTTCAGGTAGGCGTAGTGGCGCGGCGTCAGCTTGATGCCTTGCGGGGGCACCAGATCGAGATAGGGGTTGTGGTCCAGCGAGGGCGGGGCGGCTTCGCGCACGGCGCGCAGCACTTGTTCGTATTGCTGGGGGCCGGATACCGACAAAACGGAAGGGTGCACGTCGCGGATCAGGTTCTCGTCCACGCCCATGCAGCCGGTGACGATGACCCGGCCGTTTTCCGCCAGGGCCTCGCCGATGGCTTCCAGGGATTCGGCCTTGGCGCTGTCGATGAAGCCGCAGGTGTTCACCACCACCACGTCGGCGTTGTCGTAGCTGGGGGTGATCTGGTAGCCGTCGGTGCGCAGCTGGGTCAATATGCGTTCGGAGTCCACCAGTGCCTTGGGGCAGCCCAGGCTCACGAATCCGACTTTGGGGGCGGTCATAAAGGGTCCTTCTGGAGCCTGACGGCTCGAAATTGGGAAATTGGCTTGATTTTAACGTCCGGCGCGCTCAAGCGCGCCGATCTTCGATCTGCGGGCCAGGCAATGTGGCAATTAGTGCTAAAGTCGCAGACATATTTTCTTTACTATCGGTTTTCCTGTGTCCGACACGCACTCTTCTCCATCCTTGCCCCTGTCCGAAGTCCTGCTGCTGAGCGCCCGTCATGTTGAAGGCGTGCTGGCGGGCAAATCCTTGTCCGACAGTATTGCTGCTACGCCAGCGCCTGCTCGCGCGGCTGTGCAGTCCATCAGCTTTCATGTGCTGCGCCGCTTGGGGCATGCGCGCCAGATTCGCGTCACCCTGGTGCCGCGCCAGCCCGGCAATTCGTGGCTGGACGCTTTGCTGATGGTGTCCCTGGCCTTGCTGGACACGGCGATGCGCGTGCAGGCTGATCCTGACGCTTTTGCCGATCGCCCAGATGTGCCGGTCTATGCCGTGCATACCGTGGTGGATCAGGCTGTGCGCGCCGCCGACAGTCAGGCGGTACTGCGGCAGTCCAAAGGACTGGTCAACGGGGTGCTGCGTCGCTTCACGCGGGAACGAGACGCTATTTTAGCGCAGGTCGAGTCCCGGCCAGAAGCGCGCTGGAATCATCCGGGCTGGTGGGTCAAGGAATTGCGCCGCGCCTACCCGCGCGACTGGGAGGCCCTGCTGGAGGCGGCCAACCGTCCCGGCCCTCTGACCTTGCGTGTGAATCAGCGCCGCTGCTCTGTGGAGCGGCTGCGCGCCGTGCTGGACGAGGCCGGTATTGCCTCCACATCGCCCGGCGAAGGCGCCGTGACGCTGGACAAGGCTTTGCCGGTGCATGCGATTCCCGGTTTCGATCTGGGCTGGTGGTCGGTGCAGGATTGGTCGGCGCAGCAAGCAGGGCTATTGCTGCCGGTGCGCGATGGCATGCGTGTGCTCGATGCTTGCGCGGCCCCTGGTGGCAAGACGGCCCATTTGCTGGAACAGGCGGATCTGGACTTGACCGCCCTGGACTCGGACGCCGAGCGCCTGCAGCGGGTGTCGCAGAACCTGCATCGCCTGGGTCTGGACGGCGGGCGGGTGCGGATTCAGCGCGGCAATGCGGCTCGGCCCGACCAGTGGTGGGATGGCACGCCTTTTGATGCCATTTTGGCGGACGTGCCCTGCACGGCCTCGGGCATCGTGCGCCGCCACCCGGACATACGCTGGCTGCGACGCGAGTCCGATGTGGCGGATACGGCGCGCCTGCAGGCATCCATCTTGAGCGCCCTGTGGGCCACGCTGGATGTCGGCGGTCATCTGCTGTATTCAACCTGCTCGATCTTTCCGGCCGAAGGCCAGCAGCAGGTCGAGGCCTTTCTTGAGCGCCACCCCAAGGCGGAGCTGCTGCCTTCTCCGGGCCAGATACTGCCGGGTGTGCCGGGTCGTTCGTTGGCGGATGGCGATGGCTTTTTCTACGCTTTATTTACGCGTCGTGCTTGAGTTGTCACAATAAGGGTTCTGACTTTGTTTTCTTGCGGTTGATCCCGATGTGGCGCGTTCTTCTGTCCTTCCTGCTGGTGTTTCACTGCGCGCTCGCGTCTGCTGAAGACATGGTGCCGGTCGCGGCGTCGGGAGAGCGGATCATCAAAGTCGAACCCCACATCCGGGACGGAAAGCTGTTTATCGATGCCGATGTCGAGTTCGAGTTGAGCGATGAATTGCGCAATGCCGCCGAGAAGGGCGTGCCGCTGTATTTCACGGCAGAAGTCGAAGTCGCCCAGCCGCGCTGGTGGTGGTTCGATAAAAACGTTGTTAAAGAACAACAGACTTGGCGTGTCGTATACAACGCTCTGACCCGGCAATGGCGCGTCGGCACGGGCGATTTGTCTTTGCCGGAATCTTCCATGAACGATGCCCTCGATATGCTGCGACACATTCGCGGTTGGGCGGTGGCCTATGTGGCCGACCTGGACCATGACCAGGAGTATCAGGGCCGGATGCGGCTGCGGCTGGATACCTCCCTGCTGGCCCGTCCCTTTCAGGTGGATGCCATCAACAGTTCTGCATGGTCGCTCGCTACCCCATGGAAAACATTTTCCTTTTCCGTCTCCGTCGCCGAGCCCCAGCCTTGATTCGCTGGGTGCTGCGTACCGCCCTGGTCGGGGCGGCTGTCAGCGCATTGGCGCTGTTTTCTCTGCTGGTCTGGTCCACGGGCAATGCCTCGCGCTATGCGCAGCAGTACGATTTGCTGCTGGTGCTCAACGGCGTGCTGGCCGCCACCCTGATTTCCTGGGTGCTGCTGTTGACCGCCCGCCTGATCCGGCAGATACGCCGTCGTCAGTTCGGCGCGCGCATGACCGCGCGCTTTGCATTTTACTTCACCCTGATCGGCATCATTCCGGGTGTACTGATCTACATCCTGTCGGTGCAGTTCATGTCGCGCTCGATCGAATCCTGGTTCAACGTGCGCGTGGACACAGCGCTGGAGTCGGGCCTGAGCCTGGGACGTGCGGCGCTGGATTCGCAGCTGAACGAACTGGAGGGGCGCGCGCACGAGATGGTGGCGGCCTTGAACAAGTCCGACGGCTCTCAGTACAGCAGCCTGCTGACGTCGCTGCGTGAAAACAGCGGCGTGTCCGAGGCCATGATCTTTTCCAGCAATGGCCGCCTGTTGGCGTTTTCCTCGTCCCGTTACGACACTTTGCTGCCCGACATGCCGCCCTCCAGCGTCATGAATCAGTTGCGTATCTCTCGCCAGTATTCGGCCGCGGAAGTCGATGACGACCAACCAGCCCCGGATGACGCTGCCGACGAGAGCGGCGTGCCGGCCGAGTCCACCGGCCTGCGCCTGCGTACCGTTCTGCCGCTGGCCGATGCCAATCGTTTCACGGCCTCCCTGGGAGGCAATGCCGATGCGCGCTGGTTGCAGGTAATCCAGCCGGTGCCGGACAAAATTGCGCGCAATGCCAATCAGGTGCAGCAGGGGTTTCGCGACTATCAGGAACTGGCCTTGTCGCGCCAGGGGCTGCGCAAGCTTTACGGCATCACGCTGACGCTGGCCTTGATCCTGGCGGTGTTCACCGCGGTGGCGGCAGCACTGGCTCTGTCGCGCCGTCTGACGCGGCCGCTGCTGACCCTGGCGGCGGGCACGCAGGCGGTGGGGGTGGGCGATTACCGTCCCTTGCCGGAGCCGCCGGCCAAGGACGAAGTGGGGCAGTTGACCCGCTCTTTCAACGCCATGACTCGCCAGCTAGACGAGGCGCGGCGCATGGTCGAAAAGAACCGCCTCCAGTTGGAGCGCTCCAACGTCTACCTGGAATCGGTGCTGAGCAATCTATCCAGCGGCGTGTTGGCCTTTGATGAGATGTTCCGCGTGACCATGTTCAACCAGGGCGCGCAGCGTATCCTGCACGTGGATTTGCGTTCCATCAAGGGACGGCCGCTGGAAACCCTGGATGGCGCGCTGACTTTTGCCACGGTGATCCGGGAGGCATTCGCCGCGCATCAGGCCATGGGATCCGAGCATCCCTATTGGCAGCAACAGTTCGAACTGGAGATGGGCGAGGCCAACGAGGCGCGCGATACGATAGTGACTTTGCTGGCGCGCGGCACCTTGCTGCGCGTGGATGGCCAGGCGACGGGCTATCTGGTGGTGTTCGATGATATTACCGATGTGATCTCCGCCAGCCGCCTGGTCGCCTGGAGCGAAGTGGCGCGTCGCCTGGCGCATGAGATCAAGAATCCGCTGACGCCTATTCAATTGTCCGCCGAACGTCTGGCCATGAAGCTGGAGTCGAAGTTGGACGAGACGCATGCGGCCATGCTGCTGCGCTATACCAATACCATCGTCAATCAGGTCAGCTCGCTCAAGAAAATGGTGGAGGACTTCCGTGAATACGCCCGCAAGCCCGCCACACAGATGCAGGATATCAACATCAATTCGCTCGTCACGGAAGTGTTGACGTTGTATGGCTGGGATCCGGCGGACGGCATGGTGCGCGATGATGGCTACAGCGTAGCGATCGATGTGGACCTGGATCCGGATCTGCCCCTGATTCAGGGCGACCCTACGCAGTTGCGCCAGGTCATTCATAATTTGCTGGCCAATGCCCGCGAAGCCGCCGCCCAGGATCAATCGCTTGACCAGGCGCGTGTATTTGTTAAAACCATGATGGCGGGCGTGGAAGGCTCGGATGCGCCGGCGGCGGTGCGTTTTGTGGTGTCGGATAATGGTCCGGGCTTCGATCCGCAGATGCTGGCGCGAGTATTTGAGCCTTATGTAACCACCAAGCCCACCGGCACCGGCCTAGGACTTGCTATAGTAAAGAAAATCATTGAGGAACATGGCGGTCGGATCGATGTGTCCAATCGTCGTGAGGGGGGCGCACGCATTTCCATCCTCTTAACCCGGCTTGCCAACCAGCATATTCGTCTGGACTCTGGACAGCAAGCAAACGATAATGCGTAAAAAGTACGTAGGTGACGCTATATGGCCAGAATTCTGGTAGTTGATGACGAAATCGGCATTCGCGAACTCTTGTCGGAAATTCTTTACGACGAGGGGCACACCGTGCAGTTGGCGGAAAATGCCGCCCAGGCTCGCGAGGCCCGCCTGCGCGGCCGCCCCGATCTAGTCCTGCTCGATATCTGGATGCCGGATACCGATGGCGTCAGCCTGCTCAAGGAGTGGGCCTCCCAGGGGCTGCTGGATATGCCCGTCGTCATGATGAGCGGCCACGCTACAGTGGATACGGCCGTGGAAGCCACTCGTATCGGTGCAGTGGATTTCCTGGAAAAACCCATCACCATGCAGCGTCTGCTCAAGACGGTTTCTTCGGGCCTGGAGCGCACTGTGGCGCCCAAGTCCTTGGCCGCCGCTGCTCGTCCCGCTGTCAATGGCAACGAGCGTCGCTCTGATGCGCCGACGGCCGCCCCTGCATCGGGTCAGGCCCCTGTCATGGCAGCGCCTGAGCCGGAAGTAGACGAATCCCTGCTGGGCAGCATTTCCCTGGACTTGCCTTTACGCGAAGCCCGTGATGAATTCGAACGTATTTATTTTGAATATCACCTGCGCCGCGAAAATCACAGTATGACCCGCGTCTCCGAACGAACCGGCCTGGAGCGCACGCACTTGTACCGCAAGCTCAAGCAACTGGGCATTGATTCGTCTCGCAAGCGCAATCAGTCCTGATGCTCTGACGCCAAGTAAAAGCCCGCACAATGCGGGCTTTTACTTTCCTGAAGCCGCCACCGTGCTGCGAAATAAGAACATAACCATTGCTTGGTTCGCCACTGAGCGGCGGCTGTTTAAAATAATCCGATGTCCCGCGCGTGTGTATTCGGTCCGCGTTCTTTTTGAGACACTATGAACCCAACAACGTCTTCTATACCCAAGCATGCTGTGGTGATCATCGGTGCGGGCGCCGCGGGTGTCACCGTGGCCGCCCGATTGCGACACAGCCAGCCGGACCTGGATGTCGCCGTGATCGATCCGTCCGAGCACCACGACTACCAGCCCGCCTGGACGCTGGTCGGCGCAGGGGCCTATCGTGCCCAGGATACGCGCCGCTCTTTGCGTGACTGCCTGCCTCGTGGCGCCCAGCATATTTCCCAGGGCGTGGTTCAGCTTCTACCCGAACAGAATCGGCTAGTGCTGGCCGACGGCAGCCAGCTCGCCTATGATTTCCTGGTGGTGGCTGCCGGTATCCAGATCAACTGGAATGCCATTGAAGGCCTGGCCGAGGCGCTGGGCAAGAACGGCGTAACCAGCAATTACCGCTACGATCTGGCCCCATACACTTGGGAGCTGGTGCAGCAGTTCAAGGGCGGCACGGCCATTTTTACCCAGCCGGCCGGGGCGGTGAAGTGCCCGGGCGCGCCCCAGAAAGCCTTGTATCTGGCTGCAGATCATTTCCGCCGCCACGGCGTAAAGATGGCCAGCTTGCAGTTCCGTACGGCGGCCCCGACCGTGTTCGGCGTGCCGTTTTATGCGCAGGCGCTGGACAAGGTCATGGCATCGTATGGTGCCCAGGCAGGATTCGGTCAGAATCTGGTGCAGGTTCGCGGGCAGGACAGGATCGCTGTCTTTGAGTCTGTCGTGGACGGCCAGACTGTGCGTGAGGAAGTGGGCTACGATCTGCTGCACGTGGTGCCGCCACAGAGTGCGCCGGACTTCATTCGTCAAAGCGCGCTGGCTGATGCGAATGGTTGGCTGGATGTGGACAAGCATACTTTGCGCCATCCTCGCTATCCGAATGTCTTCGGTCTGGGCGACTGCACCTCCACGCCCAACAGCAAAACCGTGGCCGCTATCAAGAGCCAGGCGCCGGTGCTGGTGGGCAATCTCCTGAGCGCCCTGCGCGGCGATGCGAGCGAACATGCCTACGATGGCTATGCAGCCTGCCCTTTGACTACCTCCAAGGGCAAGGTGCTGCTGGCTGAATTTACCTACGGAGGCACGGTTGCGCCCAGCTTGCCGTTGGACCCGCGTGTGCCGCGGCGTCTGTATTGGGACTTGAAGCGTTCTTTTTTACCGTGGTTCTACTGGAGCGTGTTGCTCAAGGGGCGGGAGCTGCCCCTTGTCAGCCACAAGGTACGCGACTTCGCGCCCGCAGTGCCGACTGTGCAGCCTTGATGACGCTGTGCCCGAAAAAAAACCGCCTAGAAAGGCGGTTTTTTTGTCAAGCGCATGTCTGCTTATATGGCGGGCACGGCCACGGGAACCGGCAGAGCCTGCAACTTGGCCACGGTATCCAGGCAGGTGCGGGCCGCTTCCTGGCCCTTGAGGACGAAATGGCGATAGAAATAGTCGTGATGCTCTTTGCCGTCATGGAAGTGGTGGGGTGTCAGCACCACCGAGAAAACCGGGACCTGCGTCTCCAATTGCACCTGCATCAAGCCTTGGATGACGGCGGTGGCGACGAAGTCGTGACGGTAGATGCCGCCATCCACTACCAGGCCTGCAGCCACTACGGCGGAATACTGGCCGGATTGCGCCAGACGCTTGGCGTGCAGAGGAATTTCAAATGCGCCGCCGACTTCAAAAAAGTCGATCTGTGCGGGGTCCTGGCCCAGTGCGCGGACTTCGTCGATGAAACCTTGACGAGCCTGGTCCACGATGTCCTTGTGCCAGCAGGCCTGGACGAATGCGATGCGGGGTGCCAGTTGGCTGGCGGGGGTAATGCTGTTCATGGTGATTTCCTGTTTCAAGACAACAAACAGGGCATGCAGGAAGCAGGATAGGCAATCGACCGATGCCGGACGCACAGTCCGGCATGGAGAGATGTCATGTATCCCGTTCTCTCTTTATCCGGACTATTACCGTCGGCCCCGGAATCACACCGGATCTGCTGACCCCGGCCGCAGGCCGGGCGCTCGCGGGCTAGACTTGAGTCATTACCGCCGGTGGGGACTTGCACCCCGCCCTGAGAACGCAGCCGGCTCTGGAGCCGGCCAGGCAAGTTTACCCCTAAACCGATTCTTTGTCAGAGGCTGTCGGGCCGTGTCGAGTCAGAGGCAATTGCAGTCTCAAGGTGCAAGTTGAGCGGCGCAGGAAATAAGCCTGCCCGCCATGGCGCAGCAGGATCTGGCGCACGATAGTCAGCCCCAGGCCGGCTCCTTCGCTGTCGTTGTTCTGTTTGTGAAAACGCTTGAAGACTTGATCGGCGGTCTGAAGATCCAGGGCGGGTCCTTGGTCGCTGACATCCATGGCGCAGATGCCCGGTTTCGGCTGGCACAGAGATAGAGTGACCGTTCCCGTGCCATGGGACAGAGCGTTGTGAAGTGCATTTGCAATGGCTTCAGCCAGATCAGCGTCGCATGCCTGGGCTGTTGCTCGCGGGAGACCGTCATGAAATTGTAGTTCCCGGCCGGACTGGTCGAACAGCGGCCAGAGTTCGCTCATCACACGTCTGCACAGAGGAGCCAGCGCTATGTCTTGGTTCATGTCTGTCGCTTGTTCCTGTTTGCGCGCCAGACTTAGCCATTGGCTGACCAGTCGCTGCAGATGGGTCAGGTCGCCGCGCAGGGCACTCCAGTGCATTGAGCCCCCACGCTCTGCTGTTTGTAGGCGCAGGGACATGACAGCCAGCGGCGTGCGCAACTGATGAGCGGCGTCGGCCACGAGCTGCTGTTCATGACGATAGGACAGCATCAACCGATCCAGGCTTTGGTTGACAGCCTGAGCCAGGGGCTGGATCTCGGTGGGCAGATCTGTGACGGGCAAGCGTAGCTGCGGCTGGGCAGGGCCCAGTGTGGCGGCCAGAGCTGCCGCCTGGCGTACCGGGCGCAAAGTCCAGTGCACGAGCCAGGCAATCAGCAGCAGTCCCAGGGCGCACAGTGGCAGCCACAGCATCAGGGCGCGCCACATGCGAGTGTGTAGCAAGGTGCCGATCAGCTCGCGTTCGCGCTTATCGTGCTTGGCGACCATCAGGATATCGCCGTTGGCCAGTGTGACCGATACCGAAACAACCAGTCCGCTGCGGCGCGTACTTTTGAATAGGGCCAGCTCGTCTTCGGGCTGGGCGGGGCGCAGGCGTCGAGGCGAGTCCAGGTGTGAGGAGGCCTGAAGCAGGTGGCCGTGTGCATCGTACAAAGAATAGGACATTTCTCCGCCGGCATAGAAGCGCGGCAGGTCCTCCAGCGAATCCTGCGCCTGGAAGTGGCGGGCAATTTCTTCCGCTTGCAGAAACAGGCTGATGCGGCGCAGCTCGTCTCGTGTGTCGTACAGATAGACGGCCAGAGCGAAGAAGCCCAAGCCCAGCATCAGGAACAGGCTGATCAGCAGCCTGCGGCGCAGGCTGAAAGCAGGTCGCTTCATAGGGGCCGCAGCCTGTAGCCAACCCCGCGTATGGTATCGATACAGACCCGCGCATTTTGTTGGCGTAGTTTGCGGCGCAGCTTGGAAATCAGGGCTTCGATGGCATTCAAGCTAATGTCGACGGGCTCCTGATAGAGCTGTTCCAGCAAATAGTCTTTGACCAGCAGGCGCGGGCTGGCTTGCATCAGCTCGTGCAGGAGCAGGCTTTCACGGCGGGCCAACAGCAGGGTTTCGTCGTCTACCCAGGCTTGGCGCATCTCGGGCTCGAAGCGCAGGTTGGCGACCAACAGTTGTTGATAGCGGTGTGGCGCCGCGCGGCGCAGGATAGCGCCCAGGCGTGCTTCCAGTTCAACCAGGTCAAAGGGCTTGAGCAGATAATCATCCGCGCCGCTGCGCAATCCCTGGATACGGTTATGGACTGCGTCGCGTGCACTCAGGATCAGGCAGGGTAGGCGTTGGCTTTTATCGGGATGATGCAACTGGGCCAGTACCTGCATACCGTCCATATCCGGTAAGCCCAAATCCAGGATCAGGGCATCGAAAGTATGTTCCTTCAGCAGCCCCAGTCCCAACTGTCCGGTCGTGGCGGTCTGGATGACGTATCCCTGTCCTTGCAGGTGAGCAGCCAGCAGGTTCAGCAAAGGCAGATGGTCTTCAATGATCAGAATGTGTTTCATCAGACTACGGTCAGGAATCAGGCTCATGATGTGATTAAATCGAAATGAGTTTGGTTCTTATTATAGTTAATGGAAGAAGCTGTGATGAAAATGAAGACAGGCCTTTGCTGGCCGCTGGCCGCCTTGCCCTTGGCATGCATGTCCGCCTGGGCGCAGGAGCGCGGCGATATTGATGAATTGAGTGCCATTTCCGTGACGGCCTCGGGTTTCGCCCAGGAAGTCGTGACGGCGCCGGCGTCGATCACCGTGATTCCGCGGCAGGAGCTGGAAGGCAAGCGCTTTGAGTCATTGGCGGATGCCTTGCGGCAGGTGCCTGGCGTCAGCGTGGTGGGCGGCGACAAAGGCGCTGTTTCGATTCGCGGCATGGAGTCCGAGCATGTGCTGGTTCTGATCGACGGTCGTCGCCAGGACATGCGCCAGGTGACCATGAAAGGCGGTGTTTCCGAAGCCTTGGACATGAACTGGATCCCACCTCTGGAAGCCATTGAGCGCATCGAGGTGGTGCGCGGTCCCATGTCTACGCTCTATGGTTCGGAGGCCTTAGGCGGGGTCATCAATATCGTGACCCGCAAGGTGGCGGATAGTTGGCATGGATCCGTCACAGGGGGCTATACCTTGCAGGACAGCGGTTCTGCCGGTAATAGCGGCTCGGCCGATTTGTACCTGTCCGGCCCGTTGGTGCCGGGCCGCCTGGGCTTGCAGTTCTGGGGCTACCACAAGCAGCGCCAGGAGGATGAGGTGCTGAACGGCTTTGCGCGCGCCAAACGCCAGAATGGCACAGTGCGCTTGTGGGCCACGCCCAATTCGAATCATGAGTTCATGCTGGAGGCGGGGCGCACGACTCAGCATTTTTGGAATACACCGGGCAAGTCTGCCGCCTTGACGGCCAAGGCCAATGAAAATGAATATGTGCGCGACACCTACACATTGGCTCATACGGGGCGCTGGCAATCATTTGATACGGAGCTGAGTATCAACAGGGAGCAGGCATATCGCGACGGGCCGACGCAGACCGCAAGGCCTGACATCCGCAATACCGTTATTGACGGAAAAGTGACGATGCCCCTGGCGGATCACATGCTGGTGGGCGGCTTTCAATGGCGCAAGAGCAAGCTGAAGGCCGACGGCTATTACGCCAACCCGAACGGCGCCGGCGTGGATACTTCAGTGCGCGAGTATTCTTTGTTCCTGGAGGACGAGTGGAGCCTGGTCCCGTCGTTCGCCCTGACGACGGGGCTGCGCATGGACGACAACGAGTTTTATGGGCGGCACTGGACCCCGCGCCTGTATGGCGTTTGGAGCGCCCATGACAACTGGACAATCAAGGGCGGTGTGGCCAAGGGATTTAAGTCTCCTACAATCATGCAGAGCAATCCCCTGATTGGTCTGCCTCAGCGCGGGGGCGCCTATACCTGGGGCAATCCGGACCTGGATCCTGAGGTCAGTACGAACGTAGAACTGGGCGTCTACTTCGACGACGCAGGACCATTCAGCGGCAATGCGACCTTGTTCCATACTCGTTACAAGAACAAGATTGCCAATACGGGATCGCGCCAGCTGTATTACCCCGACGGCCGCCCTGTGCCGCCGGACCCGTTCACCAATAGCATGTACAGCACCTACTTCAACATTACCGAGGCGCGGGTTCAGGGGCTGGAACTGGGACTGGCCTATCGCTTCAGCGAGCAGTGGAAGCTGCGCGGCAGTTACACCTTCACCGATTCCAAGGTGCGTAACGGCAGCGCCACGATTCTGGGCTTCGGCTACCCGCAGTCCGAAGGCCAGCCGCTAGTGGCCACTCCGCGCCACATGGGCAGCGCGACGCTGGACTGGACGCCCAGCCAGACGGTCTCCGCCTTTGCGACCTTGAATGTGCGCGGGCGGGAAACCAATATTTCGTGGGGGCAGGGCGGGGCGGTCAGTGAAAGCATGGGCACCATCGCCACGGTGGATCTGGGCGCAAGTTGGCGCGCGACCCGTGACCTGAGTCTGAGCGCCGCCATTTATAACTTGACCGACCGGCGGCGCGATTCGGGTACAGACGGCGCGTATTCTTATGCGGAGGATGGACGCCGCTTCTGGCTGCAGGCCGAGTACCGATTCTGAACGACTTATTCCTGCGGCTTGGGTCGGCGTCCGATCGTGGAAATAGGGATGCTGACTTCGCCCAGTTCGCTGCGGCGGCTGCGCGCTCTCCAGGCGTGGCCATAGGCGACCTCCAGGGTCAGGTGCAGGGTGCCGTCCATATGGCGCTGTTTTTCCAGCGCCTGCAGCAGGCGTTGACGCCATTGCAGGCTGCTCAGGCCGGGTTTACGGGCAGGATGAGGGTTGCCACCCAGAATGCGCAGGTCATCCAGCAGTTTTTCGGCGCTGCGGTAGGTCAGGGTGATGATTTCCTGGTCCATGACGGGATCAGCGAAACCGTTTTCCAGCAGCAGGTCGCCGAAATCATGCATGTCCACGAATTCCATGCTGCGCGTGCCCAGGTCGGCTTCGGCCATGGCGCTGCGCAGTTCGGCCAGCGAACCCGGCCCCAGGCAGGAAAACATGACCAGGGTTTCGGGTTTGAGCAGGCGGCGCCATTCGGCCAGTACGCGATGCGGTTCGGGATGCCAGTGCAAGGCCATATTGGACCAGACCAGTTCCTGACTTTCGGCGGGCAGCCCGCTTTGTGCCAGATCGGCCTGCACCCAGCTGGCCGACGGGGTAGGTTGGTTGCGCAGGCGTTGCCACAGGCTGGGCTTGGCCTGATAGCGTTCACGCGCAGCCGCCAGCAGTCGGGCGCTGCGGTCCAGCCCGATGTACTGCATGTCGGGATAGCGCGAGCGCAGGGGCTCCAGCGCGTGGCTGGCGCCGCAGCCGGCGTCCAGTATATGGGTGGGCTGCAGGCGTATCAGGGCCAGGCGGGAGAGCATGCGCTGGGCGACTTCACCATACAGGAATTGGGCCTGATCCAGCGGGGCGCGACGATCGAACTGCAGTTCGACATGCGCGGGATTGATGGGCAGCGAGGGTAACTGGGACATGATTGCGCAGGTGGGGCTGGCGCGGGAGCACCGCGTGTGGTGTGATCGGACCAGCGTATTTCCGTAAGGACAACAAGCTATTATGGCGCATCCCGTAGTGCCGCGCGACCTGCAACCCTTGGGCTTGTGGCGTCATTTTCCAGCGCGCCCATGCCTTTTGTGCGGCTTGCGTTCCGTATCCGGCGGTTTGTGCGAGCTATGCCGCCAGGCCCTGGATCCGTCTTGGGTGTCTTGTCGTTGTCCGCGTTGCGCTCTCGCTTTACCGGCGCTTTCCGTGCTGGCCTGTCCGGACTGCGGCTCCGGGCGGTGGGCGGCGTTCAGGGTGGTGGCCGCATTTGATTACGAACATCCTGGCGATATGTTGATCCATGGGCTTAAAATTTCGCATCAACTGGAAACGGTGTCGGTGCTGGCCGAGTTGATGGTGCGCCAATGGCGTCGCTACGGGCTCGCCTTGGATGGCGAGGCGTGGGTGTTATGCGTGCCCTCTCGGCCTGCGGCGTTGCGGCGCCGTGGTTTCAATCCCGGCGCTTTGTTGGCGCGTCGTGTTGCCCGGCTCCTGGGGCTGCGTGCGCGGACTTCCCTGGTCTATTGGTTACGGCCGCAGGGCCGGTCACAAAAGCAGCTGGGGCGTCATGCGCGCCGTTCGGCCATGAAGGATGCATTCGGCCTTCGGCATGGCCTGGGCGACCGAACCGTATTGCTGGTGGACGATGTGCTGACCACCGGCTCCACCCTTAATGCGCTGGCGCAGACCTGTCTGGATGCCGGGGCCGCTTCTGTGCATGCCCTGGTCGCCGCGCGAGCGCCCTGGAAGCCGACACGGATTTAATGCTATTTACGCCCTCGGGGCGATTTTCTGGATTGTTCATGTTTCATATCGTGCTGGTTTCGCCCGAGATCCCTCCCAATACGGGCAATGTCATCCGCTTGGCCGCCAATACCGGCAGCGTGCTGCACCTGGTTCGGCCCCTGGGGTTCGAACTGGAAGACAGCAAGCTGCGGCGCGCTGGGCTGGATTATCACGAGTGGGCGCAGGTGCGTGTGCATGACGGCTTGGAGGCGGCCCTGCAGGCCACGGGCGCGGCGGCGGATCGCTGTTTTGCATTGACGACCAGGGGCAGCCACCTGATCGCGCAGCAGGCCTTTCAGCCGGGCGATGTTTTTGTGTTCGGCCGTGAAACGGCAGGCCTGTCGGAGGAACAGTTGGCGCAGTTTCCGCAGGCGCAGCGCATTCGTCTGCCCATGCAGGCGGGCCAGCGCAGCCTGAATCTTTCCAATGCCGTGGCTGTCTGCGTGTTCGAGGCCTGGCGCCAGGCGGGTTACGCGGGTGGGGTGTAGGCTTGATGAGCAGCCTTGTCAGCCAATAAAAAGCCGCTTCCCGAGAAGCGGCTTTTTGTCTGTGGCGCGCGGTATGCCGCTTATTCCAGCGACAGCTTCAGACGTTCGATCACGGCGTCCCAGCGGGCTTTTTCGGAGATGATTTTGTCGCTCATTTCCTGGGGGGTCGACGGCTCGGACGAAAAGTAGAAGGCATTGAGCTTGGCTTTGATTTCTTCACGTTGAAGAATGGCCGTTACTTCCTTGTTCAGGCGTGCCACTACGTCGTCTGGAGTATTGCCTGGGACGAAAAAGGCGTCCCAGGAAATGGCTTCGAAATTGTCCAGACCTGCCTCGACCATGGTTTCCAGGCCAGGCAGCAGCTCACTGCCTTGCAAGGAGGTAATGGCCAGGGCTTTGACCTTGCCGGCTTGAACCTGAGGCATGGCGATGCCCGGCACCATGAAAGCGGCATCGATGTCGCCGGCAATGATGGCGGTCAGAATTTGGGGGAAGCCCGAATAAGGGATTTGCTCCAGCTTGATGTCCACGGCATGTTCCAGCATGGCCATGGCCAGGTGGGCGGAGCTGCCGGGGCCCACCGTCCCATAGTTCAGTTCGCCCGGGCGAGATTTGGCCAGTTCGATGAATTCCTGCACTGTATTGGCAGGCGAATCCGCCGGGACGACCAGTACATTGGGGCTGGTGCCTATCATGGAGATGGGGCGCAGATCCTTGATCGGATCGTAGCCCAGCGTGGTCTTGTACAGGGTAGGAGCGGTCACCATAGGGCCGTTGATGGTCAGCAGCAGGGTATAGCCGTCCGGTTTGGCGTGCGCCACGAAACGTGTGCCGATATTGCCGCCTGCGCCGGGCCGGTTGTCCACGATGACGGGCTGTCCCAGCGCCTGGGCCAGCGGTTCGGAAATGGCGCGGGCCAACGCATCAGGGGAGGAGCCGGCGGGAAAGGGCACGACCATCTGGATAGGGCGCTCGGGCCAGCTGGACTGGGCCAGGGTCGCTACAGGCATCAGGCCCGAGCAGGCCAGACCCAGCAGAGACAGTGAAATCAGACGGCGGGAACGTGCAAGCAATGACATGATTCGGAGTTCAGTAATAAGGTATAGATGCGTTTGACCGGCGGGTAGGAGCCGGCATGCAGTCTGCGCGGTGTCGTCGGACAGAGGCAAGCTGCGAAAGGGAGTCAGCTGCTTTCTTGTTTGGCTTCGCGCGCCAGCAGTTCGCTGACGGCTTTGCGGGGCGAGAGCTGATGAAACAGAATCTGGCAGACAGCTTCGGTAATGGGCAAATCCACGTGATGAGCCTGTCCCATGGCCAGCGCGGCGCTGGCGCAGCGCACGCCTTCTGCTGTGATGCCGGTGGCCAGTATGCTGTCCAGGCTTTGGCCGGCGCCCAGCGCCAGACCGACCTGACGGTTGCGCGAGAGTTCGCCGGTGGCGGTCAGGACCAGGTCGCCCAGGCCGGTCAGGCCGGCAAAGGTTTCGGCCTGGCCGCCCAGCGCCACGCCCAGGCGTTGCATTTCGGCCAGTCCGCGCGTGATCAGGGCGGCTCGGGCGTTATGGCCCAGGCCCAGCGCATCGGCAATGCCACAGGCAATGGCCATGATGTTTTTCAAGGCGCCGCCGACTTCTACGCCTATGGTGTCCGTGCTGGTATAGAGCCGGGCCTGGGTCCCGTGCAGCACATCCAGGGCCACGTGCGCCATGTCGGGCGGCTCGCAGGCCAGGGTCAGTGCAACGGGCAGGCCTTTGGCCACTTCCAGGGCGAATGACGGGCCTGAGAGGACCGCGCGTCCCAGCCATGCATGGTCGGGCAGGTTCTGCTGGGCGATCTGGTGGGGCAGCAGGCCGCTTTCGTGCTGGAAGCCTTTGCAGGTCCAGATCAGCAGTACGGGCTGCCGGCGTTGAGCAGGCAGATGGCGTGAGAGATCCTGGCAGGTCTGCGCCAGCCCGCGTACGGGTACGCCCAGAATGATCAGCGCGGGAACGGTATCGTCGCCCAGCGCATGGGCCATGGCTTGACCCAGGTCGTCGGTCGCCTGCAGCGCGGCGGGCAGGGCGATGTCCGGAAGATAGTGTTCGTTACGATGCAGGGTATTGATACCCTGCGCCGTGGCAGGGTTGCGCGCCCACACCAACGTAGGAGCCTGGGCACAGGCCAGGGCGGCCAGGGCCGTGCCCCAACTGCCCGCGCCCAGGACGGCGACGCGAGGGGTGGTGCGCGCGGATGTCACGATCAGGCCTGCAGAGGCTGGCCGTCGGCCTGTTCGGAGCCTTGTGCCAGGCGCTGTTCGTACAACGACTGGAAGTTGACTTCGGTCAGGTGCAGAGGCGGCAGGGAGGTGCGGTTGATGGCATCAGCCACGGCTGCGCGCAGGTAGGGGTACAGCATGGTGGGGCACACGATGCCCAGCAGTGGATCAAGCTGTTCGGCCGGGATATTGGCGGCTTCGAAAATACCGGCCTGGGTGGTTTCCACCAGGTACATGACCTTGTCGCCGATGCGGGTGGTCACGGTGGCGGTCACGGTGCTTTCGTAGACGGTGTCGGCCAGGCGCTGGCCACCCACGTTGATCGACACCTCAACGGTCGGGGCTTCCTGCTCCAGAAAAATCTGGGGAGCATGAGGCATCTCGATGGACATGTCTTTGATGTAGGTGCGCTGCAGGCTGAAACTGGGTTGCACTTCCTGGTCGGCGGCGGGCTGGGTGTTCTGGTCGGCCATGGTGAATCCTATGGGATGAAAGAGTGGTAAGTAAAAGAATCAGGCGGAAAGCAGGGACAGCAGGCCGCCTTCGCGGTCCAGAGCGGCCAGATCGTCGTAACCGCCTACATGGGTGTCGCCGATATAGATCTGGGGGACGGTGCGCCGGCCCGTGCGTTCCATCATGATGGCGCGCTGCTCGGGCTCGCGGTCGATCAGGATCTTGTTGATTTCGGTGACGCCGCGCTGCTTGAGCAGCATTTCGGCGCGCACGCAGAACGGACACACCATGGTGGAGTACATCGTTACTTTTGCCATGAGAACCTCGAGACGCGTTGGCTTACGATTTTTTGACAGGCAGGCTGGCCTGCATCCAGGCCTGGATGCCGCCTTCCAGCGTGTAGGCTTCCTGGACGCCATGCTTGCGCAAGACGGCCACGCTGCGTGGGGCGCTGCGGCCCGTGTCGCACACCAGGATGACAGGCTTGTCCTTGGGCAGGCTGGCGGCCTTGCTGTCAAGGTCGGCAGCAGGAATGTTGCGGGACTGTGCAATGGAAGCGGCCTTGAACTGGTCGGCGCTGCGCAGATCAATCAATATAGCCTCTTTCTGGTTTACCATTTGTACCGCTTCGGCGGTTGAAATGGCACGTCCAGCACGGCCTTTGAAAAAGCTGGGCATTAACAGCATAATGCCGGCAACCAGCGCAATTGCTAAAATTAGAAGATTATTCTGACTTAAGATGAAGTCCACGTTAAATCCTGTTGAGTGCCAAGAAAAACAAGAAAAAAGAGCGCAATCACACGATTATAGAGTGGCGCAGATTTTTCAACCTCGAGGCTGTTTTTACCATGTATAAACTTGTACTGATGCGACACGGCGAAAGCCAATGGAACCGGGAAAACCGGTTCACGGGCTGGACCGACGTCGATCTTACCGAAACCGGGCGTCAACAGGCAAAGCAGGCAGGCGAGCTGCTCAAGGAAAACGGCTATGAGTTCGACCTGGCTTTCGCGTCGGTACTCAAGCGCGCCATCCGTACCTTGTGGATCGCCCTGGATTCCATGGACGCCATGCACACCCCCGTGGGTTTGAGCTGGCGCCTGAACGAACGCCATTATGGTGCTTTGCAAGGCTTAAATAAAGCCGAAACCGCACAAAAGTTCGGTGAAGAGCAGGTGCTGGTCTGGCGCCGCGCCTATGCCATCGCCCCGGATGCCGTCGGCGAGGACGATCCGCGCAACCCGCGTTTCGACCGTCGCTACGCCCGTGTGCCGGCCGAGCAGTTGCCGCGCACCGAATGCTTGCAGGACACCGTAGCCCGTGTCGTCCCGTTCTGGGAAGAGTCCATCGCCCCGGCGATCCGGTCGGGCCGCCGCGTGCTGGTTACCGCTCATGGCAACAGCCTGCGCGCCCTGATCAAGCATCTGGACAGCATTTCGGATGACGATATCGTTCATCTTAATATTCCCACCGGCCAGCCGCTGGTCTACGAGCTGGATGAGAACCTGCGCCCTATTCGCCATTACTACCTGGGCGACCAGGAGGCTATCCAGGCCCAGATGCAAGCGGTGGCCAACCAGGGCAAGGCCGAGCAGTAATGCGACTCGCTGGCTTGTGCCTGCTGCTGGTTGCCTGGACCTTTCCAGTCCAGGCGGCTGATCCTGACCTGGCCTCGCGCCAGGCCCAGGCTCAGAGACAGCAGGCCGAGCTGCGCCAGAAGATTGACACGCTGCGCAAGTCTATCGACAGCAGCGAAGGTTCGCGCCGGGATGCCGCCGGCGCCCTGCGTGACTCCGAGCAGGCTATTTCCGATATCGATCGTCGCTTGGCTCAGATGGAGCGGCGCCAGGAAGAGCTTCACGAGCAGTTGCAAAGCCTGAGCCGGCAGATCACGGAGCAGCAAGCCAACAAGGCCCAGCGCCAGCAGGAACTGGCCGATCAGCTGCGCACGCAGTACGCTAACGGCGCCTCGCCGTGGGCGGCCCTGCTGTCGGGCGATGATCCCAATGCCATCAACCGGGAATTGCACTATCTGGGTTATGTGTCGCGCCAGCAGACCGAACAGGTTCACAAGGTGCGCCGCACCGTAGAGCGGCTGGATCGCCTGCAGCAGCAGGTGGCGGCCCGTGAAAAAGAACAGCAGGCATTGGCAGTCGAGGCGAGCGAACAGAAAAAAGCCTTGGAAGAACAGAAAGACAAGCGCGCCAAAGTGCTGGCGGACGTCAGTGCTGAACTGGAGCGCCAGCGGGGCGAAGCCTCCCGTCTGCAACAGAATGACAAACGCCTGGGCGATCTGATCTCCGGCCTGGAGGTCGAGATTGCGCGTCAGGCGGAGCTGGCCCGCAAGGCCGAAGAGCAGCGCCGGCGTGAAGCCGCCCGGCGTGCGGAAGAAGCCCGACGCGCCGAGCTGGCGCGTCAGGAAGCGGCGCGGATCAAAGCGCGCGAAGACCAGGCTGCACGCGAGCAGGCCAGGTTGGAGCGCGAACGGGAGCTGCTGGAGCGCGCCCGCGCCACGCAGCCCGCCATCCCGCCGGCCCCGCCTCGCAGTGCGCCGGCGGCGCCGGAATCACAAACGGACGATACGTCTGTACCGCGCCCTCCCTTGACCTACCGCCCTCCGGCCGAAAACGAGCGCTTGCTGTCCGACAGCCTGGATGCGCCTTCCGAACCCAGCCCCTCCATCAGCAAGCCGGAACGGTCAGCAGTGCGCGAAGTAGATGCGGTGCGCGAAGAGCCGGTCGCCGCAGAGCCGGCGGTCGAGCCCGAGGGCGGATTCCGAGGCCTGAGCAAAGGCCTGCCATATCCGGTGCGCGGTCAGATGCAAGGAAAGTTCGGCGCCGCTCGCCCGGATGGCGGAGTCTGGCGCGGGATTGTGCTGCGAGCGAATACCGGAACAACCGTGCGAGCCGTCGCCCCAGGTCGGGTCGTATTCGCCAACTGGATGTCCGGGTTCGGCAATCTGCTCATCATTGATCATGGCCGGGAGTACTTGAGCGTCTACGCTTACAACCAGAGCACGCTCAAGCAGGTGGGCGATGTCGTGGGGCGCGGCGAAGCCGTGGCCCGTGTGGGCGCGACCGGCGGTCAGGTGGAGCCAGGCCTGTATTTTGAGCTGCGCCACCAGGGCAAGCCGATCAACCCTCAGGTCTGGCTGGGCCAGTAGGCGCTTGGCGTTTACGAATTGGTAAACTTTTCATTGGTTATCAACGGCCAGCTTGCTAGTATGCCTTTTTGGGCTACTCTATAATGCGTGGGCGGGCCGCGCGCTTGTACGGCTCAGTCTTGAATCTGAATTAATGGGAATGTGCATGGGCACTCGAAGGTTTGGCAGCATCGGTCTGGTGGCAGCAGGCGCCGTAGGCGGCATTTTGGTCAGCCTGGGCATTACCGCAGCCGCTCAGCGTGGCGAACCCTTGCCGTTGCGCGAACTGCAGCAGTTCGCCAATGTGTTTGCCGCCATCAAGAATACATACGTGGAGCCCCTGTCCGATCAGGCCCTGATCAGCAATGCGATCAAAGGCATGTTCAACGACCTGGACCCGCACTCCGCCTATCTGGATGCCGATGCCTTCAAGGAAATGGAAGCCATGACCCAGGGCGGTTTTGGCGGACTGGGCATTGAAATCGGCAGCGAAGACGGCATGCCCAAGGTGATTTCCCCCATCGAGGACACGCCCGCTGCGCGCGCCGGCATTCTGGCGGGCGACATCATCACGCACATCAATGGCAAGCCCACTAAGGACATGACGCTGAATGACGCCATCAAGCTGATGCGCGGCGAGCCCAAGACGTCCATCAAGCTGACCATTCGCCGTGCCGGCCGTGACAAGCCTATCGAATTCCAGTTGGAGCGTGATCTGATCAAGGTGCGCAGTGTGCGCTCCAAGATGCTGCCGGGAGACGTCGCCTACGTGCGCATCGCCCAGTTCCAGGAGCGCACTGCCGCCGACCTGATCAAGCAGCTGGCCACCGTCAACAAGGGTGCAGGTGCGCCCAAGGGGCTGGTCATCGACTTGCGCAACGATCCCGGCGGTCTGCTGGAAAGCGCCATCGGCGTGTCTTCGGCCTTCCTGGATCCCGGTACCTTGGTGGTGTCGACCAAAGGCCGCATCCCCTCGTCCAATCGCGAATACTACGTAAAGTCCATGCAGTCCGTCCTGGGCGAGCTGGACGCGGACGCTGATGTACTCAAGAAAGTGGACTGGCTCAAGAAGGTGCCCGTGGTGGTGCTGGTGAACGTGGGTTCGGCCTCAGCCTCTGAAATCGTGGCCGGCGCATTGCAGGATCACAAGCGGGCGACTATCATCGGCAACCGCACATTCGGCAAGGGTTCCGTGCAAAGCGTGGTGCCGCTGTCCGACGAGGCCGGCTTGAAACTGACCACGGCGCTGTATTACACCCCGAGCGGTCGTTCCATCCAGGTCACCGGCGTGGAGCCGGACGTGGTGGTGGACGATACAGCTCAAGGCAATCTGTTCCGCCTGCCTCGCGAAGTGGATCTGAAGCGCCATCTGCTCAACAGTAAGGTCGACGAGCAAGCCAACGGCGAGGAGCCGGAAGAAGACCTGAATCCCGAGCTCAAGATGTTCGAGTTTGGCGGCGACGACGATTACCAGCTGCAGCAGGCGCTCAATCATCTGGCGGGCCGCCCCGTCAAGAAGAACGACCCTGCCAAGGTGGCGGCCGCCAAGGAAACGGCCAAGGATGCCAAGGCTCAGGACGAGGCTGAAAAAAAAAGTCCACTGAGTGATCAGCCGCGCGTTGAGCGCTTCCGCATCACGCCCAAGGGCGTGGAGCCGGTAACGCCCTGACGGCAAGGTCGAAACGTGGAAGATCAGCAATTACTGCGCTATGCGCGGCATATCCTGCTCGACGAGTTCGGCGTGGAAGCCCAGGAACGCATCCTGGCTTCCCATGTGCTGGTCGTCGGTGCGGGCGGACTGGGTTCGCCCGTTGTCGCCTATCTGGCGGCCTCGGGCGTGGGCAGGATGACCCTGGTGGACGACGACCAGGTCGAGCTCAGCAATCTGCAGCGCCAGATCGCCCACACCACCGACAGGCTGGGATGGGATAAGGTGGAATCCGCCCGGGTACATATCCACCAGCTCAACCCCGAAGTGCAGGTGCAGCCCGTCGTACAACGGCTGGACGACGAGGCCTTGATGCATTGGGTCGGGCAGGTGGACCTGGTGCTGGACTGCTGCGATAACTTCGCGACCCGCCACGCCGTCAACCGCGCCTGTGTGGCCCTTCGCAAGCCCCTGGTTTCGGGAGCCGCCATCCGGTTTTCCGGACAGGTCAGCACCTATGACCTACGCGATCCCCAGGCGCCTTGTTATCACTGTTTGTTTCCAGAGGCCGACGACGTCGAAGAACTGCGTTGCGCCACCACAGGCGTGCTCTCGCCCTTGCTGGGCATGGTGGGTAGCGTGCAGGCGGCAGAGGCCTTGAAGCTGCTGGGCGGTTTCGGCGAAACCTTGACAGGTCGTTTGCTGAGCGTCGATGCCTTCAACATGAATTGGCACACAGTGCGCTTTCGCAAGGATCCGGGATGTCCGGTCTGCGGATCGCAGGCGACGCAGGACGCCGAGCGCGCAGCCTGATAAAGCGGCGCGCGCTTGCGCGTGTTTTTCCTTTTTTCAGGCGAGCGCGGAGTTCAATCCAGATGTCGGCTCTTGCCCAGTTGGGCGATCCGGCTGATGCGGCTGTCCACATAGTGGTTGCGGCCGCGATGCAGCGCACTGAAGGGCGTGCCGGCGTTGTAGATATGAATGGTGCGCATGCCCAGTTGGCGGGCGCTCTTCAAGTTGCGCAGGGTGTCTTCGACCAGGATGATGTCTCGCGCCTGGGCTTGCAAGACCGCCAGGGTCTGGCGCATCAAGGCGCGCGAGGGCTTGGGACGGTAGCGGCCCTGCAGCTGCATGTGCTCGATGGCCCAGATGCCGTCGAAGGACGGCAGCAGATTCAGGGCCTTGAGCACCCGTCGGGCGTAGTCCAGCGGGGCGTTGGTCAGCAGCAGCTTGTAGCCTGGCAGGCGCTTTAATTGCGCGGGCAGGCCTTTCTCGGCGCTGAGCAGGGCCGGCACATCAAAATCGTGCGCATGCTTCAGGAAGGCGGCCGGATCGGCGCCGTGATGGCGCTGCAGACCTATCATGGTGGCGCCATAGCGCCGCCAATACTCCATACGCAGCTGGTCTGCGGTTTCCATGTCTACCCCCAGCGTCTGAGCCACGCCCAGGCGCATGCGCTGGTCTATGGCCTGGAAAATGCCGTTGGAGGCATTGTGCAGGGTATTGTCCAGGTCGAACAGCCAGATGGGGCCGCCTTGGCGGCCGGCCGAAAGCGGTCGCGCCCAGGGGTGGGCGCGGATGGGATCGCGCATGGATTCAGTGCGAGCTGATCATGGTGCCTACGCCGCGATCGGTCAGGATCTCCAGCAGCAGGCAATGCGGGACGCGCCCGTCGATGACGTGTACCGAATTGACGCCATTGCGGGCAGCGTCCAGGGCTGACGAAATCTTGGGCAGCATGCCGCCGGAGATCGTGCCGTCGGCGAACAATTCGTCGATGGTCTGGGCCGACAGACGGCGCAGCAACTGACCGCCCTTATCCAGCACGCCGGGCGTGTTGGTCAGCATGACCAGTTTTTCGGCGCCCAGTACTTCGGCCATCTTGCCGGCAACCACGTCGGCATTGATGTTGTATGCCTGGCCGTCCTCGCCGTAGCCGATGGAGGAAATCACGGGGATGAACTGGTCATCCTGCAAGGCCTTGACCAGCTCGGGCTGGATGCGCTCGATGTCGCCCACAAAGCCGATGTCCAGCAGTTCGCCGGGATGCTCGGCATCGGGCAGCATTTTCTTGGTCACTTGGATCATGCCGCCATCCTTGCCGGTCAGGCCCACAGCTTTGCCGCCGGCTTCATTGATCATCATGACGATGTCCTGCTGCACCTGACCGCCCAGCACCCATTCGACCACTTCCATGGTTTCAGCGTCGGTTACGCGCATGCCTTGGATAAAGGTGCCTTCCTTGCCGATCCGCTTGAGCGCATCGTTGATCTGGGGGCCGCCGCCGTGCACCACGACAGGGTTCAGGCCTACCAGCTTCAGGAGCACGACGTCATGGGCGAAGCTGCGCTGCAGGGCTTCTTCGGTCATGGCGTTGCCGCCGTACTTGATGACTACCGTCTTGCCGTGGAAACGGCGGATATAGGGCAGGGCCTCGGACAGGACTTCTGCTTTGACGGTGGACGAGTAATTCTGCGAATCTGTGGTGCTCATTGACGCGCTCACTTGAAGAAAACCCGGGTCCAATGCTGGTACCCGGGGTTATGTGGCTGGGGCAAAAATGACGGGTTAGCTGCTGGACAGGGCTTTCTCGACCGTAGCGATGAATTCCTGTTTGTCGTAATTGCCCAGGTATCGCTTGATGATGTGGCCCTGCTTGTCCAGCAGGAAGGCGGTGGGGGTCAGGCGTACGTCGCCGAATGCCTTGGCGATGTCGCCGTTGGCATCATGGGCGACCGTGAACGGCAGTTGGCGCGACTGGGTGAAGTTGCGCACGTAATTGATGGGGTCGTGCTTCATGGCGACGGCCACGATGTCGAATCCCTTGCCGGACAAGGCGTTGAAATTAGCGATATTGTCCGGCATCTGCGCTACGCAGGTAGTGCAGTCCGTCGCCCAGAATTTGACCAGCACGACTTTGCCGCGCAGGTCTTCGGTGTGGAAGGTTTTGCCGTTCAGGTCGGTGAAGGCGACATTGGGAGCGCTGGGCTTGGAGCCGGACATGGTCCAGACCCCCAGGCCGACGGCAGCCGCCACGACGACGGCGATGATCAGTACTTTTTTCATTGGACAGGCATGACTTCGACAGAAGGGGCGGCGGGGGCGGGATCAGCCGCCGGCGCCGGGGACGCCGTCTGGGTGTTGGTGGACAAGGGCTGGGCCAGGCTTTCGGCACTGACGTACTCGAACAGCTTGGCGACCTTGTTCACGCCGGGGACACTGGCGGCCGCAATGGCGGCGCGTTCGCCTTCGTCCTGGGTGACGCGTCCCTGGAGATACACCACGCCACGTTCGGTAGTGACCGAAATGGTGCGGCTGGGAACTTCCTTGGTATTGATGAGTGCGGTGCTGACCCGCGTGGAGATCCAGGAGTCGTTGGAGCGCACGCTGAGCGAGGTGGGTTCGCCCACACGAAGCTCGTTGACCACGCGATTCACTTTTTCGACCTTGGATACCAGACGGCCGGCTTCAAGCTTGTCGGCTTCAGTGGGCACATCGCCGGTCAGCAAGGCCACGCCTGCATACGACGAGGTATTGATGCGGCCTTCCTTGTTTTCCAGCAGGCGGCGGGTTTCCGCGCCGGCTTTCATGACGATGGTCTTGTCTTCGACCTGTTCGCCTGCGGTGCGCCGGTCGGTAGCCACCACGGCAGTGCCGGCAGCGGCGCCGCCCACGACCAGCAGGCCGCAGCCGGACAGGGTAAGAAGAGAGCTGGCCAGCAGGCCGGCGATGATCAGGCGGTTTTTCATAGCGGGTCTCCGAGCAGCAAAGCGTCGATGCCGTCGCACATGGCGTGCAGCAGAACGATGTGGACTTCCTGGATGCGCATGGTCCGGTCGTGGGGCACGCACAAATGGATGTCGGTGTCGGAAAGCAGTTCGGCGATTTTGCCGCCGCCCTTGCCTGTCAGGGCGATGATGACCATGTCGCGCTCGCGCGCGGCTTCGATGGCGCGAATGACATTCGGCGAATTGCCGCTGGTGGAGATGGCCACCAGAATGTCGCCGGTCTGGCCCAGCGCGCTGACCTGACGTTCGAACACGCTGTCAAAGCCGTAGTCGTTGCCTACGGCGGTCATGATGGAGGTGTCGGTGTTCAGGGCAATGCCGGCCAGCGGCAAGCGGTCGCGTTCGAAGCGTCCGACCAGTTCGGCAATGAAGTGCTGGGCGTCCGCCGCCGAGCCGCCGTTGCCGCAGGCCAGTATTTTTCCGTCGTTGGCCAAGGTGGCGAACAGCAGTTCCACGGCCGCAGCCAGAGGTTCGGCCAGTTCGCGGGTGCTGGCTTTGAGGGTATCGACGGAATCGTCGAAATGCGAGGTCATTAAGGCGATAAGGTCCATAGCGCGCATTATCGCACGGAGAATTTCGCTGTGGGGCAGGCAGATCGTGTCATCTTGAAAAAAACGCAGCCGCATTGAAAAGAGTGTGACAAACGAGGAGCGGCTTGGTTCCCGACTTCATGCGCATTACTCGGCCGGGAAGGCGTTCCGAACCCATTTCAGCACCTGGCCCTCCAGGGCGATCACATCAAAGCGACAAGGAGGCAGGCGGCCCTGGAAGTAGCGCCGCGACAGCATCGGCAGCCAGTGCCGCGCCGCCAGGATCAGACGGCGCTGCTTGTCCCGGTTTACACTGGCAAGCGCGCCGCCGAAGCGATCGTTGCGGCGTTGGCGCACTTCCAGGAATACCAGTTGTCCATCGTGCCAGAGCACCAGGTCGATTTCGCCGCCGCGTGCTTGCAGTTGCCGCGCAAGGACCCGGGCGCCTTGTTTTTGCATATAGCGCTCTGCCTGCTGCTCTGCCCGATCGCCTGCTTGTTGGCTAGGCGAGCGCCGAGGCGGCGCGGCGATCGGATCGCGGCGGCGGTGCTGCCGGCGCAGCGTGCGGTTCTGGGCCTGGCGGGCCTGCTCGAAAGGATTCATAGGTACTCGATCAACGATGTTTAGACAGGATTTAGCATGAGCGACACAGAAAGCCGTATTTCGGCTGCCGGCGTCTGGCAGGGCATGATGGACAAGGTCAGGGGGCAAGTCTGGCCGCAAGCCTGCCTGTATGTGGTGGCTACGCCTATCGGCAATCTGGGAGACCTTACCCTGCGCGGCTGGCAGGCGCTGGAGCAGTGCGACATTATTGCGGCGGAAGACACGCGCGCCACACGTCCGTTCTTGCAGGCCTGGGGCATACAGACGCCTTTGATGGCCGCCCATCGGCATAACGAGGCCCAGGCGGCGCAGGCGATTGTCGAGCGTCTGGCGCAGGGGCAGCGCGTCGCGCTGGTATCGGATGCCGGCGCTCCGGCCGTGAGCGATCCGGGCGCGCGCGTAGTACGGGAAGTGCGCCAGGCCGGCTATCAGGTAGTGCCCTTGCCGGGCGCCTCGGCGGTGATTGCCGCGCTGATGGGCAGCGGAGCGACGAGCGACGAGAATCCTGCTTTCGCCTTCGCCGGCTTCATGCCTCCCAAGACAGTGGCGCGGCGCAAGTGGCTGCAGCATTGGTCCGGGCTGGGCATGCCGGTGCTGATGTTCGAATCGCCGCATCGTCTGCGGGCCGCCGTGCGCGACATGGAGCAGGTCTGCGGTCCCGAGCGCCGATTGACTTTTGCGCGTGAGCTGAGCAAGCGCTTTGAGCAGATCCATACCGTGCCGTTGGGCGAGGCGCAGCACTGGCTCGACGAAGACAGCCATCGCGAACAGGGCGAGTTCGTGCTGATTCTGCACGAAGCGCCTGCGGCGCAAGACGACGCGCCCGCACTGGATGCGGCAACGCAGCGCTGGATGGCGGCATTGTTGGAGCAGGTGTCGTTGCGCGACGCTGCCCGTATTGGCAGCCAGGCCAGCGGTGTGCCGCGGGATGTGCTGTATGCCTGGGGCTTGGCGCGCCAAACCAAAGACTGAGCTTTACACACGATAAAACCCTGCCCGCATGGCGCGGAGCAGGTTTTTTTATGCCGCTGCTCTTGCGTCAGCGTACGGCGACGGCCGGATTCAGTCCGGTCTGCTGGCGGATGCGCAGGGCCGCGTTGATGGCTTCCGTGCGGCTTTGATAAGGGCCGATCTGCACGCGGAACAGTTCATTGTGCGCTTCCACCTCAGCATTGCGGTACTCGACCTGGGCGATCTGCCGGTTCAGCTGTTGGGCCAGGGCGGAGGCGTTAGGGCGTTCGGAGAAGGCGCCGAACTGCAAGTAGACGCGGGTTTCGCCGGAGGCGGTGTTGCGCCGTGGTTGGGCAGCGGGCGTGGCCTGCACGATCAGTTGCTGGTCGTTGGCATCGCTGCTCCAGCTGGGCGATTCATCCAGTTCCAGTGTCAACTCTTCCTGGGACAGCGCTTCCAGTGCATCCGGGGTCGGTACCCGCTCCTCCTTGATCACCAGACTGGGCTTGGGAGTCGGCGCGGGAACGACCTGTGTATCGGCCCGGGCGATCTGTATTTCGTTGCTGTCGAATCGGCCGCTGCGTATGTCGTCTTGGGTGATGGCCTCCACGACCACTGTGCCGCTGCCGGGCGCGATCAGATCCAGTTTGGCGGCCGCCACATAAGACAGGTCGATGATGCGAGAGCTATGAAATGGACCCCGGTCGTTGATGCGTACGATGACGGATTGACCGGTCTTGGGCCGGGTCACGCGCGCGTAACTGGGAATAGGCAGCGTGGGATGCGCGGCCGACATGGCGTACATATCGTAGATTTCGCCGTTCGCGGTCTTTTTGCCGTGAAACTTGCGGCCGTACCAGGACGCGGTGCCCGTCTGGGTAAAGGCTTTGTGATTGGTGTGGGGGACGAAGCTCTTGCCCAGCACTGTGTAAGGGCGGGTGTTGCTGCGGGCAATGGGTTCCAGGCGAGGGGTGGCGTTGGGGGTGGAGAGTATGTTGGCGGGGATCCGGGCATCCGGTCCGTCGTCTTTGTAATAACCTCCGCCGCGAGGGGCGGAGACGGTGGATCCGGGCTTGGGCTTGGCGGGCCGTTTGGGGCTGGACGAGCAGCCCGCCAGCAGCGCCAGGGCCGTCAGCATGGCTCCCAGCGTGCGCAGTGAGTACGGTTTCATGGGACTGGATTGATGGGGGGCTGATTGCGGTGCCGCACCAGCAAGGGGGCATGGTCGGCGAAGCGCAGAGCCAGTTGCTCGGTGACGTACACGGAGCGGTGCTGCCCGCCGGTGCAGCCGATGGCGATCGTGAGGTAGTTGCGAGTGTCCTGCATGTACAGCGGCAGCCAGCGGCGAACGAAGCCGGCGATGTCATCAATCATGTTCTCGACCGAACCGAACTGGGCCAGCCATTGCGCTACGGGCTCGTCCCGTCCGGTCATGGGGCGCAGGATAGGGTCGTAGTGGGGATTGGGCAGGCATCGGACATCAAAGACCAGGTCGGCGTCGCCCGGGACGCCGCGCTTATAGGCAAAGGATTCGAAGGTCAGGACGACGCTGGCGCGGTCGGCCTGCACCAGGTCGCGCACCCAGGAGCGCAACTGGCCGGGGGTGACGTCGCTGGTGTCGATGACGTGTTCCAGCTCGCGCAAAGGCGCCGTTAGCTCGCGTTCGACGGCGATGCACTCTTCCAGTGAAGGGGAGCGGCCATCCTGGCGCAGCCGGTCTGTCAGGGGATGCCGGCGCCGGGATTCGGAGTAGCGCTGCATCAAGGTGTGGTCGTTGGCGTTCAGGAAGATGACGCGCAGCGCGTAACCGTCCTCGCGCAGCTTGGCGATGATCTCGGGCAGCGAGTCCAGATCGCCTGAGCCGCGCACGTCGATGGCTACGGCCAGGCGCTCCAGCCCCTGTTCGGCCGAGCGCTCGACGAATTCGGCCAGAAAACGGGCGGGCAGATTGTCCACGCAGGTGTAGCCTGTGTCTTCCAGCAGGCGTAGCGCGACCGATTTTCCCGAGCCGGATATACCGGTGATCAATACAACTTTCAGCATTGTGGCTGGGCGCTCCGTGTCACCGGCAGGCCATGCCTGTCCGGCGGGTTGTCAGAAACAGGGCAGCCATAAGGACTGCCTAGTCTTCGCGGCTGTTCATGATGGCCAAGGCCTGGCGTTCGATGAAATCGCCCATGGTGTCAATGCCGCGGAAGGCGAGAATGGTGTTGCGCACCGCCGCTTCGACCAGCACAGCCAGGTTGCGGCCGGCAGCCACTTGCAACATGACGCGCTTGATGCCTATGCCCAGCACTTCCTGAACCTGGTCCTGGGTAGGCAGGCGTTCGAAGTTGTCAGGGTTGGAACGGACGAGGTGCACAATCAGTTTAAGCTTCATTTTACGACGAACCGAGGTTTCGCCAAAAATGGTGCGTATGTCGAGCAAGCCCAGCCCGCGCACTTCCAACAGATTCTGCAACAGCGGGGGGCATTGGCCGTCAATGATGTTGGGTGCGGTGCGTGACAGCTCGACAGCGTCGTCGGCGACCAGACCGTGGCCGCGGGAGATCAGTTCCAGGGCCAGCTCGCTTTTGCCCAGGCCCGATTCGCCGGTAATCAGCACCCCCAGGCCCAGCACGTCCATGAATACGCCGTGCATGGTGGTCTTGGGGGCCAGGCGCTTGCCCAGGTAGATGCGCAGCAAGTCGATCAGCTGAGCCGCATCGATGGGAGTGTAGAGCAGCGGGACGCCTTGCGTGTCGCAGAACTCGAGCAGGTCCAGAGGGGCGGAGGCATCGTTGGCAATGAAGATGGCCGGCACGCCGCCCTGTACAAGGTCTTCCAGGTGATGCTGGCGGCGCTTGATGTCGAAGCGGTTGTAGTAGGAAAGCTCTTCGGGGCCGAAGACCTGGATGCGCGAGGGGTGGATCAGGTTCAGGTGGCCGACCAGATCGGCGGCCGACATGCCAAGATCAGGGATCAGGCGCTGGGCGGCGTGCTTGCCGGCGGCCCAACTGACCGTGATCTTGTCGTTGTTGTCATGGACCAGTTCTTGAACTGTCAGCATCGTGGTCTTCCGCTTGGGGGGCTGCCGGCTGGGTCAGGATGTGGTGGATCGCGGCCGGATCGGTTTCCTGCATGAGCGCCTGGCGCACCTCGGCGTCAGCCATCAGGCGGGCGATTTCCGCCAGTAGATCCAAGTGGGTCTGGGTGGCTGTTTCGGGAACCAGCAGGAAGAACAGCAGACTGGCGGTGCGCCCGTCGCTGGCATCGAAACGCACGGGTTCGGCCAGGCGCATGAAGACGGCACAGGGTTCTTTCAGGTCCTTGATGCGGCCATGAGGCACGGCAACGCCGTGGCCCAGCGCTGTTGAACCCAGGCGCTCACGAGCGATCAGGCTATGGAAAACGGCTGTCCGGGCGATGCCGTGATGGTTCTCGAAGATCAGTCCGGCTTGTTCAAAAGCGCGTTTCTTGCTGGTGGCAGCAAGATCCAGAACCACATTGGACAGAGGCAATATGCGCGACAAGAGATTCATGACGGCCATTATAGGGGGAAAATTTCAGCTGGACACGGTTTGAACAGACTCGCCAGTGTGCCATAAAAACACAAAACCCCGAACCGTAAGGTGCGGGGTTTGTCGGCAGGTCAGGCCTGCTGATGAGAGTTCCACGCTTTATGCAGCGGGAACTTCGAGCCTCTTGGCGGGCTCATGTGCGTGACTGTGCGCCTTTTCCTTGTATTTGACCACCTGGCGGTCGATCTTGTCGGCCAGCAGGTCGATGGCGGCATACAGGTTTTCGTCGGAAGCGGCGCAGTGGATGTCCTTGCCGGGCACGCGCACGGTGACTTCGGCAGTGTGCTTCAGACGTTCGATGGAAAGCATAACCTGGGAGTCGACCACATTATCGAAATGCTTGTCGATTCGACCGACCTTGCTCTTGACGTAGTCGCGGATGGCGGGGGTTATATCGAGATTACGGCCACTGATGTTAAGGCTCATATAGGCTCTCCGTTGTAGTGATACAGGATGCGTCAGGGACGCGGGAGGATTCGTCTGGAGGCTCCTTACTATTCGATGTTGATGAGTCCAGTATACCTATATGTCAGCCGGATTACATGACTTGGATCAAGGGAAAAGATGCAGGAAAACCCTGTGGGGTTGGCGCCGGCCCAAGCAGGCCGGCGAGGTGGAATTACATGCGGAAGTTCGAACCCAGGTAGACCTTGCGCACGGCTTCATTGTCGATGATTTCCGAGGGATGGCCGCTGGTCAGCACGGTGCCTTCGCTGATGATGTAGGCGCGGTCGCAGATGCCCAGGGTTTCGCGCACGTTGTGATCGGTGATGAGCACGCCGATGTTGCGGCCCTTGAGAAATTGCACGATGCGCTGGATTTCGATGACCGCGATCGGATCCACCCCGGCGAAGGGTTCGTCCAGCAGAATGAAGCGGGGATTGCTGGCCAGCGCGCGGGCGATCTCGACCCGGCGACGCTCGCCGCCGGACAGGGAGACGGCCGTATTGCGGCGGATATGACCGATCTGCAGCTCGCTGATCAGGGTTTCCAGGCGTTCGCCGATTTCCCGCGAGCTGATGGCGCGGCCTTGTTCGTCCTGCTGCAGTTCCAGCACTGCGCGGATGTTTTCCTCGACGGTCAGGCGGCGGAATACGGAAGCGTCCTGGGGCAGGTAGGACAGGCCCAGACGCGCCCGTTTGTGCATGGGCATGCCGGTGATGGGCGTGCCGTCGATTTCGATGCGGCCGGCGTCGGCATGGACAATGCCCACAATCATGTAGAAGCTGGTGGTCTTGCCGGCCCCATTGGGGCCGAGCAGGCCGACGACCTCGCCGCTTTCCACGGTCAGGGAGACGTCCTGCACCACGGTGCGCTTGCCGTAGGTCTTGCGCAGGCCCTGGGCGACCAGACTGCCTTTGACGGAACTTTGGGCGCGGGCGGGGGAGGACGGGCTGGAAGATGCAACCATGTTGGAACGGGATCCGGACTATTTGCGGGGAGAGGATTTGCGCTGGCATTCGGCCAGGGCGGCGTCGGCGTTGGCGCGGGAGCGGGCTACAGAGCGTACCCGGCCATCCCGGGTGGACGATTCCGCTCCGCCGAAGGCTTGGTAGGTGCCGCTTTTCTGGCGATACACGATGCGTTGTCCCTGGATGGTGTCTTGCAACTGGCCGCAGACATAGCGGTTGACGATGGCCTTGCCGATGAGCTCGATTTCTTCGGTCTTGCCGTTGTAGACGGCTTTGACGCCTTCGGCAGTCATCAGTTCGAACTTGGCGGGGTCTTCCTGGCGGATGGTCACGCGGGGGCGTTCGCTGACGGTGGCGGTACCGTGTTGAAAGCCCTCGGCATCTTGTTCGATGGCCAGTTGGTCGGCCATGAGCGTCAGGGCGCCCCGTGTCAGGATGATATTGCCCTTGTAGACGGTCTGCTTGGCGATGTCGTCGTAGGTCAGGGTGTCGGACAGCACAGAGGTGTCCGGTTCCTGGGCCGGATCTGCGGCGGTCTGGGCATGGGCGGGCGCGCCCGCCAGCAGGGCGAGGGCGGCCGAGGCGACGGCCAGGCCCAGGGCGCGGTGCAGAAGGCTGAGCAAGGACGCTGGCCGGTGGCCGAAGCGGGCGCTGTGACGCGTGGTCATGGTGGGGAATCCTTAGAGCTGTTAGAGGATCGCGCTTTTTGTGTTTGTTGGCCCGAGATTTTAACGTCGGATTCCGACATGACGTTCAATTGGCGAACGCGATTGTCATAACGCATGCCTGTGCCGCGCATGGTGGACTGGCCGTTGACCACCAGGGCAGGCTCATTGGTGTAGACCACGTCTTCTTCGGGCAGGATGATAAGCACGCGGCTGCGCACGTCCAGGGCCTCGTCGTCGGCGGTGGCCTGGCGGTGTATGTGGGCATTGCCTGTCATGGTGATCTTGTCGCCGTCGGCGCTCATGTGGGCCGTATCGGAAGTGGCGATCGTCATGGGCGATTGGGCGCGGTTGCTGACGGCGCGTGGCTGCTCGATCTCGTAGGAGTCGTCGTCCGGAAAGTGATAGGCGATTGCGCCGTCCAGCCGGTTGGTCGCCGCGCCGGTGGCATCGGTGCTGACCATGGTGAAGTTGCGGGCCCAGGAGTCCGGTTCGTGCGTGATGCGGCGCGGCGGGTCGATGGCGACCGAGCGCTGGGTATAGTCGACCGCCCACCATGTGGCCAGCACAAGCAGGGCCAGCAAGAGCAAAGAGATGACGGTGGGCAGGCGATCACGCATGATTACTGGATGACTCCGGTGGTTTTCAGCAGGCCGCCGTTGATGAATGCTCCCAGGCGGCCCTTGGCGGCCAGGATGGTGTCGCAGCATTCGCGCACGGCGCCCTGGCCGGCCGGCAGGCTGGCGACCCAGCTGGCCATCTGTGATATGTAAAAGGGCGCATTGGGCACGCTGGCAGAAAAACCCACGCGCTGCATGGCGGCCAGGTCGATGAGGTCGTCGCCCATATAGCCGATTTCGTTCAGGGCCAGGCCGTTTTCCTGGGCAATCTGGGTCAGGATGGCGACTTTGTCGCGCACGCCTTGATGCACGAAGCGGATGCCCAGCTCGGCGGCGCGGCGCGCCACGATGCCGCTTTCGCGCCCGGTGATGATCGCCACGGCAATACCGCTTTCACCCAGCATGCGCAGACCGTGCCCGTCCAGGGCATGAAACCCTTTGAAGATCTCGCCTTGCTCGCTGTACCACAGGCGGCCGTCCGTCAGGACGCCATCCACGTCAAATACCATCATGCGCAGCGCGCGCAAGCTTTCACGCGTGCTTTCGGGCAGCTTGGCCAGAATCAGGGCTTCGGCAGGGTGCAGGGGGGCGGTCGGGGTGTTCATCATGGTTAGATTACCTTTGCGGCCAACAGGTCATGCATGTGCAGAGCCCCTAATAGTAGCCCGTTTGCGTCCAACACCAGCATTTGGTTGATGCGTAGCTTGTCCATCTGGCCGGCGGCTTCGATGGCCAGGGCATCCGGCGAGATACTGCGTGGCTGGCGTGTCATGCCTGCCGATACGGGTAAGTGGCGTATATCGCCCTGGCGGGCGATCAGGCGGCGCAGGTCGCCGTCGGTAAACAGACCCAGGGGATGGCCCTGCGCATCGGCCACGATCGTCATGCCCATGCCTTTGGCCGACATTTCGGCCAGGGCGTCAGGCACCAGGGTGTCGGGGGCGACGATGGGTAACTGGTCGCCGCGGCGCATGACATTGCGCACGAAGGTCAGTAACTGGCGGCCCAGTGCGCCGCCAGGGTGCGAGCGGGCGAAGTCTTCGCGGCTGAAGCCCCTGGCTTCCAGGCAGGCCACGGCCAGCGCGTCTCCCAGCGCCAAGGCGGCGGTGGTGCTGGCCGTCGGCGCCAGATTTAGGGGACAGGCTTCCTGTTCGACATGGGCATCCAGATGCAGGTCGGCGTTCTGGGCCAGTTCGGAGTGGGCATTGCCCGTGATGGCGATGAGCTTGGCGCCCATGCGGCGCAGCACCGTCAGCACCGTCATCAGTTCCTGGGCCTGGCCGGAATAGGAAATGGCGACTACTACGTCCTGACTGGTGATCATGCCCAGATCGCCATGCAGGGCTTCGGCAGCGTGCATGAAGAACGCCGGCGTGCCTGTGGATGCCAGGGTGGCGGCGATCTTGCGGGCGATATGGCCGGATTTGCCGATTCCTGTCACGACGACGCGGCCCTGGCAATGCATGAGCATCTGCGTGGCTTTGACAAAATGGTCGTCCAGCCGCGCGCTGAGCGCTTGCAGGGCGTCGATTTCAGTGGCGAAGGTGCGGCGGGCCGAGGCCAGCGCCTGTTCGGAGTCGGGAATATCCGGTGTATTCATGGCGAAATTGTAAACGCGAAGCGTGGTCTTCGCATGCCGGTTTGCGGGCTCTCATTTTAAGGGAGAGTGCGTGAATCCAGTAGTCGCGTAAATACTTTAGGGTTAAGATACGGTCTGTTTCGTTGTTTCAGTAATTACTGAAAATTCAAAATACCATGAACCTAGGACCACAGGCGGAACGTTTTGTTCTGCACTTCGGGGAAATGGGCGGGCGTTGGGGGGTCAACCGTACGGTCGGCCAGATCTATGCTTTGCTGTTTATTTCACCCCAAGCCCTGCACGCCGACGAGATTGCCGAAACACTGGGCATTTCGCGCTCCAACGTCAGCATGAGCCTGCGCGAGCTGCAATCCTGGCGGCTGGTCAGCATGACGCACAAGATTGGCGAGCGGCGTGAATACTTCGAGTCCCCCAAGGATGTGTGGGAGATTTTCCGCACCCTGGTCGAGGAAAAGCGCAAGCGCGAGATCGATCCCACATTGACGCTGTTGCGAAGTATCCTTATGGAAGCGCCCGTGAACGAGGAAGAGGCGCACGGCCAGCAACGCATCACCGAGATGCTGGAGTTGATCGAGTTGGCGTGTGGCTGGTTTGACGAAGTGCATCATCTGCCGCCCGAGACTTTGCAGAACTTGATGCGATTGGGCAGCAAGGTGCAGAAGGTCCTGGGTTTTGCCGGAAAGATTCGCAAAGCTGATCAAACTGGGGGTCGTCATGATTGATCTGGATGTCGTTACCTTGTCGCGGCTGCAATTTGCATCCACCGCGATGTTTCACTTCTTGTTCGTACCGTTGACGCTGGGCCTATCGTTCCTCTTGGCCATCATGGAAAGCGTCTATGTCATGACGGGCCGCGACATCTGGCGCCGCATGACCAAGTTCTGGGGCGTGCTCTTCGGCATCAATTTCGCCCTGGGCGTGGCCACCGGCATCGTGATGGAATTCCAGTTCGGCATGAACTGGGCCTACTACAGTCATTACGTGGGCGACATCTTCGGCGCTCCGCTGGCCATCGAAGGCTTGATGGCCTTCTTTCTGGAAGCTACCTTCGTCGGCCTGTTCTTCTTTGGCTGGGATCGACTGTCCAAGCTGGGTCACCTGATCGTCACCTGGCTGGTCGCCCTGGGCACCAATCTGTCGGCGCTCTGGATCCTGGTGGCCAACGGCTGGATGCAGAACCCGGTGGGCGCCGTCTTCAATCCGCAGACCATGCGCATGGAAATGACGGACTTCGCGGCCGTGATCTTCAATCCGGTCGCGCAGGCCAAGTTCGTGCACACCGTCAGTGCCGGCTATGTGCTGGGCGCCATGTTCATCATGGGCATCAGCGCCTGGTATCTGCTGCGCGGTCGCCATATCGATCTGGCCAAGCGCTCCATGACGGTGGCCGCCAGCTTCGGGCTGGCATCGGCATTGTCGGTGGTGGTGCTGGGCGACGAAAGCGGCTACCTGACGACCGAGCACCAGCAGATGAAGATCGCCGCCATGGAAGCCATGTGGGAAACGGAAGAGGCGCCCGCCAATTTCAATCTGATCGCCATTCCCAACCAGGAAGCGCGCGAGAATAGTTTCGCTATCGAGATTCCCTGGGTCATGGGCTTGATCGGCACCCGTTCGCTGACCACACCCATGTTGGGCATCAATGAATTGGTGGAACACGCCAAGATCCGGATCGCCAATGGCTTGCGCGCCTATCAGGCCTTGCAGACGGTGCGGGCGGACGCATCCAACATCGAGGCCCGGCGCTTGTTCGACGCTAACTGGCGCGACTTGGGCTATGCCTTGCTGCTCAAGCGCTATATGGACGATATCACCCAGGCGACGCCCGAGCAGATCGCCCAGGCGGCCTGGGATACGGTGCCGCAGGTGGCGCCGTTGTTCTGGAGTTTCCGCGTCATGGTGGGCTTGGGGATGTACTTCATCCTGTTCTTTGCGGTGGCTTTCCTGTTGGCTTCGCGCGACCGGCTGCAGCGTCATCCGCGCCTGCTCAAGTTGGCTGTGTTCAGCATTCCGCTGCCCTGGATTGCGATCGAGTGCGGCTGGTTCGTGGCTGAGTTCGGCCGCCAGCCCTGGGCCATCGAGGGCGTGTTGCCCACCTACTATGCGGCATCGGGCCTGTCCTTTACGGACCTGATGATCAGCATGAGTATTTTCTTGCTGTTGTACGGCACCTTGGCCGTGATCGGCATCAAGGTCATGCTGCACGCCATCCGCAAAGGGCCGGATGACCACGGCGCGCAGCCCGCGCCTTCGGCCCTGTCCTATGGCTCGCGCAACGCGCCCTTGCTGCGCGGTTAAGGAGGAAACGTCATGGAAAACCTGATTCTTCTTGATTACGACACGTTGCGCGTGATCTGGTGGCTGCTGCTGGGCGTGCTGCTGGTCGCTTTCGCCATCATGGACGGCGCGGATCTGGGCGTGGCCATGGCCTTGCCGCTGGTGGCGCGCACAGACGACGAGCGTCGTGTGCTCTATAACGTCATCGGCCCGGTGTGGGAAGGCAACCAGGTCTGGTTGATCGTGGCGGGCGGGGTGGCCTTCGCCGCCTGGCCCCTGCTGTATGCCATGGCTTTCTCGGGCTTTTACCTGGCCATGATGCTGTTGCTGGTGGCGCTGATCGTGCGTCCGGTGGCCATCAAGTATCGCAGCAAGCTGTCTTCCAATCGCTGGCGTCGCAATTGGGATGTCATTTGGACGGCGGCTGGCGTGGTGTCTTCCCTGGTCTTTGGCGTGGCGATCGGCAATGTAATTCTGGGCGTGCCTTTCGGATTTGACCCCACGACGCTGCGTCCCCTGTATGAAGGTAATTTCTTTGGCTTGTTCCGGCCCTTCGCCATTCTGTGCGGCGTGCTCAGCGTGCTGATGCTGGCGTTCCAGGGGGTGGTGGTGCTGGCCTGGAAGGCGACCGACCAGGTGGCGCGCCGTGCGCGCGCCTGGGCCTTGCCGCTGGGCTTGCTGTCCATCTTGGTTTTTGCCGCAGGCGGCTGGTGGATCACCCACTTGAATGGCTACGCCATGAGCTGGCCCGAAGTGGGCCACGCCATGTCCAACCCTATCGGCAAGACCGTCGAGGTCGTGCAGGGCGGGTGGCTGGCCAATTATCGCCAGTGGCCGCTGCTATGGCTGGCGCCTGCAGCCGGGTTTGCCGGCCTGCTCCTGGGGGCCTTGCTGGCTGGGCGCGGCCGTGGCTTGCTGGGGGTCTTGTTCTCATCCTTGGCGCTGGCCGGCATCATCTTGACCTTTGGCTTTGCCGTATTCCCTTTCTTGTTGCCATCCTCGCTGACACCTGGTTCCAGCCTGACGCTGTTTGATGCGTCCGCCAGCCATTTCACGCTGTGGCTGATGCTGCTCATCACCCTGGTGTTTCTGCCCATCATTGTTCTGTACACCTCCTGGGTCTACAGCGTGATGCGCGGCAAGGTGTCGGTGTCCAGCATGAACGACGCCCCTCATTCCTACTAAGGAGGCCTGAAACTATGTGGTATTTTTCCTGGATTCTGGGCTTGGGTCTGGCCTGCGCCTTTGCCATCTTGAATGCAATGTGGTTTGAACTGCGCCAGACCAGCGCCGTGCTGGACGATGTCCAGCGTGTTCCCAACCCGGACGTCGAGGCCTGATTGGCCGCACAGAGCGAGGTCGCGCAGCAGTGGCTTGGGGAGTTCTCCGCCCAGGCCCGAGCGGCCTTGCGTTGGCCCATGGCCGCGCCGGTGCTGGCCGGTGTTCTGCTGATCGGGCAGGCATGGCTCTTGGCCAGCGTGGTTCAGGCTGTGGTGGTTGACCGCCTGGCGTGGACCTCGCAATGGCCATCCATCGTAGCCGTGTTGTTTTTGCTGCTGCTGCGCGCTGGCTTGCTGGCCAGCGGCGAGCGTCGCGCTCAGCAGGTGTCCGAGCAGATCAAGCAGAGTTTGCGCGCGGATCTGTTTTCCCGTTTGTTTCGCACCACCGTTCCCCGCCTGCGAGCCAGCAGCAGCGGGGAGCTTTCGTCCAGCCTGCTTACCCAGGTCGAGGCCCTGGACGGCTTTCTGACGCGTTATCTGCCCTCTATGGCAGCGGCAGCGCTGGTGCCGTTGGCCCTGATGCTGGCGGTCCTGCCGGTCGACGGCATCGTGGCCTTGATTCTGCTCTTTAGCACGCCGCTGATTCCCTTGTTCATGGCGCTCGTGGGCTGGGGGGCGGAAGCGGCCAGTCGGGATCAGCAGCAGGCCACGTTGCGGCTGTCCGGATTTTTTGCAGACCGCTTGCGCGGCATCTTCACCTTGAGTCTGCTGGGTCGGGGGCCCGACGAAGTGGCTCGTGTCGAACTGGCAAGCCAGGAATTGCAGTCCCGCACCATGAAGGTATTGCGCATTGCATTTCTTTCCTCTGCCGTGCTGGAGTTCTTCGCCGCTCTGGGGGTGGCGGGCATTGCGGTCTACATCGGTCTGGGATACCTGGGGTATCTGGGTGAGTCATTTGCAGGTCTGAGTTTGCAGCAGGGCCTGTTCTGCCTATTGTTGGCGCCGGAGGCCTACCAGCCACTACGTCAGTTGGCGGCCAATTACCACGATAGGGCGGCCGCGCGGGCGGCGGCGGCCGAGCTGGACCGTGTCTGGAGCCGTCTCGGGCAAGACCTGATCTCTGCCGGTTCGCCCGCCGAGGCGGGCTCGGTGTTTGCCCCCTTGCCGGTCCTGGTGCTGAGTCATGCCCGTTTGCTCCGCCCGGGCAGCGATGAACTATTGCTGCGGGTGCCGGGCTTGCAATTGTATATAGATCATTCCTATGCCTTGCTGGGCGCCAGCGGCACGGGCAAGACCAGCCTGCTGGAAACCTTGGTGGGCTTGCGTCCGCTGGACGGCGGGCAGGTGATGCTGCGGGGCAACGACACGACGGGGCGCCTGCTGACACGGCATGACGGAGTCGCGCTGATTTCTCAACAAGCCTTTCTGTCCATGGGATCCATCGGCGCCAGCCTGAGGCTGGCCGATCCGCATGCCAGCGATGAACAGCTCTGGCGCGCCCTGGCGCTGGCGTGCGCTGATGATTTTGTGCGTGCCTTGCCCCATGGGCTGGACAGCGCACTGGGAGAGGGCGGCTTTGGCTTGTCGGGCGGGCAGATCCAGCGTCTGGCCCTGGCGCGGCTGTTCCTGACCGACCCGCACTTGGTGCTCCTGGACGAACCTACATCGCGTCTGGACGGGGCGACGCGCGATCGGGTCATGGACAATATCCTGCAGTTTTGCCAAGGTCGATGCCTGCTGCTGGCCACCCATGATGAGCAACTGGCCGCCCGCTGCTCGGCACGCCTGCATATCGCCCAAGGAGTGTTGTCCGCATGAAAGCCTGGTTCCGGCTCTTGGGCGGCAGCCTGCGCGAGCGTCGCGGGCTGCTGGCGCTGACAGTGTTTCTGGCCTGCAGCACAGTGGCGGCCGGGGTCGGCCTGCTGGGTGTTGCCGGGTGGTTCTTGACCAGCGCCTTTCTGGCTGCCCTGGGTATTGTCTTCAATCTGTTTGGCCCGTCTGCACTGATACGTGGGCTGTCGTTCTGGCGTATTGCATCCCGGTATCTGGAGCGAGTCGTGGGCCATGCTCTGACGCTGGATTTGCAGGTGCGCATCCGCACCCGGGTATTTGGTCGTCTGGCTCATTTCAGCCAGGCCAGACTGGCGCAGTTCCGAGATGGCGAGCTAGCGTCCAGCTTGACGGCAGACGTCGCCGTTCTGGATCTGGTGTTGTTGCTGCTCATCGCTCCCCTGGCCACATCCGTGTTGGCCGGGCTGGCATTCAGCTTGATTCTGGGAGCCTGGCTGTCCTGGTGGGCCTGGATCGTGCTGGCATGTATTTTGCTAGCGGCCTGTCTGGTTCCTTATCTGTGCGCTCGCGGCGCGGCGCGCTCCGCCCAGCGCGTGCACCTGCTTGAGAATCAATTGCGAACTTTGACGCATCATGCGGTGCGTGCTTATGTGGATATCCAGATTTTCGCTGCGCAGGAGCCTGTGCAGGAGCAGGTCGAGACATTGAGCCGGCAACTGGGGCAGGCCCGCCTGAACAGCAACGCCTGGGGTGTGGCGGGGCAGTGTCTGCAGCAAGTGCTGATGGGCGCCGCCTTGTTGGTCTGCTTGCTGGCAGGCGCGCAGCAAGTCAATCTGGGGGCGATGAGCGGGCCTGTATGGGTAGGTCTGGTATTGGCGCTGTTGGGCCTGTTCGAGATCATGGCTCCCATGATGCGCGGGGCGTCGCGCCTGGGCGAGGTAGAGGCCGCCAGCCGCCGCTTGCTGCAGGTTATGGACGAGCCCGTGGACGAGGAGGCGGAAAAGGGGCGGGACCTGCCGGCCCGTCAGCCTGCTGAGCTGGAGCTGAAAAAGCTGGATTTCTCTTATGGAGATCAGCCTGTTCTGCAGGCGGTGGATTTGCAGGTGCCTGCCGGTGCGCATCTGGCTTTGTTCGGTCCCAGCGGTTCTGGCAAGTCGACGCTGCTGGGTGTGTTGATGCGGCTGCTGCCCGTGCAGCAGGGGCAGTATCTTATCGACGGCGAGCCTGCGCAGGTATGGTCGAGAACGGGCTGGTATCGACATAGCGCCTTGCTCGCGCAGGACTCGCCCTTGTTTTTGGGTACAGTGCGGGACAATCTGCTGCTGGCCGACCCGGCGGCCACTGATACGCAGCTTTGGCAGGCTCTGCGCGATGCACAGCTGGAAAGCATGGTGCGAGCGCTTCCCCAAGGTATGGACACGTGGCTGGGCGAAGGGGGGCAGCAGTGGTCCCTGGGGCAACAGCGGCGTTTGTGTCTGGCGCGTCTGTTATTGTCGCCAGCTCGAATCTGGTTTCTGGATGAGCCTACTGCCAGCCTGGACGGCCCGACCAGTCAGGCCTTGATGCAGGACATTCTGGCTGCTGGCCGGGGGCGCACGGTGATCATGGCTACACACGACACCCGTCTACTGACGCAGGTGGATCGTGTATGGCGGCTGGACGGCGGGCGCGTGCTGTCCGAGCCGCCCTGCAAGCCGTCTGATGCGTCTTCTGATTGAGTCGGTCAGCTCTGGACTTGTCGAGTCAAGCGCGTCGTATTAGCGCAACTTCGCGCAACAGGCCGGTTCAGCCCTTGTTGCCCTGGCTCAATTGTGTACACTTGCGGCGTATCCACGGACGCTTTTCGCGTCAGGATTTTTTTTGTTGTAGCCCTCGACATGCAAACTGATCCAGCCCAATACATCCGTCAAATCATCCGCAACGTGCCTGATTGGCCCAAGCCGGGCGTGACGTTCCGCGATATTACCCCTGTGCTGCAGGACCCGCGCTCCTTCCGAGTGCTGATAGACCTGTTCGTATACCGCTACATGGGGCAGAAGCTGGATCTGGTGGCTGGCGTAGATGCGCGCGGCTTTATTGTAGGCTCGGTGCTGGCTTATGAACTGAATCTGGGTTTCGTGCCGGTGCGCAAGCAAGGCAAGTTGCCGTTCAATACAGTCGCCGAAGAATATTCGTTGGAATATGGCAATGCCAGCGTTGAAATGCATACGGATTCGGTGCGTCCCGGCCAGCGCGTCCTGTTGATCGACGACCTGATCGCCACTGGCGGCACCTTGATGGCCGCTGCCCGCCTGTTGCAGCGTCTGGGCGCGAACGTGGTGGAAGCTGCTGCCATTATTGATCTGCCCGAGCTGGGCGGCTCCAAAGCCGTGGTTGATTCCGGATTGCCGGTGTATACGGTCTGTAGTTTCAACGAAGCCGATCGTTGATGACGATAACCCGCCGGAAGGCGGGTTTTTTTTGATTGTTCAGTTCTGGCTTGCTCAGCCTCGGTTGCATTTTCCTCAGCAAAGACGCCATTCCCGCTTCAGGCCAAGCGGCGGGGCTGGATGCCTTGCCGGCGAATCGCTACGGGCGCGCCTTGAACTCGCCCGGTGATGCGTCCCCCGGACGCATCACAAGCGTCGGTCTCAGACAGCAAGGCGCTTGCCTCCCTGCGCGCTTCGCCGCCTGCGGCAAGCCATCTGACTCGCCCCGCCGCTTGGCCTGAAGCGGGAATGGCTCAGTGTGGCAGGTCATGAACCGAGGCTGTTCAAGCCAGAGCCTGACAGCCCCGAGAGTGTTGTGACGCCTCTGATTTCTGTCCTTGCGCGTTGTATTTCTAGAATTTGACCTTCAGGAAAAGCGAACCCGCGTGATCCTGGTTGCGGCCTAATTGGCCTTGATAGTTCAGGCCGAACGACGTGCGGTCGCTCGCCAGCAATTCGGCGCCCAGTTCCATGACGGCGGCATTCTTGGCAATCGGTGCGCCGCTGATGCGAAAGTCGCTGCCGGGCAAGGCGGCGAAGGCCAGTTGGCGTTCGGGCAGGGTATCGCCCATGGCGTGGCGCCAGCCCAGGCCGGCAGTCAGGGCGATGCTGGCGTTCTTGAGTTCCACCGTTGTCTTGCCGCGCAGGCCCAGGGTCAATGTACTCAGGTCTTGATGCTGAGAGCTGCCGCGCAGCGCAGCCTGGCCGCCTGTTTCTGTAAAGGAACCGTTGCGTAGTTGATGCCAGTTTACGTTGGCATACGGCTCGAGCTGTGACCGTTCTCCTACCGGCAGGGCATAGCCTAGCTGGGCGAAAGCCTGCACGCTGTGCGCTTTGTAATCGGATTTCAAGGTCTGCGGCGTACCCAGATCGACTTGGCGGCGGCTGTCCAGGTTATGGCGGGTGTAGGCGCCGCCGGCCAGCAGATTCAGGCTGCCGGGGCCGGTCCTCCAGCTTTGCGTGCCATACAGGGCGGCGCTGTAGCTGTTGCTGCGCGAGGAGTGACGGCGGTCATCAAGCTTGATGCGGTTTTCCAGATAACCCAGCGCAGCGCCCAAGCGCCAGCCCTGACGGCCCAAAGCGGTATCTCCGCCCAGGAACAGGCCGCCCGCATCGTGGCGCACGTCGCGGCTGTTGCCGTCGCCGTCCAGTTCGCGTCGCTGCTTGATCACGTCCGCCCACAGCACGGTATCGTGGCCGATGGTCTGGCGGGCGGCAGTGGCCTGGCGCGCCAGGGTGTGTGGCAGCAGATCGCCGTTGCCCAGCAGGGCGGATGCCGTGCCGGCGTGGATCTGTCCTTGCAGTTGCTCCATATATCCCGCGACCTGGCCTGCATTGGCATTCAACAGGGTGTCGTAGATTTCATTCATGGCTGCGGGCGGCTGCTCGGAGGCCGGATCCAGCGCGTTGGCTACGGCTGTCTGGTTGGCGGTGTCGGCGTAGCGGGCGAATGGGATATCGTTGCGCTTGATGAGCAGCGACAGGTCCTGACCGCGCAGCAGGGTGGGTGACAGGAATGCCATGCTGTAGGTGATATGGGAGAATTCGCCTGTTACGCCTTGGCTGGCTTCCAGAAAGGAATAGGGCACATTCTGCTGATAGGGGCCTCCGGCCAACTTCAGGGTACCTGCGATATGCGCTTTGCCGCCCACCACCAGGCGGTCGGTAGCGCCGGCTGGGCCGACTTCCAGTTCGTGTACCGATCCGTCGTGCGCCGTGTAGTCGCCGCTGACCGTCAAGGTACCGACCGAGTTGCCGGGAGCCAGAGTACCGAAGTTATCGACCTGGCTGACCGTGCCTGCGCCGCCCAGTGTGCCGGCAGGCTCAATGGTGACGGCGGAGGTCAGTGTGCCGTTCACGGCCAGGCGCCCGCCGCTGACCGTTGTCGGTCCGCTGTACGTGTTGGCGCCTGTCAGTTGCAAGGAGCCTGCGCCGCGCTTGGTCAACCCGCCGTTGCCGCTGATGTCGTTGGAAAAGGTGGAGTCAAATCCCAAGGTATCCACATCGAACTGGCGGGTGAATTGGGCGGGTCCGCGTACGGCCTTGCCTACATTCATCAGTCCCCAGCCATAGACGGCGGGGTCGCCCATGTCGGTGGCCGTGGTCAACAGGGTCTGTTGCAGGTGATAGGCGGTGAAATAAGGAAAGGCTTCCTTGACCAGGGCGGCGGCGCCGGCGACATGCGGGGCAGCCATGGAGGTGCCGGACTCGGTGGCGTAGCCGCCGTTGGAGTTGACTGAGTAGATACCCGGTTCGTCCCCGCCGGGCGCTGCCAGGCACCATTCTGCCGCCACGCCGCAACGATTCGCATAGGGGGCCAGTTGTCCTTCTTCGTTCAGGGCCGTGACGGCCAGCCAATTGTCTTTCAGTTCAGGGAACCAATGGGGGGATCCGGCAAGCAGATCGGGATGGGGCTGGATTTCATTGCCGGTGGCGAAAACCATGAGCGAGCCCGCGGAGACGCTGTTGCGAAAGGCGTCGACGGAAAGGGGGATCCAGTCCTGGGCATCCTGTGCAGAACTGTAGTCAGTGACATTGCACGGCGGTTCAGCCGAGAAGTCGTTGCAGCCATTCACTCCAAGGCTGCTGTTGATGATGGGGATATTGTGCGCAGTCAGGAGGTTCCAGCCCTGGGCAGCGGCCCTGTCGAAGGCGGCGATTTGCTCCTTGGGACTGGGGTCATCAGCTTCATTGAGGTCTGTTACGTGGTAGGCCACGGCGAACAGGCTGCTGTTGAAGGCGACGCCGTGCATGCCAATGTTGTCGCGCCTAGCGCCGATGATCCCGGCGACATGGCTGCCATGACCGGCGGATTGGGGCATGTCCGGATCTTGGTCTATTCCAAACCCAGGGGCATAGGGCGTGTTGGCTTTAAAGTCAAAGCCGCCGACGATGGCGCTGGAAAGCTCCGGATGGCTGGCTGCGATACCCGAGTCCAGATAGCCTACTGTCACACCTTTACCCGTAAACCCCAAGGAATAGGCGTCTGCAGCCCGCACCATTTCCAGGCCGGCCTGGCGTTTGTATTCCAGGGTCATCCAGTCCAGAGCCGATGCGGCCTGGGCGGCAGGCTGGAAAACCAGAGCCAGCATACCGGCCTGTACCAACAGGCCGGTGGTTATTTTCTTGCGCGACATTGTTGCTCCCCGTGTTTCTTTGGTTCTTTACAGCATCTGGCGTGACATGATGCGGTGGCTTCTGTGGTTGACGTCAGAGTTCTGACATATATATAGCCTGCCCGTCATCGATTATCCGTGTAAAGCATTAAGAGAGACACAGCTGCAACCCGGCGGAGCAATCGTTCAACGCCTGACAAAGCGGTCAGAGTGGGGAAAAGGGCGTTTATTTTGGTATCTGATGGCGTTCCCCGGGCTTGTGCTCTTGGTGCCCGAGATACGCTGTATCGAGTCTATTGTTTATCAAGTCCTTGCCATGAATGGGATTTCAGCAACTGTCGCATTTTTTCGGGATCCACGCTGTGGGCTGCGCCGAAACCGGCGACGTGACGTATACGCACAATGGCCAGGGAGAAAAAGTGGAAGTCCTGGAACGAGGTCATGAACTCGGTGTCTGGAAAGCGTGCCAGATACGCCTGGCGGGCCAGGCTCCAGTCATCTTCGCCTCGTATCAATTGACTGGCGCGGGTCTGTAGGGTTGCGCGAGGCAGATCATGCACTGATTCAGTGTCCTGTTCGTTCTGACTGATCAGCAGGCTGGCATCGGGCCGCTGCATCAGGTAGCGCGTGTGGGCAGCCAGTTCACTGATGTGAATGACAATGCTCTGCAGTTCAGGGGCGATTGCAAACGGAACCAAGGAGACGAAAGGAAGGCCGCGATTCGTGAGCGTACCCAGCGCGGCGGTGCGCCGTGACTGGAGCAATTGTTGAATGCCGGCCAGCAAAGGGGCATCGTCGGACATGGGCAACCTCGGTGCGAATGAAGTGAAAAGCGGCTGCCTGAAAGCATACCCCATCGCTTAGCCAGCCAGGGGCGGGCGCCTGTCCTCGTACCAGCGATTTATACGGCAAGGCAAAAAAACGGACCGGCAAAAGCCGATCCGTTTTCTGGCAGGGCGCAGACTGATCAGACCAAGACGCGCTCGATGCCGCCCTCGTTGGCGCGGCGCACGTAGTCGGGCATCCAGTTTTCGCCCAGCATGTGCTTGGCCATTTCGACCACGATGTAGTCGGCATCCACCTTGACGTCGTCCTTGTAGCGCGCCAGTCCTTGCAGGCAGGATGGACAGGATGTCAGGACTTTGACTTCGCCCTGGAAACCGTCGCTGGCCAGAGCTTGCTTGTTCTTGAGCATCTCTTCGTTTTTGCGGAAACGGATCTGGGTAGAGATATCGGGACGCGAGACAGCCAGCGTGCCGGACTCGCCACAACAACGGTCGGCCTTGATGGTGGATTCTCCCACCAGCGACTTGACCGTCTTCATGGGGTCCTGCAGTTTCATGGGCGTATGGCAGGGGTCGTGGTACATGTAGCGCACGCCTTGCACGTCTTCCAGTTTCAGGCCTTTTTCCAGCAGGAATTCGTGAATGTCGATCAGGCGGCAGCCTGGGAAAATCTTGTCGAATTCATAGCCGGCCAACTGGTCATAGCAGGTGCCGCAGCTGACCACCACGGTCTTGATGTCCAGGTAGTTCAGTGTGGTGGCCATGCGATGGAACAGAACGCGGTTGTCGGTGATGATTTTTTCGGCCTTGTCGCTCATGCCGTTGCCGCGCTGTGGGTAGCCGCAGCACAGGTAGCCGGGAGGCAGCACTGTCTGTACGCCGACATGCCAGAGCATGGCCTGCGTGGCCAGACCGACCTGCGAGAACAGGCGCTCGGAACCACAGCCGGGGAAATAGAATACCGCTTCCGAATCCACGGTCGTGGTGTTCGGGTTGCGGATGATGGGCACGTAGTTCGCGTCTTCGATGTCCAGTAATTTGCGGGCCGTTTGCTTGGGCAGGCCGCCGGGCATCTTGCGGTTGATGAAGTGGATCACCTGCTCGCGGATCGGCGCTTTGCCGATGCTGGCGGGCGGAGCCGCGATCTGTTTACGGGCCGGTGCGGCCAGCACGTCGTGGGCCAGGCGCTGGGCCTTGTAGCCTACATCGATCATGGCGGTGCGGGTGGCCTTGATGACGCGTGGGTCCTTGGCGTTCAGGAAGAACATGGCTGCTGCCGTACCGGGATTGAAGGACTTCTTGCCCATACGGCGCAGCAACGAGCGCATTTCCATGGAAACATCGCCGAAGTCGATATCCACCGGACAGGGGTTGTAGCACTTGTGGCACAGCGTGCAGTGATCACCCACGTCCTCGAATTCTTCCCAGTGCTTCAGGCTGATGCCGCGGCGGGTCTGTTCTTCGTACAGAAAGGCTTCGATCAGCAGCGAGGTGGCCAGGATCTTGTTGCGGGGCGAGTACAGGAGGTTGGCGCGCGGCACATGGGTGGCGCACACAGGCTTGCACTTGCCGCAGCGCAGGCAATCCTTGATGGCATGCGAGATCGAGCCGATCTCGCTACGCTGCATGATCAGTGATTCGTGGCCCAACAGGTTGAAGCTGGGTGTCCAGGCGCGGCTCAGATCAGCGCCCGGCATGAGTTTGCCGGCGTTGAAGTGATTGTCGGGATCGACTTCGCGCTTGTAGTTCTGGAAGGGTTCCAGTTCTTCCTGGGTCAGGAATTCGTATTTGGTCAGGCCGATGCCGTGCTCGCCGGAGATGACCCCGTCCAGGTTACGGGCGATCTGCATGATGCGCGCCACCGTGACATTGGCCTGCTGCAGCATGCCGTAGTCGTCCGAGTTGACCGGGATGTTGGTGTGCACGTTGCCGTCGCCGGCATGCATGTGCAGGGCCACGAAGACGCGGCTCTTGAGCACGCGGTCGTGGATGGCCTGCAGCTCGGCCAGGACGGCGGCGCAGTCGGCCCCCGGGAAGATGTGTTCCAGAGCTTCGCGGATTTCCGTCTTCCACGAGGTGCGGATGGTGTGGTCCTGCAGCAATTGGAAGATGCTGGCGTCGGCTTGCGCCTGAAGGCGCTCGGCGATGGCGGCAGCGTCCAGGGGCACGCCCAGTTCGGCCAGGGCCTGCTGGCTGCCGGCCAGCGGCATGTCCAGATTGTCCTGCAGCCATTGCCAGCGGCGGCGCACGTCCTGCACGACTTGCAATGCGTCGTGGCGGCGGGTTTCCAGGATTTCTTCGCGGGTGTGCTCGGCGTCGTCCGGATCTTCGATCTTGCCCACGGGCAGATCGCCCTTGAGGAAGTCTTCCAGTTCGCGCGTCAGGCGCAGTTTGTTGTCGGTGGAGAGCTCGATGTTGATGCGCTCGATCTCTTCGGTGTATTCGCCCATGCGGCGCAGCGGGATGACCACGTCTTCGTTGATCTTGAAGGCGTTGGTGTGGCGCGCAATGGCCGCGGTGCGGGCGCGATCGGCCCAGAATTTCTTGCGGGCTTCCGCACTGACAGCCACGAATCCTTCGCCCGAGCGGCCATTGGCCAGGCGCACGACTTCGGAGGCGGCCTTGGCCACGGCGTCGGGGTCGTCGCCCACGATGTCGCCGATGAGCACCATCTTGGGCAGGCCGTTGCGCTTGCTCTTGGTGGCATAGCCCACAGCGCGCAGATAGCGTTCGTCCAGGTGTTCCAGGCCCGCCAGGATGGCGCCGATGCGCTTGCCTTCGCCATTCAGGTAGTCGATGACCTCTACGATGGAGGGCACGGCCTCTTTGGCCTGGCCGAAGAACTCCATACAGACAGTGCGGGTATGGGCCGGCATGCGGTGCAGCACCCAGCGCGCTTGCGTAATCAGGCCGTCGCAACCTTCTTTTTGAATGCCTGGCAGGCCTGCCAGGAACTTGTCGGTTACGTCTTTGCCCAGGCCTTCCTTGCGGAACCGGCGGCCTTCGATGGACAGGGTTTCGGTGCGCAGCAGTTGGGCGCCAGGCGCATGATTGCCGTCGAACCATTTGAGCTCGAAACGGGCCATGTCCACATCGTGGATCTTGCCCATATTGTGCTCCAGGCGCGTGACCTCCAGCCAGTCGCCCTTGGGATCCACCATGCGCCACCAGGCGAGGTTGTCCAGGGCGGTGCCCCACAGGACGGCTTTCTTGCCGCCGGCGTTCATGGCGATGTTGCCGCCGACACAGGAGGCGTCGGCCGAGGTCGGATCCACGGCGAAGACGGTGCCAGCTGCTTCCGCAGCCTCGGCCACACGGCGTGTGACCACGCCCGCGCCGGTCAGGATGGTGGTGACGGGGTGATCCATGCCGGGAAGCGAGCTTTGCTCGGGCTTGCCGATGGCGTCCAGCTTTTCGGTATTGATGACGACCGAGCGCCAGGTCAAGGGGATGGCGCCGCCGGTATAGCCGGTGCCGCCTCCACGCGGAATGATGGTCAGCTTCAGGTCGATACAGGCCTTCACGAGGGCGGCCATTTCGTTTTCGTGGTCGGGCGTGAGCACCACGAAGGGGTATTCCACGCGCCAGTCGGTTGCGTCGGTGACGTGCGAGACGCGCGACAGGCCGTCGAACTTGATGTTGTCCTTGCCCGTCAGTCGCGACAAGCTGCGCACGACTTGTTGGCGCAGGTCGCGGGTGTCGTTGAATTCCTGTTCGAAGGCGGCCACGGCTTCGCGGGCGGCGCGCAGCAAGCGCATGACTTTGGCGTCGCGCTCGGGCGCCGAGCTGTCGCGGCGATGGTCGATTTCGTTCAGGCGATGGTTCAGGGCTTCGATCAGTTGATGCTGGCGCTTGGGATTGTCCAGCAGATCGTCCTGCAGATAGGGGTTGCGCTTGACGACCCAGATATCGCCCAGCACTTCGAACAGCATGCGCGCGGAACGGCCGGTACGGCGTTCGGACCGCAGTTCGGACAGCTTTTCCCACGCTTCTTCGCCCAGCAGCCGCAGGACGATTTCCCGGTCCGAGTAAGACGTGTAGTTATACGGAATTTCACGCAGGCGCGGCGTGTTGGAGGTACTTGCCTGGGAGGCCAGGTACTGACTTGCGATGGGGGCGTTCATGGCGATAGTTGGCAATGCCCGTCAAGGGCGCTCGGGCTCGAGCGGATATGCAAAAGACAAGTGTATACGAATCCCCGTCTCGATGCCCTCATACCACCGCGCCGCGTACTGGATAAAAGAGCGTGTTTGCAGCTATTTACCAACCCAGATGGGGGAAAATCCACAGCAACCCTGCCGTCATGGTTATATACCGCGCCAGTTTGCCGATGGCCATGTAGATGCTGCAGGGCCAGAATGGCAGACGCAGCCAGCCGGCGACGGCACACAGGGGGTCCCCCACCACCGGCAGCCAGGAAAAAAGCAGGGCGGCAGGGCCCAGACGGGTCAGCCAGCGGGAGCTGAAGGCGTGCCAGCGTCCGGCAGTCTTTTTCTTGAGAGCGTCGCCCTGGCTTGAGTCGGCGTGATGGGGATGTTTCAGGCGCCAGGATTCGTAGGCTTTTTCTGCGCCGGATCCCATGGCGTAGCTGATCATCCCGCCCAGCGTATTGCCTACAGTGGCTATCAGCACGGCGGGCCAGAACATGTGTGGTGAGAGTTTGACGTAGGCGAAGACGGCCGGTTCGGAGCCCAGTGGCAGCAAGGTTGCGGACACCAGGCTGATGGTGAAGATGGCGCTCAGGCCGACTTCAGGCAGGGACAGGGCGGCCAAAAGCCAGTTGATGGAGTCGTGCAGCCAGGCTTGCATGTGAAAAAAGGGTCGGGTCGCAGGAGTGAAAGTGGACGCCAGCAGGAGTGTCCGCCTATGGTATTCTGTTTTTCTTTTCCGGTGATGGAGCCCGCGGCAGGTGCCTAGGGACCGCCTGGGCGGCCATCCGTCGGGCGGCACGCCGGTTTTAATTTAAACCTGAATCATGTCGAACGATTACCTAAAGCGAATACTCACCTCGAAAGTGTACGACATTGCCGTCGAAACACCTCTGGAACCCGCTCCCCAGGTATCGGCTCGAATTAGCAATACGGTGCTGCTCAAGCGCGAAGATTATCAACCTGTCTTCAGCTTCAAATTGCGCGGCGCCTACAACAAGATGGCCAATCTGTCGGCGGCCGAGCTCAAGCGCGGCGTGCTGGCTGCCTCGGCGGGCAACCATGCCCAGGGCGTGGCCATGTCGGCCCGCAAGCTGGGCTGCCGCGCGGTCATCGTCATGCCTACCACCACGCCGCAGGTCAAGATCGATGGCGTGCGCAATCTGGGTGGTGAAGTCGTGCTGGCGGGCGACAGTTATTCGGACGCCTATGACCACGCCATGGCGCTCCAGAAAGCCGAAGGCCTGACCTTTGTCCATCCGTTTGATGATCCCGATGTCATTGCCGGCCAGGGAACCATAGGCATGGAGATTCTACGTCAGCACTCCGGCCCGATCGAGGCGATCTTCGTGGCCATCGGCGGCGGTGGCCTGGCGGCTGGCGTGTCGGCCTACATCAAGGCCTTGCGTCCGGAAATCAAGGTCATCGGCGTGCAGACCGAAGACTCTTGCGCCATGGTACGCAGCATCAAGACAGGTCGACGCGTGAATCTGTCTGACGTGGGCTTGTTTTCGGACGGAACTGCGGTCAAACAGGTGGGTTCTGAAACCTTCCGTCTGGTGCGCCAATATGTGGACGACTTCGTTGTGGTCGATACCGATGCGGTCTGCGCCGCCATCAAGGATGTGTTCCAGGCATCGCGCAGCGTGCTTGAGCCCGCAGGCGCGCTGGCCTTGGCTGGCGCCAAGCGTTATGCGGCGCAGCACAAGCTAAAGAATAAAACCCTGATCGCGGTCACTTCGGGCGCGAACATGAATTTCGATCGCATGCGCATGGTGGCCGAGCGCGCCGACGTGGGCGAGGCCCGCGAAGCGTTGTTCGCCCTGACCATCCCGGAGCGCAAGGGCAGCTTCCGTCGTCTGTGCGATGCGCTGGGCACTCGTTCGGTCACGGAGTTCAACTACCGTATGTCCAACCCTGAACAGGCGCACGTTTTTGTGGGCATGTCGATTTCTTCCGAGGCGGAAATCGGCAAACTGGAAGAGCGTTTCCTGAAAAAAGGTTTTGGCACCCAGAACCTGACCGGCAACGAACTGGCCAAGACCCACTTGCGCTACATGGTGGGGGGCACGTCCAGCGAAGCCACCAACGAAATGCTGCTGCGCTTCGAATTCCCCGAACGTCCCGGCGCCCTGCGCAAGTTCCTGAGCAGCATGAACCAGGACTGGAACATCAGTCTTTTCCATTATCGAAACCAAGGCGACGACTACGGCCGCATCCTGATCGGCATACAGGTGCCACCAACGGACAAGAAGGAATTCAAGACCTTTTTGGATACCTTGGGCTATCCGTACTGGAACGAAACCGAGAATCCGGCCTACAAGCTGTTTCTGTAGTCCCTGCTAGCGATAGTTGAAAGCCCCGGCGTGCCGGGGCTTTTTTCATTAAGGGTCAGGAATCGAATACTTCTGGCAGCGTCTTTGCGGCCAGAAGTTTCAGGCTCCAATGCAGCAGATCGGCTCCGTCTGCTTGTTCGAGGCGGTGCTGGGTGTCGAGGTCCAAGGGGCCGAAGCGGTGTTGTAGTTGTTGTTGCAGGATGCCTTGCTCGCCGGCGCGCCTGCCCTGCTCAATGCCTTGCTCTCGCCCTTGCTCTCGCCCTTGCTCCAGTCCCTGTTCCATTCCCTGTTCCATTCCTTTGGCCAAGCCCTGTTTCATCCAGCGCAGTTCCCAGTTTCGCTCTTCGTAATTGATCATGGCATCGATGTCCTCGAAAGAATGGATCAGCGGGGTATCCCCGTGGGGCAGGTGCAGGGGCAGCACGACGTGCTGGACCCAGCTGCTGAGCAGTCGGCGCAGGCGCGCGTGCTCGACCGGGTGGGTCTGCATGGCAATAGTGTGCAGACACTGGCGCAGTTCGTCCATGCTGTTCAGGTGCTGCAAGCGGAAGATAGGGGTGATGAGCGCATCGGGCGGCAGGGACTGATTCAGAAGCAGTTGTTTTTGCTCAATCAGCAGGAAGGCCTGCCCTGGGTTGTAGCGTTGAAGCCACGGCGGCGTATCGGCCTGCAGGGTCTGGATATCGGTGG
>JAEXOO010000045.1 GCA_023439305.1 Pseudomonadota bacterium
TCGAGCGCGGTCAGGTTCTGGCCAAGCCCGGTTCGATCAAGCCACACACCGACTTCGACGCCGAAGTGTACATTCTGTCCAAGGAAGAAGGCGGCCGCCACACTCCTTTCTTCAAGGGCTACCGTCCCCAGTTCTACTTCCGCACGACGGACGTGACGGGTACGATCGAGCTGCCAGAAGACAAGGAAATGGTTCTGCCCGGCGATAACATCTCGATGAAAGTGTCGCTGATCGCTCCTATCGCCATGGAAGAAGGTCTGCGCTTCGCTATCCGCGAAGGCGGCCGTACCGTTGGCGCTGGCGTTGTTGCCAAGATCATCAAGTAATAGGCCTTGGCCTCGGCGGGAGCGCCACGCTCCCGCTTATTTCGTTCTTTAGGACTACACATGAAAAACCAGAAAATCCGCATCCGTCTGAAGGCCTATGATTACAAGCTGATCGATCAATCGGCAGCCGAAATCGTGGAAACCGCCAAGCGCACCGGTGCAGTTGTTCGTGGCCCCGTGCCACTGCCAACCCGCATCCGTCGTTACGACATCCTGCGTTCGCCTCACGTGAACAAGACGTCGCGCGATCAGTTCGAAATGCGCACTCACCAGCGTCTGATGGACATTGTCGATCCTACCGACAAGACCGTCGATGCGCTGATGCGTCTGGATTTGCCCGCAGGTGTAGACGTCGAAATCGCGCTGCAGTAATCTGCCGACGGATTCGTCATACATCGAAAAACGCCATGCTTCATGCATGGCGTTTTTTTTTTGGCCTTGAGTCGTGCCGTCTCAGGTATCCAGGAGTTGGCGGATGATCTCTGCATCCACGGCGACACCGTTGTGTTCGGCCTGCTGCGCTACGTGCTCGCGCCGCGATCCCGGCAGGCGCACCTCATCGTCCAGCAGCATGGCGTCCACCAGTGTCTGGACGCGTTCTTCGTAACGCTCGGAACCGGCAAAGGCACCTGGATCCATCAATAGGAAGACATGGCAAAGGTTGGGGCGATTGCCGGCGGCACTGAAGAAGGAGTCGGCCTCGAAGGCCCAGGCGCCGCCTCCCAGCCCCACGCACAGCAGCTCGACCATCAAGGCCAGCATGGCGCCTTTCACGCCCCCTGCCGGGCACATCATTCCGGCCAGGCCGGCTTTGGGGTCCGTCGTGGGTTGGCCGTGCTGATCCAGCGCCCAGCCCAGCGGAATGGACTCTCCGCGCCGGGCGGCTGTCATCAGCTTGCCCCGGGCGACTTCGGACAAGGACAGGTCTATGCTGACCGGCGTTTGATGACGGCGTGGAAATGCCGCTGCAATAGGGTTGGTGCCGAACAAGGGTCGAGATCCGCCCCAGGCCGGCATGGCGGATGGCGAGTTGCTGAACGCAAACGCCATATAGCCTCGCTCGGCGGCCTGGCGCAGATGGTAGGAAGCCATGCCGAAATGATGGCTGCGCTGGACAGCGATACAGGCCACGGCCAGTTCGGCGACTCGCTTCATTCCCGTTTGCATGGCTAGATCACAGGCAGGGTAGGCCAGCCCGTCCTGGGCATCGATCAGGGCACCGGCGCCTTTTTCAGCAATAATGCACGGCTTGGCCTGCGGGTCTATCCGTCCATGTCGTATGTGGCTGATGTATTGGGGAAGCCGGCTCAGGCCATGCGAAGGCAGCCCCTGCATTTCCGCCTCGACCAGCGCACGCGCCGTGCTGGTGCAGGCGCCAGGCGCGACGCCGACGCGAGACAGGGCTTGTTCAGCCAGGTCCATCAGTTCGGTGCGGGAATAGAGCCGGGGGGGAACAGTGGCGGCGGTGGTCATAGAGCGGCACTCCGAAGCTGGCGGGCGATGGCATCTGCGATGAAAGCGCTGACGCGGGTATTGGCCTGGCGACTCAGGCCGGCGATATGAGGGGTCAGGATCAGATTGGGTACGTCCTGCAAGTGCTCGGTGCGCGGCAGTGGTTCGGGGTCGAACACGTCCAGCGCTGCACCTCCCAAGTGACCGGCGCGCAAGGCAGCGGCTACGGCGGCCTCATCCACGATGCCGCCCCGCGCGGTATTGATCAGGATGGCATCGGGTTTCATTTGTTCCAGGCGCCGGGCGTCGATCAAATTGCGGGTGCTGGGCAGCAGAGGCACATGCAGGCTGACGATATCCGATTGGGCGAGCAAGGCATCCAGGGACAAAGACCGGACATGGTGCTGGGCCCAGACAGGGTCGCTCTCGGCCAGGCCGGAGTCGTGAGCGCAGACGTGCAGGCCCAGGTGATGCGCCAGGGTGCTGACCTGTCGGGCAATATTGCCGAATCCGATCAGGCCCAGCGTCAGGCCGCCGATTTCCCGGCCCTGGCCCAGCGCTGTGCGCGGCCATTGTCCCTGGCTGACGGCGGCGCTGGAGTCAAATACCCCGCGGGCCAATTGCAGCGCCGCGCCCAGGACATACTCGGCGACAGCGCGGGCATTGGTCCCCGTGGCAGGAATGACCTGCACATTTTTTTCCCGGCAGGACTCTAGCTGAATGTTGTCCAGTCCTACCCCCAGCCTGCCCACGACCTGCAATTGCGGGGCATGCTCCAGCAGATCCTGATCCACCTGGGTTCGATTGCGCACGATGAGGGCGCGCGATTGCCCCAGTGCGGATCGCAATGCGTCGGGGTGGTCAACGAGTCCGGGGTCGTACAGAACGGAAAACTGTTCCCGCAACTGCTGAACGGCGGGTTCGTCCATAAATTCACTGATGACAATGTCCATGGGCCTCTCCTTGCGAGAACCCATGCTAAATCTGTTAAATATCTAAGTCAACAATATCATCTATATGAATTGTTTGTGTGCGCGAAGAGCCAGCTGTTCAACGATCTCCGGCTTCATGTCCGATGTATTCGTAGTCCTGTACGTTGACGCGGCTCTGGCGCCACTCGACAGCCTGCATCTTGTAGGAGTAGGCGACGCGGCGCACGTCCAGCAGGGGCGCGTTCAGCGGAACATCCAGCAATTGGCTGTGGGGCGGGTCGGCCAGGACAATGCGCACCTGCTCATCGGTCGTGATGACGTTGACGCCGAAGCGCTCCTGGTAGAAGCGGTACAACGTGCTGCTGCGTTCACGCAACAGCGCTTCGTCCAGGCCCATGAAGATGCTTTCGGGCACGGTGACGGTATCGACCATGACATTTTGCCCGTTCAGCTTGAGCAGGTTGATGAATTCATACACATAGGAGCCGCCCCCCAGGCCCAGCTTTTCCTGCGCTTCGCCGCCTGCCCGCAAGCGGCGGAACTGCTGTAGCTGGGTTTCCGGGTAAGAGCGTTTACCGTCTTGACGCGCGATCCGGAAGAACTTGAAGAAATGCTGATTATGGGCGTGTTCGGCCACAAAGGTGCCGCGGCCCTGGTGGCGTACCAGAATGTTTTCGGACACCAGATCGTCGATGGCCTTGCGCAACGTCCCTATGGAGACATTGAAACGAGCCGACAGCACTTTTTCGGGCGGTATGGCATCGCCTTGATTCCATTCGCCGCTGGCCAGGGCTGTGAGCATGGCCTGCTTGACCTGCTGGTACAGCGGGATGCCGGTGGGCGCCAAGGCGCCGATGGGATGGGTAGGGGCGAAATTGTCCATTGAGTTCTCTGCTGAGGCACGGTCATCAACATTTTACCGTTGCCAGGATTAAATGCACACAATCGAATCATATAGATGATATGCTTGACATGAATGAGTTGACTAATTAGTATTTATTTCAAGCACGAAGTAAACCGGTTTTTTGGCATTTCCTTTTCATTCAAGGAGCGTATCGATGATTCACGCTGTATTGCACGACGCAAAAGACACGGTCGCTGTCGCCGTGGTGGAAGGCATCAAGGCAGGCACCGAACTGAATGCCTGGATCATGGATGAGGACAAGATCATCCAGGTCCAGGCCCAGCAGGACATCCCGATCGGCCACAAGGTGGCGTTGCATGCGATGAAGGTGGGCGACACCGTTTACAAGTACGGCGTCGACATCGGCAAGGTGGTGGCCCCCATTCAGCCGGGTGACCACGCCCATGTGCAGAACATCAAGACCAAGCGCTGGTAATCAGCCCGCCTGAACGACTCTGAACCATCACTCAAGGACATCACTATGTCGGTTATTTCCGCAGACACTACATTCATGGGCTACCGGCGCGCCAACGGTCGGGTAGGCGTGCGTAACCACGTCATCATTTTGCCGGTGGACGATATTTCGAATGCCGCCGCCCAGGCGGTCGCCAACAACATCAAGGGCACGCTGGCTTTGCCGCACCCCTATGGCCGTCTGCAATTCGGGGAAGATCTGGAGCTGCACTTTCGCACCTTGATCGGCACGGGCAGCAACCCCAACGTGGCCGCCGTCATTGTGATCGGCATCGAAGAGGGATGGACCAAGCGGGTGGTGGACGGCATTGCCAAGACGGGCAAGCCCGTGGCCGGCTTCAGCATCGAGCTGAACGGCGACCACAGCACCATCATGCGCGCCTCTCGCGAAGCCAAGGAATACGTGCATTACGCCACCGGCCTGCAGCGTGAAGCCTGCCCCATCAGCGAGCTGTGGGTGTCGACCAAGTGCGGAGAGTCCGATACGACTTCCGGCTGTGGCGCCAACCCCACCGTGGGCAATGCCTTCGACAAGTTGTATGCCCTGGGCAGCACCTTGTGTTTCGGCGAAACATCGGAGCTGACCGGCGGCGAACACATCGTGGCCGAGCGCTGCGCCGATGATGCCGTGCGCGAGCGTTTCATGTTCATGTTCAACCGCTACCAGGACATGATCAACCGCTGGAAGACCAGCGACCTGTCCGAGTCCCAGCCCACCAAGGGCAATATTGCCGGCGGCCTGACCACGATCGAAGAGAAGGCCATGGGCAATATCCAGAAGATCGGCAAGCGCTGCCGGGTGGACGGTGTCCTGGACAAGGCTGAGGTTCCCGACGGCAAGGGCCTGTGGTTCATGGACTCCTCGTCGGCCGCCGCCGAAATGGTGACCTTGTGTGCCGCCTCGGGGTATGCCGTCCATTTCTTCCCCACGGGGCAGGGCAACGTCATCGGCAATCCCATCTTGCCGGTGATCAAGATCTGCGCCAATCCTCGCACGGTGCGCACCATGGGCGAGCATATCGACGTGGATACCTCCGCGCTGTTGCAGCGCGATATTGATCTGGACCAGGCTGGCGACCTGTTGTTGGAAAGCATGCTGGACACCGCCAATGGACGCTGGACGGCCGCCGAGGCGTTGGGACATCGCGAATTCGTCCTGACTCGTCTGTTCGAAAGTGCGTAGGAGCGCCGTATCCAGCAGGATGTAGTCGATGGCTTCCCCGGTTCTCCGGGGAGGCCATTCTTGTTTCACGGGCCTGCGGGCTCGCAGCAGCACATACCCATAATTATTTGTTGGAGAGACAAAATGAATTATCGCTTTCGTGCTTTGTTGCGCCTGAAGACAGTGGTTGCGGTAACAAGTATTTCCTTCTGTGCCTGGGGCTCTGCCCAGGCCGCCGACTGGCCCAAAGGGCCGGTCACGCTGGTGGTTCCTTTTTCTGCCGGAGGCACGACCGATGTGGTCGGGCGATTGATGGCCCAGAAGCTGGGCGATCTGTGGGGCAGCAGCGTGGTGGTGGACAACCGGCCCGGCGCCAGCGGCAATATCGGCGCTTCTCTGGTGGCTCGGGCCACGCCCGATGGCCAGACTATCCTGATGGCCTCGGGCAGCAATCTGACCGTCAACCCCCACTTGTACAAGGCCTTGCCCTATAACGTGGAAAAGGACTTCACGCTGGTGACCAATGTTGCCTCCGGTCCCATGGTGGTGGTGACCTCGACCGCCGTGCCGGCCAAGACACTGAAGGAGTTGATCGACTACGCCAAGCAAAATCCGGGCAAACTGAATATGGGGTCGGCTGGCATAGGCAGCCAGGTCCATATGGCGGGCGAGAATTTCGCCGATGCCGCCGACATCAAGGTGACCCATGTGCCCTACAAGGGCGAGGCGGCGGCCTATACCGACTTGATGGCCGGCCAGATCGACATGGTGGTCGGCAATATCGGCGCGGTCAGCTCCCTGGTGTCCAGCGGCAAAGTCCGGGCGTTGGGTGTGACGGCCAAAGAGCGGGCGAAGATGCTGTCCGATATTCCCACTGTGGACGAGTCCGGCGTGCCCGGTTTCGTGAACCAGGGCTGGTTTGCCTTCGTGGTACCCAAGAAGACGCCGCAGGCCGTGGTCGACAAGCTGTATGCCGACACGCGCAAGGTGTTGGACATGCCTGATGTGCAGCAGCGGCTGGCAAGTCTGGGGATGCAAGGCGTGGGCAATACGTCCGCTCAGCTTGAGCAGGAGGTTCGCGACGAGTCCCAGCTTTGGGAGCGCATCATCAAGGAGCAGGGCATTACCTTGCAGTAAAAAAATGGGCCGGCTCAAGCCGGCCCATTTTGATTGAGCGACGCTCAGGCCGGCGTCTGTTCGCTGACCTCTTCGGCGAGCAGGCTTTGCCCGGGCTGGATACGGGTAAAGCGCACAGGGCGTCTTTCCATGACCAGTCCTTCTTCCGCTTGCCTGAGCACCGAGAACCACGATTGCTCCAGGTCCCGGACCTGCGGGAAGTCGCTGCGGAAATGGGCGCCGCGCGAGTCATCGCGCGCCAGGGCTGCCCGGGCGATGACCTGGCTGACCTGGATCTGGTTGTCCAGATTGAGCCAGTCCTGCCAGCTCAGGTTGAAGGCGCGCTCGCGCGTATCCAGGCCTATGTTATGTAGTTGCGCCTGCAGGCTGTCCAGCTCTTGAATGGCCTGCTGCAGGCCCTGGGCGTCGCGCACAATGCCAACCTTGTCCCACATGCAGTTGGCCAGTTGTTCGCGCAAGGCATTCAGATCGCCCGAGGGCAGAGTAAAGGGGCGTTCGGCGCGGGCCATGGCGTCCTGGACATGGGGGCGGCTCCAGTCCGGAAGGCTTTGGCCTTGGGCCCAGGCCCCCATGGTGTCCCCGGCGATGCCGCCGAAAACGGTGGAGTTTGCCACGCCGTTGCCGCCCAGGCGGTTGGCGCCATGGACCCCGCCCGTATCTTCGCCGGCGGCGAACAGGCCTTCCCATGGAGTGGCGCAGTCGGGGCGAAAGATGACGCCGCCCATCATGTAGTGCGCAGTCGGCACGACTTCCACCTGTCCGCCGGCGAGATCAAAGCCGCAGTCGGCGCAGCGCTCGACCATGCCCTTGAATTGTTGTCGCACCTTGTCAGGGCCCAGATGATGCATCTGCAGGTAGACCCCGCCATTGGGCGTCGTGCGTCCGGCGCGCATCTCGCTGAAAATGCCGCGCGAGACAATGTCGCGCGTGGCGCGTTCGCCGCGCTCATGATAATGATGCATGAAGCGCTGGCCCTGGCCGTTGAGCAGGTAGCCGCCGGCGCCGCGCAGTCCTTCTTCGAGCACGGTGCCGGTCATGCGGGTATCCGAACCCGCCAGCAGGCCGGTCGGGTGGAACTGCACCATTTCCATGTCGCGCAGCGGCAGCCCGGCGCGCAAGGCCATGGCCAGGCCGTCGCAGCTCTTGTCGCCCGAGGGCGTGTGGTACTTGTACATGGTCGGGCCGCCGCCGGTCGCCAGCAGCACAGCCTTGGCCCGCACCAGCCGGTACAGGCCGCTGCGCAGGTCTATCATCAGGACGGCGGCGATGCGCTGCCCGTCGGCCGAAGGAATCAGCTCGATGGCCCGGTGTTCTTCCAGCCTGTGTATGCCTCGCGCCCAGACTTGTTCGGCCAGGCGGTTGATGATCTCGATGCCGGTCAGGTCGCCCTTGTGCACGGTGCGATCGAAGGTCTGCCCTGCAAAGGCTTTCTGGTGCAGGCTGCCGTCGCTGTTGCGGTCGAAAAAGCAGCCCAGTTCATTTTCCAGCTCATGGACTCGCTCGATGGCGGCATGAACCAGCGTCCAGGCCAGGTCCTGGTCGGGCAGCCATTTGCCGCCTTCGATGGTATCCATGAAATGACGTTCGGGCGAATCACCCTGGGCCAGGGCGACGTTGTAGCCCCCCTGCACCATGCGGGTGCAGCCGCATTTGCCCAGCAGGCCTTTGACCGCCACGGTAATGCTCAGGTCCGGTGCAGCTTGGTGCGCGTGCAGGGCGGCAAACAGTCCAGCGCCGCCTGAACCCAGGATCAGAATATCGGTTTCGACAATATCGGCCAGTTCCATTACGCCGCTCCCAGAGATTGAAGAACCGCCGCCCGGCGCTGCGCGACCTCTTGGTCCACATCGTCGTACAAGGAGCGGCCATGGCTGTCCATGCCCACCAGCAGGGGGCCGAAGTCGCGGATACGGAATTGCCAGAGGGATTCTGGATTCAGATCGTCCAGATCCACATCTTCGATTTCTTCGATCCAGGTGGTCTCCAGCGCTGCCGTGCCGCCCACAATGGCCAGATAGGCGCCGCCCAGTTCCTGGAAGGCGGCCAGGGAGCCGGCGTGCATGCCGCCTTTGCCGATGATCAGGCGCACGCCCAACTGCGTCATCAACTGGCGGGTGAAGCGCTCCATGCGTGAGGAGGTCGTCGTGCCTATGCAAACGGGCTGGTAGCCTGCAGGAACGCCTGGGCCGGGAGGCACGCGGCGCACATTGGGGGCGGTATGGATGACGGCATGGCCGTGCAGGTCCAGACGAGTGCTGCGCCCCTTGTCGAACAGAGCGATGTAACTGGCGTCGCGTATGCCGAACAGGCGGTGCTGCAGGGTGACGGTGTCGCCCACCTGCAGCGCCCGCACCTGGGCTTCGGTCACGGGTGTGGTCAGGATATGGTGGCTCATGGCGGACTCCGTATCAGAAGCCATAGTCGATGCCGCCGGCGTGCAGGCGGGCGCGGGCGCGGCGGGCGGAATGGCATTGCATGTTGACCGCGACCGGGTTCATGGTGATGTGGGTGGCGGCCAGTTCCACGTGGACGGCGAAGGCCGTGCCGTCACCGCCCAGGCCTTGTGGTCCTATGCCTAATTGATTCACGGCCTGGCTCAGCTCGGCCTCCAGCTGGGCGCCCAGCTCGTCGTCGCAACGGCTGCCCAGGGGGCGGGTGGCCGCCTTCTTGGCCAGATGCACGCACAGGTCCGACGTGCCCCCGACCCCCACACCCACGATGGTGGGCGGACAGGTCTTGCCGCCTGCTTTCACGACGCAGTCGATGACGAACTTCTTGACCGCTGCCAGGCCGTCGGCGGGGATGGCCATGTGCAGGAACGAATTGTTTTCGGATCCGCTGCCTTTGGGGATCATCTCCAGTTCCAAGGTGCCGGGCTCGGCAACGTATTCAATATGGATGACAGGCACGCCGGGGCCGCAGGAGGTCTGATTGTTGCGGCGGCTGATGGGGTGCACCACGCTGGAGCGCAAGGGGTGCTCTTCGGTGGCCCGACGGCAGCCCGCCCGGATCGCTTCGCTCAGGCGCCAGCCGTCCACTTGCGCATCCGGACCCAGGGTGACGTTGTAGATGGGAATGCCGGTGTCTTGGCACAGGAGATTGTCGTGCTGTTCGGCGACCTGGATGTTGGTCACCATGGTCTGCAGAATATTCTGTGCGCGGCTGGAGCGTTCGCGGGCCTGCAGGCGTCCGAAACCGGCCTTGATGTCGTCGGGCAGTCGTTTCAAGGCGCGTATATACAGTTGGCAGGCGGCCTCTTCGATGTGGGCATAGTCAATGGGAAGCATGGTCACGTCCGGGAAACAAAGAGAAAAAGAAAAGAGACGGCCAGGGCGCCGAGCACGCTGCCGGCAATCCAGCCGCGGCGCAGCCCCTGCCAGGGCCTAAACTCGATCAGCAGAATGCGCAGCCCGCCCAGCAGGTGTACGGTCAGCAGGGCCACCAGGGCCCATTCGCCAGCGCGAAACAACGGCGCTTCGTACCAGCGCAAGGCCTGGTCCAGGCCGGCCTCGCCGTTCAAGGCCAGGCCCAGGGTCCAGAAGTGCAGGGGCAGGAACAACAGCAGCAGCATGCCGGACAAGCGGTGTATGAAAAAGGCCAGCCAGCTGGCATGGCGGCGGTTGGGTGTGCGATTGCGATGCATATCAGGCTCCTGCCAGGGTGACGGCCCAGACTGCGCGCAGCCCCAGGGCCAGGAGAATCAGGCCGACGGCATGGGCGATGCGCGTGCAGGCGGCCGGGCTCACGCGGGTCCACTCCAGCAAGACGGCGCGCAGTCCCAGCGCGCCATGCACGCTGACCAGGATGACGAAGGCGCTGTAGAACGCTCCCCACAGAGCGTTGCCGCGGGTGCGCTGCAGGATCTCGGCGGCGCTCAGCCCGTCCTGCATGGCATACAGGATCAGGCCCAGATGCGTGAATACGAATACGGTCATCAGCAGGGCGCTCAGCCGTTGCCAGTACCACATGCGCACCGCCCGAATGGTCTCGCGGTGCGTACTCATGGCGTTTCCCCCGACAGCAGAGTCTTGACCGTATGGCGTTTCAAGCCTGCGATTGAGGCCGTGGGCGTCAGTTGTTTGGGACAGCGCAGCGTGCAGGAACCCTGGCTGTGGCAGGCATGGCAGCCCGCGTCCCCGGCGACCGCGAGCAAGCGTTCGCGCTGCTGCACATCGCGCTCGTCATTGACCAGGGTCCAGGCGCGGTTCAGTGCGGCGGGCCCCAGGAAGTCCGGCCGCCAGCTCGCGACATCACAGGAGGAATAGCACACGGCGCAGCCTATGCATTCGATGCCGGCGTCAGCGGCTTGCCGGGCGGGAGTGTCCGGGCTGATCCGGGCGACAGGATCGAGCCGGCTCGATGCGCCTTTGAATTGGCCGCGGGCCTGGCGCTGTTTGTCGAAAAAACCGGCCATGTCCACGGCCAGATCCTTGATCACCGGCATATTGGCCAGCGGCTCCAGGCGCAGCAGGCCGTTCTTGGCCACTTTGGATACATGCGTGCGGCAGGTCCAGCGGGCCACGCCGTTCACCCGCATGGCGCAGGAACCGCACATGCCGACCCGACAGGCGTAGCGATAGGACAGGGCCGGATCCAGGTGCCGTTGTATGTGGGTGACGACATCCAGAATGGTCTGGCTGTCGCGGCGCGGCACGTCGAACTGTTCGAATTGGCCATGGAGGGCGCCGCGCCAGACCTCGACGCGCAGGGTGGAAGCAGGATTCATGTCAGGCTCGCGGGATAGGATCACGAAGACCATGGTGCGACCAAACTTGCTAATAGTAAAACTAGTAATTATTGTAAAATCCATAAAAATATCTTATGGATAGGCCATGTCTTCCCTTCGTCAATTTCGTACGGCCCTGGCGGCGGCTCAGGCGGGCAGCTTTACCGAGGCCGGGCGTCGGATCGGCCTGACTCAGGCCGCCGTCAGCCTGCAGGTGCGCAACCTGGAGCAGGAGTTGGGCGTGACGCTTTTCGAGCGCGGCAGAACGGCGTTGACGGTGACGGCGGAAGGGCAAGCCGTTCTGGATCGCCTGGCGCAACTGGTCGATGACTACGACAAGCTGTGCCGGCCCGACGACGGCGTTCTGAGAGGCACGCTGCTGGTGGGGGCGCTGGTATCGGCCTTGATGGGCTCATTCGGTAATGCACTGGCGCGCATCCGGTCGGATTTTCCCGAGCTGGATCTGCGCCTGTTTGCGGGGCAGTCAGGTGACTTCGCTCGTAAGGTGGCTGACGGCGAGTTGGATGCCGCCGTCGTAGCGGAACCTCCGTACGAAGTTCCGGCAGGACTGATGTGGACGCCGTTCTATCGCGAACCGCTGGTGCTGATCGCCCACCGCGACCTGGCCCCGGCCGAGCCCTTGGAGTTGTTGCGTCGCGAACGCTTTCTGCTGTTTGACCGCTCTTTATGGACGGGACGCCTGGTCAGCTATGCGTTGGAGCAGCTCAATGTACGCCCGGATGTCGCACTCGAACTCAACTCCGTGGAGGCCATTGTCCAATTGGTGCGCAAGCAGTTCGGCGTTGCGATCGTGCCGCATCTGGCCAATGCGGAATGGGGCGAGCAGCAGTTGCAGGTTCTGGCCCTGCCGCACGTGTCTTTGTACCGTTCTGTCGGCATGTTGGAGCGCCGGGTTCATGGCAAGCAGGCCGTGACCCAGGCCCTGTGCGCCTGGTTTAGTCAGGCCGCCTAGCGGGTGGACGGCGCGGCGCCGATTGCAGTACCCTGAATCAGGACAATCCACGACCGAGCATCTTGCCGCCATGGCAAGGAGGACGAGCATGGACAGAAGGGGGACGGCGTCGCTTGCGGCGTGGGGCTGGCTGTTGCTGGTGATCTGCCTGATGTGGCCCGCCGCACGCGCTCAGGCCTGCACGGCGGGCGAGCCCGTACGAATGGCGGATTTGAGCTGGGAAAGCGCCGCCTTCAGCACGCAGCTGTACCAGGAAATTCTGGAAAAGGCCTACGATTGCCGTACGGAGCGCGTGCCGGGTTCGGCGGCGGCGCTCGAAACCGCGCTGGCGCAGAACGATATCCAGCTGATCGGCGAGATCTGGTCTGGCCGTACTGAAATCATTGAAAAGGCGATTGCGGCCGGTCAGGTGAAAGTGATCGGCAATACTCTGGAAGGGGGCGCCGAGCAGGGCTGGTATGTGCCTGACTACGTCATAGAAGGCGACCCACAGCGGGGCGTGGCGGCCGTAGCGCCTGATCTGCGTCGCATTCAGGATCTGGGGCGCTATGCGCAGGTCTTCAGCGATCCCGAGCAGCCGGGGCGGGGGCGTTTCTACAATTGCCCGTCGGGCTGGGTGTGCGAAACCTTCAATAGTCGTCTGTTTGAACTGTATGGTCTGGACCAGGACTATCAGAATTTTCGGCCCGGCACAGGGGCGGCGCTGGATGCGGCTATCAGTGCGGCCTATGACCGGCGCCAACCCATCCTGTTCTATTACTGGCAGCCCGCCGGGCTGATGGCCAAGTACTCATTCCACAAATTGGCCAGCGCGCCGTTCGATGCCGCCTGCTGGGAAGCGGCCGTGTCCGGCAAGGGCAAGCTCTGCCCCACGGACTTCATCCTGGCTACCATCGGAGTGGCGGCATCGACGCCGTTTGCCCAGGCGCATCCGGAGCTGGTGGATCTGTTCGAGAAAATCCGGCTCAGCCCGGAACAGATGAATGCCATCATCCTGGGCATGACCGACGGCGGCCAGAATGCCGCCACGCAGGTGGATCGCTTTCTGAAGGAGCATCCGGATCAGTGGCGGGCCTGGATGCCTGCGACTCAGGCGGATCGCCTGCAAGCCGCATTGACGCCGCAGGCGGCGGCCCGTCCGGCGGTCGGGGCCGGATTTTTCCCCCATTGGTCGGCTGCGGACTGGATCAATCGCCAATTGCTGGCGGCGGTGCGTGACTGGGGAACGGGGTTTCGCAGCGTCAGCGCCTGGATTCTGACCAAGGTAATTCTGCCGGTCGAAGGCGTGTTGCGCGTCGTTCCCGCCTGGGCCATGCTGGCTCTGGCCGGCGTGGTCGCCTGGTGGGGGCAAAGGCGCTGGCTGCCGCCTTTGCTGTATGTCGCCGGACTGTACCTGATCGGCGCAATGGGACTGTGGGACAAGCTCATGCAGACCTTTGCGCTAGTCCTGGTGTCCACGTTCTTCTCGGTTCTGATCGGCATTCCCCTGGGCGTGCTGGCGGCGCGCACCCGGATTCTGCGCCGTGTTCTGACCCCAGTGCTGGATGTCATGCAGACCATGCCCAGCTTTGTGTATCTGATCCCGGTGTTGATGCTGTTCGGCCTGGGCAAGGTGCCGGCAGTTCTGGCGACGGTTGTCTATGCGGTTCCGCCTTTGATTCGCCTGACCAGTCTGGGCCTGCGTCAAGTCGACCCCAGTGTCATGGAGGCGGCACAGGCCTACGGCGTCACTCGCTGGCAGATGCTGACCAAGGTGACGCTGCCGCTGGCACGGCCCAGCATCATGGCCGGCATCAATCAGACCACCATGATGGCCTTGTCCATGGTTGTGGTGGCGTCCATGATCGGTGCGCAGGGGCTGGGCGAGGATGTGTTGGCTGGCATTCAGACGCTGGATATAGGACGAGGGCTGCAGGCGGGCATCGCCATCGTCATCCTGGCGATTGTGATGGATCGCATCTCGCAGTCGTATGGTCGCTCGCAACGCCGTCGCCGGCGGGACAGGAAACAGCCATGAAGCCAGAGCACGCGATGGATGCGGCGGCGTCGGACTGCAAGGTCGAGCTGCGCGACGTCTACAAGGTATTCGGGGCCAAGCCGCAACAGGCGATGGACTTGTTGCGTCAGGGTCAGGACAAGCAAAGCGTCCAGCAGCAGACAGGGTGCATCGTGGGCCTGTCCGGGGTGAACGCCTGCTTTCCAGCCCGGCAGATCTCCTGCGTCATGGGGCTGTCCGGCTCGGGCAAATCGACGCTGGTGCGACACATCAACCGCTTGATCGACCCCACGGCGGGGCAGGTGCTGGTGGATGGCCAGGATATTCTGCGGCTGGACATGGCCAGTCTGCGCCAGTTGCGGCGCCACACCATCAGCATGGTGTTTCAGGCGTTTGGCCTGCTGCCGCACCTGACGGTGCAGGACAACGTGGCATTTGGCCTGGAGGTGCGCGGCGATGGGCGTCGCGCCGCACGCGACCAGGCTTTGCTGTGGCTGGAGCGGGTGGGTTTGCAGGACTACGCGCGCAACTACCCGGACGAGCTGTCGGGCGGCATGCAGCAGCGCGTGGGGCTGGCCCGGGCCCTGGCGGTAGATGCCGACATTCTGCTGATGGACGAGGCTTTTTCAGCCCTGGACCCCTTGATTCGCTACGAAATGCAGGACGAGCTGCTGCGTCTGCAGCAAAGCCTGCAAAAGACCATCATTTTCATTACGCACGATATCGACGAGGCCTTGCGCATAGGTCGGCATATCGTGGTGCTGCGCGAGGGGCGGGTCGAACAGAGCGGCACGCCGGCGCAGATCCGCAACGAGCCGGCCAATGACTATGTGGCGCGATTTGTGAACAAGCCTCACGTCTGACTGGCGCCCTTGTGCGACGACTTCAAAAAACTGTTGTGTATCAAGCAGTTTGAGGAAATATTTTGCGCAGATAATTGCTCTGCTTTACAAGCGCGTGCTATATTATGCAGCTTAGCCAAAAAGTTTTGGCTATAGTCGTCGCGCAAAATTTTTTGCGTGCACTCTCAGTTAGCCCCGACCAATCGTAGTCGGGAATGGAGAAAACGATGTCGAACTCGACACCTACGCCTGCCGCGTGGCGGCTGGGCCTTGTTGGGCGTAAAGTTGGCATGACCCGTGTGTTCACAGAGGAAGGCGAGTCCATCCCTGTGACCGTGCTGGACGTGTCCAACAACCGCATCACCCAGGTCAAGACGCCCGCAGTTGACGGTTACGCCGCTGTACAGGTTGCCTACGGCACCCGTCGTGCATCGCGCGTTGCCAAGCCCCAGGCAGGGCACTATGCAAAAGCTGGCGTTGAAGCCGGCAGCATCCTGAAAGAATTCCGTCTCGATCCCACCGCCATCGCCGACCTCACGGCCGGTTCCGTTGTGGCTGTGGAAAGCATTTTCGAAGCGGGTCAGAAGGTTGACGTCACTGGCACCACGATCGGTAAAGGCTTTGCCGGTACCATCAAGCGCCACCACTTCGGTGCTCAGCGCAACAGCCACGGTAACTCGCGTTCTCACCGCGTGCCCGGTTCCATTGGTCAAGCCCAGGATCCAGGCCGAGTGTTCAAAGGTAAGAAAATGTCGGGCCACATGGGTGATGTTACCCGTACGGTTCAAAATCTTGACGTGATCCGCGTCGACGCCGAACGTGGCTTGTTGCTGGTCAAGGGCGCTGTCCCCGGCCACAAGAACGCCAACATCGTTGTGCGTCCTGCTGTGAAAGGAGCCTAATCCATGGAACTGAAGCTCCTGAACGAACAAGGTCAAGCCGCTTCCACCGTGGAAGCCAAAGACACCGTTTTTGGCCGCGAATTCAACGAAGCTCTGGTTCACCAGATCGTTGTTGCTTACCAATCCAATGCTCGCAGCGGTAACAGCAAGCAAAAGACTCGCGCCGAAGTCAACCACAGCACCAAGAAGCCATGGCGCCAGAAAGGCACCGGCCGCGCTCGTGCTGGTATGACGTCCTCGCCCGTGTGGCGTGGAGGCGGTCGCGCATTCCCTAACACCGGCGAAGAGAACTACTCGCACAAGGTCAACAAGAAGATGTACCGCGCCGGTATCAGCGCGATTCTGTCTCAGTTGGTCCGTGACGAGCGTCTGCTGGTCGTTGATTCCTTCGCACTGGAAGCACCCAAGACCCGTCTGGCAGCCAACAAGCTGAAAGACCTGGGCCTGGAATCCGTGCTGATCATCACCGACGTGCTGGACGAAAACGTGTACCTGGCTACGCGTAACCTGCCTCACGTTGCCGTGATTGAACCACGCTACGCCGACCCGCTGTCGCTGATCCACTACAAGAAAGTGCTGATCACCAAAGCGGCTGTCGCTCAGCTCGAGGAGATGTTGGGATGAACGCCGAACGTCTGTTGCAAGTCATTCTGGCTCCCATCGTGACCGAAAAGGCCACGTTCGTAGCCGAGAAAAATCAGCAAATCGCTTTCCGCGTTGCCGCTGACGCCACCAAGCCCGAAATCAAAGCCGCCGTTGAACTGCTGTTCAAGGTGGAAGTGGAATCGGTTCAGGTGCTGAATCAGTACGGCAAACAAAAGCGCTTTGGCCGTTTCATGGGTCGCCGCCGCGATGTGCGCAAGGCATATGTCTCGCTCAAGCCCGGTCAGGAACTCGACTTTTCAGAGGTGAACTAATATGGCACTCGTAAAAGTCAAGCCTACGTCGCCTGGTCGCCGTGGCATGATCAAAGTGGTTCACAACGAACTGCATAAAGGCGCTCCTCACGCGGCTCTGCTGGAAAAGAAGTCCCGTACCGCTGGCCGTAACAACAACGGTCACATCACGGTTCGTCACCGTGGCGGTGGCCACAAGCAGCACTACCGTATTGTCGACTTCCGTCGCAACAAGGACGGTATTCCTGCGAAGGTCGAACGCCTGGAATACGACCCTAACCGCAGCGCGCACATCGCTTTGTTGTGCTACGCCGACGGCGAGCGTCGTTACATCATCGCCCCTCGTGGTCTGGAAGTGGGTGCAACTGTGTTCTCGGGTCAGGATGCTCCTATCCGCGCCGGCAACACGCTGCCTATCCGCAACATTCCTGTGGGTCAGACCATTCACTGCATCGAGATGCTGCCTGGTAAGGGCGCTCAGATCGCACGTTCGGCTGGTGGTTCGGCTGTGTTGCTGGCTCGCGAAGGCACGTACGCTCAAGTGCGTCTGCGTTCGGGCGAAGTCCGTCGCATTCACATCGACTGCCGTGCAACGATCGGCGAAGTGGGCAACCAAGATCACAGCCTGCGTCAGATCGGTAAAGCCGGTGCTGTCCGCTGGCGCGGTATTCGCCCAACCGTTCGCGGTGTGGCGATGAACCCGGTCGATCACCCACACGGTGGTGGTGAAGGTCGTACGGGTGAAGGCCGTGAGCCAGTCAGCCCATGGGGTACTCCTGCCAAGGGCTACCGCACCCGTCGTAACAAGCGCACAGACAATATGATTGTCTCGCGCCGTAAGCGCAAGTAAGGGGCGAACACATGTCACGTTCGATCAAAAAAGGCCCATTCGTCGACGCTCACCTGATCAAAAAGGTGGACGCTGCTGTCGTGGGCAACGATAAGAAGCCGATCAAAACCTGGTCGCGCCGTTCTACCATCCTGCCCGAGTTCATTGGGCTGACGATTGCCGTTCACAATGGCCGTCAACATATTCCCGTTTACATCAACGAGAACATGGTTGGCCACAAGCTCGGTGAGTTCGCCCTGACCCGTACGTTCAAGGGTCACGCTGCGGACAAAAAGGCTCGGAGATAAGTGATGGAAACTACAGCAACTATTCGTGGAGTCCGTATCTCGGCTCAGAAGGCACGTCTGGTCGCGGATCTGATCCGCGGAAAATCCGTCGCCCACGCTCTGAATACGCTGACTTTCACTCCCAAGAAAGCCGCTGGCATCATCAAGAAAGCTCTGGAATCGGCTATTGCCAATGCTGAGCACAATGATGGCGCCGACATCGACGAACTGAAGGTCACGACCATTTACGTGGACAAGGCCCAGTCGTTGAAGCGTTTTTCTGCACGAGCCAAAGGCCGCGGTAACCGTATCGAGAAGCAGACTTGCCACATCGTGGTCAAGGTCGGCGCTTAAGGAGTCACAATGGGACAGAAAATCCACCCAATTGGGTTCCGCCTCGCTGTCAATCGTAACTGGACTTCCCGTTGGTACGCCGACGGCGCCGAGTTCGGTACGATGTTGGCCGACGACATCCGTGTGCGCGAATACCTGAAACGCAAGCTGAAAAGCGCGTCCGTTGGCCGTGTGGTCATCGAGCGTCCTGCCAAGAATGCACGTATCACCATTTACTCGGCTCGTCCTGGTGTGGTGATCGGCAAGCGCGGTGAAGACATCGAAAGCCTGAAGGCCGACCTGCAGCGTCTGCTGGGCGTGCCTGTGCACGTCAATATCGAAGAAATCCGCAAGCCTGAAACCGACGCTCAACTGATCGCCGACTCCATTGCCCAGCAACTGGAAAAGCGCATCATGTTCCGTCGCGCCATGAAGCGTTCCATGCAGAACGCCATGCGTTTGGGCGCCCAGGGCATCAAGATCATGAGCTCCGGCCGTCTGAACGGTATCGAAATTGCCCGTACCGAATGGTACCGCGAAGGTCGTGTGCCTCTGCACACCCTGCGCGCCAACATCGATTACGGCACTTCCGAAGCGCACACGACGTACGGGATCATCGGTATCAAGGTCTGGGTCTACAAGGGCGACATGCTGCCTAACGGCGAAATGCCTGTTGACACCGTAGCCCCTGAAGAGC
>JAEXOO010000049.1 GCA_023439305.1 Pseudomonadota bacterium
ATGCCCGCGTGGACCGCCATGCGCTGGCATTGCGCGCCGGCCTGACGCTGCAGGCCTCCGAGCGTCTGCGCCTGGGCGTGTCGGCCGGCACCCGCCTGCTGGGCAACAGCCGCGCCGATGTCAGCGGCAATGTGTCGCTGAACTGGGCGTTTTAAGCACAACAGAAAACCCTGACGCTGAAAAGCAAGAGGCCGACAGTCAGTCGGCCTCGGGGGGAGAAATGGGGGCGGGTTGCACCCGCCTCATGCCGGCCCAACGATCGACGTCCACATGCTGGCCTGGAATCAGCACCCGAACCTGACGCCGCCACCACGTGCCTCCGGTGACCTCCAACGAGCCCGATTCGACTTGGAAACGGGCCATATTGCCGTCCAGATCAACACGAAACTGAGCCGTGGAAGCATTGGCCTGTGCAAAGCCGGTCTGAACCTCCAGAGGACGCTGCTCCTGTCCTTTCACGTTGAAGGACACGCTGCCGCGCACTATCTGCACTTCCTGCGAATGAGCATAGACCCGGACCCGGATTTCAGAGTCCGGCTCCAGCCGAACCAGGGCGTCATCCCGCAAACGATGTTCCAGCACCTGTGCAGTCGAGCGCACGTAGTCATCCTGGATAAGGCTGTCGGGCCATAACCAAGCGGCCGCAAGCAACGCGATTGCCGCGACAGCGCCAACAAGCAAGCGACGACGACGAGGCGTCTGCACCTGGCCGATACGAGGCAGCAAGCGCCGCAACTCGTGCTCTGGCGCATCCAGGCTGGCGTCGCAAAAATAGCAGATATAGCGGTAACACCGCTCGTGCTCAGGATTGGCTCGACGCCAATCCTCAAATTCCCGCAGCTCCGCCGCAGTGGCTTCGCCGGAGTTCAGGCGAGTGAACCAATAGGCCGCTTGAGCCTGCGTCTGGTCCAAAAACTCCCCTTGATGTGTACCCATGGCAGTCACTAGCCCCGTTCGATGACGCCCAGCCGTTGGATGATCGCGATGCCGCGAAGAACACGCGGCCCGACGATATTGTAATTAAATAATACAGATTAGATGACCACCATTATATAGAGAGGCAATCTATTCAGACACAACTTGCAAAAACACATGGCTACTTGAAACAACAACATTAACTCAAATTGAGAAGGGCAAGAACAAGTCAAACTTATTTATTTTCAGAAAACATCGCTTCGTTCACGCTAAACGGTATCAACTTGGACCGAAGAAATTAAACGTCGGCTTTCTACAAATCCGATAGCAATTCGCCTGTCAACAAATCATGGATCTGACGCGCAGCCGCCGAACTTTCCGAATCGCTCGAATCCTCCTCGATTTTTTGCATCTGCAAGGCCATGGGCCAATCCGGATGCAAACGATAATTAGGCGTCGACACCTCTGTCCCTGCCGCATACGCATTCCCGCCCACGACCGCCGGCTCCGCCAGGCGTGCCTGAGACACCTGAAGAAGCCGGCGCTGATCGTCCACGGCCAGAAAAGCATGCTCCAGGGTCAGACCGGACACAGACAGGCGCAAGCCATCCCGTTCAACCCGCACCCGCCAGCGATCAGCATCATGTTCTCCATTGGTATAGGCCGAGCCGCCCACGACGGCCTGCACCAACGTTCCGACCGGCAACTCGATCGACAGATCTCGAGCCTGCTCGCGATTCGTCCCCGAAGCCAGCGGGCTCCACCCCCGCACGATATTCCCGCCCGCCAGGACGCAACTCTCCAAACGAAAGCCACTGTCCTGGCCGGACACAGCCTGCATCTCCACCGTCTCGTGCGCGCTGCAGTGCCAGCCTTCGATCTGGCTATCGGCCGCCAGCCTCACGCGCCAGGATGCATCGGGCAGATCCGGACGCGGACGCTGTAGAGAAATCACTGACGCTTCGCCCAAGGCCACCGCGTGGGGAAAGCGCGCCCAGGCCACGCTGTCAGGGTCTCCCCAGACCTCCAGCTCCAACTGCGTGCCAGCGGGCATCTGTACACCCGCCAATCGGACCTCTTGCGACAAGGTATGCTGCCGTCGGGCCTGTTCGGCCAGACGCTCCTGCCGCAAGTCGTACATCGACCATTGCAGCAGCAGAAAACAACCTCCTGTCGCCATCAACACGCCCATGCCGGCAAACCGGATCCATGGGCTCCGCCGAAAATGCAGGCGCCGCACTGGCTGGACCGCCAGCAGCACCCACCAGACCAGCAGGCAGAGCAAGGCGATGGGACCCGCAATCAGGAGCAGCAGAAACAAGGGAGAGAACGGCGCAACGGGAATCATGAATCAGCTCAAGAAAAAACGCGTTCAGGGTAGCAGACAGAGCAGGGAACGCTCCAATGCCTCGATCATTACCCGGACAAGCCGCCCGAGAGCGGAGATGGAACATTAAACCCTGCCTATAATGGCGACCATCGAAAATCAGGATGTGCCCTCGGGCGTGCCTGAACTGATTCCGATCTCTGACCGAGCTTTATTTGAATTCATTCCACCTGCATTGGCGCATTGCTGCCGGCACGGCCCTGGGCTTCATCTTGTTTACGGGGCTGAACCAATTGCTCTTCCAAGCGTTTGAGCATACGCGCGGCATAGACTGGATCTATCTGCCCGCCGGCGTACGCCTGTTATGCACCTTGCTTTTCGGCTTCACCGGCACCCTGGGCTTGTTTCTGGGCTCGCTCGTCACCAGTTTTTTTTACTATTTCCCCGATGCCCCGGTCCGCGCGCTGGCCGGCAGCCTGGTCTCGGCGCTCGCTCCGTATCTAGCCTACATCCTGGCCCAGAACACCATGCGCCTGCGGCCCTCGCTCAGCAACCTGACGGCGCGCAAACTGCTGGCCTGTGCGTTGCTCTATGCCGCCTGCAATGCACTGCTGCATTTGCTGTGGTTCGTCATTACGAAAGAGGCAGGGCCGCATCCTGTGCACAGCACACTGATCATGTTTACCGGCGATCTGCTCGGCTCACTGCTCGTGGTCTACCTGTTCAAACATCTTTTATCCATCGCGCGCCGCTACCGGCGTTTGCGCCGGCGCGGCCATTCGCCTCTCTCACGCCGGCTGGACTGAAGGCAGGGTAATCGTCCCTTCCAGATAAAAAACAGCCTGGCCTCGCAAGGCGACCCGATCGCCACGCAGATGGCAATCCAGCACGCCTCCGCGCGCCGATGCCTGATACGCCAGCAGACGATCCTTACCCAGACGCGGCGCCCAATACGGCATCAGGGCGCAATGCGCCGAGCCGGTGACCGGATCTTCATCAATACCATGGCCTGGCGCAAAAAAGCGACTGACGAAGTCGAAGCGGCCGCTGCCTGGCGCGGTCACAATGCAGGCTTCACGCCCGCTTTGCAACAAGGCTCGCATGTCCGGCTGCACATCACGCACCTGGGCTTCGGACTCCAGCACCGCCATGCAAGTGAAGTCATTGGCCCACAACTCCAGCGGCTGCACGCCCAAAGCCTGAGCCAGGATCGGATCGTCCGGCACGCGGGTGGCTGGGCGGGCAGGGAAGTCCAATATGTAATCACCCTGCTCGCGCCGGACAGTCAAGGGGCCGCTCAGGGTGTGGAACACCACCCGATCGTCCTGCGGGCGCAAGCGCTCCAGCACCACGGCGGCGCTGGCCAGGGTGGCATGCCCGCACAAGGGCACTTCCACCGCCGGAGTAAACCAGCGCAGATGATAATCCGCGCCCTGGGGCACGATGAAGGCCGTCTCAGCCAGGTTGTTTTCCTGTGCAATGGCCTGCATGAGTGTGTCTTGCGGAAAAGCATCCATAGGCACAATCGCCGCTGGATTGCCGCCGAACAAGGTATCGGTAAAAGCATCGACTTGATAAATAGGCAAACGCATCGCAACTCCCGCACAGAACAAGGAAAGGGCCAAGCAAGCAGTATATAAAAGAAAACCGCCCCTACCAGGGGCGGTTCGTCGATCCAAAAGGATACGCTTATTTCAGATCGGCCTTCAGTGTCTCCAAAGCGGCCACGGCGCACGCTTCGTCCAGATGACCGCCTGGGGCGCCGCCCACGCCGATGGCGCCTATCGTGTCATTGCCTGCCTTGACCGGTACGCCGCCGCCCAGTAGCAGAAAGCCCTGGATGTCGCCCAGATTGGCAGCGCCGGCGTTCTTCTGCGATCCCTCCAGCATAGCGCTGGTCAGGCTGCGGGCGGAAGCGGACGTATAGGCTTTGTCGATGCTGGCATTCACCGTATGCGGGCCGGCCTGATCGGCGCGCTGGAGGGCGCGCAGCACGCCGGCGCGGTCAACCACAGCCGCCGACACGTTGTAACCTTTGGCCGAACATTGCTTGACGGTTTCGGCGGCCAGACGATTGGCCAGGTCCAGGGAGATGTTTTTCTCGGTCAGCACACCCTGGGCCTGGGCGGCGCCAGCGACGAACAGCAAAGCCATCAGAAGGGAAGAGCGCAACATAGCAGTAATCTCCATTAATCGTTTCCGACACCGTTGTCGGCATGAGAAAACTATACCGGCGGCGCCCGTTCGGCACTATTCGGGCGCTTACCCTCGCCTCTACGTAGTTTTACGGAGAGACGTCCACCAAGCTGGCGTAATGCCGGATCAGGTGGGCCAGAGTATCGACCTGCAGTTTGGCAAACAGATTGGCGCGATGCGTTTCAACCGTGCGGGGCGACAGGGTCAGCGCCCGGCCAATCTCCTTGTTGGTCAGACCCTCGACTATCAGAGCCAGCACGTCACGCTCGCGCTCGGATAGGCTGGCATAGCGCTCGCGCGCCCACTGGTCGGCTGCGAGCCGTTCACGACGGCGCACATGCTGACGCACCGCCTGCTGCACCGTGTCCAGCAGCACATCATCGCTGACCGGTTTTTCCAGGAACTCGACGGCGCCCGCCTTGAAGGCGCGCCGGCACATGTCCACGGTGCCATGTCCGGTCAGAAGAATGATGGGCTGGTCCACACCTTGTTCGACCAAGGTATCGAGCAAGGTCAACCCGCTGATGCCAGGCATGCGCACATCCAGAATCAACGCCCCGATCGCCTGCCGGTCAAAGGATTCCAGGAACTGCTGCGGGTCTGCCCAGGTCTGCACCCGCAGCCCGACCGTACTGATCAGCAAGGACAAGCTTTGCCGCACGGCAGCGTCATCATCCAGCAGATGAATCAGGGGCGACAGACTGGAGCCGTTTTCGGTCTGGTTCATGTTACGTCTTCGTCCACTCGTTGCAGTTCCAGCGCAAACACGGCCCCCCCCATGGGGTCGTTGAACGCCGTCAAGCCGCCGCCCATGGCCTGGGCCAGCGACTCGCTCAGACTCAAGCCCAGGCCCAGCCCGTCAGAGCGCGTCGTGAAAAACGGCTCGAATACACGATCCAGATGGTGTGGATCTATTCCCGGGCCATTGTCACGCACCGTCAGCACCACGCGTCCTTGCCGCGGCAGCACCTCCAGCCAGATGCGCGGGCTGCTGATCTGGGCGGCGCTCAAGGCGGAAACGGCATTATTGAGCAGATTATGAATGATTTGTCCTAATGCCACTGGCTCGCCGACGACATCGACATCGTGGGGGGGAAGGCGCTTTTCCAAGGTAATGCCGTGCCGCTCCAATTCAGGCATCAGCAAGTGCACGGATTCATCCAGGATCTGGGTCAACGACACCGGGTGGCATTGGTCGGCCAGACCGCTTTCACGCAGACTGTGGCGCAGGCGCGTCAGCACGCTGGCCGCACGCTTGATCTGCTCCACCGAATGCGCCATGGCCTCGCGCGCGGGTTCCAGATCAGGGGGATCTTCCTGCAGCAGGCGCAGGCTGGCTTGGGTATTGGCCAATACGGAGGTCAAAGGCTGGTTCAATTCATGCGCCAGGCCCGCAGCCATTTCGCCCAATGAGTTCAAACGGGCCACCTGACCGATGCGCAGCAGCTCCTGAGCGCGCAAGGTCTGCTCGCGCTGCTTGCGCACATAGATGACCAGCATGACCAGCAAGGCACTGCCCAGCGAAAACAGCGCCGCCTGCCCCCAAGGCAGGTCGGAATAGCTCACGATGCGGCGCGTATGCAATTGAAAAGGCTGGCTATTGGAGGCCAGCGTCTTGCCGGACTGAAACACCACAGGTCCGGCATGATCCTGCCCAGGGCTGATCACCCATTGCTGATCCTGCCACTCCAGCACCACTCGCACCGGACTGCCATTGCGCCGAAACGGCCACTCGTCCCAGGCGATAGCGGCATTCAGGTCCAGCAGCACGGCAAAGCTGGCCGGATGCGCCGCCACCAGCAGAACATATCGCCCCTGCGCCAGCCGCACATCCGTCAATACGGCGCGCTCGGCCTTCAGGGATTGCAATTGGGCCTGCTGCCACTGGGGATTGGCCCATGGGATGTCGCTTTCTTCGCGATAGATCGCCATGACCTGGGGGAACATAGCCTCCAGCGTTCCCAGCCGTTCAATGCGCTGCACGGGCGGCTGCAACAGAGCCAGCATCTGCAAAATGGCGTCATGCTGGGCCAGACGCTGTCCCAAGAGCCGATAGGCAATATTGCTCTGCACCGTAAATGCGTCCTGCTGGCGCGCCAGTTCGGCGCGCGTCAGCACGATGGCGCCGGCCAGCGACAGGCCGAGCCAAATCAAAAAACCATACAGAAAGGTACGATGGCGCGATTTCATGGGTGCATTTTGAGGACGGGAAGGAGACAGGTAAATAGGCCGACTGGTCGATAAAACCAGGCTTCTCTATATTAATCAATGTCCTTGCCGCCCAAAGGCAGCCCTCTGGCAAAAAAGAGCCGGCCTTTAAAAGCGGCCGGCTTTTCTGCGCGCAGCGCCATTAGACGTTGGCCGCTTCCAGCAAACAGGCCGAGAGGCGGTCGAAATGCAGCAGGGCCGCCTGGCTCAGGTCCACTTGCTTGCGCCGCGTGTCTTCCGTGTCGCTTAAGACAATCCAGCCCTTTTCACGCATGGATTTCAGACGAGTATGAATGGTCGCGGGCGAACCCAGGCGATCCACCGCCATGACGTCACGCACGGAAAGACGCAAGGATTCTCTGGAGGCCTTGGCCACAAGCGTCAGAATCCGCTCCTCCAGCGGGTCCAAGGCCGGCAAGGAGGGCAAATTGTGCAGCGCATCGGCAAGCTGCAGAAAGCGCATGTAGATATCAGCAGGTCTGGTGGCAAATTTCATAACAAAATCGTTATTCCTTTGACGTCGCTACCGCAGTGACATTTCTAGAAATAAGTTCTGGTTATTATTGTTTTGTTTCCTGAGTGCCAAAGCAAAAAACAAACCCACTTTATGGGCAGACAGGCGGGTATTAATACAGGCCTCGTAACAAACAAGGTTTTAAACGCTAAAGCCGAACCCGGCCCCTTAGACAGGGAAAAAGGCCCGATCCGGCTGATTCACGAAATTCTATCAGAACCGTCTCGGCTTAGTGTTTCACGGCAGACAGGCAAGCGCACGAAATTGTAAGGGCATTCAATTCGATAGTTAGCGAACGTACGATACCTCATTAAACGCCCTTAAACTCCCTTGCCGCGCCCCTGGTCTTTACCTGGACGGCGTTTTGCCCAAGCTGCCGCCAAGACGGCATAGGCTGCCTTGCCGGCATCCATTGCCACGCCGATTTGCCCGTCGCCTTAAAATGAAGCAGATCAGGCTGATCGCCTTTGCCCCCGCCCTTCAGATCACTACAAAATCTGGAACAATAAAATGATCCTTCATCTCGACACCCCCCTGATTTACTCCCATGTGCTCAGCGACCAGCTCGACAAGCACCTGTGGTTGAAAATGGAAGCCCTGCAACCCAGCGGCTCCTTCAAGATCCGAGGCATTGGCCACGCCTGCCAGCACTATGCCGAACAAGGCAAGACCCGATTCGTCAGTTCTTCGGGCGGCAACGCCGGCATCGCCGTCGCCTACGCCGGGCGACGCCTGAATATCCCAACCCTGGTCGTAGTGCCGGAAACGACCAGTGAGCACGCGCGCCGACTGATCCAACGGGAGAATGCAGAGCTGCTGGTCATCGGCAAAAACTGGAATGAAGCCAACGAGCATGCACAAGCGCTGCTTCAAGACAGCGACGCCTTCATCCACCCGTTCGACGACCCTTTGCTCTGGGAAGGCCATGCCAGCCTGATCGCAGAGGTCGCGGCTCAAGGCATACGCCCGGACGCCGTTCTGCTGGCAGTTGGCGGGGGCGGCCTGCTGAGCGGTGTGGCGCAAGGCATGCAGGAACAGGGGTGGCACGACACGCCCATTATTGCCGTGGAAACCGAGGGCACAGCCTCGCTGGGAGAGTCCATGCGCAAGCGCAGCCACGTCACACTGGACGCGGTTCATGGCATCGCCACTTCCTTGGCGGCACGCCGGGTCTGCGATCAGGCCTACGCGCTCAGCCAGACACGACCTGTACAGGCCATCCAGGTCAGTGACGCCCAAGCGGTCAGCGCCTGCCTGCGTTTTCTGTCCGATCACCGCGTGCTCGTCGAGCCGGCATGCGGCGCAGCAGTGGCCGCCCTGTACCTGGATCACGACGCACTTGCCTCGTACCAGAACATCCTGGTGGTCGTGTGTGGCGGCTCGACTGCCACTCTGGAGCAGTTGGCGCAGTGGAAAGCATAAAAATAAACGACGTTAAGAGAACATAACGACAATTACGCACGAAAGCACTCGCCCAACAACATTACCTCATTAATCTTATTTCGCACGTCAGTTTCAAAAAAAGCCGCTTGCTTAATTAAAAACAAGCGGCTTTTTATTTATTTTTATAATTATAATTTTTATATCTTTATTATTAAAACATGTGTTTCACGTGAAACAAATCACTGAAAATCATGGTTTCACCATAGGTACGTCACGACGTATAAGTGTGGAATAGTCCTCTCCCTCTCGCTGCGACAAAGCGCGGGCGTTGATGTGTCCCAGCTGACGCAATTCATCCAGCGAATGCCCCTTCGCCAAGGCATCCTGGGCGTACACATATTCAGGCAGGTATCCCGAAGCCAGAATACGCCAGTCCCAAGCCAGGCCATTTACGATGCGGGTCACCATGTCGTACACAATCGTCGTGCAGTTGGCGGTCAAGGTGTTGTAGAAGCGAGGATGCTCGCGCAAGACATTGCCTTGCTGCACATACGACATGAACAGGGCTTTCATGGCCGGTTTAGGCATGTTGACGCTGTACAGATACACGTCTTCCCCCCGAGCGTTGCTGCGAGTCCGGATGATGTCGCTTTCCTGTGCCGCTATCAATGTCATTTCAAACTGCTTGAAGAATCCGCCGATCGCCGAGAACTGTTCATTTTTTTCTTTCCGGATTTCAACCGAGAACACGACATGGCGTCCGTCCTCAAAGCCAAAAGACACCAAAGTGTGGGCAATCGCCGGCCCCATCCAATAGGACAGGAACATGTCCACCGACCTTAACTGCCCAAGATCATACTGATAGGTCTGCCAACGCTCGTCAAAGTCCGTCTCGGTGCGCCAGACGAAGTCGCGTACATTATGCAAGGTGACCATGTCGCCTTGCGCCTGACCGTAACTGACCCTATCCACATCCGCCGCCCATGGCCTGTCATTGCTTGGCACAATGGTCTGCCACCACGCCACCAGCACCGCCAAACTCAGCGCCAAGGGCAGGGCCGGCCAAGGTGATCCACGCGCTACCCCGTACAGGGCGGCTACCGCCGCCGCCCCCAGAGCGCCCATCATCAAAAGCCGCCAGGGTCCGCTGGATGCCTGAAAATACAAGGCCAGCAAGCCCCAGGCGCTCACACCAACCACCAGCACCATCAACAACAGCTTGAGCAAGACATACCACGCCATCTTCATACACGCTCCTGAATAGTTCGCTACAAGCATAGTGCCTGCCGGCCAAAAAACGACAGGCGAAAAAAAACCTGTGTCCAATTGAACACAGGTCTGTAGGACATCCAGAAACAGGATCAGTCCAGATATCCCATGGCCTGCCCTTGCCGAATTGTGCCTTGCGCCTGCCAGGATGGATCGAACCGATAACCGCTGTCGCGCGGAAACAGCAGAACCACGGTGGATCCCAACAGGAACCGGCCCATTTCCTCGCCTTTAGCCAGCGCAATCGTCTGATTGTCGTAACGCCATTCACGCACTTGGCCATTGCGCGGCGGATTCACGATTCCATGCCAGACCGTCGCCATGCTGCCCACGACGGTGGCGCCCACCAGAACAAGAGCGAAAGGGCCCCGGTCCGAGTCGAACAGGCAGACCACGCGCTCGTTGCGCGCAAACAGCCCCGGCACGCCGCGGGCAGTGGTCGGATTGACGGAAAACAAGTCGCCGGGAACGTGGATCATGCGCGTAAGCTGCCCGTCGCAGGGCATGTGCACACGATGATAATCACGCGGACTCAAATACAAAGTGGCAAACAGCCCATCTTGATAGTGAGCGGCCAGTTCGGCATCGCCGCCTAAAAGCGCTGTTGTCGAATAGCTGTGGCCCTTGGCCTGGAACACCTCGGCCCCATGAATAGGCCCCAACTGGCTGATGGCGCCATCGACTGGACTGACCAATGCGCTGTCGGCAAGCGGCCGTACGCCAGGCCGCAGGGCTCGGCCAAAAAACTCATTGAAAGTCGCATAGCTGGCGGGATCCGAATTCTCGGCCTCGCTCATATCGACCTGGTAGCGTTGTATGAAACGCTCGATGGCCCAGGTGGTCCGCCCCCCCAAGGGCTTGGATGCCAGCCCGCCCAGGAACTCGGTCAAGGCCTGCTTGGGAAGAAGGTACTGCGGCAGTACGGCAAAACGGGAATGCATAGAATCAGCTCACAAGAATACGCCCTTGTAGCACAGGTTGGCGCCATACAGCATAAAAGCCGTTGAAATGGCGCTTCAAGGCGCTTAGATGAATACGACCCGATCGCGCCCTTCTTCCTTGGCCTGATACAGGGCGCGGTCCACCCGGCGCAAGGTGCGCTCGTAATCAGGATGGCCGTCATACAATGCAATGCCCACACTGGCCGTAATATTCAATGTCTGCCCATCCAGAACCCGGAAGGTTTCGGCATGAATACGCAGACGTAGATTGCGCGCCGCGCGCATGGCGCCCTCGGCATCTACATCAACCAGCAATATCAAGAATTCTTCGCCCCCCAGCCTGAACACATAATCGCCCGCACGGGCGCTGTTGCTGAGCAGTTCGGCAAACTGCTGCAAAACCCGATCGCCGGCATCGTGCCCATAGGTGTCGTTGACGCGTTTGAAGTAATCGATGTCCACGCCCAGCAATGCAAAGCGCGAGCCGCGCTGCTGGGCATAGCTCACCTCACGGCTCAGCACGACCGGCAGATACTTGCGGCTGAGCAGACGGGTCAGCACATCCCGCCCTGACTCCAGTTCGTTTTGCTGCTCGAACAAGCGCTCCAGATGCAAGCCGATCGCCCGCGAGCGATCGCGCAACTCATGCAGTTGCCGAATCTGCCCCGCCTGATCATTCTGGTCAAACGCAGGCACCACTTCGGTATCGATCAGACGCATCAGGTTGAGGATTTCCCGGCTTTCCACCGTTCCTTGAAAGGCGTGCGACCCCTTGTGCTTGAACCAGATGCCAAAATCCGAATCGCCGATGCGGGGCAGGGGAGAGCCATTGCCATTGACGGCCATGGCGAACATGAACTGATTTTCCCAGTCCAGCAGCGCGGCGCGCTGCCGCCCCCGTTCGGCGGCGGCATTCTGCACAATGGCAAACAGGCGATAGGACTCTTCGGCCCGCGACTTACGTTCGCGGGAATTGGCATAGGCATGGCTCATGATTTCCATGGCCAGGTCAATAAAGTCCTGCACATAGTTGTAGCAGTCCCAGGCCTGTTCCCGGCTGATGTCCGGCATCTCGAACAGGTAGCGGGCATAGCGTCCCTTGAGCAGGCGCGCTCCGCGCAGCACCAAATACACAGGCACGCCCACGCGGGCATGTACCTCTCCCACTTGATTCTGCAGCTTCACTTGCTCGGTCATGTCGCTGTTCACATCGACCGAGAAGAGCTGCACCAGCCAGTTGCGCAAAGACCGATGCAAACGGGTCTGCACCTGATCATGAGACAGGTACACCTGAGCAGCGGGGTGCGTCAGCATGTGGGTGTAAAAATGGGTGGCCAGCTCATCCTGATGATCCAGGGTAATGGCCAGCACCTGGGCACGAACGGCCAGTGGCACCTGCTGCAGCAAGGCATGCCAGTCCTGGGCGGATTCGTCGATATTCGGTTGCGGCATGAAATACGAGAAGAGGGTAGCGAGGCGATGCTTGAGGACTCAAAAGCCTTGACCGCAATTGTTACATGACAGGAGATTTTGCGCTATTTTTTATAGCGATCCCGCTGTTTCGGCAAAGTTTTCTGAATTCCTATAGTATATAGAGAAGCATATATCAGACATACAAAGTCTTGATACATTCTACGTGGCAAAAGACCAAAAAACAGATCAAAAAAGCGTAGAATCCATGCTCTCTCTTAACGGTTTATCTCAAATAAACCAATAACCTAGATTCATTCGCGGCATATTTCATGACCGAGGTCTACAGTCAGTGGCACGCCAAGCTGACGCTTGGCTTCTCTTTGCAGAATGGTACCCGTTCTGTCCTGTCCACACGCGTACACGAAGGGCCCCTGCTCATCCAGCGGGCTCTCTACCCCGAAGGTCCTGAAATCTGCCACGTCGCGATCCTGCATCCACCCTCCGGCATCGCCGGCGGCGACATGCTGGATATCCAGGTCCGCCTGGCCGAGCAGACCCGCGCCACCATCACCACGCCCGGCGCGACCCGCTGGTACAAGTCCAACGGGCGGCACGCCGCCCAGAACGTGCTCATCCAGGTCGGAGCGGGTGCCCAGCTGGACTGGCTGCCTTGCGAAAACATCTACTTCGAGCAGGTGGACGCTGCCGCACGCAACCGGATCGAGCTACATCCGGACAGCGCTGCCATAGGCTGGGAAATCTCCCAGCTGGGATCTGTGCGCACGCCAGGGCACTGGCTGGACGGGCGCGTCATCATGGACTCGCAGCTGTACATCGGTTCGGATCTGATCTGGGTGGACGCAGGCGATCTGACCGCAGACGACGCGCTGCGCCAAGGAATCTGCGGACTGGACGGACTGCCTGTCCATGCCACGCTCTGGGCCTACGGCACGATGCTGGAATCGGCCGAGCTCGACGCGCTGAACGGACTCCTGGTCTGGAGTTCCGAGCTGCGCGGCGGCCTGACCGTAATGCCGCAGGACGGCGACAAGGCGCTGTATCTCCTGCGCGTCATCGGCTTGCACGCAGAAGACGTGCGCGGCCTGCTGGTTCAGGCATGGCAGCATCTACGTCCGCGCCTGTTGCGAACGAATCCTCAACCGTTGAGACTATGGACCACATAAGCCTTTCTGGTTTCGCCTAGCTACGCTGGCAGACAAACGCAGGTCGCACAGGCCTGCGCATCGTGTGTTGTAACACCTTTGTTGGGCTGGTCGCCCGCCTGGCTTGCCAGGGGACGAACCGAGTCCGTCACCTATTTGTAAATGGAAGTAACGCCATGGAATTGACACCGCGCGAGAAGGACAAACTGCTGATTTTCACCGCGGCCCTGGTCGCCGAGCGACGGCGCGCCCGAGGCTTGAAGCTCAACTATCCAGAATCGGTCGCCCTGATCACCGCCGCCATCATGGAAGGCGCGCGCGACGGCATGACAGTCGCCGAACTGATGAGCGCCGGCGCCAAGGTGCTGACTCGCGACGAAGTCATGGAAGGCGTGCCCGAGATGATTCCCGACATCCAGGTGGAAGCCACCTTCCCGGATGGCACCAAGCTGGTCACCGTCCACCATCCCATCGTCTAACGCCATGCAGGGCTATGCGGCGGCCGCGACGGCGGCCCGCCTATCCGCCCCCTTTATCAGGACACACTATGATTCCAGGTGAAATTATTGCCGAAGATGGCCAGATCGAACTGAACGCGGGCCGGCAGACACTCAGCATCGCCGTCTTCAACGAAGGCGACCGCCCGATACAGGTCGGCTCCCACTATCACTTTGCCGAGGTCAACAATGCGCTGAGCTTCGATCGCGAGCAGGCGCGCGGCTATCGGCTGAACATTCCCGCCGGCAACGCCCTGCGCTTCGAGCCAGGCCAGCGCCGCACCATCGAACTGGTCGCCTTGGACGGCGACCGCCAGGTTTACGGTTTCCAAGGCTTAGTAATGGGGTCTCTCTAAAATGGCATTTATTTCTCGCAAGGCCTACACCGAAATCTACGGCCCCACCTCGGTCAACGGCGTGGGCGACCGCGTCCGCCTGGCTGACACCCAACTGCTGGCCGAAGTGGAACGCGATTTCACCATCTTCGGTGAAGAAGTGAAGTTCGGCGGCGGCAAAGTGATTCGCGACGGCATGGGCCAAAGCCAGCGCATGAGCGCGGACTGTGCCGATACCGTCATCACCAACGCGCTGATCATCGACGCCATCACCGGCATCGTGAAAGCCGACATCGGCATCAAGAACGGATTCATCTCGGGCATCGGCAAGGCCGGCAACCCGGACATCCAGCCCGGGGTAACCATCATCATTGGCGCCTCCACCGAAATCATCGCCGGTGAAGGCATGATCATCACTGCCGGCGCCATCGACACCCACATCCACTACATCTGCCCCCAGCAGGTCGAGGAAGCCCTGGCCACCGGCACTACCACGCTGATCGGTGGGGGCACGGGTCCAGCCACCGGCAGCCTGGCCACCACCAGCACCTCGGGGCCCTGGCACCTGGCCGCCATGATGCAGGCGACCGACGCCTTTCCGATCAATATCGGCCTGTTCGGCAAGGGCAGCTCCAGTTCGTACGATGCTGTCATCGAACAAGTACGCGCCGGCGCCATGGGCCTGAAGATCCACGAAGACTGGGCCAGCACGCCAGCGGCCATCGACAATTGTCTGACCGTGGCTGACGACACCGACGTGCAAGTTGCCATCCACAGCGACACCCTGAACGAATCCGGATTCGTGGAAGACACCTTCGGCGCCTTCAAGGGCCGCACCATCCACTCCTTCCACACCGAAGGGGCGGGAGGCGGCCACGCGCCCGACATCATCCGCGCCGCCGGCATGGCCAACGTGCTGCCTGCCTCCACCAACCCTACCATGCCGTTCACACGCAATACCATCGACGAACACCTGGACATGGTGATGGTCTGCCACCACCTGGATCCGTCCATTGCTGAAGACTTGGCCTTTGCCGAAAGCCGTATCCGCAAGGAAACCATCGCTGCCGAAGACGTGCTGCACGACCTGGGCGCTTTCTCGGTCATGAGTTCGGACTCACAAGCCATGGGTCGCGTAGGCGAAGTCGTGATGCGCACCTGGCAAACGGCCGACAAAATGAAGCTGCAGCGCGGAGCGCTGGAGGGCGACAGTGCACGTTCGGATAACGAACGCATCAAGCGCTACATTGCCAAGTACACCATCAATCCCGCCCTGGCTCACGGCGTCGGCCACCTCATCGGTTCGATTGAAGTGGGCAAGCTGGCCGACATCGTGCTCTGGAAACCGGCCTTCTTCGGCGTGAAGGTCAATATGGTGCTCAAGAGCGGCATGGCTGTGGCGGCCTCCATGGGTGATCCTGGCGCATCGATCTCCACCCCGCAGCCTGTGTACATCCGGCCCATGTGGGGCGCCCATGGCAAGGCCCTGCGCACATCAGTCCTGTTCGTCTCCAAAGCCGGCATGGACAATCCCGCCCTGCACGCTCTAGGATTGAACAAGCGCCTGGAGGCCGTGGTCGGCTGCCGCAGCATCAGCAAGCACCAGATGGTGCGCAACAACTGGCTGCCCAACATCACGGTGGATCCGCAAACCTACCAGGTCTACGCCGACGGCCACCTTCTGCACTGCGATCCCGTCGATATCCTGCCCATGGCACAACGTTACTTCCTGTTCTAGTCATGAGAATCACGAATAAATTCCTGCGCGCCGACCAGGTCGCCAAGGCGCTCACGCGCGGCGCGCCCACTGTTACGCTGGATCTGGCGCTGCGCCGTCGCAGCCGCCAGAAACTGGTTCTGAGCACAGGCGAAGAAGTCGGCATGGCCATCCCTCGCGGCGCTGTACTGCGCCATGGCGACCTGCTGGTGGCTGACGACGGCGGCTTCATCCTGGTGCAGGCCGCCCCGGAAAATGTGCTGCGCGTAACAGCAGCCGGCCCGACAGCCCTGGCGCGCGCCGCCTACCATCTGGGCAACCGGCACGTGCTGCTGGAAATCGGCGAGGGTTACCTGCAACTGGAATACGACCCCGTCCTGGTGGACATGCTGGCCCAGCTTGGGAGTGTACGCAGCGAACAGATTCAGGCGCCGTTCGAACCGGACGTAGGCGCCTACGGTGGGGGGCACAAGCACGGCCACGACGAAACCTTCGAAGAAGACTACGCCCTGGCGCAGGCTGCTTTCCAGGCGCACGAGCCGCAGGCACATGATCACGGACATGCACACAGCCACGATCATGAGCACCGCCACGACCATGATCAGGGCTGTTGCGGCCACGACCACACGCACCACCATTCATCCTGACCATGCAACTGTCTCCTGAACAACTGACGCTGCTGCAGCAATTGGCTTCACCCGCTCTGCCGATTGGCGGTTTCAGCTATTCGCAAGGCCTGGAAGCCGCTGTCGAGCTGGGCTTGGTGCATGACGAAGCCTCGGCCGCCCATTGGATCCAGGACCAGCTTCACAGCGTCATCGGTCACTGCGAGGCCCCTCTGTGGGCCCTGCTGCATCAGGCCTGGCAAGCGGGATCCGATGACAAGGTACTGCACTGGAACCGTTGGTTCTTTGCTTCACGTGAAACAAAAGAGATCCGCAACGAGACCGAGCAAATGGGCTGGTCGCTGTACAAGCTGGCCCTGGAATTGGGCTGGCTGGGCGAACAGGCCCGAGCATGGCTGCAAAACCTGCGCCCCCTTTGCCTGCCTACCGTCCATGCTGCCATTGCCCAGAAGGCGGATCTGCCGTTGCTGGCTGGCCTGAACGCGTACTTGTACACCTGGCTTGAAAATCAGGTCATGGCGGCCATCAAAAGCGTTCCATTGGGACAAATGGCCGGACAGCGCGTATTGAGCCAGGTACGCCGGCAGATCCCGGATGTCGCGCAATTGGCGCTGGAACGCAGCCAACAGCGCCCGCCCGCCTTGCAAACCTTCGCTCCGCAGTTTTCCATCGTCTCCGCGCGGCACGAAAGTCAGTTTTCCCGCTTATTTCGATCCTGATAGGTTCAACCATGCACGATATTTCCTCGCTATCCAACCGTAGCAAAACCTTGCCACCGCTTCGGGTCGGCGTAGGCGGTCCCGTCGGTTCCGGCAAGACGACTCTGCTGGAGATGGTCTGCAAAAAGATGTACCCCGAGTACGACCTGATCGCCATCACCAACGACATCTACACCAAGGAAGACCAGCGCCTGCTGACGCTGTCCGGCGCCTTGCCGCCAGACCGCATCCTGGGCGTGGAAACAGGCGGTTGTCCGCACACTGCCATCCGTGAAGATGCCTCCATCAACCTGGAGGCCATTGATCGCATGCTGGATAAATTTCCTGATGCCGATATCGTCTTCATTGAATCAGGCGGGGACAATCTGGCCGCCACCTTCAGCCCGGAGCTCTCGGACCTGACGCTCTACATCATTGATGTCGCCAGCGGCGAGAAAATTCCACGCAAAGGCGGTCCCGGCATCACCAAGTCCGACCTTTTCATCATTAACAAAACGGATCTGGCGCCTCATGTCGGCGCCAACCTGGACATCATGGCCTCGGATACACGCCGCATGCGCGGCGACAAACCCTTCGTCATGTGCAACTTGAAAACAGGCGAAGGCCTGGACCAGATCGTGGATTTCCTGATCCGCGAGGGCCTGTTCAAAACGGCCTGAGCCCACGTTTCACCCCATCCATTCATCCCGCCGCAAGGCGGGATTTTTTTGGCCCCGCCGACACATCCTGAGAACCCTCCTAAGGCTTTCCCTAGTGGTCAAGCCATCAAGCCGCTGCGTGAAAATCATATGAATCGGCCAAGTCGATGATTTGCAATGCTTATAAGAACGCAGCCATTCAGGCCGCTTGTCATGAGAGCAAAAGCCATGGCTTCCCCCATCTGGCAAATATCTTTTTTCCTCCTAGACTGTCGGTAAAAAATATTTCACAACCCGATACGGGAGGAGACCATGACAGAAATCCACGCGGGCCCCATCCCCTTGCCTGCAGCCTCTTCAATGTCCCAGACTGAACAAGGGAGACCTGCTGCCAGTCGACACGCAGATTGGGACCAGCGACAACTTGTTCGCCATGTGGATATCCCGTGAGCACAGCGTCGCTGACGTACTGTCGCTGTCCACAGCAAGGCCCCCCATTGCTTTCGGGCCCGTTTTAGCCCGGTCGTTCTTTTACCGACGCAGTCCCCGTATCACGAGAACATCATGAAACATCACTATCTGCAGCTGGCGCTGGATCAAGCGCGATTGTCCGTCGCCCAAGGGGGCATGCCCTTCGGATCTGTTCTGGTTGTCAACGGTCTCGTTGTCGCCCAAGCCCACAACCGCCAGCTCCAGGATCAGAACTATTTTTCCCATGCAGAAACCAATTGTCTGCAGCAGTACCTGCAAATGCCCTTCAGCCCCGATCAGGACGCATTATTGGTGGCTACCGAGGCTCCCTGCCCCATGTGCGCAGGGGCGGCCCAAATAGCCGGCATACGACGTCTTCTGGTGGGCGAGGCGCATCACTATCAAGGAGCATTGGACTGGCTACGCCAGACAGGGGTTCAGGTAGAGATTTTTAATGACCAGGCCTGCATTGATTTAGTCAGCAAATTCCGGCGTCAGTATCCCGACCGGTGGAACGCATTCAGCGCCGGCTAATCCATTTTCCATTCAAGCCAGACCACTGCTTCGGCGGTGGTTTTTTTGGCCTGAGGTATTAAGGCGAACGATCTGCCTGAAAAATAGAAACTCATTGAAAAACAAAAATGGAATACTGATAAACAAAACCCGGGTTTTGTAAAAAACAAACAACCCGCGACTTATGACGTTTGAAATAAAACGTGCTGAAAAAACTTATCCACAGAAAAGAATAAGAAAGAAATCCACAATCTTATCAACAAAATCATTTATCCCATTATTGGAATTATGAAATTCGGACTCTGATCTGGAAAATAACTAAGTGGATAAAATGTGGAAAGTATAACAGCAGTTTTCTGAATCAAGAATCTAGTAAAGTTACTCACAGAAAATAAATGAACGCAGTCCCGGGCAAAGGGTTCCAGCCTGCCAAAGCCAGGCGCCAAGCCGCTGCCGCCAACGTCTTTTTCCTGAGGCATCTGCCCTGGACGGAGCTGTGGATAAGCTCTGGGCGGACGATCTGTGCAAGGGGTGTGGATGGAAAGGGGATAAGTACGTTATCTTGCAAGAGGGCGGATGTTGTCCAATTTTGATCCACTGGCTCCCGAGCTCTGGTACACATGGCAAAACTGTCAACAAGTTATTGAAAATAAAGAAAAAAATGAATCTGTTCTACTTATCCACAGACATCCATTATCCATTATCAAATATATATATATAGTTATTGTTAAATAAAGACCATTCTATGAGCTCCTACCTCGTACAAGCCCTTCCTGAAGGTCCTTTAGACATCATCGGAGACCTGCACGGAGAACTTCCCGCATTGCACCGTTTACTAAAAAACCTGGAATATCAAGTAGATGGAAGCCATCCAGATCATCGGACTCTGGTGTTCGTCGGTGATTATTGCGATCGGGGACCTGATAGTCCAGGAACGATAGAATTCGTCAAGTCATTGATAAATAACAAAAAAGCGTTTGGAATATTGGGCAATCACGAGATAAACCTGCTCATTGACGACGCCAAGGACGGATCAGGCTGGTTTTTTGACCAACGATTTGATTCCGACCTGCCGTTTTACGCGCCTTTCCAACGAGTCCAGTCAGAAAAAAAAGAAAATATCCGCCAATTTCTAAGCACTTTGCCGTTGGTCCTTGAAAGAAAAGACCTCCGTATCGTGCACGCTGCATGGAATACTGCAGCAGTAAATTAAATAAGAACGATAAAAACCAGAAATATGCTGGACTTTTTTCAGGAATGCGATAAAAAAGCGAATGAATACGCAAAGAGAACTGGAATTTTGCAGAGATATTTAGAAGCAAAACAAAAATGGAAGGAAAAAATTGAAGATCCTGCGGCTTCAATTCCTTTATTGAACGAATATGCAGACTATGACCTGGTTCAAAGTCGATTCAATCCAATTCGTTTGCTGACTTCGGGAACAGAAGCAATGGCAGAAACGCCGTTTTTTGCTGGAAATCGTTGGCGTTTTTCCGATCGAACTCCGTGGTGGAATGACTATCAAGACGCAACACCCGTAGTTTTTGGCCATTACTGGCGCCAGCTAGATCCCGATCAAACCCAAAAACTCTCAAGATATTCGTTATTATTCAATGAGATAGATCCATTTCAATGGCATGGTGCCCGGCATAATGCCTACTGCGTCGATTTTTCCGTCGGTGCTCGTTGGCGCGAACGACGTGCGGAGCAGAAGCCGCCATCAAGCCGATTCCACCTGGCCGCACTACGTTGGCCCGAACAAATTCTGATGACGGACACCCAGGTCCAGCAGAAAATCAGTTGATTTCAAGGAATCCGCCCACTGTTACAATTTTCTTTTCTGTGGATAAGCTCTAGAGAGACGAATGTGTACAGTGTGTGGATTGGCTTGGCACAAGTCTATGTTCTAGCGGATCACCTGAAAGTTATGCCTATTCAGTCCACCAGCAATCCTACCAGCTATCCCCAATAAAATAGCATCCAAGCATTTGATTTCAAATAAGAAACAAGGCTTGTTCCACTTATCAACAGGCTTCCATACATAAATCTAAATAAAAAATTTAAGTGCTTGTTATAGAAGATAAGTTTCCACCTTTCCCCGCTTCGCCCCGAGGCTTTGCATGCCAAAATTTCTGGACTAAGATGCACAGCATTGCAGGAACACGGAACGACATGCCCTGATGTCGCTATGCGTTTTCTGCATACAGCGGATTAAGGCCGTCAAGGCTGTGAAAAAACATTTTCAACGGCGTTTCAAAGCATCTGTTGCTGTTTCGCCATCGTCTGGATCTGTCTGATCACACTGACGAGCCTGTTTTTTTACATGAAATAAATTCAAACTGTTCGGCTTTGACGATTCCAGCAGCTTGGTGTTGGAAGCATCGATTCTCCCGCTTGCCAGGACGTCGATGTGACAGGGGCCAAGAAAGTGAGAAAGTCGAACTGTTGTACCTCGAATGCTCGTTGTGGAATCTCAACTTGTCCACAAAAAACGGGTATTCGCTGGCGTCGCTCCGTACTCTTGGAGTCTGAGGTCTGACGCCCGCTGCTATCTGTGTTTATATCCAGTTGTCCAGATAGCTTATTTGGTTTTAAGTTCTTGTTTTATAGAGAAAAAAAGGACGTATTCAAGCTTCTTCCAATAATTGTGTCATCAATGTCGCAGAAGATTGCGCTCAGGAAAAAGTAGGCATGAAAACGTCTTTTTCATGTTCAAAAGGGCATTTACTGGTAAAAAAATCAGGGTTGCCCCCAAAGTTATCAACAGGCGCTCGGTTTGTCTGGGTATGGCCTTGCTGAACAAGATGCCGGGTTTGCGCTGCACGCAATGGAGTTTGTTGTTCATGACAGGGATCGTGTGTGTCGTGCGGTAGGGTATGCAGCACATGGCTGTTGTTGGTTGGTTTCCATGCCACAGTGCAGATCCAGGAAGGAGCGGTTTATCCACAATTTTGGGGCCTGAGGATTCGCAATAAAAAAAAACCGCCTGACGGCGGTTTGGGGTGTGCTCTGACGGTCAGACTTTCTGTAATCGTTCAATCGCTGCGTTCAGGGTCGTAGCTTGTTTTGCAAAGCAAAATCGAACTAGTTTGTGATTGGCCTGGGCTGACTCAGGGTTTTGGTAGAAGGCGGAAACAGGGATCACGCCTACTCCATGATGGCGAGTCAGCCAGGTGGCAAATTCCAGCTCTGTTTGATCGGAGATTCCCTCGTAGCTGGCCAAGAGGAAAAAAGTGCCTTCGCTGTGCAGAGGAGTGAACCTGGATTGGAGGAGCCCTTGGTGCAGTAGATCGCGTTTGGCCTGGTAGAAAGCTGGCAAGGACTCCCATGTGGACGAGTCTTGCATATAGGTCGCCAGACCCGCCTGGAGAGGCGCTGGAACAGTGAACACCATGTATTGGTGAATTTTACGGATTTCGGTGGTCAATGCGCTTGGGGCGCAGCAGTAGCCTACTTTCCAGCCCGTTGCGTGGAAGGTCTTGCCGAAGGAAGAAACAATAATAGAGCGCGCCGCCAGAGCAGGGCGGGTCGACAGGCTCAAGTGGGTTTGCTGATCAAAGGTCAGATGCTCGTAGACTTCGTCGGACAGGATCAGCAAAGGATGTTTTTCCACCAAACGTTCCAAGGCATCCAGGTCTTGGGGACGCAGATTGGTGCAGGTCGGGTTATGAGGGAAGTTGATAACCAGCATACGGCTTCTGGACGTGATGGCATTTTCCACCCGCTCCCAGTCCACCCGATAGTATGCATGCTGGGCTGAAGGGGCTGTCATGGGGACAGGGACAGCCTTGCCGCCGGCCAGCTCGATGGCAGGCACGTACAGGTCGTAGAACGGCTCGATCAATATCACCTCGTCGCCCGGGTGCACAAAGGCCAGGAAGCTGGCCATCAAGGCTTCGCTGGCCCCGCTGGTGACGGTAATTTCGGTATTGCTATCGTATCGATGCCCATAACGGTGTTCGGCCTTGTCGGCGATACGTTCGCGCAAACCTGGATGGCCGGCCATGGGGGGATATTGGTTCTGGCCGTTCAGCATGGCTTGATGAACGGCTTCGATCAGAGCCGGATCTGGGTTGAAGTCCGGGAAGCCTTGTCCCAGATTGATAGCCTGGTGTTCCAGTGCCAATTGGCTCATGGTACTGAAAATAGTGGTGCCCACGGCGGGCAGCTTGGATTGGATCTGCATGGATGCTGAGCTTAAAAAATAAAGAGGGTGCGTGTTTGTCCGAGCTGCCAAAGAATGGGGAAGAGGCAGCCTTATCAGTGTTTTTCCTGACGAAAAAATACCACACAAAGCTGAGTTTCCAATTGATTGTGGCATAAGCACTGAGTATGCTTTCTCAGATCAAGAGGGCCGGCCTTTTTGTTCTGTGCGGTATGTTTTTCGCTCTGTTCACCAGGCGCACTATATCCTCCCAGGCCGCCTGGTGCTGTGCTCCCTTGTATGGAGCCTTCTCCAATAATAGGCTTTTGCAACGATGTCGGGCACATAGGGCGCCCCATCAATCTTGCCTTGCTTGACCTTGCAGTCCAATGCAGGGCTTGCGTGAAGGTGCTTAGTTTTTTGTTTATTCAGGATTCAGTCTGATCATGGTTCAAACTGGCAAAGTCAAATGGTTCAATGCTGAAAAGGGATTTGGCTTCATTACGCCTGACTCCGGTTCAGCGGATGTATTTGCTCACTTCTCCGCGATTGATGGTCGTGGTTTCCGTTCCTTGAACGAAGGGCAAACCGTCGAGTTCGAAGTCAAAGAAGGCCCTAAAGGTCTACAGGCGGCGGGTATCCGTCCCCTGTAAGTGATCCGCAGATCTGCCATCGAACAGATCTACGTTGCGAAAAGCCGGCTTAGGCCGGCTTTTTTCATGCTCCCGTATTGGCTGCTGTCGTGTTCCAGTCGTGCGGCCTTGCGGCAACATTGGTCTGGACAACGGTGCGTAGCTCGTTACGCCAGACTTATAATGGTTGAGCGTATGAAGGATTTGGCAAGTCGCTGTTATCCACAATTTTTCGCCTGTGCTTGGCATCATCTGGGAAAGTTGCATTCTATTGCGGACCAGAGTCAGCACGTAGACCGATTTTACGGCCTTAGCCGCTATTTTTAAGGTGTCTGAGCCTCGGTCTTGTCTAGTGCCGCCGAGATATTCGATCACCCTTCAGGCGGAACAATTGCACCGTTTACATGCCAAACCAAGGGCATTCTCCACAAAGTTATCCACAGTCCTGTTTGGCTGAAGATGTTTTGTTCCACGTGGAACAGTTTATCTCTGAGATGTGTTTCACGTGGAACAGCTGACTTTCCTGGTCGTATAATTGATTTTTACTTTTTAGCTGGTCCGACATGATTTATCCCGAAGAGTTTGACGTTATCGTCATCGGCGGCGGACACGCAGGTACCGAGGCGGCGCTGGCAGCTGCTCGGACAGGTGTGTCTACCTTGCTGCTTACTCACAATATGGACACCTTGGGGCAAATGTCCTGCAATCCTTCTATTGGGGGGATTGGTAAAGGCCATTTGGTCAAAGAGGTCGATGCCTTAGGCGGTGCCATGGCGCTGGCCACAGACGAGGCTGGGATACAGTTTCGCACTCTGAATAGCTCCAAGGGGCCTGCTGTCCGAGCCACCCGTGCTCAGGCCGATCGCTCTTTGTATCGCAAGGCTATCCGTCAGCGTCTGCAAAATCAGCCTAATTTGATGGTGTTCCAGCAATCGGTTGAGGACTTGATTCTGGAAGGCGAGCAAGTGGTTGGCGCCGTGACCAAAATTGGACTCGAGTTCCGAGCCAAGGCGGTGGTCCTGACGGCAGGGACCTTCTTGAACGGGCTGGTTCATGTAGGCCTTAATAACTATTCGGCTGGGCGAGCGGGGGATCCACCGTCCATCAGCCTGGCGCATCGTCTGCGGGAACTGAAGCTGCCGCAGGGTCGCTTAAAGACCGGCACGCCGCCTCGTATCGACGCCAACACAATTGATTTCTCCCGTTTGGAGGTTCAACCAGGCGATATGGATCCGGTGCCCGTGTTTTCCTATATGGGCAACGCCTCTTTGCATCCGCAGCAGATGCCTTGCTGGATTACACATACCAATGAGCGCACGCACGACATCATACGCTCAGGTCTGGATCGTTCGCCTATGTATAGCGACCAGGGCACAATTGAAGGAATAGGCCCACGCTATTGTCCTTCTATCGAAGACAAAATACATCGTTTCGCCGACAAGGCCAGCCACCAGGTCTTCCTGGAGCCAGAGGGACTGAGCACGACGGAGATCTATCCCAACGGGGTATCCACCAGCCTGCCTTTTGACATCCAGCTGGCCATGGTTCGCAGTTTGCCCGGCTTGGAGAATGCGCGCATTATGCGGCCTGGCTATGCGATCGAATATGATTATTTCGACCCCCGTGCGCTGCATCCAACCCTGGAAACCAAGCAGATTCGTGGCTTGTTCTTCGCCGGTCAGATCAATGGCACAACAGGCTACGAAGAAGCCGCTGCTCAAGGCCTGCTGGCAGGTGCCAACGCGGCACTGCAGGCGCAAGGCAAAGATCAATGGTATCCGCGGCGCAACGAAGCCTACTTGGGCGTGCTGGTCGACGATTTGATTACTCGCGGGGTAACGGAACCCTATCGCATGTTTACGTCGCGTGCGGAGTATCGCCTGAGCCTGCGGGAAGACAACGCTGATCAACGTTTGACCGAAATCGGCCGCCAGTTGGGATTGGTGGACGATGCGCGTTGGGATCACTTCAACCGTAAACGCGATGCGGTAGCCCGTGAAATCGAACGATTAAAGGGCACATGGGTCAATCCACGCAGCTTCTCTGCTGAGCGAGCCCAAGCGCTGCTGGGCAAAGCCATCGAGCGAGAGTATTCCTTTTACGACTTATTGAAGCGCCCTGAAGTCCATTATGGAAATCTGATGCAGGTTCAGAACGATCAGGGGGATTTGATTGCCGGCCCAGGGCTCGAGGACCCCGTCCACGTGGAACAGGTCGAGATCCAGGTCAAATATGCTGGCTATGTGGCTCGTCAGCAGGACGAAGTAGAGCGCCAGGCAGCCTTGGAAGAGCAGGTCATTCCGGCGGACTTGGATTATGACGATATCAAGGGTCTGTCTATTGAGGTGCGGCAGCGCCTTAAAGCGTCACGCCCGGCGACTATAGGGCAGGCTGGTCGAATTCAAGGAATAACCCCGGCGGCTGTATCTTTGCTGCTGGTTTATCTGAAACGTAAGCAGAAAAATCGTAACGCGGCATGAGTGCAGAATTTTCCCAACGTCTGGATAAGGCGCTGAACGAACTGGGTTTACAGGTCGAGCCGGAAGTCGCCCAGAAATTGCTTGTTTATATTCAACAGTTGCAACGATGGAATCGAACCTATAACCTGACGGCCCTGCGTGACCCAGATCAAATGCTGGTGCAGCACATTTTTGATAGTCTGTCGATTGTACGGCCGATTCAGGACTATCTGGAGCAGGGCGCAAAGACTGCAGATCCCATCAGTATCGTCGATGTGGGTTCCGGTGCTGGTCTGCCGGGCGTTGTGCTAGCTGCGACATGTTCCACGTGGAACATTACCTGTATTGATGCTGTCGAGAAGAAAATGGCCTTTGTGCAGCAAATGGCAGGGGTGTTGCGTTTGCCAAATTTGCAGGCCCTTCATGTTCGAGTGGAAAAAGAGCCTGCGCTGAGCGCCGATATTGTCGTGTCCAGAGCCTTTTCCTCTCTGATTGATTTTGTTAATTTGGCGGGCAGGCATGTTCGTGCAGGTGGTCGTATCGCAGCCATGAAAGGCAAGATACCCGACGAGGAGATCGCCGCTCTACAGGCTCAAAGTACCTGGCAGGTCGAGCGTATTGAATCATTAACTGTGCCGGAGCTGGATGCTCAACGTTGTCTGGTGTGGTTGGTGCAGCAAGGATAATCATGAGTAAAAATGACGATAAATCTTCCGGCGCCTACATTTTTTGTATCGCCAACCAGAAAGGCGGGGTAGGCAAGACTACCACTGCCATCAATCTGGCGGCCGCGCTGGCTCTGCTGAAGAAAAAAGTCCTGCTGATCGACCTTGATCCGCAAGGCAATGCCACCATGGGCAGTGGCATAGATAAAAACAACCTTTCGGGTAATCTGTATCAGGTACTGATCGGACAAGAAACCATTTCGAGCGTAAAGGTACGTTCTGAAACCGGAGGTTACGATGTGTTACCTTCTAATCGCGAGCTGTCTGGCGCTGAAATCGATCTAATCCAGATGGAGGAGCGGGAGCAGCAGCTCAAGCAAGCCCTTGTCCAGGTATCAGGCGAATACGATTTCGTGCTGATCGATTGTCCGCCTACTCTGTCTTTGTTGACGCTCAATGGACTGGCGAGCGCACATGGGGTCATCATCCCCATGCAATGCGAATACTTTGCTCTGGAAGGGCTCTCGGACCTGGTCAATACAGTCAAGCGCGTCTATCGCAACATCAACTCGGATCTCCAGCTCATCGGTCTGTTGCGCGTCATGTTTGATAGTCGTGTAACCTTGCAGCAGCAAGTGTCCGGCCAGATCGAGACGCACTTTGGCGACAAGGTGTTCAAGACGGTCGTTCCGCGTAATGTGCGCCTGGCCGAAGCTCCCAGCCATGGCATGCCCGGTATTGTCTACGACAAGAATTCTCGTGGCGCCAAGGCTTACCTGGACTTCGGCAAAGAGCTGGTCAAGCGGCTCAAGAAAGAGTCTCGTACCGACAAGGCATAACGCACCCCAGAAATAATAGGAAAGTAAGCATGGCTACTCGAAAACCCAAAGGCCTAGGTCGCGGCCTGGATGCGCTGCTGGGCGCTGATGCCGGAGCGATAGCAACGATTGGGAAGACGGCGGCAGCTCCACCATTAAAAGACGCTCTGCCTTCCAGCTTGCCGGTCAAGCTGCTCAAGGCCGGTGTCTATCAGCCCCGTACCCGCATGGACGAGGGCGCCCTGAATGAACTGGCCGAATCCATCCGAGCCCAGGGGGTGATGCAGCCCATCCTGGTGCGGCCGCTCGGCGGCAAGGACAAGGGCAAGTACGAGATTATTGCCGGGGAACGGCGCTTTCGCGCATCCCAGATCGCCGGACTGGCCGAGGTGCCGGTGCTCGTCCGTGAAGTGGGCGACGAGAATGCGGCCATCATGGCGCTGATAGAAAACATTCAGCGCGAAGACCTTAACCCCCTGGAAGAGGCGCAAGGTGTCAAGCGCCTGCTGGATGAGTTCGGCTTGACGCATGAGCAGGCCGCCCAGGCCATCGGCCGCTCACGCTCGGCGACCAGTAACCTGCTGCGTTTGATCAATCTGGCTGAGCCCGTGCAGATCATGCTGCTGGCCGGCGATATCGACATGGGCCACGCCCGTGCCTTGCTGGCCGTGGACGCTGCCCGTCAGATCATGCTGGCCAACGAAGTCATCGCCCGCCGCCTGTCGGTGCGCGATACTGAAAAGCTGGTGGCCCGGACCTTGCACGAAGACGATGCGCCCGCTGCCAAGCAGGCGGCGCGTCGAGCCGGCGCCAATGGCGATGTGCAACGTTTCGAGAAAATCCTGTCGGACCATCTGGGTACCAAGGTCACGCTCAAAGTGGGAGCCAAGGACAAGGGCCAGCTGCAGATCTCCTTCCATGGTTGGGAGCACCTGAACGCCTTGCTCGAAAAACAAGGTTTGTCCGCGTTGCTGGAGCAGGCTGAGGACTGATTTCGGTCTCGATTTGAAGCAAGAAACCGGCCTGCGGGCCGGTTTTTTTATCGAAAAGCGAAATATATTCAACTTTTTCTGCAAAAGGCTTGACGGACCCTGAAAACACGTCCATAATTCGATTTTCGCTTCGGGTGGGATGTCCGAGTGGTTAAAGGAGGCAGACTGTAAATCTGTTGGCCCTGCGCCTACGCTGGTTCGAATCCAGCTCCCACCACCAGTACTAATCTAAAGTCAGCTGCCAAGGCTGCTTTAGAACAGGGTGAAGAAAGTAATGCTGCGGGTGTAGCTCAATGGTAGAGCAGAAGCCTTCCAAGCTTAAGACGAGGGTTCGATCCCCTTCACCCGCTCCAGGTTTTATATGCCTTTAGCTGTTCTAGGCTAAATGCAAATGCCCATGTGGCTCAGTGGTAGAGCACTCCCTTGGTAAGGGAGAGGTCACGCGTTCGATCCGCGTCATGGGCACCACATCTCTTTTATCTCATATCGCTTTATCCCTTCAGGAGTCTGCCATGGCTAAAGGCAAGTTTGAACGGACTAAACCGCACGTCAACGTCGGTACTATCGGTCACGTTGACCACGGTAAAACCACGCTGACCGCAGCAATCTGCACGGTTCTGGCCAAAGCATTCGGCGGCGAAGCTCGCGACT